>JBEKYR010000038.1:0-53019 GCA_049510745.1 Verrucomicrobiota bacterium | reverse complement strand
ATGGGAATCGAAGCATCATTTGCCTTCGGCGCGCGGCGACGACGTTGTTCACCGTCTGAGCGGAGGGGCAAACCGGGGCGCCCTTGCTCAGCCGATGAACAACGTCGGGGAAGCTATACGAGATTTGGGTCCGAAGATGGGAATTGAGAACTTGTCTGCGGCCGGGAGACTGGTAGCTTGCCCATGATGTCGGAGCCAATGCCCGCTGCAGACCCTCAAACGCCAGCCGGCCACTCCGCCCGGCGGGACTTTCTGTTCGCCGCGGCGGTCCTCGGATGCGTGCTGGCGGGCCTGGTCGCGCTGAGCTGGCGCAAATGGCCCGACCTGCTGCTGGATTTCGGGCTGCAACTTTACATTCCCTGGAAGATGTCCACCGGGGCCGTGCTGTATCGGGACCTGGCTTACATGACCGGCGGCCCGTTTTCGCAATGCTTCGACGCGCTTTTGTTCCGGGTTTTCGGGGTTTCATTCTTGACACTGGCCGCGGCCAACCTGGTCCTCCTGGCCCTGCTCCTGGGGTTGGTTTACCGGTGCTTTTATCAGGCCGCCGATCAACTGACCGCCCTGATGTCCGGCCTGGCCATCCTGCTGGTGTTCGCTTTCGGCGATTACAGCAACTTCGAGGTTTTCACTTATGTCGCGCCCTACTGCCAGGAAATTTATCACGGGCTGATCCTCTCGATTGCGGCGGTCGCGCTCCTGGCCAAATGGGTAGCGGCGCAAAAAAGGAGCGCCGCGCTGGCGGCTGGTTTTTGTTGCGGCCTGGTGTTTTTGACCAAACCGGAAGTCTTCCTCGCGCTGGCGGCGGCCGTCGCGGCGGGCCTTTTCCTGGCGTGGCGCACGACGGGAAAGACCAAAGCGGCGGTGGAAGGATTGGGGCTGATGACCTTGGCGGGCGCGGTCCCGCTGCTGGTCTTTGTCGTCTATTTTCTTCAGTTTGCCAATCTTCAACAAAGCCTGCGATGGACTTGCTGGGCCTGGGTGCCGGTGCTGACCACATCGGCGGCGGAAAGCCCGCTCTATCGGTGGTGTCTGGGGTTGGACACGCCCGGCTTTCACGTGGCGCGAATGCTGGGCGATTTGCTCGGCCTCGGCGCCATCGTTGTCGTCAGCGTCTTTCTCTTTCGCGGGCGGGGCCAAAGCGGGCGCGATGCCGCGGTTTTTATCCTGGTGGCCGCGCCGCTGGCGGCGCTGGCGTGGTTGTTTGATTGGGTGGAATGCGGCCACAGCCTTCCCTTGCTCTGCGTCATCGTGCTGGCCTGGCTCCTCTGGCGCGCGCGGAACGGCGGCTGGAATCCGTCCTCGATTTTCATGACCCTGTGGGCGGTCTTCAGCTTGGTTTTGCTGGCCAAGCTGGGGTTGTACGCGCGCATCTGGCATTACGGATTTGCCCTCGCCATGCCCGCGTTTTTGACCGCCATCTTTCTCCTGCTGCGCGTCGTGCCGGAATTTTTGGGAAGATTCGCCGTGCCTCCGAACTGGTGGCGCGGCCTTGCCTGCATCCTGCTGCTGACCGGTTTCACCAACTTGATCCTCGTCTCCAAAGGTGTTTATCAGCAAAAAACCGTTTCTGTGGGAGAGGGCGCGGACAAGCTGTGGACGTTTCGCCCGGAATTCCGGCCCACCGGCGCGCTCATGGGCCAGGCCCTGTCCTGGATGCAAGCCAACACCCCCGCCGGTTCCACGATGGCCGTCCTGCCGGCCGGCGTCATGCTCAATTACATGCTGCGCCGCGCCAATCCCACCCCTTACCTCCGCTGGAATCCGCCCGAACTGGCCGTCTTTGGCCAGGCCAACATGACCCGCGCCCTCCAGCAGGCCAGGCCGGACTACATCCTGTTGCTGGGCGTGGACACCCGCGAATTTGGCGTGAATTTTTTCGGCGACACCGACAGCTTCGGCCGCGAACTCCTGCAGTGGATCAACCGCGCCTACCAGCCCGTCTGCCTGATCGGCCACGACTGGACCAAAGACGGCGAATTTGGAATCAAGATACTGAAAGAAAGACAATCGCGTTGAAGGCTTGATTTTGGGTGCTGGCGGCGACATTCTTTGCGGTCAGAAACCGTCCCAGCTTTTATTCGTTCGGCCAATGAACTGGAAGCCTTTTGAGAGAGTCGAGACATCGCCTGAGGCAGGCGCGGCAACAGCGCTCCGCGGCCAGCGCAAGAGCTTCCGCCGAATGACTTCCGCAAGGCTTGCGCCATGATGATCCCGGACGCTCAAATTCCTCGTGAGCTGCAAAGAATGATTGACTCCGAGCTGACCGGCGGGGAGCGTGTGACGTGGTCAGCACAGCCGCTGCCGGGACGTTTGGCCCGGAAAGCAATGCCGGCTGTTTGGTTCGGAATCCCTTGGACGGCCTTCGCGATTTTCTGGACTGCGAGCGCCGCGTCGGGCATGTCCAAAGCAGGCGGTTCCGGCCTGTTCCATGCGTTTCCGTTGTTTGGGTTGCCATTCATTCTCTTCGGCTTGGGGATGCTGTCGAGTCCCTATTGGATGCGTCGCAGAGCCAGACGCAGTGTTTACGTTCTGACCAATCGCCGGGCGATTGTCCTGGCCGCTGGTTGGCGCGGCAGTATCACCGTGCGTTCGTTCGAGCCGGAACGTCTGACTGATCTGCGGCGCAAGCAGAATCCGGACGGTTCCGGCGACTTGGTGTTCGCGCAAGACATCCGCCGTGACAGCGACAGTGACAGGTTTTCCACTGATGTCGGTTTCCTGGCCATTCGCGAGGTGAAATCTGTCGAGGAGAAAGTGAGGGGTCTTGTTGCTCAGAAACGCGATGAAGAGGCCTGAAAAATCGCCTCACCGCATGAGGGAAGTATTCGACAAAAAGATTGCGGCGGAATTGAAAATTGGGAATCGAGAATTTTCAATTTGTCATTGCGGAAATCACGCAACGGCGATGTGGAAAAGGACGGTCGCGTTGAAGGCTTGATTTTTTAATATACGAACCGATGTTTGTCCGTTAATTGTTGACATAAATGAAATCCGGCGATTATTCCATCTCTCGCGACGACGAATATTATCGCAAGGCATTCGCTCAGATTCGGGACCGCCACTTCGAGCAGCGCACCTTCTCCTCGCGGCCTGCACTCGTTGCCAAAGAGCCGCTGAACGGTCATCGAATGTGGAAAGATTATCATGGCGAGCAATATGACAAATCGGAGTTTGATCTGGTCGAAGGCATGTGGGACCACGAGCATTGCTCCGTTTGCTGGTTCACCATCAAAGACGGTTACACTTATTGGGAGAATGATAGACGGATTAAGTTGCTGTGCGACGCCTGTCACGAGGCGTTCACGAGGGTCTAACCATGTCTGGAATTCTATTGTGGTCTGGGAGTTGGCGGAGGGCTTGAGGGAAGAACTTAGCCGAGAGGCCGGAGGGCGGGACAGGATTAAGATTACGATGAGGAGGATGACCAGCAGAAGGGCGCAGATCAAACGCCGTAGTGGACACCCACCAATCGCGGCAGCGAACCACCCAACACCGCTTTATGCGCGGTGCAGCCCGGAACGTCGAACCACCCAATACGACCGTCCGGGTTGAGAAAGGCCACTCCCGGCTCAGTCCCTGCCGCTGCTGCGCGCTCGATCTGGCTCTGCGCCGCCTCAGCCAGGGCAAGCCAGCGGACTTTCAGAGCTTGGGGTTCATAACGCGCACCCATTTCCCGTAATTCCGCGGGGTTGATGCGCGAGTTGCGTTGCATTTGATTAAAAAGCAGAATTGGATTGTAGCCTGGGTCTTTGGCGCAAGCGGCCCAAATGAGCGCGAAAACCGGACACTCCGCGGCGTTGGCCACGATGTCCACCAAATCCCTCGTTTCCGCCCGTCCGGCCATGGCGAGAGCCTTGTTGGTCAAGGCGTCGAACCGGTGCAGCCTCCACCCCAGCAAATCGTCCGGCTCAATGGGGAAAAATCGCCAGGCCGAATCCTGGCACCATTCCAGTTTAACCCCGTCCGCGCCGCGCGCCACCCACGCCCGGCGAAAGGCTGGCGTCCAAATGTCCCGCCGCACGGCGTATCCGGCTTGGTCCAGAGTTTGGACATCCTTTTCACTGGAACGCATCACCGCTTCCTCCGCGTCGTGAAAAACGTCCACATCGGCGCTCCAGCGGATATTCTCGCGCGCGTTGAGGGCGATGCCGCCGGCCACATAGCTCTCCGAAGAGCGGTTGCCAGCCAGCCGACGGAGGACTTCAGATTGGAAGGATGTCAGAGGCACGCTTCGATCTCGCGGGCGGTTTCCCAAGCGGCAGCCTGCCCATTCTCACGCAGCCGGCGAACGATCAGTTCAACGTCACTCCGATCCACCACCGGCGCCTCGGGCCGCCGCGTCCAAAAGCAATCCGGATATTTGGACAAAGCCGAGCGCGCCAACCGGATGGCTTCCGGCGGCACGCCTCCGGTGGCTTGTTCCTTTTCGGCTGGCGCGCGCATGACTTGAAGATTGTGGTTCAATTGGATGAAATCAGCAAATCAAATCTGCCGCCACGTCCCGTCATCACGGGACATCCAAGAATTCTCTTTTCATTCCCGGATTGGCATGTATATTAACGCCAAGTAATTACGGGCCAGATTCCCGGCGGTGGAGTCCGGGAAGCGGTTTTTGCCCCTTGAAAGAGGCCGGTTTTGGCCTATTTTGCAGGGTGGTGTTGGTTTTTTCAAAAAAACTGTTGCCACGGGGATGGCCGTCTATTATATTCCGCGCTCCGTTTCCCAAGTAGGGAAAGCGGGGGCAAGACGTTTACGCTCAAATGCCGACGATTAATCAACTCGTCCGAAAAGGACGAAATAAATTGCGCAGCAAGTCCAAAGCTCCGGCCTTGCAGAACTCGCCTTTTCGCCGCGGGGTCTGCATCCAAGTGATGACGCGCACCCCCAAGAAGCCCAATTCGGCCATGCGCAAAGTCGCCAAAGTCCGTCTCACCAACGGGTTCGAGGTGATCGCCTATATCCCCGATGAAGGCCACAATTTGCAGGAACACTCCATTGTCCTGGTGCGCGGCGGACGCGTCAAGGATTTGCCCGGCGTTCGTTACCACATCGTCCGTGGCACGCTGGATGCTGCGGGAGTGGAAAAGCGGCGGGTCAGCCGCTCGAAATACGGTGTGAAACGCCCGAAAGAGGCAAAAGCTGCCCCTAAACCGGCAGAAGTGACGCAATAACTGATTTATGTCCCGACGTCGTCGAGCAGTTAAGAGACCGCTGTTGGAAGACAGCAAATACCACAGCACGCTGGTGTCGCGCCTGGTCAACACGGTCATGTGCAGAGGCAAGAAGACCACCGCGCAGCGGATTGTTTATGGCGCCTTCGATCAGATTGCGGCCAAGAATCCGAACTCCAACCCGCTGGAGATTCTCCAGCGCGCGGTCGATAACGCCAAACCGCGCCTGGAGGTCAAGCCCCGCCGGGTCGGCGGCGCCACTTACCAAGTGCCGGTCGAAGTCCCCGGCGACCGCCAGTTGTCCCTGGCCATGCGCTGGCTGGTCGATCTGGCCGACGCTCGCAAGGGGACGGCCATGAAAGAGGCGCTGGCCGGCGAAATCCTGGATGCTTACCAGGGCCAGGGCAACGCAATCCGCAAACGTGATGAGGTGCATAAGATGGCACAGGCCAACAAGGCCTTCGCGCATTTTCGTTGGTAATCATTTTACAGCCTGAACGCCCCGGCTCGAAAGTCCTTCGGGGCATTTTTATTGTATGACTGAAGCAATTTTGGAAAAGAATTTGGAAAGAAAAGAAGTGAACTCGCCCTCTCGTCCCTACACGATGGAGCGGACTCGGAACATTGGCATTGCCGCGCACATCGACGCCGGCAAGACCACCACCACCGAGCGCATCCTCTTTTATACCGGCCTCATCCACAAGATCGGCGATGTCGATGACGGCAACACCGTCACCGACTGGATGGAGCAGGAACGCGAACGCGGCATCACCATCACCTCCGCCGCCGTCACCTGCTACTGGGTGCCCAGGAAGGAAGAGGGCATGGCCAAGCTCTTTGCCGGCATCGGCCACCGCGTCAACATCATCGACACTCCCGGACACGTCGATTTCACCGCGGAAGTCGAGCGCTCCATGCGCGTGCTCGACGGCGCCGTGGCTGTCTTTTGCGGCGTGGCCGGCGTCCAACCCCAGTCCGAAACCGTCTGGCGCCAGGCGACCAAATACAAGGTGCCCCGCATCGCCTTCATCAACAAAATGGACCGCACCGGCGCCAACTTCGAGCATGCGCTCAACGACATGCGCAAGAAGCTCAACGCCTACGCCTACCCCATTTTCCTGCCCATCGGCGCCGAAGAGAACTTTCAAGGCGTCATCGACATCATCAATCAGAAGGCGATCACCTGGGGCAAGGGCGAAGTCGTCAAAGAGGGCGTCAGCTACGCCATCATCGACATACCGGAGGAATCCCGCGAGAAAGCCCAGATGGCCCTCTCCGAGTTGATCGATGCCGTCTCCAACAAGGATGACGAAATCGCCGAATTGGTCATCGAAGACAAACCCATCGAACCGCTGGTCCTCAAAGCCGCCATTCGCCGCCTCACCTGCAAGAACGAGTTTATCCCCGTCCTCTGCGGCTCCGCTTTCAAAAAGAAGGCCGTCCAGCCCCTCATCGACTCCGTCATCGACTATCTGCCCAGCCCGCTCGACATCCCATCCGCCAGGGGCATCGAACCGGGCACCGACAACACCGTCGTGGTCGAAGCCGATGACCACGGCAAATTCTGCTCCCTCGCCTTCAAACTTTGGACCGATGTCTATGCGGGCAAGCTCGTCTTTTTCCGCGTCTATTCCGGCCAGCTTAAGAAGGGCGACATCATTTACAATCCCCGCACCCGCCGCCGCGAGCGCGTCGCCCGGCTGATGATCATTCAGGGCAGCGAACGCAAGGACGTCGATCGCGTCAATGCCGGCGACATCGCCGCGCTGGTAGGTCTGCGCAACATCACGACCGGGGACACTTTGTGCGACGAGGATTACGACGTTATGCTCGAACCACCCACCTTTCCGGAGCCGGTCATCAGCATGGCCGTCGAGCCAAAAACCAAAGCCGACCGCGAGAAGCTGGGCGAAGGGTTGCAACGGTTGGCCGAGGAAGACCCCACCTTCCGCTGCTTTCACAACGAGGAAACCGGCCAGCTTATCATCGCCGGCATGGGTGAATTGCACCTGGAAATCATCGTGGACCGCCTCAAGCGCGAATTCAAAGTCGATGCCAGCACCGGCGCGCCGCAAATCGCCTACCGCGAAACCATCACCGGCGCCGCGGAGGGCGAGGGCAAGTACATCCGCCAATCCGGCGGCCGCGGCCAATACGGCCATGCCTGCGTCAAAATCGCCCGCGCCGCCCGCGGCAAGGGAGTCGAAATCCTCAACAAGATCGTCGGCGGCGCCATTCCCAAGGAGTACATCCCCGCCGTCATCGACGGCATCGAAGAAGCCTGCAAGAGCGGCGTTTATGCCGGTTACCAGGTCATCGACATCACGGTGGAGATCATCGATGGGTCGTTCCACGAAGTCGATTCCAACGAATTGGCCTTCAAAATGGCGGGCATTTTTGCCCTCAAAGACGCCTTCAAGAAAGCCGGCCCGATCCTGCTCGAACCGATCATGAAGGTCGAGGTCACCACCCCCGACGAATACCAGGGCGATCTGCTGGGCGACATCAACCGCCGCCGCGGCAAAATAATTGGCATTGACGCCAAGAACGGACAGACCATACTCAACGCGCACGCTCCGCTGGCCGAGATGTTCGGTTATGCGACGGCGATCCGCTCGCTCTCCAAGGGCCGCGCGGCTTACTCGATGGAGCCCTTGACGTTCGAGCAGGTTCCGTCCAGTATTCTGAGCGTCATCCTGGAACAGGCGGGCAAAAAGCCGGCCGCCAGGAGTTAAGTTTAAAACTGTTCTTTATAAAATTGTTCTTTAATTTGTTCTTTTTATGGCTGGACAACGCATCCGCATCCGATTGAAGGCCTATGACCATCGGGTCATCGACCAGTCCGCGCACGACATCGTCGAAACCGTCAAACGCACCGGGGCGCGAGTCGCCGGCCCCATCCCTTTGCCCACCCGCATCGAGCGTTTCACCGTCCTGCGCTCCCCGCACTCGGACAAGAAGTCGCAGGAAACCTTCGAGCAACGCACCCACAAACGTTTGCTCGACATCATCGAGCCGACGGCCAAGACGGTGGACGAACTCAAGAAATTGAACCTCCCGGCCGGCGTGGACATCACCATTAAGATTTAACCCCCCCTTCCCATGCTCGGACTTTTAGGAAAAAAACTCGGCCAGACCAGCGTCTATGACGCTCATGGCGTCCTCGTCCCGGTCACCGTTGTCCTGGCCGGGCCTAACCGCGTCATCCAGACCAAAACCGTCCAATCCGACGGCTACAACGCCGTCCAACTGGGCTTTGACGACCAAAAGGAACATCGCGTCACCAAGCCGTTGCTGGGCCATTTCAAGAAATTTGGCGCCGCCGCCGTCAAGCGCGTCCGCGAATTTCGCGATTTCACCCTCCAAGTCAAACCCGGCGACATCGTCGGCCCCGGCATCTTCGCCCAGGGCGATTTTGTGGATGCCATCGGCATCACCAAAGGCCGCGGCTTCGAAGGGGTGATGAAGCGGCACAATTTCCGCGGCGGCGACGCCTCGCACGGCGCCAAAGGCTGGCGGCGGCGTTCCGGCGCCATCGGCCAGCGCTTGTTTCCCGGCACCGTCATGCGCGGCATGAAAATGCCCGGCCACATGGGCCAGGTCCGCCGCACCGCCCAAAACCTCCAGGTCATCCAGGTGCGCGAAGCCGACAATTTATTGCTGATCAAGGGCGCCATTCCCGGAGCGAACAACGATTACGTCGTCATCCGCGAAGCCAAGAAACTGCCCAAAGGCTCCGAGCGGGCCAAGCGCCGCCTGGCCCTCCAGGCCGCCGCCGCCCCGGAAGCTCCGGCCCCCAAGGCCCCGAAAGCCGCCAAGCCGGCTGCCGCTCCTGCCAAACCGGCTGCCGCCGCTCCTGCCAAACCGGCCGCCCAGAACAAATAGTTTATGAAGCTTACGGTCAAAGACATCCAGGGCAAGGATCAGGGCGAATTCGAAGTCAAATTCCCCGTGATCGAAAACGGCAAGGGCAGCGAAGCCGTCCACCAAACCGTGGTCGCCCACAACGCCGCCCAGCGCATGGGCACCGCCTCCACCAAGAACGTCGGCGAAGTCGCCGGCACCAACAAAAAGCCGTGGCGCCAAAAAGGCACGGGCCGCGCGCGCGCCGGTTCCTTTCAATCTCCCCTCTGGCGCGGCGGCGGCGTTGTCTTCGGCCCCAGGCCCCGCGATTTTTCCAACAAGGTCAGCCGTGGCACCCGGCAACTGGCCTTGCGCAAGGCGTTGAGCGCGCGCCTGCAGGCCGGGGATGTTCTTATCCTTGACGACATCAAGCTCGCCACCCCGAAGACCAAGGAATTTCTCGCCATTTTGGACGCCCTGCAAATTCAAGGCAGCGCCCTGTTCGTCTCCACCGGTGCCGACCAGAACCTGCGCCTCGCCTCGCGCAACATCCGCGACATCGAGGTCACGACCGGCGAGGCCCTCAACACCTACCAGGTCTTGCGGCGCGACAAACTGATTTTCACCCGCGGCGCTTTCGAGCACGTTGAGCGCCGGCTGGCCAAGGAATAAAATGAACTCTTACGAAATCATCAAGACCATGCGCGTGACCGAAAAGGGCACACGCCAGTCTGAGAAGTACAATCAGTACACCGTCGTGGCCGACCGCCGCGCCAACAAGGGGGAAATCCGCCAGGCCGTGCAGGAACTGTTCAAAGTCAAAGTGCTCAGGGTCAACACCCTCAACGTCCGCGGCAAAGCCCGCCGCAGCCGCACCCCTTTCGAAGGCCGCGCCCCCCACTGGAAAAAGGCCATCGTCACCCTCAGAAAAGAAGACAAGATCACGCTGGCGTAAGGCGTCCGTTTGACCTGGGCTTTGCGGACATTCCGGCCGGCATTCGGCGGTTACGCCGCATGACGGGGTGGCGGACAAGACCGCGGCGGTTGATTCATTTGCCCAATTTGGGAAACAACCGCCCCGCTAATGCCTCCGCGCCATTTTGCAGCGCGGTTTTAGCCGCGATATGCTCGCTTAGATCCACCGCCACACTGGTCTGACGATCCACGGAAATAACCTGGCCGGAGGAGACCTCATGAACTTTGATTTCGATGCGCGCGCGGCAGCATTGCAGGTTGCCTTTGCGCAGGCCGAACTCGCTCAGCGCCTCGCCGGTGATTTCGACCTCCGCCTTCTGCGGCGATTTGTCGTCCACCACCGTGAATCCACATTGCTGCAACATGAGCGACATCTCGGTTTGCGCCGCCGGGTCAATGACATGCTGCCCGAAATGTTGCTCCGCAATTTTCACCGAAACAGCCGGCAGCTTTTTGCCATCCAGCGCCTTTTTGATTTTTTCCACCCGCTCCTCGTGCGTCTCGACCTTTGCCACCAGCGTGTCGCCTTTCTCGGCCACGTCCGCGGCAATCTTCTTCGCCAAACTCGCGGCTAAATCGGCGAGGGACCCCTGCACGGCTCCTTTGACGATTTCGCCATACACACGGCTGGTTTCCGTGCCGATTATTTTAGCCACCACGATCAATTCATTGTCCGTTCTGAACACCCGGCCGGTGACCAGCACTTTGGCCCCGGTCAAGCTTCCCACTTTGGCGGCCGTCTCGGGCGACACGGTGCCCGACAGCCCAAGTTCCTGTTCGCTGAGGGCCTTTTCCAAGTCCACCCGTTCAACGGTGACCAGGTTCGATTCGGCCGACAGAGTGGCGTTGACCAGGGTGGCGACTTTCGGCCCCAGGTCATGCACAGCCTCATCCTTGGATTCGAAGTCGAAGACGGCAACGGTAAGAACCCCGGTCCCGGCCGCATGGGCAGTGGCACACGCGGACAACAACAGAGCCAGCAACAATGGAATTCGTGTTTTCATAATCTGTTTTTGATTTAAGGTCAGCGCGTCAGGTTGGGCAGACAGAACGGTTTTGGATTCAGCGCCAACCGGGAACACTGAACCAGATGAAGTTGGGCTTGCGGGTTTTCAGACAGGCCCGATACCAAATCCGCCCCGACAATCACCACCGCGCCTTTGCCTTCCGGCACGGCATAGAACGATGGCACGATGGCGTCATGCCGCTCGGGCGGCGGCTGAAGCCAGACCACGGCCGCGCCTTTCTTGGCGAGCGTCTGGATTTGCTCCGCCAAACCTTCGCGCATCTGCGCCCTCGATTGGAACGGGCCGATGAGGGCAAGTTTGCCCGGAAAGGTTTCCAAATCGGAAATCTCCAAATCCGTGAAGGGCAATTGCAGGTTTTTCAGCAGCGGCTTGATTTGGTTTTGTGGATCAAAAATGCCCACAGGCTCCGCGCCCGCCAGGGGTTTTAACTCCGCCAGCAGATTGGACGGATAGACCCATACTTGGGTCAGCCCAATGACCCGGTTTGTGTCTTCCAGCCACTGAATGAGAAACGTCGTCTCCGCCCTCACCGCCGGAAAATCAAGGCGCGCGGATTCCAGCACCGTTTGCTGCGGCAGCACTTGCAGCCTTTTCCACGCCGTGTCGCTCCATCGAACCGCCGTCGTCGAACCGGTTTCCAAAACTCGCGCGCGAACTTCGCCCTCAAAGGCTTGTTGGCCCGGATTGTGAAAAACCACGGCGACCGGTTTTCCGGGGCCGGCAAAAAGCCGCTGCGGTTCGGCGTTGGTGACCATTTCCAACTGCGCGCCAGCCAGGCCCGGCCAGGAGCAGGCCGCCGCCAGCAGCATGGATGCCTTGAGCGATCTCATTTCTTACTATTAGGACAGTTCCGGCCGGCAAATCCTTTGATAAAAATCATGGTCGAAAATCCGGTGAATGGGAACAAATCCTATTCCGGCTCATCGGAAGATCTCAACGCCTGTCTGATTTGATCGGAACTCAGCCTGGCTTTCATGCGGTCCCGCTTTTCGACGGCATCTGGAGCGCCACGAACCGCGGCCCGATTGTACCAGCGGCAGGCTTGAACCAAATCTTTGGGCACAAATCGTCCGGCGACATACCAATCGCCCAGTTGGCTCATGGCCGCGGCGTCCTCTCGCTCGGTCGCTTTGAGGTAAATGCTCAAGACCTTGGCGAAGTTTATAAAGTCCCCGTTGAAACCGGGCCTGGGATCGAGATTGCCGTCAAGGAATTGGAATATGTCCGCGTCGCGCCCTTGCGGATACGAGCTTATCTTCGCTTCGGCTTCGAGCGCGGCCTGGTAAAGGCGAATGGATCGGACATAGTCAACCGGCACCCCCAGGCCCGTGCGGTAACGATCAGCCAGCGCATGCAAGGCAAGATGATTGCCGCTTCCGGCTGACTTGCGGAGCAACGCCACGGGCGAGTCGGCATCGCTGCGCGGAACGCCCTCGCCGTTGGCGTATAATTGCGCAAGGGTATATTGTGAGCGGGGCCCGCCCTGGTCGGCTGCCTTTTGCAGGTATGCGATTGCTTTCGGGATGTCCCGGGGCAAAAACTCACCGACGAGGCAGGCCTCACCCAGTTTATACTGCGCGGCTGCCCATCCGTGATCAGCCGCCCGCTGCAAGAAACTGAGGCCTTTCGACTCGTCCATCTTAATGATCATCCAGCCGCTCTCTCCAAGATAGCGGATGGCGGCGTCATATTCGGCCAAGGGGAGTCCCTGGTTTGCCGATCTTTCCAGCCATTCAAACGCTTTGACCGCACGTTGAATCACTTGATCCACCTTCTGCCTGTCAAGAGAGATTTGGGCGCCGCTATCCCCGTATTGGGGCACTTTGCCCAGTTCAACTCGCGCGCCGGCCCCCCACCTGGCTTCTGCCCACTGTTGTTCGTCCCCTTTCAATCGATGCTCCAGGGCAAAGATTTCGTCGTATAAACGCCCCTCTTCCTCATTCGCCTCCTTCTCTTGGCGGGACCAATAGAAGTATTGAGCCTGGGCCTCTCCAGCTTCAGCCGCCCGGAGAAGTTCGGGTGAGGACATGCTCGTCCACCGGGCAGAGGCGACATTTGACGAAAGAGCAAGCGGGTTTGCCGCGGAAGAATTCTTGGTCGCAATGGTTGGTTGAGCGCGCCCGGCGGAAACCATGAAAAGGAGCAGAATCAGGAGAACGTGGCGGACGTTGATTCGCAGGTGAGGTTTCGGATTCATGGTCTCTCAAGGCTTGGCCGGCGCAGCCTGGCTGCTGTTGAGCGGCTTGGAGGATCGCCAATACGTCTCCACCCGCTCTTTGAACAACGACTTGACATCCATAGCCTGTCGTGGCCTTTCAAACGGCGGCCGGCGGGGAATAGCAGGGTTGCCTCGAACGCGCGTGCTGCCGATCAGGTAAGATTGCATGAGGTCGACCACTTCATCATGGCCGATTCTACCATCACGGTATTCACCCAGCGGATTTATTAACCTTGGTCCGATCCTTTGCGGGAAAGGACTTGGAATGTATAGTTCTGCTGGAAGGTCGGCTGGGTCAATCTTGCCCTCCTCGTCCGGGTCAAGCGTGGCCATGAGTTTGTCGGCAAACAAAGACAAGGTTTGCTCAATGGCTGCCTGCTCTTGGGGTTCGAGCACGCCGTTTGTGTTGGCGTCGAAAAAGCGCAGTTCCTCCGCGTCCAACAGTCCATTGTGGTTGGCGTCGATGTCTGGAAGCGACAATTCCAGAAAATGCGGGTCGTCCAGCATGGCTTCCTTTTCCTCCGGCTCGAAGACCCCGTTGTGATTCCGGTCGTAAGCGGCGAGCAGTTCCTGGCGCCATTTTTCATGCTGGGCCTTTAACGCGTCCTGTTCCAGACGACGTTGAGCGTAATTGGATTCAACGGCTTGATCCAATTCAGCTTTGGGAATGAGCCAGAATCCAGGAACACCGTTATGGGTGGCCATCAACCCTTGGGGTGTCCACTGAAGAATCCACTGATTCCACCGCGGACCGACCGGCCGGTTGGGCTGCCCCCTCACGGTCGTGAATCCATCCTTGGCCAACAGCAGTGGTACCTTGATGGGTTTTTCTTCGCCGACTTTGAATCCAACCAGCGACAAGCCCTGGTCTGTCTCTTGTTGCGCGGGTTGCATTTGACCTTTGGCATAGGCGCCGAACTTGGATTCGCTGGGATCCACCAAAAACCATATTTGGTCGCCTTCGGAGCAAACATCGGTGCTTGGCATGGAACTCGGCCACCGTGGCGTCGGACGCTTTTCCTGTTGGGGACCCAGGCGGGGGGCGATCACCTGTCCGCGACGCGGTGGCTTCCGGAACAAAGGTTCCGGGCAAGAGAGCGTGCCCAACATCCCCCACCATTGACCGCCCAAGGAGCCGACCGAAGCTAGGAAACCGTCATCCCACGCAAAATAGAAGGAAGTCTTCATGTTTGGCACCGTGGCAATATGTATCCAATCGTTCGTGGCGGACGAGAAGGCATAGACGTCATTGCCGACGCAAACATGCAGCGTGCGGTCGGCAGTGAGAAAAAGATGGGGTGATCCGTAATCCTCCACCGTGTCCAGCAAGCTCGCGGCGGGCTGGCGACGGCTGCTGGCGAGCACCCTGAATGATCCGTCCGGGTTATATTCGAGAATGCTGTTTTCCGTGGTGAAGAACAGCCGGTCACCCAAACGCGCCACCCCGATTTTGCCCGTTGCGGGCACTGGAAATTGATTCCAGGAACCATCTTTCAATGAACACCTGCTCACAGAGTCTTGGAGCGAAAGATAAAGATACCCCCGATGCACTTCAAACGCTCCCGCGCGATCACCGGAGATCAGGTTGGGCAGGGAAAACCTTTGGTCTTCAAATGAAATTTTCTCAGCCGCGAATGTCGTTAAGTCGATGCCAAAAAAATCAGCCCGTCCCGCAATCCCAAGTTGATCGTATCGGACCTCCGTCCACAATTTTCCATCACGGTAGCAAGCCCAGGCAATTTGACGCAGAGAAGCCCGGCCTTGGAACGGAGAAGGGATACCCCCATTGGCCGTGTCGGGCGTTGAAAGATCATCCGGAATTGGGATTTGCCAAAAGCGGCTGACACTGAGCGGCTTTACGGCTGCCGTTGCCAAGGGAGATTTCGCCCCCGGCGGCGCCGGGGCTTCACCTGGCTTCGCAACCGCGGCCGCAGGAGAAGGCGTTTTGGCGGTCGCCAGCAACGGCGCCGCGTTGGTTCGGGGCGGCAGACCCGAAATGACCGCGGTTAATTTATTTTCCAATGTGCCAATCCAAAACTTAGCTTGCTTTTGGTTCACTTCCTTCCGCCTACGCTCCAATTGGGTCGCGGTTGTGGCAGCGTTATTGCTGCTTATGCGCATTGCGTAATTGGTCAGCAATGGCAGCAGTTCGTTTGCTTCCCCAGGGGTATAGTCAGCTTGGTGCAAAATCTTTGCGAAGGACATAAAGTCAAAATTAGTCTGGGTCTCAAGGTAATTCTTCCTTTCGTCCTGCATAGTCAGACGCTTTTGCTGGTCCTTCAGATCCCTTAACGCGCGCTCCTTTTGTTTGAGGAATTCCTTGAATTGTCGTTCAAAGTCCGCCCAGACCTCGTCCTTGATCCGGGCGCGGCGCGCGTCCGTGAGGCTGTCCTTTCGGCCCTCAACGAGGGTGCGTAAATCATTCAAGAGTGTTTCCGCCAGGCCGGCGGCAACCAGGGCCTCCTCTTGCTCCTGCACCAAAGAGAGAAGCTGCCTCAAATTGTTTTCAAAATCCTCTTCCGACCACGAGTAAGAACATTGCAATATCCGGCCTTCAAGCAGGGTCAATGGCTTGGAGGAACGACACAGTTCGTCAATAAAGCCGCTCCAGACGGCCGGCCCGCGTTTTCGGTCTTCCCACTTCCACCCGGCCAGGCACGGATTGGCTAAATTGGCCAGGTGCCCCGGCGGCCCATTGTAATACTCTTGCATCCCGTCTGAAATTCCGCGGCGGGTAATTCCGTATTGGTGCCCTTGCAGGCTGAGGTGAAACGATTCCGCGTTAAAAAAGCGGCGGCGGACCAGCGGCCATTGACCTGCCTCCACCAGTTTGCGATAAATCTCCAAACCCTCCTCCGGCGTCTCCATCCAAAACGCCGAATGTTCGGCCTGGATTGTCAAAATCGCGTGATTGGTGTCTGCCGCGGCAAGGTCCGGGTTGCCGGCCAGCGTCCCGGCTATTTCGCGGCACAATCGTTTTGCTTCCTCAATCCTGCCTTCCTGGCCCGAACGGGCCTCGACCGTAAAATAATGATACCGCAACCACTGCGACGCGCGATCGACCAGTTGCACTCCCAAGTTCAGCCAGGCGGCATCCGGTTTTTGCCCGGGAGCAACAAACAACCGAAAGGCCTCGGCGTAAAGTTCCAGGGCGCCCACCATGTCTGCAAACCGATCCGGCGCGGGCGCCTTGGCAAAAGCGGCTATCTGGCTGGGATCATGATGGCGCGCTTTGAACTGCTCGCCAAAGACGACGTGATGGATTTCGTTCTGAATGACGCACATTCCCGGATCGCCGGCGGATCCCTCATAGGCCCTGATCCTTAGGTCCGCCACTTCCCGCGATTTTTGGCCCAATGCCCAGGCCGCCTCAGACGCCGCCTTGGCCTCCTGGAACAGATGCCATTTGAACATCCACTTTGCCTCGGCATAATATCGCTCAGCCTCAGCTTGGGGATCCCACTTCGTGGGGGCGCCCTCCAATTTGACCGCGGCCAGAATCCGCAGCGCCAGATCGTTTATCACCGCCGGCAAATTGGTGCGCGGACCGGTCACGGCCAGGGAAACAATTTCCTTTGTGTTCCGCGGCGTGAGCTGGATGTCGAGGCTGAGCTTGTTCGGGTTGAACCCCTGCTTGTCAATCACACCTTCTATCAGAAAACTCCCGTTCCAAAAGGAACTCTCCGTGGCATTGTTCAGTTCCTTTTCCTCCGTCAGCAGTTCCATTCGGCGCCGTTCGAGCACAAAAATGTCCCTTTCTTTCACCAGCCGATTGTAGAGCAATGAGGTCAATTCCCGCTCCAGCGCCTCGGAACCGGCGGACGCCAGCGCCGAGCGGAGATTTAAAATCGAAATCGGCACGGCGTCCTGGGGCAAGACGGCCAATTTGGGAAACCAGGACCGGAATTGCGCGGCGACCAGACTGCTCCACTGCCCCGGATCATCCAAGGGCCACGGATATTCATGTTGATCCAGCGCGATCCCCGGTTTCACCGCCACCAACCGCAGGCTCAACAGCGCGGAATCTCCCTCTTTGGACAGATGGACGACCAGCAATCCGTCCGCGCCGAGGATTCGGCCCAGTTTCAAATAATCCTGGTTCAGCGCCGACAAGCCCTGCTCACGATAAACCTTTTGGATCTCGTTTCGCTCCAGCAACTCCACTTTTTTATCGCCCGAAAGTTCGACCGTCAAAACATCCAGGGCGGCGGAAGCCTCGTCCGAATCGGCAATCAACGCCAGCCGGACCCGCTCGTTGGTTTGAGCCGGCAGCGGCGGCGCAAAAATTAAAATGGCCAGAATTAAGAAAGCCCTTTTCATCTGCTCAGAGCGGAATCGAGCTTAGATTCCGCGCTTCGATTTGCCAGTGGCTGCCCCCATCAATCCGCTCCGCGCTCGACCAGAGAAACCGATCACCCGTCAGAATAATGCCGCCATGCGCGTCTGACAGCACGGTCATCTTTTGCCCCGCCAGTTGAATCTCCTGACCGCTGAATGTCACGAACGAGGAACAGTTTTTGCCGTCGCAAATGCGCACGTAAAGCGGCGGCGAAGCCGGCACATCCGCCTCCGGCGCCAGAACCAGATGCGTCCCCTGCGGGTCAAAAACGATCGTCTCAAGCTGGTTGGGAAACAGCGCCTCGATCTCCTGGTAGTATTTTCCCATGCGGAGCATTTGCGACGCCTCCGGCCGGCTTTCATGCTCCCGCCATAACACCACCGCCAGCGCGACGATGACACCGCTTGTGGCCAGTCCTAGTGTCCAACCCGCCAGCCTTCTTATTCCCGGCGCCGGCCTCGGATCCGCGCCAGACGGCCCTCCAACCCGCCAGTGCAAATGCGCCACTACTTTCTTCGGAAACTCATTCCAATACTCCGGCGCGCGTTCGGGCTCCCGAATCGATTGCAGCAGGCGATCCAGTTCGTTATTCTTCATGGTGCAAATTCCCGCTTTGAGCATTGGCCAGGAGCTTCTTCAAGTGCGCGCGGGCGGCGAACACGCGCCACGAGACAGTGCTTTCCGAACATCCCAGAATCCGCGCCGCTTCCGCGTGGTTCAACCCGTCGTAGGCCGTCAGGATCACCGCCGCCCTTTGCTTGGGCGGCAATTTCAGCAAGGCCTCTTGAACCTGCTCGAGCGCCGGGCTGTCGGAACGGCGCGACGCTGCCTGATTCTGGCTCCAATCAGCCTGCAGGCGTTCCTGCCGGTTCCGGCGTTGCTTCCAATTCAAACACAGATTCACCGCGATGCGATAGACCCATGTGGAAAACCGCGCTTCAGCCCGGTACCCGCTCAATTGCCGGAAGGCCTGGAGGAACGTGTCCTGCGCCAAGTCCTCCGCGTCGGGCAGCGATCCGGTCATCCGATATGTCAGTGAATGAATCATCCGCTGATGGCGCCTGACGAGTGCCTCAAATGCCTCGAGGTCGCCTTGCTGACTTTTGCGTATCCAATCCCGCTCTTCATCCGGTTCCACCATGCTTTGCTATTTCACCCTTACGACAAATGCCAGCGACAAATCCTTTGAACTTTCTCTCGCCCGCTTGCCTGGCAACGTTCTCGGAGCCGCGCCCCCCCGCTGGAAAAAGGCCATCGTCACCCTCAGAAAAGAAGACAAGATCACCCTGGCGTAGGGGAAACTAACTCCGCAGCGGGCCGCCGACGTTGATCTTGTGTTCCAGGCAGTAGGCGGCGTTGGCGGCGTATTTTCTCGCCCAGTACTTCAATCCGGCCCGCTCCTTCGACGTCAGGGCGCGCGCCACTTTCGCCGGCGCGCCCAGGACCAGCGAACCTTCCGGGATTTTCGTCTCCTGCGTGATCAACGCTCTCGCGCCAATCAAACATTGCCGCCCTATCTCCGCCCCGTCCAGCACCACCGCTCCCATCCCGATGAGGCATTCGTCCCCAATCGTGCAGGCGTGAACGATCGCCGCATGCCCGACCGTCACATAGTTGCCCAACAGGCACGGAAACTCGTCGGCCAGATGCACCACGGCGTTGTCCTGTATATTTGTCCCCGCGCCCACCACGATGCGGTTGATGTCGCCCCGCAACACCGCGTTGTACCACACGCTGGCGCCCTCGCCCAGCGTCACGTCCCCAACCACCACCGCCCCCCGCGCGATATAGACGCCCTTCCCCAACACCGGTTGCTTGCGCAAATACGTGTCGAGTTGGCCGCGTAACGAGTCGAATTCTTTCATGTTCCACCGCTTTGTTCCGCGGCGGCGCCGCGCCCGGGCGGATGGAAAAACAAGGCCAGCGTAATCGTCGCGGCCAGCGCCACGCCGCCGGCGATCACGAACAAACTCCGAAAATCGCTCGCGCCGTTGGCGGTGTAACGGTCCTTCAGCCAGGGACAGAGCGTGTTGGCGGCGATGACTCCCAAGCCCAGGATCATCACGTTGAACAGGCCCTGCGCGCTGGCCCGCACGTCCTTGGGAAAATACTCATCGACGAATATATAGACCGCCGCGAAGAAAAAGGCGTAACAGATGCCGTGCAACGCAAAGACTACAATGATGAGCGCGGTCGCCTGCGGGAAAAACGCGAACACCCCGAAGCGCACGACGTGTCCCAGAATTCCCAGCATCATCGTCAGCCGCCAGCCCAGCCGTTTGAGCGTCATCGCCAGGATCGCCATCGTCAGTATTTCCGCCACCTGCCCGATGCTCATGATCGGCATGATCCATTTGGTCGCGATCCCCACTTGCGGACTGCCCAAAAACATGCTCGCCCAGTTGAAATACGCGTTCAAAACGAAGGCATCCACAAAAGCGACGATCCACAGCACCAGCACGAACGGCTGGCCCAGCAACCGCACCGCCTCGACCCACGCGAATTTGTCCTCCGCGGCCGCCGCCTTTTTCGGCGGCGTGTGCGGCAAGGCCAGACTGAACGCCGCCAGCACCAGCGAGGCAATCCCGGCGATGACGTAAGTCCAGCGAATGTCGCTGACGTCCATCTTGATTAACGTCAGGGGCCAGGCGGCCAGCACCCACCCGATCGTTCCCCCCATGCGGATCAATCCGAAATCCCTCGAATCCTTCAAATGGGTGAAGGCGATGGAATTGACGATGGAGAGCGTCGGCACATACAACAGACAATGCGCCAGCATCAGCGCGAAGAACGTCCAGAAATCGCGCGTGAACGCCAGCCCCATCATCGCCAGCCCGCCGGCCAACTGGCTGAAGGCCAGAAATTTCTCCGCCGCGAAATTCCGGTCGGCGAACTGATTGCTGAAAAACATCGCCACCAGCGCCGCGACCGGAAAGGCGTTGAGGATGGCGGCCGTTTGCCACGCGGAAAAGCCCAGGCTGGGGAGATAGCTGAAAATCAGCGGCAGCCACGCCCCCCAAATGACAAACTCCAGCACCATCATCACGAAGAGCTTGCAACGAACACCTTTATTCATTCCCGCGTAGCGTAGGGACTTGCCTTGGCCAGTTCAAGGTTCAAAGTTCTGAGGCCCCGCTCGAATTATGGTGATGGTCCAAATGCCAGGCACCGGGCAAACTCAGTGCGACTGCGCTGGGCTTGAACGCTTTTATCACGCAAAAGCTGGTCAAGTATCAGCAGGTTCACCGGGCGCAATATGATTTGCGCCGTCGAAGCGCCACGGAGTGGGTCTTTGACGAAAATGGTCTGCTGACGGGCTGCGGCTTCCAATGTCGGATAAATGATGGTTGCCCTGCGATTACCGCTCTCTTGGCCCAAAGCGTAAAGCGCGAGCTGATATAACATCTCAGGCGGCAGATTTGTATCCCAAAGATCACGATATTTGGCATCCAGAACGGCTTCAACCTTGTGATTGCGCAGCACGAGAAAATCGGGACGAAGTGACGGCGAGCGACGATTACGAGGATTATTGGCCGGGTCGTAGGTGAAAACCCCGCGCAATACCCGTTCATCCCGAACTTCGTAGCCGATGAGGTTTTCGCCAAGAAAGCGGGAAAGGAGTGCCTGAAAAAAACGATTCATGTCAAACAGGAATCCAGCGGCGGGAGTCGGCGAAGTGGTGTCGGTCAAGGCCGCGCCGTGGGTATTAAGAAGCATTTGAATTAACGTCAACGCTGGCCGGTAGGCGCTGGTGCGGCGGTCGAGTGAATACCAAGCTTCGGCAAAAGCGGCGGCATCTAATTTTTTCGGCGTGATCCGTCCGGCGAAGCTTTTGGCCAAGCGCCGTACGCGCCCGCCTAATTCACTGTCCAGCGTCATCCGGGCGGCTAGTTCCAAGCCGCCGTGCAAAACCTGATTCAGGCAGGTGTCTTCGCTGCGGGGATAATGAACACAGGGCAAAGGGACGCCACCATTTGCGGCTACCTGAATATAACCACCGAAATCAATCCGCCCGCGCAGGCTGGCGAGCATGGATTCGGTGCGAAGATAATCACGATGAAGGCCACGGGAAAGCAATTCGGACGATTCCGCAGCCAACTGATGAATCAATAAATCCTCGAAACTGGCCTGTGAGGTCGCATAGCCAACTTCGGCGAACAACTGCAAATGACGTAGCCGGTATGCGTAGCGAAGCAAATTCATTAGCGGCACGCCGGAAATCTTGGGCTTAATCGTAATGAGCAATTCGCCCAAGGCGAAACGTCCGACGAAAGATGACGCCCTCAATTCCAATCCACGCGCAAGTTCAAGAATTTCAATGCGGCGATCGCGGGTAAGCGTCTCGGCTAGGCGTTGAGCGGCCGGATGGTTGGCCAATACCGGCCCCACAAGCGGGCTACCCTTGCTTGGTTCTCGTCTCTCCCATTCAGTCAAATTTACGACCTGTGTGGTCATTTAGCCGGTTCTTCAGGTTCGTCCTCTGGTTCCGGTGTTGGGGTTAATTGGGCAACGGCCTCAATCGTCGTTGACAATTCTGGCGTGGGTGCCAGCAAAGCCTGAATCAAATCCTGACGGCGGGCGGGCAGAAATAATTCCTCACGCACGCGCTGTCGTTCACCATCAATCATGGCCCCGCCCAAGATTTCCGTGAGCGCGCCGTAATCCTCGTAACAATATTCCTCCAGCAGCGGGATGATGTCCTCGGCGATGATGCGGGAAAACTTGGCAAAATCTGTGACTGGCTTCCCGTTGTCATCCATCAGGTAGGCATGGCCGATTTGTAAATTGCGGGCGTCTTTGCCGATGTGTTCGCGGATACGCGAATTCAACGCTTCGAGCCATTGGCCGAGCGGAATCGTTTCACCTGCAATCGCACCGACCAGCGTGGACGAATTTGGCATTAACTCGACAAATCCAAACCGACGGCGCAAGGCGGTATCGAGCAAGGCGATTGAACGATCGGCCGTGTTCATTGTGCCGATAACCAAGACGTTTGCAGGGACGGAAAACTTGTCGCCAGACAAAGGCAAAATCACTTCCTGTCCGCGTTTATTTTTTTCGAGTAGCGTCAGCAATTCACCAAAGATGCGTGGGATGTCACCACGGTTGATTTCATCAATGAGCAAAACAAATTTTTCATCCGAAGCAGCGGCATCATGGCAGAGCTTTTTGAAAATACCGTCGCGCTTTTCAAAGATCAACTGGCCGCCTGTGCCCTTTTGCGGGCGGTAGCCCTCAATAAAGTCCTCATAGCCGAATGCCGGATGAAACGTGCAACAGCGTAACAAGCCAGGATTTGAGCCGTCACCATTGACAGTCACCTTCTGTTGGAGAGTGAGGTCTGAATACAGACACCCAAAAGCCCCGATGGCTGCCAAGTCAAGGGCGGTCTGTTTACCCCAATATGTTTTGCCGGTGCCTGGGGGGCCGTAGAGAATGGCTTGGCCTTTGCGTTCCAAGATCGCCTGCAATTTGCTAGGGATGACGCCTTCCAAGCGGACAATTTTGCTAATTGTTTTTGGTTGAACCGGCTTTGGTGCGGCGGGCGCGGGCGACTCTGGCAACGACGGTTCCAAAAACTGGCGCTCCACGGCGACAAAGTTCCGGTCATCCTTACGCAATTTCCAGACCGTGGTTCTCAACCCTTCCGTGACCGGCAGCCTCCATTCCGGGGTCGTATGCCACTCAACTTGGCGACGATGCGGTGCGTCTTCCGGCTGTGTCTTCTCATAACGGTATGGGCCTTTAACCAGACCGATGCCGAGAATCCTTTCGCCGTCCGCCGCGAGCACTACATCATTATCCTCCATGTCCTTGGCAAAGTTCCTAATTTCACCGGCTTTGCGCGAAGCGACATTTGCATCATACTGGTATCCCTTAATCAGCATTTCCGCGATTGTTTCCTTCACATTGTCGCCAGCGAGCACAGCGGATAAATCCCCCAAGTCTGCCCAACCAACGGCTGCATAGCCGCCTGCTCTCATGGCTGGCCAAATATCTTGTGCGTTATTTCCTTCGCCCAACTTGGTGCCGATGCGCCAGTATTTGGTTGGCGTGCCGTTTCGCTCATTGAGCGCTGCGGTCAAGTGATTCATGGGCCAACCCATTTGATTGGCAAAGCTGACAAATCGGCCTGCGGAGACATACAGGCCGGGCTGAGAGGGCGGCAGTTGAAGCAATTTAATGAGATTATGCCGCTGGAAATATTCGGCGTGAAAATCGTCCAGCTTGTCCGGGAAAAGTAGGCTTACATATTTGTGGCCCCAAGCCAAACGGCAAACATCCGGTGCAACCTCGTCCAGTTTATTCTGCAAGGCCAGGTATGCCTGATCGTCGGCTCCGGCGGGTAAATCCTGAATCACGGCCACGGCGGTGACCAACTGGTCGCGGTGTTTCCGCGCGATGGCGATGGCCTCGGCTATCGGCAACGTGATTTGGTTGGACGGATGGCCAGCCATCCATTCGCCGGAATCCTTGCTTTTATAAAGTCCGAATTTGAGCGCACTGCCGCCAGAGATACTGCCGAACTGGCGGGTAGGAAATTCGGCGTCGCTCTTAAATTCCAGCCAATACACAAGGCTGTCTTGGCTGCCGTGTGCGTGCATGGTGTTCAACAGCACCTCGCCGTCCAGACCTTTGAGACGATCCGGGCCGAAACGCTCCCGGAAAAGCGCGTAACATTCGGAAAGACGTTCCTTCGTCAACAGTTCACCGCGTTTCAAGAGCGATTCATAGCAAGTCCGCAGGGACTGCTGGACACGCGTATCCAAGGCGTTTGACGAGGCAGCTTTGTTTTGATCTGTTTGGTCCATGTCAATTGATGCAAAAAGGAATTCTTAATCCCGCCGGATTGGTTTGGGTTATGTCGGTTGTGCTCATGGCAAGAAGTTTTAAGCAGTCTGCCAGTGTGTGCAATGGAAAAAAATGGAAACGGCTGAACAACGCCGTTCAATCCTCTTCCGGCAGCATGACGGTGATCTGAAATCCGCCAACCCCAAACCGTAACCGCCCGCGCCGCCCACTCACTTCTTCCTTCATCCTTCATCCTTCTCACTTCGGACAGCCACTCACTGATTCGCTTCCAACCCACACAACAAAAGCAGCTTACAAATCGCGGAGCTTGAGAATTCCTGTTTTTGGCAGAAGAATCTCGTCGGCGCGGAACACATTTAACATTTTTTTTGGGGGTTTGTCGGTTCTTTGGGATTCTGTCCGTTGCAAGCCTTTATCTCTGTGGTCTTTGCGCTCTCTGCGGTTAAATCAAACCAAATCACCCTCAGGCCCCGGAAACAGTTGCAACGGCCCTGCCAGTGCCGTAGTTTTCCCGGACGATTCGGCGAACCGAATCCGAGAGGGAATGTTGGCCATGAACACTCCGATCCTTATCCTGGCGTCAGCCTCGCCGCGCCGCGCCGAATTGTTGCGGCAACTCGGCCTGGAATTTCAAATCGTCCCCCCTGACCTCCCCGAAGTGCCGGGCGGCCAACTCAGCGCGGGCGAAGTCGCCCAAATCAACGCCTACCGCAAGGCCCGCGCCGTTTCCAAAAAGTTTCCCGACGCCCTCACCCTGGGCGTCGATACCGTGGTCGCGTTGGGCAACGCCCTTTTCGGTAAACCCGCCACCCTGGCGGAAGCCGAGAAAATGCTCTTGACGCTACAGGGGAAGACCCACCTGGTGGTGACGGGAGTGTGTTTGATCCATTTGCGGGCGCATCGCCAATTGCTTTTTTCCGAGCAGACCGAGGTGACCTTTCGCCCGCTGACCCTGGCGCAAATCCGGCGCTACCACGCCCAGGTCAATCCCCTGGACAAAGCCGGCGCCTACGGCATTCAGGAGAAGGGCGACGTTCTGGTGGCGTCGATTTCCGGCTCGTTCAGCAACGTCATCGGCCTGCCGTTGGAACGGCTGGAAGCGGCCCTGGCCGCCTTCACCGCCCCTTCGCCCCCGCCCTGAGGCCGGCGTTGGCCCTCGCGGCGCACCATGCAAAAATACTGGCACGTCATCAAGATCGGCTTCGAGAACACGCTCGTTTACCGGGTCAATTTCTTCGTGCGCGCGGCCTTCGGTCTGATTCCGCTGCTGGCCACCATTTACCTCTGGCGCGCGGTCTATCGCGGTCAAAGCTCCCAGATCGCCGGCTACAGCCTGGCGGGCATGACCTCCTATTATTTGCTTGTCACGATTGTCGATACCCTCACCGCCGTCAACGAGGACGACTGGCAAATCGCGGCCGACATCAAGGACGGCAACATCAGCCAGTTCCTGCTCAAGCCGATCAATTATTTGGCCTACCGCCTCTGCCTCTTTTTCTCCGGAAGAATCATTTTTACCGCCGTCTCCCTCGTGCCCGTCGGATGCTTTGTCTTTTTCATGCGCAAATACCTGGTCGCGCCGCCGGACGGGACGGCCTTGGGCTGCTTTCTCTTGGCGACGCTCCTGACCGGTTTGCTGCAATTTTTCATGTCCTACACCATGGCGCTGGCGGCCTTTTGGCTGTTGGAAGTCTCGACGTTCATCTTCATCATGTTTGCCTTCGAGTATATCGCCGGCGGCCATCTCTTTCCGCTCAACATCCTGCCTCCCGCCGTCGAACAGGCGCTCAACTGCACGCCCTTTCCGTACCTGCTCTTTTTTCCCGTCAGCGTCTATCTGGGACAGGTCAAAGGCGCCGCTCTCTGGCAGGGGCTGGGCATGGAGGCGGGCTGGACGCTGCTCTTTTACCTGCTGGCGCGGGCGGTGTGGAACCGCGGCATTCGCAAGTATTCCGCCGTTGGAGGATGAACCCGATGCCTGAATCTTCCAACTTCACGGCGCGGCTGCGGCGCTACGCCGTCATTTATCACGCCCTCTGGCGCAACTCCGTCGTCCGGGAAATGAGTTTCAAGAGCAATTTCCTGCTCTGGATCGTGGTCGAGGTGTTGTGGTTCGCGCTCCAACTTTGCTTCATCGGCGTGATCTATCTGCACACCGATCACATTGCCACCTGGACCAAATGGGAAGTCGTCCTGCTGGTGGGGGCCAGCCATTTCATCCAGCAAATTTTCCAGGCCTTCTTCTTGACCAACTGCACCCAGCTTTCCGATCTGATCCGCACCGGGCGCCTGGATTTCATGCTGCTGCTGCCGGTCAACACCCGCTTCCTTATTTCCTTGCGGCAGGTGGACCTGGGCGGATTTGTCAACGCCGCCTCCGCTCTGGCGGTGATGGCCTACGCCGCGCGCCAATTGCACGCCATGCCTTCGGCGGCGCAAATCCTCGGCTTTCTCCTCCTGTCCGCGGCGGGCATCTTCATCCACTACTCGCTCATGTTCCTCCTGGCCAGCGTGGCGTTTTGGACCGTGCGGGCGCAGGGAATTGTCTGGGGCTACTACAGCCTTTTCAACGTCGCCCGGCTGCCGGACGCGGCGTTCCAGGGATTTTTCCGGGCCTTCTTCACCTTCGCCATTCCGATGCTGCTGGTGGCCAACGTGCCGGCGCAACTGTTGCTCAACCGCCTGGAATCGCCGGGGCCGATGCTTCTATTGTTCGGCATGGGGGGCGCTTGTTTTTTCGTGTCGGAGCTTTTCTGGCGTTTCTCCATCCGGCGCTACACCAGCGCCAGCGCCTGACATTTATTCCTGTGGAATTATTTGAAAAATCCGGCTCAACCGCGGGAATCCGGGTTCTTGCCTTCGCGCGTCAATATCGCAATCACGGCCAGCACCGCCGCCAGAAGGACCGTTGCGCCGCAGAAAAGTTCTGTCTTCCACGAAACAGGCCGCGGGCTTCTGTAAATCGTGATCAGCGCCAGGGCAACCAGCACGATGTCTGCGGCGAAAAGATACCAGCGCGGAAATGTTCCCTTTTGCGCCGCCGCGGAGGCCGGCGCCCGATGTCCTTGCATCAAGGAACGAACGCCCGCGCCCACCGGCGCCCCTTCCGGCGCAGTCGGCGCGGACGGCGCGCTCTCCTTGGGCTTGCGCCCCAGCAGCGCGCCCAAATCCCGACCCAGAACTTGCTTTGCCATGGCCACGAGCCTGGGAGAAGAACCCGCCGGAAACAATTCTTTTTTCCATCTATTGAATCGCTCAAAACTTTAAGAATGGGTTGACATCCTGGCTCAAATATCCTTCCCTGCCTCCGATTTAAACATTGATTTTATGCCTTATACCGCATCACCCACCTCCTCCGTTGCCGGCATCACCAGCGCGCCGTTTGGAAAAACTTTGGAAGGCGCCTCGGTTGAGCTTTTCACCTTGCGCAACGTCAACGGCCTCGAAGCGCGGATCACCAACTATGGCGGGATCGTCGTTTCATTGACCGCCCCCGATCGTCGCGGCCAGATGGGCGACGTTGTGCTCGGCTGCGACAGTCTGGAGGGTTATCGGCCCAACAGCCCCTATTTGGGCGCGTTGATCGGGCGCTTCGGCAACCGCATCGCCAAGGGCAAATTCACCCTGAACGGCGTGACCTATTCCCTGGCGATCAATAACGGCCCCAACTCCCTGCATGGCGGACTCAAGGGTTTTGACAAAGTCGTCTGGCAGGCCCGGCCCAAACAGGCCGCGCTGGGACCCGCCTTGGAACTGACTTACCTGAGCCGGGATGGCGAGGAAGGGTATCCCGGCGCGTTGCGCGTCACCGCCGTCTATACGCTCACGGCCGGCAACGAATTGTGCCTGGATTTCACGGCCACGACCGACAAGGACACGATCGTCAATTTGACCCAGCATTCCTATTTCAATCTGGCCGGGAAGGGTGACGTTTTGGGGCACCAAATTTATATTGACGCGGATCGGTTCGTGCCGGCGGACGCCGCGCTCATCCCGACGGGTCAACTCCGGCCGGTCGAGGGCACGCCCTTCGATTTCCGCAAACCCGCCGCCCTTGGGTCCCGGATCGATGCCAACGACGAGCAATTGAAACTCGCCGGCGGCTTCGACCACACCTTTGTTCTCAATCACCCCATCGGACGCCTGGACCTGGCGGCGCGTGTGACCGAGCCAACGACCGGCCGGGTTTTGGAAGTCCTGACGACCGAGCCGGGCGTCCAGTTTTACACGGGCAACTTTCTGGACGGAACGATCAAGGGCACAGGCGGGCGCGTCTTTCAGCGCCGCCACGGCTTTTGCTTCGAGGCCCAGCATTTCCCGGATTCTCCCAATCAACCCCATTTTCCCAGTGTCGTGCTCAAGCCCGGACAGGTCTATCGCAATACGATTATCTTCAAGCTTTCGACCATGCCATGAGCGAACCGATCCTGGACCAAGCCGGCGTCAAATTGAATCGCGATTGCGCCGCGGTGCAAATTCCGCTCGGCGCTGCCGTCACGCTGCCGGCCGGCACCCTGGTGGAGGTGACGCAAACGCTGGGCGGCAATTACACCGTCCGCACGATGGCCGGCCTCTTTCGCATCGGCGCGGGCGACGCGGACGCGCTGGGATTCGGGCCATCGACCAGCCTGATGGAGGAAGTTTGCAGAAAGCCGGACACCGCCGGCCCGGCGGATGAGAAGCAAGTTTGGGACACGCTCAAGACCTGTTTCGACCCGGAAATCCCCGTCAACATTGTCGATCTGGGCCTGGTCTATGATTT
Source organism: Verrucomicrobiota bacterium (assembly GCA_049510745.1). GTDB lineage: Bacteria > Verrucomicrobiota > Verrucomicrobiia > Limisphaerales > Palsa-1400 > PLGF01. The sequence continues at coordinate 23,867 of JBEKYR010000038.1, read as the reverse complement.
GCATCTCGAACCGCTGCCGGGCGGGAACAGCAAGGTGCTTGTCAAGATGACGCTCACGGCCCCCGGTTGCGGCATGGGGACGGTCATCGCGTCGGAGGCCCGGCAAAAGCTCCTCTACCTGCCCGGCGTGGAAGAAGCCGTGGTGGACCTCGTGTGGGACCCGCCGTGGCATCAGTCGATGATCACCGCCGACGGCCGCAGGATTTTGGGATTGGACTGAATGGAACTGGTTTTCCTCTTTCGCACGGCGACTTCATCTGCTACTGGTTGAACGGTCATGCGACGCAACGAAAAGATCGGACGACGGGAGTCGGGTGGAGCCTGGCAGCACCCGGGTCAGCACTCGGTGGGGCAGTTTTGGCATCCTGATGTGCCGGGTCCACTGTGGAACGGCACCCGGCCAGTCCGCGCTGCGCAGATACAAGCGTACTGCCGTGCTGTCGCCCGCGAGTTTCAGCCATTGAAGATTATTCTTTTTGGTTCCTACGCCACCGGCACCGCCACGCCCGACTCGGACGTGGATTTGATCGTGGTCATGCCATTTCGCGGCTCGACCACCGACAAGGTAGTAGAGATTCGGGGCCGGGTGGAAGCGCCGTTTCCGATGGACCTGCTGGTCTGGCGTCCGTCTGAGCAACGGAAGCCGGGCAGCTTCACCCGCGGCATCCTCAGCGAAGGCAAGGTCATGTATGAAGCCAGCCACGCGTGAATCCTCATTCACGCCGCCGGCAGCGTCACGCTGAATTCCGAGCCTTGGCCGGCGGCGCTGGTGACCGACGCGCTCCCGCCGTGCGCTTGCACCACCGCCTTGACCACGCTCAACCCAAGGCCCAAGCCGCGCTGCGAACGGCTTTTGTCCCCGCGATAGAGTCGCTCCCAAATCCGGCTCTGTTCGGCCTCGGGAATGCCAGCGCCGGTGTCGCGGAAGCGGACCACGGCCTGGCGGGCGTCGCGCCGCGCGGCGATGGTCACGGCGCCGCCTTCAGGCGTGTACTTGAGAGCGTTGTCCAGTATATTTCCAAAAGCCTGCCGCATCCGCGTCGCATCGACGGACGCTTCGCAACTCGGCGGCAGGTCGGTCGTCACGGTGATTTTCTTCTCCTCCGCGACGTATTCGTAAAGCTCGGCCACTTCGCGGATGAGCTGGCAGAGATCGACCGTGCGCCGTTCCAGGCGCATCGTTCCCGCCTCCGCTTCGGCGATGTCCATCAGCGTCTTGATCATGCTCAAGACCCGCTCGGATTCCTCCACGCAATCCGCCAGGGCCTCGCGCAGGGCGGCCGGATCGGCGCTGGGCCGCAACGCCAGTTCGGCCGAACCCCGCAGGCGCGTCAACGGCGTGCGCAAATCATGCGCCACGTTGTCCATCGACTCCCGCATGGCGCGGATGAGCGCCTGGTTCTTGTCCAGCATGGCGTTGAACAGGCGCACCATTTCGTCCAACTCGTCGCTGGACGGCCGCGCCGGCACGCGGGCGTCGAGATTGCCGGTGGAAATGATGCCACGGGCGGTGGTGACAATTTGCCGCACCGGCAGCAGGGCGCGATGGGCAAAGAACCAGCCGAACACCACCCCCAGCAGCGCGATGATGACCACGGTGGGCAGGAAGGTTTCCCGCGCCGGTTGCCAGAGCAAATCGCGGTTGTTCGTGCTCCGTCCGACGATCAAATGGGAGCCGTCGGGCATGTCGGCGCGGGCGAACGCAAAATCCTTTTCCGCGTTTTTGGGCACGCGGTTGATTTCAAATTGCTGCACCTCCAGATGTCCCGGCAAGATCTTGAATCCCAGCCATCCCTCGGGGACCAATATCGGGTTGGACAGCCGCTTGGTGATCAGATTCACGTAAAAGGACCGTTCGTCCGACGGATTGTTTTCCTCGATGGCGATCCGTTTCAACGCCCCGTCCCCGCCGGCGATGTACACGGCCGCGTACTCCTTGAGCCGCGCCAGGATGACTTCTTGCTCCTTGCGTTGCAGGGCGCCGGCGACCAGATAATAGACCAGCGCCAGCAGCACGCCGGCGCTGAGCGCGAAGATCAACGCGTACCAAAGGCTCAAGCGGAAGGCGAAACTGCGCAGCATTTTACGAGGCTCGAAGAACATATCCTACTCCGCGGAGGGTGTGCAGGCGCGTCTTGTCCGGGTCCATTTTCGCCCGCAGCCGATGCACCAGCACATCAACGACATTGGTTTGGGGATCGAAGCTGTAATCGAAGATGTGTTCGAGAATCATGGTTTTGGTCACCGTCCGCCCGGCGTTGCGCATCAAGTATTCCAGCAGGGCGAATTCGCGGCTCTGCAACTCGACTTTTTGGCCGGCGCGCGCGACCTCGCGCGTCAGCAGGTCCAGGGTCAGGTCGCCGACGATCAGGCGGGTGGGTTCGGCCGTATGCGTGGCGCGGCGGATGAGGGCCTGCAACCGGGCGGTCAATTCGGAAAAGGCAAACGGTTTGGTCAAGTAATCGTCCCCCCCGGCTTGCAGGCCGCGGACCCGGTCATCCACCGAGGCCTTGGCGCTGAGGATGATGACGGGCACCTGGATTTTCCGGCTGCGCAATCGCTGGATGAAGCTCAACCCATCCAGTTTGGGCAGCATGACATCGACCACCGCGGCGTCATAAGTGGTGGTTTCGGCCAGGACAAGGGCCTCCTCGCCGTCGGCGCAGCGGTCCACCGCGAAGCCGGCCTGCTTGAGTCCTTTGACCACAAAGGACGCTATCTTGTTGTCGTCTTCAACGACTAATATGCGCATGGCACTGGCCATCATAGCGGAACCGGGACGCCAAGTCCGCAACAGAGTGGCGCCGCTGATTTCCCTTGCGTTCGTCCATCGCTGGCTGGCCCCGCGGCTGAAGGCGCCCCCGTGAAGCCGGGGTGGACAACGGGCCGGGATTTCTCTAGCGTGACGGCCCATGAGCACCGACCCGGTCCAGCGGATCAGATGGAAAGAACCGGAATGGGCCGTCTCCGTTGTGCTCCTCACGGCGGTCACGCTCGCCTGCCTGCTTCCTTTCCTGGGAAAGGCGGTTCACATGGACGATCCGCTGTTTCTCTGGACTGCCCGTCATATTCAGTCCGACCCGTTGGATTTCTACGGGTTCCGTGTTTCCTGGGAGGCGCGCCCCATGCCGATGTCCGCTGTCACCCAAAACCCGCCGCTGTCCGCCTACTATCTGGCGGCGGTCGGACGGCTCCTGGGTTGGAGCGAGCCGGCCCTGCATTGCGGAGGTCTCTTCCCGGCCCTGGCCGCGGTGCTGGGAACGTTCTTTCTGGCGCGCCGTTTTTGCGCGCATCCTTTCGCGGCTGCGTTGCTGACGCTGGCCACGCCGGTCTTTCTCCTCTCCGGCACCAGTCTCATGTGCGACACCCCGATGCTGGCGCTGTGGGTGTGGTCGGTCCTTTTGTGGATCGACGGCCTCGAGGGGAAAAGTCCGATCAAGCTGTGGCTCGCGGCCCTGTTGATCGCGGCCTGCTGTCTGACCAAATACTTCGGCGTCTGCCTGCTCCCCTTGTTGCTGCTGTACTCGGCCATGCGAGAACGCCGCGCCGGCTGGTGGCTGTTTTATCTTTTATTCCCTGTCGCGGTTCTGGCGTGCTACCAATGGCTGACCTTCAAGCTCTACGGCAGGGGATTGTTGCTGAACGCGGCCTCCTATGCCGTCCACGGACGCGTGGCCGCCGGTCTGGCTTCCAAAACGCTCACCGCGCTGGCGTTTACGGGCGGATGCCTCTTTTTCTCCCTCCCGGCTCTGCCGGCGGCCTGGGGCAGGAAGGGGTTGGCCGCGGGCCTGGCGCTCACCGTGGCGATGATAGGGCTCGTCGTCGGCCTCAAGACGCTGGGTGTCTTTTCGATGATCGAGGCCGGCCATGTCAAATGGCCCTTCGTCGTCCAGTTCGCGGCGCTGGCCGTCGGCGGGGCAGCCGTGCTTGCCCTGGCGGTGGCGGATGCGCTTGAGCATCGAACGCCGGCGTCGGTCCTGCTCCTGCTCTGGACTGCCGGAACATTCCTCTTCGCCTCCGCGGTGAACTGGACGGTGTCGGGCCGGAATTTCCTGCCTCTGGCCCCGGCGGCCTCTTTATTGTTGATACGCCGCCTCGAATCCCGGCCCGGGGCCATCGATTATTTGTGGTGGCCGCTGCTTCTCTCGCTGGGCGCCGGATTGATGGCGGCGCGGGCGGATTGGGCGGCGGCAAATGCGGCGCGCGCCGCGGCCCTGTCCGTGCAACAGGCCCTGGCCGGGCGCGCCAGCGAGATCGATTATGAGGGCCACTGGGGGTTTCAGTACTACATGGACCAACTGGGGGCCAAACCCCTGGATCGGGCCAGCCCCCGCCTGGTCCCCAACGAGATGATCGTCGTTCCGGTCAACAATAGCTTCATCTTCGCCCTCCCCGCCGATCGCGTCCAACCCTGGGCCGATTATCGCGTCCTGCCCCCGCCCTGGATGACCCTGATGAGCGTTCCCGCCGGCGCCGGCTATTATTCGGACGGCTGGGGGCCGGCCCCCTTCGTTTTCGGGGCCGCTCCCCCCGACGAATATGTCGTCTTCCGCGTCAAGTAGGCCCGCAAAAAATCTTTCCGCCGCCGCCGTTTTGGGCGACAACGATGGGGTGCAAGCGCGCTTTTTGCTCGGTCCGGCGGGAACGGGAAAGACCTTCCTCTGCCTGGCGGAGATTCGCCAGGCCTTGCTGGCGGAACCGTCCGGCCCGCCGCTCGTGCTGCTGGCGCCCAAGCAAGCCACATTCCAGTTGGAACGGCAACTCCTGGCCGATCCGTCGCTGCCCGGTTACACCCGCTTGCAGATTCTTTCCTTCGAGCGCCTGGCCGATTATGTCCTCGAACAATTGCGCCAGCCCCCGCCGCCGCTGCTGTCCGAGGACGGGCGAACGATGGTGTTGCGCGCGTTGCTGGCGCGGCGCCGGAAGGAATTGCAAATTTTCCATGCCAGCGCGGGCCTGGCGGGCTTTGCGCGACAACTCAGCCTCCAGTTGCGCGAGTTGCAACGGCGCCGCCTGGCGCCGGAAGGTCTGCGCGCCCTCGCCGCCCAGCCGGGCGTGAGCGAATCGCTCCGGCGCAAACTCCAGGACCTTTCCCGCCTGCTCGAAGACTACTTGGATTGGCTGCGTCAACATCATTTACAGGACGCCGATTCTCTGCTGGACCTTGCGGCCGGCGCCCTCGAACGGCCCTCCGCCCAAACACTTTCCATCTCCGCGCTGTGGCTGGATGGTTTCGCCGAGATGACGCCCCAGGAATTGGATTTGCTCGCCGCCCTGGCGCTGCGCTGCCAAAAAATGACGCTGGCTTTTTGCCTGGAAGGCGCGCCCTCCGGCGCGAAAGGCTCCTGGCTCTCCATTTGGACGGGCATCGGCAAAACCTTTCAGCAATGCCGGACCCGCTTTTCCGCGCTGCCCGGCGCCTGCTTGACCGTCGAGGTCCTGGCCCGCCACAGGGCGGCCGGGCGCTTCACCGAAAACCCCGTCCTGCGGCACCTGGAAGAACACTGGGAGCCGGCCGCCGCCTTCCCGGACGGCCCAGGTGTCAAGTTGAACGATTCGTTGCGCCTGGCCGTCTGCGCCGATCCGGCGGCGGAAGCCGTTCTGGCGGCGCGGGAGATTTTGCAGTTTGCCCGCGCCGGCGGCCGCCTGCGCGATGCGGCGGTGCTGCTCCGCGGCATGGAGGGGTATCACGATCATTTGCGCCGCGTCTTTTCGCGCTACGAAATTCCCTTCTTCCTCGACCGCCGCGAACTGGTCGGGCAACACCCGCTGGCCGAGTTGACGCGCAGCGCCTTGGGCGCGGCCGTTTTCGGCTGGCGGCATGACGATTGGTTCGGCGCCCTCAAGACGGGCCTGGTCGCGCCGGATGAGGAAGCGATCGACCGGCTCGAGAATGAAGCGCTGGCCCGCGGTTGGGCGGGCGAGGCCTGGTTCGCGCCTCTGCCGCCGGACAGCGACGCCTCGGACTGGGCCGAGCGGTCCCGCCAAAAATGGCTGCCGCCGTTCGCAAAATTCCGGAATTTCCTGTGCGGGAGCCTTTCGTTCCGCCCCAACGGCCCGCAACTGGCGCAAGCCCTTCGCCAACTCTGGCGCGATCTGGCCGTGGAAAACACGCTGGAAAACTGGAGCGCCGGCCCGTTCGAGGGCAACGCCGTCCACGCCACCGTTTGGCAGCAATTGAACGCCTGGCTCGACGATGTCGCCCTGGCCTTTGCCGGCGAATCCATGCGGTTGCGCGACTGGCTGCCGATCTTGGAGGCGGGCTTGACCGGCTTGAGCATCGGGGTCATCCCGCCCGCGCTCGACCAGGTCCTGGTCGGAACCATCGACCGCTCGCGCAATCCCGATCTGAAGCTGGTTTTGCTGCTGGGCGTCAACGAATCGGTTTTTCCCGCCGCGCCCTCCGCCGGCCATTTGCTTGGCGACGCGGACCGCGAAGAACTCGGGCAGTGGGAGATTTTTCTGGGTCCCAGCCGCCGCGAGTTTCTCAGCCGCGAGCGTTTCTTCGGTTATATCGCCTGCACGCGGTCGCGGCAGCGGCTGGTGGTGACGTGCGCGGAGCGGGACGATGGCGGCCAGCCGCTGAATCCCTCCCCGTTCTTTTCCCATCTGCGGAGGCTGTTTCCAAAATTGACCGAGGAAAGATTCGCCGGACCGGACTGGACCCAGGCCGAACACCCCTGCGAACTGGCCGGACAGGTCACCCATGTCAACAATCGGACTCCGGTCTTGCGCGCCTTGCTGGAACGGCCGGCCTTCGCCTCGCTGCGGGAACAAATGGCCTTGCTGCCCGCTGCCGGCGAACGGGAGGGCCTTGCGCCGGACCTGGCCGGGCAGCTTTACGGGCCGGCCCTGCGCACTTCCGTCAGCCGCCTGGAAGATTTCGCCGCCTGTTCCTTCAAATTCTTTGTCCGCTCCGGCCTGCGCGCCGAGGAACGGCAGCGATTTGAACTGGACGTGCGCGAACGGGGCAGCTTCCAGCACGAAGCGCTCGCCCTCTTTCACCGGGGGCTGCGGGCGGAACAAAAGAACTGGCGCGACCTCTCCCCCGACGAGGCCCGCCGCCGCGTCGGCGAAGCCGTCGCCGGCCTGACCCCGCAATTCCGGGAAGGGTTGCTCGCGGCGCGCGCGCAAACCCGCTTCGCCGCCCGCGCCGTGGCCGATTCGCTGCAAGACTTCGTCGCCGCCACCGTGAGTTGGATGGACCATTACCAGTTCGATCCATGTCAAGTCGAACTGGGCTTCGGGCGCGCGGACGACCCGCTCCCCGCGTGGGAACTGGATCTGGGAGCGGGCCGCCGCCTGGTCCTGCGCGGGATCATCGACCGCGTCGATCTGTGCCGCCGCCTCTCCGCCGATGAGGCGCTGACGGTCGTGATCGATTACAAATCCAGCGCGCGCAGGCTGGACAAAATCCTGATGGCGCACGGCCTGCAACTGCAACTGACCGCCTACCTGGGCGTGCTTCGTCATTTGGCGGACCCGAAGGCCGCGTTCGGCGTCGGCCGGCTGGTTCCGGCGGGGGTGTTCTACGTCAATTTGCGCGGCCAGACCGAACGGGGCGAGACCCGCACCGAGGTCCTGGAAACGCGCGAGGAATTCCAGCGCCGCCGTTACCAGCACAGCGGCCGATTCGACGGCGCGGCGCTGCCCTGGCTCGACAGCAGTCAAGCAAAGGAATCCGCGCAATTCAATTTCAAGCTCAAGGCCGACGGCCACCCCGACGCCCGCAGCGCCGACGTGATGTCGTCCGCGGATTTTCGGAAGCTGCTGGACCACGTCGAGGCGGAGTTAATCCGCATGGGCCGGGAGATTTACGGCGGCGCCCTCCAGCCGAACCCCTTTCAGAAAGGCCGCGAGCGGGCCTGCGACCACTGCGAGTACCAGGGCATCTGCCGTTTCGATCCCTGGACCGATTCGTACCGCGTCCTGGGCAGGCCGGGGGAACCCGCGCCGGCGGGTTGAGCCTGTCAAGCCGCGCCCTCCGCGCGCGCGCGCAATCTAGTCTTGACATCCTCCGAAAACGCAAAGGCCGCGCTGCCGGCCAGCCAGGCAAACGCCCCGGGCAGGTCGCCAAACGCCCCTTCCAACTGCGCGTCGTAAGCCTGGCCGAGGATGCCGGCAAAGTCCTTCCCCGGCCGCAAACCGGCCTCGATCAAATGACGCCCCATCAGAATCGGTTCCGGCGGCTTGGCCCGCACGTTCAAGTCCCGCGCCCGCGCCAGGAGGGTTTGGACGCTCTCCGGCTCAAGGGCCGGAAGCGGCGGACGCCCCATGCTGTCGGCGGTCATCACCAGGCAAAGGCCTTCGACGCTTTCCGGCTCCAATCGCTTGGCCAGACGCCGCACCGCGCGGTCGGTGACGCTGCCGTGGTAAAACAGATGGTTGCGCACTAGCGGAACGACCCGTTCCACAATCGCCCCCTGCGCGCGCAGGCGCTCCAGAAAAATCTTCGCCAGTTCCGCCCCCGCTTCGTCATGCCCCGGCGAGACGAGGCGCTGCCGGCCCTCTTTCAAACTCGTTTGCGTGGTCGCGGGCTTGCCGAAGTCGTGCGCCAGAACCGCCAGCATATAAACCAAGCGCGACTCCGCGTCCGCCGCGAGCCAGGCGTCCAACCGCGCCAGCGCGTCGCAAGCATGGCAGGTGTGCGTGAAAACGTCGCCTTCCGGGTGCCACTCCGGTTCCTGGGGCGTGCCGGCCAGCGCCTTGATTTCCGGAAAGTGATCGATCCATTCAGTGTCAATTAGAAACCTCAGGCCCGCCGACGGCCGCCCGCCCTGTTGCGCCCACTTGAACCATTCCTCACGGACCCGCTCCACGGCCAGTTCGGGGAAGCTGCCTTTGATCTGCCGCGACAGCGCGGCCGTTTCCGGCGCCGCGCGCAGGTCGAAGCGCCCGGCGAATTGCATCCCGCGCAAGACCCGCAACGGGTCTTCGCTGAAGGCCGGGCTGGTGTGGCGCAGAACGCGATTCTTCAAATCCGCCGCGCCCCCGAAAAAATCCAGCACCTGGCCGGCGCGCGGGTCGTACATGAGCGAGTTGATGGTGAAATCGCGCCGCGCCGCCGCCTCGGGCGGGGTGATGGCCGGATCGAATTCGACGTCGAAGCCCTTGTGGCCGGGCGCGACCTTTGAATCCTTGCGCGGCACGGTAAAATCGTAAGTCTGGCCGCTGCCGGTCGAAAGCTTGACGACGCCAAAAGAACGCCCCACCAAATCCGTCCTGCCCCAGCGGGCCAGGGCCTGGCGGAGCCGGTCATAATCCAGGCCAAAGACCTCGATGTCGAAATCCTGGCCCGGGGGCCGGCCCAGGAACACATCGCGCACGCTGCCGCCGACCAGGAACGCCCGTTGCAATTCCGGCGTTTCCCGCAGGATTTTTTCCAACTCTGGCGGCATGAAGACCATGTTTGACACATAGCGGGAAAAGGGCATGATTGCAATGTCGTATTACTCGTGAAAATGGGACGTTACAGCGTCGAGAAACGGAAGAAGCAGAAGGCGCAAGAGCGGCTGCTGGATGGGCAGGCCGTCCGGAACGGAAAAGCCGCGCAACGCCAGGCTCGCAACCGATTTGTTCCAAACCCGAAGGAGTGGACCATTGAGAACATGCCCAAGCCTCTGGGAGGAGAGGTTCTTGACTGAGGCATGTTCACCCTCCAACAGATCCGGCCCGTTCTGAAAGCTCTCGGCAAGACGGGGGCCATATTGATCGGAGGACAGGCTGTCAACCTCTGGTCCGAGCGGCTGCAACGACCAGGAGAGGCGCCGTGGAAGGACTCGCAACCCTTCACCAGTGTTGACGTTGACTTGCTGGGCAATCAAGCGGACGTGAGAATCCTGGGCGTTGATCTCCAAGCGGAAATCGAGTGGCCCACGGATCCGGCACACACGCCAAACATTGCGAAGGTCCACTGTCGACACCCGGAAATCGACATCGATATTCTTCATACGGCGAATGGTCTGAACACGGCGGACGCTTTGCACACGGCGGTTCGGCTCAAGCACGGGGACATCCCGTTGCAGGTCCTGCATCCGGTGCTGTGCGTCGAGGCCAAGACGGCAAATCTGCTGACTCTGGACCAGCAAGTAGTTGGCCGGCAGGATGAGAAGCATTTGCGGTTATCCATCGCCAATTGCAGGGAATATCTTTCCGCGCCCTCTGGCGGCCGCACTGCGGAAGTTCTGCTGGCGTGGGCAACGCGCTTAAGAGCCCATGCCAACACTCATGCGGGGCTGGAAATTCAGCGCAGATATAAGCTGCGCTTTCTTGATGCCGTTCCCGTCGAAAAGTGGCGTCTTGGGAAGCCGCCTCTGTCAGATTGGGCGGAAACGGAAGCTCCCGCTTGGACACAGGAAGTCCAAGATAAATTAGCGATGACAGAGGATATCAAAGATTGGGTGAAGGGGCTGCAATCCAAATCAAAGCCGCCACGATCCAGTTCCCAGGGCGGCGACTGATCAAATTCCAGTCCGGGATTCGGCCCGCCATCGCGCATCCAGATCGCTATTGGGGAACGCTGGCGGCGTGGGCGTAAAGGTAGGAGAGATGGCGCAGGGCCGCGGCCGCCTCGGGCAGCGGGCCGGCCATCGCCTGGCAGAATTCGCGCGCCGTTTGCCCGGGCCGCGGCTCGATCCCCTGCTCGCCGGTCCAGGCCCGGAGGGCGTCATAGGTGTAAAGAATTATTTCCGCCGGCGGACGGGCGTATTCCTTGCCGGCGTAAAAGGGATTCTTGAAGTCGGAGAGCGGACGGCACGGTTTATTTTGGGTCCGAGGACGGGACTCTGTATGCCCTGGTCAATGGCCCATGAGCGCCACACCGAGGAGCCGATGAGCGGAGGAACTTCATCGGTCTGTGGCGATTTTGATGCTGTGATTTTAAAACGGCGATTTTGATTGCCGTGCCCCAGGATTGCGGTAGTGTTGGCCGAAATCCATGCGCGCGACGTCATCCTCCGTCGAAACGCCCGCCCGGCTTCCCGCCGGGGCGGCGTTTACGCTGATCGAGCTGCTGGTGGTGATTGCCATCATCACGCTGCTGGCCGCGCTGCTCCTGCCGGCCCTGGCGGTCGCCAAGTCGGAGGCGGTGCGCATCCGATGCGTCAACAACCAGAAGGAGTTGATGGTGGCCTGGTCCATTTATTCGGGTGACAACCGGGACGTATTGGTCCTCAACGGCGGGGATACAAGCACGGCACTTCGGCCCGGCGAACTGGCGCATCTGTGGGTTTACGGGGGCAACCACGGGGACCCGCCCACGCTGACCAACACGCAGTATTTGGTCGGCGCCAACTATGCGCTCCTGGCCGGGGTTCAGCCCTCGGCGCCGCTCTACAAGTGCCCGGCGGATGTCTCCAAATGGTCCGCGGGCGACGTCGCGACCAAAGTGTTCGAGTTGCGCAGCTATTCCATGAACAGCTACATCGGCGCTTCCGGCTCCAACCTCGTGATGCCGCTGGCCCAGACTCCCGGCTACCGCGTCTATATGAAGTGGGCGCAACTGGCCGCGGCCCCGGCGGCCAATCGCTTTGTCTTCATGGATGTCAACCCGGCCAGCATTTGCACGCCCGGTTTCGGGGTCGATATGACGGCTCAGGAGTTTATCCATTTCCCGTCCTATTTGCACCGCAAGCGGGGCGTGGTGGCATTTGCCGACAGCCACGTTGAGACCCACAAGTGGCAGGACGCCAGAACCATGATCGGGGTGCCGGCGGGCGATGTGTTTATCCCTCACGATGTCCCCTCGCCCAACAACCCGGACCTGGTTTGGATCACCCAGAGGACGACCTCCAGGAATTGACGCGCCGGAGCGGTGCTTTCGCGGCGGACCGGGGACTGAAAATTCTTTCCGCTCGCCCCCGCCGGAATTTCGCCTTAATTTCCGCCTGCCATGCCCGAACCAAAACAGGAATGGGTGCGCGTGCCGGCGCTCAAGACACCGGAGAATTTTCGCCGCTACACCGCTTCGCTCGGCCTTTCTCTGCCCTGCGACGATGTGATTGAGACGGGAGCGTCCTCGCCTCTCCAGCAGCCCATCGGGCGCGTGGAGATTAACGGCAAGAGAATCGGCAACCGCTTCGCCGTCCAGCCGATGGAAGGCTGGGACGGGACGCGCACGGGCGGGGCGACCGACACTATGCTGCGGCGCTGGGCGCGCTTTGGCGAGAGCGGCGCCAAGCTGATCTTCGGCGGGGAAGCCATGGCGGTCCGCCCCGATGCCCGCGCCAACCCCCATCAACTCATCATCCGCCCGGAAAACAAAGCCGATCTGGCGCGGTTGCGCGAAACTCTGCTGGCGGCGCACCGCCAACACCACGGGACGACGGACGACTTGGTGATCGGCTTCCAGTTGACGCATTCCGGGCGCTTTTGCCGGCCCAACGACACGCGGCTGGAACCGCGCGTCGCCTTCCGCCATCCGGTTCTTGACAGGAAATTCAACGTTACTTCCGACGCGCAGATGTTCAGCGACGCCGAGATCGGCGAATTGACCGGCGATTACGTGGCCGCCGCCCGGCTGGCGTGGGAAGCGGGGGCGGACTTTGTCGATCTCAAGCATTGCCACGGGTATCTGCTGCACGAGTTTCTGGGGGCGTTCACGCGTGCGGGAAAGTACGGCGGTTCGTTTGAAAACCGCACGCGCCTCCTGCGCGAGATCGTGGCCGGGATTCGCGCCAGCGGCAACCCGATCGACCTGGGAGTGCGGCTCAGCGCCTTTGACACCGTGCCCTTCAAGCCCGACCCGGCCCGCGGCGAACCGGGCCGGCTGGGGCCGGGCATACCGGATGAGTTTCCCGTGCCTTATCCGTACGCGTTTGGCGTCAATCAGAATAATCCGCTGGAATACGACCTTTCCGAAACCCACCGGTTCGCGCGCTTGTGCTCGGAGTTGGGGATCAAGATTCTGAATCTGAGCGCCGGCTCGCCCTATTACAACCCGCATATCCAACGGCCGGCCGCTTATCCGCCCTCCGACGGCTACCAGCCGGCGCACGACCCGTTGATCGACGTGGCGCGGCAGATCGACGTGACGCGCCAGATCAAAAGCCAGGCGCCGCCGAACCTGATCATTGTCGGCTCGGCCTACAGCTACTTGCAGGAATTTCTGCCGCTGGTCGGGCAGGCGGTGGTGCGCGAGGGATGGACCGACATGATCGGACTGGGGCGAATGATCCTGAGTTATCCGGCGCTGCCGAGTGACGCGCTGAAAAAGGGGGCGCTGACGCCGAAGTCCATCTGCCGGACATTCAGCGATTGCACCACCGCACCGCGCAACGGGATGGTCAGCGGCTGCTACCCGCTGGACAATTACTACGGCGCGAAACCGGAAGCGGCGAAAGTCAAGGCGCTGAAAAAGGGGCTTTAACGCGCCGCTGTTCGTGTCTTTGGGCGGCATGAAAAATAAAAAAGTACTCGGTTTTACTCAGTTTTACTCAGTTTTAGTCCGTCTTGCTCCGTTTTGGCCCCCCTCCCCCCCTGTTGTTTGGGGTTTGATTTAGTCTGATTTAGTCTGATTTGGTTTGATTTGGGGGGCCAAAGGGACCAATCGGACCAGTGGGACGAATCCGCCGTCGCCGAAGGGATTGCGCGGGAAGCGCAAAGCGCCTGGCGCCGAAGCCGGCCTTGACCGATGTGACGATTTGGCGTCATCGAAGGAAGAAATACCACTGTGTTATGGAACTTGTCAAGGGCTTTTTGCCGGAAAATTGCAGAGTCGGAATCGTAGGAGAATGAGTGAGGTTTGAATCAGTGAATTTATGAGGGTGCGGAATGGCGGGGGCGATGTTGACCACGGAATACTCGGAATACACGGAAAAAGGGGGCGGGGAATTTTGGACAGGATCTACAGGATAAGCAGGATGTTTTGGCCGGTCCAAAAAGCGAGCCGTCGCCGCGTTCGCTGAAATCAACGAGAAAACTTAAGAATCGGGCGATCATTGCGGTGACCCCTGCGAAGCATAAAATGTTGACATGCTAGGAACCGACCCCTTTGCGGGATTTACAGGATAACCAGGATGTTTTGGCCGGTCCAAAAAGCGAATCAGGGAAAAACCGATTGTTTGAGCCGCCGCCGCGTTCGCTGAAATCACCGAGAAAACTTAAAAAGCGGGCGAGCCGATGGGCGACTCCCTTACCACTTTACCAATTTCCTAGGACCGACCCCCGACCCGCCGCTTTACCAATTTCATAGGACCGACCTCTTCACGACCCATTTCCTAGGACCGACCCCTTCACCGACCCCTTCACCTTCACTTCACTTCATGAAACATCCGGCTTGAGGTCAAGAATCTGCTTTCTTAAATGCTTTTTGAATATTGCTTTGGAAAGGCAGTCCATAAGGTCGAGCAGCCCCGACATTCCTCTGTCAAGTTTCGTGTGATATTGGGTTAGAGTCATTTCATCCTCCATTTGCCGCGGATGAATTAACGAATCCCTCAAATCCTTTAGCTCCATAAACCAAAGCCACATCCCACTTTGGAAGTCGAAATGCGGGACAAAGCGCTTCAGTAAGATTTTCAGTTTGTCCTCAAGTCGATGAAATTCAGGCTTTTGAACCAATTCACCCTTCTCGGGAGAAAACTTTTTATCATTTAGAAAAGCGATTTCATGAACTGGAAGCTTCTCGGCCTGTGCGAACGAGTCGGCGACATAATTGACGAAGGATTCTATCGCTCCCGCCAAGCAAAAAGCAGACGCCCTGTAATATCGTCGAGCAAACCTCTTGTCTGGCTTGTCTGTGAGATCCTGTGCGATCTCAATAAACGCCGAAGCGTCCTGTAGGTATTCCTCGAACATAATTATAGCTTTCCAAGAGCTTTGTTGGCACTGTGATGTGCTTTTTTAGCCTCATAAGACTGTATTGCAGCATTTGCCAATTCTTTTGTTATCCTCTTCTTTCTTGTGGCCTTCATCGACTGAACCAAGAAGACTTCCAGCATTCGGCCAAGCTCGGCAGGTCCGCTCCTCGTACCAAGGCCACGATAAGTATCAGGATCGATACCTTTCATTCGTGCCTGTGAAAGAGCCTTTGCGTTCAGCGGATCATCGGGTGCTGCTACTGAATCCGGAAGAGCGTAATGAGTCCTCAAGTATTCAGGATGCTTCTGAAACAAGCCCGCCGCGTAGGCCCAACTCGCAAGAACCGCTATTGACAAAGCTTTCCGAGCAAACTCTGCATAATTGTCGTTATCGCGCCCCGCAACTCTTTCGCGTTGTGTTTTGTGTAACCTGGCGAATTCTTTACCCATCGAAATCAGCCCTTCATTTTTCCAATCCACTTTCTCACGAATTCGCAGATAAACATCATCAATTCCTCCGGATTTACAAACCGTCGGCTCATGAAAGGCATTGAGGTCGGCGCTACTTCCGAGATAAAAATTTACGATCAATGTCCGTGCTACTCTGACAGTTGGAATCTCCGGATCTCGCCTATCGGCAAAATCTTGGTTTTGCTTAAGCAAACCGACGGTCTGACACCAAGTTCGCAGTTCGCTACCTAAAAACTGCTCCCGCATTCGGTCCAGTAAATCATTCGGGACCGCAATAGACGTGTTATTCACTGTCGCAATTTCAACTTTCTGCTCCCGGGAAAGCAAAAAATAAACGCGTACCCCATGAATTCGATCTACCTTTGTGGCAAAGGCCTTCGTGATGGCTCTAATGCGGTGTTGTCCTCCGTAAACCTTAAGAGGCTTTTGTTTTCGGTATGATGTATCGTACTCAAGCACCATATCCTCGAATGTTCTTCCGTTTTTAGCATCTTCCTCCATCGCCTTATACGCACCTTCGTCTTCAGTGATGTCTCGATTGAGTTTGTAGATTTCGTCTTCTTCGCCTTCGTCAATAGTCGCCTCCAGGTCGCAACGTTGAGCCAAACATGAAGCCCTAAGATGACACAGCAAATAATAAGCAGCGCTTTTTACGTCACAATAAAGAACGAGACCGCCGCCAACCTCAGTTTCGTACGGGCGAAAATTTTCGAGAAACTCGTTTGCCATCTGTAAAAGGTCCTGGCCTGGCGCAAGCCCATCAGGAATGGTCAGATTCGTGTTCATTCTGCGCCTTGAGTAAAGCTCTGACGCCGAATAATCAAGGGAAAAACCCCCGACAGGGAAAAGGGCGCTGTGCAAACTTTTGTCCAATGGATGGGGCGGCGGGCGGCGTGGCGAGCGAAGAAGCGGTCGGCGGGGGCGCCGACCGCTGCACGCGAGGGCGCGTGCGCTCCCCGGGATGTACTGCAACGGTTCTTAGGATTTGGGACTGACATGAGATCGAAAATCGGGCCTTTGCAGCGATGCCGCAGTCAGAGCCGTTCGCGGCCGGCGTAGCCGGATTCCAGGTCGTGCCAGAACTCGATGTCTTCCTCGTCCTTTTCCCAGCAGAGAAAGACCTCGCGCCCCTCGCGTAACGAGGGGAAATCGACCAGGCCGCGGTCCACGTCCTTGACCTGGATTTCGCGCCGCTGAAATTGCAGGAGAATTTCCTGGATTTCACCCAACGCCCGCACCAATTGGTTGACGGCTTCGCCGCCGGCGTCGTCGCCGCGGGCGGTCAACGCGCCCACGCCTTTGTCCAGCGCGAGGAGGCGCTTCTGGCACGACTCCAAATCGCCCAGCCATTGGCGGACCTTCGGCAGCAGGGCGCGCGCTTCGGGCACGGTGTAATGTTGGGAGAAATGCACAACCTTCACCAACTGCCGCCGGAATAAAGGTCGAGCTTGCGCTTGACTGCGTCGCTGGCTTCGATGGAAAAGGATTTCTTCCAGGCTTCGATGGCTTTGCCCGTCTGATGCAAGGCCATATAGACCTCGCCCAGGTGATCCAGCACGGTGGCGTCGGCTTCCGGCGTGTATTGCTGGGCCTTGAGCAGCCACGGCAGGGCCTCCTCCGGCTGGTGGAGCTTGAAGAGGACCCAGCCGAGGCTGTCGAGATAGGCGCCGTTCCGGGGTTCGAGCTTGACCGCCTTCTCGATCAAGGCGCGCGCGCGGGGCAATTGTTCGCCGCGGTCGGCCAGCATGTAGCCCAGATAATTGAGCGCTTCGCCGAAATCGGGCGCGAGGTTGACGCATTTTTGCAGGTATTCCTCCGCCATCCCGTAGTCCTGGTTGCGCTCGCAGGCCGCGCCAAACTGGAAGTAGAACCGCTGGTCCAGCTTGGAGGCGTCGGTCGCCAGCCCGATGACTTCGGCCTCCTTGAAGTGGCGGATGGCCTCGGCATAATTCTTGACATGGGCATGGACCACCCCGGTGTAAAACTCGCAGGAGAACGTCTTTGGAAACCGTTGGCGGGCCTGATCCAGCGTCTGAAACGCGGCCGTCGATTGATGCAGGTCCAATTGCGCCAGAGCCAGGTCGTAATAGGCCTGTTCGATCGACGGGTCCCAATGGAGGGCGTTCTGGAAGTCGTCCACCGCCTCGCTCAGCTTGTTGTCCTCGAAGGCCAGTTCACCCAGGAAAAGCCAGGCGCGCGGGTAGCGGGTAGGGTTGTCGCGGACGATGGCTTGCAGTTGTTTGGCGGCGTTGGTCTTGTCCTCGACCTCGAAATAAATCCCGGCCAGCTTCTCGTGGATGGTGTCGCGCATCATGGAGGCATCCGGGTACTCGGAGAGCAGCCGCACGTAGATGTCGGCCGCTTTCCTGGGCTGGTCCAGGCGGCTGTAGGCGTCGGCCAGGCGCTGCCAGAGGCGGGCGTCGGTGAACTTGATTTGGGCGGCCCGGTCCACGACGGCGACGGCCCGGCTTTTGGCCTGGGTGTCGTTGGGGTGGTCTTTCAAATAGGCGGCGTAGAGGCCGGCCAACGCGGCCAGGGCGGAGGGATCGGCCCGGATTTCCGCCGCGGCCCGCTGGAGGGTTTTGAGCGCCTCGGCCCACTGGCGGTTGTGGAAGAGGATTTCAACTTGACACTCGTAGCCGTCCAGCAAATCCGGCTGGCGTTGCACGGCGAGCTTGGCGGTGGCCAGGGCCTTGTTGGTCAGGCCGGCCTGCCACTGTGCCCGCGCCAGCCAGCTTAGAAGTTCCGCCGAGGCTTCGGGGCGTCGGGCGGACGTGGACAACAGCGCCAGCGCCTTGTCGGTTTGCTTGTCGCGCAGGAAACGCCGCGTCAGCTCTTCGACCAACGGCTCGTTGGCCGGATCGGCCAGGGCGGCCTCGTCGAACTGCTGCACCGCCTGCTCGTCCTCGTCGTTCAACTCATAACTGACGCCGGCGGCGTAGCGGGCAAAGGCCTCCGGGTTCCCCTTGGGCAGGGGCAAACCGGCCGCTCTTTCCCGCGCCTCATCGGGTGTCAGGTCCTCCTCCGCGCCGGCCTCCTGCGAGACGGGCGCCGGTGAAGGATGCTTGGCTGCCGTGGCGCAACCGGACACCAGAACGCCGCCCAATCCGAGAGCCAGAATGGAATAAAATGCGTTCATGCGTAGATCGACGCCAAAAAGGCACCCGTTTCCGCCCGGGAGGGGGCGCCGCGGCGCCCGGTCATCCCAAGCCTGGCTTACTTCTGCCAGGTGCGTTTCTTGTGGCGGTTGGCGCGCAGCTTTTTGCGCCGCTTGTGTTTGTTAATCTTGCTTTTGCGACGTTTCTTTAGTGATCCCATAATGATTTGTTTAATTACGCGGCCTCAATATACCACTTTATTCAAAGGATACTCAATAATTCCTTCGGCCCCGGCCGCCTTCAGTTGCGGAATCAACTCCCGCACCACTTTCTCGTCAATGATCGTTTCCACCGCCACCCAGCCCGGCTGGCTTAAACTGCTCACCGTCGGGTTGCGCAAAGCGGGCAGGGTCTGCAAGAGCCGCGCGAGGTCCTTTTGCCGCAGGTTCATTTTCAGCCCGACCTTGCTTTCCGCCTCCAGCGCGCCCCGCAGGAGCAGGGCGAGTGTTTCTATCTTCTGCCGTTTCCAGGGGTCCTTCCACGAAGCGTGGTTGACGATCAAGCGCGGCGTCGAGACCAACAGGGTATCGACAATGCGCAGGTTGTTGGCGCGCAGCGAGGAGCCGGTCTCGGTGATCTCGACAATGGCATCGACCAGCTCATGCGCCTTGACCTCGGTGGCGCCCCAGGAAAATTCCACTTCCGCCTTGACGCCGTGCCGGCGCAGGTAGCGCTTGGTAATGTTGACGACTTCGGTGGCGACGCGCTTGCCGTTGAGGTCCTTGGGGGAGCGGATGGGGGAATTCTCCGGCACGGCCAGCACCCACCGGGCCGGCTGGCTGGTCGCCTTGCTGAATTGAAACTCGCCCACCTCGTGGACCTTCGAGCCGTTTTCCACAATCCAATCGTGCCCGGTCAGGCCGCAGTCGAGGTAACCATGCTCGACGTAGCGGCTGATTTCCTGGGCGCGGATGAGGCGGATCATCAGATGTTCGTCATCCACATAGGGCGCGTAGGAACGGCTGCTGACCTGGATGTGAAAGCCGGCCTTGGCCATTTTGGCGATGGCCGCTTCCTGCAGACTGCCCTTGGGCAATCCCAATTTCAAAATTTCTTTATGGCTCATATTGTCCCGCGTTGCGTTTGGCCCGCGGACGCGAATACTTTTTGGCGGACTCTTTGACCCGCGTGACCGGGGAGATTTTCCATTGCCGGCGCGGCAAAGCCAACTTTTTCTTTTTGGTTTTCATGCGGCCTCTCGGTCGTGATTCCTCCAAACCGTCTGGCGTCCTTCCACCCAAATTTCTCCCCGCGCCAGCGCGCCGATGACCACCGGGTAAAGCTTGTGCTCCACTTCCTGGATGCGCGCGTGCAAGGTTTCCGCGGTGTCGCCGGGCAAAACCGGGGTCGTCTCCTGCGCGATGATCGGGCCGGTGTCGATGCCCTGATCGACGAAATGGACGGTCACGCCGGTCGTTTTGACGCCGTACTCGAGGGCTTGTTTCCAGGCTTCCAGGCCCGGAAAAGCCGGCAGCAAGGCGGGATGGATGTTCACCACCTTGTGGGCGAAGGCCCGCAGGATTTCCCCCTTGAGAATCCGCATGAAACCCGCCAGCACCACCAAATCCACCTCCGCCTTCCGCAGCGCCTGGAGATACGCCGCCTCCGCCGCTTCGTCCAATTTCGACCGGAACTTGCCCGGGGCGATATACAGCGCCTCCAGCCCGCGCTCGCGCGCCCGGTCGAGAATCGCGGCGTTGGCCACGTCGCTGATGACCACGGCGACGCGGGCGGGAAGGGTCCCCGCCGCGCACGCATCGGCGATGGCGGCGGCATTGGAACCCTTGCCCGAACCGAGAATCCCCAAACGATAGGCATGTGGGTCGCGCACCGCCCTATTTCTGAATCAAGCCGCGCCGTTTGGCAATGACTTCTCGGCGTGCCAAAAACGGAGAGACCCATTACTATCAGGTCAGTGAAGTGATGCGCGGGCTTTCGTGCAGGCGGCCTGTGTATTGGCGGCAATGGCGCCGGGTTGGCGCGAAGTTTGGAATGGTATAACTCATGTCCGTGAAAACTGCCCATCTCGCGGCGGCGCTCTGGCTGGGCGCCGGGCTGGCCGGCGCCCAGGACACCGCGCCTGCCGAGGTGGCCCCCGCCCGGCTCCCGGCGGACGCGGCCCATGTTCCGGCACGACCGGTTGATTCGCCCAAGCCGGTGGCGCCTCCCAAACCAATGGAAGGCTCATTGGAAGCCCTGACCAATGCCTCGCTGCGCATGGTGGAACCAGGGATTTTTGACGTGGGAAAAGTCCGGCTGGACCAGGGCCGTCGCCACATTTCTTTTCCCGCTGTTCTCAACCAGGATCATGGGCCGATGGAATACTTCCTGGTCACCACCTACGGCAAGACGCATGAGAGTATTCTCAAAACGGAGGCTGAACCGTACCACATTCACCTGGCCATGCTTCTTCTGGGCGCGCAGCCGGCGGGCAACGGCGCTTTTCCCGGCAGCCCGTCCAACGGCGTTCCCGGCCCCATCGTCCACCCCTCCAGTGAAACGATTCCGGGAAGCAAGGTGGCTCTCGGCGTGCATTGGCGGCAGGACGGAGCGGCTGTCAATCGAACCGCCGAGGAACTCGTTTTCAATACCAACACCCAGTCCGCTTTAGGGCATGGCTTTTGGGTTTACAACGGCTCGATCATCAACAGAAACCGTTTCCTGGCGCAGATGGACGGCTCGATTGTCTCCCTGGTCACGGACCCCGTCGCCTTGGTCAACAATATCGCCCAGGGTCACGACAACGACCTGATTTGGACCGCCAACACCAACAACCTGCCTCCGGCCAATGTTCCCGTCGAGGTCACCATCACCCTGGAGGACGCCAAGCCGCTCCCCTGAACCTTTCAAGAAGCGCCGTCACGAAAAAAACAAGTATTGACTCAACGGAAAGGAAACTCCATGCGTCTGATCGCAACTCTGTTCATCGCCGGTTTCGCCGCCTGTGCCCCGGCCCAGGACACGCCCATCACGGTGTCGGCGGGTGGCGCGCCGGTCCTGGCGCTACGCGTCCCCCGGGGCGCGAAGGTTGCCACGACCGGCGGCCACACCGCCATTCAAACCCCCAGCCTGGCCCTTCATCTCTGGACGGTGGCCGGCGCCAAAACGCCGGACGACGCGCTTCCGGGCGTGGCCGGGTTGATCCAGAGCGAATTTGTCAACTTCAAAGCCACGGCGACCAACACGATCACGATCTCCGGCGCTCCCGCAAGGCAGTTGCTCGGTCCC
Organism: Verrucomicrobiota bacterium; assembly: GCA_049510745.1. GTDB lineage: Bacteria > Verrucomicrobiota > Verrucomicrobiia > Limisphaerales > Palsa-1400 > PLGF01. Next base: position 2,212 of record JBEKYR010000038.1, on the reverse strand, counting down.
GGCACGGAAGCCGATGACGGCGATCCGGGCAACGCGGAAGTGGTTCTCTTCGGCGTCGGCGGCCGCGTCTTTGCCGCCTGCGTTCACGGGGAATTGGACCAGGCGGCCAAGGAGCGGGCGGCGATGCTGGCCGTGCTGCAAACGGCGCGGGTTCCGCCAAACTAGCGCCGCAGCGTTGGCGGGTGAGAAGCCCCGCGGGAAGCGTCCTGAAACCGCTTGCGGATTCAACCCGGCGCGATATACAGGAGCCTGTGCTCAAGGTTTTTAAAGACGCTCTGCGTTTCTTGCGCCAGGAAAAGAAATGGTGGCTGGTCCCGTTGGTGGTCTTCTTTTTGGTTCTGGCGGGTTTGGTTTTTTTCACGCAAGGATCGCCCCCCCTCTCGCCTTTTATGTACCCTGTCAAGTAACGGTGGAAGGGACTTCATCTCATGAGGTTTTTGCATCGTGATGTTTTGCGGCGATGGTTGTGGCTGAACCGGTTGCTGCAAATGCTCCTGCTCGGCGCCGCTCTCGGAATGGTCGCGTGGATACCGCTTGGGTGGCCCGCCAGAGCAGGGGTGGTCATTCTGAGCCTTTCCGCCGCTGCGACGGCAGCGCGACTGCGAAAAGCCGCCTGGGCCGGCGCGTGGAGCGGCAGCTTGCTGGCCTGGGGCGGCCTGCTGTTCACGGCCGGCATCTGGGACACCTGCTACACGATGCTGGCCTGCGTGGAGGCTGCGGCTATTTTCCTGACGTATTGTCGAGTCGTTGACGCCGCGGAAGAAGCTCCGTGGAAACTGCTGGTGGTGGCTTGGTTGTTTTTCGGGGACCTGATTTGGCTGGGGGACGGCTATTTCCAAAACGAGCCGGAAAGGTTTGGTTTCGGGGTCCTGGCCACCGTGGCCACACTGATCCTGTGTCAGGCATGGTTCCGCCTCTCTCTCCTGGGCCGGCAGGCGGCCAACACGTTGATCTTATTGTTGGTCGGATTGCCGTTGGCGGACTGGATGATCCGCCCCCGCGGCTACGTGGAAATGCGACACCCCACGGGCGGGGAATTCTACTCCTACGAGAGGGCCAAAGGGGACCCCACCGCCTTCGCGCGCTGGTGGGAGTGTTACCAACAGCAAGTGGACCAAATGAGCCGGGAGATTTTTGAGCCGGACCCGGCGGGTTCCCTGCCTTTTCGCCTCCGGCCCAACAGCCGCGGCCATTTCTTTGACAATCCGATTTCCATCAACAGCAGGGGATTTCGCGGGGCGGAGTTCCCGCTGGACAAGGGGCCGGCCTATCGCATTGTGGCCTTGGGAGAATCGACCACCTTTGGCCTCAATCTCGGGCGCGAAGACAAGACCTGGCCCGAGTTGCTGGAGCAGATGATCCGCCAGCGCCTCCCGGCCCGCCGTCCGGTCGAGGTCATCAACGCCGGCGTTCCCTATTACTCGCTGCGCGAAAACCTCGCCCGGCTGCCGCGGGACATCCTTCCGCTTCAACCGGACATGATCATTTCCTATCACGGTTTCAATGGATTTTTTTTGATTGACCGCGCCTTGCAGCGGCCGCGGGGGCCTCCGGCCCCGGCTTACCGCGAGCGCCCCCTCAAACTTCTGGCCGATTGCGAATACCGGCTGAAAATGACCTGGTACCGGCGCCAGCGGCAAGGGCCGGTTTCTCCCGGCGGCCTCGACATCTCCCGGCCCCTGGACACCGAGTACGCCGGCGCCTACCGCCAATTGATCCAGGCGGCCCGCGCCAACGGCATCTGCCTGGTCCTCGCCAATTACTCCATGGCCGTCAACGAGCAGAGCGACCCGGCGGTGAGCGGCTTCTACGCTGGCGGTTTTGGTCCGGGCCTCTTCTGGGCCGTCAAGGCCAACGCCGTCCATTCCCTCATTCTGGAAGAACTGGCGCGGAAATACCCCTGGGTCTGCTTCGTCAACACCCAGCCCCATCTCGACGGCGAGCACGGCAAATTCACCGATCTCCTGCACTTTACCCCGGCAGGCAACGAGCAGTTGGCGGAGAACATCTTCAACGGCATCAGGAAAACCCTCCAAGAGAGCCTGGCGGAACCGGGCCTCCCGCCAGCCCGCAAACCTTGAAGGCGACCGGGGACGCGGGGCGCATCTCAATTTTTGGACAATCCCCAGGCCGGGACGCCGCCGCAGCGCGCAGGCGGGATCGGTCCCTCCCGCCGGCATCTCACCGGCGGAAATCAGGGCGCGGCGACAGG
>JBEKYR010000037.1:0-53889 GCA_049510745.1 Verrucomicrobiota bacterium | reverse complement strand
ATTTGCTGACGCTTTTTGCCAAGCCGCCCGCTTGGACGGAGGGCCAGTTGTAGCAAGTGAACGAATACCGGAAGCTTGCAAATCAACGACTTACGCTTGGAGAAAATGGAACTTAGGTTAAGGTGTCGAGCCAGAATATCCACCTGCGTGGAAGGATTCCAGTCACCACCGGAAGTCTCGTGATGTTTCCGACAACGCTCCGCATTTAAAACGGCAGCGGGGATTTTTTCAAGGAACTCAGGTGTCGGAGATAGACCCTTGGAATAGTTTCTCCAGTGGACTTCCAACCGTTGAATGACTTGGCCACAGTCCGCAAACGGGGCGGTTGTAAACTCCTCGTGAAGCAACAACCAAAATTCAAAGCACGGGTCAGAAAAGGCGAACTTGATTCCCGCCGCCTCCTTCAGCGCCATCGCTGCCACCGCAAGTTTCCGGCGTTCGTCGTGCGGTTTCTCCAAGTCAAAAACGACCCACACCTCATCGTAAGCAACCGGAAACCCCTTTTTCGCCTATTTCTTTCGCTCGTCTCGAATTTGAATGGCTGCGCGCGTGAGGGTCACAGGGTCCGTTCCTTCGGGATGAACGATTTCCACGTCAGCCGCCGCAAGTTCCAGTCGGTTTCGGAGCGCACGGAAGTAATTCGGCTCTGTCTTCTCGCCCTCCGCGACAATAAGAAAAGCTTTGCCGGACGACGGAAAGCGAGGCCTTCCACGCCGGAAAGCCGCAGGCCCTCGCGCAAATGAGCGTCGGCCACTCACAGCTTCAAACCTTCCGGCAAAAATGGGATCGCCCCGTACCGTCCGGCGAGGTATCCCTTCGCCAAGGCCTCATCCTTGCGGGGTTGATAGTCAGTCAACGGGTAAAGGTGAGTTTCGCCGCTCGGGGACTTTTCGGTGAACCAGACTTGGTCCCGCCGCATGAGCGTACTGTCCAGGAACACTGGGTTGTGCGTCGTGAAAACAACCTGCGCGCCTTTGGGATTATTCTCGCCGGAGAATACCAGTTTCAAAAGCTCCTTCACCAAGACCGGATGCAAGCTCGTTTCGATTTCATCAACGAACACCGTGTAGCCATTCTCAAGGATGTCAAGCCACGGACCGATCAAGGCAAAAAAACGGCGAGTTCCCGCCGATTCTTCGTTATCGAAGTCCAGCGCGACCGGTTCGATGCCCTCGGCTTTGTGAGTCAGATTCACCTTCACCACGCGCGTGATTGGATTCCAGCTAAACGCCTCAAAATTGATTTCTTCCTCTTGAATCTCGGCGCCAATCACTCCGAAATCAGCGCTTCGGAGCAGATTGATGATCCGGTCGTGGTGAGTCGGCTTGATGATATGCTCCTTAGTCGCGGTAAAGCCGGGATGCAACGCAGTTTCGATATTTAGGTGTATAAACTGCAAGCTGTTCTTGAACCAGTGAAAAACTGGCGTCAGTTGGGTGTGATTGAATTGGGGACCAACCGAGAGGAACAAGGAATTCGCCCGCGTCTTGTCCTCAAGGCTCTTGTCTTGTTTGAAGGCAGTCGATGGCTTGGCCCACTCATAACCTTCAGTGGTCGCATTGAATGTGCGATGATACCAGCGTTGCGGCGCGCCTTTCGGATACGCGACCAAATACTCCTCGACCACTCGTTGCGGCGTGACTGCAAAACCAAATACGAAACGCACATCATCAGCTACAAATGTAATCTCAAACTCGGATGGCTTTGTCGCCGATGACCTGTCCAACTTGAACGGTTCCGCACCGGTTTTATCTCCAGGCTGCATCTTTGTCACAGACCGCTGGACGAAGCTGGACACATACCCGATGGCGGCGAGAACGTTTGATTTCCCGGAGGCGTTCGCGCCGTAAATCGCGGCTCCTTTGAGGAATCTAATGCCAGAGAGTCCGGGTAATTCGCGCTCAATGACGCACGAAGGCAGATCCTTGTCCGCGTTCGCGGCGACGAGGCTAAACTTCTGCTCCTCACGGATGGACCGGAAGTTTGTAACCTTAAACTCGATTAACATGGGAACAGATTATGGCAATAAAATGAAAAGTAAAGCCTTTTTTGCGGATTATCCGCAATAAACGACGCAGATTTACGCCGGAATCTAATCCCCGCCTTTGCTTTCGCGCGGGACCGAATTCTTGAGGATGGCCCGGCCGTACTCGCGGTTCATTTGCGCGATGAAGTTCAGGCTGATCTCCTTCGGGCACACCGCCTCGCACGAGCCGGTCACGGTGCAGTTGCCGAAGCCCGATTCGTCCATGACTTTCACCATGTTGAGCACGCGCCGCTCGCGTTCGGGCCGCCCCTGCGGCAACGACGCCAGATGCGACACTTTGGCGGAAAGGAAAAGCATCGCCGACGCGTTCTTGCAGGCCGCAACGCACGCGCCGCAGCCGATGCAGGCGGCCGCGTCCATGGCACGGTCGGCGTCCGTCTTGCCCACCGGCAGGGCGTTGGCGTCGGGCGTGCCGCCGGTGTTGACGGAGACAAAGCCGCCGGCCTGGATGATCCGGTCAAAGGCGCTGCGATCGGTGACCAGGTCCTTGATGACCGGAAAGGCGCGGGCGCGCCAGGGTTCAATGACGATCGTGTCGCCCTCCTTGAAATGCCGCAGGTGAAGCTGGCAAACGGTCGTGCCGCGCAAGCCGCCGTGGGCGATGCCGTTGATCATCATCGAACAGGTTCCGCAGATGCCCTCGCGGCAATCGGAATCGAAGGCGATCGGCTCCTCGCCCTTGGCCATCAACTCCTCGTTGACCACGTCCAGCATTTCCAAAAACGACATGTCGGCCAAAACGTTTGCGGCCTGGTAAGTCACCAGCCGGCCCTGGCTCCGCGCGTCCTTCTGCCGCCACACTTTCAAGGTCAGGTTCATGTCAAACTCATTTGTAGCTCCGCGTGCTCATGTGAACTTCCTCGTAGGCCAGCGGTTCCTTGTTCAATACCGGCATCCGGCCCGGCCCGGCGTATTCCCAGGCGGCCACGTAGGCAAAATGCTCGTCGTCCCGTTTGGCTTCCCCGTCCTCGGTCTGGAATTCGGTGCGGAAATGGCCCCCGCACGATTCGCGCCGTTCCAGCGCGTCCAGCGCGAGCAATTCGGCGAATTCGAGGAAATCGGCGACGCGCCCGGCGTGTTCGAGGTTCTGGTTGAACTCCTCGTTCTGGCCGGTCACTTTGACGTTCTTCCAGAATTCCTCCCGCAGCGCCGGGATTTGTTGGAGCAATTCCTTCAATCCTTTTTCGTTGCGCGCCATGCCGCATTTCTCCCACAGCCGTCCGCCCAGCTCCTTGTGGAACGAATTGACCGTGCGCCGGCCGTTGACCGCCAGCAATTTCCGCGTCAACGCCTCCACTTCGGCGATGATGTTCTTGAATTCCGGCTGGTCGGGGCGCGCTTTGGGCTGCTTCTCCGAGGCGAAATAATGGCCGATGGTGTAGGGCAAGACAAAATAGCCGTCGGCCAGCCCCTGCATCAGGGCGCTGGCCCCGAGCCGGTTGGCGCCGTGATCGGAGAAGTTCGCCTCGCCCAGGACGAACAACCCCGGCACCGTGGACATCAAATTGTAATCCACCCACAGCCCGCCCATGGCGTAATGCATCGCCGGGTAAATGCGCATCGGCCGCTCATAGGCGTTTTCCCCGGTGATCTTTTCGTACATGTCAAATAGATTCCCGTACCGCTCCCGCACCGCCCCTTCCCCGATCCTCCGGAGGGCGTCGGCAAAGTCCAGATAGACGCCCCGCCCGCCCGGCCCCACCCCGCGACCTTCGTCGCACACTTCCTTGGCCGCGCGCGACGAAATGTCCCGCGGCGCCAGGTTGCCGAAGCTGGGGTACTTCCGTTCCAGGTAATAGTCGCGTTCCTCCTCGGGAATCCCGCCCGGCGGCCGTTGGTCGCCCTTCTTCTTCGGCACCCAGACCCGGCCGTCGTTGCGCAAGGATTCGGACATGAGCGTGAGTTTGGATTGATGCTCGCCGCTCACCGGGATGCACGTGGGATGAATCTGCGTGTAACACGGGTTGGCAAAGGCCGCGCCCCGTTTGAAGGCCCGCCAGATGGCGCTGGCGTTGCACCCCTTGGCGTTGGTCGAAAGATAAAACGCGTTGCTGTAGCCGCCGGTCGCCAGCACCACCGCGTCCGCCGCATGAGCCGAGATTTCCCCCGTCACCAGGCTGCGCGTCACGATCCCCTTGGCGTGGCCGTTGACCAGCACCAGGTCGAGCATTTCCGCGCGCGGAAACATCTTCACTGTTCCCAGCCCGATTTGCCGGCACAACGCCTGGTAGGCCCCCAGCAGCAATTGCTGCCCCGTCTGGCCCCGCGCGTAGAACGTGCGCGACACCTGCGCGCCGCCAAAGGAGCGGTTGGCCAGCAGCCCGCCGTACTCGCGGGCGAAGGGCACCCCCTGCGCCACGCACTGGTCAATTATATTAACACTCACCTGCGCCAGCCGATAGACATTGGCCTCGCGCGCCCGAAAATCCCCCCCCTTGATCGTGTCGTAGAACAGCCGGTAAATGCTGTCGCCGTCGTTCTGGTAATTCTTGGCCGCGTTGATGCCCCCCTGCGCCGCGATGCTGTGGGCGCGCCGCGGGCTGTCCTGGTAGCAGAAGGCCTTGACGTTGTAGCCCAACTCGGCCAGCGAGGCGGCGGCTGAGGCCCCGGCCAGGCCGGTGCCGACGACGATTATGTCAAATTTGCGCTTGTTGGCCGGATTGACCAGTTTCAATTCAAATCTGTGCCGGTCCCATTTCTGGGCCAGCGCTCCGGCCGGGATTTTGGCATCCAGTTTCATTGTACCCACCTCAGCAAAATCGAAATGGGGATCGAGACGTATCCCAGGAAGATCAGCGCCGCGGCCCATTTGGCGGCCCGATCCAGACACGGTCCGTAACCTTGATTCTTCCACCCCAAAGATTGGAACATCGCGCTCATCCCGTGGCTCAGATGCAGGCACAAGAGGAAGACGCCGATGATATAAAAAAGCGAAACCGCCGGTTGCTGAAAGCCAATCACCATCATCCGGTAAATATCGTGCCGGTGCTCGGAGTCGGTGAGGGTGTGGAAATCCCTCCCGGCAAAATTGACGGCCTGGACCATCACGGTGTAGTGCAGCAGGTGATAGACGATGAAGACGGCGACGATGATGCCGCTCATCATCATCGTGCGCGAGGCGTAACTGGCGGCGGTGGGCTGCCATTGCTCATAAGCGGCCGGGCGGGCGGCCCGATTTTCCAGCGTCAAACTGGTGGCCGACCAGATATGAAGGGCGATGACGGCCAAAAGCGCCAGGCGCACCGGCCAGAGAACCTCGACGTTGGACTGGAGAAAATGGCCGTAGCGGTTGATCGCCTCCGGCCCAAGGAAAAACTGCAGGTTGCCGGCCATGTGGCCGATGACAAACAGCACCATCACCGCCCCGGTGCCGGCCATCAGATATTTCTTGCCGACCGAAAAGCAGAACAAGTTGCGCAGAAAGTGTCTCATCAAATGCCCGACCTTATTTTCATCTAATTCAGAACATCTAATGATGAGACGCCCTCAAGGTCAATAGAAGAAAACAGGTATAAGCCGGACTTTCAGAACTCTGCGGCTATCTTATCAGAAAATCGAGCGAGGAAACCTCCGGCGCCCTCCCCTGCCCCGCCCGGTGCAGCCACACCGTCTGCATCCCCGCCCACCGCGCCCCGGCATAATCCTCCTCTTGACTGTCCCCGACGTGCAGCACGGCCCCGGCCGCCGTCCCCAGTTGCCTGGCCGCCGCGCGGAATATCTCCCGGTCCGGCTTGCGCCGTCCCACTTCGCTGGAAACGACGATGCTGTCAAAATATCCGTCCAATTGCAGCGCGCGCAGGAGCGGCCGCAGGCGGTCGTCCCAATTGGAAATGATCCCCAGCTTGAAGCCCCGCGCTTTCAGCCCGCGCAGGCACGGCGCCACGTCGTCAAACACCCGCCACGGCGCGGCCGTGCCAAAGTGGCTGTAAAGCTCGGCAAACAAATCGGCGCTGGGCGGCGCGGCCGTCGCCTTCGCGAAAGTCTCGTTCACCAACTCCCGCCAGCCGGCCCTGCTGTAGTCAAAATCCTTTTTCGCCCGCCAGGCGGCGGCGAATTCGCGGTCGAGGTCTTCCGCCGCGGCGCGGACTCCGTGCCGGGCCGCCACTTCGGCATAGACGTGGCCCACCGACGGCCACGGCTCGATCAGCGTCCCGCCCACGTCGAACGTCACCGCCCGGATCGAAGCAGGCAACGGCTGCCGCCCGAAGGTGGCGCCGTAATCATTCAAACCACGCTCCGATGAGGGCGGGGCCAGATCCAGCGACACCATTGCCTCGCCCACAAAATGAATCGAACCGGTGACGACGACGAACGGTTCGGCCTGTGTGTACGCCAGCGCCTCGCCCACGCTCCCGCAGACCACGGCGGGAGCCGCCGCGTTGGCCTGGCGGCACAGCCCGGCCAGCAATTCCGAATCGGCCGCGCGTTCGCTCTCGACGTGCGTCACATAGATTTTTCCCGCCAAGGGCGCCAGGATTTCACATATCCCAGCGCAATCCTTGTCCCGCATCGTTCCCAGAATCAGCGCGGGCCGACGGCCGCCGAAGCGGGTGGCGAGCGCCGCCGCCAGCGTTTTCGCCCCGGCGGGATTGTGCGCTCCGTCAAGCAAAACGATCTCTCCGCCGGCGCGCTCCACCGTTTGCAGGCGCCCCGGCCAATCGGTTGTTTTCAGCCCCGCCCGCAGCGCCGCTTCCCCCACCGCCAGCGCCGGCGCCAAAACGCGCGCCACCGCCAGCGCCAGCGCGGCGTTGGTCTTCTGATGCTCCCCGGCCAGGGCCAGCTCGAATCCGCCCGCCGCCTCGATCTCCGCGTTGCCCACAACCGTCAGCGGCGCCTGCCGGCTTCGGGCCATCGCGAAAATGACTGACAGCGCTGCCGCATCATCCGTGGCCGTAAGGACCGGGACGCCGGGTTTGATGATGCCCGCTTTTTCGCGCGCGATTTCGGCCAGCGTGTTCCCCAGCCATTGCTGGTGGTCCAATTGCACATTGGTGATGACGCTGGCCAGCGGCGTGACGATGTTCGTGGCGTCCAACCGCCCCCCCAGGCCGGTTTCCCACACCACCAGATCGCATTTCTCCCGCTCGAAATACTGCAACGCCAGGATCGTGACCGCCTCGAAAAAAGTCGGATGCGCCTCCGCGCCGAGGGACTTGATCCACTCCTGAATCTGTTCGACCCCTTGCGCAACGTCCTCCTGGCTGATGCGGCGGCGGTTCACCTGGATGCGCTCGGTAAAGGACACCAGATGCGGCGACGTGAACAATCCCACCCGCAACCCGGCGGCGCGATAGATGCTCTCCAACATCGCGCAGGTCGAGCCTTTGCCGTTGGTGCCGGCGACGTGGATGAAGCGGAGCCGCTGGTGGGGATTGCCGGCCGCGGCGGCCAAGCGTTGCGTATTCTCCAAACCCAGCTTCATCCCGAACAGCCGCAAATCGTAAAGGAACTGAATGGCTTCGGAATAAAACATTTCGATTTGCAATTTACGAGGTGGTCAGCGCAACTACGCGGCGGGCGCGGTGGCCGGTTTGGCAACGCTCGCTTCGTGCTCCGCCCGCTTCTGCACGTACTGCGCCAGGATGCTCACCGCGATTTCCGGCACGCTGACCGCGCCAATCTCCAGGCCGACCGGACTGGCCACGCGCGCGATCTCCTCGGCGGTGGCGATCTTGCGCCGGAGAAACCCTTCACGAATTATGCGTGACTTGCGGCGGCTGCCAATCATCCCCAAAAAAAGAAACGGTTTGTGAATCCACTCCGCCAGGACATTCGCATCGTGCTGATGGCCCCGCGTGACAATCAATCCCAGAACCGGCCGCGCCGGCAGCGGCGTCTCCAGCAGATCGCCCCAATTGCCCACCCGCAGATGCACCCCCGCCGGGAAATGGTCCGTGTTGGCCAATTCGGGCCGGTCGTCAAACACCGTCACCTCAAAGTCCAGCTCCAGCGCCAGCGGCGCGACCGCCTGGGCGATGTGCCCGGAACCGGCGATCCACAGCGCCAGCGGCGGCGCGACCGTTTCGCGATACAGCCAGCCCTCCGGGTTGTTCTCCTCCGCCCACGCGATGGAAAAATCCCGGCGCACGCCCCAGGAGCGGGTTTGGTCGCGCCGGGCGAGGGCGGCCCAAATGTCGGCGGCCCCGGCCGCCTGGGGCAGAATCAGGCCAAACACCGTGCCCCCGCATATCAAGCCGTCGTCCCAGCCGAAATCATGGTCCAGCGTCAAATCGAAAGTTTCGGGCTTCCCGGAAACCAGCGCCTGGCGGGCGCGGCGGCGGATTTCCGCCTCCAGACAACCGCCGCCCAGGGTGCCAACCATGCGGTCATCGGGAAAAAAGAGCGCCTTGGCCCCTTGTTTTTGGGGGCTGGAACCTTTGACATGGGAAATAATGCCGAGGGCAAAGCGCGGGTTTTGCCGCGCCTCTCTGACGACGTGTTCGAAAAAGTGAACCATAAACCGGCCACCGGGGCCGCCAACGCCCATCATACCGAATCCCCCCGCCAATGCAATCCATGCGGAATCAGCCGCCATTTTTATGGCGGAAGACAACCCTGTCAACCAGATTGTGGCTGTGAAACAACTCAAATCAAATCATTTGCAGCAAGCCGCCCGCGTCCCACAGCAAAGGGCCGGCCATCATTTCTCATTGACAATTGGGTTGCCAAAACCGGGATGCGCCCCGGAAACTCCCGATTCCCTGGCGCGCGTTCCCGCCTCGAGCACGGCCAGGATTTCCTCAACGTCAAACACACACCCGCCCAAGGTCCCGCCGCTGACCCGTTGCAGGGCGGCCCAAAGCCGGGTGTCATCCGGCAGCTTCGGGTCCGGCGCCAGCCCGGGATGCGAAGCGCGCGCGGCCAACACCTTCGCCCCTTCCTCAGCCGTAAGGCGCCGTGTTCCCTCGCCGATCATGTCCACGCTGCCCTCCAGCCGGTTTCGATCCACGACGATGCGAATGATGTCCCCATCGCGCACTTTGCCCAGCGGCCCGCCGGCCAGCGCTTCCGGGCCGACGTGACCGATGCACGCCCCGGTGGAAACGCCCGAAAAACGCGCGTCGGTGACGACCGCCACGTGTTGGCCGAACGGAAGCTCTTTCAACGCGGAGGTGACCTGGTAAGTTTCCTCCATTCCCGTTCCCATCGGACCGATGCCCGCCAGGACCAGCACGTCGCCGGGACGGATTTGTTGCTGCTTGATCGCGGCAATGGCCGCCTTTTCGCTGGTGAACACCCGCGCCGGCCCTTCCATCCGATAGACGCCGTCCGCTCCCACCACGGAAGCGTCGATGGCCGCGCTTTTGATGATGGCTCCCTCCGGCGCCAGATTGCCCCGCGGAAACGCCATCGTTCCAGTCAAGCCCCGCTCGCGCGCTTTGGCCGGCGGCAGGATCACGTCGCTGGCCTCGACGCCGTCCAAATCGCGCAAGAGGGCGCGGAAGCGTTGCCGGCGTTCGGAGGCGGCCCAGGCATCGAGCGTTTCGCCGAGAGTCTGGCCGGCGACGGTCAACACGCTGGTGTCCAGCAATCCCAACTCGCGCAGATGCAGCATCACTTCCGGCACGCCGCCCGCCAGGAAGACCCGCACGGTCGGATGAGGCGCCGGCCCGTTGGGCAGCACGCTGACCAGCCGCGGCGTCCGCTGATTGATGCCGATCCAATCCTCCACGGTGGGCCGGCGCAACCCCGCCGCGTGGGCGATGGCGGGAATGTGCAGGACTAAATTGGTCGAACCGCCAAACGCGGCGTGGACGACCATGGCGTTGCGGATGCTGGCGTCGGTCAGGATGTCCCGCGTTTTCAGACCCTTTCCTTCCAACTCCACCACGGCCCGGGCGGAACGGACGCCGATTTCCAGCCACACCGGTTGCCCGGACGGAGCCAGGGCCGTGTGCGGCAGGGCCAGCCCCAGCGCCTCCGCCACGACTTGCGCGGTGGCGGCCGTGCCCAAAAACTGGCAGCCGCCCCCCGGCGTCCCGCAGGCCCGGCAGCCCAGCTCCGCGGCCTCTTCCAGCGAAATCGCCCCGCGCGCAAAGCGGGTCCCCAGCGTTTGCGCGGCGCCGGCGTCCTCGCCTTGCGCCGGCGGCAGCGTCACCCCGCCCGGCGCCAGCACGCACGGCAGATCGCGCATCCCGGCCAGGGCCATCATCATCGCCGGCAAACCCTTGTCGCACGTCGCCACCCCCACCACGCCCGACCGCGCCGGCAGCGAGCGGATCAGCCGGCGGAAAACCTGGGCCGCGTCGTTGCGATACGGGAGACTGTCAAACATACCCGCGGTTCCCTGCGTGCGGCCGTCGCACGGGTCCGAGCAACACGCGGCAAAGGGAATCGTTTGCAGCCGGCGCAGCTCGCGCGCCGCCGCTTCCACCAACAGCCCGATTTCCCAATGGCCGGTGTGATAGCCCAGCGCGATGGGCGCGCCATCCGGCGCCCGCAAGCCGCCCTGGGTGCTGAGGATGAGAAACTGTTTGCGTCCCAGTTCGGCGGGGTTCCAGCCCATGCCGGCATTTTGGGTCAAGCCAAAGAGGTTGCCGCTCGGCTCGTGCAGGAGCATCTCCGCGCTCAGGGGCAGGCGGCCCGCCGGGCCGGCCGCCTTGGTCCGAATCTCATATATCCCCGCCGATGTTGGAAAAATCGCAGTCTCGTTCATGCGCTCATTGAACCATTGCCATTCCGCCTGGCAAAGGGGATTATGCGGCATGAATCTCTGCCGATTTGAAAACCTGGCTGGCCACGTTTGTTCCGGGCTGATCACGGATAAGGCTTCGGTGCAGGATATAAGCGCCGAGGCCGGCGGTCTCTTCGCTTTGCTTGAGTCAGATGATTTGTCCGAGCGCCTGGCCGCCCTGGCGCGACGGGATTTTCCGCGCCATGCGTTGAACGAGGTGCGCCTGCTCGCCCCGGTGGAACGCCAGGAAGTCTGGGCGGCGGGAGTCACCTATCTGCGCAGCAAAGAAGCGCGCATGGACGAATCCGATTTCAGCGCCACCGCTTACGACAGGGTCTATGCGGCGGCCCGGCCCGAATTGTTTTTCAAATCCCTCCCCGAAAAGGTGGCTGGCCCCGGCCAAGCCGTCGGCATCCGCGCCGACGCCAAATGGAACGTCCCCGAGCCGGAACTGGTCTTGGTCCTCAATTCGCGCGGCCGCCTGGCGGGTTTCACCGTTGGGAACGACATGAGTTCGCGCGACATCGAGGGCGAGAATCTTCTCTATCTGCCGCAGGCAAAAATCTACAACCGCTCCTGTGCGCTTGGCCCGGTGATCCGCGTCGGCGCGACCGAAGCGGAGGCGCGGAGCTGGACCATTGAACTGGCTGTGGAACGCTCCGGCGCGCAGGTGTTTGCCGGCAGAACGTCCGTCGGACAAATCAAACGCGCGTTTGCCGAACTGGCGGACTACCTTTTCCGCAGCCAAACCTTCCCGCACGGCGCCATGCTGCTGACCGGCACCGGCATCGTCCCGCCGGACACCTTCACCCTGGAACCCGGCGACCTTGTGCGGATCAACATTTCCGGCATTGGCGTCTTGGAAAACCCCGTGCAGCCGGTCTGAGCCTCCAATCAGATCTTTCGCTTCAAACCTCGGTGGGCGGCACACACCTTGCACTTGCACTCTTTTCCTCCCACGTAATGGCGAATGCCAACGACCTTTTGGTTCGCTTTGTCGAACCGGTCGGCGATACGGTCAAATAAGTCTGTTTCGTTGTTCTCAAAATATCTTCGAGTGGGCATAAGCGCACAAATCGGCCATCTGGACCATGCTCGTGAGGCTGCTGTCCACGAACAGCGGCGTCTCGATAATCCTCTCAACCTTGGCCCAAAGCGTTCCCTGGACATGGAAACGCCTCATCAGGGCGGTGATGTTCTTGGCAACGGTTTCGTTATTGTCCTCGATCAAGAGGCCGTAGTTCTCAACCGATTTGGAAGAGGTGGAGCCACCTCGATTGATCCTCTCGGTTTCACGCTTGCTTAGGAACGTGTGAAATCGGGATATAAGCTGCTCGAAGGATTTTTCAAATACATCTGTCCCGGGCGCGACCGCCGTTTTATCCACGGCTTCGCCGAATAGTCTGGCATCGCTCCACAAGCCAATTTCATCGGCCAGATCGCATAATAACCGCATCCTTTGCTTGTGAGTCAAATGGACGTAATCGGCCGTCTTGGCATAAACCTTTTTTAGCCCTTTGAGCCGGTCCACGGATTTTATGGCGGCGGCCTTGATCAGCGACTTGTCGCGCTCGGTTTTGACAGCGGCGCGTCTTTGAATCGAGTCCAACTTGTCGAAGTCGGGGATATGCTCCTGCTCCGGGAAACGTCTGGCAATGAATCCAGTATGAATTTCAATGTCCTTCAAACCATAACGAGCCTTTATGGCATTGACCCGTTTGTCATACTCGTGCCAAGCCACCGCTGGAATCGCGAGACCAATCAGGATGAAGTGTGAAGTCTGTGCCCCCAACTGAGGGGTTCCAGATTCATCAAGATAGCAGAAATACATATGCGGTTTGGAGCGTACAAGAAAAAACGTCTAGGGCAGGTCCCTAAGGCCCTGCATGAGGCGCATTGCATCTCACCCAGACGTGATTTAAACATCGGTGATTTCACGGCAAAAATCAATATATTTTATAAACGCTTGCAATCCAATGCCATGGCGATGAGCCAACAGCAATGCCACTCCCCATTTTCGTGTCTTCCCTTTCGTGACCATAAGTTCATTTTTCCTGAGTTCCTGAGTTCCAGATTGGTTTGGGTTTTCCCCACGTTTCGTGGTCAATAGCCTCTCCGATGGATTTTGAAATTTAAAACTGGCCGCGCGTTCTCCGCCGGGCTCAAAGACTCCTTAGTTCTTTGCCTTTGTTTCATAAGCCGCTGGTTCTTCGCGCGGAGCGCTCGAACCGCAATGCCCCGCCCCGCCTCGAATCGCCAGTTCCCGTTCGCGCAGGGCATCGAGCATCCGCAGCTTCTCCGCCACCGGTCGCGCAGCCAGATTGCGTCGCAAGGCCCGTTTGCTTTCCAGAATCTTTTGCAGGTCCAGGCTCATCCGGTGTCGCTCAGAAATTGTCGTTCAAACCTCCGCCAGGCGTCCAGCAGTCCGTGCCGGGCCACGATGGCTTGAAAGCGCGCCGCATCGAGCGCGCCGGCCTCGACGAACTGGAGAAGGCGCGCTTTGTCCTTGGCGCGCCCGGTTTGGAGCGCAATGGCGGCGAGGTGTTCGGCGGTAAAGATACGCGCCGGTGTTCCGTCCACTTCTTTGGTCACAGATTCCTTCAACGCCTCTTCCACCAACGGAGTTCCCGGCGGAAGAAACCGGACGGGCCAGCCGCCAATCATGATGTATTCGCCCTCCACCGTCCCGCCCCGCGCTTTGAGGTAATCGAAAACCGGCTGCGGACTGACAATCAAACTGCCCGGCTCAGATTTGAAACCCGCAAAAATGTCCACGTCCAGCGTGGCAACGGGCTCCAGATAAAAAGTCGCGCCGACCGCGCCGCCGATAGCGTAGCACTCAATCACGCCGTCCGCCTGCATCTGGTTGATCGTCTGGATGACTTCTTTGATGGCCATGCTGGAATTAGCCGCCAACCCACCGGGTCCGAACACACTCGGAAACTGATGATGCCGGGAAGTTTACACGAGCCGACGGCAGCGGCAAGAAGGTTTTGGGAGCGTAAGACGCCGAAGACCGGTCGGCCTCAAGGAATCGCGGCTCCCTCTCGCACCATGGACTGGTGACGGTGAATTTCGCTCCACTTCCACTCCCCCTTTTTGAACAAAATGAAGACATCAAAATCCGCCAAAAGATTACTGTTGTGTTTGGCGCAAACCCTGCCATGCTCTCCGCGCGATTGATCCATCTCACCGCATCGTTTTGTTTCAGGCGAAGGCGCCTTCGTCGATGAATTGAGACCGGTTGGCCGGGAACTGCGGGAGATGAAGGATCCGCGACAACGAAAGTCAGCTAAAAATGAGCACGAAACTGTTTGTGGGAAATCTTTCCTTCAACGTCACCGAGAACGATCTTCAGGACGCCTTTGCCGCCTTCGGCACGGTCACCGAAGTCAATCTGATGCTGGACCGCGTTACCAACCGCCCGCGCGGCTTTGCCTTCGTCAGCATGTCCAGCAAGGAAGAAGCCGACAAGGCGATCCAAGGCATGAACGGCAAACAACTCGACGGCCGCGCCTTGACCGTCAATGAAGCCCGGCCCCGCGAAGAGCGGCCGCCCCGCTCCGGCGGCGGTTACGGCGGTGGCGGCGGCGGCTCGCGCCGGCCTTATTCCCGGTGATTTATGATTACTTTTGTTTTCTGGACGGCCCTCGGCATCTGCGGCGGCTGTCTGTTTGCCTCCTTCTTTGAATGGACGCTGCACCGCTATCTGATGCACCGTCCACTGGGGCGCTTCCGCTACCCCTATGAACGCCATGCCCTGATCCATCACCGGATTTTCAAAGCCGACCAGACCTATCATGTGATCGACGAACACGACAAGGAAACGATCCCGATGGCGTGGTGGAACGGCCCGGTGTTGATTGCGCTCAGCGTCTCGCCCTTCGTGGTCATTGCCTTTCTCTCGCGCAAATGGGGCCTGGCGTGCGGGGCGGCCATCGCCTGCGTTTTTTATTATGCCGCCTACGAGTACATGCACTGGTGCATGCACCTGCCCAAAAAACGCTACGTCGAGCGCTCGGGCATTTTCTTCCGCCTCAACGGCCATCACCTGCTGCACCATCGCTACATGAACAAGAATTTCAACGTCGTGTGTCCCCTGGCCGACTTGTTTCTGGGAACCTTGCTGCTGCGCTCCAAGGTCCAATTCAAACAGGCGACCGGTCCCGCCATCCCGAATGTCCAGCCCAAGACCCGGCCCAGTCCCGCGATGGCGGTGCTCTGAAACGCGCCCCGCCGCGGAAAAGACAGACGAAAAACGGCAGGTGACCGGTGCGGAATCCGTTGTTGCCAACTTCGCGGGTTGCCCCCACCATTCCGGCCCGGCATGATGTCGGATATTTCCTCAAGCGCCGGGACCGCCCAACAGGGCCGGCCGGATACAACCCTGATCGAAGGCATCAATTTGCGCCTCGCCATGACCGGCTGCCCCACCTTCGGCAACGGCGCCATCAGTTCCCTGCCCGGTTTGGCCGCGCCCATGTTTTCCCGCCAGAAGGAAACCATGCGCCTGCTGGCCGATTACCTCTGCCCGGCCGATTGGCGCATCGACCATTTTCTGCGCGAATACCTCTATGACACCGGGTTAACCGTCCGCTGGCCCTCCCGCACCTTCGTTTTGGACGGGCCTGGCCTGGCCCGCGCCTTGTCGCTGCCGCCGGATCGGGATGAATTCGTTTCCGACATCGTCCGCTCCTATCGCCTGCGCCAGGGGGTGCTGCACAATCCCGCCAATGACCGCCGCACCACCCAGGGCGTCTTTCACGTCGCCGAAGGAGGCTTGCCGATTCCCGACGACAAAAAGGCCGTGCCCAAGATCGTGTTCGGACGGCTCCTCAATCTGGCCTTTCAACCGCCGCCGGAATTATTGCGCCTGCCCTTCACCTCCACCCAGGAGGCGCAGGCGGAATGTTTTGTTTCCCTGCTGCTGCGGCCGGTGGTTTGCCCCGCGGTGGCGGGTTTTATCGGGCAAAAATCGATGGAAATCCGGTTTTTCGCTCCCGGCAACCTGGTCAGCAACCTGGACTTTGTCGAAATGATCTTCGGCAACGCGGGCGACCCGTTCCTGCCGGAAAACGACGCCGCCCTAGATGTCGAACACTGGACCGGCCACACCGGTTGCGTCATCCTGGCGCCGCATCTGGTCAAAGCGGCCAAAAAATCCCTCGGCCTGCCGCATTGGGACGCCGCCACCGAGCGCCAGCGCCGCGACGGCATGTGTTGGAAGGACGAGAAGGAATGTTACAACGACGGCGGCGCCTTCAAGATCACGGCGCGCGACGAGCGCGGCGTCATCGTCACCCTCATTGCCGACAACTATTACGGTTATTGCAAGAAAGAGGTCAAGACGCAGATCAGTTATGCCGCCAACCTCTACGGCCTCTGCGAGGAGGAACACGCCGGCGGCGCGCTCGTTTACGCCAGCTACGATCTGGGCGAGGAATTTCACACCGACAAACACGTCCGTTACAGGGGCCATTCCTTCGAGGAGGTCCTGTCCCTGGCGGGCGCGGCCATGGAATTGCAGCCCGCGGGCTATGCCATTGACAAGCGCTATCCCGACATCATTTACGTGCCGCGCGACGTTCATTTTGATCTGCGCAAGCAAACCATCACCTGGCCGGGCGATTTGGGGGAGATCTCCATCAAGTTTCTCGCGGACAAAATTTACATTCGTCCTTCCGGTTACCGCGTCCACATGGAGAAGCCCTCCGCCAACCGCTCCTGGCGTCTGATCGGCACGGTGGCCGAACCGACTTTCTGCCACAAGCCCAGCACCGTTTCCGGCGGCGGCAAATCCGAGATCTCCAAGTCGATCAGCAACGCCATCATCCACGGCCCGGTCTTCACGGCCGATTTCAAAAAGGACTTCGACCTGATCGAGGAACTTCTGGCCCGCGATTACTCGAACCGTTTTCGGGACCCGGCCAAAGCCGGGAGCGACACCCGCCCCATTCTCAGCTCGGAACGTTCCCTCGGATCGGTCATCAAACTGTTCACCCCGTCGGAGCGCGACTACTCGGATGCGTTCAACCAGTGGCTCGGTTCCATTCCCCAGTACCTCCTGGAACTGCTCTTTGTCGTCAAGCGCTTCTACAAACCAGCCTGGGACACAAATTGGCGCGATCACTTCAGCGTGGACATCATCAACGGCACCCCCGGCAACGAATTGAAGTGCGACAACCGCAAACTGGTCTCCAATTTCCTTCGTGTCGGCTACGACACCGACGGCTCCTGGCGCGTCTTCGGACTGCGAAAGGATTTTCATCCCGCCGCCAAACTGCAGACCGAGGATGACATCTCGGCGTCGGTCGTCGTGCCCGCCGAACGGCTCCCGCATCTGAACCCGGAGTACGCCAATCCCTCCGTCAAATTTGTTTACAACACGGAAGCCCGCCTCTTTCAACGCCCGGACGAGGCGATCCATCGCGGCTATGACAAGCAGACGGAACAGGACCTGTCCGAGCCGGGCAATTTTCTCTCGAACTTCCAGCCGCTCACCGCCCAAGATGCGCGCGAGCTGGTCGAGGACTCCATCGGCTTCGAAACCTACACCGAGCCGATGCGCCATCTTATCCTGGAGGCGGCGCGCAACCACGACGGCCCGGCTTACTTCGTCTCCTCGGCTCATCCGCGCCTGGTCGAGGGCCACCCGTCCAAAAACCCGCGCTACCTTCAAAAACGGCCCGACCTGGCCCACCCGCGCGAAGTCTATGCCGCCGAAATGGCCACGCGGCTGCAACGGCGCATTTCGCTGGAAACCCCGGTCTATACTCCCGTCAACGCCGTCATGCCGGGCCGGCGCAACCATCCGCCCGATCCGGTCGCGCACCTTCGCCCGCTGGCCGTCTTCAATCCCGTTCACTACCTGGAATTGCCCGAGCTGTTCATGGAGTTTATTTCCAGCATGACCGGCAAGTCCCCTTCCACCACCGGCGCCGGCTCGGAAGGCGCCCTGACCAAGGGGCCTTTTAACGCCCTGCCGCCCATTATCGACTTGAACGCCGCTTTCGTCTCCTTTGCCCTCACCGGCTACGACGCCTTTGTTTCGGCGGCGGGCCACATCGGGCCCAAGGTGCGGGTCGATCACGACATCAGCCTGCTCATTCCCGAAGTCTGGTGCCGCATGCGGCCGGAGGAACGCCTGCCCGCTTTCTTGATCGAAAACGGCTTCCTCGAGCCGTGCAAAGATTTCGAGTTCAACGGCCGCATTGTCCTGGCCAGCAGGCTCGGCTATCGCATGACCGCCAGTTTCGTCCGCACCTTCTTCGGCCGCGTCTTCAATTATCCTCACGCCGTCTTTACCAGCGAGATGCTGCGGCCCGAAACGCAGGACATGGCGGTCTTCGCCGACGGCGTGGACAACATCGTCGGCACGCATCAGCGCGTGGCTCAGAGCTACTTCGCCGACGGCAGTGTCGCCCTGGCCTGCCCGCCGTTGCGGGCCTTGCTGCACATCATGGCGCACGGCCAGCACGAAGGCCGCGACGTCAATCATCCCGAATTCCGCGCGCTTTTCACTCGGCAGAGCGTCCTGGCCAGCGATTGGTACGCCGAGCGCCTGGCCGCCAAGCAGCGTCACGACATTCAGTTGTGGCACAAACACGTCGCCTATCTCGAAAACTTCCTGAAAAAGAAAAACTATGCCGAAGAAGCCGCCCGCCTCGGCATCCCGGCGAAGCTGGATCTGGCCCGGCGGACCTGGGACGAGGTCAAATCACCCGCCTACCTGGCCGGCCTCAAAGGCACCATCGGCCTCCAGCCGCTGGATCGATAGGAACCGCGTCCCCGATTCGGATACGAGGAGCGCTTGCAGTTGGGCATCCGCCTTAAACATCTGCAACAGGTTGATTTCAAAGCAACAAGTGGTACTCTTGGAAAAATGGCATGACTACTTTGGTGATTGACAGCGCAGCCAGCAGAGCGACGGCAGTCCGATTGACTGAGGACACCTTGGTGGTTGATTTGGCCGATGGCCGCACGGTTTCTGTCCCGCTGGCTTGGTATCCCCGCTTGTTGCAGGGTTCCCCGGATGAACGCGCCAACCACAGGTTTATCGGCGAAGGTGAAGGAATTCACTGGCCTGATTTGGACGAGGATATCAGCGTGGAAAACATCCTCGCAGGCAAAGCGTCTGGCGAAGGCTCAAAATCCTTCGAACGGTGGCTCGAAGCGCGCTCAAGTCGGTCCGAGAGCACACCGACGGTCAATCCCCGCGCTTGACCCGGCGCCGAAAGATGAGCAAGGGTGAAACAGGGTAAGTTTCTCCGCCCCCGTTTTACTGAAAATTCCACTGGCGGCGACCATTACGGCGCTCACCACCCTTGTCGCTCATGCGGTTGAGACTGGAGCCGGTTGCGAGAGCCGCGCGCCGCATTGGCCGCAGTAATTGGCCGCGCCGGGCGAGACTGCGCCGCAGTCCGGGCACGTCCGCTGCGCCCGCTCGTGCCGATGATGGATCATCAGGTTGCGGATGTAGGGAATCCACGTAAAAGCGTAGGCAAAGATGAAGACCGAGTCGTGTGTGTGGAACAAGGCGTAGGCAAATAATATGAGCGACCCGGCCAGGCTCAACCACCAGAATAACGCCGGCACGACCACTTGCCTGCGCTTCTCGGTCGCATACCACTGGACGAAAAAGCGGGAGAAGAAAACCGCGTTCCCCATCCAGCCGATCACCTTCCACACCGTCCACTCGATGCCGAGAAACTTGCCGTTATACCAAAGCGGATGGTGCAGGAAATCCATGGGGCGCGCCGCTTATTCGGCCAGCAGTTTCTCCACCTTCCCGCTCAGGTCGGAGCGCGCGTTCAGGTCGCGCAGGTTCCCTTGCTTGTCAATCAGCCACATGGCGGGGATGCTCTCGATGCCGAATTGCCGGGCGTATTTGTTCTGCCAGAACTGGCCGTCGAAAAACTGCGGCCACTCCATTTTGCGCTCGGCCACAAATTTCGTCAGGCTGTCCTTCTCGCGGTCCAGGCTGATGCCGACAATTTCCAAGCCCTTGGGATGAAGTCTGTCGTAGGCGGCCACAACGTGGGGGACTTCTCCCACGCACGGGCCGCACCAGGTCGCCCAAAAATCAAGCAGCACGACTTTCCC
Organism: Verrucomicrobiota bacterium; assembly: GCA_049510745.1. Lineage (GTDB taxonomy): Bacteria > Verrucomicrobiota > Verrucomicrobiia > Limisphaerales > Palsa-1400 > PLGF01. The sequence continues at coordinate 34,066 of JBEKYR010000037.1, read as the reverse complement.
TTTCATTTTCGCCAAATCGACCTCGCGTCCATCGACGGCGGTGAATTGCAGCGCCACCGGCTTGCCGACGGCGTCCAGCTTTTTCAACTGGTTGGTGGCGGATGCTTTTACTTGGTCGGAAGCGGCGCTAATGGAAATCTCCGTCAAGAGCGCGCGGGCCTTGTCCCCTTCGCTGCTGGTGGCAACGGCCAGGAGCATTTTCAGGACTTCCGGCTGCTTGGGAAATTCCTTCTGCAAGACACGGATGCCCTTTTCGTATTCGGCCAGAACCGCGGCTTCGCCATCGGATTCCCTGGCTTGGGCGGCCCGCTCGACATCATTTTGGCGGAGGTTGAACCGTTGTTTCTCGGTGAGGTTGGGATCGCTCAACAATAATTTTTCCACCCCGTCCAAGCGGGCCTGTTGATTGGTTGCGCCCAGTTGGACCCCCACCGAGGTGACCTCGAATTCCTCCAGTTTGGCGTCCAGGGCGTGGCTGTCCTTCGGAAATCTGGTGTAAAAATCCTTCGTCCGGTCCTCCAGGGCCAAAACGTATGGGACGAAAAACTTTGCCTGTTCCTCTCTGGATGGCGCAGCGGTCTGCCACTCGGCGGGAAATGAGGGCTGGTGTGAGGACTGCTGGAGTTCGCTCCAAGCCGCCTCCGCGTCCGTGGCTTGCAGCGCGTGCGAGAGCAAATTAGTTTGCGCGTCGTTGGGCGCCGCGGCCAGGGGTTGCGGCCCTGCCGCCAGCACCAGCGTGGCCAGGCTCAACGCAGTCGTTATCCGGTTTGCAGTAGTAGTTCGCATAAAACTTGAGTTTAACCCACGCTGGGCGTAACCGCCAGTCCGTTCTTTTCCTGCCGGCGCGCCGCTTTCCGGGCGAATTCCAGCAGGATGACGCACGGTTCCAGACACGGGATCATGCTCTTGTCCGCGGGCGCATCCGGTCGGAGCCCCTCCACCGACCACAGCCGCCGCTTCAGGCAGGAATCCGGGTGACAACAGGCGCAAATGACCGCCCCGGCCGCCGGGTCGTTCAGCATCGTCGTAATCCGATACATCCCGGTCTGGCGCGTGGCAACCTCGCGGTAGGACGTGACCGGCGGGCAATCGGATTGCGCGGCAAACCAGTCCGCCACCGCTCCGGGATAAAGATGATTCAGACACAGCCCCAAGGCGGGCGCGTCCGCGGCGGTGGCGCGCCAGCCGCGGCGAAGATCCGGAGCGGACTTGAGCGGTCGAAAGCCCCCGCGCTCCGTCAACTGCGCCCAGGCGCGAAGTTCCTCCACCTTGAGCCGCTGCAGGGTTTCCGCGCCCCCCTGCCGGTCCGCAACGTGGCGCAATTCAAATCCGCGCCCGGCCCGCCGGATTAGCACCTGGCCAAAGACGACCTCCTCCGCAACGGCCGCGATAAATGCCGCCAAATCCGGGTTCATCCGCCCGCCACGATTTTGACGATTTCCAGGCGGTCGCCGCCGGCCAGGCGCCGCGAGGCAAACTCGCTCGGCGCGACGGCCTCGCCATTATGTTCGATGACCACGCTGCGCGGGAGCAACTGCCGGGCGAGCAGGAATTGCTCGAGGGTGCAGGGCACCGGCGCGGGGATCTTCTGGCCGTTGGCGATGACGAAAGGGTCGTCCATTAAATTACTGTTAACAGGCTGATTTCGGGGCGGCAATTGAAGCGCAAACCATGCACGTTGCCCACCCCTTTGGTGACGTGCAGCCAGCGATTGTCCCAGCGATACAGCCCGGCGATAAACCGTTTGTCCTCGACCGGCGCGAAGGGCGCGCCGATCAGCGGCAGCCAAAACTGTCCCCCGTGCGTGTGGCCGGACAGCATCAAATCCCACGGATAGGGCCGGAGCATGACTTTGGTATCCGGGTTATGCGAGAGCACCACGCGCGCCGCGCCGGGCGGCGCCGGGGCCGCAAAGGCTCGCTCCGGCTCGGCCTCCTCCGCGTAACAATCGCCCACCCCGGCCAGATAAATGGCCCGGCCGCGGACGCTGATGGTCCTGGACCGGTTGTGCAGCAATTCCAGGCCGCTTTGCTCGAGCAAATGGCGGACGCGATGGGTGTCGTGGTAGCCATGATGGTAGCGGGACCAAAGCCCGCCGTCGTGATTGCCGAGGCAGGCGAAGGCCGGGGCGGCCGCCGCCAGGCGCTGGAGCACCCGCCGGTAGCCCTCAAAATCATCGTAAGTGCCCGTGATGAAATCGCCCGTGACACAGATCAGGTCCGGCTTGAGCCGCAGGCCGCAGGCGACGGCCTGCTCGATGTACTCGAGGCTGACGCACCAGGAGGCGTGGAAATCGGAAAGGTGCAGCAGTTTGACCGGCGCGCCTCCGGGAACATTCGTCTTGACATCGTGGCGCCCAATGTCCAGCCACGTCGGCTCGACGCACCCGGCGTAGCCCGTCCAGGCCACGCTGCCCAGGCCGAGCGAGGCCAAAAAGGCTCTTCTGGAAATCGACGGGCGCATCAGGCGGTCAGGGCGGCGTCCCAGTCTTTCCAGACCGGTTCGTACCCCAGGCGTTGCAGCAAGGCGGCCACCTCGCCGGGCGAACGTTCGTCGGCAATGTCAAACTGGCCGGTGGCGCTCCCGGCCCATTCGCTGGCGCCCGCCGCCAGATCGACGATGCGACCGCGCTCGGTGTGATGAAGTTTCTCGCGTCCCGCCCCGGTGTACCCGCCCGGTTCGGTATGGCTGCCCGCGCTGATCATCGTAATGCCCAGCGGAATCAGGCCGTCGCGCAGTCTGGCCGGCTCGCGCGTCGAGAGGACCAGCCCGGCATCGGGCAGGAAAAGGCGCAACGCGCACACCAACTGCGTCAGATCGCGGTCAGACATGGGCGCCAACGGTTGGAACTCGCCGGCGCACGGGCGCAGGCGGGGCAGCGACACGGTGAGCTGCGCCTTCCAGCAATGGCGCAAAAGATAGGCGGCGTGCGCCGCCAGGCAAATCGCCTCGCGCCGCCAATCGCCGAAACCGTACAACGCGCCGATGCCCAGCCGGCGGAATCCCGCCGCGTAAGCGCGTTCGGGAGTTTCCAGGCGCCAATCGAAATTGCGCTTCGGACCGGAGGTGTGCATCTCGGCGTAGAGGCCGCGGTCGTAGGTTTCCTGATAGACGACCAATCCGTCGGCGCCAGCCTCGACCAGCGGGCGGTATTCCTCCGTTTCCATCGGGCCGATTTCCAGCGAGACGCTCGGAACTTCCGCGTGCAGGGCGCGAACGCAATCGGCCATGTATGCGTTGGAGACGAACTTGGGATGCTCGCCCGAAACCACCAGGATATTGCGGAAGCCCTGTTCCTTGAGCGCGCGGGCTTCGCGCAGGACTTCCTCGACGCTCAGGGTCACGCGCAAGATCGCGTTGTCGCGTGAGAAGCCGCAGTACTTGCAATTGTTGATGCACTCGTTGGAAAGATAGAGCGGCGCAAAGAGGCGGATGGCCTTGCCAAAACGGCGGCGGGTCAGCGCTTGCGAGCGGCGGCCCAATTCCTCCAGGCAATCGCCGGCCGCCGGCGAGAGGAGCCGGGCAAAATCGGCCAGCGGCAGGCGGGCCTTGCCCAGCGCCGCGCGGACCTCGGCGCTGGCGGCGTCGAGCGAGCTGCCGAGCAGGTCCGCAACCGGAAGCGCGTCAAATTCACGAAGAAAACTCACGCAAGCAACATACGCAAAGAGAATCGGCGAATCAATGAATCAGTGAACGATTCTCCTTGCGTCCGGCCAGGGAAAGGAATAGGTGTTGTGCGTTCTTTGAAAGTTAGAGGATGGTTTTCCATCCAAACGTAATCAACGCTGGGAACCTCGTGAGAATCGAGGACGGTTGCGCCACTGTGACGGGTTACAAACTCCCATGGCCACTGGTTCAAATTCGTGAATCGGGAAGGCGGGAGCGAGGTCGGAAACCCGGAAGTCAGGACATCAGCGCGGTTACGCTCGTCCGGTCCCGCCGCGCGGGGCCACTTCTCCGACAAAGAGAAGGATGAGGCCAGTCCGCTGCAACGGTTTTTCAGCGGATTCTTTGAATGCCTTCATTCTCGGTTTTGCCGGAGTCTGGAGGCTTTTTCGTCTTCAGGCTTCGCACTGGTCTCTCAATCGCAATCGACCCGTTGAAAGATCAGTTATGCGGAATCAATTATTGTTGTCGCTGGCCGCGGCCGGCGCGCTCCTCGTCTCCCACGCCGCCACCGCCCGCGGCGGCCCCTTCGCCGGCGCAGTCGTCAGTTACAATCCCGGCGCCGGCTTTGCCCCCGGTTACACCAACACCTCCGCCGTCCTCGGACCGCCCTCGGCTGCGGATTCCTACGGCGACGCGGTCGATCCTTTCGACCCGGCGTGGCAAACGAACCAAATCCTCTCGATCGGGGCGGGCGGATGGCTGACGGTGCAGTTCGACCCGCCGGTTGTCCAGGAGCCGGGCAACGCGTTCGGACGCGACTTCATCATCTTTGGCAATTCCTTTTTTGACGTGACCAACTTTTCCGCCGCGCCCAGCCTCTGGGCGACCTCCGGCCAGGTCATCAACGACGGCGGCCAGACCCGGGTGTCGGTCAGCCGCGATGGGGCGGCGTTTTACACCCTCAATCCGGCCCTGGCGCCGACAGTCAATTATTTGTTTCCGACCGACGCCTCGGGCAATTTTCAGTTGCCGGTGGACCCGGGTCTGGCGCCGTCCAATTTCGCCGGGGCCACGCTGGCGGGGGTTGCCGCCCTGTATCAGGGCGCGGCGGGCGGCGCCAGCTTCGCCATTGCCTGGGCCCAGGACACCAATGGAAATCCTGTTTCCTTGTATGATATTCGTTATGTGCGGGTCGATGTGTTGAGCGGACGGGCGCAAGTGGCGGGAATCGCGGCGGTGACGAATACTACCGGGCAACGGGTCCTCGTCGAGGACTTTGTCCACGACCCGGCGGCGGATGGCTGGGGAATCTTTGGCGACACCAATTTGTTTGTCTGGGACCCAGCCGGCCAGGACCTGAAAGTGACCTGGGACACCTCCAGGCCCAACAGCTATTTCTTTCACCCGCTGCAAACGATCGTGGGGAAAAGCGACGACTTTTCCATGTCGTTTGATTTATATTTGACGGATGTGGAGCCGGGGATCGATCCGGCCCTGCCCTACGGCTTCGAGATGGCCGCCGGCTTTCAAAACCAGTGGGCGGCGACGCAGCCGGATTACATTCGCGGCGGCGACGCGCTGGTGCCGGACATTGTCGAACTCACCTACTTCCCGGGCAACGACGCCACGGTCTGGCCCTTTGTGTGCGGCACCAACAGCGCGCCCAACTGGAACGGGCGTTCCGACTACACGCTCTTGAGCCTCCCCACGGGCGTGACCCTGCGCGTGACGATGACTTACGCCTCCAGCAACCAGACGCTCTTCACGACCATCACCGCCAACAACGCGCCCATCGGGGCGATCGACCCGGTGCCGCTGGCGCCGGCCTTTGGCGACTTCCGCGCCGACACTTTCGCGGTCATGAGTTATTCCGGGGCGGGCCAGGACACCAATTACGCCGGCGCCTCGCTCCTGGCGTCCGGCACGGTGGGGAATATTGTATTGACGTTTCCGCCGCCGCCCGCGCAGTTTTTCGCCGGCGCTTTCAGCAACGGTTTCTGGCAGGGCTGGTTCCTGAGTCGGACGAATTGGACCTACACGGTGCAGCGCAGCGCGGATTTGAACTCATGGTCGTCGGCGGTTTCCGGCCTGGCGGGAACAGGGGGGAATCTGGCGTGGCAGGACACCAACACAGTGGCGCGATGGCAGTTCTACCGCGTCAGCGCCCAACGAAACTGACGATGCCGCCATGACTGAACCGGAACAAAAAATCTGCCCCCGCTGCCGAACGCGGGTCTGCGACCGGAAGCCGGAAGGGTTTACGCTGATCGAGTTGCTGGTGGTCATCGCGATTGTCGCGCTTCTGGCCGCGTTGTTGCTGCCCGTCTTGAGCCGGAGCAAAGGCCCGGCGCGATCGGTCAAATGCGCCAGCAATTTGCGCCAGTTCTGTTTCTCGGCGCAGATGTATTGGGAGGACAACAATGGGCGGACCTTTTCGTACGGCGGGGCGTCGCTGAGCAACGGCGCCGTCTATTGGTTTGGCTGGATCGGAGCCGGGCCGGAGGAAACACGCGCGTTCGACCCGTCCTTCGGCGCCCTCTACCCTTACATGGGAAGCGGAGTGGATTTATGCCCTTCTTTCGACTACGCCTCGCTGCAATTCAAATTGAAGGCTTCGACGCCGACCTGCGATTACGGATACAACTGGTTCCTCTCGCCCCCCAACCGGCCCCCGCTGAACATGAAAACCGTCCGCCAACCGGCCAGCCTGGCGCTGCTGGCCGACGCCGCCCAGGTCAACACGTTCGAGCCGCCCGCCTCAGTCAACAATCCGATGTTCGAGGAATGGTATTACATCAACGACGACCCCACGGAGCCGAACGGCCAATTCCGCCATGACCGGCGCGCCAACGCCGTTTTTTGCGACGGCCACGCCGCCAGCCAGTCAATGGTTCCCGGCACCTTGGACCGGCGCCTGCCCAGCCAATGGATCGGCTGGCTGCCGGCGGCCATTCTCGCCCCGCAAAACTGACCGCCCTACTGCCCCTGGCCGGCCATCAATTGCAGCGCGATTTGCTCGCACAGTTGGTGCGCTTCGGTCAAATCCCCTGCGAAGGATCCCCGCACCTGGACGGAAATCTGGCTGACCTTCCCGTCCACGTCGGACACTTTGACCCAGACCTTGCGCTCGTTGACCTTGGCCTCAAACGTATTATTGACTGAATTATCGACCAGCAGTTTCCCGTTCCGGTTGAGCACCACCCGCGTGGCCGCGGCGATTTGCGCCACGGGCCTTTCAAAGCGGTCCACATACGTGTCCCTCACAAACGGGATCCCGGCGGTGGAGTGTCCGTCGGTCGTCCCCACGCAACCGGACGCCAAAACCAAAACGGTCGAAAACAACAGCGGAAAAAGTACTTTAATCTTCATGTCGGCCACTATGCAACCATCGCCGCCGCCCACGTCAAGCACGAAACTGACAAAGTGCGGCGCGACTTTCAAGGCCGGGCCGGCCTCCGGCGCGGGCCTGCCTCCCGCAAATCCAGCGGATGGAATCCGAATCGCAGGGCCGGTGAGCCGGGGCGCAGGCGGAAATCCCCCCGCGCCGGCGCGGCGAACTGCGGGTCAAAAAACGCGGAGTGGACATCGTGGCCCGCCCGCTGCCAGTCGTCGAATTTGACCACCCCATCCAGCGGCGGATGCGACGGACCGGCGCGGGTGTCAAAATAAAGGTTGTGGTCGATGTCCATCCCCTGCCCTGTCCAGTTTCCGCCAAAAGCCCTTCCCGAATCGAAATAGACGACGTTGTTCGTGAAGAAAAACGACAGGTGCGGCTCCACCCGCGTGCGCGCCAACTGGCTCTCCCGATTCAGCGCGAAGATGTTGTTGTAAAAAACGTTGCTCTGCCCGTAATGCTGATGCATCCCGGCGCTCTGGCAATGATACACAATGTTGCTTTCCAGCACGATGCCTGAACTGCCTTCGTCTGTGTATAGCCCCCAGCCGCCATACACGGAGACGTTGACATCGTGGATGAGATTCTGGCGCACCACCGTCCCCGGCTGGACTCCAAGCGTATAGACGCCTCCCATGTCGCTGAGCATCCCCTGGCCGTAATCGTGGAGGTGATTCCATTCAATGATGTTGCCCCGGCACGGATTGTCCGCGTAGCCCCAGGACCATCCCACCGATATGGTCGTGTAGTAGGTGTGGTCGATTTCGTTGTGCGCCACCAGATTGGAGGCACTCAACAGCACCAGCACCCCGACCGCCGGCGCATTGACCAGCCCGATGTCGTGAATGTGATTGTCCGAAATGACGTTGCCAAAATTGGGCGCTGCGCCCGCGCTGCCGGCGTCGCTCTCGCCCAACCGCACGCCGCCGCCCCCCAAATCGAACATCTCGCAGCCGATCACTTTGTTGCTTTGGCAGCCGTGTCCGAAATCGACGGCGTATCCCCCCAGGCGCGTGAAGCGGCATTGTTCCACAGCGCAATGTTGCGCCCATTCGGCTTGGAAAGCGGCCGGGACTTCCACGGCGGCCTGGATGTCCACGTCGCTGCCCCCCACCAACCGCCAGTCGGCGCCGGCAAAAACCAAGCCGCGAAAAACCACGTCATGCACCGGACGGTCTTCGCGCCCTTCCAGCCGCGCCAGATCGTAGAGGCCCGGCGCCGTGATCCGGGCGCGCGGCACGTCTTCGCCCGCCTCGGGCCAATAGGTCACAACCCCCGTCCGCCGCTCCAAACGCCATTGCCCGGGCTGGAGCGCGACGGGGGCGTTCTCGATGTAAAAACGGGCGTTCGCCTCAGAATTATTGGCCAGCGCGTCCCCCGCCAGGGAAACGAGATTTGACGCTTCCACCACCTCGCGAATCTGATTCCGCGTCTGCGCCCAGGCTTGCAGCGTCACCAACTCGACGTCGCCCGGCCCGGCCCATTCCGGCCTGACATCACCCGCATGAAACTGCAACTGGACGGGCCGATCCTGCACCCCGCCGGCGATGCGATAAAAGCCGGCCGCCGGAAGGCGCGTGCGCCGGGCGCGGCGGCCGTTGACGAAAAGTTCGCGAAAAATCCACGCGCCGTCGCGCGCTCCGGGCGCCTCGGCCTGCCATAAATTAGGATTGACGCGAGAAGGGCGCCAGCCGGTGATTGGCCTTTCGCCGCTGAGGACGGGCGTTTCGCGGCGCCAGGCCGCCACCACCAGCCCGGAGTCTTCCGGCGTGAAAACCAGCGGCTCGGACAGCTCATACGTGCCGCCGCGCAGCACGATCCGGATTTGCGCCCCCGGCGCAGCCGCGTGCGCGGCGCGGGATTTTTCCAGGGCTTGCGGCAGCGTGGCCAGGGGGCCGTCGGTTTGGCTCTGGTTGGCCCAGGGTTGCCGGCCGGACCAACGGTCGTTGCCGAAAGGCGCCACATAAATCGTCCCCGGTCCAGCCGAGGCGCTGGAAGCCCAAAGCCAGGCCGCCAGCAGCCAAAGGCCCCGGCGGGCCGCGCGACGTTGCGAGGTCATCTCAATCGCGAAAATTTTGAAAACTCAACGCCGCCGGAAACTCCCGGCCCCGCACCGCCGCAATCACCGCCTGCAAATCGTCCCGGCTTTTGCCGGAGACCCGGATGGCGTCCCCCTGGATTTGGGTGGTGACTTTGAATTTGGCCTCGCGAATGAACGCGCTGATTTGCTTGGCCACGGCCTGTTCGATGCCCTGCTTGATCTTGACCACCTGCCGGGAGTGGCCCAGCGGCGAAATCTCGGGCGGCAGCGACTCGACGCTTTTCAAACTGATCTGGCGCTTGGCCAGTTTGTTGATGACGATCTCATGGAGGGCGTTGATTTTGAACTGGTCGGCGGCGGCCAGTTTGATTTCGTTCTTTTCCAGCACGATTTCGGCGTTGCTCCCTTTGAAATCAAACCGGCTGGCCAGTTCTTTCCTCGCCTGGTTGACGGCGTTTTCGATCTCCATCGAACTGACCTGCGAAACTATGTCAAATGACGGCATGGCGGCATTCTAAACCAGCGGCTTCGCGGCGGTCGATGCCAATTTCGCCGCGGCCTCCTCCGGGGGTGCGTTTCACTTTCCCGGCGCGGACGACGCGTCCCGAAACGGCTCGCCTTTCTCGTATTGACGCTCCTGGGCCTCGAGTCTGGCCGCCAGCGATTGATTTGACTGCGAAAACGCCAATTGCCGCGCCCGCCGCACCGTCGCGACGGCTTCGGCGAATTGGCCCGTCTCCGCGCAGGCGGCGGCCAGGGTGCCGAGCATGACCGCGTTGCCCTCCGCCTCGGGGCCGAGGCCCCGGGCCAGGGCCAGGGCCTTGCGCCCGTCCCGCAGCGACCCGTCGGGGGCGGTCGCCAGAATCCAGGCCAGGTTGTTGGCCGCCCGCGGAAAGTCGGGCCGCAACTCCAGCGCTTTTTCGTACTGACTGATCGCTTCGCGCGGGCGGCCGGCCAGCTCCAGCGCGCAGGCCAGATCATGGCGCGCCCCGACGTCGGTCGCGGCCAGCGCCACCGCCCGGCGCAGGTAAAACACCGCGTCGTCCGCCAGGCGATTTTGCAAAAGCACGGTCCCCATCTCACGCTGGAAGAGCGGGTTGTTGGTTTCGATCCGGGCCGCGCGCTCCAGGGCATCGAGCGCCTCGCCCGCGCGGCCTTTGGCCAGGAGGGCCAGCCCCAGGTCGTACTGGGGCTGGCCGCGGTCCGGCCGCAACTCCGCCGCCTCGCGCAAATCCGTCAAGGCTTCCTCAATCTGTCCCCGACGCAACAGGATTTCGCCCGCTCTGTCGTACGCCAGGCCGAACGCGGGCTGGCGCTCAATGGCTCGGCGAAAACACGGCAAAGCCTCGTCATCCCGGCCGCTGTCCGCCAGCGCGCAGCCCCGGTTGTACTCCTCCATTGCCGGCTTGTTGGCCTGCGCGAAAGCGCCCCAGAATGTCCCGGACCCTTCGTAAATGCGCGCCAGGCGCCACGTCAGAACGGCGCAGGCCGCCAGCGCCGCTGCGGCCACGACAACGGCCCGCCGCCGCGGCAGCGACTCCACCGCCGCCGCCGCCAAGGCCAGCGGGCCGGGCAGCGCAAAGTATTGCCAGCGATCCGCCACCCAGGCGTCGTGCATAAAGGAGATGTCGAAGAAACCCAACACCGGCGAGAGCATCAATACAAAATAGCCCAAGCCGAACAACAAGGCCTTTCCCCACCTCTGGCGATAACGCCAGCCGATGGCAAACACCAGCGCGATCAGCAGCGCGGGCACGTAGGAAAGCGGAAGCAACGGATCAATGTGCCACTTCGGGTAAACGGACAACAGCGGCGCCGGCAACACGATTTTGTAAAGGTAAAACCAGACCGCCCATCCCGCTCCCGCCAGCCGCTCGGCCAGACCGCGATGGGCGACCGACGCCAGGCTGGGGCCGCCGCGCTGAATCCACAAGGCCAGCACGGCCCCCAGCCCCGCCGCCGCGAAGAACAACGCCGAGCGCGCCAGGTCCGCGCCCGTCACACGCCCCCGCCGCCACCAGGCCAGCCCCAGCAAAACCACGGGCAAAGGCGTCACGGCCGTCTTGCAGGCCAGGGCCAGCAGAAACGCCCCCGCCGCCATTCCGTACCAGCGCCGCTCTCCCGTGTCCTCGAATCTCAAGTAAAACAAAATCGCCCCCAGAAAGAACCCCATCGCCATCGTGTTCTTCTGTTCCGCCACCCACGCGACCGACTCCACGTTGACCGGATGCAGCGCGAAAAGGGCCGCGCCGAGCCAGGCCCCGCGAATCCCCAGGCGTCTGAGCGCGCGCCAGAGCAGAACACTGTTGCCGGCGTGCAGCGCCAGCGTCACCAAGTGGTAAGGCGCCGGGGTCCCTCCCCAGAGGCGCCATTCCACCCACCAAACCGTCGAGACGGCCGGGACGTAATCGACGCATTTCTCGCGCCAGACACGCCACCAGCCGTCAGACTGGTGAATCAGCGGATTCTCCACCACCAGGAAGTTGTCATCCCAAATAAACGAGGCGTGCCAGACCGATTGATAGGCCAGAAAAGTCGCCGCCACCAGCACCAGGGCCGCGAGCCATTGGCGGCTGCTTTTAAGATCCGAATCCGTCATGCCCGCGCAGCATAAGCGCGCCCCCGCCAACGCTCAAACAGTTTCGCCCCGGTTCCTCGGATTGAACCAAAAGTCTCGCCACGACGGGAGCGATGTGTCCGAAAACATCATAGGAGACCGGGCAAGCCCCTCAACCTCCAGAAGAAGTGGACCAGAAAGAACGTCACGGCGCAAAGCGGCAGGTAACTGCCTCGAATGAAGATCAAATCGAGCTTCGTCGGCGTCTGCGGACGGCGCCGACGAACCAAGAAGACGCCAACCCAAAACGCGATGAACGCAATAAAACAAATCTTGAAAATATCGCCACCGTCTATTATGCAGGCGGCCAGAACCAAAACGAAACCCTGCTGAACCAGCGCCGATTTTATGGACTCCTTATACGGCGAAGGCGCTAGTATTGTGACCATGCGTTCGATGTTGACTAACCTTAACACAGACACAGCGCTTCGTCTATGAAGATGGTGGAAACCGCCGGCTTGTTATACCGCCGGGCTTGTGGCACTTGATGCCTCCTTCGCCGCGGACGGTTCCGGGAACAGGATGCGGCGGAGGTATTGGCCGGTGTAACTGCCGGGGGCGCGGGCGATTTTTTCCGGCGGTCCCTCGGCCACGATCCGTCCGCCCTCGGCGCCGCCTTCCGGCCCCAGGTCAATGACCCAATCGGCGGTTTTTATCACGTCCAGGTTGTGCTCGATGATGAGGACCGTGTTGCCGGTGTTGCGCAACTTGAAGAGAACGTCCAGCAGTTTGGCCACGTCGTGAAAATGCAGGCCGGTGGTCGGTTCGTCCAAAATGTAGAGCGTGTGCCCGGTCGCTTTGCGGCTCAGTTCCGACGCCAGCTTGATGCGCTGGGCTTCGCCGCCGCTGAGCGTGGTGGCCGATTGCCCCAGCCGCACATAGCCCAAACCCACCTCTGCCAGCGTCAGGCACGGCTCGTAAATCTTCGGGATGGCGCGGAAAAAGGTCACGGCTTCATCGACCGTCATGTCAAGCACGTCGGCGATGTTCATGCCTTTGAAATGAATCTCCAGCGTCTCGCGATTGTAGCGGCGCCCATTGCACGCCTCGCAGGTGACGTAGATCGGCGGCAGAAAGTGCATTTCGATCTTGATCAGGCCGTCCCCCTGGCATTTTTCGCACCGCCCGCCCTTGACGTTGAAACTGAACCGGCCCGCCTCGTAACCGCGGATCTTCGCCGTCGGCAACTTGGCGAATAGATCGCGGATTTGATTGAACATTCCCGTGTAAGTGGCCGGGTTGCTGCGCGGGGTGCGCCCGATGGGCGTCTGGTCGATGACAATGACTTTGTCGAGCATTTCGAAGCCGCACAACTGGCGGTGTTTGCCCGGCTGTTCCTTCGAACCGTAGAATTTGCGGAACAACGCGCGCCGCAAAGTGTCATCGACCAGCGTGCTCTTGCCCGAACCGCTCACGCCCGTGATGGCGGTCAACGCCCCAAGGGGAATGCGCGCGTCGATGTTCTTCAAATTGTTCTCCGCCGCCCCCAGCACCTCCAGCCAGCCGCGTTCGGGCGACGGTTTGACCCGCGTTTTCGGAATCGCGATTTTCAACTCCCCCTTGAGATAGCGGCCCGTCAGCGACCGGGGCGCGGCCTCGATCTCCGACACCGGGCCGGCCGCCACCAATTCGCCTCCGCGCACCCCCGCGCCGGGGCCCAGGTCCAGCACGTAATCGGCCCGCCGGATCGTCTCTTCGTCGTGCTCCACCACCAGCACCGAATTGCCCAGGTCGCGCAACCCCTCCAGCGATTGCAGCAGGCGCCCGTTGTCCCGCTGGTGCAGGCCGATGCTCGGCTCGTCAAGTATATAGAGCACCCCCACCAGCCCCGCCCCGATCTGCGTCGCCAGCCGGATGCGCTGCGCTTCGCCGCCGCTGAGCGTGCCGCTTTCCCGGTCCAGCGTCAGATACCCCAGGCCCACGTTCTTGAGAAATCCCAGCCGCGCCCGGATTTCCCTGATCAGGTCCCCCGCGATCTTTTCCTGGAATTCTGTCAACTTCAATTCCGCGAAAAACCCGTCCGCCCGCTCGATGGAGAGCGCGCACACGTCCATGATGGATAGCCCGGCGATGGCGGAGGGCGGCCGCGGCGCCCCGGTCCCGAGCGTGACGGCGAGGATTTCCGGCTTGAGCCGCCGGCCCTGGCAGGCGTCGCACGGCTGCGGGTTCATGAAGCCGGTCAGCCGGTTTTTCGTGAACTCGCTTTCGGTTTCGACGTAGAGGCGCTCGAGGTTCGGGATGATGCCTTCAAACGGCTTCCGCGCGTTGCTCACCTTGCCGGCCCGCCAGAATGTGAACTCGATCTCTTCTCCCCCCGTGCCCAGCAGCAGCTTCTGTCTGAAGTCGCCGGGCAAATCCTTCCACGGTGTCTCAAAATTTTGCCCGTAATGCGCCGCCATCCCGCGCAGCAGCGCCTTGTAATAGACCAGCATCCGCTTGGCCCCGCGGCGCCAGGGCAGAACCGCTCCCTTTTCCAACGATTTTTCCGCGTCCGGCACGATCAAATGCTCGTCGAAAACCAGCTTCTGCCCCAATCCGTGGCACACCGGACACGCCCCCAGCGGCGAGTTGAACGAAAAATGCTTGGCCGTCGGCGGATCATAGCTCTGGCCGGTGGCCGGACTGTAATTCCGGTTGGAATGGAGCGTTTCGGTCCACACCCCGCCCGCCACGCCTGCGCTCTCGCCGGGTTGCGACAACGCCAGGAGCCGTCCGTCTCCCCACTTCAAGGCGGTCTCGACCGAGTCGCCCAGGCGCACGCGAATTTTCTCATCAATCACCAGCCGATCCACGACGGCTTCGATCGTGTGGCGCTGTTTGGCCTCCAGTCTGATGCGCACGTTGCTGCTCAACTCCACCAACCCGCCATCGACGCGGGCGCGGACAAAACCTTCCCGCGCCAGGCGCTCGATGACATCGCGAAACTCCCCCTTCTGCTGGACGACGACCGGGGCCAGGAGCATGACGCGCGTTTTGAGCGGGAGCGCCAGGATTTTATCCACGATGTCGCTGGTCGTCTGGCGGGAAATGGGCTGGCCGCTGACCGGGCAATGGGGCTGGCCGACGTTGGCGAAGAGGAGGCGGAGGTAATCGTAAATTTCCGTGGTGGTGGCAATGATGGAGCGCGGGTTGGCCCCCGCTCCGCGCTGCTCGATGGCGACCGCCGGGGAAAGCCCCTCGATATAATCGACTTCCGGCTTCTCCATTTGATCGAGGAACTGCCGGGCGTAGGCCGAGAGGGACTCGACATATTTGCGCTGGCCCTCGGCGTAAATCGTGTCGAAGGCCAGCGACGACTTGCCCGAGCCGCTCAACCCGGTGATGACCACCAATTTGTCCCGCGGGATCGAGAGGCTGAGGTTCTTCAGATTATGCTGCCGCGCGCCGCCGATTCTGATGGTGTCCTTGGCCATGTCTTTGAATTCTGCAATCAGTGCATCCCGCCAATTTAAGGCACAACGCCGTAAAAGAAAAGGAGGATCGGTGAATGACCTCGCCCGCTCGCCCGCCCTGCCAGGGCGGATTCCACGGTTGGGCGCAGAGGCAGGAGCAATTGAAGAAGCAAGGGCGTTACTTGACGGGGCCGGGGGACTGTTCCAGGGGGAGCTTTTCCCAGACAGGCACGTCGTCCGCGCAGCCGATGGCCTGGAGGTAGTCGCGGTTCCAATCTTCGACGGCAAAGTCATCGGGTGGAGAATTGGCGGAGGCAATCCGGTCGGCGAGGAAGAGGGCGGCGGCGATGGAGAAAGCGCCCGGCGGCGGGCCTTCCGGCTGTTCCTGGGCGGCGATGGCTTCGATGACGCTGACGGGCATGCCCCACAGTTCCAGAAGGTAGGCGGTGATCCGGGGGACGCCGGCCTGGAAGACCTCCCGCAGGCGTGGGGCCAGGGGAGATTTTGATTGACGCGCGGCCTCGCAGGCCGCCTCGAAGCGGCCCGGGAAGTTATCAATAAGAATTAATCGCCCGCTCTCGTGCAGCAAGCCCGCCAGAAAAGCTTCCTCGGCCGCCTTGCGGGAGAGTTGTTTTTCCCGGCCGATGTGTTGCGCCAGATAGGCCGTGGCCCAGGAGTGGTTCCAGAGGCGGGCCACGTCGAGTTCCGGATGCGAGAGAGTTTCGTAGTGGCGGAAGAGGCTTTGCGAGAAGACCAGCGCGGCAATGAGGTCCGTGCCCAGGCAGAGCACCGCGTCCAGCGGGTTGGTGATGAGATAGCCTTGTCCGAAGAGCGGGGAATTGGCCAGTTGCAGGACCTTGACGGAAAGGCCGGCGTCGGCGGCGATCAGGCGGCCAATGGAGGCGCTGGCGTGGTGGTGGTCCTCCAACTCGGCCAGGAGCGACTGGTGGACCTGCGGGAGCGAGGGAATGGAGCGAAGGGCGGCGACAACGGTTTGCAAACCGTTGTCCGCGATTCGATCGCGGGCAGCGAAGCCGCGCTGGACCAAGTTGCGAAGTTTGGCGCTGTCAAAGGGTTTGGCCAGGTATTGGTGGGCCGAGGTGATGAGAGTCAACTTGTTGAGCGCCACGTAGCCGGACATGATGACGCGGATGGTGAGCGGGGAAACGGATCGGACCTCTTCGAGCAGTTGGCTGCCCTGCATGCCCGGCATGAGCTGATCGGAGAGGATGAGATCGGGCGCCCTGGCCTTGACGGCCGCCAGGGCCGCCAAAGGGTCCTTGAACCCCTCAACGACCCATTCCGGATCGATGCAACGAAGGATCAAGACCGCGGTTTCGAGCACGCCCGCCTGGTCATCAACTACATAAATGCTTCTCTTCATCGCGCAGAGCGCAAGTTCTGACAGGCAATGTAACCGCTGCCGGCGGATTTTTGCAACACCGCAAGTTCCGGGTGTCCCAAGGGCGCGGCAGGGCCGGCGCAAGAGGCGGCCGCGAGTCCCAGCGGAGCGAGCCGGCTCAGTTGGAGGGCGGGGCGTTGGTCGAGCCGTGGCCGGAATCGGGCGCGGCATTCCGCTCCTGCGAATGCTGCTTGAGGTAATCGTACTCGATGATGGGCTGGCCATTGCCGGGCACGTCGGAGGAGGCTTTCTTCTGCGCGTCTTTCTTGGCTCGTTTGGCGGCATCGCTAGCCATTTCGGCCTCAATGACGGCATTGCGCTCGCTTTCTTCCCGGCGGATATCGCGCTCGGCCTGTTTGACGCCGGAGAGCTTGTTGCGCTCGGCGGTGGCGACCAGGGCAGCGACGGCGGGGGTCGGCAGGACGGTGGGCCGCATGAGCATGATCAGTTCGGTGCGTTGGTTATTGATGGAAGAGCTTTTGAACAAATGGCCCAGGAGGGGGATGTCTTTCAAATAGGGAACGCCGGAATCGGATTTGCTGCGGTTGTCGCCAATGAAACCGCCCAGGATAATGGTTTCGCCGTCTCGCACGGCGACCTTGGCGCCCGCCTGGCGCTTGGAGGTGGTGGGGACGGCGTTGCCGGAGATTTGGGTGTAGCTTTCAATTTGTTCGACATCGGCCTGGATATCCATGACCACCAAGCCGTCGGGATTGATGAGGGGCAAGACCTGAAGATGGATGCCGACCTCCAATTGCGAGTAATTGGCGCTCGGTCCGGTGGAATAGCCGTAATTGTAGGTGCCGGTGATATAGGGGACAGTCTCGCCGATGAAGAGATCGGCCGGGACGGCGTGGGAGGTTTGGATGCGCGGGCGGGAAAGAACCGTCACCCGGCTGTCGCCGGCGACCGCCTCGAGGACGACGTTGAGGTCGTTGCCCCATTTGGCGAAGTAACTGAATCCGCCGGGAAGATTGGCCAGGGTCGAGTTGCCGGGAGAAACGGAGCTGCCGCTGTTGGTCGAGCCGCCGGTCAGAAAGCCGCTGGCGGCGGTGGTTAAATTGTTGACGCCACCGATGCCGCTGAACTTGCCGACGTTCTGCTGCGGCTGGATGTAACTGACGCCCTGGGACTGTGTTCCTGTCAAGTTGACTTCCATGATGATCGTGTCGATCAAGACCTGGGCCAGGACGACGTCGAGCTTGTCGATGATGTCCTTGATCATTTTCATGTCGTCGTCATTGGCGAAGACGAGCAGGGAATTGGTGCGTTCGTCGGCGATGATCTTGGTCTGGCCGAACAACTGGAATTGGCCGGCGCTGGCGGCGTTGGAGACGATCCGCTGGAGATTGCTTTGGAAGGAGCTGCGGGCGCTGGTCGCGGCGGAGCCCAGGGGGCTGGAGGTGGCGGGCTGTCCGGGATAGCCACCGGCGCCGCCGATGCCGCTGCCGCCAATGCCGGTGGTGCTGGTGCCGCGCGAGGAGCTGAAACTGGCGCCGGAGCTGCTCTTTCCGACCGAGGCGCCGCCGCTGGCCCCGAGCGCGCCCAGCGCGGTGGAGATGTCGCTGGCCAAGGCGTACTTGATCGGGATCACCTGCGGCTTGACGATGAGCGGGGTCAGCACGTCGATTCTCTTGACCATCTCCATCATGCGCGCCACGTTTTCTGCGTAGTCGCGCAGAATGAGCGTCTGGGTGCTGGGCAGGGCGATGATGCTGTTGTCCATCCGGGAAAAGGGCTTGAGCACTTCGACCAGGTCCTGCACGGCGGCGTAGCGGGCCTGGAGGATTTGGGTGACGAACTTGCCGGCTTCAGGCAGGGCGAAGTTGGAGGAAATGACGCCGCCCGCCTTGGAGGCGGCCGCTTCTGTGACGACCTTGGCGAATTTGTCGCCGATGGGGACAATGGTGATGCCGTTCATGCCCAGGATCGTTTCGAGCGCTTCAATCGCCTCCGAGCGGGTCAAGGGGCTTTCGGTTTTCAGGGCGATGGTGGCGTTGGCTGGGATGGCCGAGGCGCCGGTGCTGGCCCGCAGGAGGGTTCGTCCGACCAAACCGGCGTAAATATCCAGCAATTGATCCACCGGAATGGCTGGAAAATTATAACTGATGTCGGCTGGCTCCACCGTCGGCCGGGCGGGATTGGCATTCGGGGCGGCGGGCGGCAGGGCGGCCGCCGTCGGTGGCGGCACAGTTGTCGGCGCCGGGGGAGTGACCGCTGGGACCGGGAGCGCCGGCAGGCCGGGGATGGCGGGCATGGCCGGTGGGCGGTTGGTGCCGGCCGCCCGGGGCGCCGCCTGGACGATGGGACGCGGGGGAATGGGCAGTTGGGCAGGCTGGCCGCTGCCCGGCGCCGGGGGAACTGGTTGGGCGCCGAGCACTGTCACCAGAGCCAGGAGAAGAGACAACGGCATGAAGCGTTTTGCGTTCATAAATTTTTCCGGATGGGGTTTTGGCCGGGCGGAGCCATCGGGCTGGGGATTGTTTTTGGATTGGAGCCGGGCCGCTGGCCCGGAACAGGCGGACCGCCGGGCTTGGGTCCGACGGGCGGCTTGGCCGCGGGAGGCTGTTTGGGGCCTGCCGGCTGCTTTGCGGCGGGCGCCCCGGGCTTGGCGGCTTTGGCGGCGGCAGCGGACGCCGGAGGTTTTTTGGCGAAATTGGCCGTCAGAGTGATTCTGCCGCGGAATTTGTAGCGGTTTTGATCGGCCGGGGAGAGTTCCAGTTCGCTGACGCGAATCATGGAAGGATCGTTGCCGATTTGGTAAAGGAAAGCGACCAACTGGGGTTCCTGGCTTTCGATGGTGATTTGCTGGGATTGCTCCTCAAAGAACTCGTTGGTTTGCGGGTTTCTGGAGCCGACCGGAACATAATTATTGACAGTGACCCCGTTTTTGAGGGCCAAAGCCCTGATGGTTTCCTGCAATTGGACTTGCACGTCCATGCGGGCGGCCCCCTCCTGGCGCTCCAGTTTTGCCAGTTCCTTTTTGATTCCGTTGGTCGGGTTGGTATCCGCCGCGATTTCCCGGTTGAAGGTTTCGATGGTGCGGTACATTTGGGCGAGCTGTTTCTGGGTGCGTCCCCATTCGCCAAAATGCGGCCAGACGAACAACAGATTGAGCACGATAATGACGACCAGGCCGATTGCCACCACGATGCGCCGTTCCTGGGGCGTCAAATTGAGTTGTTCCAGGAAGCTATTCATCAGCCTCCTCTTTCATCGTGCAGTTGAACCTCCATTCCGTGGTGTTGGCGCCGCGGCTTTGCATGGTCGGCTGGGAAACCTCGGAGAACAACGGCTGGCCGTCCCGGTTGGGATTGAGAACATCACGCATCGCCTGGTTGAAAGTAAGGACGGCGGCGGTGTCGTCGGCGGTGCCGTGCAATTCAAAGCTTCCGCGCCGGAAGTAGATGCCATCGATGGTGGTGCCGTCGGGCAGGTTTTCGGCGAGCGCCTTCCAGCAATCCAGGGCCTTGTATTTGAGTTCCTGCCGGACCTTGAGGATCTGAACCTGCGCGGCGTCCTTGAGCGCATTGGTATAACTTCCGCTGCGGCTGTCCATCTCCTGTTTGACGCGGGTGTAATTGAGCTTCAAAACGTAAAGCGCCCCGAAATAGATGAGCACGCCAATGACGTAGGCGCTTAAGACGGCCATCAAGCCGCGCATCCAGAGGCCATCGACGAATTGCTGGCGGTAGCGGCTGGCGAATTCCTGCGGCAGGAGGCTCACGCCCGTGGCGTCGCCGGCGCAACGCCGGGCGCTTAAAGCCGCCAACTTCGGGGTCGGCAGGGGGGCGACGACGGCGATCTCCTCGCCCGCCTCCTTGAAGACCGGCTCCCAAAACCTGGCTTCGGCGGGGCCGGCAACCAGATGAATTTTCGGGGGAGCACTCAACCAGCCTTCCAATTCGCCGGCCCAGGCCATCTGCTCGATCTGAGTTTTGAGCCGCGGGCCGCGTTCGGGGCCGGCGGGCAGGGAAACCATGGTCAAATTCTGCGCCGTGCCGCCACACCACCAGGCGACCAGGACCGGTTCATCCTCCGAGCCGGGGAAAATCCAGACGCCGTCTTCACGGATGTCGGCGGCCAGGAGTTGGTCCAGTCCGGGGGCTTCCAGGCGGTCGGCCAGGTAGCCTTCCCCCTCCAATTGTCCCAAAAATTCCTCCACCGCGCTGCGGCCGGCGATCATGACAATGACCGTTTGCAGGGCGTCCGGTTTGTCCGCCGGGCGCGGCAGCAAATAAACACTCCACACGATTTGAGTGACGGGCATCGGAGAAAGCTTTTCCAGTTGCAGCTCGACCATTTGAACGATTTCCGCCGGCTCGCTGGCGGGAAGTTGCACGGTGCGTAAAAAGACCTTGTTGGCCGGCAGCCAGGCCAGATTAAGCTTGCGGCGAAAAAGGGTCTGCCAGTCCTTGGCCGCGATGCCCGCCGGAACGCGTTCGCCAAGCAAGAGCGCCTTTTCACTTTCGACGGCGAATCCGTCGCTGTTGGCCGAAAGGTGCCAGAGACGCCGTCCGCCGGCGGTGGTTTGAAGAACGTTTGCGGTGTGCCAGCGGGCCATCAGGGACCTTTCGGCCGGGTGGATTTTTTGGAGTCATCCACCAGCGCGATCATGTGTTCTTCCATTTGGGTGACGCGAATAACCTCCTCGATGGTGGTGCGGCCCAGCTTGACCTTCTTCCAGCCATCGTTGCGCAAGGTGCGCATGCCGTGTTCCATCGCTTTTTGGGCAATGGTCGAGGCGGCGGCGCGGGTGAGGATGAGCGAGCGCAGGTCTTCATCCACGAAGAGCAGCTCGTAGATTCCCATCCGGCCCTGGTAACCGAATTGGCGGCACTCCTCGCAGCCGGCTCCTTTCCAAAACCGGGCCGTCTCGATCTCCTCTTCGGGAAAACCGACGCGCCGCAAATAGGCCGGCTCGACCTTCTGTTCGGCCATGCATTTGGGACAGATGGTGCGCACCAACCGTTGGGCCAGCACCGCCTCGACCGAGGAGGCGACCAGAAACGGCTCGATGCCCATGTCGATGAGCCGCGTAAAGGCGCTGGGGGCGTCATTGGTGTGCAGCGTGCTAAAAACCAAGTGCCCCGTCAGGGCGGCGCGGATGGCGATTTCCGCCGTCTCCAGGTCCCGGATTTCCCCCACCATGATGACGTTGGGGTCCTGCCGCAAAATGTGCCGCAGGCCCATGGCGAAGGTCAAACCGATGTCCGACCGCACCGCGATCTGGTTGATCCCCTTGAGCTCGTACTCGACCGGCTCCTCGATGGTGATGATGCGCTTGGTGATCGAGTTGATCGTGCTGAGAAAGGCGTAAAGCGAGGTCGATTTGCCCGAGCCGGTCGGCCCGGTCACCAGCAGGATGCCGTGCGGCTTGACAATGATCTCCCGAATGCGCGCGTCCTCCTCCGGGGCAAAGCCCAGCTTGTCCAGGCTCAGAAAAATCTTCCCGCGCGTCAGCAGGCGTAGCGACACGCTCTCCCCATAGACGGTCGGCACGGTGGAGACGCGAATGTCGATTTCCTCCCCCTTGATGCGCACGTTGATGCGGCCGTCCTGCGGGAGGCGTTTTTCGGCGATATTCATGCCGGACATGACCTTGATGCGGGAGATCAAGGAAGCCTGGTAACGCTTCAACTGCGGCGGCATGGGGGTTTGATGGAGGATGCCGTCAATGCGGTAACGGATGCGCAGCTCATCCTCGGCCGGCTCGAAGTGGATGTCGGTCGCCCGGTCCTTGAAGGCCTCCCAAATAATCTGATTGACAAACTTGATGACGCTCGCCTCCTGGTCGCCTTCGGTGATCTCCTTGTCCTCCGCCAGCAATTCCAGCGGTTCGTCGTCCTTGGAGATTTCGTCCAGGGTCTCGGCGCCGACGCCGTAGAACTTTTTGAGGCACTTCTCGATTTCGGCCCGCGTGGTCAGGGCGAAGTTGACCGGCACGCGCGCGTCGAACTGCACGGCGCTGAGCATGGCGGTGTCGAAGGGGTTGCTGACCGCCACCTGGAGCTGGCCGTTGTCGAATTGGGTGGGCAGGACGGTGTACTGGAAGGCGACCTTGGTCGAGATTCTTTTGCGGGCCTCCGCCGGGACATCCGTTTTGGCCACATCGACAAAAGGCCAGCCCAGCGCCTTGGCCAGGTCCTGCAGGAAAGCCTCCTCGGTCGAGCCTCTTTCGCGGGCGATAAACGAGAGCAGCGAATCCTGCGAACCGCCTTCGACGGCGACACGCCAGGCCTTGTTCCAGTCCTCGAATTGCCGCGGGGTGGCAAGGTGGTGCCGCTCCAGCAGCGTTTTAATAGAAACAATCGCCATGATTCAGTGTTCCACAGTTTGAAACAAGGCAGGATATAGAAAGTTTCGCCGACGTCAAAGCAATTGCAAAGCAATTGCATCGCCCTCTTTCCATTTTGACGGGATGCGGTAGATTAACGGAAAAGAGGACAGGCAGACGATGTTTTTACATAAAGGCGCTGACAAGGTTCCGCTGAGAATTCCGGCTCGTTTTCAAAAGGCGCTCCGGGGGGCGGCTCGGGCATGTTTGTGCCTGGCGGGAATTTCGTGTTTTGGGCAGGAGGTCCATCCGGCCGTGACCCCGCCCTCAAAATGGGTCCACCCGCTTTCCTTTGACAAGCGTTCGGCCCTGGCGTCGGCGGCCGCGCCGGCAGACTGGCGCTGGCTGCTGGTCGAACAGCAATGCAACGCCCAGACAGACGAACAGTTCCGCCACGAGGTGCGCCAGGCGCCGGCCCCCGCCCTCGGGATGAACCCGCCGCAAATCACGATCAGCTACGATCCGGGCTGCCAAGTGCTGGCGCTCCATTGGGTGCGCCTCTGGCGCGGCACCAACGCCTTGAACCGCCTGAACCCATCCAACCTGCGCTTCGTCCGGCGGGCGCCGGACGCCGGCGGCTTTCTTTTTGGCACCGATCGAACCGCCGTGCTTACGCTGGAGGACGTGCGCGCCGGCGACATCCTGGACTATGCCTATTCCATCGAGGGCAGCAACCCGACGCTGGAGGGGAAGTTCGTCGGAATGGCCCCGGCGCAGTTGCCGGAGCCGGTGGAACGGTTGGTCACCAAGGTGCTGTGGCCGTCTTCGCGGAAGCTTTACGTGCAGAACCACGGTGCCGCGCTCCGCCCGACGACTCTTCTCAAGAGCAATCTGGTCGAGTTCACCTGGGACCTGCGGAACGTGCCGGGTTTGCGCCTGGAAAGCGGGACGCCGTCCTGGTACCAGCCGTATCCCTGGGTGCAATTGAGCGAGTTCCAAACGTGGGCGGATGTCAGCCAGTGGGCGCTGCGCTGGTTGCCCACCACCAACGCGCTCTCGTCCGAAGTGACGAACAAAATCCGTGAGTGGAAGCTGTTGGCCGGGCCGCAGGAGCGGGTCCTGGCGGCGTTGCGCTTTGTGCAGGAGGAGGTCGGCAACGTCAATTCCGCCGACGGCAATTCCGGTTATGAGCCGGCTGCGCCTTCCAGCGTGGCGGCCCGCCGTTTCGGCGATGACAAGGAGAAGACCCTGCTGCTGGTCGCGCTGTTGCGGGCGTTGAAGGTGGAAGCCGTTCCGGTTTTGGTCAGCACGCGCTGGCAAAACGCCCTGGCCGATTTTCATCCCTCGCCCATCCTGTTTGATCACGCCATCGCCGCCGTCACCCTGGAGGGCCAAACCTTCTGGCTGGACGCGACCGTTGCCTACCAACGGGGTTCGCTGGCGGTGCGATCCTGGCCGCTCTACGGCTTGGGGCTGGGAGTCCGGCCCGGCATTGCCGCGCTGACCCCGATCCCGCCCTGCCCCATCCAGCCGAAAACAACCGTGTCGGCCTATTTCGCCCTCGGCAGCCTGCATGGCGAAGCCGGTTTGAAAATCACGACGGTGGCCGGGGGAGCCGATGCCGACCGTCTGCGTCAACACTACGCCACCACGCCGCGGGAGGACATCGACCTGGAGAACCTCAGCACCTACGCCAAGTATTATCCTCAAATCCACCGGGCCGGCCCGACGCTGCTGCGCGATGACCCGCAACAAAACCGGATTGAAATCACGGAGTTTTACAGCATCGAAGGCCTGTGGAGCCGCCCGCCCAATGAAGCCGACTACCACTGCCGCCTCTACGGGGTCAACGTGGATGGCGCGATGGAGCGGCCGCCGGAATCCGCCCGCGCCATGCCCTGGGCGATGCGCTACCCGGTCCACCAGCTATTCCGCGCCGAAGCCGTCCTGACCACCGCCCTGCCCATCAAGACCGGCAGCGAAACGATCGAGCACCGGGACTTTTTCTTTCGCCGCGCCTCCGATCTTGTCGAGAACAAACTGATCCTGGAGTACGAGTACCGCTCGTTGAGCGACGTGGTGGAACCGGACGCCCTGGCGTCCTATCTTCGGCGATTGGATGCCGCCACAGCCACCCAGGGTTTCACGCTTCTGTCGCTGGAAGCGCCCTGAGAGGCGGTGAAGCGCATCTCACTTTTGGGACACTAATCGACGTTATTGGAGGGCAAGGGTCGATCCACCGGGGAAAATGACTAATGACGAAGCTCGAATGACGAAATAATGCTCAAATGACTCAATGACGAAAAGTCGGCCCGTATGGATTTCGTCATTTGGGCTTCGTCATTGTTTCGTCATTAGAGCTTAGACATTCGTCATTCTTGCGGGCTTGGCTGCGGCGAGCCATGATCTCCCGTTGACAGTCGGGAAGCCAACACCGGGATGCGCCCGAGGTCAGTGGCCGCGCCCAGCGGGGAGTTGGCAAATGGGCGGGGGGCTGGTATCTTTGCGGCCCAGAGTGAATAATGTGTTGCCATGAAAAGTTGTCTCTCAAATAGCGCCCCGACGCCGGACGTGATGCACGACAAGCAGAGCGAGCCGGATCACCGCAAGTTGCGGATCGACAAGGTGGGGGTGCGCGGCCTGCGTTTCCCCATCCAGGTGCGCGACAAGGAGCGGACCCTGCAAAACACCGTCGCCACCATCGGGATGTATGTCGATTTGCCGCATGAATTCAAAGGCACGCACATGAGCCGGTTCATTGAGGTGCTCAATTCCCACGGGAACGTCGTCCACGTGGAAAACATCACGGACATCCTCTACGCCATGCAGGCCAAGCTCAAATCGCACGCGGCGCATCTGGAGATCGAGTTTCCGTTTTTCCTCGTGAAAAGGGCGCCGGTCTCCGGCATGGAAAGCGTGATGGATTACGTGGCGCGTTTTGACGCGACGGCCACGGGCAAGGAGATCGATTTTGTGCTGACGGTCAAGGTGGCGGTCACGACCCTGTGCCCCTGCTCCAAAGCGATCAGCCGGTTCGGGGCGCACAACCAGCGCAGCCTGGTCACGGTGCAGGTGCGGTCGCGCAAGGCGATTTGGATCGAGGACTTGATCGCGCTGGCGGAAAGTTCAGCCAGCTCGGAACTCTATTCCTTGCTCAAGCGCCGGGATGAGAAGGCCGTGACCGAGCGCGCTTATGAAAACCCGGTCTTTGTCGAAGACCTGGTGCGCAACGTGGCCGAACGGTTGAACGCCCACCCGGACGTGGCCTGGTACAAGGTCGAGGCGGAGAATTTTGAAAGCATCCACAGCCACAACGCCTACGCCTCGATTGAGAAAGGGTAAGGGGAGAGGGGTGTCAGGCGGGCAACTTTTTTTTGAAAAAAGTTGTGGCATATTCCCGTTTGTTTGCTATTGTCCCCCACCCCGCAAAACAAGGGGCGGCCACTCGCAGGAGTTGGCCCGACTGAATTATTATTGTGACGAAGAGCAACGAGCCAATGAAAAAGCAAGCCGCATCGCAGTCCCGTCCCAAAAAGGCCGGACCCGCCACGGCCGCGTCCATCCTGGGCCAGAGGGCCGCGCAGAGCACTGCCAACGGCAAGGCCAAGATCAAGGCGCACTGGGCCAAGTACTACCGCCACCTGCTGGAGTTGCGCGAACGGCTGCTCCACCAAATGAGCGGCCTGGCCAAGGAATCGGCCGAGGAAATGACCAATTACAGCCTCCACATGGCCGACTCCGGCACGGACAATTTTGACCGCGATTTCGCCCTGAGCCTGCTCTCCTCCGACCAGGATGCCATTTACGAAATCGAGGAGGCGCTCAAACGCATCGAGAAGAACACCTACGGGATTTGCGAATTGACCGGCAAACCCATTCCCCTCACCCGGCTCGACGCCATCCCCTGGACCCGGTTCACGGTCGAGGCGCAGAGCCAGTTGGAACGGGATGGCGCCTTGCGCCAGCGCCGTCTGGGCCAGTTGGGCACCGTCGATACCACCGGCGGCGGCGATCTGGAGGAAGAGGAAGAGGTCGAGGAGAAGCCCGCCAAGGAAAAGGAATAACATGCCCCGCGAAATCATCACCATCGAATGCACCGAGGCGCGCAAGGAAGGCAAATCGCCGTCCCGCTATACGACCACGCGCAACAAAAAGACCAAGACGGAAAAACTGGAGATCAAGAAATTCAACCCCGCCCTGCGCCGCCGCACGGTGCATCGTGAAATCAAATAATTTTTATGCCACGCAAGACACACCCCGAAAAGCCCGCCGCCCGCGGCGGCCGGGGCAAGGGAGGGTCGATGGAAGTCCGCACCCCCCGGCCCAAGCCGAAAATTGACTTCACCTTCGACGCGTTGGACTACAAGAACGTGACGCTGCTCAAGCAGTTTGTGACCGATCAGGGCCGCATCCTGCCGCGCAAATACACCGGCCTGCCGGCCCATTACCAGCGGCAACTCAACCGCTCCATCAAACGCGCCCGGCAAATGTTGCTCATGAAGTAAGTCAGGCGACGTGCAGGAATTGATTGGCGGCCTTCATGGCCCCTTGCACACCGGCGATCATCTGCTCGACTTTCCCCGGCTCGAGTTCCAGCAATTCGGCCGCGGTTTGATTGGCACGGACGGCGTAGGCGTCCCAGCCCGGCGCCGTGCCGGATAAATGGGCCGCGCAGTTGGAGAGGTAAACCACCGCCGAAAGCTGGACGGCGGGTCGGACCACCGGCGCATGATGGTTGGCCACCGCTTCGATGATGATTTCCGGGAAGGACCACTTTTGCAGCAGGCAGGCGCCCACTTCGGCATGATCGACCCCCAGCACCGCTTTTTCGGCGGCGACTCGCGAGAGAGATTCCGCGGCGATTTTGTCGCGGATTTCCGTGCGCGTCTTCGGGGTCAGAACCTGATTCAAGATGAGCTTGCCGATGTCGTGCAGCAAGCCGGCGGTGAAGGCCATCGAGGGTGGGAACTGGCCGTAGGATTCGATTTCGGTGAGGTATTCGGCGCCCAGGCCGATGCTGAGGGAATGCCCCCAAAGGCCGTTGGCCTCGACGGAGTAACCCGGCTGTCCAAAGCCCATCGTCCCGCCAAAGCCGAGGGCGCAGACCATGCGGTAAATGGTATTGTCGCCCAATAGGAGGACGGCTTGGTCGATGGACCCGACAGGCTCCTTCAAACCGGTGTGGGCCGAATTGCAGACGCGCAGGACCTTGGCCGTGAGCACGTTGTCGCAGCGCAGCGTCTGGACGACCTCGTCGCGGTGCGCCTCGGGATTGGTCAGCAGAGTGACCAGCTTGCGCGCGGTTTCCGACACCATCGGCAAATCCTTCGACTGTGCAATTATTTCTTTGGCCGTCATTTTCGCGAAAAAACTCCTGCTCCGGCGGATTAAACCGCCGGGGGGGATTTCAGCAAGCAGCATGAATCCCTCGAATAGGTTATCGGGCGCGTCGAAGAAAACTTAAGCCCTTTCGGGGCCAGAGCAAGGCGGAAGGTGACCGGCGGGTTTGGTCGGGCGCCTCCCACTTTTTGGACGCTGGTCGATGTTGCCGAAGGGCAAGGGGTCGATCCACCGGGGAAAATGACGAATGACGAAATCTTAATGACGAACCCCGAATGCTTTCGGGGCAAATGACTCAATGACGAAAAGTCGGCCCGCCTGAATTTCGTCATTTGGGCTTCGTCATTGTTTCGCCATTCGAGCTTGGACATTCGTCATTCTTGCGGGCGTGGCTGCGGCCAGCCATAAACGCTCATTGCCAATAGGGTTGCCAAAAACCGGGATGCGTTCCGTGAGAGGGGGAGCGCCGCAAAAAACTCTCCCTGCATGCTTGACCCGAATCCCGATACTCGGCAACAGCCTGCAGGGTTGCGAACGTCAAGAATACCAACTTCCTAGGACTGACCCTCTGGCCTTTCACAGGTTGGTGCCGGCTTGCGCGTCGGAGCTTTGCCCAGGCGAACCCTGCGCTTGCAACAGGATCGCGCCATCTGACCGGCGATGGAAGGTCGAAAAGAGTTGCCAATATCAGATGCGCTTTTCTTCCTGTCGCTTCAACCTGTAGAGCAAGAAGCGATATGAAACATATCCATAGGCAATCGATATGAATGTGATGGTAAAAAAGAGGCTCCGGCGATCTGCGCTAACTATGGCAAACGCGAACATGATGAAACCGAGTACGATAACAGGAAACAGGCCAAGTCGCGGTAATGCGTGATCAAGGACACGGCGACTCACTTTCCAATCAACGTACCAGACCAAAAAGAACATCGCTATTCCTAGAAAATACTTCCACGCAGACGGCACATGTTTGGCAATCTCCAAACTCCAATCGAGTCTTCCGACCTTTACTAATAAGACCATAATCGCAAAACAAATAAAAACGACGCTGATGAGTTTCCTGTTGGTCTTCCCTCGTAACCCGTGCAGAAATGGCTTTCTTGTTCTCTGATCATTCGTCATAAGGGAGTTTAAAGGGGTTCCTAGCATGTCAACATTTTGTTTGTCTGTGTTCGTAGAGTCTCCGATTGACGGATTTCCAGGACCCCCTCTGTAGCCGGTCGCAAATCCATTTGAGCGGCATCGTCACGCCACAAATCCGTCCACTTCATTTTCACCTTTCCCCAAACCCCGGCGCGGTCGAAAAAAGCCACTGACGAAACCCGTCACGGGCTTGGATCAATTTTGATTGTGGAAGCGGTTATAGAAATTTCCCCTGATTTGTCAATAGAAATTTCTCGATTCTTTCCGAGAACTGGCGCAAAAACATCAGGAAAAAACGAATGTTGAATTCAATCACGCCGACTTTATGATGGGCGGGGTGAAGAAAGCGTTCGCCCTCATCGCCTGGCTGGCGGTCGCGCTGCTGGGCGCCTGGGCCTACCTGACCCTGGCGCTGCGGCGCGGCGAGGAGATCAATTCCCTCTGCATCCTGCTGGCCGCCCTCTGTACCTATGCCATCGGGTTTCGCTTTTATTCCAAGTGGATCGCCGCGCGGGTGCTGGCGCTCGATGACCGCCGCGCCACGCCTTGCGAAGCGCATGAGGACGGCCGGGACTTTGTCAAGACCAACAAATGGATCGTCTTCGGGCACCATTTCGCCGCCATTTCCGGCCCCGGCCCGCTGGTCGGGCCGGTGCTGGCGGCGCAGTTCGGCTATCTGCCCGGCACGCTCTGGATTTTGCTCGGGGTGGTGCTGGGCGGGGCGGTGCAGGATTTTGTCATTTTGTTTTGCTCGGTGCGGCGGGACGGCAAATCGCTCGGCCAGATGGTCCGGGAGGAATTGAATACGACGGCGGGCTGGATCGCGCTCCTGGCCATCCTGTCCATCCTGGTCATTTTGCTGGCGGTGCTGGCGCTGGTGGTGGTCAACGCGCTGGCGGAAAGCCCGTGGGGCGTCTTCACCGTCGGCGCCACCATTCCCATCGCGCTTTTCCTGGGCGCCTATCTGCGCGGTTGGCGGGTGGGAAAGGTCTTCGAGGCTTCGGCCATCGGCGTGGTTTTGCTGCTGCTGGCGGTGTGGGGCGGGCGCTTTGTCTATGGGCACGCGGCCTTGGCCGGAAAATTCACCTTCAGGAGCGAGCCGCTGGCGTGGGGCATTTTGGTCTATGGGTTTACCGCCAGCGTTCTGCCCATCTGGCTTTTATCGGCGCCGCGCGATTACCTGAGCACTTTCGCGAAGCTGGGGACGATTTTCCTTCTGGCGGCGGGCGTCTTTGTCGTCTTGCCCAAGCTTCACATGCCGGCCCTGACCGCGTTTGGCGCGACCGGCGACGGCCCCGTTTTTTCGGGCAAATTATTTCCGTTCTGCTTCATCACCATTGCCTGCGGGGCGATTTCGGGATTTCACTCGCTGATCGCCAGCGGCACGACCCCGAAGATACTGACCCGCGAAAGCTACTCCCGCACCATCGGCTACGGCGCGATGTGCCTGGAATCGCTCGTCGCCATCATGGCGATGATCGCCGCCTGCACGTTGGAGCCGGGCGTTTATTTCAGCATGAATATGAAGGGCGCGCCCGCCGAGACGGTGGCGAAAGTTTCCGCGCTGGGCTTCCCCGCCAGCGTCGGGCAGATGGACCGGATGGCGGCGTCGATCGGGGAAAAAAGCCTTTTCGGGCGCGTGGGGGGCGCGCCGACGCTGGCCGTGGGCATGGCCAAGGTTTTTTCCAGTGTCTTCAACTGGGCCGGGATGGACCTCTGGTATCACTTCGCCATCATGTTTGAGGCGTTGTTCATTCTCACGATGCTGGACGCGGGCACGCGGGTGGGGCGCTATCTGTTGCAGGATTTGCTGGGGCAAGTGTGGCCGCCGCTGGGCAGGACCAGGCGGGCCGGCCCGGTCTGGCTGGCCAGTTTTCTCGTCGTGGCGGCCTGGGGCCGTTTTTTAATTCAAGGAGTGCGCGACCCTCTGGGCGGCATCAACTCCCTCTGGCCGCTCTTCGGCATTGCCAATCAATTGCTCGCCTCCATCGCCCTCTGCCTGGCCACGACCGTGATCCTGAAAATGCACTTGCCGGCGGACGCGGCGGGCGCCCGGCGCGGCCGTCCCGCCCTGGCGTGGATCACGCTGGCGCCGCTGTTGTGGTTGCTGGCGGTGACAATGACGGCCGGTGTCGAGAAGATTTATCACCCGGACCCGAAGATCGGGTTTTTGTCCGCCGCCCGGACCCAGGCGGAGAAATTTCCCGCCCTGCAAAACGCGCTGGCCGCGGCCCAAAAAGGCGGGGACGCCGCGGCTTTGGCGGCGGCGGAAAAAGCGATGACTACCGCCGCCGCGCTGCGTTTCAACGCGCTGCTGGACGCGGCGGTCACGGGCGGGTTCCTGCTGATGATCCTGGCTATTGTCGCGTTGAGCGCGCGGGAGTGGCTTCTGCTGCTGGCGCGGCGCAAACTCCCGCGTTTGAACGAGACGGCGCCCGTCTGGCTGCCCGCGTACGCCGTGGCCGAGTCCAAACGGTTGGGAGGCTTGAGTCTGTTGACGCTGGCGCTCATGCTGGTTAAAGAATTATCCGGTGAAGCGGCCATCGAGCGCGCGCAAAAGAGCCACGGCGCCGAATGCGCGGCGGAGTGCGCGGCGCACCGGTCCAGCCCGCGGCAGCGCCGCGCCCAGGCTTATTTGCAGGTGGCGCGCAAACGCTTTGACGGGATAAACCGATGTTGCTGAAAATAAATTTCATTGCATGAAACTTGGTCTTTTTGGCGGGTCCTTTGACCCGGTTCATTTGGGACATATGCTGGCGGCCCAGGCGGCGCGAGAAGAAGCCGGCTTGACGCGCGTGTTTTTCATTCCCGCCGCGCAATCGCCTTTCAAACCGGCGGCCCAACCCGCGCCCGCGGAGCAACGGCTGCGGTTGCTGCGCCTGGCGCTGGCCGGCGACACCGCCGCTGAGATCGACGACCAGGAAATCCGGCGTGGCGGGGTGTCTTACAGCATCGACACGGTCCGGGCGTACGCCAAAAGATTTCCAGAAGCCGAACTGTTTTATCTCATTGGGGGCGACCAGCCGGCGCAATTGCCTTTCTGGCGCGAGGCCGGGGAGTTGGCGCGTCTGGCGCAATTCCTGGTCATCCCCCGTCCGGGCGAGGTGGTGGCGGAATTGCCGGCGCCGTTTCGCGGGCAGGTTTTGAGCGGATTTCCGCTGGCGGTGTCCTCTTCGGAGGTTCGCCGCCGGATTCAGGCGGGGCTGCCCTTCGCCCACTTGCTGCCCGCCGCCGTGGCGGAAGCGGTCGGAAATAATCGGCTTTATCTTTGACGCCGTTGCGCTAACTTCTTCCGGTAATGGATTCCAAGAAACTGGCGCTTCTGTGCCGCAAGCTGGCGGAGAATAAAAAAGCCGAGCATGCCGTCATCCTTGACGTGCGCCATCTTTCTTCCGTGACGGATTATTTTGTGATCGTCTCCGGCACGAGCGAACCGCACCTGCGGGCCATTGCCAACGAAGTGACCGACCAACTGCGCGCCGCCCATCACTTGCGGCCGCGCGCGGTCGATGGCGACGGCCGGGCCGCCTGGCAGGTGCTCGATTACTTTGACGTCATCGTCCATATCATGCGGGCCGACATGCGGGAGAAGTACGACCTGGAAAGCCTCTGGGGCGACGCCCCGCGATTGCGGCCCACGCGGGCGCGACGGACCCCGCTCAAGACGGCCCCTGGCGCGGATTAAAGACCCCGGTGGGAAAAGACGGCCCTTTCCCGCAAAGGGAGATTGCCCCTACGGATTCTTGGACGGAATCGCAGCGGAAGCTTTCACCATTTCGTCCAGAATTTTGAGGAATTCGTCCAGGCCGGTGGAAGGGACAATGACGTTGTCACGGCGCCCATTGACATCCTCAGTGATGCGCAGAAAACGGCCGCGAGGGTTTTCCTTGAGCGTGAAGATAAAGGTCTTCCGTTCGATCTGAATCTTCTCGGTTTTTAGGGTGTCCTCGTTGACCGGCGGTTTCGGCGGTCCCGCGCTATACGACCGATACCCATGCGGGGAAGGACGTTCATTTGAAATCATAATAACTGTTGTTTTTCACTGTGGCGCCCGTTTGTGACGCTGTTAGTTTCCATCTCAATTTTTTCCACAAACGACCCTTTGTCAACCCCGGATTTTGCCTATATTACCGAATCGCGCGTGCTCCGTGGGGGCACTGACGCGCCAAAGATAGACGACCAACCCGCCAATGACCAGAACATTCACCGCTTCCGAGACTCCGTGCCAGAGGGCAAAAGAGCGGGCCGCCTCCGCCTGCCGCGCGACGGTGCGCCCAAAATACTTCTCCCGGTGCAGGTTCTGCATCTTCGGCTGCGCCCACAATCCGCCCGCCAGCGCCAGCGACAACAGCGCGATGACCAGCCTCAGATTCCAGCGCAAGGGAGGATGGCCCCCATACAGCCATTGCGCCGCCAGATGCGCCAGCGCGATTGTCCCGCAGCAGTATTGCAGGATAAAGAACCGCGCCACCACCGCCTGGGCGACGAAGCCCACGCCGGGCGCCGAGAACGCTTTCTTCAGTTCCGGGGAAAAAATCGCCGGCAAAGCGATGGTGAGAAAAATGGCCGAGCCGCACCAAACGGCCGCGTTTAAAATTCCCACGAATCGCAGCATTGCTGTCACCCCCCTAACCTAAGCGAACAGGCCCGCCCATGCCAAGCAGAACGTGCGGCAAACATGCGGTGTGGGTGCGATCAAAACTTGTTCAATTACCAATTTTCGATTTTCAATCAGTTGTGTTCGGCAAGTTAGGTGCTTGTAGCGGCATGAGCGGGCTGGTTAGGCCGAGAGGAGGCGAAATCTCAGGATTTTTTGCGCGCGTCCCGTGGAACGGCGCCATGTGTACAGGC
>JBEKYR010000036.1:0-54532 GCA_049510745.1 Verrucomicrobiota bacterium | reverse complement strand
TACCGCCAATAACTTCCATCCGCCAACCGGGCCAGGTTCCGCTGGTTGGCCGCGTTGTATTGGTAGGCGAAGGAGTTAGACGGCGTTGAGGAAACCGAACTCAACCGGTTCAAATAATCATATTGCTTGCTCGTCGTCATCCGCGTCGCGGCACTTTGCTGGAAGACAATCTGCCCCACCAGCGGCGAATTGGCAAGATACGTCCCAATCCTTGGCGATGTGTTTATTCTGTCCACCAAATGGTGACGTTCGATGCGGAACGAGTTCCGCCGGCGGCTGAGATGTCAGTGGACGCGGGGCACCGCGTCCCGAATATGGGTTCCCAAAAAGCCGCCAAGGATTGGGACACACCACCAAAAACGGGGAAACGAAGATGATCGTCCGCGCAAAAATTGCTAAACAATGGCCAATCAATGATGAGCGGCGGGCCACGCCCGGAGCCACCCTTCATTCATGGGCACTGGCTTGATGATAACCCTGGCCGCAGGGCTTCTGGGCGCAACGGCCTTGACCGCCGCCGAGATCAAAAACAGCGATTGTCTGGAGTGTCATGGCGACAAAACGTTGACCTCGACCAACACGGCTGGAGTCGTCCGGTCCGTGTTCGTGGAGGCCGGGGTCGTCGCCGGCTCGGCGCATCAGAAGACTTCCTGCGCCAGTTGCCACAGTGATCTGACGGCCAAACATCCGGACGACAACATTGCGGCGCGGCCGGTCAACTGCTCGCGCTGCCATGAAGAACAAGCGCTCTCGTATGGAACGGGTGTCCACGGCAACGCCCGCATTGCGCGCGTCCACACCGGCGCCCATGCCGCGCCGCAGTGCATCGATTGCCACGGCACGCACGGAATCCTCTCCGCGGCCGCGCCCGCTTCGCCGCTGTATTTTTCCAACCTGGCCAGGACCTGCGGCCAATGTCACGAACAAGAGTCGCGGGACGTGATCGAAAGTGTTCACGGCCAGGCGCTGGCCGCCGGGCGGCGGGACGCCCCCACTTGCAGCGATTGCCATTCGGAACACAAAACGCGGGCGCTCAAGAACAGTTCGTCTCTGGCGATTTCGCAGGAGATTTGCAGCAAGTGCCACGCCTCGGAGCGGCTTAATACCAAGTACAATCTGCCCGCCGACCGGGTGAAGACGTTTTTCGCCAGTTACCACGGGCTGGCGGCGCAGTACGGTTCGACGCGGGCGGCCAATTGCGGCAGTTGCCACGGCGCGCATAAAATCCTGCCCTCGACGGATCCGCGCTCGACCATTTACAAAGACAATCTGGCGGCCACGTGCGGGCAATGCCATCCCGGCGCCAGCGCCAAGTTCGCGCAGGGAAAAATCCACGTCGATAGCGCGGCGGCCGAAGCCGGCGACAACCTGGGGGAGCGCGTCAATTGGTGGGTGCGCAAGATTTACCTGGGGATGATTTTCACGGTGATCGGCCTGATGGCGGCGCACAACGCGCTGATGTTCGGGCGCAAAGCCGCCGCGCGCGCCCGGCGCGAAGAGCGCACCGTGTTGCGCATGGATTTTTCGCAGCGGGCGCAACATTTCGTGTTGGCGTTCAGCTTTATCGTGCTGGCGTTGACCGGGTTTGCGCTGAAATTCCCCGATTCCTGGATCGCGCGCCTTTTGGGGTCCGACGAAGGCATCCGGCGCTGGGGGCATCGCATCGCCGGGGTTGTGTTGCTGCTGGCGGGGGCGTATCATGTCGGCTACGTTCTGGCCACACGACAAGGCCGGAGTCTGATTAAGGACATGATGCCCAGCGCAAGAGATGCCCGCGACGTGGCGGCCAACGCCTGCTACCTGACCGGATTGGCGAAGAAGAAGCCGGCGTTCGGGCGGTTTGGCTATGCGGAAAAAATGGAGTATTGGGCGGTGGTTTGGGGAACCCTTATCATGGGGGCGACCGGTTTGATGATCTGGTTCAAGCTCGGCACGACCCACTGGCTGCCGCGCTGGTCGATCGATGTGGCCACGACCATTCATTATTACGAAGCAATTCTGGCTTGCCTGGCCATCGTGGTCTGGCATTTCTATCACGTCATTTTTGATCCGGATGTCTATCCGTTGAACCGCGCCTGCGTGGATGGCCGGGTATCACCGGAGTGGTATGCCGAGGAACATGCGCTGGACGCGCGGCCCGCAAACGAATCAACGACGCAAACGCAAAGCACGACTTCAGTTTCTATGAAAACAAAGAATGCTCCCTCGTCCATCACCATTCCCATCACCCAATTCCGCGTCGGCGAGCGGGCCGCGTGGCTGATCGGCGGGACGGCCAGGTGCCCCACCGTGCCGGCCACGCCAAAAGAAGTCCGCCGCCTGGTCTTGCTGGGCGCGCCCGGCGTGGGCAAGGGAACCCAAGCCGACCTCCTGCACCAGTGGTCCAACGCGTGCCACCTTTCCACCGGCGACATTTTCCGCGCCGCCAAGACTTTGCCGCCCGGCCAGCGGACGCCCGCCATGGAGAGCGCGATCGGTTACATGGCGCGCGGCGAATTGGTGCCGGACGAAACGGTGCTGGCGCTGATTTCCGAACGGGTTTATTGCCTGCGCTGCACCGGCGGGTTTTTGCTCGACGGCTTTCCGCGCACGGTGGCCCAGGCGGAGGCCCTGGAACGGTTGCTCAAAGCGGAGAATCTGCCCCTGACCGCGGTCATCAATTACGAATTGCCCATCGATCAGATCGTCGAGCGGCTGGCCGGGCGGCGGATTTGCGCCAGTTGCAAGGGCGTTGCTCACGTGACCGACAAACTGCCAGCGCCGGATACTTGCCCGCACTGCGGGGGCAAGCTCTATCAACGCGAGGATGATCGTCCGGAAGCCATCCGCGTCCGAATGGAGGCCTATCGCCGGAGCACCGAGCCGCTCATCAAGTACTACCGCCAGCGCGACCTGTTGCTGAGCGTTTCCGCCGAAGGAAAGCCGGCAGAGATACTGCAACGAACCGTGGACGCGCTGACCTCGCGGCGCGCTATGGCCAGGAAGAGCGCCAACCCCGCGTCTCGACGGCCAACGGCCGGCCATTGAGCACCACTGGCACGGGCGCATCGTTGAAATTTTCCACCACCCAGCCGCCCTGGGTGAAGAGATAGAGCGCGACCCGGTTGGGCGCGCGGAAGGTGGCATGGACGGCGTTGAGCAGCGGCCCGCGAAGTTCGTCCAGGCGCGCTTGCGGCAGGGCGAGCAGGGAATCCGGCCGGGCTTTCACGGCCAGCACATAAACGTTGGTTGCGGTGAGGTTGACCCGGTCCGCCAGCCGCCGGGCCAGGCCGTCTGTCAATAATAACGGCCGCCCTGTGTGGATGAAAGCGCCCACTTCCGCCGCCAGGTTGGTGTCGGCCAGGGCGTGAACGGAAAGGAAGGCGGCCGGGGCATCGGCGGGAAATTCATGGCACGGGACGAGGGGCAGGCCGATCATGCCGGCAAAATCGAAGACGCGCAATTCCTCCTGCGGACTGCTGTTGGGCGGCTTGTAAGCGGCCAGGCCGAGCGGCTGGCGGCGCCGGACTTCGCGCGCGACGGCGAGCAATTCGGGAAGGTTCGCGCGCAACGCCGCGATATCCGCCGGGCCGGTCTCACGATGAAGCCCGCCGAAGCAGAACAACATGGATTCGCGCGCGCCCGCCAGCACGGTCTGCCGGGCTTGTTCGACATAAGTGCGTTCGGTTGTGCCCAGCCAGTCGTACCAGCCGCCGCCGCACTTTTCGCCGCCGATGCCGCCCAGCCAGCGCATGATAAAATAGCTTTCGTACTGCGCAGTGCCGCCCCAGCGCGAGTCGGTGTAGTCGCGGCTTTCTGTGCCCACCCAGATGCGGTCGAAGGCGGCGGTTTCCCGCGCCACGTCATAGCCTCGTTCCTGGAAGTCGTCGTACCATTGCGGATACTTGATGATCAGCCGCGCCTTGGGGTTGACCCGTTTGGCGGCAGCCAGCACCCGGTCCTGGGACAACCGCAGCATCAACTCACGCCGGTAGTCCGACCAGGTGTCGCCGCTGACGGGATAGGCTTTTGGGCCGACGGTGGCGAGCTGCGTCCGGCGAGCCGCGTCGCAATTCGAACACGTGCAATCGGTAAACCAGAAGTCGTCAATCATAATCTCGTCGAACAGGCCGGCGGCGTACTCGAAGACGGCCTGGAGATGGTCTTGCGTGGCGGGGTCCGTGTAACAGGAAATGACGCTCGACCAATGATCGGAGGGCTTGCCCACGCGAGTGGTCGTCACGCAACCCGAGACCAGGAATCCCGCCGCCCGGAAACGATCCCGCGCCCGCTCCAGAGTTGCGCGATCAGCCTGGTAACCGTCGCGGAATTCCTCCAGATAAACCTTGGTAAGGCCCGACGCCTGGCACCACCGGATCGCTTCGGCAAGGTTGGTTTCCGCCGACAAATAATCACGAACGTCCTGCGCGGTGAAGAGCGTGGAGAAACGGTGAATGTCCGCGGACTCTTTGGCCAGGTTCCACAACTCCGGCGCCGAATCGGACGCAGGGGCCGCCCGCAAACCGCCCAGTCCGGCCAGGAAGGCAATGATCCACCATCGAATCATATCGTGTCGCGCATATTCTTCCGGCATTGTGCGCGCCTCGGCGCGATCTTGGCGAGCTTCTTCTCTATATCCATCGGAAAAACTTGCGGACGATCTCGCGCGGGGTGGCAATGACCGGCGGCGTCAGGTCGAACGGATTCAGGACCAGAGTCAGAAGCTCGTGTCACCGGCCAGCCGAGGCGGTTTGGCTTCCATACAAGAGTTCGGCGGCGCGGCGGCGCAACCGGCGGCGGTCCGCGTCGGAAAGCTTATTCATCAAAGGGCGATGCCTTTCCACAGCGAGGGTCCCTGCTGTCTTCTTTTCCCCCACGGTCTTCGCAGCTTTCACAACTTGCTTATCGCACGGGAATTCAACAATGTCAAACTTGGAAGCGGCAGGATTAACATTTCCTTTCCACGCTTGGATAATCAGATGCGTTTGCCCTGAATCCATCAAAAACCCTTCAAAGCGGGGCGGGCTGGTCAGAAACTCTTGCTCTCTGCGCAAGAAATGTCTAGGGTTTGCCAATTGCGGTGAAGCTTCCTTTGCCGCTTTATCCTATTTTTCTGTCATGCGGGATTTGCTAACAGATGAAACAAAGCGGACGGCGCGTGGCGTTGCGCCTTCGGAACCGGCGTCGGCCGAACGCCCGCGCCGGCAACGGATGCTGGATGCGCTGGGCTGTTCGCCGGTGGACCGTCCGCCTGTCTGGTTGATGCGCCAGGCCGGCCGCTGCCTTCCCGAGTACCGCGCCCTTAAAGAGAAGTATTCCTTCCGCCAACTGGTCCAAACCCCGGAGCTGGCCGC
The DNA here is from genome assembly GCA_049510745.1 of Verrucomicrobiota bacterium. Lineage (GTDB taxonomy): Bacteria > Verrucomicrobiota > Verrucomicrobiia > Limisphaerales > Palsa-1400 > PLGF01. Next base: position 49,199 of record JBEKYR010000036.1, on the reverse strand, counting down.
GGAAGTGACGCTGCAACCGGTGCGCCGGTTCAATTTCGACGCGGCCATTCTTTTCAGCGATATCCTGGTTGTGCCGGAAGCGATGGGCCAGGGCTATAGCTTCCGCGAAGGCGGCGGGGTCGAAATGGATTTTGTCCTGCGCGACGGCGGCGGCATCCGGCGGCTCAAGGTCGATGGCCTTGGCGAGCGGCTCGATTACGTGGCGCGGGCGCTGAAGCTGATCAAAGCGGAGTTGCGGGGGCGCGCCGCCTTGCTGGGCTTCGCCGGTTCGCCCTGGACGCTGGCGAACTTCATGCTCGATGGCGGCAGCGCCACGCCGCACGCGCGGGCCTTGCAGTGTTTTCGCTCCGACCCCGTTACGTATGAGGCCCTGGCCGGGAAGCTGACCGAGGCGACCATCGAATATCTCCGAATGCAAATCGCCTGCGGAGTGGATGCGGTCCAGATATTTGACAGCCTGGGCGGGCTGTTGCCGCGCGAAGATTTTGAAGCGGCATCCGGGCGCTGGATTCGGGCGATTGTTTCCGGGCTGCGCGGGCGGGCGCCGGTCATCGTGTATTCCAAGGGCACGCGCGACTGGAACTCGCTCGTCCGGACGGGCGCGCGCGCGATCGGCATCGACCACGAAATCACGTTGGCCGAGGCGGCCTTGCACATCCCGCCCGCCACGGCCATCCAGGGGAATCTGGACCCGGCGTTGCTGGCCACGGGAGAGCCGGGCGCCGTCGCGGCGGAAGCCACGCGCCTGTTGGAACAAATGCGGTCGCGCCGCGGGTTCATTTTCAACCTCGGCCACGGCGTGCCGGCCGATGCCAGAATGGAGAATCTCGAAGCGCTGGCCTGCGCCGTGCAAAAGTTCGTATGAGCAAACTGAACGTCGATTTGGGACTGGTTCAAAAGTACAACGTGCCGGGGCCGCGTTACACCTCCTATCCGCCCGCCCCGCAGTTTACCGATCAAGTCACCTGGCCGGAGGTGGCGGCGAAGATCGCCCAGGCGCAGTCGTCCGGGCGCGGCCTCTCGCTCTATTTCCACATCCCCTTTTGCGAGTCGCTCTGCTGGTATTGCGGCTGCACCACGGTCATCACGACGCAGCGCGAGAAAGGCGCGCTCTACCTTCAATACCTGGACAAGGAAATGAAGCAGATGAGCGCCCGGCTCAACCCGGCGCGCAAAGTGGTGCAATTGCATTGGGGCGGCGGCACGCCGACGTTTCTGTCACCCGGCGAAATTCGCTGGCTCGGGCAGTCGATCCGCCGGCATTTCGATCTGGCGCCCGGGATGGAGGCGGGAGTGGAGATTGACCCGCGGCGGTTGACGCGCGATCACATCGCCGCCTTGCGCGAGGCGGGGTTCAATCGGGCATCGATAGGCGTGCAGGATTTTAACCCGACGGTGCAGGCAGCGGTGCATCGGATTCAACCGCGCGAGCAGACCGAGGAGGTCATCGAGTGGGCGCGCGCGGAGGGCTTTCAATCCATCAACCTGGATTTGATCTATGGTTTGCCTTACCAGACGGTCGAATCCTTTGAGCGGACCCTGGACGAAATCATCAAGCTGGGGCCGGACCGGCTGGCGGTGTTCAGTTACGCGCACGTGCCGTGGATGAAGCCGGCGCAAAAGATTCTGGAGCAGGAAGCGGCCCTGCCCAGCGCCGAAACCAAGCTCAACCTGTTAAAACTGGTCATCGAGAAGCTGACGCAAAACGACCGCTACACCTACATCGGGATGGATCACTTCGCCCGGCCCGCCGATGAGCTGGCGGTGGCGCAGCGCCAGAAGACATTGCAGCGGAATTTCCAGGGCTACAGCACCAAAGGCGGCGCGGACATCCATGCTTTCGGCATGTCGGCCATTTCGCAGGCCGACGGGGTCTATTGGCAGAACCTCAAGGATTTGGCCGGTTACTACGGGGCCTTGGATTCGGGGCGCGAGCCGTTTGCCAAAGGCTACATTTTGAGCAGCGACGACCAGATTCGCCGCCAGACGATCATGCGGCTGATGTGCGACATGAGCCTGGACTACGCCGGGCTTTCAAAGGACCTGGGCATTGACTTTGCCCGTTATTTCAAGGCCGAACTGGATTCGATGACGGACCTGGAAAAGGACGGTCTGTTGCGGCGCGACGCGCAGGGCCTGGTGGTCAACGACGTGGGCCGGCTTTTCATCCGCAACATTGCCATGCGGTTCGATCGGTATCTTCCGGCGGCCAGGGAACGACGCTTTTCCAAGACGGTATGAAGCCGATTGCCATTATTGGAGGCGGCATAACCGGGCTGACGGCGGCCTTTTATCTCAAGCAGCGCGGCCTCCCCGTGATGTTGTTTGAAGCGGACGATCGCGTCGGCGGCGTCATCCGCACCGTGCGGCGCGGCGGGTATCTGGCCGAATCCGGCCCCAACAGCATCCTGGAGACGTCGCCTGTCATTTCCAGTCTGGTGCGGGAGTTGGGTCTGGAATCGCGCCGGGTCTATTCCAATCCGGCTGCGGAAAAGCGCTACGTGGTGCGCGATAAAAAGCCGGTGGAAATTCCAATTTCCGCGGCCGGTTTTCTGACGACGCCCCTGTTTTCGCTTTCGGCCAAGCTGCGCGTCCTGGCCGAGCCGTTCATCGGGCCGGCGCCGGCCGGCATGGAAGAATCCATCGCCCAATTCGTCCAGCGGCGGCTGGGCCAGGAATTTCTCGATTACGCCATCGATCCCTTGGTGGCCGGGGTTTACGCCGGCAGCCCGCAGAAGCTTTCCGTGTCGCAGGCCTTTCCCAAACTCCACGCGCTGGAGCAACGCTATCGGTCACTCTTTTTGGGGCAAATCCTGGGGGCGCGCGCGCGCAAACGCAGCGGAGAGGTTTCCAAACAGAACGCGAAGAAATTTTCCTTCGATGACGGGTTGCAGGTGCTCATTGGCGCCCTGCAATCCCGCCTGGAGGGAGACATTCAAACCGCCGCGCCCGTTCGCTCATTGCGGCGCGCGGACAAGGGCTGGTTCATCGAAATGGAACCCTATGCCCGCGGCAGCCCGGCGGAGTGCAGCGCGGTTCTCCTCGCCCTGCCAAGCCACAGAATCGCCTGCCTGGATATTAGGACCGCTCCCGCGCTCAATGTTTCGTCGTTAGCCGAAGTCTATTATCCACCCGTGGCCTCGGTCGTGCTGGGGTTTCGCCGCGCCGATGTCGCGCATCCGCTGGATGGATTTGGCATGCTCATTCCGGAAAAGGAACGGTTTAACATCCTGGGCGCGCTTTTCTCCTCGTCCCTCTTTCCCAGGCGCGCGCCGGAAGGCGAAGTGACCCTCACCTGTTACATCGGGGGCGCGCGGCAGCCGCTCCTGCCCCTGAACCCGCCCAACGTGTTGACGGAGATCGCCGTCAAGGACCTGGGAACAATACTGGGTGTCCGGGGCCGGCCGACCTTTCAGCACGTCGCCGTCTATCGCCAGGCCATTCCGCAATACAATCTGGGTTTCGGAAAGGTCCGCGCGTTGATGGCCGACATGGAATTGAAGGCGCCGGGCCTGTTTGTGGCCGGACACGCGCGCGACGGCGTGTCCCTGGGCGATTCCATAGTTTCGGGCCACAGCGTGGCGGGGAGAATTCAGACGTTTCTGGTCTCGGACCGAACGCGCCGCAACGGCCTGCAGCACCCCGTTACCGTATGAGCACCCGAGCCGTGCTTTTGGTGAATCTGGGATCGCCCGATTCCCCCTCTGTGGAAGATGTGCGGACCTATCTGGGTGAATTCCTCATGGATGGCCGCGTCCTCGACGCGCCTTATCCGGTGCGCTGGTGCATCGTGCATCTGACCATTTTGCCCAAGCGCCCCGCGCAATCGGCTGAAGCATACGAAAAGATCTGGACGCCCGAAGGATCGCCCCTGGTGGTGACCAGCCGGAAGGTGCGGCAAGCGCTGCAAGACCGCGCCGGAGTGAGGGTCGAGCTGGCCATGCGGTATCGCAATCCGTCCATCCCGGTTGCCATTTGCAAGTTGCGGGACGAAGGCATCGAGGAAGTGCTGCTCATCCCGCTTTTTCCGCACTACGCCATGTCCAGCTATGGAACGGCCGTCGAGCGCGTCCGGGAAGTCATCGCGGAAGTGGCGCCGCATATCTCGCTCACGGTGGCGCCGCCTTATTACGATCATCCCGACTACATCCGGGCCATGACGGCGGCGGCGTCCGAGTCTCTGAAACAAGACTACGACCATTTGCTGTTCAGTTTTCACGGCATACCCGAGAGACACTTGCGCAAGGCCGATCCGACCGGCGGCCATTGCCTGATGTCGCAGGATTGCTGCGCGGTCAACTCTCCGGCGCTGAACACCTGCTATCGCGCCCAGTGTTTTAGAACGGCGGAAGCCTTTGTGGGGATGGCCTCGATTCCAAAACAAAAGTATTCGATCGCCTTTCAATCCCGTTTGGGGCGCGAGCCGTGGCTTAAACCCTATACCGACCATGTCCTCGAAGGTTTGGCCAAGGCCGGAACGCGCAAGCTCGTGGTCATCTGTCCCTCGTTTGTGTCGGACTGCCTGGAAACGCTGGAAGAAATCGGGATGCGCGGCCGGCAGACTTTTCTGGACTCCGGCGGCGCGGATTTCCGCCTGGTCCCTTGCTTGAACGAGCATCCGCTGTGGCTGGCCTTCCTCGAAAAACTGGCGCGGGAATTCATAGGTGAAAAAGAGAACGAAGTCTGTCCGGCCGCCAATTTCGGCACAGAAATCAGCAAAAAAGGGTGAGCCTGGCTCAACCGGTTTATCGACTCTGTTCGCTGCTACTCTCGATTGCCGATGCCGAGATCAACGACAGCCATTGCTATTGCTGATGACCCTGGCGCGGGACTCGACGCCACGCCGCAAGTCGCTGAAGAGGATGTCCTTGCAACAGGATGTTTCCACTGCGGCACGCCTTTGCGCGGCGCGGTCTTCACGAGCCACCATAAGTCCTTTTGTTGCCAGGGCTGTTTGACCGTATTCGAACTGCTGACCGAGAATGGGCTGGCCGATTTTTACCGGTTCGGCAAGGCGGCGGGCGTGCGGGCCAAGTCCGTGCCGAAGGAGGAGGAGTTCAGTTACCTGGATGACCCGGCTCTGCGGCGGCGCTTGGTGGATTTTGCGGACGACCGGGTGACGCGTGCCACCTTCCGGGTCCCCTCGGTGCATTGCATTGCCTGCGTCTGGCTGTTGGAGAATTTGTTCCGGCTCAAACCGGGCGTCGGCTATTCGCGGGTGAATTTTCCGCGCAAGGAAGTTTTCATTACGTTTGAAAACTCCAAGGTCAAGCTGAGCGAAGTGGTCGCGTTGCTGGCCTCGCTCGGTTACGGGCCTGAATTCAACTTGTCCGACGCGGAAGAGCGCCCGCGCAACCCGGTGTCGCGGCGGCTCTGGCTGCAACTGGGGGTGGCCGGGTTTGCCTTCGGCAACATCATGTTGTTGAGCATTTCCTCCTATCTCGGACTGGACGCGTTCAGCGGGCCGGGACTGAGGAAGTTGTTCGGCTGGATGAGCCTCTTGCTGGCGTTGCCGGCCCTGGTCTATAGCGGGGCGGACTATTGGCGGGCGGCCTGGCTTGCCTGGCGGCAACGGATCATCACGATCGAGGTGCCGATTGCGGTGGGGATTGGCGCGCTGGCGGCCTGGAGCGCCGGAGAAGTATTGACGGGCCGCGGCCCAGGCTACTTTGATTCGCTGGCCGGACTGCTGTTTTTTCTGCTGTGCGGAAAGATGTTTCAACAAAAGACCTACGACCGGCTGGCGTTCGAGCGCGACTACAAGTCATTCTTCCCGTTATCCATCCTGCGCCAGAGCGGACAGAAGGAGGAGCGCATTTCGCTCTCCCAGTTGCGGGTGGGAGACCGGCTGGTGATTCGCAATGGTGAATTGATCCCTTCGGATGCGCGCCTGATTTCCGGCCCGGCGACGATCGATTACAGCTTTGTCACGGGCGAATCGGAGCCGGTGGAGAAAAGAGCGGGCGACCATATCTACGCGGGCGGAAGACAGATGGGCGGCGCCATTGAAGTCGAGACGGTCAAGGAAGTGTCGCAAAGCTATCTGACATCGCTCTGGAACCAGGAAACCTTGTCCAAGGAAAAGAAGACTTCGCTCGACACACTGACCAACCGTTACAGCCGGCGCTTCACGAAAATGGTTCTGGCTGTGGCGGCGGGCGCGGCTCTTTTCTGGTGGTGGCGGGATTCAACCCGCGCCCTGGCCGCGTTCGTTTCGGTGCTGATCGTGGCTTGCCCGTGCGCCCTGGCCCTGGCCGCGCCGTTCACCCTCGGCACGGCGCAACGAATCCTCGCGCGGCGGAAAGTTTTCCTCAAGAACCCCGCCGTCATTGAGGCGCTGGCGCGGGTGGACACGGTGGTCTTCGACAAGACCGGGACGCTGACCGCTTCCGGCGCGGGGGCAATTGTTTTTTGGGGCGAGCCGCTTCGAGACGAGGAAAAAAGCTGCATCCACTCGCTGGCGCAACATTCGACTCATCCCCATGCGGTGCGCATTGCCGAATCCATCGATGGGGAACATCCGGCCCAGCCGGTGCGATCTTTCTCCGAGACGGCCGGCTGCGGCATTGAAGGAGTCGTCGCCGGCCGCGACCTTTGCATTGGCTCGGCCGCCTGGCTGGAGTCGCGCCACGTGACGGTTCAAGCGCCGCCGGCAACGGCCGGCAGCCTTGTTCACGTCGCCATCGACGGGAATTACCGGGGTTGCTACACGCTCTCAAATGCCTTGCGGCCCCAGGCGGACCAGGTCATCCGCAGGCTTTCGGCGGATTACGACCTTGCCTTGCTCAGCGGCGACAATGAGAAGGAGCGGGAGCGGTTTGGCGGGTTGTTTGGCAAGTCCGACCCTCTGCACTTCAACCAAAGCCCGTTGAACAAGCTCAGATTCATCCGGCAGTTGCAGGCTCCGGGCAGGACGGTCATGATGGTCGGCGACGGCCTGAACGACGCGGGCGCGCTCAGGCAAAGCGACGTGGGAGTGGCGGTCGTCGAGAGCATTGGCGCCTTCTCGCCGGCGAGTGATGTCATTATGTCGGCCGACATGGTGCCGCGCCTGCCAGAGGTATTGCGCTTTGCCAAATCCTCGGCGCGGGTGGTGCGGCTGAGTTTTTTGATTTCCGCCGTTTACAACGTCGCCGGCATCAGCATCGCGGCGCGCGGGCTGTTGTCCCCGGTCATCTGCGCCATCCTCATGCCGCTCAGTTCCGTGACGGTCGTCGCCTTTGCCTGCGGCCTGACGGCGCGGCTCGGAGGCCGCCTCGATCGCGCGGCGATCCCCAAAGGAGAGACCCGGCCATGATCGTCCTTTTCCTTTTAATTCCGTTGAGCATCGTGACCGCCGCTGTTTTTCTCCTGGGGTTTATCTGGGCCGTGCGGTCAGGACAGTACGAAGACACCAGCACGCCCGCCCTGCGGCCGCTCATGGATGACAACCACACCAAGAAAAACGAGAAAGCAGACGAATGATGAATGCAGAAGCGTTCAACCAGGAACACCGGCCGCAACCCGAACGCGCCGCCGCCGTGGAAACATTCAGATACGACAACCGCATCGTCCGCGCGTTCGCCATCGCCACCGTCATCTGGGGCATTATCGGCATGACCGCCGGGCTGCTGTGCGCGGTGCAACTCTTCTTCCCGGCGGCGAACCTGAACTTCCAATTCGTCACCTTCGGCCGTCTGCGCCCGGTCCACACCAATGCCGTGGTCTTCGCCTTCGTGGGCAACGGCATGTTTACGGGCATCTACTACTCGCTGCAGCGGCTCTGCAAAGCGCGCATGTTCAGCGACAAGTTAAGCTGGCTCAACTTCTGGGGTTGGAACGCGATCATTGTCGCCGCCGCCGTGACGCTGCCGCTGGGCATCACCACCAGCAAGGAATACGCCGAGCTGGAATGGCCGATCAAGATAGCCATCGCGGTGATCTGGGTGGCGTTCACCGTCAACCTGCTCGGCACGATCCTCAAGCGCCGCGAAAAGCACATTTACGTCGCCATCTGGTTCTACATTGCCACGGCCCTGACGGTGGCGCTGCTGCACATCGTCAACGGCCTCGAAGTCCCGGTCAGTTTTTGGAAAGGCTACTCGATTTACGCCGGCGTTCAGGACGCGTTGGTGCAGTGGTGGTATGGCCACAACGCCGTCGCCTTCTTCCTCACCACTCCCTACCTGGGGCTGATGTATTACTACCTGCCCAAGGCGGCCAACCGCCCGATCTTTTCGTACCGGCTTTCGATCATTCACTTTTGGGCGTTGATCTTCATCTACATTTGGGCCGGGCCGCATCATTTGCTTTACACGGCGTTGCCGGACTGGGCGCAATCCCTCGGCATGGTCTTCTCCATCATGCTGATCGCGCCCTCGTGGGGCGGGATGCTCAACGGCCTGCTCACCTTGCGCGGGGCGTGGGACAAAGTCCGCCAGGACCCCGTCCTCAAATTCATGGTCGCCGCCGTCACCGCCTACGGCATGGCGACCCTGGAAGGCCCGGCCCTGGCCATCAAAACCGTCAATTCGCTTTCGCACTACACGGACTGGACCATCGCCCACGTTCACACCGGGGCGCTGGGCTGGAACGGATTGTTGACGTTCAGCGTCCTCTATTGGCTTTTCCCGCGCCTCTACAACACCAAACTCTGGTCCGTCAAGCTGGCCAACTACCATTTCTGGATCGCGCTGCTCGGCATGATGTTCTACGTCATCCCGATGTACGTCAGCGGCATCACCGCGGGGATGATGTGGAAGCAATTCACCGGGGAAGGCTTCCTGCAATATCCCAATTTCCTGGAAACCGTGCAGCAAATCATTCCATTCTACCGGCTGCGCGCCGTTGGCGGTTCGCTCTACATCTTGGGCGTCTGGCTCATGGCCTATAACTTGTGGAGGACGGCGCGGGCCGGCCGGTTCGTGCCGGAGGAGGAGGTGCAGGCCGCCTCCTATCGCTCGCAACCGCTCGGGCAGAGCGAACCGGCCTTCACCCATCGCTGGCTTGAGTCCAAGCCCGTTCTCCTGACGGGCCTGGCGCTGATCGCGGTTCTGATCGGCGGCATGATCGAAATCATCCCCATGATTGTTGTCAAGGAGAACGTTCCCACCATTTCCAGCGTCAAACCTTACACGGCCCTGGAGCTTCTGGGCCGGGACATTTACATCCGGGAAGGCTGCGTGGGCTGTCATTCGCAAATGATCCGTCCCTTCCGCTCTGAAACGGAGCGTTACGGCGAATACTCCAAGGCGGGCGAATTTGTCTATGACCATCCTTTTCTCTGGGGGTCCAAACGCACCGGCCCGGATTTGCATCGCGTCGGCGGCAAGTATCCCGACGCCTGGCATTACAATCATCTGGACGATCCCCGCTCCACCTCGCCCGTTTCGATCATGCCGCGCTACCCGTGGCTCCTGACGCAACAGCTCGACACCACGTCGCTGACCGCGCGCATCGGCGCCTTGCGCCGCATCGGCGTGCCGTATCCGCCTGGATATGAAAGCAAGGCCCTCGACGAGTTGAATCAGCAGGCAAACAAAGTCGTCGCCAATCTCAAAACCGGACAGGTCAAAGCGCCGCCCGACCGCGAGATCATCGCGGTGATCGCCTATTTGCAGCGGCTCGGCACCGACATCAAAGCCGCCCCGAAAGCCGTGGCGGACGCCGCGACCGGGCCGCGCGCGAGCAACTAATCCAAAGCCTATGAACCAATTGATTGACAAACTCGGCGGCATCGAAGCCTTCGGCATCTTCTCCATCTGCCTCTTCGTTGTGGTATTTACGGCCTCGATGGTTTTGGCGTTCTGCCTGAAGAAGCCGTTTCTTAAAGCCATGAGCGCCCTTCCGCTGGAGGACGAACGATCCGAAGCCAAGAACTCAAACTCCCCTCCGTTATGAGCGACCCCTATGATCCCTTTAAAGACCCGCTGCTGCTCGACCACGAGGTCGATGGCATCCGCGAGTTGAACAACAACCTGCCCCGCTGGTGGGTCTGGCTTTTCAATCTCAGCATCGTGTTCGCGGTGGGCTACCTTGGCTATTACCACGTCCTTCGCCTGGGAGATTTGCAGGCCGCCCAATATGTCAGGGAAAGCAAGCAAGGCGACCTCATCAAGACCGCCGCTCTCAAAGCCTTTGAAGACTCGCTGCCGACGCTGGCGCCTTCCAAGGACCCGGCCGTTCTGGACCACGGTCATGCCATTTTCCTGCATAACTGCGCCCCCTGCCATCGCAAGGACGGCGGGGGCCTGGTCGGTCCCAACCTCTGCGACGACTACTGGATACACGGTTCAAATTTTGTTGACAACCTGCGGACGATTGTCAACGGCGTGCCCGCCAAAGGCATGTTGACCTGGCGCGGCGTTCTCAAGCCGGGCGAAATCCACGCCGTGGCCAGTTACATTTACACCTTGCGCGGCACCCATCCGCCCAATCCCAAACCGCCGGAAAACCAGGCCCAGCCCGCGGCTCCCAATATCTACGAGTAAAGCCCGATGAACGCCAGCCCGCCAGCCACCCCGCAGCCCCGCGAGAAGCCGCCCGCGGTCAAACCGGGCAGGGACGATTTTCGCGATCATTTGTCCACCTCGGATGACCAGGGGCGGCGTCGGTGGATTTATGCCCGCAAACCGCAGGGCCGGTTCTATCAATGGCGCGCCTATCTGAGCTGGCTGCTGCTGGGCGTGCTGTTTGCCGGCCCGTTTCTCAAGATCAACGGCAACCCGTTGCTCATGCTCAACGTCGTCGCCCGCCGCTTCTCCATTCTGGGCCGCATTTTTTGGCCGCAGGACATGGCCCTCCTGGCCGTCGCGTTGCTGCTCTATTTCACCGGCATCATGATCTTCACCGCCGCTTACGGGCGGATCTGGTGCGGCTGGGTCTGCCCGCAAACCCTCTTCATGGAAATGGTTTTCCGCCGCATCGAATACGGGATCGAGGGCGACTCCCGCGCCCAGCGCGCCCTGGCCGCCGCGCCGTGGACGGCCCGCAAAATCCGCCTGAAGCTGGCCAAGCAGGCCATTTTCTTCGGTCTTTCCTTCGTCATCAGCAATCTCCTGCTCGGCTACATCATCGGCATTGACCAGCTCCTCGTCATTATAACTGACAATCCGCTCCGCCATCTTTCCGGGCTGGCCTACCTGCTGGCCTTCACCGGCGTCTTTTACGCGATCTTCGCCCGCTTCCGCGAACAGGCCTGCACCTTTATTTGTCCTTATGGCCGCTTCCAATCGACCGTCCTTGACGAAAACACGGTCGTCGTCGCCTACGATTACAAGCGGGGCGAGCGGCGCGCGGCGTTGGACCGCCGCCAATCCCCCGCCCAGCGCCGCCAGGCCGGCCGCGGCGATTGCGTCGATTGCAACCTGTGCGTTTCCGTCTGCCCCACCGGCATCGACATCCGCAACGGCAACCAGATGGAATGCGTCCACTGCACGGCCTGCATCGACGCCTGCGACGGCGTCATGGCCAAAATAGGCCGTCCGCGCGGCCTGATTCGTTACGCGTCGCTCAACAGCATCGAACGCGGCGAGCCGTTCCGCGTCACTCCGCGCATGATCGGCTACGCCGCGGTCCTCTCCGTCCTGACGGGCCTGTTCCTGTTTCTCGTCCTGACCCGCCCCAACGTCGAGGCCACCCTGCTGCGCGCGCCCGGCGCCCTGTTTGAGCAATTGCCCGGCGGCAACCTCATCAACCTCTACACCCTCCAGCTTGTCAATAAGACTTCCCAGCCGGTCCCCGTCCAGCTCCGGCTCGAAGACGTCCCCGGCAAACTTTCCATCATGGGCAACCCGAACCTGGTCGTGCCCGGCGAGCAACTGGCCGAAACGTCCGTCTTGATCGAGCTGGCCCCCGATTTGCTGCGGCACGGCCCGAAAAAGATCGAGGTCGGCGTCTATGCGCAAGGGCGCCGGCTCCAAACCATTCCCACCACCTTTATCGGGCCGCGCGAGTGAGCCGCCGCCTCTCCATTTATGAGATTATTTCCAAAAATTCAGAACCCCTGGCCGGTCGGTCTGGTTCTCTTTTTCATTGTGTTCACTGCCTACATTGTCGGTTTCGTCATCTTTGCCAGCCGCCAGAAAATGGACCTGGTGCGCGCCGACTACTACGACCAGGAAATCCGGTTCCAGCAGCAGATCGACCGCGTGCAACGCACCGCGCCCGTCCTGGCCGAGGCGGCCATCGACTATGACCGCGCCGGCGACCTCGTCACCGTCAGCCTTCCATCAGTCAAACATAGCGACATTTCCGGCACGGTATCCTTCTATCGCCCTTCGGACGCCGGCCTGGACACCAACGTGAAACTGGGGCTGGACCCGGCTGGACGCCAGAGCCTCAGTGTGCGGTCTTTGCGCGCCGGGTTGTGGAAGGTGCGGGTGCAATGGAAAGCAGCGGACCAGGAGTATTTCTTTGAAAAACCGATCGTGATCGAACGGACGGCGCCCTCATGAATCTCCTCGCGGCATTTTTCCTGGGCTTGGCCGGCAGCCTGCACTGCGCTGTGATGTGCGGCCCGCTGCTTGTTGCCGTCAACGCCGCGCGGCGGCAAAACCCCGCCCACTCCGCGGCGCCATGCCGGGCCGGCATCCTTCACAACTTCGCCTACCACGGCGGACGCCTTGTCACTTATAGTTTTCTGGGGGCCGTTTCCGGTTTGGTTGGCGCCGCGATTGTTTTTGCCGGGTTCCAACGCTGGCTTTCCATCGGCGCAGGATGTCTGATCCTGCTGGCATCACTCACCTCATTTCGCGCGCAATGGGGCGGCCTTGCCGGGAAAGTTGTGTCCGCGGCGAAGACAAGATTTGGCCGGCTGTTACGCAACCGCACCCTCGGCGCCGCCATCCTGCTGGGCGGCTTGAACGGAATGTTGCCGTGCGGGTTGGTCTATATCGCGTGCGCGGCCGCCGCGGCCGCCGGAAGCGTCACGGGCGGTGTCGCCACCATGCTGGCGTTTGGCCTGGGAACCGCGCCGATGCTGCTCTCGATTGGCCTCGCCGGAAGGGCGGTTCGCTGGACCAATCCGTTGCGTCTGAGAAGAGTCGTTCTGGTTTGCGCGACCGTGGCCGGAGTCCTGCTGATTGTGCGCGGACTCTCGCTTGGCATCCCGTATCTGAGTCCCCATTTCTCCGACGGACACGCCCCCGCCTGCGACTGCCACCATACCCTGTGACTCCCCTCTTGCCCTCGCCTTCGGCCAAATCCAGGGAACCACCAAAAAATGGTGTTGAATTGGCAAATTCAGCAAAGCCCGCGGCGCGACGCAAGGTATCGTAATGCTCAAGCGCGGCGGGATGACCGCCGAGGTTCCTGGAATTATGCCGAAATATAAAATCGCATGGCTGCCGGGGGACGGCATCGGGGTTGAGGTTCTCAAAGCGGCGAGAATCGTCCTCGACCGCATCGAACTGGATGCGGAATACATCGCCGGAGACATCGGGTGGGAGTTTTGGCGCCGGGAAGGCGATGCGTTTCCGCCCCGGACGATTGAACTGCTCAAGAACGTGGATGCGGCCTTGTTCGGCGCGATCACGTCCAAACCCGCCAAAAGGGCCGCCGAAGAACTGGCGCCGGAGCTGCGGTCCAAGGGTGTGGCCTATCGCTCGCCCATCGTGCGGATGCGGCAGTTGTTCGATTTGTACATCTGCCTGCGGCCCTGCAAGGCCTATCCGGGCAACCCCCTTAATTACAAAGAGGGCATTGACCTGGTCGTTTTCCGCGAGAACACCGAAGACCTCTACGCCGGAGTAGAGTTCTCGCCGGTCCCGCAAGAGTTGGCGGAGATGCTCGGCAAATTGTCCAAACCCTTCGCGCCGTTTGCCAAACTGGGGCCGGAGCAATACGCCATCTCCTGCAAAATTAACACCCGCGGCGGTTCGGAAAGAATTGTGCGGGCCGCGTTTGACTTCGCGCGCAAACAGAAGCGCAGGAAAGTCACCGTCGTTCACAAAGCCAACGTCGTGCGGGCCACGGACGGTTTGTTCCTGGAAACGGCCCAGGCTGTGGCCAAAGAATTTCCCGAGATCCAGATGGACGATGCCAACATCGACGCGATGACGATGTGGTTGTTGAAGAATCCGTTCAACTACGATGTGCTGGTGGCCCCGAACCTTTACGGCGACATCATCTCCGACTTGTGCGCGCAGATGGTCGGGGGCCTGGGCTTCGGTTCGTCGGGCAACCTGGGCGCGAAACTGGGCGTTTTCGAACCCACACATGGCTCGGCGCCGAAGTACGCCGGCCAATACAAAGTCAATCCGATCGCCACGATTCTGGCGTCGAAAATGATGCTCGAATGGCTGGGAGAAACGAAAAAGGCGGCCGCGCTGGAAACGGCCGTGGCCCAGGTGATCAAAGAAGGCCGAACGCGCACCTACGACCTGGGCGGAACCAGCACCACCCTGCAAATGGCGCAGGCCATCGCCGACAAGCTTTAACTATGAAAAAGACGACCATTCTCAGAAAGGCAATCATGGAACGACGCGCGGTCGTCGTCCCCGGCTGCCACGATGCCTTGAGCGCAAAAGTGATTGCCGCGTGCGGATTCGAGGCCATTCAAGTGTCCGGCTACGGCCTGGCCGCCTCCATGCTGGCCAAACCGGACGTCGGCCTGGTGCAGATGAAGGACATCCTGGACGCCACCTGGAACATCGCGCAAGCGGTGAGCATTCCGGTGATGGCGGACGTGGACACGGGCGGCGGCAACGCCCTCAACGCCGCGTGGATCACCGAGCGGCTCATCGCGATGGGTGTCGCGGGCCTGAATATCGAGGACCAGGTCTTTCCAAAACGCTGCGGCCACATGGCGGGCAAGGAAGTCATCGACGCCGGGGAAATGGCGGGCAAAATCCGCGCCTGCGCCGACGCCCGCGACAAGCTCGACAAGGATTTCATCCTCAATGCGCGCACCGACGCCTGCTCCGTGCTGGGGCTGGACGAAGCGATTGGCCGCTGCGCTTTGTACCTCGAGAGCGGCGCGGACCTGGTGTTCATTGACGGCATCCGGACCAGGGCGGACATCGAGAAAGCAGTGGCCCGATTGAAAGGCCCGCTCTCGGTCAACTTGATGGATGCCGTCTCCGGCATGAAGACCGAACTGGTCCCGATTCCCGAGCTGGCCAAAATGGGCGTGGGCCGTGTTTCGATTCCAGTCGCCTCCATTATGGTCGCGCATAAGGCGCTGACGGATTTCTTCAAGGCCTTGCGCGCCTCGCCCAGCGGCATCCTGCCGGGGCAGACGCAATGGGTCTCCACCTTCGAAGACTTCACTGATTTCGTCGGGTTGAAGGAGTACCAGAAACTCGAAGGCCGCTACCTTCCAAAAGGACGGTTGGAAGAGAAATACAAAGGCGCGAGAAAAATCGTCGGTTGAGATCAATTATGAGCATGACTGTGGTTGAAAAAATCCTGGCACACGCCTCCGGCCAGCCGGCGGTGAAGGCGGGCGATGTGGTTGAACCGAAGGTGGACCTGGCCATGTCGCACGAAAACGCGGCGCTGGTGATCAACCAGTTTTTGGAGATCTACAAAGGGACGCCCCTCGAGCCGAAGCTGTGGGACGCGGGCAAGGTGGCGGTCATTTTCGATCACCGGGTCCCGGCGGAGTCGCCCAAAACCGCCTCGAATCAGAAAAAGGTGCGTGAGTTTGTCGCGGCGCAATTGATCGGGAAGTTTCATGACATCCGCGGGGACGTGGGCGGCATTTGCCACCAGATTTTGCCGGAGAACGGTTACGTGCGGCCGGGCAGCGTTGTCGTCGGCACCGACTCGCATACCACCAGCCACGGGGCGCTGGGGGCGTTTGCTTTCGGGATCGGCGCGACGGAGATGGCGAGCGTCTGGGCGTTGGGGACGGTGCTCAATGTCGAAGTGCCGCCGACCCTCAAGGTGGTGGTCAAGGGGCGGTTCAAGAAATTTGTCGGGCCGAAAGACTTGATCCTGCATCTCATTGGCAGACTCACGGCGCAAGGCGCGAATTTTAAAGTGCTGGAATTTCATGGACCGGCCATTGACGACATGCCCACCTCGGGCCGGCTGGTGTTGTGCAACATGGCGGTAGAGGCGGGCGCCACGGCGGGGATCGTGCCCGCGGACGCAGAAACCGAGCGTTACCTGCGTGAGGAAGCGGGCGTGACGGACCCCATCGAGCTTGTCAAGCCGGATGCGGATGCGGTTTACGAGAGCGTCCTCGAAATCAACGTGGCCAGGCTGGCGCCACAGGTGGCCTGTCCGCACACGGTGGACAATGTGAAGCCGATTGATCAGGTCGCGGGCAAAAAGGTTCACCAGATCGTCATCGGCTCATGCACAAACGGGCGGTTGGATGACCTGGCCGTCGCCGCCAGGATTCTCAAAGGAAAAAAGGTGGCGCTCAATACGCGCATGCTGGTCTTCCCGGCCTCGGGAAGGATTTACCGGCAAGCGCTGGGCAAAGGCTATATTGGCGCGTTCATGCAGGCCGGCGCGGTGGTGATGAATCCGGGGTGCGGTCCGTGCCTGGGCGTGCATGAAGGCGCCCTCGGCGATGGCGAGGCGGCGCTGTCCACGACGAACCGGAATTTCAAAGGCCGGATGGGAAACCCCAATTCCGAGGTTTATCTCTGCTCTCCGGCGGTGGCGGCGGCGTCGGCCATCACAGGGGTGATTACCGACCCCCGGAAAGGAACCCAATAACATGGCAAAGGTGATTTACAAAGCCGGCGACGACGTTTCGACCGACGTGATCTATCCCGGCCGCTTCATGGCGACTGTTTTACCCGGTGAGACGCCGCAGTACGCCTTCGCGGACGATGCGGCGCTGAACGCCAAACTCAGGGCCAAACAAATTCCCCCGGGCAGCGTGCTGCTGGGCGGGAGGAATTTCGGCTGCGGTTCGTCGCGGGAGCAGGCGGTGTCCTGTTTGAAAGGATACGAGCTGGTGATTGTGGCGAGAGGTTTCGCGAGGATTTTTTTGCAGAACGCCATCAATGTGGGCTTGCGCCTCATTATCTGCCCTGCCCTGGAAGCGGCCGAGGGAGACGAGCTGGAGTTCACGCCGGACGCCATCATCAATTCGAACAGTGGGCGGAGCTTTCCCCTTGAGCCGATGCCGAAGTCGCGCCAGGCAATTATTGATGCCGGCGGGTTGGTGGCCTACACCCGCAAACGGCTGCTGGAAAGGGCGGCGGTTTAGCTCTTTTTCAAGGCCTGTTTTTCCGGTTTTTCCCCTTTCCGCATTTGGCGGGTTCGTTGCGCCGCGGTCAAGTCCCAGTCATGGGCAAGAAATGTCTCGTTTTTGGCAAATCCGGGTGAGCTTTTGAGATTGCTTTCGGAACGTTTTTGTGTTGTTTTGGAAGTGCTGATGTGTGGTTCACGCAGCGAAACGAAAGGAAATCAGATATGCCAAAATCCATTCAGCAGCAGCCAAGTCATGACGAGATCGCCCGCTTGGCATATGAGCTTTGGGAGCAAAGCGCCAAACCGCCAGGCCAGGACGTTGAGTTCTGGCTTAAGGCCGAGCAACGTCTACGCTCCCAGGCTTTGCCGACGCCGCGCCAGCAGCCGACTCGGAAAGCTCCGCAAAGTGACCAGCCACGCGGCGCGGCTTCTTTCGCCAGGACGCAGGTCGCGCCGGCGGCGCGGGGGCCGATGGCGCCTGTTTCCAAAGGACCCAGGGCTTCCGTCCGCTTTGGAGCCGCTGCCGAAGGCGCGAAGCAGTAAGTCTTTGGAGATTTGCCGGAGAGGTCGGGCCATCCAATCTTGCCGGAAGGCAAGACGGGACACGCTAGGCCCGCCGCTCCGGCCTCGCGTCATTGGCTCGGCCGCCGACCCGCGCGGAGGGGTCGGTGAAACAATGAAAAGTTTGGGAGCGCGCGCAAACAAGCCTCCGGCGGACAACCGGGCGCGGTCATCGCAGCCGGAAGCTCGAAAGGCGATTTATGAACACAACCCTTGGCCTTGATCACTGTCTTTCCTTCATCAACTGTCAATTGCAGTCGCCGAAAACAACTCGCCCCGGCGAAGCGCCTTTGATCAAGTGCGTCACCGTTTCCCGGCAATCAGGATGCGGCGCCCACGTTTTTGCCGAGGCATTGGCGGCCTGGCTCCAGTCTCATCTTCCCCAGCGCGCGACGCCGTGGACGATTTTTGACCGTAGTTTGGTGGAAGCGGTTTTGCAGGACCACCACTTGCCTTCGCGTCTGGCCGCTTTCATGCCGGAGGACAGGGTTTCGCAATTGGATGATATTGTTCAGGACCTCTTCAGCCTGCATCCGCCAACAGAGACGCTGGTGCGGCAAACGGCGGAGACCATTTTGCACCTGGCCGAATTGGGCAATGTCATTATCCTGGGCCGCGGCGCCAATGTCATTACGGCGCGGCTTCCGCAGGTCTTGCACGTGCGGCTGGTCGGTTCGGTCGAACAGCGCGTCGCCCACATGCAGGTCTTCGACAAGTTGAGCAAGAAGGAGGCGCTCAAACGCATCGAGCGCGAAGACGGCGGGCGGGGCCGTTATCTGAAAAGGTACTTCCACACGGACATTGACGATCCCCTGCAATACCATTTGATTATCAATACGGACTGGCTGGCGCTGCCCGAAGCGGCCGCCCTGGTGGGTAATCTGGCGTTAACCCACAGCGCGCCGGAAACGGCTTCGCCTGCCAAAGGCGCCGCCTGAAATCATTTTAGAAGTCGATTCGCAGTTGTTTCAGCAAAAGGGCCAGGTCCGCGCCCGACGCCGGGATGCTGCCCACAATGCGGGCCGCCCGTTGGCGCACCCATTCCGCGGCGGCGTCCGTCGCGGGCGTTCCCGTCTTGAAGCCGAGTAACTGCTGCCACTCGCCCCAATGCGCGCGATCATAGCCGTTGAGCAGGTCCCTGGAAGCGCCTTTGCGCAGGATTTGCGTGAGGATGTCCGCCAGGTCCGCCGCCTCCCGGAACCCGATGTTCATGCTTTGCATGCCGACAGGTCCGGTCTGGTGCGCGGCGTCGCCGGCCAGCCAGCAGAGGTTTCGGCCGAAGTGGCGCGCCAGGTGCGGCTCAAATTGCACGTGGGTGGACCAAACGACTTCCTGGACCGGGATTTGATACCAAGGCGCGCGCTCCTGCAAGAGCCGGCGCAACCGGTGCAGGCTGTCTTGCTCGCTGGGTGACTCGACTACGACCATCCGGTCCCGTTCTTTTGGCGGAAAATCGCCCCCCGCTTTGGCCGGATCGACCTGAAAGCCCCATCGGCATCGCGTCCCCGACAACGGCCACAGGACACCGGCCGTGGCGTCGTCCAGGACAACCTTGACTTCGTGGTCGCAGACTTCGCCGGCTTCGATTTCATATACGGCAAAGTGTTGCGGGTCGCCCGCGTGCTCGAATTGAATGCCCAACCGCCGCCGTACCAGCGAGTTCGAACCGTCGGCGCCGACGATAAACTCCGCCCGCGCCTGCAATTCTTTCTCCACCCCGGCGTCAAAATCCGGCACGCTGTAGCCTTTTCCAGTCGTGCCCAGTTTTTCAATCGTTGCCGTCGCTTGCTGTTCATTCATTTCCAAACCGGCCAACCGGTGGTTCCAATGGATTTTGACGCCCGCCTGCCGCAGCTTTTGTTCGAGCAAATTCTCCAGGGCGCTCTGGTCCAGGACCAGCGCGAAGGGAAATTCGAGCGGGAGATTGGAGAGCCTCACTTCGGCGCGCCGCGCGTTTCCTTCATAGAAGCCCACCGTGTCAATGCGGTGGCCGGATTTGATGGCCTCCCCGGCGAGGCCCGCGTGGTGGAGCAGCGTAATCGAGCGGGGATGAAGCGCGCAGGAGTAACTGTGCCCGGCCGTGCGGTATTCCTGGTCGATGATCCGCGTCTTGATTCCGTTCTGCGTCAGAACAAGCGCGGTCAACATGCCGACGGGTCCCGCGCCGGCGACCAGAACCTCGCTTTGATCCATGTTTGACATAGAAACCTTTCTGGCAAAATGCTAGTCCCGCGCCGGGCCGGCGTCTTGCCGGTTCTTGGCGGAGACTTTGCGTTTTTTGCGCCAAACCCATGCTCTCAAACGTCCGGCGGGCGGGTCAACTCCAGTTTGAGTGCATGAAGGGAGAGACGAATATCCATGAATGTGGCGGCGGCACCGCCAGCGAAACCAGGAAAAAGAAAAAAACAAACCCACTCCCCTAGAGCACCCCGCGCCAGAACGGAGCGAGAACACAGACCCCCTTCCGCTTCGCCGCCATCGCCTTGCGATCCCTCGGTGACGGCGACCCGGACATCCTGGGGAGACCCCAGTCCTCCCCGATCGTTCGCGCCGAACGCCCTCTAGCCAGACAGCGGAAAGTGCAGAATCCGTTTCATCACCGTTGTTTCGGTGTTGCAACGCAGTCCCAACTGCTCGAGTGTGCAATCCGGCAACTCCGATGTTCGATCCACGGGATTCTTGCGTGTCTTCTCACCATCGTCTGGCCGTTTCGTTTGTTTGGGCCTCGACTCCTCTGTCGGCAATCCATGCATTGAATAGACCTTATCGGCTTCCGGCGCCGCCCTGCTACACAAAAATTGGCAAAAGCTAACCGTCAATTGCGGCCTCAACGGCGGCTGCCGGGCTTGGCCCCGGATGGCGCCGCCCTCCGCCGGGTTTGAGCCGGGCGTTTTTCGGAAATCACTGCTCCCGGTATTCCTATGCGCTCGCTTTGGCAAGATTTAGCCGCCAAAAAAATCGGTGCTTTTCGCAAATTATGGAGAGGACGGCCGCAAAAGGAGGACGATATGGGTACCATGAGCACGCCACGAGTGATGATTCCACGACCCAAGCCGGCCCGCCCATTGCCATGCGGATCCGCGCCGGCGATTGATGTTATGAACCAGGGGAGAACCGGGCAGGCAGCCAGGGGCGCGCCGGGGCCAAACCTCTCCAGGCAACGGCAAACTTTGAGCATGGCCAGCGTGACGCTGGCGTCCCGGTCCCCTGTGCCCTCGGAGGAAACGCGCCGGAGAGGGACCGCTTCGTATTACGAAGGCCCATTAAACGATTGATTCGTTGCGCCTGTCCCTGCCGCCGCCGCTCCTCGAAATACCCGGCGGCGCCGGGTTTGCCTGGAAAGTCAAGGGTGTTCAGGGTACTGATGGGAAAGACTTGGCAAACGGATGGCAATGGTTTCGAGCCATGAACTCCAAAGACTTTCTCCGGCTCGGTGTGCCGCTGGGTGAAGCGACCCGGCGCGCGACAGATTTTGTGTCCAACTTCATCCTCGGCGGCGGCGACAAGTCGCGCTTGCGCCAGGAAGTGGAAGCCGTCGTGCGCCATCCGTCAGCCTTCGTGGACGATCCGTTGCGCGGGAACTTCGCCAGGGCGTTGCTCAAGGCGCCGCCGCCGCCGCGCGCCGAGCCGATCAAGTATCGGCAGTGGGGCGCGGGGCTGGAGCACGAAGCGGTCATGCAGATGGAGAAGGCCTGTTTGCTGCCGGTGGCGGTCGCCGGCGCGCTGATGCCGGACGCGCATGTTGGATACGGTTTGCCCATCGGCGGCGTGCTGGCCACGGACAATGCCGTCATTCCCTATGCCGTCGGCGTGGACATCGCCTGCCGCATGAAAATGACGGTGCTGGACATTCCCGCGCGCGACCTGGAGCGGAAGCAGGACCGGCTCGCTCGGGCCATCGAGGCGGAGACGCGTTTTGGGGTGGGCGCGACCTTCAAGGAGCGCCGCCAGCATGAGGTGTTGGACGCCGATTGGTCGGTCAGCCCGGTCACCAAACAAAACAAGGACCGCGCCTGGTCGCAACTGGGCACCAGCGGCAGCGGCAATCATTTTGTTGAATTCGGCCTGTTCACGGCCCACGGCAAAATTGGAGAACTGGAACCGGGAACTTACGTGGCGCTGTTGTCCCACAGCGGCAGCCGCGGCACGGGCGCCGCGGTGTGCGATTACTATTCGAAGCTGGCCTTCGCGCAGTTCAAGGATTTGCCCGGCGAATTGAAGCGGCTGGCGTGGCTGTCGCTGGATTCGCAGGAAGGGCAGGAATACTGGGCGGCGATGGAATTGATGGGGCGCTACGCGGCGGCGAACCACGCGCTCATCCACCGGCACATCGCGGCCAATCTCGGCGCGCGGGTCTTGCTCGATTTGGAAAACCATCACAACTTCGCCTGGAAAGAACGGCATTGCATTGGCGGCGTGGAACGCGAGGTCATTGTGCATCGCAAAGGCGCGACGCCCGCGGGCGAAGGCGTGCTGGGCATCATTCCCGGCTCGATGGCCTCGCCGGGATTTGTGGTCAGCGGCAGGGGCAACGCGGAATCGCTCAACTCCGCCGCGCACGGGGCGGGCCGGGCGATGAGCCGGAAGGCGGCCAACGAACGGTTCAACTGGAAGGACGTGAACCGTTTTCTCCGCGAGCGCGGCGTGACGCTCATTTCCGCCGGCCTGGACGAAGTCCCGATGGCCTACAAAAACATCCGCGAGGTGATGGCGGCGCAAACGGATTTGGTGACGACGCTGGGCCAATTCGATCCCAAGCTGGTAAAGATGGCGCCAAGCGGCGAGTGGCCGGAGGATTGAGAGGTTCGATTGCCACGGCCGTAGTGGATGCCACCACGCTCATGGCGCGCCCACAGGCCGCGCATTGGCGGTTCGGTCATGGCTGGACGGATGCCTGAATCAGAAGGATGCGCGCTGCACCAGCTTGTCGTACTCCGCGTGCGTGCCGATCCAGAACCACACGATTAACGCTCCCTTGCGTCGGCCCAAAGCCCGATAGCTCTGGTTGATTCTGACCGACCAGACATCATCCTTCAGTGGTTTGAAATGGAGCGATGGATGAAAACAGTCCCGGTCCCAAAGCCGGTACTTTTCTTTCGCAATCCGTTGGACGTCCTCAGGCAGGGCATTGAAGCATTCCCAAAACTGCGCGTGCGTCCGCGAAATCACGGCATGTCACGAATTTTGTTTTCCGCAATGTCCGCGTCCACCCGGGCCAGAATTTTGTCGAGTTTTCCGGCGGCCAGATCGCGTTTCATCTGTTCATCCCACTCGTCGTCGTTCCACGAATGAAGGCAGGCCGCGACTTCCGCCCGTTCCTCCAGGCTGAGATGTTGCACCGCGTCTTTGATCTCTTGAACGCTCATTTTTGGCAGGTTAGTCCCGCTCCGGCAAACTCGCAAGGCGCATCTGTGACGCAGCGGGTGATTGGGTGCAGGACAAATTTCTTCGTATTGTGCCGACCAGGGAATGAAGCGTTCCCGCTGCGTGACAACGCTCCGAGTGGGGATACTCGCGCAGAGCCGCAAAGGCCGCGGAGAGGGAGGAAGAAAACAGTTTTTCTCTGCGCGCTCTGCGCCTCTGCGCGAAAAGGCTGGTTCCTGGAAAAGTCCTGTGCGTCTTAAAAACCTCGTTTTCGGACCTTGGTGACCGTTCCGATGTCTTCATCCCTTTCCCGACAAACACGGACAAGGGCCGCGTAAAACGCCCGGACGTTGGTGTACAATCCAGTGGAGGAGGGAACCAATCGTGGTTTTGGGTATCTCAACTTCCGGTAAGGCTGCCAACGAGGCTAGCTGCACTGGATACGATAATGAGGATTGCGACCATCCGGTTATTTTTGATTAATGCCGCCTCCTTTGCGGCTGGCTCAAGACCGGCGGCAACTCGTTTCCCGATGTAAGTCGGCACATAAAAATACCAAGCTATCCCAGCGAGTGTGACAAGTCCACTACCAATCATTGTCGCCATCGAGTGGTTACTCATAATCGGAGTTTAGTGCGAGTCCCGTGTCAAACGCAAGTTGTAACCTCGCCATATTGAACCGCTCATTGCCGCTAGGGCTAGCGTGAGATCACCAAGCCCGTTGTGCAGTGGGTTTGGAATTGCAAAATGCGTAACCGGGCCGGTCCCGCATAATCGCATATTTTACGACTTCCAAAACTCCCCCGCTTGTTTCAACACGCACCCCGCCCGCGCCCCCCTCACGGTCAGGCACATCATACCACTGGCCGTCCGAACCGTGCGCCCTCGTTGTCAAACCGTAAATCGGAATCCCCTTGTCCGCCGCCCACGACTTTAACGCCGCTCTGTCAAAAGAACCCTTCCACAATGCGACCAGGGCAGCGGAAAACACGCGGCAATGGCGTCAAGGCTCAATTTCCGGGACGCAGGCCGCGAATTGGCGGGTTGCGTCCGTCCCTGGCCTTTGTAAAAGTGAGCGCGAAGAAACCAGGACCGGAGTGGCAATATGGCATCCGCGGCAGGAGAGTTGCTTCGCTGTTCGCCGGCATGTGATCGTTGGCAGGCGCGGTTCGTTGCCGCAGTTACACTGTCTTTATGACAGGTATAAATTGGGTTAATGATCTCTCAAATCAGGCGCCGCCGGTTGCAGGCGTCGGCGCACACCACACCTGCGGAGAGCGCCGAATTGAGGGCTTCACGGGGGCGATGGAGGGTTTGACAAGATTGCAGTCAACCTAGGTATATGTACCGATTGGCAATCAAACGCCCCACTGATAGGGTTGGAAATGGGCCGTAAATATCTCGGGAGAGATATTGGGTTGGTGTGGCGATGCCGGGCAGAGGTAAGCCCGGCATCGTTTTTTGTGCGAGCACGATTCTACGGGATTGAGTCGATTGCAGGCGTCCTTGGGAGCGCGCCCCGCAGAGAGAATGCGCCCAGTTCAGGCTTCCCTGAAGAAGCTAACCGAGTGATTATAGAAAGGAGACCAAAATGGAATTCAAGAATCGGAATCCAGGATTTGCCGCAAGCAGCTCGGTCGGCTTTTTCCTGGTATTAGCTTTGTGTGGCATGACTCATGGCGCTGCTGCGGCGGCGGGGCACTGGTTGACTACTTGGGGGTGTGGGCCGCAGTTGACGGAGCCAAGGAACCTGCCGCCGGCGCCTTTGGCCAACGGCACGCTGCGACAGTTCGCTCATGTTACGGTGGGCGGAAAGCATCTGCGCCTGCGGTTATCAAATGCCTACGGCACGAACTCCGTGACGATCAATTCAGTTCATATGGCGTTATCGGCCGGAGCCGGGAGCGCGGGCCACGGCGACATTAACCCAGCCACCGACAAGGCGCTCCTGTTTGGGGGCGCGCCTTTGATCACCCTTCCGCCAGGGGCGATGGTCTTGTCCGACCCGCTCGACTTCGATTTGCCGTCCCTGACCAATGTCGCTGTGTCGATTTTTTTCGGAGATATTTCCGGCACGACGATCAACGGGCATCCCGGCTCCCGCACTACGTCTTTCATTCTTCCCGGCAATGTTGTTGCCGCGGCCAGCATGGCCGGAGCGGCCACGACAGCGCATTGGTATATCATCACCGGCATTGATGTCTTGGCTGAGAGTGAAGGCGGAGCGGTGGTTACACTTGGCGATTCCATCACCGACGGCCGGGGTTCAACGACAGACGGCAACGATCGTTGGCCGGATGATCTGGCGCGACGCCTGAACACCAACCCGCGGACGGCCGAGGTCGCGGTGGTCAACATGGGCATTGGGGGCAACGGAATCTTTGCGGGGCTTGGTCCCGCGGCGGTGGCGCGGTTTGATCGCGACGTGCTTGGTCAAAGCGGCGCCCGCTGGCTGATCGTTTCCGAGGGGGTCAATGACATAGGCGGCGCCAGCGCCTCCGGCAGCCCGGCTTTGGCGACGAACCTGATCAACGCCTACACGCAATTCATTGCCAAAGCGCATGCCCGCAACATTCTTGCCTATGGCGCCACCATCACGCCCTTTGGCGGGAGTTTCTATTTCTCGGCCGCCCACGAAGCGGCGCGCCAGACGGTGAACACCTGGATTCGGACCAATAATCTATATGACGGCGTGATCGATTTTGACGCCGTAGTGCGCAACCCGACGACCTTGACCAATCTACTCCGTGCTTACGACAGCGGCGATGGCCTGCATCTGAATCCCTCCGGTTACCAAGCGATGGCCAATGCGATAGATTTGACACTGTTTAACCAATAATTATTCTCGCGTTATGTTGAAAGCGCCTGAACCCTTCGTGATCGCCGCCTTCGTAATTGGCCTATTGTTGCCAGGCAAGCTGGCGGCGCAAACTGTTCCACGAGAGCGGATTTCGATTGATGACAATTGGCGGTTCAAGAAGGATGATCCGGCAGGCAGCAGATCGGCCTTGACCTACGATGGAAGCTGGCAAAAGAGCGATCGATATGCAGTCGAAGAGGCTGCGGACGATAGCTCAGCAACGCAGACCAACGAGTTCCCACCTCAGGCCACAGCACTGAAGCCATGGATCCTCCCGACGGGGAATGAGTTCATAAAGGAAGCATCACGCAGATTTGTCAGACCGGCAGGCAACGTCGGAGAAAATGTCGAGTATGCGCAACCGGGATTTGATGACAGTGGATGGCAACAAGTGAATTTGCCGCATGATTGGGCGATAGAAGGGCCGTTCCTAAGGACAGGGGGTGGCGGGATGGGACGTTTGCCCAGTCCCGGCGTCGGTTGGTATCGGAAAAAGTTGAACATCCCGGCAGACGACGCCGGCAAACGCATCTTTCTGGACGTGGATGGCGCGATGTCTTACGCGGCGGTGTGGTTGAACGGAGAAATTGTCGGCGGGTGGCCTTACGGTTATGCGTCATGGCGGCTCGATCTCACGCGGTTCGTGAGGCCTGGGGAGCAGAATACCCTGGCCATTCGGCTGGACAATCCCCCTAAATCATCCCGCTGGTACCCCGGTGGCGGAGTTTATCGAAATGTGTGGCTTGTCAAGACCTCGCCCATCCATGTCGCCCACTGGGGAACGCAAGTGACCACGCCGGAAGTTTCGGCAAAATCGGCCACGGTCCATTTGGAGACAACCATCGAGAACGATTCCACCCAAAGCGCTGAAGTGAGTGTGTCAACACAGATTTTTATTCTCGACTCGCATGATCACAAAAGCAGAAGGGCGGTTGCGGCCATCACCCCCTTCGAGGGGCGGATAGGGGCCGGCGCCAAATTGGTCGCGGCAGGGGACGGAGTCATCGTCAATCCGGAGCTTTGGGGGCCGCCGCCGCGGCAGCAGCCGAATCGCTACGTCGCGGTGACTACGGTTTGGCGGGCCGGCCAGGCCACGGACACGTATGAAACGCCCTTTGGAATTCGAACGCTGAGGTTTGATCCAAACGAGGGGCTTTTTATCAACGGCGAGCACATCCTGCTCAACGGAGTTTGCGACCATCATGATTTGGGAGCGCTGGGCGCGGCGTTGAACGGTCGGGCGTTGCAGCGGCAGTTGGAAATGCTGCGAGAGATGGGTTGCAACGCCATTCGCACGAGCCATAACCCCCCCGCGCCGGAACTTCTTGAGCTCGCGGATAAAATGGGCTTCCTGGTCATGGACGAGGCGTTTGACGTATGGAAACGGCGGAAAACGCCCTTCGATTTTCACCTTATTTTTCCGGACTGGCATGAGCAGGATTTGCGATCCCAACTGCGGCGGGATCGAAATTCGCCCTCCGTCGTGCTCTGGAGCATCGGCAACGAAGTAGGCGAGCAATTCACCGACACAAACGGCGCCGCCTTGGCAAAGGCCCTGACCGACATGGCGCATGAAGAAGATTCGACCCGCCCCGTTACCAGCGCCATGAATTGGGCGCAGGCCACGAATCCGTTTCCGGCGGCCCTGGATGTGATCGGCCTTAACTATCAGGGCGCGGGCATCCGCGGCGCTCCCGGCAAATATCCCGCCTTCCATCAACGCTTTCCGGACAAATTTATATTTGGCAGTGAAACGGCTTCCGCGCTGAGCACCCGCGGTGAATATCTGTTCCCGGTCGCCAGCGGCTTTGGCGCAGCCGTCGGAACCAACGCGGGGGAAAACCGTGCGCTCCATCAAGTCAGCGCCTATGAACTCTATTTCGCGGCTTTTGGCGCTTCAGCAGACAAGGTGTTCGCCTCCCAAGAACAGCACCCATACGTCGGCGGCGAATTTGTCTGGACGGGCTGGGATTATCTTGGCGAACCGACACCGTTCGACTCATCACGCAGTTCGTATTCCGGAATCATCGACCTCGCCGGCTTCAAAAAGGACCGCTTTTACTTGTACCAATCCCATTGGCGTCCGGACTTTCCAATGGCGCACATTCTGCCGCATTGGTCGTGGCCTGAACGCATCGGAAAAGTCACTCCCGTTCATGTCTTCACCTCCGGAGATGAAGCCGAGTTATTCCTTAACGGCAAATCGTTGGGCCGGAAAAAGAAGGCGCCTTACGAATATCGTCTCCGGTGGGACGATGTCGTTTACGAACCTGGCATCTTAAAGGTTATCGCTTACAAGAACGGCGCAAAGTGGGCCACGGACATGATGAAATCGGCAGGAAGCCCTTCCCGGCTTAAACTGGAGCCAGATCGCGCGCGGATCCGCGCAGACGGGCGCGACTTGTCGTTCGTGACAGTGAAGGTAACAGACAAGAATGGCTGGACGGCGCCGCGAGCGAACAATCGCGTCTATTTTGACATTGCGGGGCCGGGAGAGATTGTGGCGACCGATAATGGTGATCCGACCAGCCTCGAACCGTTTCAATCCCGTGATCGCGCCGCATTTAATGGGCTATGCCTGGTCATCATTCGCGGCAAGCCTGGACAACCCGGACACATCAATGTTAGAGCCAAAGCGGATGGCTTGCGGAGCGCCACAACTTCCATTAGAACGGTGTCGCAAGAACCGCTTCATTTTTAGTCTGATTGCCGGCTGGCAACTGGCATGGCTGCCACTCGCGTGGATGATGACACAATCGTTCTGGCAAGGAACGTGATCGTTGACGGCGGCAAATCCGCTTGCGTTCATCTCCCAGAAGTGATATCAAAGGCGTGTTATCGGTCATCTGTTTCAAATTGGATGCGAGTTTATGTTTGAGTTCAGCGCGCGTCACCGACCTTGGCAACATAGGCGATTGTATGCGACTGCCATGCATGTTGGTGCGCTGTCAGCCCTGCTGCTCGCGCTGGCTGCCGGCGCACTGGCGTCCGACGTTCAAGACCGGGCATCCGGTTTGAATGAGGACCGCCTGGCCGCCAAGCCGTTTCAATTCGTGACCAACGTGGCACAGCTCAGGACCATAACAGGGGCGGACTACCTCGCTGGATGCGCATTCAATTTGACCGGCGTAGTCACGTTGGTTGACACAAATCGTGATTTAATCGTCTTGCAGGACGAGACGGGAGCAGTGGCGCTGAATTTCAGCCTGCGTGAATGCCAGGCGCGGGTGGGCCAGTCTGTTTCCATAGAAGGCTCCAACTGTCATCCCTATGTCCTGAGTTTTCCGGACTATCCTCTTCGTCCGTCGGGTTGGGACATTCGAGGCGCTTTTGAAGCTCCAACCGATTGGGGAGAATATTATTTGACTCGAATGCGGGGTTACCTGCGTCCGCCCGCAACCGGGGAATACACGTTTTGGATTGCCAGTGACAACTCATCCGAATTATGGTTGAGCTTCAACGAGGATGTGTCCAAGGTCAGAAGAATTGCCTCCATTCCGCGTTTCGGTTGGGTCAACCCGCACGAGTGGTTCCGCTACCCGTCGCAGCGTTCCGATCCCATTCACTTGGAAGCGGGCCGAAGTTACTACGTCGAGGCCTTTCAGGAGCAAACTACCGTGCGCGACAATTTGTCGGTGGCATGGCAAGGACCAACGATCGCGCAATCGGTCATCGACGGCCAGTATCTTGCGCCCTGGGCCGAAGATCGCTATTCGACGGGCCTCACCGAGACCAACGGAATTCTGCGCGAATACTGGACCAATTTTTCCGCCGGCAATCTGGCGATCATAACCGGGCCAAGACCTTTCGAAGGAGCTTTAACTGTAGAGCTCGCGCGAGTGAGTATTCATGGTCCAGGACGGTTGCCGACGCCGGGAGCCATCAATCTAGGAGAGAGCTTGAAGCCGGAGGACAACTATCGCTGGGTGGAGGTCGAGGGCGGGGTCAAGTTTGTCGGTTTGGATGGAGACGTGGTTTGCATGGAGCTGTCAGACGGGCAGTCGGACATTGAAGTGCGGGCATGGCACATGGATTCAAGGCTGTTGCACGGGATTCACAATTTGTCGGTTCGCGCGCAGGGCGTTTGCGAAGGGGCGTACAACCGGAACGGCATCCTTGCCCCGGGTTTCATCTGGGCTTGTGCTGAAAACAGCGTTTCATTTATTTCCGAGGATCAAAAGATCCTGGATCCCAATAGCATAGGCCGGCCTGTGCCGATTGTGGCCACCAGCTCCAATTCGGCCATGACTGGTTTTTATTCGACTCGCGGCGTCGTCACGTTCAACGACCGGGTGTTCGGCAATGATTACATGTTCGTCCAGGAGGATAGCGCGCCAGTATTTGTTACCCTTGAGAATCGGCATTTCACGAATCAGATGAGAGTGGGGCAATTGGTCGAACTTGCCGGGGCCTTGCTGCCAGGCAAACATATTCCTGTTATCAGGCCCATGGTCGTCACAGAAGTCGGTTGGCATCCGCTGCCTATACCGATGACTCAGGCCAGCCAGCTTTCTCAGATGGAAATGAGCGACGGACATTGGACCGAGGTGGAAGGTGTGGCGCATTCCGTGAATTCGAACGGCACTCTTTCAGTCGCTGGAATGGGCGGCCCTATTTGCCTTTGGGTTGGCCAGACATCGTCCGGTGACTTGTCTCGATTTGTGGACGCAAAGCTGCGTGTTCGCGGTGTCCTGTCGCTGACAGCTCCGGATGCCCCCATGCTTCTGGTCCCCTCCCGCCGCTTTGTCGAGGTGGAAAAAGAGGCGCCGGAAACCCCTTTTGCGATTCCAATCAGCGCCATTGCCGACTTGCTTGCTGATCGTGCGGATTCTTCCTTGACGCACCGGGTGCGGCTCGCAGGTGCTGTCACCTATATAGATCGGCAGTCATTTTTCCTGCAGGACAAGTCGGGGGGCGTGCGGGTGCAGGCCACTGGCAATCCAGGATTGAAAATTGCGGATGTCGTGGAGGTTGCCGGCTTTCCCGCGCCAAGTGGCCGGGGTAAAATCGTGAGCGAAGGTTTGGTTCGTTTTGCGCATGCTGCCCAGCCTTTGGAAGCAAAGGAACTGGACCTGAGCGAGCCTCTTTCCGTGACGCAGAGTGGCACTCTGGTCCACGCCTCCGCCAGCCTGCTCAGCCAAAAACTTGTTGGAGCAACCCAGGTGCTGGAACTTCAAGTAGGCGGACGCATCTTCGCGGCAACGCTTTCGGCCGAAGAAGGCAAGCTGCCGGAGATCTCGCCCGGCAGCCGGTTGAGAGTTACCGGGGTCTGCGAGGCCGAGCCAATGAATGCGCCGGTGATCAGCAAGATTCCGGTCAAAAACCAGTCTCTCGGTTCGATTAACATCTGGTTGCGCGACCCGCGAGACGTGACGCTCTTAGGCGGGCCGCCGTGGTGGACCTTGAAAAGAACGGCGGCCCTGATCGCCGCGCTGCTCGCCATGATCGTTGGAGCGGTGCTTTGGATCCGTCTGCTGCACTGGCGGCTGGATCGCCATCAGGCGGCGCGGCTTGCCTTTTCCAGGCAAATTCTATCCAACCAGGAAAGCGAACGGCGGCGGATTGCGGCCAATCTGCACGACGCCTTGGGGCAAACTCTTTTGGTTATCGCCAATCAGGCCCAGCTTGCGATGCATTCGGCCGGCAATGAACCGCTCCTGCAAAAGCGGCTGGGGGAAATCTCCGGAATTGCGGTTCAGGCCATCGAAGAAGTGCGGCAAATCACGCTGGACTTGCGGCCCTATCACTTGGACCGGCTCGGGTTGACCGAGGCGATCCGGGCGACCGTCAGCCGCGCCTCTGAAAACAGCCGCATCCAGTTTACAACCCACATCGACGACATCGACGGGATTTTTGGCAAGGATTCCGAAATACACGTTTACCGGATTGCGCAGGAAGCAATCAACAACGTCGTCAAACATTCCGCGGCCAACGAAGCCGCTGTGATCATTAAAAAGGAGCCGGCTGCGGTTTCGCTGTCGGTTCGAGACAACGGCCGCGGCTTCGTGACGGGCACAACGCCGCCGGCCAGCCCGAGTGGACCCGGCTACGGATTGAGCGGGATTGCGGAGCGCGTGCAAATCCTTGGCGGCGCCTGGGTCATTGACTCCAGCCCGGGCCAAGGGGCGAGTTTAAACGTCCAAATACCAATTCCTCCAAATGGACATGAAATCAGATCTGAAAATACTGGTGGTCGATGACCATCCGTTGTTCCGACGCGGCTTGCGCGAGGCCATCGAAGAAAACCCTCGTTTCAGGATTGTCGCCGAAGCTTCCGACGGCGAAGAAGGCATGCGCTTGCTTCTGGACTTGAAGCCCCAGCTTGCCATCGTGGACATAGACATGCCACGCATGAACGGCCTGGAGATGGCGCGCGCCATTCAAAAAATGAATGTCGCCGTGGGCGTCATCTTTCTGACCATGTACAAGGACGAAAGCATGTTTAACGCCGCCCTGGATGCCGGGGTTAAGGCCTATGTGCTCAAGGAGAACGCCGCGGGTGAAATCCTCGCCGCCCTGGACCGGGTGGCCGAGGGCCGAACCTTTGAAAGCATGTCCATGTCGGGGATGGGGCAGAGACGGAGCGACCGGGCAAAGGAACTTATTTTGAGCAAGCCGCAAATCGACGACCTGACGCCAGCCGAGCGGCGTGTCTTGAAACACATTGCCGAAGACCGAACCAGCAAGGAAATCGCCGACCTGCTGCATATCAGCGTGAGGACTGTTGAAAACCATCGCCTGAACATTTGCCAAAAGCTCAATCTTCACGGCTGCTACAGCCTTTTGAAGTTCGCCCTCGCCAACAAAGCCAATTTTTAGCTCTGCCTTCTGCCGGGGCGTTATATTCCGGGGAAGCCCCGGCTGACACCGCGCAGCCAGACCTCGAAGCGACTGGCTCTTTTCCGAACCGGAGATTGCGCGCTTGGATGGGTAATTCTACCTATTGCCAAAGTGATCTGCAATTTGATACGCTCTTATCAGTGTTCACCAGATGCAGTTTGTAGGTGTATTTGCCCAATAGGTGTCTATGCCAGGGTGGGGTGTCATCGCCCCAAATGGTTTTCTGGGTGATCCGGCCGTGTATGCGATGCACTCTGTAGGCATTTGTACCTATATACAGCGGACCGTGAAATATTATAGCATCATATCCATGTCCGACATTTTTGGCAGTGCCCCATCGCAATATGCCTTTGCCCAATCATTCGCGGCACGAGCCTTGCCTCAGATTACCCCTGTTGAGCAATAGCTTACATTACGCAGTACCGTCTCAAACCCTAAAACTACGGAAAGAATGAAAAAAGAAAATAGTTCCAAAACCTTACATATTATGAAAACAAGAGTCCCAATTCTCAAACTCCTCACTATTTTGTGCGGCACCCTCGCAACGACGGCTGTCTTTGGCCAGGTGGTATATACATGGACCGGCGCGGGCGATGGAACAAACATCGTCACCGCCGCCAATTGGAGCCCCGCTGGTGGTCCCCCCAGCGGTGCCAACCAAGACACAGGCCAATGGGATAATCAAGTGCCCGGGAACCTGATTATAACCTACAACAACGGCCTGCCCAGCACCGGTTATGGCACAGAGGGAATCATTTTGGACCTCACGACGAACCAAGTCGGTTCGGTGGCCATTGTTCCTGTGGGTGGGTCCACCGGAAATATCGGCCTCTTCGTATTCGCCGACTACAGTGCCACCGCGGCTTTTTCTTTGGGGGATAACAGCGCAAATATACTGAATTTTATCGGGCGGCCGGCGGGGGCCGTTCACGATTTCGTGAACAATTCATCGGCCGCGGCCACCGTTTATCCAAACGTGCGGTGGCAGGCGGGCGGCGGCGCCACCTATACGCTGCTCTTTGATGGGACAGGAAATTGGAACGTCACCAATTCCCTTTGTAACGCCAACAACACCGGAATCTTGATTTCCAAAGGGGGCCCCGGCACAATGTATTGGAACGGCCCTTCCATCTCCGGTGCGTTGGGCAATAGCGGCATCAACAGCCCGATCACCATCAGCAACGGCACAATGGTCCTCGAGTGGAATAACGTCCTGATCGCCACTGACTCCATCACAAACAATGGTGTGCTGGACTTCGATGCTCCTTCGCAAGCGCAGACTCTGGCCGGCATCATTTCCGGCTCCGGCGAACTGATGGTGAGCGCCGGCACGCTCACGCTTCAGGGCGAGAACATCTATTCCGGCAACACAGTCCTTGCCGGCGGCATTTTGATCCTCAAGACCAACGAGATGGGCACCCCTTCCGGCCCGCTCGGTGTCAGCAACCTTGTTACATTCGGCGGTGGCACGCTGCAATTCAGCGTGAACAACACCTACGATTACTCTTCGCGCTTCGACCCGTCGGCCAACCAGGCATATAACTTCAACACCGCTGGACAACTCGTGACGTTCACCAACGGACTGACCAGCAGCGGCGGCACGCTCACCAAAGGCGGCGCGGGCACGCTCACACTTGCAGGCTCGAACACTTACAGCGGACTGACCACCGTCAACGCCGGCACCTTGGCATTTGCAGGCCCGAAGACCGGCTCCGGCAACATCACTGTGGCCGACGGCGCGATTCTCGCCATCACTGCCACCGGCACGCCAGTCACGCCGGCCACGCTGACTATGGGAACAAGCTCCGGCGCGAGCTTGGAATTCAACAACGTCAACAGCACGACGGCCACGGTGCTTGCGGCGGGCACTATTTCTTCCGCCGGCACGCTCACCGTTAACATCAACAGCGGCACGTTCACTGTAGGGCAGAGTTATCCGTTGTTCTCCTGGACCAGCGGTTCAGCGCCGGCGGTCAGTCTTGGAACTTTAAACGGCTATATTGGCAACCTCTCGGTCTCAGGCAACACGCTTTCCCTGAACGTCACTGGGACTGCTTACGCCTGGACCGGCGCGAACAGCGGCAATTGGGACTTGACCACCCAGAACTGGATACAAAACGGCGGTCCGGCGGCTTTTGCCAACGGCGGCCCGGCATTGTTCGACGACACGGCTACAGGGGCGACAAACGTGACTATCACTGCCCTCGTTCAGCCGTCGAGCGTGACTGTTAATAACAACCGCTTGATTTACAGCATCACTTCCAGTTTTCCGACCAACGACATCGGCGGCAGCACCGGCTTGACCATGAGCGGCAACAAAACGCTCACGCTGTCGGGCGGCGCCAACACCTACACCGGCGTCACGACCTTCGGCGCCGGCACGGTGAGCGTCAGCGGGCTGGCCAACGGCGGTTCAGCCAGTGACATCGGCGCCGCGAACAAGAGCGCCTCAAGTCTGGTGTTCAACAGCGGCACGTTGCAATACACCGGCGGCGGGGCGATCATTGATCGCCTGTTCACCCTCGGCCTCGGCGGCGGCACGATTGACGCCTCGGGTTCCGCCGCGTTGGCCCTAGCCAACACCGGCCCGGTCGCCTTCAGCGGCGCCGGCCCGCGCACGCTCATTTTGACGGGCAACGGCACGGACACCAACACGCTCGCCGCCGAGCTCACTGACAATGGCGGCCCGACTTCGGTGACGAAGAGCGGCGCGGGCACATGGGTTTTGACCGGAACCAATACGTATTCCGGCGTGACAACGATCGCCGGCGGGGAGTTGCAAGTCGGCGCGGGCGGCGCGGCCGGTTCCCTCGGCACCGGGACCGTCACTGACGACGGCATCCTCGACTTCAACGTCACCGGCACCCTGACCGTCGGCACGATCAGCGGCACCGGCTCCGTTATCAACGATGGCAGCGGCACGGTTATTCTTCCCGGCAACAACACCTATTCGGGCGGCACAACCATCAACGCCGGCACGGTGCAAATTGGCAACGGCGGCACCACTGGCTCCCTTTACCTCAGCGGCCCCGTCGTTGACAACGGCATGTTCATCTTCAACAGCAAAGGCTCCTTGAGTTTGACCAGCACCGGCGTCATCAGCGGATCGGGAAATGTGCTTGTGGAAGGTTCCGGCGGCCTGCTGAAGGCTATCGGCAACAACACTTATACCGGCTGGACGACCATTAACTCCGGCGCCACGTTTCAACCTTGCGAAGGCAACCAAGGCGCCCTGGTTAGTTCTGTCGTAACTAACAACGGCACACTTAAACTTGTCCGCCAGGACAACGGCGTCTTCGTTTACAGCGGGAACATCGTCGGAACGGGTTCAGTGCTGAAAGACTGCAACAACCCCAACAACGGCGACGTGACGCTTAGCGGATCGAACACTTATACCGGCGGCACCTTCATCAACGGCGGCTTTATCATCCTCGGCGATGGCTCCACCCCAGGCGCCGGCACGATCGTCGGCAACGTGTCCATGACCTACAACACCCTCAATACCGTCCCCAGCACGTTCGAATTCAACCACCCTGACGACATGGTTTTCACCAACGTCATCAGCGGAGCGGGTTCAGTGACGCAAGAAGGCGGCGGCAGAGTGACGCTTACCGGCGCGAACACTTATAGCAACGGCACGACCACCGTCAGCGCAGGCGTGCTGCAAGTCGGCGCGGGCGGCACGAGCGGCTCCATCGGCACCAATAACGTCACTGACAACAGCGAGCTCGACTTCGACCTCTCGGCCAACCTGACCTTCCCCGGCGTCATCAGCGGATCGGGTTCAGTAGTGCAACTAGGCTCCGGCACGCTGACGCTTACCGGCTCGAACACTTACAGCGGCGCTACCATCGTCAGCAACGGCACGCTGGTGCTCAACGTCATCGGCGAGGACGGCACCAACGCCGTCGGCGGCGACATGGACGTGAGCGGCGGCACTCTTGTTCCAGCCGCTGTCGGCACTGTCGGCACGTTGAACGTGGCGGGTAATA
Source organism: Verrucomicrobiota bacterium (assembly GCA_049510745.1). GTDB lineage: Bacteria > Verrucomicrobiota > Verrucomicrobiia > Limisphaerales > Palsa-1400 > PLGF01. The sequence continues at coordinate 12,446 of JBEKYR010000036.1, read as the reverse complement.
TGTACATTTCATCAGGAACCATTGTGGTCGCCCTGAACAAGTCGTTGTCGCAATCAAACAGCATGATCTCGGTCGCCGGCAGCACCCTCACCAATTCCGGCGGGACTTTGAAACTGCTCAATTTCGGCCCGAACGTCGTGGCCGGAGACCAGTTTGCCATCTTCAATCAGGCGGTCACCGGTGCTGTCATGACGGTTGTTTCGCCAGGTTTCACTGTCGCAAACAATCTGGCTCTGAACGGGTCGGTCAAGGTGTCCACCGTCGCGTCGCCGGGAACGGACCAAGTCACCGCGACGATTTCGGGCGGGCAGATTAACCTGTCGTGGCCGGCCATTTACACGGGCCTGCATTTGCAAACCCAGGTCGATCCGGTGAAATACAGCACCAATGCTGTGGCCGGTATAACCAAGAACTGGGTCACCATTGCGGGAACCGACGCCGGCAACAGTTACTCGGCCCCAGTGCAGATGAACGTGTGCGTGTTCTATCGTCTGGCGCCGTAATGCAGTCGAGTGAACGAAGCTAAGAATAAGGCGAAGTAGAAAACAGATGTGAGTGGGTGGTGCGTGAGCGCCACCCACTCACGCTTTCTGGCGTTGACGTTGATCGGGCTGTTGGTCGTCATAGCCAGCATTTGAACCTTGCAGCGTATGAAAACCAGCGTCACACTTCTCAAGTTCCTCGTCATTTTGTGCGGCACCTTCGCAACGACGCCTCTCTTTGGCCAGACGACATATACATGGACCGGCGCGGGCGATGGAACAAACCTCGCCAACCCCGCCAATTGGACCCCCTATGGTATCCCCAACGGCGCCACGCAAGACACGGGCCAATGGGACGGCCTGACAACAAGCAATCTATTTTTGACCTACGGCTTGATGGCCGTGTCCGGCACCGGTTTTGGCACGCTGGGAGTGAACTGGAACCTTACGCCGAATCAGACCAATTCGGTGAACATTAGCTCTCCGGTTGCGGATTCCGCGAATCTTCCTCTCTTCGGAATCAACGTCGCCAGCAACGCCGGAGCTTTTAGTTGGGGGAATGACAGTCAAAATGTGCTGAATCTTGTTCTCCGGCCGTCGGGGGCCACCCACGATCTGGTAAACAATTCAACGAACGCGGCCGCTATCTATCCAAACGTGAAGTGGGAAGCGGGCGGCGGCACCGTGCATGTGTTGTTATTTGACGGAACGGGGAATTGGATAGTCAACAATTACCTTTCCACCGCCAACGGCACCCCAATGATCGTCGCAAAAGATGGGACCGGCACAATGACTTGGACTGGCGCTTCTGTCCCCTTCTCGGAGGGCAATAGCGTCATCGCCAGCCCGTTCGTCATTAGCAATGGCACAGTAGCCCTCCAGAGTGGGAAGCTTCTCGGCTCGCAAGCCATCCAGAACAATGGAACTCTGCTGGAATATGATGCTCCTGCGCAATCGGGAACTCTCTCCGGCGTCATTTCCGGCGCCGGCCCGCTGCGGGTCAACAACGGCACGCTCACGCTTTCGGGCGCGAACACCTATACCGGCAGCACGACCCTCAGCGGAGGCGAGTTGGTCGCCGGCGGCGCCGAGAACGGCGGGACTAACGGCCCGCTCGGTGTCAGCAACACCATTTCATTCACCGGTGGCACGCTGGGATTCAGCGTGAACAACACCTTCGATTACTCTCCGCGCTTCAGCACGGCGGCCAGTCAGGCGTATAGTTTTGACACCGGAGGACAGAGCGTGACGTTCGCGACCGGACTGAGCAGCAGCGGCGGCACGCTCACCAAAGCCGGCGCGGGCACGCTCACACTTGCAGGCTCGAACACTTACAGCGGACCGACCACCGTCAATGCCGGTGAATTGGTATTTCAAGGCTCGATGTCCGGCTCCGGCAACATCACCGTCGCCGACGGCGCGGCTCTCGGCGTCACTGCCACCGGCACGCCAGTCGCGCCGGGCACGCTGATTTTGGGAACGAGCGCCGGCGCGACTTTGGAGTTCAACAATGTGAACAGCACGACAACTGCGCCGCTGGCGGCGGGCACGCTTTCATCCGCCGGCACGCTCACCATCAACGTCAATAGCGGCACGCTCACTGTAAGGCGGAGTTATCCGTTGCTCACCTGGACGAGCGGTTCAGCGCCGACAGTCGCTCTGGGAACGTTAAGCGGCTGTATGGGCAACCTCTCGATCTCAGGCAACACGCTTTACCTGACCATTACTGGGACTTCTTACGTCTGGACGGGCTTGAACAACGGCAGTTGGGACTTGACCACCCCGAACAACTGGAAACAAAACGGCGGCCCGGCGATTTTTACCAACGGCGGCCCGGCATTGTTCGACGACACGGCTCCAGGAACGACAACTGTGACCATTAATGCCCTTGTTTGGCCGGCGAGTGTTACTGTGAATAACAGCATCCTGATTTACAGCATCACTTCCAGCCCCGGAAAAGACATTTGCGGCGGCACCGGCTTGAGCAAGAGCGGCAGCGCCACACTCACGCTGTCGGGCGGCGCCAACACCTACACCAGCGTCACGACCGTCAGCGGCGGCACGTTGAGCGTCAGCGCGCTGGCCAACGGCGGTTCAGCCAGCGACATCGGCGCTCCAAACAACAGCGCCTCAAATCTGGTGCTCAATGGCGGCGCGCTGCAATACACCGGCGGCGGGGTGAGCTGTGATCGCTTGTTCACGCTCGGCGCCGGCGGCGGCGCGATTGACGCCTCGGGTTCCGGCGCGTTGACCCTGAACAACACCGGCTCGGTCGGCTTCAGCGGCACCGGCGCGCGCACGCTCACTTTGACGGGCGCCGACACAGACGCCAACACGCTCGCCGCCGCGCTCGCTGACCATGGCGGCGCGACTTCGCTGACGAAGAACGGCGCGGGCACCTGGGTTTTGACCGGAACCAATACGTATTCCGGCGTGACAACGATTGCCAGCGGGACGCTGCAAATCGGCGCGGGCGGCGCGAGCGGTGCTATCGGCACCAACACCATCACCGACAACGGCAGCCTCATCTTCGACAGTTCAGGCACTCTGACCATCGGTGTCGTCAGCGGCACCGGCTCCGTCACCCAGCAGGGCAGCGGCAGGGTCATTCTTCCCGGTAACAACACCTATTCGGGCGGCACAGCCATCAACGCCGGCACCTTGCAAATTGGCAACGGCGGAGCTACTGGCTCCCTTTACAACAACAGCCCCATAGTTAACAACGGCACGCTCATCTTCAACAGCACGGGCTCCTTCACTTTGGCCGGATATAACGCCGCCATCAGCGGAACGGGACAACTGATAAAACAAGGTTCCGGCCTGCTGCAGCTTTTGGGCGCCGAAACTTATACCGGCGGCACGACCATTTTCCCCGGCGCCCAGTTGCAGGTTGGCTCAGGCAACCAGGGCTCCATAGTGGGCAACATCACCAACAACGGCTCGCTCCTCTTTGTCCGCCAAGACAACGGCTTCTTCGTTTACAGCGGGAACATCAGCGGAATGGGTTCCGTGACGAAAGACGTCAACAACTTTAACCCCGGCGATGTGACGTTGACCGGCACGAACACTTATACCGGCGGCACGATCATTAAAGGCGGCGCGATCATCCTCGGCGATGGCGTCACCCCCGGCGCCGGCTCGATCGTCGGCAACGTGCTCTTTACCAACAGCGTTACATCATTTGATGTCGCTCGGACACTGATTTTCAACCGCCCCGATAACTTCACGTTCAGCGGTCTTATCAGCGGATCGGGTTCAACAAATGCCGCAAACATGGGTGCCGTGTTGCAGGAAGGCTTCGGCACAGTCACGCTTACCGCCAACAACACTTATACCGGCTCCACCACGGTCAGCAACGGCACGCTGGTGTTGGTCAACGGCTCGGTTGGCGGCGACTTGAACGTGAGTGGCGGCACTCTTCTTCCGGGCGCTGTCGGCTCTGTCGGCGCGTTGGACGTGGGGGGCAATATGAGCATTTCATCGGGAACCGTCGTGGTCACGCTGAACAAGGCGTTGTCGCCGTCCAACAGCATGATCTCGGTTGCCGGCAGCATCACCAATTCCGGCGGGACTTTGAAACTGCTCAATTTCGGCCCAAACCTCGTCGTCGGAGACCACTTTGCCATCTTCAGTCAGCCGGTCACCGGCGCTGCCATGACGATTGTTTCGCCGGGTTTCACCGTTGCAAACCATCTGGCTGTGAACGGGTCGGTCACGGTGTCCTCCGTCGCGCCGCCGGGAACGGGAATAATCACCGCGCCGCTTTCGGGCGGGCAGTTGAACCTGTCGTGGCCGGCCTCTTACACGGGCCTGCATTTGCAGATGCAGACCGATCCGCTGACGGCCGGCATCGGCACGAATTGGGTCACCATTCCGGGAACCGACGGCGGCAACAGTTACTCGACCGCGGTGAGCACAAACGCGTGCGTGTTCTATCGTCTGGCGCCGTAATCAAGTCGAACGAACGAAGATAATTCAGTTTCCCGCATGTTTGTATTGACAAAAACCGAGGGACACAAAGACAGGATACAGAGCGAAAAAATTCGCCGTTGCCTATCGCTTCAGAGTGGTTGACAATAAGTCAGTTGCCGGAGTGGCGAAATGGCAGACGCACAGGACTTAAAATCCTGGGTCCGTAACAGGACGTGCGGGTTCGAGTCCCGCCTCCGGCACCAGCCTCCCTTATTGAATGATCCCTCTTTTGCGCAACATCGCTTCCATCGCCCGGTCCATTAACATTTCCGCCAGCGGCTTGGTCGCTTCGTCCAACGCGCCCAGCGCCGTCTTCAGGCGGCCGGCGTCGCCGGTCTTGGTTTCGGGATTCTCGCCCGCCAGGGTTTCTTCGACGGCCCGCATGGCGGCGGCCACGGTCGCGGTGTAGGCGGCGTCGAGGTCCCCAACGCATTGGGTCAATCCTTTGCGGGCGGCGGCCAGGGTTTCCTGGGCGCGCAGTCTGGCTTCGATCCATTGCCGGGCGCGCAGGTCGTCGAAGGCGTGCTCGACGGATTCCTCGACCATCTGTTGCACGGCGGCGTCGGAGACATCGACGGCGGATTTCATTTCGACGATCTTCTGCTTGCCGGTGCGGGTGTCGCGGGCCAACACGTGCAGGATGCCGCTGGCGTCGATCTCGAATTGGACGCCGACGCGCGGGACGCCCCTGGGGGCCGGCTCGAACTCGAGCGTGAACCGGCCCAGGCTCCAGTTGTCCCCGGCCCGCTCGCGTTCGCCCTGGAGGACGTGGATGAGCATGTCGCGCTGATAATCGACGGCGGTGGTGAACATTTCGCCGGCTTTGATGGGAATGGTGGAGTTGCGCGGGATGAGGACGTTCATCAGGCCGCCAAAGGTTTCCAGGCCGAGGGAGAGCGGGGTAACGTCAAGCAAAAGGATGTTTTTGAAGCCGCCGGAGAGGATTTCCGCCTGGATGGCCGCCCCAAGGGCGACGGCTTCGTCCGGGTTTTGCGAGGTGTTCAGTTGCGGGCCGGACGGTTTGTGATAGGCGGCGCCAAGCCGCAGGCCGCCGCGCGCCTCGTCAAATTCCGCGCAGCCAAAAATCTCCGCCACGGTCCGCCGCACCAGCGGCATGCGCGTCTGGCCGCCGACGAGGATGACTTGATCGAGGTCGCGCGCCTCCAGTTTGGCGTCGGCCAGCGAGCGCAGGCAGTGCGGGCGTGTGCGCTGGATGAGGTCGCGCGTCAGGGCCTCCAACTCGGCGCGCCGCAGGGCGTAATGAAAGTGAAAATCCGGCGCCAGAAACGGGAGGGCGATCTCGGCGGTTTCGTCGGTGGAGAGGCGGATTTTGGCCTGCTCGGCCGTCTCGCGGAGGCGGGCGAGCAGGGAGAGATCGGCGGCCGGGTCCGGGCCGCCGGCGGCCTTGATTTTGTCAACAATGAAATCCACCAGGCGCTTGTCCAAATCGTCGCCGCCCAGGCGGGTGTCGCCGTGGGTGGAGAGGACCTGAAAGACGCCGCCGGTCAATTCGAGGATCGAGAGATCAAAGGTGCCGCCGCCCAGGTCATAGACGGCGATTTTGGATTTCTCCTTCAACCGGTCCAGACCGTAGGCCAGGGCCGCGGCGGTCGGCTCGTTGACGATGCGTTCGACGGTGAACCCGGCAAGTTCCCCGGCCTTTTTGGTGGCGTTGCGCTGGGCGTCGTTGAAGTAGGCGGGCACAGTGATGACGGCGCGGGTGATCGCTTCGCCCAGGGCGGCCTCGGCGTCGCGCCGGAGTTTCTTGAGGATTTCGGCGGAAATTTCCTCCGGCGTGAACGAGCGGCCATGAATCTCAACGCGGGCCGGTCCGGCGCCTTCGCCTTTGACGGCGTAAGTGACGAGCATCTCCTCGCCGGAAATGTCGGCCCCGCGCCGTCCCATGAAGCGTTTGATCGAATAGACCGTTGCGGCGGGCTGGACGACGCGGAGGCGCTGGGCGTTGCGGCCCACCAGCGGGGGCGCGTGGTCCGCCGGATAATGGACGACGGAGGGCGTGAGGCGTTGTCCGTCCGAATCGGCGATGACATAAGGGAGGCCGGAATCGACGGCGGCCACCAGCGAGTTGGTGGTGCCCAGATCGATGCCGACGATTCTGCTCATGCCGGCGCGTCAGCGGGAAATGTCCGCCTGGCGCAGGACGCGGAAATTGTGGCGGGAAAGGACCCGTTCGCCGACTTCGATGTCTTCGAGGCTGAGGCCGAGGATCGATTTGCCCCGCGGATGGGGGATGAAGCAGTACATATAATTGATATTGACTTCGGCTTCGAGGAAGGCGGCCATCAATTCGGGCAGTTGGGTGGCGGCGTCGATTTCCACCGCGAGCAACTGGCTTTCGGTGAAGGCAAAGCCGTGCTCCGGCAGAAGGCGGCGGGCGGCCTGCGGATCATCGACGACCACCCGGATGATGGCGCTTTCCGAGGCGTCCAAAACCGTCACGGCCAGGACGTGAACGGCGTTGGAACTGAGCACGGCGATGAGGTCGTGCAGCCGCCCCATGCGGTTGGGCATGAACACGGCGAACTGGGAAACGGCGTCGGGTTGCCGGCCCCGGATTTCTTTCGTCGTCATGCTGCAATTAGCCATATTTTGCGCCAGAGATCAATCCGCCTTCGCCAAGGCTTCCGCCTTCGCCAAGGCTACGGCGGACAAGATGGCGGACAGGATGGCGGAGACGAGTTGAAGGTTCCGACTCATGTTTTTTTGGTCGAATTGGGTCGAATTGGGTCGAATCTACTCGGAGCGGCCATGGGGATGCAGCCCCGAAATTCTCCGGGGTGAAAGTGGCGAAGGCTCAGAAACGGATTATTCTTTAGCGTATGATTCATCAATCGCGGTTGAGATTTTTTTATTTTTGGCACGATTAGGCACGATTAGGCACGATTAGGCACGATTCAGCCCGATTGAATCTGCTGGAGGGGCCGGACCGGCAAAATCTGCCGGTGGAAGGCCGGCCCGGAAGCCGGCCGGCGGGTTGCCGGCGGACCGGCTGGAGCCGGACCGCGCCCTCCCCCATGTGATGATTCCGAGTTTCATCGAAGGAGATATTACCATTGTTTTATGTATTATGCAAGGGTTTTCTTTCAGGAGAAGAGGGTTTAACCGCAAAGAACACAGAGACAAGGAGTTGCGACCACAAAACGCGGGGGAATCGGTGAGGTTTGAATCAGGGAACCGGAGAAGAATCAGTGAATCAGTGAATCAGTGAATCAGTGAATTTATGAGTGGGTTAGGTTAGTCTTGCGGGCGGACTTGAGGGATGGTAGGAGCACGCGCATGAAGTGGATACCGTTTCTTGCCAAAGAAAAAGCACGCTCCATCCGCCGGGAGTTTGGGACGCCTGTTTTCGTGTATGATCAGCGGACGCTGCGGCGTCAGGCTCGTCTCGTGCTCGGCTTTCCCAACGCTTTCGGCCTGACGGCCCGTTACGCGATGAAGGCCTGCCCGACCAGCGCGGTGCTGAAGGTGTTGACCGACGCCGGCCTGCACGTGGACGCGAGCAGCGGCCACGAGGTCGAGCGCGCGCTCCGCGCGGGCGTATCCCCTGAACGGATTCAACTGACGGCGCAAGAAACGCCAGACAATCTGCAGGCGCTGGTCGAGAGGGGAGTCCGGTTCAACGCCTGCTCGGTCGCGCAAATCCACGCGTTTGGAGCACGATTTCCCGGCGGCCAACTTTCCATCCGGGTCAATCCAGGTCTTGGCTCCGGGCACAACAAGCGGACGAACGTGGGCGGGCCGGCGGCCAGTTTCGGCATCTGGCATGAGCACCTGGACGACGCGCTGGCGGCGGGACGGCGCTATGGCCTGAAGTTTACGCGTCTGCACACGCACATTGGATCGGGGAGCGACCCCCGGCTTTGGCAACGCGTGGCCTTGATGTCGTTGGACACCTGCTCGCGCCTGCCGGATGTGACCGTGCTGAACCTGGGCGGCGGATACAGAGTCGGCCGAGTGCAGGGCGAGGAGACGACAGACTTGCGGCGGATTGGACTTCCCGTCGCCCAGGCATTTCGATCCTTCGCGGCAAAACATGGTCGAAGGCTGCATCTTGAAGTGGAGCCCGGCACGTATCTTGTGGCCAATGCGTGCGCCCTGATCGCCAGCGTCATTGACGTCGTGGATACGGGACGCCGCGGTTACAAGTTTCTGAAGCTGGATGCCGGGATGACCGAGATTCTCAGACCGAGCATGTACGGGGCACAACATCCCATTGAGGTCGTGGCCGCCGCGAGCGGGGCACGCAGGCAGGCAGAGTACGTCGTGGTCGGACACTGCTGCGAAAGCGGCGACGTGCTTACGCCCGCTCCGGGCAGGCCGGAGGCGTTGCAAGGGCGATTGCTGCCGGAAACACGCATTGGCGACCTGGTTGTCCTCGGCGGCGCGGGAGCCTATTGTTCGAGCATGTCAGCCAAAAACTACAATTCCTTCCCGGAAGCCGCTGAAGTGATGATCTCTGAGAACGGAACGGCCGAACTTATCCGAAAATGCCAGACACTGGACCAGATCACGCAGAACGAGGTGATGCCGTCCTTTCTGAACGGACGCGCGAAGTGACTGGGGAATGGAACCACGGATGGGGGATCACACGGATTTGAATCAGGGAACCGGTGAAGAATCAGCGAGTCAGTGAATCAGTGAATTGATGAGGGTGCGGAATGGCGGGTGCGGAATTGCCACGAGTGCTCGTGATAATAATATGAAGCATGAAGGAAGAATCAGGGTGGTCCCCCGGCCACGTTCCCGGCCTGGCGTGATAAGAAGCATTAAAACGGGTTAAGCTGTCACGCACCGCAATAAGTGACACTAATAGTTTCCATCGTGTGCCCCCGGCAGGGGCCGGGAGTTTACGCAAGTTATTGACGATAAGAGTGTTATGAAATGAAGACGGCATTTGACATGCTTATGGCAAAATGTTACCGTACTACCCTGAATCAGTTTCGCCAGTGCGAAGTGCGACAGCCGAAAGGGAACGTGCCCAGACAGACTTTCGGCCGGAATCAATTTAACTTACCATCGTAAAATGAGTGAACCCATTGTGACTCCGTCCACCAACGGCGGAACGGCCAAAGTGTCGAAAATCTCGGAAGCCGTCATCCGGTTTGCCGGCAACTCGCAGGATGGCATCCAGGCCATCGGCGGTTTCCTGGCCCGGCTGGCCGGACGGAGCGAGCAGGAGGTCATGACGTTCATGACCATTCCTTCCACCATTTCCGGCGGGCCGTCCATCTTCCAGGTGCGCATCGGCTCGGGCGAGGTCTTGAGCGCGGGGGACGAGGCCGACATGCTGGTGGCTTTTTATCCGCATTCCTATGAGGAGCACATTGGCTCGTTGCGGAAAGGGGGGATTGTCCTGTTCGATTCCGACCACGTCCAGCCCAACCCCGACTGGGAAAAGAATTACCGGCATCTGCCCGTTCCGATCTCCAGCCGGACAATTGAAGCCATCGGCGGCACGGCCAAGGACAAAGGGAAGAACATTTTCACGCTGGGCTTGGTGGCGAAGATGTTCGATTTGAATGTGCCCAAGCTGGAGCGGCTGATCACCGAGCGGTTTTCCGGCAAGGACGACAGCGTGGTCAAGAGCGCGCTGATGGCCTTCCAGGCCGGTTATGGATATTCCCTGGGCGAAGTGCTGGAGACGTTCAAATTCGTTGAACCGGCCAGGAGGAACGGCCAGCAAGTGGTGATGACGGGCAACGAAGCGCTGGCTTACGGGTTGATCGCGGCGGGGGTTCGTTTTGGGGCCGCTTATCCGATCACGCCCTGGTCCGAAGTGATGGAATTGCTCCGGCGCGAGCTGCCCAAGTACGGCGGCACGTTCGTGCAGTGCGAAGATGAAATCGCGTCGGCGTGCATGGCGATCGGCGCGGGCTGGGCCGGGCGGGTTGCGGTCACCGGTTCGAGCGGACCGGGCATTTCCCTCAAGGGCGAAGCCATCGGCTGGGCGGTGATGGCGGAAGTGCCGTTGGTGATATGCGACGTGCAGCGCGGCGGCCCCTCGACGGGCCTGCCGACCAACGTCGAGCAATCGGATTTGAACATCGCCTGCTTTGGCGGGCACGGCGATTCGCCGCGGGTGGTGCTGGCGCCGGCGAGCGTGGAAGATTGTTTTTACACGGCCATCGAGGCGGTCAACATCGCGCGCAAATACAATGTGCCGGTGTTCATCCTCAGCGACCAGTCGATCGCCACGCGCATCGAAGCGATGGAAGAGCCGAAGCTGGAGAAACTTTGCCAGGACCTCACGCCGGACCTGTCGCCGGTGGCCGATTACACGCCCTACCCGCTGGACGGCGGGGTCGCGCCGCGGGTGGTGGCGGGGACGCCGATCTTGAGCGGAAGGTATCCGATCGCCGGCGGGTTGGAACACGATGAAGCCGGGCACCCGACCGGCTCGCCCAAGCTGCACATGCAAATGACCGCGCGCCGCCGCCAGAAATTGCAAATGCTGGCCGCCGAACTGCCCACGCCCCAGGTCTATGGCCCGCCTGAAGGCAACATCCTGCTGCTGGGCTGGGGATCGACCCAGGGACCGATTCGTGAAGCGGTGGATCGCGCCCGCGCCGCCGGGGACAGCGTTTCCGGGCTGAATCTGCGGCATCTCAACCCGTTGCCGCCCGGTTTGGAGAACATTTTTTCCGGCTTCAACCACGTGCTCGTGGTGGAAATGAACGACGAGGGAATTTACGGCTACGGCCAGTTGGCCGGCATCCTGCGGGCGCGCTATTGCCTGGCCAAAATCCACGGGCTGAACAAGACCGACGGCTTGACGTGGCGAGTGCGCGAAATCCTGGAGCGGGTCAAGAGCGACGTCGCCGCCGGCCTGCGCAGACTCTAATTTCAATCATGACGAAACCTCCGAGGAAATTATATGAATGAATCCACTGTCCAAATCCCCCAACGGGCCAACATGATCTCAGTTCCCGCGGAGATTTTGCCGCCCGCCATCGAGCGCAAACCGCTGACGAAAAAGGAACTGGCCGCCGATCACCCGACCTGGTGCCCCGGTTGCGGCGACTTTTCGGTCCTGGCGCTGTACTTTAAATTGATTGAAAAACGCAGGCTCTTGCACGAGAAGTTCGTGTCCGTTACCGGCATAGGCTGCTCGAGCCGGTTTCCTTATTTCGTCCAGGCCTATGGCGCGCATTTTCTCCATGGCCGCGCCTTGCCCTTTGCCAGCGGAATATCGCTGACCCGCCCGGACCTGCACGTGTTTGTTTTCGGCGGCGACGGCGACGCCTTTTCCATCGGCGGGAACCACGTCAATCATACGGCGCGCAAGAACGTCAAGATGACCTATGTGATCATGGACAACTGGGTTTATGGGTTGACCAAAAAACAGACCTCGCCCACCTCGCCGGTGGGTTTCAAGAGCAAGACCGACGCCTGGGGAGCGATTGACCAGCCGATCAATCCGATGAAGCAACTGCTGGCCGCCGGGGCGAGCTTCGTGGCGCGCGCCACCCATACCAATCCGAATCATTTGCTGCAAATGATGGAAGCGGCCATGGACCACGACGGCTTCAGTGTGATCGAGTGCCTGAGCGAATGCGTGGAGTTTTACGAGGGGGCCTTCGATGCCGCCAACCCGCGCAAAGGCGGGAAGTTTGAACCGGTGCCGGCCGGGCACGACGTGACCGATGAAGTGGCCGCCTACAAATTGGCCGACGCGCCGTTTCCGGGTTATTTTGGAATTTTTTACAAATCCAACCGGCCGACCAAAAACAAGCTGGAGGCGAAGATCAACGGCGAGGCCCGCCAGAAGGTTGCCGGCAAGAAGGATTGGGAAATCCTGCAAAGCACCTTCAACCGTTTGAAATAACGGAGGGGTCAGTCCTTCTCCGGGGGCAGGGTTTTGAGGTAGCGGCGCCAGAGGTCCACGCTGACGTAAAGCTCGAAAAACACCTTGGGCCGAAGCTCGAAATAGCCGGCCATCAGGTGGGTTTTTTCCGGGTGCTCGTCAAAGGC
>JBEKYR010000035.1:0-55995 GCA_049510745.1 Verrucomicrobiota bacterium | reverse complement strand
ATGCTTTGCACCGCCTGGCCGCTGGCGCCCTTGGTGATGTTATCCAGCGCGCTCATCACAATCAGCCGCCCCGTGCGCGGGTCCAGGCGCCAGGCGATTTCAATCACGTTGCTGCCCGCCACTGTTTTGGTGTCCGGCAGCGCCTTCCCCTCCAGCAGCCGGACAAACGGCTCCGCCCCGTAAGCCGCCTGGTAACAATCCGCGATCTGTTCCCGCAACGCCGCCCTTTCTTTCTCCTCTCCGCAAGGCCGCGCGGGCGCTAGATAGAGCGTCGTCAGGATGCCGCGATGAATCGGGATCAGGTGCGGCGAAAACTGCAGCACCACCGTCTCGCCCGCCGCCAGGCTCAATTGTTCCTCCATTTCCGACAGATGCCGGTGCTTCGGGATGCCGTAAGGCCGCGCGCTCTCGTGGCATTCGCCAAAGAGATATTCCAACTCCACTTTCCGCCCCGCTCCGCTGATGCCGCTCAACGAATCCGCGATCATGCCCCTGCTCCTCACCAACCCCGCCTTGAGCAACGGCAACACCGGTGTCAATACGCTGGTCGGATAGCAGCCCGGCGATGCGATCAATGAAGCGCCCTTGATCTCGGCGCGATACCTCTCCGGCAGGCCATAAACCGCTTTTTCCAGCAATTCCGGCGCGGGATGATCGTGGCCGTAGAACTCCTTGTAACGCGCGGCGCTTTTCAGCCGGAAATCCGCGCTCAAGTCGATCACCTGGCAGCCCAGTTCGAGCAGCGGCGCGGCGAACTCCGCCGCCACTCCGTGCGGCAGCGCCAGAAACACCACTTCGGCCGCCCTGGCCAATAGCTCCGGCTTCGGCTCGCTAAAACGCAGCCCCTTGGCGCGCGGCTCGTTGGCGTATTTCGGAAAAACCTGCCCCAGCCCCTGTCCGGCGTATTGCCGCGACGTCACCGCCGCCAGTTCCGCCTGCGGATGCCGCAACAGCAGCCTGACCAATTCCTCGCCCGAATAGCCGGACGCGCCCACGATGGCAACCTTCGTCTGATCTGTCATGGGAATTTATGTGCCCCCCGCTTGCCGCAGAGGCAAGCCGGAATGCGCCCCGCTCCAAACAATCCGGCAATTACCGCTTGCTATACTGGAAGCGTTTCCGCGCGCCGGGCTGGCCGTACTTCTCGCGTTCCCTCATGCGCGGATCGCGCGTCAACAGGCCCGCCGACTTCAATGCCGGACGCAACGCCGCGTCCACCAGCAACAACGCCCGCGCGATCCCGTGGCGAACCGCCCCGGCCTGCCCGTTTGGCCCGCCCCCCTCCACCTTCACCCGGATGTCAAACTTGGCGGCGCTTTCCGTCACCACCAAAGGCGTTGACACCACCGTGCGCAGGGCATCGGTTGTGAAGTAATTCTCAAAAGGCCGGCCATTGACCACGATTTTTCCGGAGCCGGCAGCCATGCGGACCCGCGCCACGGCGGTTTTGCGGCGTCCCGTGCCAAGAAATTCTTTAATCTCTGCCATAGAAACTTCAGTGTGGGTTATTTGGCCGGCGTCAACGTCGCCGGCTGCTGCGCGGCGTGCGGGTGTTCGCTGCCCTTATAGACTTTGAGCTTCGTCATCAAAACGCGCCCCAGGCGGTTTTTTGGCACCATGCCGCGCACGGCGTGGGTGATGAGTTTTTCCGGGTGCCGCGCCCGCACTTGCGCCACCGAGGCGTATTTCTCCCCGCCCTTCCAGCCCGAATACGACATGAACTCCTTGTCCGTCTCCTTCTTCCCGGTGAGGCGGACCTTTTCCGCGTTAATCACCACCACGAAATCCCCCGCGTCGAAGTGCGGCGTAAAAACAGGCTTGTCCTTGCCGCGCAAGATATTGGCGACCTGGACGGCCAGGCGGCCCAAAACGGCCCCGTTGGCATCGACCACGTGCCATTTGCGCTGCTTCAAATGATCTTTAGGCAAATACGTTTTCATCAAAAACCCTTTTCCAGGGAGCGGTGAACCTACCAAAGCCCCGCCCGAAGTCAACAGCCAAAAACAGAAAATCTCATCACCGGGAATTCATAGGAACGGACCCTTTTAAATATTAACATAAATATTCCTTGACGAGTCCCGCCCAGTGTAGTAGTTTACTAGTATAAGGTTTAAATAGGACATAAATGCTTATGGCTGACAACGTCTTGGATCAATGGCAGGTCGAGTATAATTCGGGCATCCCGGTTTACCGCCAGATCATCAACCAGGCCTGCGCCGCGGTGGCGGCGGGCGCGTTCAAACCCGGCGACCAATTGCCCACCATCCGCGCGTTGAGCGAGCGCTTGAATGTGAACTCCAACACGGTGGCCAAGGCGTACCGCGAGCTTGAATTCAAGGGCATCATCGTCAGCGAACGCGGCAGCGGGTCCTTCATCCAGGCCCAGCCGCCCGCGCCCGGCGCCAGGGAGAAAAACGCCAGGCTCAAAGACCTTTATCACCGGCTGTTGGCTGACGCGGCCAGCAGCGGCCTGACCGAAAGCGAACTGTTAAGTTTCATCAAAGAAAGGAACACCCCAACATTATGATCGCGAAATTCGAACAAAGCTGGCAGCTTTTCAAAGCTTCCATCACCGTCACCCTGCGCTATCGCAAACTGCTCTGGTTCCCCGTCCTGACCACGTTTCTGACGGCGTTCATCGCCCTTTTCTTTCTGTCGGCGATGGCGCTCCCGGTGGTTCTGCATCACACCGGTTACCATCTCAATCAAAAGCAACATTGGGTGGCCCTGAAGGACTATTACCTCCCCGCGCCTGCCGTCCAACCCAAACCCCGCGACCCCGCCGCCGGGGCGTCTGAAACCCTGAGCGTTCTGCTCACCGGCCGTTCCGCTGCCACGGACAAATCCGGCCATCCCGTCGCCGCGCGCGGCTTCCCTTGGGGTTGGCTTTGTTTGCTCGTGCTTTATCTTGTCTCGATGTTTCTGGCCACCTTTTTCAACGTCGCCTTTTACAGCGAGATCATCGCCGCCCTCAACGGCAGGGGCGTTTCTTTCCGGCGCGGTCTCAGCATGGCTCGCAGCCGATTGCCCTCCATTCTCGCCTGGTCTCTTTTGGCCGGCGTGGTCGGATGGATCATCCGCGCCATCGAGGAACGCCTGCCGTGGGCTGGCCGGATCGTCACCGGACTGATCGGCATGGCCTGGAGCATTGCGGCGGTCTTTGCCATTCCGGTCATCATCCAGGAGCAACCGATGCGCAACCCCATAAAGATTCTCCAGCAATCCGCGATGACGTTGAAGCGGACCTGGGGCGAGGGCCTGATCGGTTACCTTGGATTTTCCGCCGGGAGCGTGGTGATCTTCGGCTGCTCGCTGCTGCCGTTGCTGCTGGCGGGCGCGCTCGCGCTGCTTCTTAAGAGCGTCTGGCTCATCGTCATCGCCGGAGTGATCTGGGTGCTCGGCCTGCTTTTCGTGGCTTACGTTTCCGGTGTCGCCGGCCACGTTTACCGATGCGCCCTCTATCTTTATGCCGCCGAAGGTGTGGTGCCCGAACCTTACAACCGGGACTTGTTGGACATGGCCTGGAAGGTCAAAAAGATTTGAAGCCGGGCCTGCTCCACAAATGAACAATTTGACTAAGCCGCACAACGAAAGCAGCTTGCAAGTTACCCCCCCCCAAAAAAAAACCAAGCGCGGTCAAGCCGGTCAAGGTCAACCAAGGTTCATATCCCCGAACTTCATCCTTCATCCTTCATCCATTCCCGGCCGCCTCGGTCGCCAGCCCCACTTTGGTGATGTCCAGTTGCCGGAGCAGGTCCAGGACATCGACCATGTCCTGGTAATCAACCTCGTCGGCGCCTTTGACCACCACGCTCAGACCGGGATCATCGGCCTTCAACCGGCGCAGCTTGTTCTTCAGGGCGGCAAGGGTCAGGGCTTCGCCGTTCAACTGGATTTGGCCTTTTTCGTCAACAATTATTTTGTTGAACTTCGGTTTTGGCTGGCCGGGTTGGATGACAGGCGGTTTGGCTGAGGGCAGCGCCATCTCCAGATTATTCATCAATTGCGGCGTCGTGATGATGAAGATGACCAGCAGCACGAAAACCAGGTCCAGCAACGGCGTGATGTTCAACGCCGCCAGCGTGCCGTGATGGCTCTGGTTGGTTTTCTTCATTCGCTGATCCCCACAGGCTCCGTCACATCCTCAACGTCAAAGCGGACCAGGACACGCCGGGGAAAGTTCGCCGGCGGTGGCCGGTCCAGATTCCTTGTGGCGGCGACCGCCTGGCGCACGGAATCATCCCAGCGCGCGTCGCCGGAACCTTTCTTCCATACGGGATCGCTGAGGTGTCCGTCGCGATCCACCGTCACCTCCACTTCGGCCGCGTAATTGTCGTCGGCGATGTTGGCGGGGCGGCGCCATTTTGAGCGCAGCGCGAACTCCACCGCGGCGCTGTAAAGCAACACGGGGTCCGAACTGGTCTGCACCGCTTTGCCGCCGCCGAACTCGAATGACGGCAATTCCGCCGCCGCCGGCGCAACCGCGGCGGGCGCGCTGACCGCGGCGGCCGGCGGAGCCGGCCCGCTATCTTTCGGCGGCTCGACTCTGGCGGCTTCAAATCTCGGGGCCTCAACGATTTTGGGCGGTTCCGCTTTGGGCGGTTCCATCGCCGGCTTTTCCGGTTCCCTGGGTTTTTCCGGCGGCGTTTCCTTCACCATCTCGACGGTGATTTTTTTCAATTGCTCGCCAAGCAAACCCTCGCGCGCGGCGAAAAAAACCAGCGCCAGAACGACGGCCCCGTGGAAGGCCAGCGAAATCAGCAGGTTGACCTTGGGCGAGTTTTGCTCCGGACGGGCTGGACTTTGCGGCAACATGGCGGGTTCCTCCTACTTGGCGGTTTCGGTGGCCAAATCCACTTTTACCACGTTGGCCTGCTGGCAGGCGTCGAGCACGGCGCGGATTTGCCGGTACTTCGCCTTGCCGTCGCCCCGCACAATGACACTCAGGTCAGGATCGTCCACGCGCAGGCCGGCCAGCGTCCCCTGCAGTTCGGCCATGTCCACGGCTTTCTTATTGATCCATATTCTGCCGCCGGCCTCGACGGTAATATAATTGGCCTTGCGGGGCGGGTCTTTCTCGTGTCTGGAGGCGGTGGGCAGTTTCAAATCCAGATCGTTCACCAGCGGCGTGGTCGTGATGATGAAGATCACCAGGAGCACAAAGGCCAGGTCGAGCAAAGGAGTGATGTTCAACTCCGTAAGCGTGTGATGCGCGCTGCGGGAACACTTTTTCATCATGCGACGAGCGCGGAAGAGTTCTCCATCTTCTCCATCCGCTTGATGGCGCCGGCGATCTTGTCCTCCAGGTCCCGGTTGTCCACATAGATATGGTCGATTTGCGTGGCGTAACGGGTGGCAAAACCGTCCAATTCCTGGGTGATGGCGCGTATGGTGGTGACCATGAAATTGTAGGCGAACATCGCCGGGATGGCGACCAGCAGGCCGGTGACGGTGGCGATGAGCGCCCCCGCCACGCCGGGAGCCATGGCCGTGAGGCTGGCGGAACTGGCCCGCGCGATGCCCGCGAAGGTTTCCATCACCCCCCAAACCGTCCCCAACAGACCAATGAACGGCCCGCCCGCCACCGCCGTGGAAAGCACAATCATCCCCTTTTCCAACGAAAGCGCCTCGGCCGCCGCCGCCTCTTCCAGCGCGACTTTCACCGCTTCAAAGGACGCCGGGCTGATGCGTCTTTGGCCGTTGATCAGCACGGGATTCTGTTTGAGGTGATAATCCAGTTCGTCGGCCCCGCGGATATAAAGCTGATAGGCGGGAGCGCCGACAAAGACCTCGCCGCGCCGTTTGATGTCCAGCGGGTCGCGGGTGGAACCGTAGGCGGCGAAAAATCGCCTGGCCCATTTTCGCGCGAGGTGAAGCTGCCGGAATTTGGTAATGATGATCGTCCAGCTAAAAAGCGAGAGGACGAACAACGTCAGGATGGTGAGCTTGCCTTCGATGGTCGCTTTTTCGAATGCGAATTGCAACGCGCCGGCGGCAAACATGGGGGTGGCGCTAAGGGTTGTCATAAATGGGTGGGGTTCTTCTTGCCCGGCAAAAGGACGGTGACGCGACCGGCTTTTTGCGCGAGGGTGGTGGTGTTGTGCTTTTTCTTCTGGTCGTCGTCGCTGGCGGTTTCATCGGCCTTGACGACCGCGGCCGAGGCGTCGTCGGCCACCTTGGCGTCTTCCTTGGTGACGTTGGAGGCCGGGACGCCGAGGGCGGCGGCGGTCGTATTGCCGGAAGTGGAGACCGACTGGGAGATCAGGGCCGCGGTGATGGATTCACCGCTCACGCTGGCGGCGCCGCTGGTGATGACGGTGCCGGTGACCTCGCCCACGGCGGAGATGGAGACGTCGCCGCGGCCAAACGCCGTCACGTTAACGTTGGCCAATGATTGGACTTGAATCCCTCCGGTGCTGACGAGGATGCCGTTGACGTTGCCGCCCGCGTTGAGTTGCAGATTGGCGCCAATGATGCCGGAGCCGGCGGCGTCGATATCCTTGCCGGAGTTGAGAGTGATGGAATTATTGTGTGAATCGGCGCCGTTGAGGGCGATCTGGATGATGCCGCCCGCGCTGGCGTTGATGCTTCCTTCCGGCGTGTCGATGGTGATGTTGCCCAGCAGGCCGTCAGAGCCGGGCAGTGTCGTGGCCAAAATGCCGCTGCCGGCAATCGTGGCCGGAATGGCAACCAACTTCCCGGTGTGAGGGTTCAGTTCCAGGCCCTCCATTGTGACGTAGCCCACTCCGCCGGAGCCGGCGTTCACGTCGCCGGTGGTGGAGCGGATATTGATATTGCCGCCGTCGTAAGTGGCGATGCGCGAGCCATCCACGTTCACGTCGCCGCCGGCCGTGATCGAAATGCCGCCGCCGCTGGTGGTGAAAATGCCTTTGGCGGCGTTGGGATCGCCAAAGGTGGTGAATTGGCCGCCCACGTCGAGCGTATGGCCGACGGTTAATTGCAAGCCGCCCAGCAGCCCTTCATCGGCAATTTTTGAGGATGTCATATCCACGTTGCCCGAGACGTTAATCGTCAGATCGGCCCCGTCAGGGGAAATGGCGGCCAGCGCCGAATCGGGCGCGAGCACCTGGATGCCTCCGGAGATGCCGAGGTCGATGTTGCGCGCGTTCACCTCGAAATGTCCGGGGCCGGCGACTGCCAGGCCCTGGTCGCCCAGCGTGGCGGTCTGGCTGGCGGTGTAAAGTTGCTGGAGGGCGGCCTGTTGGCCGGCGGTGAGGGTCAGCGGTTTGGTCAGCGGTTGGCCGTTCGCGCCGAGGATCGGCTTGCCGGATTGGTTCAACACCAACTCGAAGGGATTCAGCAGGAACGCCAGTTCCGTGGCCGACATCTGGCCTATGAAGGTCAACGTGCCGGTCGAAGCATCGTAGCGAAGTTTGCCCGCAACCTCCCCGTCGCCGCTCAGGGCCGCGTTAAAAAGCGCCTTGGGCAGCGGCGTGGCCAGCGGGACACTGGTGAGGTCGCCCCGATAAGTTATGTCACCCGCCACGGTGATGGAGGTGGTTTGCGAATGCGACAAATTCTGGCCCAGGAAACCAAAATTATAGGTGCTGCCGGCCACCGCGATTTGCGCGAAGGTCGGCACTGTCAAACCGAACGAATCGATGTCGCCGGAAATGTCGGCCACCACGGCATTGGGATCGTTGAGGTGCAACGGCGTGGTGGCGTGGCCCTGGCTGAAAGTGGCGAAGCCCGGCAACCCGCTGTCCGACATCGTGATGCCCGTCAGCGTTCCCTGCAGGTAGGCGCCCGCCAGATCGCCGCCCGCGCTGGTGATCAGTTGGAGCGCCCCTTGGCTGGACGGGTAGAGAATAATCGGATTGTCAATCGTAATTCCGCCCGCCCCGGCGTTTAACGTCAGAATCGGCGGGTAAATGGGAGGCATGTCCTGGTTTTGGCCAAGGACCCGCGGCAGGTTCCCGCCAACCAGGGTGATGCCGTCGCCGGCCCAGAAATTGGCCGCCGCGTTCGGCGCGTAGTCGAACAAAAATTGCGTTCGAACCGGGACAGTCGGATTGTCGGTGTTCCCGGAAAACTCTCCGGCCGGCACGGTCAACGCATTGTTATTGAAAGTGCCATCGGGATTGCGCACCTCGCCGATGTAAAGGTTGCGCGCGGCCCAAACATTCCAGGAACCGTCAATCAAACTCAGGCTCACCGGACGGGTCGAACTGCCGACATCGGCGGTGGGATCGAGAATCTGCGTGACCTGTCCGTTCTGGACCTGCACCCCTGCGAGCACCGTGCCGACGCCATTGGCCAGGGTGTAATTGCCGAGGATTTGGTTGCCGGCAATGAGCGTCACGTTGCCGGGCTGGCTGCCGTAAGCACCGGAGGCTCCGGGCGGCTGGCCCGACGGCACGGTCGGCGTGCTGATGATATCGTCGCCGGCTTGCAGCGTGACATTCCCCCCGGCCGCTGTGGCGATGCCGCCCGGGCTGGCGCCGACGCTGTAGCCGAAAATGGAAAACTGATAGCCGCCGTTGCCCGTGCCCGCATTGATATCACCGGAAATCGCCTGGAGGTTGATGTTGCCCCCGCCAACGGTGCGAATGCCGCCGGTCCCGGCCAAAATGTCCTGCCCCGCCGTCATGGTGATGTCGCCGCCGGAAGTTTGAACCGTTCCGTTCAACTTCAGGCCGCTGCCGCCGTTCAAATAGATCGAGCCAACGCCCGGCTGCACCGCGCCGGAAGTGAAGTTCACACCCGCCTGCAAGGTCACCGACCAATTGTTGGCATCCACAATCTGCGAATTGTTTCCGAAGACAATGTTGCCTCCCGCCTGCAAGGTCAGCAGGCCGCTCTGTTCGCCGGTGCTTTTGCTGAGATTCCAAACCGTCCCGGCGGCGAGGGTGATGTTGGCGGTGGCTTGCAGCGTGATCTGGGAAACATTCTTGTTGGCAAACGCGGAATTGACGTTTAATTGCAATGTCCCCGAACCGCTCCCCGCCGCCACCGTCCCAGTGCCGGCGCTGCCGCTGCCGGACGTGCCCAGCGTGATGTTCGCGGGGTCGAGCAACAGTTGTCCGCCGGTGAAACCGGTTTGCGCGCTCGCGTCCATCCTCGAATCCAGCGAGAGAATGTTCGGCGCGCTGACTTCCACATTGCCGCCGTTGCCCCCGTGCGCTCCGCCGCTTGTAATGATTTGACTCCCGATACTGTCAACAAAAGTGTGGCCCGACTTAAGAGTGACGCCGCCGCCCGGACTGTCGGGCGGGGAATCGTCACCATGGGCGAGGATTTGGGAATTGGGGCCGAGATTCAACTGGCTGGCGGCCACCAGTTCTATCGTGCCGTTTTGCTCGCGAACGGAATCGGCCTGGATCACGCCGTTTTGATTGACCACTTGGGCGCGCATCGCGATGGTCCCGGCATCAGCGATGAGGCGGCCGGAATTATCGACCGAACCGGCCGGGAGCTTCACTGCCGCGCTCAACCCGCGTCCGTCAGCCCGTTCCGTGACCAGCACCTCTTGTCCGGCATAAAGCCCCACGCTGCCGCCCGGCGCGATCAGCTCGCCGTGATTTTCAACATTTTCCGCAATGAGAAAGAGCGAGTGTCCCTGGCCCGCCGAGATTTGACCGTAGTTGACAATGCGGGCCAGCGGCGGCAGGCCCGTGAACTCCCAACCGGCCCCCGCCCCCAGGTCCGGCCGCAACGGCGCGGTGCTGGCCACGAAACTGCCGCCGACGTTGATGACGGAATTCGGCCCGAAATAAAAACCATGGGCGTTGGCGAGGATGACGGTGCCATTGGCATCGAGGCTGCCAAAAATCTGCGACGGGTTTGAATCGCCAATGACGTTGAAAACGACCGAATTCGCGGACGGTTGAACGAAAGTGGTGGTTTCACCCTTCTGGATGTTGAAACTGCTCCAATTGAGCAACGTCAACGGGCCGGTGCTGACGGTCAATTGCGAACCGGCGGATTGCGCGCTGGCCGATCCCGACTTCACCGTCAGGCCGGCGGGATTGGCCGGCGCATGACCGGCGGCGCCCAGCGCCAGGCAAAGCGTGAGCCAGCGCGCAAAACGGCGGGGGTGGAGTTTCGCCTTCATTAAAATTGGAGTCCAACGGAGAAGTAAGCGCGCAGGCTCCCGGCCGCCGTCACGGGCGTGTTCCGCAGCGCCCAGCCCAGACTCAATCGCGCGTCAAAATGCTGCCCGGCGGTCACAAAGACTCCAAAGCCGGTTCCCCATTGCCGCACGGCGGGCGCATCCGATCTGTCAAGTAGATACACCTCGCCGTAGTCCATGAACACCGCCGGCCGCGCCAAGGCCGGAACGGTTCCGCTCCCCACCGGAAACGACCCGATCCCGGCGGCCGGGGCGCGCAAATCCAGGGTCGTGCGCCACCCGGTGTCGCCGTAGGTTTCTCCCTCCTGATAACCGCGCACGCCCGCCGTGCCGCCGAGGGGAAATTGCTCGTTGCTGATCAGCGGCTCGCTGGCCCATTGGCCCGCGGCCCGCCACAGGATCGACCATCCGGCGCGCAGTTTTTCTTCGCGGGCCGCGTTAGCCGTGACCTTGGTGTAATTGCCGCCCGCAGCCTCGGAACCGGCGGCCGTCTGGAAGTTGGGCCGTGACGAAGCCAGCGGCCAGGGAAAAACATCCTGCTCGAGACTCAGACTGGTGCTTCCCCGTTGGTCCGGCCGCTCCCCCGACCAGCCCCATGACAACGGCATATAGGTGACGTCTTCACGCCCGTTGGACGGCAGGGCAATGACAAAGTTCGTTGTGCTGGCGACGCCACTGTTGGTCAGGGTGGTGGTGAAATAGGAGAGATTGGTGGCGAAACTCCGCAGCCGGTAGTTCTTGAAGTCGAACCCCAGGGTCAACGACGAGTGGACGCCGGAAAACTCCGTCAGCGGCAGGGCATATTTCGCCCCGACGTTTTCGGTGAAGGTCAGATCGCGCTCGGCCGATTGGCTGGTGATCTGGACCAGCGGACTGCTCACCACAGCGGTCAGCGGGCCGTACCGCACCGGCGTGTCGGAACCGGAGCGCGACCCATAGATTGTCAATTCGGGATTCCCGCTCGCTGCCGGCAGATGGAACTGGTGGGTGATTTCGTTGTAACCGAAATCCACCGGCAACCGCTCGTACTCATCCCGCAAGCCGGCGTCGGAACGAAACGGGATGCGATAAAAGGCGCTGTAGCTCGCCACCATCGGCTGGTCATAGAACCGCGGCAGGTAGTCGTCCGGCTTGCTGCTTTGCGGGGCAAAACCGTACTGGAGTCCGATCTGATGTTCGAGCTGCCAGAGATTGTTGTATTGCAGGGCGGTGTCCAGGCGCAGGATGGGCGTGCCGGGGGTCGATTTATCGTTGACTTCGATGTGCCCGTGCAGCGGCAGGCGGTCTTTCACCCGCAGCGTCAGGTCGCTCAATCCCGGCTCCGCGCCGGGCGAAACGACGGGATAAATCTGGCGGTCGGGATTCTGG
Source organism: Verrucomicrobiota bacterium (assembly GCA_049510745.1). Lineage (GTDB taxonomy): Bacteria > Verrucomicrobiota > Verrucomicrobiia > Limisphaerales > Palsa-1400 > PLGF01. Next base: position 44,534 of record JBEKYR010000035.1, on the reverse strand, counting down.
TTGGCGCGATCCATCTCCGGCTGGAGCCACTTGGTGTTGAGGAGAATGTTGGTTTTAAGGCTGGGCAGGGCGCGCCGAACATTGTTGGAACTGAAGTAATGATTGCCCGCCACGCTGATGCCGGCCAGTGTCCCTTCAATAACCTTGACCCGGACAATCCCGTTGGTGAGCCGTTGCTGCGGCAACGTGATGCTGACGGTGGCGAAACCGAGATTGCGGTAGAGCAGTTGCAGTTCGCCCAATCCTTCGCGCAGCCGCGCCAGGTCCACGGCGGAGCCGGTATAGTTGGTGAGAAAATCGAACTTCTCCGGCGGCAGGACGGTGTTTCCCTCGATCTTGTAGGCCGTGACGCGGAACGCCGGTCCGGCAGACTTTGCGCTGTCAGTGGAAAGTGGGTTGGCCGGCTGTGTGGGGCTGTTCGTTGCTGTTCCAAGCATGAGCATGGCGGTCAATCCTGTCTGAAACTTCATTTGTTGTGGTTGTCCTCTCTACAAATGGAACCGACCGCGGCAGGCCGCCGAAGAACGGCCTGCCGCGCACTGCGAATCTGCCTCACGGGGATCGCAAGACCCCGTAAAAACCGGCGCTGTCAACCGAGTTTGTGTGCGTGAGCGACTGGGTGCTCCCGTCGCCCGCAATCGGGCCGCTCACCGCCGGCCACGTGCCGATGGCGGCGCCCAGGGTGTTGGTGTAAACCAGCGTGTAATTGCCGCTGGCCACCGTGGTGAAACTCACCGTGCTGACGTTGCCGCTCCGCCCAAACCCCACGATCGTCGGTTGGGGCGCTTGCGGCGCCCCGGCCACGAAGTTGAGGTTCCCGCTTGCGTCAATACTGAAACTGCCCACGTAGGTCGCGGCCGGTTTGGGAATGGCGTTGGTCGGCTGGATTTGCCAGAAACCCACCGTTCCGGGGATGATTCCCTCCACGTTGAAGGCCGCGTTGCCGCCAAACTCCGAGATCGAATTCCCGTTCACCCCCCCTCCCGTCACAATGTAGTCGTAAGACGCCAGCCGATAAGTGCCCCCGGGGTCAATCACATAGGCAGCATTCGTCGGCGGCACGAGGTAAATCACCGGCCGCGTGCCAATGGAATTGATGATGCTCCAAAGCTCGCTCTGCCACGCCGATGCCGTCACATCGCCAACCGATGTCACGCTCTCGCTGCTGGTGAGCCAGGTGCTGCGAACGGCGTTGGTCCGGCTGGTGGTCGCGGCCAGAATAATGCTCACGCCGGTCAGATCGGAGCCGAAGACGTTGGTCACCAGCCCCAAATCCCACCCCGTCACCGGGGCCGTGTAGCCGCTGGACTGGTTGAGAAATTGGCTGATCCCTCCAATGTCGAACTCCACGTCGTTGAATCCGGATTCCCGGAAGATGAGCAGGACATCGCCGTCCTGGTAAGTCCAAGCTCTCGCCAGGGGCGTGGCCAGCCACGCCAGCCACGCCAGCCCGGCGAGAGTTAAATAGGAAATCTTTTTCATAGGCTGATGGATAAATCAGGGGTGGCGCGTTAATAGAGCGTCGAGGTAATCGGGCCGCCATCGGACAAGCGCTGGACTTGCAGGCCGCCGAGCGGGGCAAAATTCCCCACAAAAAGGGCGTTGGTGGCTTGAAAGTTGGCGTTTGTGACCGCGCCCAAAAGGTGATTGATGACGATGAGTTGGTTGGCGCTCGGCGCTCCTTGCTGACCGGTGTTGGGATAGAGCCAGCGCTCGTAACCCCACAACGGATAGCTCCCGTTCTCGACGTTGGTCACCGAGAATGGAACCCCTTCGTAAGCCAGCGGCGTATAGGTGCCAATGTCCTGCGCCGCCACCGTCCCGATGGCGTCGGGCAGAGCCTTCAGCACTCCCCTGACCGCGCTGCCGCTGCTTTGTCCGCCGTTGGGATCGGGAATGGGTTGGCCCGAGCCGTTGGTCGTCCAGGCGGCTATGGTTCCCGTGAAGTAAACGTTCGCGTCAATCTCCAAGCGCACTGCCGAAGCCGTGTTGCGCGGCACCAGATAGACTGTGTCGCTCGTGCTGCTGCCGCCGAAAAACGCCGAGGGCAACGTGCCCGCCGCCCCTTCCAAATACGCCGCCTGACGCTGGGTCAGATTGGTCACGCCGGCCAGATTGGCCGAGGTGCCTTTGATGTACGCGTACGGCACCACCAGCGTCTCGGTCTGCGTCAATGTGGACGGATCGATCCCAATCACTTCCGGCGCCGCGCTCGATACGGCCACCGTCGGCGGCAGCGACGCGCCCGTGGCCGTCGTCTCGTCGTTCTGCGCTTCCACGTCCTGCAATCCCTGCCCCGCTCCCAAAAGCGAGAAATGAATGGTCACCGTTCCCAGGCCCGATTGCCCGCTAATCGAGCCGACATAGGAGCGGACCGTGCCGTTGGTGGGAGAAATGGTCACCGAGGTGATGCCGCCGGTCAGGATGTTGGTCACTCGATCATAGAGCAACGTCTGGCTGGCGTTGCCCCCGCCAAACAGCACGACCGTTTGGGCCCGCGCGCCGGACGCCAGGCCAATGCCCGCCAGAGCCAGTCCAGCGGCAAGGAATTTGTTCAGGTTCATTTTTTTCATAACTTCAAGTGGTTTCATGAGTGAATCGGTTTTTGTGTTTTGAATCGAAGACCTCCGGCGGACCGGTCAGTCCGTATATTGTTTGCTGCGGCCATTCTCATTTGAGGTAGGCGATTAAAGGTTCTGGGCGTAGGCGATGAACTTGCGGTATCCCCCAAGGATCGATTGCAACGCGGCGACAAATGCCCACTCTGTCAAATACGCAGGACGGCCTTTGGGCGCCTCCAGGATGATTTCAAACGGGCGCGGCCGGACTATTGGCGGAGCGCTCAACACGCCGGGAAACGAATCGCGCACGACCCCATTCCGCGCCGGAAATCCATCGATCAGCGCCCGTTTGTCCAGCGGCAGGAAGGCGTCCGCCGCCTTTAACGCCGGTTCAATCAGATGCTTGGTCAAGGTCGCCCCGCCCACGATGCCGTAAAACCCATCGCTCGTATCATCCACGTGCAACGCGATGATTCCGTGAAAGGAACGCGACACCAATTCCGCCTGCAACAACCCCACTTCCGGCTCGGCCGAGTTGGCCCAAAACTCGCGGTTCAAATCCTTCCCCCGCCGCGAGTGCCGCGTGTTGTCTTCAAAGCCGGTGGGATTGCACACCGGATAAACGGACAGGCAATAGCCCGCCGCCAATTCAGCGTAGGTTTCCAAAAACCTGAGAAAACGGACCGCCGCGTACGCCCCTTCCGGTTCGTCGCCGTGAATCCCGGCAAAAATTCCGATCCGAATCGGCGCATCCCCGCTCTTGGGGCCGATGAAGAGATACCGCGGGAGAACGTAAGATTCGCCCTCCCTTTCAAACCGCGCCTCGCGACCGACAACCAGGTTGGGCGAATCCTCGGCCATCTGGTCCAGCGGCGCCAGCAGATCGGCAATGGAACGGCGGGCGGGCGCGACCGCGTTCCTAACGCTTGCCCTGGCCTCGGGCCGGGCCACACTTGACGTATTCCTCATAATTGTTCTTCTTCATTTCCACGGAAACCTCCGGCCATCCCGTCAGCCTCCGTCAATTTCTGGCTTGTCAAAGCGCAGCTTCTCGACTCGCTCGACCTGCACCACCCGCGAATCGTGAACCGTGATCTGCACCGTTCCAAACTTCAGTGAACGGACGTGCTCTCGAACCAATTGCAACCAAACCGGCAGGGACTCCGCCGTTTGGAGCCTGGCATTCACCGTATCGATTTTCGCAAAGTTGCTCATTCGAACGACGCCACTATATCAATAATCTCTATAATGTCAATAGAGATTCTTGCATGTTATTATATTATTGTAACATGTTGTGCACAAGTATATTACAACTACAATAAGGCTGCTTGAATGGTTAAATCCCAAAAAAACTGATTCCAGACAGGGTCAAATCATCACATCCGGGCCGTCCCCGCGGACGCGGCGGTGTCGATTGTGGGGCGGCTGGATTTCTATTGCTAAAAGCGCGCGTTTGTCGCATAAAGATTTCTACTGATCGGCGAGGCGATCAAAGGATTGAGAACAATGTCTCTGCTCCACCAGATTTTGCGCCCACGAAGCCCCCTCCGCGTCCGGCCTCCAGATCACGTCGAGCAAAAGAACGGCCTCGTCCTGCAGATTTGGGGAGAGGAGGGCTACTGGCATGTGGTCGATGAAGATTTTCGGGAGCTTCTCCGCGCGCTCGAAAAACCAACCTCGCTCGAAGGTATCTTGAGCCAGCACCGCGCCTGGCAGCCCCACGGGCGGAGTATTCTGACCCAACTCCGAAAAATGGAAAAATCGGGACTCACCGGCCGCAATCCGAAATCTTCCCCTCCGCCTTTGCTGGAGAATGTCACCATTAATCTGGTCACGGCCTGCAATCTCAACTGCCACACCTGTTACGTTCCTCAGGAACTGCGGAACGGATCGAAACTGGACGTGGAGCAGGGACTGCGTTTTCTTGATGAACTTCGGCCCTGTTTCAGTTCCCACGCCACCTTGAGCCTGCTCGGCGGGGAACCTTTTCTGCATCCAGCCGGTGTCATCCGGGTTGGGCAATGGGCCAAACGCCACAAGTTTGGCTGCAACGTTTCCACCAATGGAACCGTCCTGACCGAGAGCCTGCTCAGCGGTTTGGTTGAGGCCGGACTGAAGGTCCAGGTCTCGCTGGATGGGGCCACGCCAGATACCAACGACGCCATTCGTGGTCACGGCACTTTCCAGAAAGCCACGGCCACTATCCGGCGCCTGGTCGAGAAGCGGGTCCCGACAACGATGTGCATGGTCTGCTGTCGTGAGAATCTCCTGGAGATTCCTGCGTATTTCCGCTTGGCCCGGACGCTGGGGGTTCAAGAGGTTCGATTCATTCCGTTGAAAAAACTCGGCAACTCCGCCGCCGGACCCGTCACGCCGGCTCCACAGCTTGAGATCGTGCAGGCGATTTGCGCGGAACTTGACGCCGATCCGTCCCTCAAGCCGATGTGCCGGAGCGATCTTTACTCCATCCTCCGTTCGGTGCTCCGCGAATCGTCCCGGCGCAAGACCTGCGGCACCGGAACTCAGACTTTGCTAATTCAGGCGGACGGAACGATTTACCCCTGCATAAACACAACGATTCCCAAGTTGAAGCTCGGCCACGTCACGGAAGGCAGAGCGTCGGCGTTGGCGAAGGGAGTTTCTTTTGGACAGAGCCTCTCGCTCGATGCGCCCACGCACCCCTGCAACGGCTGCCATGTCAGACGATGGTGCCTGGCTGGCTGTCCGGGAGAGACCATGCAGCAGGAAGGCGCTTTGACCCGTCCGCACTGGAACTGTGAAGATCTGAAACAAACCATAACCTACGTAATGTGGCGGCTGGCCCGCGAGCAACAAGCTTCGCGGGAACAAGTCGCCAGAACCTTGATATGAAAGTTATCGCTTACAGCCAAGTCCCGCAAAAGAGCAGCTACATCCACCTGGCGTATCTTTCCGCATCTCAAACGGGAATCCATGGCCCGCTTGGGAGCGGCGCACTGATGGGTATTGTTCTCGTTGTGATCTATCTCGCCGGTTCGGCTCTGAAAATCAACGTCAATCACCCACGAGCCTGGCGCTGGTTCCTGCTTTGCTCGATTACCGCCGCAGTCTTGGCTCTGCTGTTGATCAGTTATCACCGCACACCGATGTGGGACCGGACATTAGGCTGAGTCATTCCCCCATGAGGGAAGAACTTGGCAGGTGTTAGCGCCGGTTTGAAAATGCGGTGAAAACGCCGATTTGAAAATTGATACCAACAGCCTCGAGAACTCAATTCGCCCCAGCGCCCTCGGCAAGAAAGACTGGTTGTTCATTGGACATCCTGCAGCCGGGGAGCGGAGCGCGGTGATTTACACCTTGCTGGGCAGTTGTCGGCGGCACGGGATCAATCCCTTCGAGTATCTGGAGGATTTGTTCACCCGACTGCCGGTGGCCAAGATCACCCAGGTCCGGGAGTTCACACCGGCGGCGTGGGCCAAGGCAAAATCGAGGGAGAAAGCGAGCGCTCGGGCTGCATGAAATCACTGGCCATCGGCCATCACCTGATTGTCAGCGATGCGCTTTCCTGCTTCCGCACGCACCTCTTTTTCCTCCCAGAGGTTCGATGCAAGATCATGCAGTCGCCCGGTAGAAGCTTTATCGCTGAGGGGAACAAATTTTGCTCCCAACACACGAGTTCTGTCCTCGCAGTCCCACATGCATTCCAGTGCAAACCTCTCTCGAAATAAATCCGGAGATGTGACACTTATTGCCTTGGCGGCCCGGCTCCTGCCATACGAATAGCGGAATTGAGCAAAGACGTCTGAAAGCTCTGGAACAGAACCCGCCCCGGGGAGATGCGAGAACGCATCTACCAAAGTGCAGAGCCGGTAGCAAAATTCCTCATCATTTTGGAGGGCTTCCTTAAGTGCCGCCCGTAGAACAGGGACATCCTCTAATCCGGCGTGCGCTTCAAACAAATGCTCTGCGAGATAACGCTCGTGCCAGTTTTCATGGAAGAGACGTTGCCGTGCAAGAGGCAAGGTAAGGCCGGGCGAAAGCGAAATCATCGCCTCGACGGTTCGATGACGCAGAAAGCCTGGCATTTCGCGATTGGCCGACCAGAACTCCTGAAGCCATCCAAAAATGCCTTCCGGTGCCAGGGAAGCCAAGCCTGCTAGTGCCACATCCGCAACAAACGGCTTATCAAGAGACGGAAGTATGCCTTTAACGCAAGGGCGCAGGATTCTGGCTAGTCCCCCGGCGTTATTTGCGGGACAGGCTTGCGATGATTTGTTTTGACAAGGCGGCGGCGGCTTTGATTGGATAATTGGCATGAAACGCATGTTCGGACTCGATGAGCTTTTGCGGCTTCCACAACCCATGACGGCCACGGTGTTTCTGGACGGCCAGCCTTTAGCCACCGGCGATACGTGGCTTTCATCTCAAATGGCCGAGGGCACCTTTCAATCAAAAACGGGAGAAATGCCCGGTCTACTTCCGTTAAATGGAGCAACTCTGAAAATCGAGGGAACAAACGCAACATTACGTCTGCGTAATCTGATTCATCCATCCAAGCCAGATGGAGGAGACGAAGATTTATCACGATTTCGTTTTCGATTCCAGGCAATTTTGCTTTGACTATTGAGTTCTTTTTCACTTTTTAGACCAACCTCCCGGCGGCTTCGGCTTCCGCAGCGCCACCTTGACCGCGTCCTCCCAGTTCTTCTCGTAGCCTTCGATCTTGAACCGCTCCGGCTCCGGGCCGTGGCGGTTGCGCCCCGATGCTTCAAGTGAGACTGGTTTTCCCGCGTGTTTGTCTTCGTTTTTTGTTGGCTTCATTTAATATCCTTATGATTTGAGATGCTATTTTAATTCAATTTTTGTGATGCGTTTGTCCAGGCTATCATAAAGAACGGATAGATTGCTTTCGGTGTGGTTGGCGCTTTTGAATCCCAGCCAAAGGGCGTTTATGTCTTTGGTGTTTTGTTCCACCTGCGCGTTCAAATTGGCATCAACGCTAACCGTTTTAATTTCTGCCGCTTTTAATTCCAGCGCGGATAACCGCTTTTCAATTTCAGCAAATTTTTGTTTTTCCTCGCCGCGAGTGCAACCACTCAACATTAACAAAGTAAGCGCTAGTCCGGCAATGGTGTTTTTGATTGAATTCATTCAGTTCCTTTCTCCGCTAAGTGTCGGCGCTTCGGTTCACCGCGTCTGTGTCCTGTAGTCCAATCGCTTGCCGACCGCGCCCCGCACGGCTGCCACTACGCGGTCGCCGTCGGCCATTTTCCGCCCGTTCCACCGGAAGTCAAATTCGTTCACGTAGCGGTGCAGGTGCTTCTTGCTGACGGAATGGTAAATCCCCATTATGCCGCGCTTCAAGACGGCGAACGAGCTTTCCGCCGTGTTGGTTGAGGCGTTGCCCAGCACGTATTCCTTCCGCCCGTGGTTGACGACCAGATGGCCACCCGCAAATTCCTTCCCAATGCCGTGGTAGGCCGGGAATTCGTCGGTTGCAATTGTCGCTCCTTTGTCCACGTTCTCGCGTATTGCCGACTTGAGATTGTTCCCACTCACCCTGTCGATCACCAAGCGGCGAATTTCACCGCCACGCTCCACCATGCCGAACACGGGCACCTTCTTTGTCCCGCGCCCCGTCTGGTGGTGTCCTGTGCCGGGACGTGGCTTGCCGCCCACATAGGTCTCATCACATTCTACAATCCCCGCCAGCTTGCGGCTCGCCCCGTTCTCCGGCGTCATTGCGTAGCGTATGCGGTGCAGGAGGAACAACGCCGCCCGGTAGGTTATCTGACAATGCCGATTGATTTCCAAGGCCGCCACGCCCTTCTTTGACGTAGCCATCCGCCACATTGCGTATGCCCAGTGCCGCAGCGGAATCCGACTTTCCTCCAAGACCGTGCCAATACGGACGGTGAACTGCTTCTTGCAGACGTGGCAACGCCATAGGAACCGCCCGCTCCGCCCGCCCGTCTTTGCGTCCATCATCGCGTAAACGCTGGTTGCCTTGCAGTGCGGGCAGCGCGGCGTCCCGCCCCACATCTGCCGCTCAAAAAACTCCACCGCCGCAAGCTCGTCCGCGCACACCAACGGCATTTCATTGATTATTTCCGTCTGCGCCATGTTCGCTTCTTGGTCTATTCTCATGCCATTACATTATACCTAACGCAAGGGTTTTGCAAGCCCAAACCGGCTATAATTTCGAGCCGTTTTTATAGCCGCTTCCGGCATCGGTTTTACCCATACCTATTCAGTTTGACGCATGGCTGTAAAACAGTAGGTTTACGGTGAAAGGAAGTGGCCGCCCGGTGTTGGGACACCGGCGGCCCGTTCCCGACAAGAAAGTTTGAAACAATATGGAAGAGGTAACAAACAATCCTGCCGAAAAGGCAGAATCGCCGAAGGCGATAACAGTAACGCTGCCGCTCGTCGTAGCGGTAGAGCAAACAACGCGAGAAATTAGCGGTGAAATTCCACCACCGAAGCCGACCGAGCTTTCCGGGGTCGTGAAGCCGCACGCCAAGGCATTGCAGGCGTGATATAGCCGTCCCTTCGCGGGCCGCTGGACGCCAAAAAGATTGGCCAGCCGTAGCGGCACGCACTTCGTGTGCCTTCGTCCAACCCACCGCGGCGGCGACATTTTTCATATTCATTGGCCTCCGCCAGTTTTGGTATCGGTTTTCACCGTTGACGCATCTGATTTGTTGGGATTTAATTGCCAGCATGAACCTGCACCAAGACCTCGTGGTTGAACCGACGGCCCAATACGCGCTGTTAGCTTTCGAGTGTCAGAATCATTTGCACCCGAAGCCCATCGGGAAAACGCTGGGTGATATCTTAGATAAAGCCAAAAAGCACGCACCGCCCAGCCAAACCACTCAAGCGATTCAAGAAAATGTCTGGCTGATACCCCTGCATACCGACATGCCGTTTCTAGCCCGTCTATTGGGGGAGGCGAGTATGGCCAGTATGCCCATGCAAATCCTTTTTTTGCATGAACGGCCAGACTGGATAAAAGTGCCGCCCGACGCGCCAAAGACTGACGCAGCCCCAGTATCATAGTCGCCCATCCTCGCGGGTTTGGTGTGCCCTTGCGTTAAAGGCATAGTTCCGTCAAGAGAAATATTCTCCATCAGGAGTTCCACATCCGATTGGGTTACTTGCTGCGCGACTACTTTGCGCAGCTTGTGACAGTTTCTATTATCCGCGAGCGCCAAAAGTTGCCTTGTAGTCAAGGATGTCAGATTGAGGGAAGACGACCCTTCGGCGGAAGTCGACCCCTCTCTTTTTCGGAGGTTATTCCCAAATTTGCCAATTCTCTTGCTTTGCTCCGCGAGCGTTACCCAAGGCGCCTCGTCAAGAAAAAACCATGCCAATGCCTTCTCCAACTCGTCGTCGGATGGGAAGTGCTGCTCAACGGCGCCAGCCACCTTCCTCTGAATTTCTGGGTCAGAAAGAGCCGTCAAAGTGTCCAACTCCCAATCCCACCATTGCCCCCAGGCCACATAATCGCAAAGAATCCCGGCGGCGTCACGGTAGCTCCGTTTTGCCAGTTCGCCAAGAGTTCCAACTGTGAGTGGTGTATTCCACCCCCCCGTTTCGTCAGTATCGTCATGTTCGCGCAAGTGTTTGGCCAAAGGCGCAAGGTCAAGTCCCACCTCCACTGCGATTGAAGCGTAATACTCGGCACGACTCTCAATTTGGCTGTCGAGTCGCGGGTCATTGCATATACAATCCACCAAAAGCTGGCAGGCGTCGCGCTTTGGCGTTGAAAGAATCCGAAGATAACCCTCCCCACGTCCACGCTGGACTTGCCCCAAGAGACTGTCCGGACTCGCGTGCTGTTCTGGTTTAGCCATTGGGCTTGCGCGCCTCCGCCAGTGCCGTAAGGCCCCTCACAGCCTTCGCCATCTCACGAAACGGTTCCTGATTTGCAGACATTCGGAATGCACTGTATCAGACCGGCAAACCACGTCCAATTCAATGTGCTGCACCAGACGCATACAAACAATCGGTTTTTCGAGCCTCGCCAGGGCACCGGTGGAAAACCAACGAGCGGCCGGCGGGAAAACCAGAAACCGCCGCCCCTTTACTGTTATCCTGGAAAGCTTTGTTTTTCTGACAACATCGCTTGCCGCAAAAGAACCACCGTCAGAGGGGTCAAGGCCGGTTCTGCTGTTCAATTACCGATTTTCGATTTTCAATTACCAATTTTCAATGGCGTTCCAGAGATCCCAGTCAAGGCTGGTCCACTTCTCAGATCATCACATCCGAGCTGTCGTCCCGGACGTGGAGATACTCGACGATGCGGGCGACGGATTCCGCGACCGTCAACTGGTCGGTGCGCAACTCGATCTCCGGCGTCGCGGGCGCTTCGTACGGCGCGGAGACGCCGGTGAAATCCTTGATCTGATGCGCGCGCGCCTTGGCATAGAGGCCCTTCGGATCGCGCGCCTCGCAGACCTCGATCGGCGCGTTGACATACACCTCAACAAACATGCCCCGCTCAACCATCTGCCGCACCAGGTCGCGATCGGATTGGTAGGGCGAAATAAACGCGGTCACGCAAATGATGCCGGCGTCGGCAAAAAGTTTGGCCGCCTCGCCGACGCGTCGGATGTTCTCCTTCCGGTCCCGCGGGGAGAAGGCCAGGTCCGAACAAAGGCCGTGCCGGACATTGTCGCCGTCCAGGATATAGACGTGGTGCCCCAGGTTGAAAAGTTCCCGCTCCAATTCGGTCGCGATGGTCGATTTGCCGGAGGCGGACAAGCCCGTCAGCCAGACGACGCAGCCCGCGTGCCCGTTGCGCGCGCTGCGTTGCCCGGCGGTGACTTTTCCGCGGCTCCAATAAATGTTGTGGCTCTTGTGAAGGCTGTCGGCCGAGCGGCGGGGGTAATTGTCCTCGGCCACAATGCCGCCCCCGGCCACCTCGAATCCATCGACAATGACGAAGCGCCCCGTCGCAATAATCTCGGCGTGGACGTCGAAGGCGATCGGGCGCCGGGTCCGCAGGGTCAATTCGGCCACCTCGTTCCGCCCGACAAACGGCTCCGGCCGCTCGATGCTTTCCAGCGTCGAGGAATCGATCACGCGCTGGATGGAATCGATTTCGCACTCGGTTTCCTGGGCGGCGAGCTTGAGTTTGTAGCTTCGGCCCGGCAGGAACGGCGCGCGGCCCATCCAAAAAAGCCGGGCCTTGAAGCGGTTCAACTCGAACGGCAGCCCGGTTTCCAGCGAGGCCACCGCCCCGCGCGCCACAAAGACCTGCTCGGTCAGGGTGATGCCGATCGATTCGCCCGCCTCTGCCTGGTCGGACGGCGGTGCGTTCCAGCGTTCAATGGTCTTGACTGTGCTCACCTTGTTGGCCGGCGTAAAGACCAGGCGGTCGCCCACCTTCACCGCGCCCGATTCCACCCGGCCCGCCAAGATGCGCCGCTCGTCAAAGCGGTAAATATCCTGGATCGACAGGCGCAACGGCTGTCCGACGGGGCGGACGGCGGGTTGGAACTGGTCGAGCGCCTCCAGCACCGTCGGCCCGGTCCACCACGGCATCTGTGCGCTGCGCGCCGCCACGTTGTCGCCCTGCCGCGCGGCGATGGGGATGAAACACATCGGCTCGACACCGATGGATTTGAGAAACTGGCGGAAGGCGGCTTCCACTTCCTCGAACCGCTCGCGCGCATAGCCCCGCAGGTCCATCTTGTTGACCAGCACCGCGATCTGGCGGATGCCCAGGAGCGAGAGGAGATAGCCGTGCCGCCGCGATTGTTCCTGGACCCCCTCGTTGGCGTCGATCAGCAGCAGGGCGGCCTCGGCGTGGGCGGCGCCCGTGATCATGTTCTTGAGGAACTCCTTGTGGCCCGGCGCGTCAATAATCACATACTGCCGCCGCGCCGTGCGGAACCAGATTTGCGCCGTGTCGATGGTGATGTTTTGGTCGCGCTCGGACTGGAGGGCGTCCATCAGATTGGCCCACTCGAAGGGGAACCCGCGCCGCTCGGCCACGGCGCGAAGCTGTTCGAGCTTGCCCTCGGGCAGCGAGCCGGTGTCATGGAGGAGCCGGCCCACCAGCGTGGACTTGCCGTGATCCACGTGGCCGGCGATGACGATCTTCAATTGTTCGGTAGGTGCGGTGGAGCCGTTTTGCATGGCGCAATTTTCTTACATGTAGCCGTCCCGGCGGAGTTTCTCGAAAGCGTCCTCGCTTTCCTTGTCCTGCGCGCGCCCGGAACGCTCGCTGGTTTTGGTCCGGCGCAACTCCTCGACGATCTCGGCCACGGTGCGGGCCTGGGACTTGATGGGAAAGGTGCAGGGCGCGCAGCCCAGGCTGCGATAGCGCTCGCCCTTGCTGTTGGCAAAATAAAGCGGGATGACCGGGATCTTTTCGCGCTCGATGTATTCCCAAATGTTCAATTCCGTCCAATGCAGCAACGGATGGATGCGAATGTGGCTCCCCGGCTCGAAATCGGTCTTGAATTGGTCCCACAATTCCGGCGGCTGGTCCTCCACGTTCCATTCCATGTTCTTGTCGCGCGGGCTGAAATACCGTTCCTTGGCGCGGGTCGGCTCCTCGTCCCGCCGCACGCCGACGATGACGCCGGTGTAATGGTATTTGTCCAGCACAGCTTTGAGCGCGTCCTTTTTCAGGGTGCCGCAGCATTCCACGCGCGTGGCGCGGCCATTGGGATAGGTGACGCCGGAGGCCAGGACGGCGTCGTTCCTGCCCACCACCAGTTTCAGGTTCCATTCCTTCACCAGGCGGTCACGGTACTCGATCATGCTGGGGACTTTGTAAGTCGTATCGACATGCACCAGCGGAAATGGCACGTGGCCGAAGAAAGCCTTGCGGGCCAGCCAGAGCAGGACGGTCGAGTCCTTGCCAATGCTCCACAACATGGCGAGGTTTTCAAACTTGTTGAACGCCTCGCGCAAGATATACACGCTCTGATTTTCCAGTTCCGACAGGTAATCCATGCTTTGCGCCTTTTTCTCCGCCGCCGGCCTTGCCGGCCCGGCGGTTTGGAATCATATTTGAAAATCAACCTTGCGCGACATGAAAGTGTGAATGCCGCACTCCACCTTCTTGAACCCGGTCCACCGCCCGGCCCGTTCGTCCTCGCCCCGGCCCGTGTGGCTCGTGCAGGTCATGCAGCCGATCGACCTGTAGCCCCGGTCATGCAACGGATTGTAAGGAATATGGTGCTGGCGGATATATTGCCAGATCGCCTCGCCGGACCAATTGGCCATGGGGTTCAATTTCACGATCTCCGCGCCCGTCTGCCCGTCCAGCCCGTAAAGCTCGATCACGCCGATGCGGGCGCGGGACTGGGATTGATGGCGGCGCAGGCCCGTCAGCCAGCAATCCAGCTCGCGCAACTTGGATTGGAGGGGCAGGACTTTGCGCATCGTGCAGCAGAGGTCGGGATCGCGCTTCCACAATTCCGCCCCGTGCGCCTCGCCCTGCTGCTCGACCGTCAGGTCGGGGACGAGCGACTCGATTTTCCAGCCGTAAAAATCCTCCAGGCGCCGTTTCAATTCCAGCGTCTCCGCAAAAAGCAGCCCAGTGTCAAGTGTAAAAATGGGAAAGCCCAGCCCCGCCTTTTTTGCCAGGTGCATCATCACCAGCCCCGACCCTTGAAAGCTCGTGCCGATGGCCGCGCGCGGACCGAATCTAGCCCACGCCCACGCCAGGATTTCTTCGGTCAACTGGCCCCCGAACCGCTGGTCCAACTCCGCCACGTCGCGGGCGGTCAATTTGCCGGGATGCTGCCCGGCCGGCGTGTCTGGAATGGAAGGAGTCGTTTGCAAGGCGCAATCTCAGGCGGCCGCCCCCGCCAGCAGCACCCGATGGCTGAAGTCGCCAAACCGTTCCGACCCGATCCGCTCGCGGGCGAAACGGGTGAACAGAGGCCGCAGTTCGTTGACCAGGTCCTCGCTTTTGACGCTCTCTTTGTAGAGCCGGCACAGGCGGGTGCCCGGTTGATTGCCGCCCAGGTAGAGCTGATACTTGCCCGGCGCCTTGCCCACCAACGCCAGCTCGGCGGTGTAGGGACGGGCGCAGCCGTTGGGGCAGCCGGTCATGCGAATGATGATCTCTTCGTCCGGCAAGCCGGTTTCCGCCAGCAATTGCTCCAGGCGCCTCAGCACCTCCGGCATCGTCCGCTCGGATTCCGCCAGGGCCAGCCCGCAGGTCGGCAGCGCCGGACAGGCGATGGAAGCGCGCCGCAGCGTGCTGGCCTGGTTTTCGACCGGCACGCCGTGCTCCGCCAGCAGGCGCGTGATGCCGTCGCGCTCCCCGGCCTTGACATTGACAAGCAGAATGTTCTGCGACGGCGTCAAGCGCAGGCCGGGCCGAAACTGCCCGACGACCCGGCGCAGTCCGCTCTTGAGCCGGTAAGCGCCCGCGTCCTTGATCCGTCCGTTCTCCACGAACAGGCCGAGAAAATAATTGCCGTCAAACTGCTCGTGCCAGCCATAAAGGTCCCCCTGACGGGTAAATTCAAAGGGCCGCGCCGCCTCCAGTTTGAAGCCGAGCCGCCGCTCCAATTCCTCCCGGAACCACGGCGCGCCGCGCTCTTCGATCACGTATTTGAGCCGGGCGTGCTTGCGATTCGTGCGATCGCCAAAATCCCGGTGGATCGTGACCACTGCCTTGGCCGTCTCGATCACCCGCTCCGGACTGATAAACCCGATGACATCCGCCAGACGCGGATACGTTTGCGCATTGCCGTGGCTCATGCCCAATCCTCCTCCGGCCAGCAAATTGTAACCGGTCAACCGGCCATTCTCGACAATCGCCACGAACCCGCAATCGTTCGTGAAAATATCAACGTCATTGAGCGGCGGGATGGCAAACGCCACCTTGAATTTCCGCGGCAGATAGCTCCTGCCGTAGAGGGGATCGACAAAATGGGCGTCTTCCTCCGTCAACTTCAATTCGACGCCCTCGACCCAGATTTGATGATATGCGCGGGTCTTGGGCAGAAGCGCATCGGAAACACTCCTGGCCTGGCGCTGGATTTCATCAACCACCGGGCTGGTGGCCGGCGTGGGCGCGGCCATGACATTGCGATTGACGTCCCCGCACGCGGCCAGGGTCGTGGCCAGGGCGTCGTTGATCGCCCGCATGGTTTTGCCCAAATTGCCCTTGGTCACCCCGTGGAATTGAAAGCCCTGCCGGGTCGTGATCCGCAACGTCTGGTTGCCGTACTGCGAACAAATTTGGTCGAACGCCAGATAGACCGAAGGCTCGACCGCCCCGCCCGGCAAGCGGCCCCGGATCATGTAGATGTACTGCTTGCCCGTCTTGCGTTTGTCCCGGTCGTCCTGCTGATAAATGCCGTGAAACTTGAGAAACTCGTAATCGTCCTCCGAAAACCGCTCCTTTCCAGCATCGGCCAGAGTTTGCGCGATGGTGCCCGCCAGCAGCGGATCGCCTGCTTTGAGACCCTCATTGCGCGTGGGCTTCGGAGCCGTTTCGGTTGTAATCATAAGTGACTTACTAATAATACTAATGTTTAATTAAACCTCATTTTCGTGCCTTGTCAACCGCTTTTCAAGGTCAAAGCTTGTTCCAGCCGCAATCCGTGGTAAATTCAGGCCGTGAGCAACGGTCACATAGCAGCCAGCAAGCCCCTGAGAATGGTCACTTGCGGGCGGTGCCAGGCCAAGACGTTCATCTCGGGCGACTTGACCCCATTTGCCACCGAGGAGTGCAAGAAATGCGGCCACCCGGTCATGCTCCCCGTGATGCTCCGCAATTTTGAATTGCGCACCATCATCGCCTCCGGCGGCATGGGAACCGTTTATACGGCGCTGGACAACAAGCTGCAACGAGAGGTCGCTTTGAAGATGATGAAGCGGGAAATGGCCGCCGATCCGCAGGCCACGCAAAGTTTTTATCGCGAGGCCCAGGCCGGGGCCTCGCTCAATCACACCAACATCATCCACATTTACAGCTTCGACGAATGGGAAGGCCGGCCCTACCTCGTCATGGAACTGGCCAACCACGGCAGCCTCGACCGCCGCATTGAACAGGAAGGCGCCGTCGATGAGTTGCACGTGCTGGACGTCGGGTTCAAAATGGCCTCGGCCCTGGCCTCGGCCTTGAAGCACAACCTGCTCCATCGTGATATCAAGCCTGGAAATATTCTTTACAACGCCGAGGGCGAGCCGAAGCTCATCGATTTCGGCCTCGTCCGCTCCGCCGAGACCGACTATACTTGGGAGGAACACGTTTGGGGAACGGTCTATTACGTCGCCCCGGAGAAGATCGAGCGCAAAGGGGAGGACTTCCATTCCGACATGTACAGCCTGGGGGGAACCCTTTATCACGCCTTGACCGGCCACGTCCCCTTCGAGGCGGCGACGGTCGAAGAAGTGGTGGCGGCGCACGTGCATACGCCGTTGACGCCCCCAAACCTGGTGGTGCCTGCCATCACCCAGGCGACCAGCGACGCCCTGGTCAAAGCCATGGCCAAACGCCCGGCCGACCGATTCGCGACTTACGACGACATGCAGATGGCGCTGGAAGCGGCGCGCTCGCAGTTGATGGTGCAGCGGTTTAGTGAGACCACCCAGGCCCCGCCCGCAAAAAGCTGGTGGATATAGCGCCGCCCCGCCGCCGCGGGAGAGTGGGCGCCCGCAAAAGCAACGAAGCGGAAAACACACCACCGCGGCGTGCTTTCCGCCTGAATCATCAAATCGAATTTCGGCCCGCAGCCGTTACTTCTGGCCCGAAGGCGGGGGCGGGGCGGGAGCGGCGGGTTTGGGCGCTGCGCTCCTGATGGCCAGTGTGGCCGCTTCCCAACTGCCGTCTTCGGCTTTCTTGCCCGTGCCGGACACAGTCAAGCCTACGGTGGCGTCGGCAAAGGTGGCGGGCTCGCGGTCTTTGGTGATCTTGGTGCTGGACGTGATCTTGACTTTCGTATCAGCCGCACCCGCCCTTCCGGCCAGGGTGAGGGTCATGTTGGCGGCATCAACGGCGGAAATCTTGCCGCCGAAACGCGGGGCGCGCGGTCTTTGGGGCGCCGCCGGAGCGGCGTTGGTGGACGCGTTGGTCGAAGCGTTTTGAGCGTTCGCCGGCAAAGTGGCGAGGGCGGTGCCCGCGATCAGAATCAGGCAGAGTTTTGTAAGTGACTTCATAGTTTTAATTCGTTCGTGTCGCACTGCTAATTGTGCTTGTTCGAGGACATGACGGGTCATACCAGACCGCCAGCGCCCCGCCAAGTCTTTTTTTGCACCCCCGCCTCCTTAAGCCACCCTCAACCGTTCGATGATGAATTGCACGGTGCGGTCGGTCGCGCCCAGGTTCTCCCGGACGACACGCAAGGCGCGGGCGCCGGCTTCCGCCCGGCGGGCGTCGTCGGCCAGCAGGCCGGCAAGGGTCGATTCCAACTCCGCGGCGTCCCGCACCTGGAAGGCGGCCTGGCCGGCGAGAAAAGCCCGGACGACCGAAGTGAAATTCTGCATGTTCGGGCCGAACACGATCGCCTTGCCCAACGCGGCCGGCTCGATCGGATTCTGTCCGCCTGCCGCCGTCAAACTCTTGCCCACGAAGACGACCGAGGCGCGTTCGTAAAAGAATCTCAGCTCGCCGGTGCTGTTGACCAGCAGACAATCCGGCCGACCGGATGCGCGGGGCGGGCCGGCGGCGATTTCGCTGCGATAGACGAAAGGAACCCCGCGCGCTTCCAGTTCCTGGCCCACTTCCTTGGCCCGCTCGAAATGGCGCGGGACCAGGATGAGGAACAATTCGGGACAACGACGGCGCAGGCGCGGGAGCATCCCGGCCAGAATCGCCTCCTCCCCGGCGTGGGTGCTGCCGGCGACGAGGATTTTGGCGTCATCATTGACTCCGATTTGGCGCAGGAGCGCCGCCACGTCCAGGCCGGGACGCCGGTCGGGTTGGGCGGCGTCGAACTTGAGATTTCCCACCAACCGCACGGCGTCGGCTGGAAAACCCAGTTCAACCAGCCGCGCGGCATCGCCCGCCTCCTGGCAGCCGGCGGCGCGGAATTTGGAAAAAATGGGCCGGAACAGAAAGGCGCAGCGGCGATAATTGCGGAAGGAGCGCTCGGAAAAGCGCGCGTTGACCAGAAAGAGCGGCAGGCGGCGGTCCAGCGCCTGCCAGAGAAGATTGGGCCACAGCTCCGCCTCGACCAGGATCAGCGCGCGGGGACGCAACGTGTCCAGCGCCCGCCGCACCGCGCCGGGGAAATCGACCGGATAATAAATCCGCTGGACGTGCGGCGGCAACCGGCGCCGCAATTCGCCCATCCCGGTCGAGGTCGTGGTGGACACGACGATCTGAAAGGCGGGCAGACGCGGTTCCAACGCGCCAATCAATTGGAGGCAGACGCCGACCTCGCCGACGCTGACCGCGTGAAGCCACAAAACCGGACGCGCGCCGAGGGCGGCTTTGATTTCCGGCCCGTAGCGGCCGAAGCGCTGCCCAAAGCCGGCCCGCCAGTGGCCGCGCCGCCACATCTTCAGAAAATACCATGGCGCGCTGAGCCAGAAAAAAATGACAAACAAAATGTTGTAAGCAAATCGCATCTGCTACCTGAAAAAAACAATCCAGAGCATTAGTAACAGAGGCAGCATGATGGGCACAGCCCATTTAAACAAGTAGGCAACAAAGGTGGGCGTCGGCACCTTTTGATGATCGGCGATGGATTTGACCATCAGGTTGGGGCCGTTGCCGATGTAGGTCACGGCGCCGAACAGCACCGTGGCCACGCTCAACGCCGCCACGATTACGCCGTCGAAATTCCGCGCGGCGGCAGACGCCCCGTGGACTCCATAGCCGGTCATGGCGCTGAAAAACGCCAGATAAGCCGGCGCGCTATCCAGGAAAGCCGACAGCGTTCCGGAGCCCCAATAGACCAGTGACGGGGCAAGGTTGGGGCCGAAAAGTTGGCGGGCGTCCTCGCGCAAAAGGTCCAGCGCCGGCATCATCGTGGCAAAGATGCCGAAAAACAAAACCGCGATTTCAGTCATTGGCCGGAAGCTGAACTCGTTGGCCTCATGCACTTCGCGGCCAGTGGTAAGGAACGAGGCGGCGGCGGCGGCGGCCATCAGGCCTTCGCCCAGAAAGCGCCCCCGCCGCACGAAAACCGCCGCGACCACGATGGCCAGAAACGCAAGGTTCCACAACCCGTCAAAACGCCATCGGGGTTCCGTCTCGGCGGGCGCGCGCGTCGCCCCCGCCTCGTGGCGGCGGTCGATGAAGTAAAACACGGCCAGCAAAAAGGCCATGCTCAAGAGCCACATCGGCCAGCAATGTTGCAGCACCCACCAAAACGGAACACCTTTTAAAAAACCGACCAGCAGCGGCGGATCCCCGATGGGCGTCAGGCAGCCGCCGACGTTGGAAACGATGAAGATGAAAAAAACGATGTGATGCACCGCCGCCCGCTGCCGGTTCAGGCGCAGCCACGGACGAATCAGCAGCACGGAAGCGCCGGTCGTCCCAAGGAGATTGGAGACCAGGCCTCCGAGTGCCAGGAAAAGGGTGTTCAACCCGGGTGAGCCTTCCCCCTTGACCTGGATGTGGATGCCGCCGGAGACAATGTAAAGCGAACCGATCAGGACAATAAACCCGGCGTAGTCCCGCGCCGTGCGGTCGATGGTGGACAAGGCCGCGGGCGGCAACCCGAACAGATAATAAGCCAGCGTGAGGGCGGCGAGAGCCAGGGTGACTTTGGGGTAATGTCGTTCCCACCATTGCGGCCAGTGCAGGGGCAGCACCGCCATGCAGGCCAGCAACAGCCCGAAGGGCAGAACCATCCATGGGGTGGGCACGTAGTTCAAGGTTCAACGTTCAATGTCCTCTTAATTTACGATTTTCGATTTACGATTGACGAGCGGATTCCGCGGCCCTGTTCCACGCGCGGCGGCGATGCATTCGCCGCCGCGCGGAACTTGTCCCCACCCATGCAAAGCTCAAGCTCATGCGGCCGCCGTTCTGAGCAGACCCTGGCTGCGTTGCCGAATCTCCCGTTGCAGGGCCATCTGGCGTTGCACGGCCTCCGCCTTTTCCTCCAGCAAAACCGGGAAGACCAGCAGCGGAAAGGGAGTGAACCACGCCAGGCTGGCGGCCTCGTTGGCCGCCCGCCGCAGCGGGGCGTTGAACTCCGGGTCGCCGGCCTGCTCGAGCATCTGCCGGAGCAGACGCGCCTTCAGGTGGTCCAACTCGCACTCCAGCGTGCCGCGAAAGGGCACCGACGGAATCGGGGCGATCTCGAACCGGGTTTCCGGGCCGAACCGCGTCTTGACCTGTCTATTTCTGTCTTTCATGCGTTCCTCTCAAAATTCACGTTGATTTCACCGCGTTGTTAAAAAGCGAAAAACCCACGATTGACTGGCAATCGTGGGTTTCAAAAGGGATTTCCATTCTTTCAGAAAACTGAATCCACGATGCCGGAGAACCGGGAGCCGCCGCGCATGGCGATGGCATGCCAGCAGCCACAAGCGCGCAGACTAGTCTGGACTTTAATGACGTTATTCATTTCAACTGCGCTTACTAGAGCAGACCCAGGCCCGTTTGTCAAGGCCCGGCAAATTCCGGCTGCAATTAGTTCCTGCGATTTGGGTAAATGGAAAAACCCGTCGCAACGACAAGTCGCGGCGGGCAATCCGGTCCTCAGCCTGCCCTACAGTTCAATCTGTTGTTCCCTGGCTGCCTTGCTGATGAAATCCTCCGCAAGGGCGGGAAGATGGTTCGCCACGCTGCGCGCATATTTCAAGAGGAGTTCAAGCTTGGCGGGGTCCAGTTGCAGGTCGTAAGCGTGAACGAAAACGTGGCGAAACGCCTTCAACTCCCGCAATGGCGGCTTCAATTCCGGTGGAATCAAAGCCGGTCGGATGCCCTCAATCTGGATCGCCAGCCGGTTCAGCAGCGACGTGTGCCAGCCTTGTTCGTCATCAACATTGTTTTCAAAGGCCTTGGCCACCCGCAGACTCATCTGCTCAAAAACGTTGTAAAAACGGCACAACTGATGCGCGCACCCTTCGTAGGCAACCTCTTCACGACGATCAAAGCGGAGCAAAGCCTTTTGAAAAGCCTCCTGCATCATGCGGCAGTCATCCAGCATTTCATCGCGCAGGGTTTGCAGAGCTATGCTGTCCATGCCTCGCCTTCCCGAAGAATTTTCTGCCGGAACCGGCATTCCGACAACAGGACAACATCCACGGGCCGTCCCATTTCTTCCTCCAGCCGCCCGGCTAACTGGTAAAGACTGATCCCCGCAGGCTCGGCTTCCAGGGCCAAATCCACATCGGAGCGGTCATTGAAAACGCCCGGCTTGGTGAGCGAACCGAAAAGAATCACGCGGCTGCCCGGAATCAAACGGGCCAGGGCGGACCGCAAGTTGCGGCGCGCGTCGGCCAGCGCTTTGAGCCGGCGGCGACGGCGAGTCGAATCGCGTTTTTGGAGCAGCGTCATTTTTATGTTAACAAGCTTAACCTCGCGCGCTTGCCATTTCAAAGAGTTTCTTTTTCAGTCATATCTTGAACACGTTTTTGACGTTGTTCTTGAAGTATTCAAACCAGCCTCGCAGTGTCCGATTTATCTCTCTGATGATGCCTGCTGTTTAATTGGAGATACGTCCTGACCCTCAAGGATGGCCGCCAACCCACCGCCTGGGAGGAAACGGTTCATCTGCTGTCTTTCAACCGTTCCCAGCGCCTGCTGGGAAAAGACGGCAGGGAGGGGCTGCGGGATTTTCGCTGGGCTGAAAACATTATGCTTGGCAACCACCAGACCAACGTCATCCTGGCGGGTGAAATCCGCGAGGCTGACAGGGCCACGGAGTTCAAGCAGCGCTGCAATGGCTTGGGGAGCAAGGGCATCACGCTGCATCCCGGTTGCACGCTGATGGTGATTGACAATTGCGGTTGGTTGCGACAAAAGCAGGGCGAGCCTGAACGTGTGAAACAGGGCGGTTGCCCGCCGTGTTTGCGAAGATGGCAATGAGACCCACGACATATTCTTTGCTCGCATCGGAACCGCGATGCGATGAGAGGCTGATTATTTTTGCATTTTGTCTGGGCATGTTTCTCCCAGGATTTGGAGAGCAAACTTCCGCCGAAGAACTCCGCACGGTGGAGGCGATACGCAAATTGACCGTCGCCCAAACCGAGCAGAGAATTCCCGTGCATTTGCGGGGCGTGGTCACTTTTTTCGACGAGCGGCTTTACTCCCGTTTCATTCAAGACGACACCGCTGGCATCTATCTGCAATTCCCGGCAAACATCGGACCTCCGCCTCTTATGCCGGGCCAGTTGGTCGAGGTCACCGGCGCCTGCAGCCCCGGCGAATATGCGCCCGTGGTGGTGGTGGACCGGGTGCAGGTCGTGGGTGAAGCTCCGTTGCCGCCGCCAGCGGTGGCGACCTACGAACAACTGGCCAGCGGCGGGGAAGACAGCCAGTTCATCGAGATCACCGGCATCGTGCGTTCGGCCCGGCTGCTGGAGAATCCGCCGTATTACCAGATTGAAATCGCCACCGGCGGCGGGCGGCTGCTCGTTTTCGCCAAGGAACTGCCCGTGAAACGAACCGACGAACTTTTGGACAACACCGTGCAGGTGCGCGGCGTCTGCTCAACCAAGTTCAACCACAAACGGCAGTTGTTTGCCATCCGGCTCATGGTGCCGCGACCGGAGGATCTGGAAGTCAAGAATCCGGCGCCGAAGGATCCCTATGCCGCCGCCACGCGTCCCATTGGCAGTCTGCTACAGTTTGCACCGCAGGAATCCTACGGCCATCGCGTAAAGGTTGCGGGCACGGTGATTTATTACGCGCCCGGCGAGGCCATTTTTCTTCAGGACGGCGAACTAGCAGTGGAGGTGCAAACCAAGCAGCGCGATCCGCTGCAACTGGGCGACCGAGTGGAAGTGCTCGGCTTTGTCAGCCGGGGCGAATACACGCCGCGGTTGCAAGATGCCGCGTATCGAAGAATTGCCTCCGGCCAACCGCCGGAGCCGGTGGTGCTGACGCCGGACGAGGCGCTGAAAGGAAACCATGATTGCCGCTTGATCCAGGTCGCGGCGCGGGTGCTGGACCGCACGCAGCACGGGGCGGAACGGCATTTGATTCTACAGGACGGCGGCTTCATTTTTCACGCTTACCTCAAACAGGCCGAAGGCGAGGATGCCTTTGCCGGGCTGGCCAACGGCAGCCGCGTGGCCGTTACGGGCGTTTGCCAGATTGACCCCGGCGAGTGGGAGGCGGGTGAAGCTTGGCGCGCAAAAACATTTAGGATCGAACTGCGTTCGGCGGCGGATGTGGTTTTGCTACAGGCGCCGCCATGGTGGACGCTGGAAAAAGTCTTGTGGATGGCCGGCGCGCTTGGCTTTGCGGCGGTGGCGGCCTTCGGCTGGGTGGCGGTGTTGCGTCGGCAGGTTGCGGAACGCACGCAGCAATTGGAAATTCAAATCCAGCAACGCCAGCGAGCCGAACGGCGGCGGGAGATCGAGCAGGAACGCGCCCGCGTGGCTCACGATTTGCACGACGACCTTGGCGCGGGACTCGCGGAAGTCAACATGTTGAGTTCGCTCGTGAAAAGTTCCGCGACTTCCATCGAAGAAAAGCAGCGTTACCTTGACGGCTTGAACGAGACAGCCCGGCGCATGGTGACTTCACTGGACGAAATTGTCTGGGCGGTGAACCCTCGCAACGACACGATCGCCTCGCTCGCCAGCTATTTCGGCTCGTATGCGCAGCGATTGCTGGACCTCGCCGGCGTGGCCTGTGGACTGGACATCGCGGAGGAGTTGCCCGAGCATCCGCTGGACCCGAAGTTCCGGCAGGAAATTTTCTTCGCGTTCAAAGAAGCGCTCACCAATGTCGTCCGGCACGCGCACGCGACGCAGGTCTGGTTGCGCATCACCGTGCGCCAGCGTCGCCTGCTGGTGGAAGTGGCCGACAACGGGCGCGGGTTCAATTTGTCCGAACGGCAGGCCGGCAACGACGGCCTGGTCAACATGAAAGAGCGATTGAAAACACTTGGCGGCGGATGCGACATTGTCAGCGACGCCAAAACAGGAACAACGGTTCGCTTTTCCGCGCCGTTGCCTGAGAGACTGCTGTGATCAAAGTCGGCATTGTCGAGGACAACAAAACCGTGCGCGAAGGCTTCGAGACGCTGCTCAACCGCACGGCGGGGTTTCAGTGCGTTTGCGCTTGCGACACCGTCGCGGACGCGTTGGAGAAAATTCCCAAGGCGCAACCAGACGTGGTCCTCATGGACATTCAACTGCCCGACGCGACGGGCGTCGAATGCACGGCCAAGCTCAAGGAACTGCTCCCGGCCCTGCACATTGTCATCGTCACCGTCTATGAAGATTCGGAGAGGATTTTTCAGGCGCTGCGGGCGGGCGCGTGCGGTTACCTTTTGAAACGCGCCCAGCCGGAAAAAGTCCTGGCCGCCGTGCGCGAGGCCCACGAGGGCGGCGTGCCGATGACGCCGGAAATCGCGCGCAAGGTCATCGGCCAGTTTCGGGGCCAGGCGGCCACCGCACAGCAGGTGGAGAGCCTTTCCGATCGCGAGCGTGAAGTGTTGGAACTGGTCATGCACGGGTTGGGCAACAAGGCGATTGCCGACCGCCTGGGCGTCACCGTGGCGGCGGTGAAATGGCACCTGCAGCACATTTACGAAAAGCTCCATGTCCATTCGCGGACGGAAGCGGCGTTGAAATTCAAGCAGGGAGCGCGTTCTGAAAACTAGCCGCTTGGCTAGCTAGGCAAACGGGCGATGGCGGTTAAGGTGTGTGCAACACTATGAAAACATACTTAATGCCAAACGCCGTTCGTCACGCCTGCCATTCCGTGTCACCTGATTCAACTAATTCAACAATGAAAACTGAAATCAAACCTTGTCGTTATGTCCTCGCCGCAATGGGCGCATTGTGCGCGCTTTTGATCGGAGCCATGCCGGCTCTTGCAGTCAATGTGTATGTCGATTCCACAAAACCCTGGATCGGCTACATGAATGTTTTCGAACTCCCGGCCAACGGCGGGGGCTATGATTTTGGCAGTCCGTGGGCCACGGCCGATCTGGACGCCAATTTTTCCGGCACCACGCTGACGCTGACTCCCAACGACAACATCGACCGGACTGATCCGATCGATGCTTATTGGTGGCAGGCGCCAAATGATGGCACGACCAATGCGGCCGGCAACCACACCATGGACGCCAGCATGTATGTCCAGGACGACACTTTGGCAGGCCAGACGGTGACCTTTTCCGGTGCTTGCCAGCAGAACACGCTGGTGGCGCCCTACACCTCAACGGTGTTTATCAAGGATCTTGCGCCTGATTACTCCTCTTCGACTTCCGTCACCGCGCCCATGGTTGCAGGAGCGTTCAGCCTCACTAAAGCAACTCTCGCCGGACATCACATCCAGTATGGCTTTGAAACCGTTGGGCCGAATGCGCGAACGGCCTCCCTGCCGGCTCTGGGCAGTGTGGTCATTACCGCGCCAGGCTCCGTTCATGTTTTGGTGAATCCTGCAAAAGCCTGGATCGGTTTCATGAACGTGTTCGAACTTCCATCAAATGGCGGAGGCTATGATTTTGGCAGCGCCTGGGGAACGGCCGACTTGGACGCCCATTTTTCCGGGGCCATTCTGACGTTGACTCCCAACGACAACATCGACCGGACTGATCCGATTGATGCTTATTGGTGGCAGGCGCCAAATGATGGCACGACCAATGCGGCCGGCAACCACACCATGGACGCCAGCATGTATGTCCAGGACGACACTTTGGCGGGCGAGATTGTGACGTTTTCAGGCAATGTGTGGAATAACTCCCTCGTCACACCTTACACCTCGACGGTATTCATCAAGGACTTTGTCTCGGATTACTCATCATCGACCACAAGCACCACGCCTGTGACGAGCGGGGCGTTTAGCATCTCCCTCTCGACTTCAGCAGGAGATCATGTTCAATATGGTTTTGAAACCATTGGACCGAATGCGAGGACAGCGGCTCTGCCCAGCTTGGGCAATGCGGTCATCTCCAGCAATCTTCCGCCGGCAGGTCCGATCATCAGCTCGGTGACCGCCAACCCGCCGATTTCCATTGTCGGGTCCAACGTGGTGCTTACGGCCAGCGCCACGGGCAGCGACCCTTTGACTTACCAATGGAGGAAAAATGGCGTCAATCTGTCCGGTGCTGTCAGCCCCACGCTCACTTTGAGCAATCTGGCAACCACCGATGAAGGGAATTATTCGGTGGCGGTCACCGATGCGACCTTGGGTCAAAGCTCGACTGGCGCTGTTTATCTGGCAGTGCAAAATCCCAATCATTTGGTCGTTGACCCCTATGCGCCCTATGTCGGATACATGAACTTTTATGCGATAAATGGTGACGGCACTCAAGGGTCTTATGAGTCTGGAGAACCATTTGGGACAGCCGCCTTAAGGACAAGCTTCCTCAACGGCATGGCCGTCTTGGCTCCAAACACCAATTTATGGGAAACCAATGATGCCAATTTTGTCTCGGGGGGTGTATCGGTCAGATCTCTGGAAGCTGACTTCTACATTGAAGATGACAATCTGGGGGGGCAGACTTTGACCTTTGCCGGTTATTGTCCGAGCAACAGTCTGGCTGGAACCTGCGTCTCATCGGCATTCATTGAAGATTTTAACGCCGGCTACCAATTGACTCCGGGTGAATATGCCGTGACCAACCTTGCGCCGGGACAGGCCTTCAGCATCACGGTTTCCACGACAGCGGGTGACCACATCCAATATGGGCTGAGAACCGACGGTCCCATTGAAAGTCCGGACGGCACGCCTGATCCCTGGGGCGGCAGCGCCTTGACCAGCGCCTTGGTGTCCGTCCCCCTGCCCACAATGACCGCCAGCAGGGCCGGCAATGTCACCAGCCTGAGTTTCTTCTCGGAGAATGGTCACAATTACACCGTGCAATACAAAAACAATCTGACTGACAGCACCTGGTCAAGTTTGAGCCCTGTTACTAGTGGCAATGGTTCAACCGTGACGGTTGCGGATACCACCGGAGCGGCCGTCCGTTTCTACCGGCTGGTCATCCAGTAAATGGGCGCGGTGTTTAAATAGGTGTGATTGTATTCAAAAAATGGTTGGGCCTGCCTCCAACAGCGCAGGCCCGGCCAATCTGCAAAAAATATGAAAGCGCAAAAGCGAACAAGCCGGACGGGGTTCACGCTGATGGTGGGCCTGTCATGTCTTGCGGCCTCGCACTCCGGGTTGACCGCGGAAAGCCCGGATCGCATTTTGACCACGGGGGCGGCGGTCAGAAGTTTGTCCGCACAGGAGGCGGAACGGCGCCACCCGGTTAAAGTGCGGGGAGGGGTCGAAAAACATCGCCGGTTCATCCGGGAAATGCGAGTCCGGCTTGTGGACCCGGCCAGCCAACAAATGCATGGAATCTCCAATTCATAAAAGCATGAAAGGTCAAAACCGTTCGGGCAAGACTGGGTTCACACTCATTGAATTGCTGGTCGTCATCGCCATCATTGCCATCCTGGCAGCCCTGCTGCTGCCAGCCTTGAGCGCGGCAAAAACCAAGGCCAAGGCCATCGCTTGCGCCAACAATAACAAGCAAATTAGTTTGGCCATGAAGATGTATGTCGGCGATTATAACGATTTTCTGCCTCCATTGAATCAGAACAATTTTGCCACCCACACCACCAACTGGTGGTTCGTTTATCTTGGCGGTTACATCACGAGCAGCACCATCTCGAACAACGTCTGGCGCTGCCCGGCCGTGCAGAATGCGGACATTCTTGCCTCCACGGTTGCCTATTTTGATTCTCCTTGCGAAGGGTATGGTCCGCTGGAAGACACCGTCAACCCCGCCAATGGAGTGATCCGTTACAACTTGGATCTCTCCGGCCACGTGCAGGGCAGCCGTAAAATGAACACCATCAATCGGACCAGCCAGATTTGGTTGGTTGGCGACGTAGGCGACCCCAAAAGTGGCGGCAATATAAACCGATTGCCCACCAGCGGCTATTACACGGACATCACCGTCGTGAAGCCAGTCATCGGCTCGGGCTGGACGACGGACCCTTCGTATAAACAGGCCGCCTGCCGCCACAATGCTCGCGCGGTCTTTTCATTCTGCGACGGGCATGTCGAAAGTTGGAGATGGTCCGATTTGGATACAGATCTGCAAGATGTCTTTGCCCTGAAATCCTTTTGAAGATCCATTGCGGTGACAATTTCGGCGGGGCCATTCCGGTCGCCGGTTAAAACTTGCCGGCCAACGGAAGAACCAAAGGGATCATCCATATTATGAACCAAGGCAAATTATTCACCGTGTTTGTGGCGCTCATTGTCGCCGTGGGCGGATTTCTGCTGGGCTTCGACGCCACGGTGATTTCCGGCGCGGTGCCGTTCATCAAGAAATACTTCGCGCTCGCGGGTGCCCGCGGCGACCTGAAACTGGGCTGGGCCGTGAGTTGTCTGGGCTGGGGCGCGCTCGGCGGCAACGCGCTGGCCGGTTTCTTGAGCGACGCCTTCGGTCGCAAAAAAGTTCTGCTGCTGACGGCGGTGCTGTTCACCGTCTCCGCCCTGCTCTCGGCAACGACGGCGAATTTTACGATCTTCGTCTTGTCGCGAATCATCGGCGGCATTGCGGTGGGCGGCGCCATTCTCATCGCGCCGGTTTACATCGCCGAAATTGCGCCGTCCCAGCTGCGTGGCAGTCTGGTGTCTTTCAACCAGTTGATGATTGTCATCGGCATCTCGGCCTCCTTTTTTTCCAACTACTTTTTGTTGAGCCTGGGCGGCAACTGCTGGCGCTGGATGCTCGGCGTCGAGGCCATTCCGGCGGCGCTGTATTTCTGCCTGCTGTTTTTCGTCCCGGAAAGCCCGCGCTGGTTGTTCGGCAAGGGTCGTGAAGACCAGGCGCTGAAAATTTTCACCAAGGTCGCCGGGGCGGAACACGCGGCGGAGGAACTGCGCAGCATCCGCCAAAGCGCCGCGGAACACGTTGCCGGTGTCGGCGCGGGCGCGTTGTTCAGCCGGAAGATGCGTTTCGTCATGTTGATCGCGTTGACGATTGCGTTCTTCCAGCAAATCACCGGCATCAACGCGGTCTTCTATTATCTGCCGACCATTTTTTCGCAGGCCGGCGGCGGCACGAATGCGGCGTTCAAGCAGGCGGTCATCGTGGGGCTGGTCAACCTGGGCATGACGTTCGTGGCCATCAAGTGGATTGACCGGCTGGGGCGCAAGCCGTTGCTGGTGCTGGGAACTGCCGGCATGGCCATCTCGCTGCTGACCTGCGCCGGCGCGTTTCACCATTCAAACTATCAATTGACGAAAAAATCCTTTGCCGTTTTGAGTTCCAGCAAGGTTCCGGCTGACCTGATCGCCGATCTCCAGAAACTGGCGCCACAGGTTTTCACCACTGACCAGGAATTTCTCGCCGCTCTGGACAGCAAGCTGGGCGCGGATCGGCTGGCGCCTTACCACGATGCGCTGACCAGCGCTGGACTGAACATCCGGGCCTCGCTGGTGCTTTACGCCATCATGGGATTTGTGGCGTCGTTCGCCATTTCGCTGGGGCCGGTGATGTGGGTGCTGCTCTCGGAAATTTTCCCCAACGCCTATCGCGGCGCGGCCATTTCCGTCGTCGGCTTTTGGAACTCGGTTGTGAGCGCGACGGTCACGATGATTTTTCCGTGGGAACTGACGAACTTCGGCGCGGCCGGCACGTTTCTCGGCTACGGCCTGCTGGCGCTGGCGGCGCTGGGGTTCGTGCTGGCGGCCATTCCGGAAACCAAAGGCAAATCGCTGGAGGAACTGGAACACATTTTGGTCGGCCATGCGCTGTCGCCAACAAAATCATCTTATGACTCGCACCAATAAAACTTCATGGAAATGGCCACTGGCGTTGCTGTCCGGAATCCTGGTTGCCCAGACTGGCGTCGCGCAAGAAACGATCAAGGCCATCGGTCCCGCCAAAGTGGAAGTCCGCCAGGTGGGCGGTCGCTGGCAACTCCTGGTGAACCACCAGCCGTTTTTCATCAAGGGCGCGGGACTCGAATTTGGCGATCAGGAAAAACTGGCGGCGGCGGGCGGCAATTCCTTCCGCACTTGGCGCCCGGACAATGGCCGCCAGACCGGTCAGCAGGTTTTGGATCGCGCCCTGAAAAACGGACTCTTTGTCACCATGGGATTGGACGTGGGGCGCGAACGGCATGGCTTTGATTATTCCGACACGAATGCCGTGGCCAAACAGCTCGCGGAAATCAAAGCCCAGGCGCTCCAATTCAAGGATCATCCCGCGCTGCTCATGTGGGACATCGGCAACGAATTAAATTTGAATTCTCGCAATCCCAAAATCTGGGACGCGGTCAACAATATTTCCAAAATGATCCACCAGATTGACCCGTGCCATCCCACCACCACGTCGCTGGCGGGCATCAGCAAAGACTTGGTGGATCAAATCAAAAGCCGCGCGCCGGATCTCGACTTGCTTTGCATCCAGTCCTACGCCGACATCGTGAACCTGCCGCGCGAACTCCGCGACAGCGGCTGGGACGGGCCGTATGTCGTCAGCGAGTGGGGCGCCACCGGGCACTGGGAATGTGGCAAGACCGGCTGGGGCGCGCCCATCGAGGAGGACAGTTCGGCAAAGGCCGGTTCTTACCGCAGGCGTTACGAAATCGCCATCGCGCCGGACACAACGAATTGCCTCGGCTCCTACGTTTTTCTCTGGGGACAAAAGCAGGAACGCACGCCGACCTGGTATGGCATGTTTTTGCCGTCCGGTGAGGCCACCGAAGCCGTGGATGTCATGCAGTTCATCTGGACGGACCGCTGGCCCGAGTTTCGCAGCCCGCAATTGAAAGGTTTCTGGCTCGATGGAAAAACCGCGCGGCAGAATGTTCACTTGAGTGCCGGCCACAGTTACGCGGCCAGGGTGCTGGCTCAAGCGCCCGCCAATGCGCCGCTGAATTACTCCTGGGAAATCATGGAAGAAAGCGGCGCGCAATCCACCGGCGGTGATTTTGAACCCCAGCCGCAGTGTTTGCCCGGTCTGGTTTTGGCAGGAGCCGCCGCCGAGGCGCACATCAAAGCCCCCGCCGAGGCGGGCGCTTACCGGCTCTTCGTTTATGTGCTCGACGGCCACGGCAAGGCCGCCTACGCGAACATTCCGTTTTATGTGGACGCGAAAACGGCCACCCTTGCCCCGCAACCCTGATTAACGGCTCGGCCGCGCCATCGGATGAAAAATCTTTTTCTCGGCAAAAATCCGGTCCGGTCCGGCACGGAAAAAGTCGAAGGCCGGCAGGTTGTTCTGGACGGCGAAGAATTTTACCGCATCGCGAATTGCGACCGGCTGCGCCCGTTTCTTTTGAGCATCGTCAGCAGCGGGGATCACTGGATGTTCATCTCCAGCAACGGCGCGCTCACTGCCGGCCGGCGCAATCCCGACCTCGCCCTGTTTCCATATTACACGGACGATAAAATCCACGACGCGGCGGAAATCACCGGCCCTAAAACCATCCTGATTGTCGAACACCGCGGCAAAAACTTTTTGTGGGAACCGTTTTCCGAACGGGACCGCGGCATTTACGGGGTTCGACGCAACCTCTACAAAAATTTTCGCGGCAACAAAATCTTTTTTGAAGAAGTCAACGACGATCTGGGCCTGGCCTTTCGTCACGGCTGGGCAAGCAGCGAGCAGTTTGGCTGGGTGCGGAAATCCTCACTGGCCAGTTACGCAGCCGGAATGGTCAAAGTCCGTTTGCTGGATGGCCTGCAAAATCTTTTGCCTTGCGGCATCGGCAGCCAGTTTCAGCTCGAAAAAAGCACGCTCATTGACGCCTACAAAAAAAACGAACTGCTGCCGGAATGCGGCCTGGGGCTTTTTCTGTTGAGTTCGATTCCGGTGGATCGTCCAGAGCCGGCCGAATCCCTCCGGGCCACGACCGTATGGCCGGTTGGAATCCAACGGCGCCACATTCTGCTGTCATCCGTCCAACTGGGAAATTTTCGGCAGGGACTGCCGGTCAAGACCGAAACCGACGTCCGCGGGGAACGCGGCGCCTACTTCGTCGAATCCGAATTCACCTTGCGTCCTGGCCAAAGGCGCCAGTGGATGATCGCTGCGGATGTGGATCAAGGCCCGTCGCAAGTGACGAACTTGCGCCGGCTCTTGCGCTCGCCAGTGGAGCTGCAAAACAAAGTCGAAGCCGACATCGCGCGCGGCACGGAAGAACTCTGGCGCATCGTGGCCCGCGCCGACGGCCTGCAAAAATCGGCGCGCCCGCTCGGTGACGCCCGCCATTTCAGCAACGTTCTTTTCAACGTCATGCGCGGCGGAATTTTTGTCGACGACTATAAGATTGATGCCGCCGATTTGTTCTCGTTTGTCCGCCACGCCAATTCGCCCGTCGCCGCAAAGCACGGCGCTTTTTTTCGCAGGCTGGGCAAGACGGCTTCACGCGACCGCATGCTCACGCTCGCCCGCGAATCCGCCGACGCAAATCTGGAACGGCTCTGCCAGGAATATCTGCCGCTCACGTTCAGCCGGCGGCACGGCGACCCCAGCCGGCCGTGGAACCGTTTCTGCATCGCCCCTCGCGGCGCGGATGGACGGCGGGTTTTGAATTACGAGGGCAACTGGCGCGACATTTTCCAAAACTGGGAGGCGCTGGCGGTTGCCTTTCCGGGCTTTGTCTCCGGCATGGTCTGCAAATTCGTGAACGCCTCGACGGCGGACGGCTACAATCCGTATCGCATCACGCGCGACGGATTTGACTGGGAAGTGCCTGACCCGCACGACCCGTGGTCGCACATCGGCTACTGGGGCGACCATCAAATCATTTACCTGTTGAAGCTGCTGGAGATTTTGGAGCGCCACGATCCGGCGGTGCTGCGCGATTTTCTGACGCGCGAAATTTTTTCCTTCGCCAATGTCCCCTACAAAATAAAACCTTACGCGCAACTGCTGGAAAATCCGCGCGCCACCGTGGACTTTGATGCCGCGTTAGACCAGCTCACGCGGCAGCGCGCCGGCAAGATCGGCTCGGACGGCAAATTGGTTTGGGACACAAGCGGGAGCGTGCGCCACGTCAACCTCACGGAAAAATTGTTGATCCCGCTGCTCGCGAAATTCGCCAATTTCATTCCCGGCGCGGGCATCTGGCTGAACACGCAGCGGCCGGAATGGAACGACGCCAACAATGCCCTCGTCGGCAACGGCGCTTCCATGGTGACGCTGTATCAACTGCGCCGGCATCTGGCCTTTTGCCGGCAACTTTTCCTGTCGTTCGCCGCCGGCGGGGTTCACCTGTCGGCGGAAGTGGCGGAATGGTTTTCCGCGACGGCGCACATTTTGGAATGCCACCGCTCCGTGAAAATCGGCGGCGCGGCGCGCCGTCAGATTCTGGATGCGCTCGGCCGCGCGGCGGAAAGTTATCGCCGGTTGATTTACGCGGAGGGTTTTTCCGGGGGCAAAACCGCCTTGGCCAAAACTCAATTGCTGGAATTTCTCAGCGTGGCGCTCATTTTGACGGATGAATCCATCCGCGCCAACAGGCGGGCGGACGGACTTTATCACTCCTATAATCTGGTTGAGTTGGCCAGTGGCGAGGGCATTCCCGTGCGGCGGCTGCCCGAAATGCTCGAAGGGCAGGCCGCGATTTTGGGCGCGAATTTTCTTTCGCCCGAAGAGTCGCTGGATTTGCTCTCGGCCCTGAAACGCGGCGCGATCTACCGGGCGAATCAACATTCGTATCTGCTTTATCCCGACCGCCGCCTGCCGCGCTTTGTGGAGAAGAACAACCTGCCGGCGGCCTCCGTCGCGCGCTCGCCGTTGCTCAAGAAATTGCTGGCCGACGGCAACCGGCTTTTGCTCGAGCGGGACGCGGCCGGTGTCTGCCATTTTAATCCGCGCATCACCAACGCCGGCGATGTGCGGCGCATTTTGGATCATCTGGACGCCGCCGGGTACGCGCGCCTGGTGAAACAAGCATCGGCAGAGGTGCTGGAGCTGTTTGAACAGATGTTCGACCACCGTTCCTTCACCGGGCGGTCGGGAACTTTTTTCGGCTACGAGGGCTTGGGCTGCATTTATTGGCACATGGTTTCCAAGCTGCTGCTCGCAGCGCAGGAATCTTTTCTCCGCGCCGCCGACTCGCCCTTCGCGGGACGGCTGGCGGAATGTTACCACGACATTCGCGACGGCATCGGCGATTTCAAGACGCCGGAAAATTACGGCGCATTTCCGATGGACCCGTATTCCCACACACCGGCGCACACCGGCGTGCGGCAGCCGGGGCTGACCGGGCAGGTCAAGGAAGACATCCTGTGCCGCTTTGGCGAACTGGGCGTGGGCGTGCGCGACGGGCGGATTCATTTCCATCCCCGGCTGCTGCGCGCGGACGAATTTCTCCCGTCGCCAGCCACGTTCACTTACCTGGACGCGGCCGGCGCCCAGCGCAAACTCCGGCTTAAAACCGGCGCGCTCGCCTTCACCTATTGCCAGGTGCCGGTGGTGTATCAGCTCGCGGAAAAGCCATTTCTGACGGTTGAATTTGCCAACGGCAAAAAGCGTCGCCAGCAGGCGTTGAGCCTGGACGAAAAGAGCAGCCGCGCCATTTTTGAGCGCGCAACCATCGTCAAATCCATTGTTTGTGGCCTGAATTCCGCCCGGACTACAAACTCAGACATGGCGGAGGAACGAGGACAAAAGAAATGAACAATCATGGTTTTATGAAAACAAAACATCAGTTGATCCGCGGTTTGGCCGCCGTGTGCGTGCTCGCCGGTCTTGGCGCGGATGTTCAGAACGTCCGATGTCAAGACGCCGCCGCCACAAAGGGAGTGAAGCTTCCGTTCACCGTTTACGATGAAAAGGGAAGCACCAACAATCATTTTTTCCCTTCCGGCTGGATGGGCAGCACCAAGGGCATCAAGATGGACGAGGGATGCAGCGCTAATCCGCATGCCGGCAAAACCTGCTTGCGTTTTGAATACACCGAGTCCGGCGACTGGGCCGGCATCGTCTGGCAGGATCCCGCCAATGATTGGGGCGACCAGCCCGGAGGCTGGAATCTGACCGGGGCCAGAAAACTCACGTTCTGGGCGCGCGGCGAAAACGGCGGTGAGACCGTGACCTTCAAATTCGGCATCCTGGGGCCCGACAAGAAATATCCCGACAGCACGGGCGGCCAACTTGATAGCCTCAAGCTGACGAAGGAATGGAAAGAATACAGCATTGACCTTGCCGGCAAAGACTTGACCCACATCAAAACGGGCTTCGTCTGGACCCTCCGTGGGCAGGGGCAGCCGGTCGCTTTTTATCTGGACGACATTCGATTTGAATAACCCTTGAGCGGGAAATCTTTCCTGAACTGGAGAATATATGAAACTGTCGCAAACCATGAACAAACAATTTGGCAAAGCCACCGGAATGTTTTTCTGCCTGACGGCGGCAGTTGTGCCGTTGATGGCTGCAAAGGAGCCGACCAGTCCCGCGACAGCGGCACCAGCCGCCGGCTGGCGTCTCGTCTGGAGCGACGAATTCAACCAGCCGGACGGCAGCGCGCCTGACCCCGCCAAGTGGGGTTACGACACCGGCGCAAGCGGCTGGGGCAACAACGAACTGGAGTATTATACCTCCCGCACCAACAACGCCCGCATCCAGGACGGCAAGCTGGTGATCGAGGCGCGAAAGGAAAATCTCGGCGGGAAAAATATCACTTCGGCCCGCCTGCTGACGATGGGCAAAGGGTCGTGGACTTATGGCCGCTTCGAGGCGCGCATCAAGATTCCGCGCGGCCAGGGAATCTGGCCGGCCTTTTGGATGCTCGGAACGAACATAGATTCCGTCAAGTGGCCCAACTGCGGCGAAATTGACATCATGGAGAACATCGGACGGGAACCCGGCACAGTGCATGGCACGGTGCATGGCCCCGGTTATTCCGGCGCCGATGGGATTGGCGGGCCGGTGACGCTGCCCGGCGGCGTGGCGGTGGCCGACGACTTCCACGTTTTCGCCGTGGAATGCGAGCCTGAACGCATCACTTGGTTCATGGATGGCCGGCAGTATTTCAGCGTCACCCCCTCCCAGCTGCCCAAAAGCACCCGCTGGGTTTTCAATCAGCCCAAGTTTTTGCTGCTGAACCTGGCCGTTGGCGGCGTCTGGCCGGGCTATCCCGACGATACGACCACCCTCCCGCAGCGCATGGTCGTGGACTATGTCCGCGTCTATGGAAAAAGTCCGCACTGACGGCGACTGCTGCAATCCATTTCTCAAACGGCCGTTGTGAAGGCTGTGGGTGGCAGGAATTAGGTCGAGAATCGAAATGATTGTTTGGCAGGCATTTGCAAGCAAACTTTGGCCGTTGATTCGCCGGATGTGGGCCGTCAACCCGACTTGGGGCAGCCCGCGGATTCGCGACGAACTGGCGAAACTGGGTCTGGAGGTTTCGACCGCAACGATCCGGAAGTGCCGCCCCAAGTCCGGACACCGACCTTCACAAAGTTGGCGGACCTTTCTGCGGAACCACGCGGGTGCGATCGCGGCCATGGACTTCTTTGGGGTTCCCACGGTGACTTTTCGTCTGCTCTACGTGTTGGTGGTTATCACCCATGAGCGGCGCAAAGTCGTCCATTTCAACATCACCGAGGCGCCCAGCGCAGAGGGGACGGTCCAACAGGTCGTCAACGCGTTCCCGTATGCCACAGCCCCCAAGTATTTATTGCGGGATCGGGACTGCATTTACGGCTCGGCCTTCGTGCAGCGGGTTGAGGGCATGGGCATCAAGCAGAAGATGATCTCCCCGAGATCTCCTTGGCAGAGCCCCTACGTGGAGCGGCTGGTGGGTTCGATTCGACGTGAATGCCTGGATCGAGTGATCGTGTTTAATGAACGAGAGCTGCGATAAATTCTCGAATCCTGCTTTGAATATTACCACACTGTCCGCCCGCACCGATCGCTCCTGCACGACAGTCCAATCCCGCAGCCGGTGGAGTCACAGGAGCGTGGAAAGGTAATCGAGATGCCACTGGTCGGCGGTCTGCATCATCACTACCTGCGGCAGGCTGCCTGAGGCAGCGTCCACACTTGACCCAATGGACGGCGCCGCGACAAGAGCCTCGCACAGGTCCTGTCACCATCCTATTGCACTGCGGTCCCTTCGACGGCTCCACTGCTCAAGTGGGAACCAATATGAACCGCGCCTACTCAGACGACTGCTTTTTCGGCTGCGACGCAGTTTCTACCACCCACAGGCGCCAAGGCTAAACGGATGACGTCTGGGTCCCTGCTGCACCCAGCGGGTGGTCCTGCTCTCCACGCCGCGAAATCGGGCAAGTGGCACCAGGCGATGATGCAATGGGCCGAGGAAAACCTCTGAACCGGCCCGCAGCTTTAGGCAGCTTGCGCCGCCCGAACTTTGGCCCATCGCGCCTTGGCAGCGGCCGATAGGGCAGCACGGCCCGCCGCGCTCATTCGGTGTTTCTTCGGAGCCGGGTTGGTCCCAGTCGCTTTTGCTTTTGCCCATCGTATTTTTCGCGCCCTCGCGAGAGCTTTGATAAGTTTGCGCCGATGCGCGGCGGACAGGCGGCGTTTGGGGCGCTTGGCGGGAGCGGTGGCCTCGGTTGGGCTGGCCTCTCCAGCTTCCCCAATCAAGGCTTCAAGCTGCCCCTCCAAGGCCTCGATTTGCTCCTTGAGCGCAATGACCCGCCGCAGGTCGGCCACTGAAAGTTCAGAAAGTGATTTCATTGGCTCAAGAAGATGCCTGCAGATTCATGGGAGTCAACCGTCAAGTTTTGTAGCAAAATTGTAGCAAGATTTTTGCGGTTTTCATGGGTTTCCATGGGTTTCCTTGGCTTTTGGGTCAATTGGGGGCGAATCGAAGAAAGCCGTTGCAACGGTGGAAGTTGCAACGGGAGAATTGGTTGCGGGGGTAGGATTTGAACCTACGACCTTCAGGTTATGAGCCTGACGAGCTACCAGGCTGCTCCACCCCGCGATCCGAAAGACGCCGTCACGATAACGGCGGTCCCCGCCCCGCGCAAGTTCTTATTGGTCTTATTTTCGCGCCCCGCGGTCGGGTCGGGAAATTACTGCGGCGCCGGCGTGCGGCGCTGGCGCATCGGATAAGCTGGATTGCCGCCGTCGGCCCCAGGGAAACCAGGGGGTGAAGACATTCCCCCGGGTTGAAATGGCCGGCGGGCGGGCATGCCGGGCGTGGGCGGGGCCTGTCCCGCAAAAGGTCCGGGTGGCGCGCTGTTGGGAGGAGGTTTCGCGCCGGCGGCCACTGCCGGGGCGGGCGCAAGAGAGTCATCTTTGAGGGAGAGGGTGACGGGCGTGC
Organism: Verrucomicrobiota bacterium; assembly: GCA_049510745.1. Taxonomy (GTDB): domain Bacteria; phylum Verrucomicrobiota; class Verrucomicrobiia; order Limisphaerales; family Palsa-1400; genus PLGF01. Next base: position 5,658 of record JBEKYR010000035.1, on the reverse strand, counting down.
CGCTGTTGAGGATGTCCACTGTGCCATTTTCCGCGTCGATTTTCACGACTTCGAGAATGCCGTCCTTCTCGCCTTGGGCCAGATTATAGTAAGTCCGCCCTTCTTCTTTTTTCTTAGGCTCGGAAGAAAAGAGGGCGCGAGTCTGACTGCCCACTTTGAAAAAGCCGGAAAGTTTGATCACCGGCAAATCAACCTTGGGCTTTTCCGGTTCCGGTGGCGGCGGAATGGGGTTCAAATGAAACACGTTCCGCTCGGAAATGACGGTGTACGGATTGGCCCCCTCCTCCGTCGGGGCCGCCGCCAGCCCCGGCCCCGCCAGAAGAGCGCATCCGAGCAGGATTCCCGCTCTCTTCGTGTTCATACGCCCGGAATATAATCCGTCAGCGGGATGAACGCCACGGCAAAAGGAAAGTTGCGGGCCGGTCAGTAGGGCAGCAAGACGCGGTAAAACCGCTGGAGATTGGTGGCGCCGATGGTGTCGGCCTGGATGGCGGTGCCGTTGGTGCCGGAGACCAGGCCGCCCAAGTTGATCCAAGAGGGTTGGGTCAGGCTGTCTTTGTATTGCGGCTGGTAAAGTTCCCCGACCATGGCGTTCCAACTGAATGAAAACGTTGGACCGGTCCGCGCGGCGGATTGGATTGTCGGCGGCATCACGCTCAAACGGAAGACGGTGCCGTCACCGCCTGTGGAAAGATCATAGGCCCCGCCTTCGGAGGTGGTGCCATACAAGCCGCCGTCCCGCCCCTGCGCCAGGGTGGAGTGGGGCGCGGCGCCGTTGTAGTTTCCATTGAAAGAGAGAAGTGTTGACAGTGTTCCGTTGGTGGTCAATTGAAAGATCGTGCCAAAGGCCGGCTGGAAGAGCGTGCCAAAACTGGCCTGGGCGCCCACGCCCCCGGCGTTGGCCGTCCCATAAAAGTTGCCGTCTCCGGCCAGGAACAGGCTGCCCAGCGGATTGGCCCCGTTGGTGCCGCCAAAGGCCGCCAAAGTGGTGAGCGCTCCGTTGGTCGTGATTTTGAAAAGGGTCCCGAAACCCTGGCCGCCGTTCAGGTTGGTATTTCCACCCGAGGTGGTCGATCCGTAGAACTGGCCGTCCGGGCCTTGCACCAGGCCGGCTTCCGGAAATCCGCCATCGGTTCCGTCTTTAAAGGAATAGAGCCTGGCGGCCACTCCATTGCTGGTCACCATGAACACCGTTCCGTTGCCGCCGTTGGTTCCGCCCTCGGAGGCCGTGCCATAGAAATTGCCGTCCGCGCCCTGCACCAAGCCGGCCAGGGGAACGAGGCCGATAGCGGAGTGGCTGTTGAGCGGAAAACCCCACTTGAAGTTGCCGTTGGTGTCCATCTTGAACAGTGTGCCGCCGTCGGTGCCGGCTCCGTTGGTGGTGGTGGTGCCGTAGAGGTAACCATCGGCGCCGAGGCAAAGATCGGCTTCCGGAAAGCCGCCGTCAGACACCGCATTGGTGAAGTCAAACAGACTGGTCAGCGCGCCGCCGGGAGTGATGCGGAACACCGTGCCGAAGCCGAAGTTTCCACCCGTCGCGGTGGTGCCGTAGAAGTTGCCATCACCGGCCTGGACCAATCCGGCGGCAGGATTCGAGCCGTCGGCGTCATTGAAAGACAACGACCAGATGAAAGTGCCGTTGGTGCTCATTTTAAAGACTGTGCCGTCGCCGCCGAAGCCCGCGTCGTTGGTGCCGCCGTGCAGGGTGGTGCCATACAAGAAGCCATCGCTGCCTTGAATGACTTTGGCTTGCGGGAACGCGCCGTTGACAAACTTGTTGAAGGAATTGAGCGTGCTGAATTGCAGGCTGGGCGCCTGGACCTGGACGTTCGTCAATGTGAGAATGGCCGGAGGGGTGCTGGTGGCGGAGCCGCTCAGATTGGTGATGACGACCACGTAGCTGCCAACGTTGGTCTGCTGGGCATTGAAAATGTTCAAATTAAAATTGGTCGCGCCCTGGATTGGCTGGTTGTTGAAATACCACGTGAACCCATAGGGCGGCGCATTATTGACCCAGAATACCGCAAACGAAGCGGTGAAGTTTGTCGGCACGGTTTCGCTCTGGGGCGGGACGGAGATGCTGGGCTGCGCGCGCAACGACGCGGACATGAGGCCAAGAATAAGCGCGGCGGCAGCCGAATGGAGCGCCCCCCGGATAACAGCGTTTTTAAGAATTCTCATTGTTTTCATTCAAATACAATAACAGTCACTGCGATCGGGCTTTGGCCTGATTCTAAACGCGGCGCAACCGCCCCGCCCAGCAAAAAAACACCGGCCGGCCGCGTTTGCGATAATGCAAATAGAGATCAGTGAGCAGGTCTCATTCCATTTCCCAGAGATAACCGGCACATTCCCTGTTTCCGGGGAGCGCGGGCGCCTCGCCCGCTTCAGTCGGCGCCCCGCCGACTGCTTTTCTCTGGCCTCCATCTGGAATGTGCTGATTTTCTGTGAGATTTGGTCTCATTCCATGTTTCTCCACCGCAACGGCTGGGCAATAGCCGGAGTTTCCAACTCCGGATTTGCGATTTACGAGCGCGGTCTTTTCCGACATGCTTTGGTTGTGAAAGCACTGATACTGAAAGACTATGGACGCTTCGCGATCGAAGAAGTGCCGGAGCCGGAGTTGCGGCCGGATTCGGTCCTGGTCGCCGTCCAGGCTTGCGGCATTTGCGGCAGTGATGTTCATGGCATGGATGGCAGCAGCGGACGGCGGCAGCCGCCCATTATCATGGGACACGAAGCGTCCGGCATCGTCGCCAAGGTCGGCGGCGCGGTGGAACAGTGGCAGCCGGGCGCGCGGGTCACGTTCGATTCGACCCTTTATTGCGGTGTGTGTGATTTTTGCAGAAAGGGGCAGATCAACCTCTGCGATAACCGCCGCGTGCTCGGGGTGTCGTGCGGCGAATACCGCCAGCACGGGGCTTTCGCCGAATATGTCGCCCTCCCGCAACGGGTCCTTTACCGGCTTCCCGACTCCCTGCCCTTCGAGCACGCGGCGATGGCCGAGCCGCTGTCCGTTGCATTTCACGCGGTGCGGAGATCAGGCGTCGCCGCTGGCGGCCGCGTGGTGGTGGTGGGCGCGGGATTGATCGGGTTGCTCCTGGTGCAATCGCTGCGCCTGGCGGGCTGCGCCCAGATTGTCGCGGTCGATATCGCCGCCGGCAAACTGGCGCTGGCGAAAAAATTCGGCGCGACCGCCGCGGTCGATTCCGGGAAAGCCGGCGCGCTCAAGAAAATAATGGAGTTGACAGAAGGGCGCGGGGCGGACGCGGTGTTCGAGGCGGTCGGGATCGCTCCCACGGTGGACCTGGCTGTCCGCTCGGCGCGCAAGGGCGGCTCCGTGACGCTGGTGGGCAACATCGCCCCGGCGGTGGAGTTTCCGTTGCAGATTTGCGTGACGCGGGAGATCACCCTTTTCGGATCGTGCGCTTCGTGCGGGGAATATCCGGCCTGCCTGGACGCGCTGGGGCGCGGGGCGATTGATGTCGCGCCGCTCATCAGCGCGGTGGCGCCGCTGGAGCAAGGGGCGCAATGGTTTGAACGGCTTTACCGCCGCGAGCCGGGCCTGTTCAAGGTCCTGCTCAAACCGCAGGAATGATATGGCCCAATCGATTTACGGCTGAAGAGGGATCTTTAAAGGCACTGTTCCGCAAGCCCGCCAAGACAAAAACGAACCATACTATGGGTGACCCCGTTTACTTGCCCGCCTCAACCTCTTTGAGCAAACGATCCACTACGTCGTCCAAGAGGGCTTCGGATTTTTTCCCTCCATAACCTCGGAGCTTGAGCCGGATCGTGCCTTTGGAATCGAGAACATAGACCGTCGGCCAGCCATGGACGTTCCAAGCCGCCGGAGTCCCGCCTTCCGTGCCTTCATCGTTCCAAAACGACCGCCACGTCAAGTTCTCTCTTGCTGCAGCACGCTTTGCCTCTTCTCTATCTGCATCCCCATTGACTCCAACCAATGCAAACGGCTTCCCTTCCAGTCGTTGCGCCATGGCCCGCTCATGCGGCGCCATTTGCATACATGGGCCGCACCATGAAGTCCAGAAACTCAAGACGACTACCTTGCCACGATACTCCGTCAACGTGAGTTTCTGACCATCGAGATCATCGCCCTGAATCTCAGGGGCTTCTTGGCCAAGTTCCAAATGGCGGCATTCATACAATTCGATGTCGGCCTGGTCTCCCAAAGTGGGCTTGGGCTGGCGGAGACCCGGGCCAGCCGGGAAATTAGGACAATCCGCAAACTGCGTCGTAACCGTTTCAAAAAACTGTTCTGCTTGCTGAATGAGGGTTCTTGAGTCTGCTTTCTTCGACGCTTCCGCATAGGCGGCTCTGTCTTTTTGTGCCGCCGCATCGGTGTAAATGGAGGCAGGCACGATTTCCCAAAATATCATCCATTCAGCCTTCTGTTTTGTAAGTTGAGCGAGGGCAAAAGTCGCGTGCCCGCGAGCCGTACGGTCCGGGTTCCTCGTTGCAGCAGCCTTTAAAAAGTCGATCGCCGCCTGGTCCAATGCATCCCAATTATGTCCGAGCGCCCGACAAACTGGACCAATGTTCGGATTAGCCGTGTGATAATCCCGCAAGCATTCCACGGCCTGCAGCCCGTATGGCCAAAGCGCACGCGCATGAATCCGATTATTCGTCACGACCCACAAAAGCAAGTCGAAAGCCATTGGCGAACTCGGAGCTTGGCGGACGTCTTCGAGGATTTTGGCAATGATCGAATCGTTCGCCAGAACGTATGCCTTCCAGAGTTTGTCCCGCTCTTCGCTTTCGGTCGCTTTGGTGTAGGCTTCATAAACTGCATCGACGGCTGCTGTGTTGATAAGCTCCATCTGGCGTTAACCTTTTGTTTTTTCACATAGTACGGTCGAAATCCTCATGGCCGAGAGTGGGAAGCCGGGGGAGACGGTGTCAAATCGCTTTTCGTCAGTTCCACCGGGGGAACAGTTGCCAGATTCCCATTGGAGAATACGTCAGACTGTTGACCGGCCGCTCTTTCGATTAAGCCTCCATCCGCCGAGCGTAAATGACGAATTTCGATGTCCTAATGATAACTATAAATGAATTCCAAAATGACCCAGGGACGAAGGGGTGGCCCGGAGCCGTTTCAGTCAGCCGGCCATCATTCGTTACTCATTGCGGCTTAGGCTCTTGCCAGTTGCCGCGCCTTCGCCGCCGCCGCCGATGTCCCCTCATTGCCTAATATCGGGAGAAACGCATTCGAGCCATCTGCTCCAGTCACATTTTTAATCAAAATCCTTGCATTTCCCTAATTATATGGGAAAGTGATGCCGTGCGTGAACTCGCTGACATAAAGTGGGGTCGCCGGGCAGCGGCCCTGTCCGCCCGCCCCGGCGCGGACCGCGCCGCGAAGCGGTCATCCCGGCCATTTGTTCTGGTCACGGAGGAAACCGCCCTTTTCGCGCAGAGGCGCGGAGCGCGCGGAGAAAAACTGTTTTCTTCCTCCCTCTCTGCAATATGCACGAATCATTCATTTTCGGAAAGATTTCTGACCACGGATTTCGCCGATTTCACGGATGGGAAACCCGCCGCTTCTTATCCGGGTCCATCCGTGTCTATCCGTGGTTGCCTTCGTTTGGTTGCGACTTCCCGCGCTGTGCCCTTTGCGCCTCCGAAAACCCGCCAAGG
>JBEKYR010000034.1:0-56953 GCA_049510745.1 Verrucomicrobiota bacterium | reverse complement strand
CTGATGCTGATGTCGGCCGGCGTCGTCTCGCTCGTCGCCAGCATCGACATGCAGAACATCATCACCATCTTTGTGCAGGTCGTGGCGGTGACGCTGCTGCCGGCGGCGCTGATGTTTTTGATTTTGCTGCTCAACGACAAACCGCTCATGGGCGATTACGTCAATACCCGCTGGCAGAACATCGCCAACTGGAGCATCGCCGCCTTCGTCATCGTCATCTCGACCGCCTACGGCATTTCCGTGCTGTTCCCCGAATGGTTCGGGTCGGGCACTTAGGAGAACCTGCCATGAACAACCCCCAAAAAAACATCACCGCCAAGCCGGCCGGATTTGAAGCGTTTCAATTCCTGTATTTCTCCAGGCTGCTCAATCGCCGGATTCGCCTCGACAAAACCAACCGGAAAAATGGCCGGCTCACCGACCTGGTTTTCAGGCTTTCCGAACCGTATCCCGAAGCGGTCGGGATTTATATCGAACACGGCAAAGGACATCCCACAGAATTGGTTCCGTGGGAAAAGGTCGCGCGGATTGAAGACGACGCCATTTTCATCACGCCGTCCGAAACCGGCAATCCGTATCCGCCGTTCATCGACCAGAAAGGCTGGATTCTGCTCAACGAACATCTGATGGGCCAGACGATTCTGGATATCGACGGCCGGCGCACCGAAGTGGTCAACGACGTTCACCTGCTTTTCTCCAAAGGCCGGATGATTCTGGTTCACGTGGACATCTCCTTCAACGGCTTTCTCCGCAAATGGGGTTTGGAACGCTTCGCGACGGGCAAGGACCAGTTGATTTCCTGGCGCTACGTCCAGCCGCTCTCGGTGGAAGACCACACCAAGGACATCGTGACGCTCTCGGTCGCCCGCGAGCAGGCGCTGGAACTGCCCAGCGAAGACCTGGCCGACGCGCTGGAAGTTCTTTCCGGCGACGAGCAACAGGCGATGTTTTCCGCGCTCGACCCGGACAAGGCCGCCGAAGTGCTGGGCGACGCCGAACCCCGCGCCAAACGGCAGCTCATCGCCTTTTTGTCGGAGGAAAAAGCGCGCCAGGTGCTGGCCATCATGTCCGTGATGCAAATCGCCGATTTCTTCTCCAGTTTGCCTCACGCCAAAGCCACCGAACTGATGAAACTGTTGCCGCCGGCCCGGGCCACGCGCGTCAACGCCATCATGTCCAACACCGACGTGCCGGCGGCGACATTGATGAGCGAGAAATTCTTCGCGTTCACACCGGAAGCGAAGGCGGTTGAGGTTTTGCATTCGCTCCGCAATTTCGCCGGCGATAACCGGAACATTTCCTATCTCTACATCGTGGCGGGCGAGGGAAAAACCCTGCAAGGCGTGGTGGACTTGCGTGATCTGGTGGTCGCGCCGGAGAACGCCAGCCTGGGTGAGCTGATGATTTCGCCCGTCGTCACGGCGGACCACGATTGCCTGCGGGAAGACTTGGTGGCGCTGTTCGCCAAATACCAGTTCCACATGCTGCCGGTTGTGGATGCCCAAGACCGGCTGTTGGGCATCGTGCGCAATCGGGACATCCTGAAAGGCACCAAGTTTGAGTCGCAAGGAAATTGATCTATGCCACGCATCAAAACAACAAAGACGGTCCGGTTTGCCTTGTGGGCCTTGCGGGTTTACCTATTGATCCTGCTGCTACTGATCGGCATCAAATTCGTGCGCGTCTTTGCCAATTCACGCAAGGCGGACAATGCGGCCTCAAGCCCCCCGGCAAAGGCGACCGTCACAACCAACCAGGCAACTGTCGAAACCAAGCGATAAGTATGAACATAGTTGATTATAATTATGCACACTCTAAACCAATCGCATTGGCAACATAGTCACAATTTCGTCGGCGATCTGGGAACTGCGGAGACAAATACGCGCCGGGTGATTCTGCTCACCTCGGTCATGATGGCGGTTGAAATCGTCGCGGGCCTGAAGCTGCATTCGATGGCGCTTTTCGCGGACGGCTGCCACATGAGCACTCATGTTGCTGCTTTCCTCATCACGGCTTGGGCTTATGTGGTGACGCGCAAAAATGCGGGCAATCGTCTCTACAGTTTCGGCGCGGGCAAGATTGGCGTTTTGGGAGCATACACCAGCGCCATCATTCTTGCCGGGATTGCTCTTTTCATGCTGGTGGAATCAGTGAGGCGCCTCTTTCAGCCCCTTGTCATTCATTACAACGAGGCGATTGGCATAGCGGCGGTCGGGCTAGTCGTGAATCTGGTCAGCGCGTTCCTGCTCAAAGACAGCCATCACCACGGTCACGGACATGAGCACGGCTCCCATGCGGGGCCGCATTCCCATTCTTACGAACACGACATCAATTTGAAGTCGGCCTACATCCACGTCTTGGCGGACGCGGCAACTTCGGTGCTGGCAATCATCGCCTTGACGGCGGGCAAATTATGGGGAGCAGCCTGGCTTGACCCAGTGATGGGGATTGTCGGTTGCGCCGTCATCAGCCAATGGGCCTGCGGCTTGATCCGGCAAACGCAGATCATCCTTTTGGACAAGGAGCCTGAGGACTCCGATCTGAGCCAGGAAATACGCAAGGCCATTGAATCGGATGGGGACTCCGTCATCACCGATTTGCACATCTGGCAGGTTGGCTCAAATAAGTTCGCCGCCATCGTTTCCCTGGTCGCCCGCCAACCGAAATCACCCGAAGCCTACAAGGCTCCGTTGAAAGAACATGAAGAGCTGGTCCACGTGACAGTCGAAATTCATCAATGCGAGGTTGATCATTAGGAAAAGGTGCTTTCGCAATGGGCCTGATTCTCACCCTTTAAGCATGAAAGCCGCTAAGCCGAAAAATCGCATGCGGAGCCTGAATCTGAAAAGATGGGCACCCTGGTTGGCAGCCTTGGAGATGGCCACGCTTTCAACGCCGCTTCCGGCTCAGACTTCGACACAGGCGCCAATTCCCATGGTAACAGCGTTGTCCGCAACCTCGATCAGTGGTTATGTGGACACGTCAGCCGTGTGGAACCCCGGCACTGGAAATGCGAACCCCGCGCCCTATGGCTTCAACCCAGGAAAACAAGACGGCTTCAACGTCGATTCCATCGATATCAAAATCTGTAAACCCCAGGACGAAAGTGGATGGTCCGCCGGTTACACCGCCGAATTCAATTGGGGTCCGGATGCCGTGGGCATAGATCATGGCGCTTACCCGATTCGTCAAGCTTTTGTCGCGTTGCACATGCCGGTAGGCAATGGCATTGACTGGCAATTGGGCCGTTGGGACACTCTGTTTGGATATGAATCCAATGACAGTTGCAGCAACCGGAACGTCACCTGGTCCTACGGCTACACGGTCGAACCTTCAGAGCACACCGGTTTGCTCGGCAGCTACAATTTTAGCGACGCCATCAACCTCCAGGTGGGTTTTGCGGATGCCCTGACAACTGAGGATGCTGGCATTAACACTCCCAATGGCGCCGGGAGCAAAAGGGCATTCCTCAGTTTGCTCACTTTGACGGCTCCCGCGAGATGGGGCTTCCTCAAAGGTTCAGTCCTTTACTTTGGGTACGGCCTAGGCCCAGGCCTCACGAACGAAGACCAATATGAATGGTATGTCGGCACCACCATCAACACGCCGGCTAAGGACCTTACTTTTGGTGCTTGCTTGGATTTCATCAAGCAGGTGGACATCGGCGCGGTGGAAACGGGATATTTTACGTCCTACTCCGGCTATGCGTCTTTTAATGTGACCGATAAACTCGCGTTCAATGGCCGTGCCGAATATGCCGAAGGACTTGCCTTGGGCGCGATGACGACCACCACGGCGTTCGACAAAGTCATCGCCCTTACTGGCACCGTGCAATACGACCTGTGGACCAATGTCGTCACTCGTCTTGAAGTGCGTTGGGACCATGCGGCTGACGGCACGACCCCGTTTGGGGGCACCATCGTTGGCGCACCCGACAAGAAGAACGAAGTGTCAACCGCGGCCAGCGTGACCTACAAGTTCTAATTGACGCCAAGAAGCGGAGAAAGTGAAAAGTCAAGGTTTGATCGTGTTGACGTTCCCAGCGAGAACATCGAAGAACCGTTATTTCACTCCTGCTTTTGCGGCGGCTTCGGAGTCGATTTTCTTCAGGGCGACCTGGGCGGCCGCACGGGCATCGTGGTCCTTGGCGTTTAACAAAGGAATGATTTGGGGGACGGCGACTTTGGCCAGCGTGCCATAGTTACCGAGAGCGGATGCGGCTTCGTCATCCAGGTCGTCATTGGTGAGGTATGGGATCAGCAGTGGAATGACCACGTCAGGGTCGCTATGAATACTCCCCAAAGCCTGAATTGCAGCTTCATGCAATCCGGCGTCCGACCCCTTGAGCACCTGAATGAGGGAGGGCACAGCCGCTCTGGCGGCGGGGCCAAGCTCGCGGAGGTCCCCCACCGCGCAGGACCGGCGTCCGAAGGCCTCCATATAGTTGATTTGAATTCCGGGGAGGCAGTTCAAGACGCCAATCGCGCCCAGTCTGATTTTGGAATCGTGGGTGTCGTGAAACACGGTGTCGATGAGTTGCGGAACAATTTGGGCGTTCACGACGGCATACGCTTTATTGCTGGCGCCCGCGTCGCGGCCATCCAATTGTTGTTGCCAGTAACTCAATGGCTGGCCCGCGTATAACGTTTCGTGGAAGTTACCCAAAGTTTTGCTGAGCAGCCAAATCACGCCGGTGAGAATCAGAAGTCCAATCAGGACGCCAACCGCAATGCGTTCCAGACGTCTCTTCACGAGCGGCAACATCGTCCCCGCAACCGAATATGGCAATCCCAAAAGCACGATTTCTCCTTTGTCGGGGCTGGGCGGGAATTCTGAAGAAATCTTCAGGCAGTCTTAAGTAACATCATCCTCGCCCCTTGAGTTAGTCTGCATATGCCGGCTGTGCTGGCATCTTATGGCGCGACAACAGAAATCTGGACAAACGCATTTGAACCACCAAGCATTTCACTAACATGAGAAATTACTCGTTCTGTCTGCGATGGTCCGCCTTGGTTATCGCGGTTCGCTTTTTGGGCGGGCCGTGCTTGAGCCAGGACGCCTCCCAGACAAACAACGCCCCGCCGATACCGCCAACTTCGGCCGCAGCGAAGGAACAGCTTTGGAATCTCCACACGGAGGCAACGTATGTCGGCCAGTGGCATCCCGGTTTCCCGGCGCAGTATTCCGGTCCGCAAAGTTTGGACAACCACTCCGCCACGGCGGAAACGGTTGATTTCGATTTGTTTCTCGGCGCGCGCTTGTGGAAGGGGGCGGAATTTCACCTGGACGGGTTGGTCTGGCAGGGGTTCGGCTTCAACCACACCCTGGGCATCGAAGCCTTTCCCAACGCCGAGTCCTACAAGCTCGGCAACCGTGCGGGCAACATCACCCCCGCCCGCGTCTTCCTCCGGCAAACCATCGGACTGGGCGGCGGCCAGGAGCCGGTGGCCGATGATGCGCTCCACTTGGGCGGGCAGCAGGACATTTCGCGCCTCACCCTGACGGTGGGACAGATCAGTGTCCTGGACATTTTTGATCAAAACTCCTACGCCGGGGACCCGACAACGCAGTTTCTCAACTGGGCCTTGGTGGGCAATGAAGCGTGGGATTATCCGGCCAACGCCATGGGTTATATAACCGGATTCGCGGCCGAGTTGAACCAGTCCAATTGGACGCTCCGCTACGGATTCTTTCAGATGCCGCGGGTGCAAAACGGGATGGCGGAAGACCCGGCGTTTTTGCGCGCCTGGGGCATGGTCACAGAATTGGAACGCCGGTTCACCGTCCACGAACATCCGGGCGCGGTCCGTTGGCTGGCCTTCCTCAACCGCGCCGACATGGGGAGTTACGCGGAGGCGGTGGACAACCCCGCACGCCCGGCTGATATAGTTGACACCCGCCAGTACCGCCTGAATTACGGCTTCTGTCTGAACACGGAGTATGAATTGACAAAGGGCGTGGGCGCTTTTGGGCGGCTGGGCTGGAACGCCGGCCAAGCCGAAGACTGGGCCTACGCGGACGTGCAAAAGTCCGGCTCGGCCGGGCTGAGCATCAAAGGGGATTTTTGGCATCGGCCCAACGACACGGTGGGACTGGCCGGGATCGTCAACGGGATTTCGCGCGCGCAGCAGCAATTCCTCGCCGACGGCGGGCTGGGCATCCTGGCTGGGGATGGTGTGCTGAACTATGGTTTGGAGAAAAGCCTGGAAACCTACTACAACTTTGCCGTCTGGAAATCTCTCCACGTGACAGCCGACTATCAATTCATCATCAATCCCGCCTTCAACAGCGCCCGCGGTCCCGTCTCCGTCCTGGGCGGCCGCCTGCACTGGGATTTTTGAAAGGGAACGCCGGGGACCCGAAAGTCCCCGGCGTTGGCCGGTCTGATGCGTTGGCCGGTCTTATTTCCACCGCGTCGATGCCTCGCGGGACCGCGCCACCGGCGGGGTGGGGCTGGGCCTGGCGATTGTGAAAACGTGCGTGGAAGCCTGCGGCGGCAGCGTCACCTGCCGCAACCGCCAGCCCGCGGGCCTGGAGGTGGCCATCCGGCTGCAATCGTCCGAGGCCCTTCCAAAAGGTAGTTGACTATTTAGTAAACCAGGTTAAATTGGCCCTGTGATTGAGCCAATGCGCAGGAAACGATTATGGGCCGAGTGAGCGACGCCAAAACGCGGTTGATGGACGCGGTGCTGGAACTGATCTGGACTGGTTCCTACGGCAATACCACCATCGACCAGATCTGTGAAAAAGCCGGCGTCAAGAAGGGCAGCTTTTATTACTTCTTTGACTCCAAGGCCGACCTGGCGGCGGCCGCCTTCGAGGCCAATTGGAGGGTCAAGCGGGCGGAACTCGATGCGATCTTTTCCCCGACGGTTCCGCCGCTGGAGCGCCTCCAACAATACTGCGATTTCAGCTATCGTTTTCAGCTCGAAATCAAGCGCAAATATGGCCGTGTTCTGGGGTGTCCGCTCTTCGCCCTGGGTTCGGAAATCTGCACCCAGGAGAATTGTTTGCGCAAGAAGATACAGGAGATGCTGGAGTACAAACGCCGCTACCTCGAATCGGCCATCCGCGACGCCCATGCGGGCGGCTGGATTCAAGCGCCCGACCCCGCCGCCAAGGCGCGGATGATTCTGGCTTATTACGAGGGCCTGCTCACCCAGGCGCGCATTCAAAACGATCTCTCGGGGTTGCGCGACACGGCGGGCGGCATTTTTTCCATGCTCGGGGTCAAGAGAAGCCGGGCCGCCGCGGCCTGAAAAAATTTTGAATAACTATTCGACTAAACGGTCAACTACATAAGAGGTTCACATGATGAAGCCGAAGGCAGAGACGAACAGAACGCGCAGGGCGCGCCCGGCAACGGCCCCGGCCCGGGCGCCGCGGCGCTGGCGCGTCTCGCCGCGGGCGCCGGACACGGACCCGCCCGATCCGGTTCCATTGGAACCGGCGCGGGGCGACACGCTGCAATTGTACCTCAACGAAATCGGGCGGGTGAAATTGATCACGCCGCAGGAGGAGATCAAACTCGCCCGGAGGATCAAGAAAGGCGATCAGCGCGCGCGGGAGCAGATGATAACGGCCAATCTCCGGTTGGTGGTGAAAATCGCGCGCGATTACGAGAACCTGGGGCTGCCCTTGCTCGACCTGATCAACGAAGGCAATATCGGCCTCATGAAAGGCGTCGAACGGTTTGACCCGAAGAAGGGGGCGAAACTCTCCACCTATGCCGCCTGGTGGATCAAGCAATCGATCATGGCCGCGCTGGCCAACCAATCCAAGACCATCCGCCTGCCGGCCCACGTTGGAGAACGGCTGGCGAAAATGCGGCGCGCGGAAGTGCAGTTGCGTGAAATCTTCAACCGCGAGCCAACCGACCAGGAATTGGCCGAACATTTGGGCCTCGATGTGCGCCGCATCCGGCGGTACCGCGAGGCTTCCAAGTCTCCCGTTTCGCTCGACGCCCCTTTGGGCGGCGACGAGCCAAATCGGATTTCCGAAGTGGTGCCGGACCCAAACGCGGCGGCGCCCTTCGAGCGGATGCTCAAAGAAAACGACGCCGCCCTGGTGCGGGAGGCGCTCTCCACGCTGAGCGCACGCGAGACGGCGATTCTGTCCATGCGCTTTGGGCTGAATGACGATGCGCCCAAGACGCTGGAAGAAGTCGGGGCGCACTTCCAGGTCTCGCGCGAGCGCATCCGCCAAATCCAGGACGAGGCTCTGGAGAAAATGCGGGTTGAAATCGAGGATTGCGATCGTCCGTTCGTCGAAGCCGACGCCCTGGCGGCGTGACCCACTGCGAGATTGCCATGGCGCGGGCAGTTCGACCACAATGGCGGCGATGGATTTTGCGGAAAAGATTTTGGACGCTTCCACCCTCGGCCCCTGGCGGGAACAGTTGCGGAGCGCCGGCCGCAAGTTGGTCGTGACCAATGGGTGTTTCGATGTTCTTCATTTGGGCCACGTCACCTGTTTGCAGCAGGCGCGCGACCAAGGCGACGCGCTCCTGGTCGGCGTGACCAGTGATAACGGGGTGCGGACGCTCAAAGGGCCGGGCCGGCCTCTGAACAGCGAGCAGGACCGGGCAAGCGTCCTGGCGGCGTTGGAGTCGGTGGATGCCGTCCATGTTTTTCCAGAACTCGATGCCCGCGCCTTTCTGCAAGCCGTCCGCCCCGATGTTTATGTCAAAGGCGGCGACTACACGCTGGAGACGATCAACCAGGATGAACGGCGTCTGCTCGAACAACTCGGGGTTAAAATCGTCATCCTGCCGGTCGTGCCCGGCAAGTCCACCAGCGCTCTGTGGCAGAAGATAAACGCCGCGGAAGCGGCGGGAAATAGCTTGAATTCCGGTCCCGCCGGGACGTTAATTGCTCCCATGCCTTCCGAAACTTTTCAAGCCAGCCGGTGGACACACGGGAACTTGCTTTTTCCGACCGTGATCGAAGTGACCGAGAAATCCGTCCTCCGGCGCAAGCGATCGTGGTTCAGAAAGGACGAGATGAGCGTCGGGATTCAAAAAGTGGCCTCAGTGCATATTCGCACCGGTCTGATCTGGTCGGAGATTTTGATCGAGTCCTCCGGCGGCACGGACCCCATCGCCAGCCACGGCCATCGAAAAAGCGACGCGCAACGGATCAAGGAACTGATCGAGGGCTATCAACAGCGGAGCGCGCCGTCTTAAAACTGTAACCTATTTGTCACGCTCCCGCCGTTGTCTGGGCCGGGAAGTCTGTCCAAAGTGGAGGCGTGAAAACCAGGATTCTAGTGGTGGACGATGAGCCGGACGTGCTGGATCTGGTGACCTACAATCTCGGCCAGGCCGGTTTTCAAACCGAGACGGCGGCGGACGGCGCGGAAGCCCTGCGCAAGGCCCGCTCCGCCACCCCCGATTTAATCCTCCTGGACCTCATGCTGCCGGAAATGGACGGATTGGAAGTCTGCAAGCTGCTGCGGCGCGATCCCAAAACCAGCGCCATCCCCATCATCATGCTCACCGCCCGGGCCAGCGAGATCGACCGGATTGTCGGCCTGGAATTGGGCGCGACGGACTACGTGCCCAAGCCGTTCAGCCCGCGCGAGCTGGTGCTCCGCGTCAAGAAGAGGCTCGAACAGAACAGCGGCCCGCAGGCCAAGACGGCCTTCATTTTCGGCCCGTTGCAGGTCGATGTCTCCCGCCACCTGGTCACCGTCAAAGGCAAACGAGTCGAGCTGACCGCCACGGAATTCAAGCTGCTGGCGCTGTTGATTCAGCGCAGCGGCCACGTCCAGTCCCGCGATCAACTGCTGCGCGACGTGTGGGAGTACGAAACGCATATTGACACCCGCACCGTCGATACCCACATGCGCCGCCTGCGCGAAAAGCTCGGACCCGCCGCCAAGCACCTGGACACCGTCCGCGGCGTCGGCTACCGCTTTTTGGCGGAACTCAACTAGGGCGATGCCTGTGGCTTGATCGGGCGAATCTTGATGTTGCGGAAGGCGACGGAGCCATGATCGCCTTGCAGGCCGATGGAACCGAGGTCGGACCGGGCAAAATTGGGCATTCTGCAGAATTTGCTTTGCGCGACCCGGGTGTTGAAGTCGTCGCTATGCAGAACATATTCGAAGTACTTCACCCCGTTGATCTCGTGTTCGCACTTCTGCGGCGAGATCAGCAGGCGGACATGGTTCCATTCCCCGACGGGCTTGGTGGCGTCGAGTATCTTGCCGGTGGCCGGGTCGATGGGTGGTTGGTACAAGGCATAAAGCCAGCCGCAGCGGACGGGATCGGCGGCGGCGGCATTGTCCTCCAACTGGAATTCGGGACCGGTCGCCCAAATGAAGGGGCCTTTGTCGGTGACATGATACATGATCCCGCTGTTTCCGGCGTGGGAGATGTTGTAATCCAGTTGCAACTCGAACCAATCAAATTGATTGCTCGTCACAATGTCTCCGGCACTCTGGGGATCGACGCACACCAGGGTGCCGTCCTTGACCTGCCAGCCGGGCCGGAGGCCGTCCTGTTTGAAATTATGCCATCCGCTGGCATCCTTCCCATTGAAGAGAAGCTGCCAGCCCGCGGCCTTTTCCGCGTCGGTCAGGGTGTTGTTGGTGTCCTGCGCGCCGGAAGGCAAAACCAACAGGGCGCCGCATGAAGCTGAGGCCAAAAATGCGCTGAATAGTTTCATAAGATTCAAGTCCGGCCATGCTATCCGCCCCGCCACCGGGACGAAAGCAAAAAACGGCGCGGCTCGCAGGAACCGCGCCGTCCCACTGTCAATTCCTGCAAATTACTTGCTGGCCGCTTCGCGTTTGGCCTCCCAATCGCGCGGCGGACGCTCCCGGGTGCCGCCCGTGCTTGTGATCTTTCCTTTGATCGAGTCCGCCGTCAGGGTGCCTTCGTAGGTGTCCGTCAGCGTGTTGCCGCCGGCGTCGCGGGTGGTCTTGAAGGAGATTTTATCGCCCGCCAGTTTGCCGTCGGAAATATCCGTCGAACTGGATTCGCCGCCGCGTCTGGGAGCCTTGATCGACCCGGTTAACGCGCCGCCGGAGTATTTGAGAGTGAGCGTGTTCGTTCGATCGGGGCCGCCGTTTCGACCGGGGGTGGTCCAAATCCACTTGCCGGAAGGATCGAGTTTGGTGTCTTGTGCCTGCGCCAAGGCGACCGTGCCAACGAAAGCCATTGCGCACGCAATGGCTTTGAAAAAGAAACGTGCTGTCATCGTTTTAGAGTCCATATTTTTTAGAGCGTTGTTACCACAGCCGGCTGCCCGTCGGATGCCAGCATCCCGCAATCGGCTGATCTCCTATCCAGACTCTCGCGGTGGGGAAAAGGTTACAGGCGATTCAATTTCTTTGGCCTGCCGCCAACGCGCCGAACCGCGGTGTTCACTGAGTTTCGCGGTAAGCCACGTGGGCGCGGTAGAGCCGCTGCAACTGGAGGTTCCTGTCCGCCAGCGCCTTTAAGCCGTCCGCGGCGGCCAGATCGTGGGCCTGCTGCGCCGCTGCCACGGCCTCATCCCAGCGGCCGGCTTCGGCATACGCGGCCGCCAGGGTGCCGATCAGAATTGGCTGCTTGTTGCCCATCAATTGGCAGGCGCGGCTGGCCAGTTTCACCGCTTCGGCGCCGTTCCGGATTTCCAGATGCGGGCTGGTTGCCAGAATCCAAGCCAGGTCATTCAACACTTCGGGCTGGTTTGGCTGCAAGGTTAGCGACCGACGAAACTCCGCGATGCCGTCGGCCGTCTTGCCTTGGATCAGCAAAGCTCTGCCGAGCCAGGTCTCGGCCTCAAAATTACGCGGTTCAGCCTGCAAGACCGCTTTGAAATCCGCCGCCGCCTCGAGGGGCCGTCTCTTGGCCAGCAAAGCGCGTCCGAGCGGCAGGCGGGCATCGACCAGGGTCGGATCGGCTTTCAGCGCGAAATTGAGCCTTTCGATCGATTGGTCGAATTTCCCCTCCATCAGCAGGATGTCGCCCATCAGCGCGCTCAGCAAACCGTAGGTGGGCGAGATGCTGATCGCCTTGTTACATTCGGCCTCCGCCTTGGCCAACTGGTTATGATGCATGAGAAACGCCGCATAGTTGGCGTGGCCGATAAAATTGTAATCGGACATCGGGACGCGCGAAACCAGGCTCTCCTCATTTCTCCAGTATTGGAGTTGAAAGGAACTCAGAACGCAACAGCCGGCCAGCGCCGCGCCGCACAATCCTCCCAGGATCACCTGCGCATACTGCGAGGCCGCCGCCAAATCATACACCTCCCAGCAAATCAGAACGAACAAACCTATCGACGGGATATACATGTAGCGGTCCGCCATCGGTTGTCCGCCCGCCGCCACCAGATTGAGCGTTGGAAACAACGTGCCCAAAAACCAGAGCCAGCCAAAAAGCCAGTACGGGCGGGATTTGCGCGCGCCGAAAGCCATGACTGTAATCCCCGCCAGGAGCAGCGCCACAGCCACCAACTCCCATCTGGAATGCCGAAACACAAAGGGATACGTCGCGCCCAAGTCCGTCGGCCAAAAAGTTTTTGCCAGATAGCGAAAGTAGGAAAGGACGGCGGTGACAAACCGCACCTTGAACGGCAACCGCGCCACAATCGACGCGGAACCCTCGCGCCGCTCGGCAATCACCGTGATAATGCTCGAGCCGAGGGACAAAACAAAAAACGGGATTTTTTCGACCACCAGACGCGCCATTTGCCGCGCGACCGGCGGCGGCGCTTCCGCGCCGGCCGGCGCCGGCCCCAGTTGCAAACGTCCCAGCGGCCACCAATCCAGCAGGAGCAACATGCACGGCAGCGTCACCACCATCGGCTTGGACAGCAGCCCCAGGGCGAAAAGAACCAGCGCGGCAACATAGAAAACTTTGAACTTTGAACCCTTGATTTTAAAATCCTCCACGTAGCGGACCCAGGCCCACAGCGTCAAAAACAAGAAGAACGTGCTCAGCACATCCTTTCGTTCCGCGATCCACGCGACCGATTCCACGTGCAGCGGGTGCCAGGCGAAGAGCGCGGCGACCATGGCGCTGCGCCAGAAAGCGCCCGTCAACCGCCGCAGCACCTGGAATAAAAGCACGCAATTCAGCGCGTGCAGGAGCACATTGATGGCGTGAGGGCCGCCCGGGCGCAGGCCAAACACCTGGCAGTCCACCATGTGCGACAACCACGTCAGCGGATGCCAATTGGCCGCGTACCCGGCCTGGAACGCCCAGCCCAGGCCGGCGGCGGTCAGCCCATGATTGACATTGGGATTGTTGAGGACATAAAGCTGATCATCATAGTTGACAAAACTGAAGGTCAGCGCCGGAGCGTACAGCGCGATCGTGCCCAGCCCCAGCAGGAGGCAAACCACGATCGTGCGCCGAAAATCTTTCTGTTCCATTTCCGGCAGTCTGGCACACAGCGGGCGAAGAGGAAAGCAATTTTGAGCAAATAATTTCTGCCTGACAGACATTGCGTGCAGCCATGAAACGGAGGAGGAGGCGCGCGCCTTCGCCGCGCCGCCTTTTCCCATCACGGCTCGATGGAAATCTCGAACGGGTCAGTCTGGCCGCCGGTTTCCAGAATGAATCCGGCCCCGCCTTCGGACGGGCTGATGAAAGCGCCTTTGAAGGGACGCTTGTCACCGTTGAGGTCAATGTGTCCCGACAGAACACCGGTGGGCAGGAGGGAGATTCCTGTGATGGGCGCAACGGGCACAAACTGGTGCGATTTGTTGACCGGCAGAGAATTGGTGATTCCTCCGGCCAGGACCATCTGATAATTCGTGTCCGCGACGGGGGCCTCGAATTTCGCTCCGGTTGAAGCCAGATTCCTGGCCGAGCCGATCGCCGGCTTGACCCAAAAGAGCCGGCCATTGCACCCGCCCGAGGGCGTGTTGGTTTGCCAGCCGATAATCATCCCTTTGCCCTTGTAGCTTGCCGGAACAATATAGACGTGCCAGATGCCGGCTTTGGAAATTTTGGCGGACTCGGAAATGGCGGTATTATCGGGCAACGTTCCGCCCAGAGCCAAGGCGCCGCCGCTTCCAAGCGAGATCGCTGCATACCCGTCGGTGACGGGGCCGTTGGTGGCGTTTTCGGGCTGTAAGAGAACGACATATTTTCCGGGCACGGGCGCGTTGGTGCTGGAAAGGTGGTTGGTGGCCCGATAGAGAATCAAACTGTTCGACCAGAGGTACAATCCGGGAGAGAGTTGGTCCATGACATAGCCGGTGATGGTGTCAGTGTCATTTGTCAAATCGAGATTCAGATTCACAATCAGAGTGTTGGAATCAAGCCCTCTCCCTCTAAGTTCATTGAAGCCATTATAAATAAACCTGGAGGCGAGTGAATAGCCGCGCGAAGGAAACATCAGCTTGCCGCTAAAAGCGCCCGATCTGGTGGTGGTGAGAGTGACAAATCCGGCGTTGGTCGGCGTGACGTTGGCCGGATTGAAAAACAGCCCGGTGTAAGTGCCCGCCACCGCGGGAAAAAGGTTGTTTGTGAAATTGGCCGTCAACACCGTATTGCTTGACATGACAAACGTGGTCGCCGCGCTGTATGGGGTTGTCGCCCCGCCCGTCCAGAACGCGAATACCTGCCCCGATTTCGGCGTGGCGGAAATATTGTAGGTTTTGCCGACCTCGAGGTATTTCCCGTTCAGCCCGGCGGTCACGGTGCCTTTGCCGGGCGGCTGGACCTCGACGGCTAACTTCGCCAGCAGATTGAAGTTCTCCGACACCAGCCTGCTGTTGCCCTTATCATCGTACGCCACCGCCAAAATCGTGTAAGGCCCCGGCGTGAGATTGGTCACGGGGAAAGTCCATTTATTGGCCGTGTGATCTGTGACGGGTTGCGGCGACGCCGTGACGCCGTTGGATTGCAGGAACAACTGGCAGGTCATCTGCGTGACGCTCAGCGATGCCGGAGCTTTTACCTCCACCCTGTTGAATGTATTGCTGGGCACTTTCGCGTTCGCCAGGGGATAGGTGAACGTAATGCCCTTCAACGACGCGTCCTCGGGAACGAAGGTGACTGTCAGGGTCAGGTTTGACAGGAGGTCAATCGTCTTGGAGGGGTTCAACGTTGTGTTGACCCCGTCATTCCAACTGTAAAAGACATACCCGGGGATGGGCGCCGCCTTGAGGGTGTGGGTGCCGGGCACAGTAGAGACAGGCCCATTGGTTGTCAGGACGCCGCCCATGTTCGTGATAATCGTCATGGGTGCCATCACCGTGAAATTATTCATGACAACTGAGGCGTTGCCTTGGGCATCTTGCGCCAGCGCCTGGGCGATATAGTTGCCCGGCGCGAGATTGGTCACCCCGAAAGAAAAGCTGTTTGTGCCGGCGACGGTGACTGGCGCCGCGATCGATTGCAACGTGTTCGTGGAAAAGAGCCGGCAGGTCACTTGGACCGGCGGAACTCCAGCGATCGTGCCGCTGATGTTAAAGGCGCCGTTGGTCAGTTGGGCATTGGCGGCCGGATTGGTGAGAGTGATGATGGCAGGGATGGCGTTTGAGACGAAAGTTGCCGCAAAAAGCAGGCCATCCGACATGCTGAAGGTCACGTTGGAACTCAGCGAAGCGTTCAAACCGGCACTCCAATTGACGAAAGTTGCGCCGGCGCCGGGCGTGGCTTCCAACGCATATTCCACTCCGTCCTGGAAATTAGCCCCAACCGCGTTGACGGGGGTATCGGTCGTGCCGTACTGCGCGTACTTCACGGTTCCATTGCCGTTGATGGTGACGGCGGTAATGGTGAGTTGCTGGATCAGGTTCTGGCTCAGGTTTCCCGCGCCGTCCTGGGAGGTGGCGACAATGTTATAGATGCCCGGCTGCACGATTCCTTTTTCGCTGGGCACGTTGTTCGATAGAAACTCGTTGACGTTGAACGACCAGAGGGTCGTGCCGAGGGCGTCAACGCCGAAGGGCGAATAACCGTAGGCGCCATTTTGCGGATATAAATCGCAGCGAACGCGGGCCAATCCGACATTATCCGACGCCGTTCCTGTGATGGTCAACGGGCTGCCATTGGTCAGGACCGCGCCGGCGGGCGGGTAGGTAAACGCCACCGTCGGCGGGTTCGTATCGACCGGCGGCGGCGTCTGGAACGCGAAATCGCAGAAGTACAGATTCGCATTGGCAGGCTCGTTGGTGCCAGTATAATTGACAGGAAGGCTTGTAATTCCTGAATTTGTGGCGAAGATTGTGTAATCGATAATGCCGCCACCGTTGGTGTTCAATGAGTTAAAAAAAAGCAGCACGTTGGTGTCGGACACGATTCGCCCGAAGACGGTGAACCCGCCGTTTTGATTATCAAGATTGGCCGAGTTGTCCGCCAGGTTAAAAAAGAAGGCGTTGTGCGCCGAATCCGGCTCACCCACCACTTTCGCCATGGCAACCGTTCCAAAGGTGTTGTGAATCAAGGGACCGACATTGAATTCATTGTCCACCTGATCCGGAAACGTAAAGCTCCCCTCCAACGTCGCCGCAATGTTTGTCCCCGTCACGCCAGGGGTGGTGTTGGTTCGATCCGTGGCATCAAAATCCCCGCCTTGCAGAACGAATCCTGGAACGCACCGGCTCCAAAACATGTTGTTGAACTCGCCGGATGTAATGTAATGGATGAAGTTCTCCACCGTGGCCGGCTTATCATGGTCAAACAACTGCACCAAAAAATTGTTGCTGCTGCCGTCTGTGTAACCGGTGAATGTCAACTTCACAATCGTGCCATTCGTCAAAGTCAACACCGCCGGCGGCGCGCTCGTCACGGAAATGTTGTCCGACGAGGTCACCACCACGGTGTAGCTCCCCGCCTGGTTGCTGGTCACGTTGTCCAGGCTCAATGTGGCGTTGGTCGCTCCCCGCAAATTGTTCGTGCCCGAAACGTTGGTGCCCGAAAACTGCCATTGGTAGCTGGCTGCGTTGGACGCCACGACGGTGAAGGCGGCGGCGGAAGCGTTGTTGACGGTGACGCTTTGCGGTGGGGAAAGGATGGTGGGAGTCACGGCGCTTGCGCTGAGAGCAAATGCAAGCCAGCACGCGCAAACCTCCAGGAATCTATGTTTCATGCCGAATGAGTTTGCTGTGTTTTGCAGGAGATTAAAAGAAAGAAATGGCGCTGACTCTTCCGCGAATCAGGGCGCCTCGTGATAAGGCCGATGCGAACGGTAAAGTTCCTGCAATTCGAGGTTCCGGGCGGCGACATCCTTCCGGCCAAGGGCCAGCGCGACATCGTGCGCCTTTTCCGCGGTGGCGATGGCCTCATCAAATCTCCCCGCCTCGGCGCAGGCGGCCGCCAGCGTGCCGATCATGGCAGGGTCTTTGTCATGGGTTAAAAGGCAAGCCCGCGCCGCCAACCGCACCGCCTCGGTTCCATTGCGATATTCCGGCTGCGCGTCCGTCGCCAGAATCCAGGCGAGATTATTCAAGGCATCCGGAGACTCGGCTCTGATGCTTAGGGCGGCGCGGTATTGCGAAATGGCCTCGGCGGTATGCCGCTGCTTTTGCAGGACGATGGCAAGTTGACAATGGCCATCGGCATACGACGGGATCAGACGGAGCGCCGTTAAGAGGTGAACCAGCGCCTCCTGCAATTGGTCTTGCGCAGCCAGCGCCGCCCCCATCCAACAATGCGCTATGGCATTTGCCGGATTCTGCTTCAGCGCAATGGCGAATTCCGCGGCGGCTTCGGCCGGTCGATTTTGCGCAAGCAAGACCCGGCCAAGACCCACGCGCGTCTCCTGTTGATAGCCAGGCACTCCGAGGGCTTTGCGCAGATGCGGTTCAGCCTCTGCGAAGTCGCCTTGAGTGAATAAGACGTTCGCCAAAACGAATTGGCCATATCCATAGTTTGGCGAGATCTGAAGCGCCTTTTCACATTCCGCGCGCGCCTCGGCCAGGCGGTTCTCGTTTCGCAGCCAGGAAGCGTAGCTGGCATGCGCGATGTGGTTGTTGCGCGTTACAGCAATGGCGTGCGCAAAAAGCTCTCCGCTGTTTCTCCAGTACTGAAGCTGTCTGGCGGTGAGAATACAACACGCTGCCAAAGCCCCGACCCCAAGGATTCCAAGGCTTAACTCCGGTTTTCGCCAGTCCCGAGACATATCACAAACTTCCCAACATATAATAACGAATAGGCCGATCGCCGGAATATAAGTGTAACGATCGGCCATGGCCTGATCTCCCATCTTCACCAGGCCAATCACCGGCACCAGGGTCCCCAAGTACCACAGTCCGCCTACGAGCCAGTATGGCCGCGTTTTCCGAAGGCGCACACCCATGACAATGAGCATGATCACGAACATAAAGGAAATCAGGAGCACCCATACCGGCCATTGCCGATCAAAAACATAGACTATGGCCAATTTGTTCGGCCAAAGTGTTTTTTTGGCGTAACGAAAATATGCCAGCAACGCGTTCAGCAGGCGCACCGTGAAAGGCACCTGTTCCATCGTCGCAATGGCGCCGATACGTCCTTGCGCGACCATAGTTAACACGCTGGAAACTCCGGATAGAACAAAAAACGGAATTTTTTCGACAATCAAAGAGGTCATGGGCTTTGCCGAAGAATTCTCACCGCGATTTTCCTGATCGGCTGCGCCTTGGGTTAAAACCCGTTGCAACGGCCACCAGTCCAACAGCAACAGGACAAAGGGCAGTGTCACGAGCATCGATTTTGCCATCAATCCCAGCGCGAAGAAAACCAGCGCCATAATGTAATGAAACTTGGAATTTGAAATCTGAGACTTGAGATTCTCCGCATAGCGCGCATATGCCCAAAGCGTGAGCATGAAGAAGAACGTGCTCAAGACATCCTTGCGCTCCGAAACCCACGCGACCGATTCCACATGCAGCGGGTGCCAGGCGAACAAGGCCGCCACCATGGCGGCGCGCCAAAGCGTCCCCGTCATGCGGCGCAAGACAAGAAACAACAGCACCGAATTAAGTGTGTGAAATAAAACGTTCGTGACATGGTGTCCACCGGCATGAAGTCCATACAACTGGCAATCCAGCATGTGCGACATCCACGCGAGAGGATGCCAATTGCCTGCATAGCCGGCTTGAAAACACCAAGCCAGGCCGCGCCAACTAAAACCGCCAGTGATATTTGGATTATCCAGAATATATGCCCAATCGTCATAATTGACAAAATCAAACCTGATGACCGGCGCGTAGAGCAAAAGCGTGCCCACTGTTAACACAAGGCAAACCAAAGATGTCTTGCAAGAAGACTTTCGATCCATTATGTCAAGTTTCGCAAACATTTAGAAGAGTTTGCCGGTTCTCCATGCTCACGCCTCATGTAAAAATTGAAAAAGCATTTCGGTGTCACTCACGGCAAGGTCGGAGGCGAGGCGGTCTTTCGAGGCGGAAGCGGTTGACGGTTGGCAGGCCCGGCGCCGGCGTTGCTCAGCCAATCAGAGAACAAAACCATCTCCAGCCCCGTAAAGCCGACCGGCGATGTGCGAACCAACGACAACTCGTTCGACGCGACACGGTTTATTTCGGTAACGGTGTTGATATCCAAGGAACCGAAACCGCCCAGCCAGCTCTCGGTGACGGTGTTGGCATCAAACATCTCATCGCTTTCCCCACTCGATCGATTCGCCATCATTTGGCTGAGCAACCGCCATTCCTGCAAACGCGGACCCGTCAACTCCCAATCATAATAGACCAGATCGGCGTGCCCCCTGACTTGGGCCAACAGGTCGTCTGGAACTGGCTTGCTCATGGGTGACCGGGGAAAGAGACTCATAAACAGGAATTGCCGGCCGTTGTCTTGCGCAACTTCCAGAGCAGGCGCCACCAGGGGCATGCTCGACCATATAAGTTTCTTCTGATTTGGATGCCAGATTAGCTCCGTGCCGTTGAATCTCTTCAGCGCAGGATTAAAGGCCGCTGGCGCCTCAATTGCCAACTTGTCCAACGCGTTTGTGCCATTGGCCACGGGCCATGCCATATAAGTCTGAAAGGGCATCTGACCCAGCGCCCAAGCGTAGAACTGGTTGGTTAACGGATTGCAATCAAGCTGGGAGAACGCTGGATCCATGTTTAGAAACGCCGCCACGTCTTGCGCGGCTGTAAAACTGACCAGCGGGTTGCGGACAAGCTCCGTCGGTATTTGCCACGGCGCGGATTCCCACGGGATAGGCTGGGGATAGACCACCCGGGCCGTCAATTGCATGACATCGTCAATGGCCGCCACACTGACCTTGATGCGGGCCGGCTTCAAAAGGCGCGACCACTCCGGCAGCCAACGGGTTAATCCAAGCCAATCAATGTCAGCCTCCAACAGATTTTCCTTTAGGGATGGACCGGGGCGGCCTCGCCGGCTCACCTGTTGAAGATAGTCAATTCGCAACGGCAAGAGATCATCGCCCCGCCCAACGAGCAACCAATCGCGGGCGGGCACAATCCAAAAGGAATCGGAGTTCGTCGGCGAGACGCCCGCCGTCGCCAAGGCTTCCGCCGTCGCTAAAGCTATGGCGGACTTGTTGTCGGGCAAGCCGACGGAAGCGCTCCCCCCTCTGTTCCAGCGCCATCCGCTGAATCCTTCCGTCGTAAATCTCTCACCGGCGCTGCCCAGCGCCTTGGAAAAATTGTCCTGCCACAACTGCGCTCGATTTGTGTCCAATTGCAGTGCCAGGACAAAACCCAGCACGTTGCCCGAAAAACCGCCAAAGGCTCCAAAGGATTCCGTTTGCAGGAGATCGGTTAACAAAGGGCTGATCAAGGCCCTCACGAAGGCATTCGTCTCAAACCCCAAACCGCCGGCCAGCAGCGCGGAAACTTTGTCGATGGCCAATTTCCGAAATGCAGCCGTCGATGGCAAAGCCCGAATTCGGTTGAGAGTCACGAGGTTCGTATGGCCCGTCAACTGTTCGCCGCCGGCGCAATGGTATTGGGCTACAATCCGGATCGTGTTCGTGGCGCCGGGCGCTGCCTTGGGCAGGCACGCCATTGCCAGAATCAAATAAAGCCAGATACGTTCAAAGTTCAATCGTCAAAGTCTAAAGAATGGTAGCGCGTACGGGAATCGCACCCGTCTTTCAGCCTTGAGAGGGCCGTGTCCTAACTGATAGACGAACGCGCCATTCTGACACGGGAACAATATCGGCATCGGGGGAAACTGTCAATGCGCGGAAAACCGTGTTCAAAATGAACGACAAAGACATTTATGCCCGCAGAACACGCAGAATGGAGAAGAAGAAGTTTCCTTTCTGCGTCTTTCTGCGTGTTCTGCGGGCAAATACTCCAGCCTGTTTCCCGGATCGAATGCGAGATTGCGTTTCTTCGAGAATTCGTGTCCATTTAGATGTATCCGTGGTGAACATATCCGACAAAAGGCTCAACGAGGCTCGCGGGTTTTTGGCTGCTTACAACTTTTCCCAGGCCGTGGCGGCTTATGAAAAGTTGAGCCGGCAATATCCGCACAAGCCGGAGCTCTGGTTCGAGTACGGATGCGCCGCCGGAGGCGCGGGCCAACTCGACCTGGCGGATCGCGCCTGGCGCAAGGCGCTCGAACTGGAACCCCAAAATGCCGCATTGATGCTCCAGATCGGCCATCAATACCAGAATCTGCGCCAGCCGGACAAGGCGCGCGCCTCCTTCGAGCAAGCGGCCGCGGCGGACCCGCGCGGCATCAACCCCCGCATGGCTCTGGCCCTCTTGCTGGAGCAAAATCATCGTTTTGCCGAGGCCCGCGAAGCGATCGAATCCTGTCTGAAAATCGATCCTCGCGACGATCAGGCGCGCTATTTTGCCGCCGTCCTCGACCGGCGCGAAAACAAGATCGAGGATGCCGAGCGCCGGTTGCGCGACTTGATTGCTTCCGGCCCAATACATCAGTACGTCCAATATGCCGCCCGCTATGAGCTGGCCGAGGTGCTCAACCGCACGGACCGTTTCGACGAAGCGATGCAGACGCTGGCCGAAGCCAAGAAACTGGTGCGGGCCTTGGGGGATACCGATGCCATGTTGAAGGAGTACAACCAGATGGCGGAAATGTACCGCCGCTCAACGCAGGCTCTGCCCGCCAACATTCTTCGCGCCTGGTCGAGGGAGTTTCCCGAACGGCAACGCGAAGCCATTCCCAAACTGGCCTTTCTCGGCGGCCATCCCCGCAGCGGGACGACGCTTTTGGAACAGATTCTTGGCGCGCATCCTGACGTTGCGGCGCTGGATGAACCGAGCGCGTTTACAATGATCGTCGCGCCATTGTTCCATGCCTCGCCCCAACTCCCGCCCGCCCGGCTGAACGTCATTCGACGCCGCTATATTGAAGCAATTCACAGGGAGCTTGGAGGCGCGGCGGAAGGAAAACTGATTTTGGACAAGAACCCGTCCCCCACCGCCAAACTTCGCGTCTGGCTGCGGGTGTTTCCCGAACTGCGCGTCATCATTGCCTTGCGCGATCCTCGTGACGTCGTGATCAGTTGCTATTTTCAGAACATCCCACTCAATCCATTCAACGCGAACTTCCTCACGCTGGAACGCGCCGCCCGACATTACGCCAACCTGATGGATGTCTGGCTGGCCGTGCGGCAATGGGAAGGTTTGGCGTGGATCGAGACGCGCTACGAAGACATTGTCGCGGACCTGGAAAAGGAAGGCCGCCGTGTCACCGAGTTTCTTGGCTTGGGCTGGCACCAAGCGCAGGCGCAGTTCCACGAGAAAAGCAGCAAAAAGCAGATGTATTCGCCCACATATCACGACGCCAGCCAGCCGGTCTATGCACGGTCTGTGGCCCGCTGGCATGCCTACGAGAAACACCTGGCCGCGGTCCTGCCCATCCTGGAGCCGTACTGTCGTGCATTGGGATATGCTTGAACATGGCCCAATTCCTAATCTTAACGTCCCATTGACCCGCCACCGGCTGCGTTTCGCCGATTGCGCGGGAGCGGAGTTTCTGAGGAGTTGACTTGGTTACTACGGGCCGCCCGCGTTTTCAAGTCCTGGCGGCAGGGGCGGACTCATCTCGCCATAGGCTGCTTTATGCACGAGCATCCCCGCAGCCTGGACTTCCGGCGGCGCCGGAGGGGGAGTAGGCGGCATTTTATACTGAGTGGCTGGACTCATGAGCGTGTTGGCAATCTGAGCGCCCCCTTCGTTGGCAGGCGGGTTCGCCGGCACGTAAGCCGGGCCGCCGCCCGTCACGATCGGGCTGCCATAAGACGAAGAACCAAAGGAAGAAGAACCAAAGCTCGACCCCGATTGACCGCCAGAATTCCCGCCGCCCACGATAATGGCCGAATTCCCGCTGGACGCCGACGGAGCTGACGGAGCTGACGGAGCCGCTGCCTGGGGCATGCCTTGAGGCAAGGCGGGCACCCGCCGGCCTCCCGGCATCCCGGGCATCCCGGGCATCGGAGGCGCGCCGCCCGCCGGATGGCTCGGCGCAGCCGTGGCGACGAAACTATTGCTGGCCAACGACAGCGTCATGGGCGTGCCGGAGTTGATAATGTCCACCTCCCCTTTCTCGGAATTCACCTTGACCACTTCCAAGGGGTCTTCCCGCTCGCCCGGCGCAAGATTGAAGTATTTGGTCACGTCCTTCTGGTCTTTGGGCGGCATGGCCAGAAACACGCGGGTGGTGCCGCCCACTTTTTGGAACCCGCTGAGCATCACTTTGGGCACTTCGATCGGTTTCTCCGGGGGCGCGGGCGGAGGTGGAGGCGGATTGAGATGAAAGACGTTCCGGTCGCTGATCACCGCGTAGGGATTGGCCTCTCCGCCAGCGGTATCGGCGATGGCCGAGGCGGCCCCAAAGACGGCTGCCGCCACGACCGCCAGCGCCGAAGCTTGTGAAACTTTGAAATCCATGCTCATAGTATAACCATAACCGGAAAGAACACCAGCAAAATCCCAGAGTTCCGCCGTGAGGAATGCATCAGTTGTTCAGCGGCCAATTCACCCTCGGTTACGGCAGCAGCGTCAACGGTGATTACGCCTCCGGGCAGCCGCTTGATTCGAGCAAAAAAAAGAGCCGCCCGAAGGGGCGGCTCTGTGAGATTAAAGAAGCTGCTTATTTGCGACGAAGGCGCATCAGGAACGCTGAGGCTCCAATCACGCCAAGGGCAATCGTGCTCGGTTCAGGAACCGTCGTCAAGCTGAAGCTCTGTAATCCAACAGGCCCTGAAGGGAGATCGACGGGCGTGGCTGGAATTGTCGTGGAGTTAGGCGCTCCGCCCAAGCCAGTCAGATTTGCCGAAGGAGACAGCCCATTAGGATCGCCAGCAGCGAGAGCAGCCGCGTAGCTGGTAATCGTTCCACCGGCATTGAACCAGGCCGCCAGTTGAACGCTAGCAGTTCCAGTTGAACCGCCTATAGAACCGGGGACGGTCACAGTTTGCGAACCCGCCCATGACCCAGCACTACCTAGGCCCGACGCATTATCAACTATGTTAGCAACCCCGGTTCCACCGTGGTTTGACATAGTCGCGGTAGCCAACTGGTTAGCAGGGGCTAATGCCACGTTAAGACCTGCCGCAGCCCATAAGGCGACCGTGTAGTCATTGCCATCCGCGTAGAAATACGGAGCCGTTCCAGTCGCAGCGCCACCGATCGGCACCCCACTGTAAACCGTGGCACCCGCAGGAATATCATTGGCTCCCTGCCCTGTTTGCTGAAAACCAGGGTTGTCCGTCTGCGGAGACCAAATGGTAATGCAGAAGCTGGCTGTATAGTCTTGGAAGTTGATGGTGCCTTGAGAATACACACCCACCGCTCCAGCGAGTAGTGTTATGATGGTTAATGTCTTTTTCATATCGTGTCAGTTAGGAATGTTCTTATTGATGATTTTGTTCTAATTGTTCTGATCTCTAATGGACTATGGATTTACAGAGAAGTTTTCAACCCAGTTTTCCGACGTGGCACCGGCAACTAAATACCAGAAACCTTCCCCTACGTTCGTGACGATCGGATCAGTCAGCCCGGCAATCGTGCTTATCCATCCGTTGGCCGGTGTCCAGCTAAAGCCATCGTACGCATGATTGATGTTGTCCCAAGTATAGATCGTGTCGTGTTTTGCCTGACTAGTCAGCAGAGTAATGCCGTTAGTAACAAGATCGCCGGAGGTCGGCACAATCGAACTCGCCATATTGAACCCGGGAGTTAGAGTATTGGTGAGAGAGCCTTGCGGCACAGTGCCCACAAATGTCAGCGTCATGTTAGTCGCGTTGGGATTGAAAAACCAAGCCGCGGTGCCGGGGTTCAGTGCGATAAATCCCCCATTCACCCATCCGTTTGTATACGTCGACAAAGCCACACTGCCGGAGTCGTTCGTATAGCTGCCACTTGAAAGCCACTGGTAAATCGTCACCTTTTTATAAGTGTTGCCAGCGTTGTTCATCAAGGTGTTGAGGGTGTTATCCGGCGAGCAGACCAGCGGGCAGGCAATCATGTTGAAGCCCGGAGTGACGGTCACGTTGATGTAACCGACTGCGTTGAGGGAATATACGTTGGTGGACTGAGCCAGCAACGAAACACTGCCGAGGGTTCCCAGCAGTGCCGATAGGAGCATTGTTTTTGTTCTCATAATTTTACTTTTGTTTCCGTGTGCGATGCGACTTTCTCAAATTGCAAAAGGTGTGTCAACCGATTTTTGCATTTTTCTTTGAACGTTTTTTATACCGCATCGTCGAGGTCATTTTTAGCCACTTGCAGCCAAATGTCAACGACCTTTTTCATTTTTTTTCAACCTTTTTTATACAGCTTATTCAGTGCCAATCATGCCATTATCCGCAAAGATCACAAACAACACATAGACAAGCACTTATGTGTTTTTTTAACAGCAGGTTGAGTCATTCCTTTTCGGAAAGATTTTTACCACGGATTTCACGGATTTCACGGATGCGGAACCCGCCGCTTCTTCTTATCCGTGCCATCCGCGAAATCCGTGGGTGCCTTTCAAATCCTAACAGTTTGATCCACAACCACTTCCAACGACTCCCCCACCCTCGGCCCGCTCGCCAGCGCCACCGCCGCCGCCGTCCTGTTCCAACGGCAGTGCGCGCGTCACAAGTTTGCGAACGTCCAGCCGCCGGGAGAACAACAGCGGCACAATTTCCTTCCGCAACGCGAAATCGGCGATATAAACCCAGATTCATTTTTAACTCGCGCGAGGCGCAGTTCAGGATACAAAACAACCCGCATGAAACAATGGCTCCTGGCGGCTTTGATGGCCCTCTGCTCGGTTCCGCCGGCCCGGGCGGACGCGGTCGATGACTTGGTGCAACGCGAGATGCGGCGGCATCCCATCCCCGGCCTCGCCTTGGAAATCATTCAAAATGGCAAGCCGGTCAAAACCAGCGCCTACGGCCTGGCCAATCTCGAATGGCAAACGGCCGTCACGCCCGACACCGTCTTCGAGATCGGCTCGATCACCAAGCAATTCACTGCCGCCGGCATCCTGCTGCTGGCGCAGGAGGGCAGGCTGTCGGTGGATGACAAAATTTCCCGCCATCTCAAGGACACGCCGGAGAGTTGGACGAACATCACGCTGCGGCACTTGTTGACGCACACTTCGGGCATCAAGAATTATACCGCCCTGGAGGGCTTTGAATTGACCCGGCGCCTGACGCAAGCGCAATTCATCCGCAAAATCGGCGGCTACCCGCTGGACTTTCCGCCGGGCGAAAAATGGTCCTATTGCAACAGCGGCTTCAACCTGCTCGGTTACGTCATCGAAAATGTCAGCGGCCGGAATTATTGGGCGTTTATGCGCCAGCGGATTTTCGGCCCGCTGGGCATGTCCAGCACCACCAACCGCGACCCGCGCTCGGTCATCCCCCGCCGCGCCAGCGGTTATGAAACCAATCGCGCCGGGCAATACATCAATCGCGACTACGACCTGACCGATGTTTTTTCGGCGGGCGAGATCGTTTCGACCGTCGGCGACCTGGCGAAGTGGAACGCGGCGCTCGACGCGCAAAAACTTCTCGCGCCCGCCACCGAACAGTTGATGTGGACGCCCGTCCGGCTCAGTAATGGCCGGACGCACCCTTATGGCTTCGGCTGGTTTTTGGACCCGCTGCAAGGCCACGAAAACATCGGCCACAGCGGGTCCACCTCGGGTTTTTCGGCCAGCATCCAGCGCTTTCCCAAGGACGGCCTGGCGGTCATTGTCCTGACCAATTCGGACGAAACGGGGGTGGCCACCAAGGTGGCCAAAGACATCGCCCTGATTTATTTGGGGAAATAGCGGCCGAGGCGCGTCTTCGCCTATTTGACACCCGCGACGCGGAAACCTTCCGCCTCCAGCAAGGCCCGCAGCCGGGCGACGTGGTTGCCTTGGATTTCAATGGTGCGTTGTTTGATCGCGCCGCCGCAACCACAGGCCTGGCGCAGCTTGCGGCCCAGCTCCTCAATGGATTGATTGCTGATGCCCGGGGCAAAGTCGTGGATGACAATCACTGTCTTCCCGCCACGATGGGCGGTTTCCCGCCGCAGCACCACGCGGCCCAAAGCGCGCTGTGCCGGACGGTTCTGGGCCGCAGCCACGGCCTCCGCCCCCAGCGGCAGGCCGTCGATCTGCAATCCGGCGAAGGGATTGTTAAACTCGGGATCGGCGCTGGCATCGAATTCGTCTTTTCTGGCCATAACAAGCTCAAAACTGGGTTCGCACTTCAAACTGGGATCGCGCTTCCGTCCCTTCATCAGACGTATCAAAACGCCCAATCGCTACAAGAATTTTTGCGCCGCCGAATCCTGCGGCGCCAGGGTAGCAGGGAAACTCAATCGTTCCTTGCGGCGGTTGGCCCGGACGCGGAGCGCCGCGTCCCGACCGATTTGGCAGGGAGGCCCTGCGGGTCGTCCGGCGCTCTCCGAAGGCTTCCGGAGCCGGCGCTGCCCGTCATGTTCCTGTCACTTTTACTTGCCAGCGGGGCGGATTCCGTCTAACGTTCTATCAAGCGCGGGCCGTTAAAGGCAAACACGACGTTGTTATGTATTTCGGAGCCGATTATCATCCAGAACACTGGGTCCACCCCTATGCAGGCACCTCCGAGCAACCGGAGGCGCGCTGGAAGCAAGACATCGAATTGATGGTCGCGGCGGGGATGAACACCGTCCGCATGGGCGAATTCGTCTGGGGCCTGTGCGAACCGGCCGAGGGCGAATTTGATTTTTCCTGGCTCAAGCGGGTGATGGATTTGATGGTCAATGAGGACATCAAAGTGGTCCTGGCCACTCCCACGGCCGCCCCGCCCATCTGGTTGACACAGAAGTACCCGGAGGTCCTGCCGATGGACGAGCGCGGACTGCCCTTGTGCGAAGGCACCCGGCACGCCTGCTGCCTGAACAGCGACCTCTACTGGGATTTTTCCAAAAAGATCATCCGCGCCATGGCCGGGGCCTTGGGGAAGCATCCCCAGTTGATCGCCTGGCAAATTGACAACAACATCGGCGCCCACTCCATGCAACCCTCGTTCAACGAGGAGACCCGCCGCGATTGGCACGCCTGGTTGAAGGCCAAATACGAAACCATCGACCGGCTCAACGACCTGATGGGCAGCCGCTTCTGGGGCCAAACGGTCCGAGACTGGTCCCATGTGCCGATGCCCCGCCTGGCCCCGGCCCCGCATAACCCGGCCTTGATGCTCGATTGGCGGCGGTTTTGCAGCGACACCATTGTCGCCTTTATCCGCATGCAAGCGGACCTGCTGCGCGAATTGACGCCCCACGCCCCGGTCACCACCAATATTCGCGCCTTTGGCCAGCAGGTTGATTTATTCGACGTGGGCGAGGCCCTGGATTACGTCTCGCTCAACAGCAACGCCACCATCAAATCCAAAACCTCCGAGAACGCCTGCGAAGTCGATTTGCTGCGCTCGGTCAAGAAGACCGGAATCAAAATGCCCGGCGGAGAGAGCGGCTTCTGGGTCATCGAGCAGAAGGCCGGGCACGTCAACTGGCAGGACGTCAATTCCCTGGTGCGGCCCGGCGTCGTGCGCCTGTTCACCTACCAGACCATCTCGCGCGGCGCCAATGGCATCCTCTACTTCTTCTGGCGCCAGCCGAGGATTGGACAGGAAAAGTTCTATGGCGGCGTCCTGACCCACGACGGCCGGGGCGAGAACCGTATTTACAGGGAAATCAGCCAGATTGGACAGGAACTCAAACGCCTCGGACCCGCCCTGGAAGGGACCGAAGTGGCGGCCGAAGTTTGCATTCTCTACACGCATGACAACGATTGGACCCTGGCCCTGCCCCGCCAGCCCAACAAATACTTTTCCCTGCGCGAACACGTGCAACTGTTCTACACCGCGCTGCACGACCGGAACATCACCGCCGATTTTGCCCGTCCCACCGAGGACTTGTCCAAGTACAAGCTCGTCATCGCGCCCTCGCTCAGCCTGCTCTCCGCGGGCGAGGCCGATGCCTTGAAGCTCTACGTGCAGAATGGCGGGACCTTGGTGGCCACCTGCAACACCGGCCTGGTGGACGAACATCAGATTGCCGCCGACTCCGGTTTTCCGAATAACCTGACGGATTTGTTTGGAATGGAAGTCGTCGAATTCGATCCGTTGCCGCCGCAGGACGAGAATCATCTGGCCTTCAAAGGCGCCTTTCACACCACCCACCTGCACGCGGCCAGGCTGTGGTGCGATATCATTGAACCGCGCGGCTGCCAGATTCTGGCCACTTTCGGCCGCGACTTTTACGCCGGACACCCCGCCATGACCTTGCAGACCTTCGGCCTGGGCAAGGCGATTTACATCGGCACCGTTTCGCAACAGGAGTTTTATTACGACCTGGTCACCTGGCTGCGCAACACCTGCCTGTTGCGCCAATTGCTCAAAGTCCCCGATACCATCGAAGTCAGCCTGCGGCAAAAAGGCGACACGAAGATTTTCTTTTTGCTCAACCACCAGACGACCCCGGTGCGCATCACCTTTTTCAAGCCGATGCATGATTTCCTGACCGAACGCACTTTCAGCGGCAATTACGACCTGCCGTCCCATGGCGTCCTGGTTCTGGACGAACATCGCGCCGACAAGGCTGTGACCACCGAAGACACCACGATCGTGGCGCAGCAGGCGTGACGGCCGGCATAATTGGCCCCCACCATGGAGCGCCCGTTTCCTTTCCGCGACTTTCGCCCGGTGCAACCGCCCCGCTCCGCCCGCCAGCGCGCCCTGGCCCAATGGCGGCGGTGGGATTGGGCCGCCGAGGAGAAATCCCGCCGGCCGTCCGCCACGTCCGCCGGCGAAATCATGCCCAAGGTCCTGGCCGGCTTGCGCTTTGACCGACGCCAAGCGGAAACTGAAATCCTCAAAGTCTGGAACAACCAGCTCGATCCCAACATCACCGCCCACGCCCATCCCACCGGCCTGCGCCACGGCACCCTCTTTGTCACCGTGGACAGCAGCGTCTGGCTGGATGAAATCGTGCGCTACCGCCGCCGCGAGATTCTCGAACGCCTGCAGAACAGCTTTGGACGCGACCTGATTGTCCGCATCTCTTTCCGCGTCGGCTGAGCTTTCCAATTGGACGCTACGGTTGGGCGGAGGCGCTCTCCGGGGCGGCGGGTGGGGCGGAGGGCGGTTTTGGCGCCGGCAAATTGAGCTTGGTTCGAAGGATGGCCTGGGCGCGCGGCGACAGCCAGCCGTTGACCGGGTCCAACTCGCGGTCGAGCACAAACTGGCGCATCTCCGCCAGCGGCTTCAATGAAAGCCGTTCCTTGGAAGCGTCGCCGATGTTTTGGTGGTAATGGTTCCAGATTTGCCGCGCCAGGTTCTGGTAATTCACGGCCCGGTCCTCGTCGTCCATCACCATCGCCAGAAACGCCCGGTGGAACATTCCCAGGATGCTGGAGGTAACCTTGCTCATGTCCGTCTCGCCGTTGTCTTCCACGATCTGGCCCAGGGCGTAATCATCGAGCGAAATGTTGGCCTGCCGTCCGACAAAGGCGTTGGTGTAGGTGGTCTTGAGGTAATTGAACCAGTAAGCGGCCTGCTTCACCCGGTCGTCTTCGTAAAGCAGGTAAATGGCCTGCTTGAGGAAATTCTTGTGCGCCGTCTGCATGTTCTGCTTGATGCTCGGCTCTTCCTGGATCATCTTTTCGTAAGCGGCGTTGACCTTGGGCGTCAAATCCAGGTTCGGCCAGAGCATGAAATTGTCCGCCGTCACGTTGGTGACCGACCAGTCCAGCGCGCCGCCCCGCATGCAGGCCTGCTGCATGGTTTGATAGATCGAGCGCCGGAGCGTATCCTGGTCGGAAGCCTTGGCGTTGAGCCGCCCCACTTCCGCCCAGTAGATGGCGTGCGCGTCGGGCAGCCGCCAGTCCAGCGGGCCGTATTGCTCATCGACACTCTGGATGATTTTCGGGTCCATTTTATAGACCTCCCGCAATTTGCGCGCCCGTTCGCGCTCGGCGGCGGTTTGCGGATGGAGCAGGGCCTCATAATTGGGCCGTCCGCCCAGAACGTCCTGCATTTCCTGGGCCCAGCGCAGTTTGTAGCGCATGTGGGCGTCGTCGAGGTTTTGACCGATTTTATGCTGGAACAGCCAGGAGAGGTCCCGGTAGATGAGCGTTTCGCCCGGATTGAGCCGGATGCCGTCGTCGCGCAGCAATTGCACGCCGCGCTCGACCCAATGCCAGCGGTCTTCCGGGTCTTTGAACTTGACGGAGATATTGTAGGCCATGTTCCAGGCCTGGACGCGCCAGACATCGACGAAATGAGGTTCCAGCTTGGTGATCCAATCGGCCAGTTGCACCATCTCGAAGTATTTGTCCTCCTCCTGCAAATCGTTGGCGCGCATCCAGAGGGCGTTGGCAATCAAGCCCCGAAAGCCCCCCAGCGCCACCGTGGTGAAGGCCAGAACTGGGGGCGCGTTGTCCAGGGGCGTGAGCCGGGTGAATCCCAGATTGGCGCGGTCCACATTGAGCCAATTCTGCATTTGCGCCGAGACGCAAAAGAGAATGGCGGCGAGGCCAACCAGGCCCGGTTTGTAAATTCGCGCGAGAGCGTTCATTCAGCCGTCCTCATGCTCCTCTGAATTTGACCGTCTGACAATGCCTTTCGCTCGGTTTTCCCGTCCGGTTTGAGGGGTTGGATTCGTCGTTTTTTGGTTTTTTGAGGACATTTTCACCCGCGGCTTAAGTGAAACAGCATGAAAAAAGGCCCCCCCTCCCCCCCTGTTGTTTTGGTTTGATTTGGTTTGATTTGGTCTGATTTGGTTTGATTTATCCTGACCGGATCAGACGAAACGCGGGGCCAATCCACCGTCGGGGAAAGGCGAAGTGAATGAGGGCCAAAAGGACCAAAAGGGACGTATGGGACGAATGGCCGGTTGGATTGGAGCGGACCTCGATCCACAGGCCGGTGTTGACCGCCCTCCGCGCGCTTCACTGTGCATTCCTGGTTCATGCTCGCTCAATTTAAGCACGGGTCTATCAAGAGGAAAAACCTATGGAAGGAAAAGGAAGCGAGTATAAGAATGAGTGAATCAGTGAATGAGTGAGTCAGCGAATTAGTGAATTTATGAGGGTGCGCAATTGCCACGAGAGGGCACAAAGATCACAGCGCGGCCAGCCGCAACCAAAGGCATACGACCACGGATGGCACGGATGACACGGATGAGAAGCGACGGGGTTTCCATCCGTGAAAATCCGCGAAATCCGTGGTAAGAAACTTTCTTGAAAATGAATGATTCTGGATAGCAGGGCAAAGGGGCCACGGGAAGCTGAGAAGTTCTTGCGACTTCGCAGTGCTGTGTCGGAAAGTTTTGCTTTTTTAACAAACTTTTGCCTTTTCGCGGCTGCTTTTTCGTCGTCTATCCTGCGGCCTTATCAGTAAGCCAGCTTCAAACGGGGCCGCAAACGTCAAGGGAAGGGCCATAGAACGCTGCCAAGGCTTCCGCCGTCGTCAAAACTTCCGCCGTTAAAACTACGGCGGACAAGCAATTGACGACACGACAGGCACTTGTCGGGGCGGCTTGTCCCACCGTAGCCGGGCGAAGGTGGAAGCGCTCGCGTGTTGGCATTCGGGAGGTCGCGAGGTGATTTGAAATCGGAAAAAAGGGAGGTTTGACGGCGCAGCCAAATGCAGGCAGGCGCGACGGTTGAGGGCGACAGCCAACGTAATGGAGGCGAGGGCTTATGGAGAAACGGGGATGCGTCCAACCCGACCGGCGCAAGAAACCGGGGCGTGGTGGAGGGACCGGTTTCCAGCCGGTGCCGGTACTACCGCCCGCCGGCAGATGTTTTCTTGTGCTGTTCGAGCCAATCGTTGGCGCGCCGTTTCCCCTCCGCAAGTTGTTCCTGCGACATCATGCCTTCCAGGTTGGTCTTGTTTTGCTTTGCATACTCATTGCCTTGTCCCTCCGCCAGAATGACCCACTTGTAAGCCTCTGCCTCATCCTTGCCCACGCCCTGGCCGTTGGCGTAGCGCACAGCCAGACTGAATTGAGCCTGGG
This sequence comes from Verrucomicrobiota bacterium, assembly GCA_049510745.1. Classification (GTDB taxonomy): domain Bacteria; phylum Verrucomicrobiota; class Verrucomicrobiia; order Limisphaerales; family Palsa-1400; genus PLGF01. The sequence continues at coordinate 23,566 of JBEKYR010000034.1, read as the reverse complement.
CATAATTCTGTTCGGCGGCTTTGCGAAGCCACTTCACCGCCTCCACCATATCGCGCCCCACGCCTTGCCCCTCAGCGTAGCAGGCGCCCAGACTGTATTGGGCCGGAGGGTAATTCTGCACGGCGGCTTTGCGATACCACTTCACCGCTTCCACCTCGTCCTTCGCCACGCCTTGCCCCCCGGCGTAACAGGCGCCCAGATTGTGTTGGGCCGGAGGGAAATCCTGCCCGGCGGCTTTGCGATACCACTTCACCGCTTCCACTTCGTCCTTCGCCACGCTTCGCCCCTCGGCGTAGCAGAGGCCCAGATCGCTTTGAGCCTCGGCGTAATTCTGTTCGGCGGCTTTGCGCCACCACTTCACCGCCTCCGCCGAATCCTTGGCCACGCCCCGGCCATTGTCATAGCACATGCCGAGAATGAATTGAGCCTGGGCGAAATTCTGCCCGGCGGCTTTGCGAAAATGCTTCACTGCCTCCGCGTAATCCTTCTCCACGCCCAAGCCTAGACCGTAGCAGATGCCCAGATGGCATTGAGCCTTGGCGTCATCCTGCCCGGCGGCTTTGCGGAACCACTTCACCGCCTCGACTTGATCCTTCGCCAAACCGAGCTTGCCATCGACGAATGCCTCGCCCAATTCCTCCTGGGCTTTGGCGTCGCCTTTTTCCGCCTTCGCGCGAACATCGGCCAGTTGCTTGCGGTCAGCTTCGCTTTGCTGGGCGTGGAGTGTTTGGCCAACCAACATCAGGGCCAGGCCGGGAACCAGGAGTAATCTCTTGAGATTCATCGGGGGACCAAGCATGGCAGAGTTACCCCTTTCTTCAAGAGAAACTTTGGCCACAGGGCAATTCATCGAAAAGTTTGGTTGGTCGAGGCGGGCGGGATGGGCGGGTTTGATCTTTCCCCGCTTTTCCCGTACGCTGCCCCGGAGTGCATAAAATTGCGTTTCAGTTCGGGGCCTTCACCGTGACTTGGTACGGGATTCTTTTGGCGTCGGGCTTCATGGCCGGGCTGTGGACGGCCAGCCGCCGCGCCCTGCGCCAAAATATCCATCCCGAGACCATCTTCGACCTCGGCCCGTGGCTGTTGGTGGGCGCCATTATCGGCGCGCGGACGCTCTATGTGGTTTCTTACTGGAAGGAATCGTTCGCCGGCCTGCCCTTGAAGGAAATCTTCATGGTGCAACATGGCGGGCTGGTTTATTACGGCGGCCTGGTCGGCGCCTCGCTGGCTTGCATCCTGTTTGCCAGGCTCAAGAAACTGCCGCTCTGGCGCCTGGCCGATATTCTGGCGCCGAGCATCGCGCTGGGCTGTTTTTTCGGGCGCTGGGGCTGCCTGATGAACGGCTGTTGCTATGGCCGGCCCACCACGCTGCCGTGGGGAATTCGGTTTCCTCCGGGACACGAGACTTTCCCCAATTACGTCCATCCGACCGAGATTTACGATTCGCTCTTGAATCTTGCTTTGTATGGGTTCCTGGCGTGGCTTTTCCGGCGCAAGAAATTTGACGGCCAGGTCTTCGCTGTCTATCTGATCTGCTATGCCGTGCTGCGTTCTTTTGTCGAGTTGTTCCGCGGCGATTACACACCCGCGCATTACTGGGGCGGCCTGACGCCGGCGCAATTGGCCAGCATAGGCATCATCCTGGCGGGCGCGCTCTTGCTCTGGAAACTCCCGGTTTCCGCCGGCGCGACGCCGGCGGCTGCGACCGGGACGGCCGCCCTCCCAAAAAGTCGCAAATGATTGAGGACAATTCCCCGCCGCGGCCGCTCTTCCTGGCCGGCCCGACTGCCGCCGGCAAATCCGCCGTCGCCCTCGAGCTGGCCAGCCTGCTCGGCAGCGAAATCATCTCGGTGGATTCCATGCAGGTTTATCGCGGCCTGGACATCGGCACGGCCAAACCCACCGCCGCCGACCGGCAGCGCGCGCGCCATCATTTGATCGACGTGGCGGACCTGGACCAAAGTTTCGACGCCGCCCAATTCGTCCGCCTGGCCGCCGCCGCCGTCCATGAAATTCAGGGGCGCGGGCGGCGGCCCATTTTCTGCGGCGGAACGGGACTTTATTTCAAGGCGTATCTGGAAGGGTTGGGAGAGGCGCCGCCGAAAGACCCCGCCATCCGCGCGCAACTGGAAGCCGTCCCGCTGCCGGAACTGCTGGACGAATTGCAGCGCGCCGATCCCGCGGCCTTTCAGGCCATCGACCGCCGGAATCCCCGCCGGGTCATCCGCGCCCTGGAAGTCATCCGGCTGACCGGGCGCCCCTTTTCCGCGCAACGCGCGCGCTGGAACAATGCGCCGCCGCAAGGCCCGCGCGTCATTGGACTGACCCGTCCGGCGGGCGAGTTGGTCGAGCGCATCCATCAGCGGGTGGACGAGATGTTTCGGCGCGGGCTGGTGGCGGAAACGGAATCGTTGCTGGCGCGGGGTCTGGCGCAGAATCCGACGGCGATGCAGGCCTTGGGCTACCGGCAGGTGGTGGAGCATTTGCGAGGAGAGCGCGGCCTGGCCGAGACGATTGAACTGGTGAAAATCCGCACCCGCCAATTCGCCAAGCGCCAACTGACCTGGTTCCGCCGCCAAATGCGGCTGGAGTGGCTCACGTCCGACGATCACGCCGCGGACCGTATTATTCTCGCGTTGAAGACAAACTAGCGGTTGACATCGAGCCGCGCCGATGGGATAGACAATGTGTGAATGTTACGAGAAAAACCGTGGAGAGAAAGACGCGCGGCGCCTTAATCGTGGAGAAGTACCGCCCCCAAATGAACAAATTGACGCCCGCGCAACGCCAGCAATTGCGCGACCGTGCCATGCGGATTGCCTTCGGCCATGAATCTGAAAGCGCCCCAGGTCCTCGCCGGTGACACGAACGTTGGAATCGATTTGGCTCAGGGCAACGATTGGGTCGTGGATGCTCTGTTTACCATTCGCCACCGTCTGTCTGACTGCTCACTACTGATTCCACCCACGGTTTCCGAGGAACTGGCTTGGCTGGCCACGCACGGCGAGGAAGCTTCGGAACGCGAAGCCGCCCGTGAATTCCTCCGCAGGCATCGGACATGGGGATTTAAACTGCTCCATACAATCCCGCTGGGCGATGTGTATGCCGGGAAAATTGCCCAGCGCCTGCTCCAAGCGGCCCTGCTTCCTTCCCCCGAAGTCAACGACGCGCAAATTCTCGCCGAATCCGCCGCCCTTGGGTGTTCTATCCTTTTGACCAGCGACGAGCACCTTCGTGCCATCGATTTCCAACGCCTTTCCTTCGAGTTGACGCCATTTGAACTTGGGGCGCCGGTTATCGCCACGCCGTGGGAGATCGTCCGCAAGTTCTTCCGGTCTTAAATGTGTTCTCAAGGCGTCGCGGCGGAATCGATTGATTCCTTTCTAAACCTTGGCTTTCGTCAGATAAGTGCTATGGTATTACGTCATGCGCGGTATTGAAGAAGCACTGAACAATTGAAAGCACTCATCTCGCTTACCAAACGGACCGAACGGGTCTTCCTCGTCGGTCTGGAACTCAAATCAGGCCCCGCCTGGCAAATCCGCGAATCCCTCGACGAACTGGCCGAACTGGCCGCCACCGCCGGCGGCGCGGTCATCGGCCAGGGCACCCAGAAGATTGAGGCCCCCGTCCCCGGCACGTTCATCGGCCCCGGCAAAGCGGACGAGTTTGCCGCCTTCTGCCGCGAGAACGACGTGGATACGGTGGTCTTCGACGACGAACTTTCCCCGGCGCAAAGCCGCAATCTCGAGAAGGTCTTTGGCTGCAAGGTGCTGGACCGGACGGCCTTGATTCTGGATATTTTCGCCCAGCGCGCCCGCACCCGCGAAGGCAAACTCCAGGTCGAACTGGCGCAATTGCGCCATTTGTTGCCGCGCCTGACGCGCTTTTGGGGCCACCTTTCGCGCCAATCCGGCGGCATCGGCATGCGCGGCGGCGAAGGCGAATCGCAGTTGGAATCCGACCGCCGCCGGGTGCAGGAGCGCATCGAGAAAATTTCCGGCGACCTCCAGGCCGTCCGCCGCCAGCGGGCCACCCAGCGCAACGGGCGCCAGCGCAACCTCTGGCCGCTGGCCTCGATTGTCGGCTACACCAACGCCGGCAAATCCACCCTGCTCAACGCGCTGACCGGCTCGTCGGTGCTGGCGGAGGACAAGCTGTTCGCCACGCTGGATCCGACGACGCGGCGGCTGCGGCTGCCGACGAACCAAAACGTATTCTTGACAGACACGGTGGGCTTCATCCGCAAACTCCCCCACGGCCTGGTCGAGGCCTTCAAGGCGACCCTCGAGGAAGTGGTGCAGGCCGAATTGCTGGTGCATGTCGTCGATGTCAGCCATCCCCAAGCCGCCGAACAGATCGCAGCCGTCAACCAGGTGCTGGCCGAAATCGGAGCGGACGGCAAACCGACCATCATGGCTTTCAATAAAATCGACCAGTTCGCCGGCAACGGCTCGCTGGAAAAACTGCTCCAGCAATTTCCCGCGGCCGTGGGCATTTCCGCGAAAACAGGCGAGGGCATCCCCGCGTTGATCGAAGAATTGAGCACGCAACTCCGCCCGATCCGCGAGTTTGTCGAATTGCGCGTGCCGCACGGCGATTCGGCCGTCATCGCCCGTTTGCACGAAGTGGCGCAAGTGACCGAGCGGGACTACGCCGGGGAGCAAGCGCGGTTCCGCGCCCGCATCCCGCCTCATTTCCACGCCGAATTCGCGCCGTTCATCGTGCAAGAATTCCACAACGGCGCCGCTGAGGGGAATCGTCACTGAGAGATCGTGGCGCGCCACAAAAAGAATGACGAATTGACAATCATATTTTTCAGGAGTCATCGCACATCATCCCGGAATTGATTTTCAAGTCTTTCCAGCATTCTGCGTCTGCCTGAATCATCACGGATCTCCTCGAAACTTGGCAAACAGCATCAGATTCCAGTATCAGATTTTTCAATTTGCCATTTCAACCGACGGGTGGCCTCCCAGGTGAAACTTCCGAGCTACGGTTTTGTTTCCGTGCAAACACGGAAGATTCCCTACCTCAACTCGACCGTGAAGAACTGCCGGTGCGTGCCCTTCCGAGCCTGATGCGAGAGGGCGGCGTGAGACCCGCGTCGTCGGCGTGAATTTCACGCCCCGCTTTGCCGCTCCAAAGCTGCGTCAAGCGCAAGGGCCTTCATTCAATCATGGCATTTGCCATGCTGCAATGGGCAAAGCGATGTTCAAGTGCGCCGACCGATATCGTGCCGGAGTGTCCGGCGGTCGTTTTTCGGCCGTCAAGGGAGCCTTTTCCTGACGGTTAGCCAAAGGTTTTGCGTATGAAATCGTCGCAGATTGTCAGTCTAAGCCATATCCGCCACCTCATTAAGACAGGCTGCGCCGGCGCCAGCCTGCTTATGTTGCTCTTTAGCTTTTCAGCTTCGGCTGGAGCGGCGGTCTTGATCTCTACTAATTACTACCATTGGTCATCAGGCGAGAGCTTTGCGTTGCAGTTTACGAACGTCATTGCGGCGAATGCCGGATCAGATACCGTGGTTCTACTGCTATCCAATGGACGAGTCACCAACATGGCGAATAACCCTCCTTTGGCAGCGCCGTCCACATTGACAAACGTGGCGGCTATCTCGACAGACGACACGTATTATTGCATGGCTTTAACGAGCAACGGAACAGTTTCAGTTTGGGGTTACCAGTACGATTTGACAAACGTGCCAAAAGGTCTCTCGAATGTGACTGCCATAGCGGCAGGGTGGGACAATTGCCTTGCGCTCCTTAGCAACGGCACAGTCGTCAGTTGGGGCGACATTACCAATGTCCCTGCGGGCCTGTCGAATGTGGTGTCGGTCTCGGCAGGCCGCGATGATAACCTAGCATTGCAGGCGAACGGAAAAGTCGTGGAATGGGGCCCGAGCGCTAATGCGGTGCCTTCCGGCCTCTCGGACGTAATCGCTGTATCGGCGGGCAATGGAGCTGAAATTGCCCTGCTGACCAATGGCACGATACTCGAGTGGAACGGTACCTCGACAAATGTCCTTCCCGACATCACCAATGCCGTGGCGATCTCAGGAGGAGGATCAGACGGAGTTCTTGCTCTGCAAGCGGATGGCTTGGTCGTCACTGCCGGTCAATCCTTCTCTTTTGATCAGCCAGGCTCAAATGCGTTTTACATCAGCGTGTCGATCTTCACCGACATTGATACTGTGGTCACAGGCAACGGCGTTCCCGTTTTCACGGTGCAGCCAGGAAATCAGACCGTTGGCGCAGGCGGCGCCATATACCTGCACGCGCGAACCGCCGCCACACAACCTGTCGCGCTGCAATGGCAACAGAACGGCACAAACCTGCCCGGCGCCACCAACGGCGATTTGTTTCTCACCAATGTAACCGTCGGCAATGCCGGCACGTACCAGGCGCTGGCCGTCAACAGCGTCGGCCAGGCCGCCAGTTCCGTGGCAACCGTCGGCGTGATTCCACCCGCGCGCATTGCGATTCTTCTGGCCCCGCCGATTGCCCAACCCGACGGCAGCTTGGTCATCACGGCCAGTACAGCCAACGGCGCAGCCTTTTCGCTTGCGAGCACGTCTTTCTTTATACTCCAAGCAAGCAGCGACCTCATCAACTGGAACGCGCTGACGAATGGGCTTAGCCTAACCAATGGCGCCATTGATTTTACTGACTTCGCCGCAGCGACCAATTCAGCTCGGTTTTATCGGCTCCTTCGTCAATAGGTCCTTGGAAACGCTACGAAGGCACAGGACAGTTATTAGCATACTAAACAAGGTTAAACGCCAGACCGCAGAGGAGGCTTCATTGACTGTCCATCCTTCAATTTCATCCGGCCATAGTTCATCTTCAAGCAACCCGCGTCATTTCACACCGCGTCCAGACATGCAAACCGAGTTGACGGTTCCGCCGACAATCGCACCACGCCGTTTTCGCGGAGAACTTCCGCATCTATTACCCTGCCTTCACAGCAGGCTTTTGGCGTTTCGCATCATGCCGTTTTTAATTGAAGAATCTCATTGCCGGGCGGCGCCTTTCCCGGATACAAGGAAGTCCGCCATGAGCCACGGTCTGCGCATCAAAGACCTGCCCGCCAGCGAACGGCCCCGCGAACGCCTGGCGGAAAAGGGCGCCGAGGCGTTGAGCCACGCCGAGTTGATCGCCATTCTCCTGCGCACCGGCATGAAGGGCCTCTCCGCCATCGAAATCGCCCAGCAATTGCTCCATAGATTCGGCACTCTCAGCGGCCTGGAGCGCGCCTCCCTTGATCAATTGCGGGAAACCGATGGCGTCGGGCGCGACAAGGCGATAGCCCTGAAAGCCGCCTTCACCCTCGCCCGGCGCATGGCCCAGGAATGGCACGGAGACGCCCCGTTGCTGGACAATCCTGCCAGCATCGCGGATTACCTGCGCGAGGAAGCCCGCGGCTACGAGGTGGAACATTTTCAGGCCGTCCTGTTGAACGCCCGCCGCAAACTCATCCGTGTCGAGAAGGTTTGCCAGGGGTTGGTCGATACGATCCTGGTCCATCCGCGCGAAGTTTTCAGATGCGCCATCGCCGCCAACGCCTCCGCCCTGGTGCTCGTTCACAACCATCCCACCGGCGACCCCACCCCGTCGGAAGCCGACATCAAGGTCACGCGCGACCTCATCCGGGCCGGACAGCTATTGAAGATCGAGCTGCTCGACCACGTCATCATCGGCCGCCGCGCCGCCGAAAACGGCAAGGACTACGTCTCCCTGCGCGAGTTGGGCTATTTTGCGTAGCGCCGGATAATGCCGGGTGGTGAAGGTAAAAAGGAGATGAGCGGGGCCGGCAGGGTGCATTTGGGTTCCCCTCCTGATCTTGCTCCTAATCTTAATCTTAATCTCTTCGCCCTCCGGCATTCGGATTAAGAGCAAGATTACGATTACGATTAAGAAAGAGAACCCAAAAATGTGAAATGCACCCAGGCCGCCGTCCCACATTGAACTTGCCTTCGCGCCGCCGATCCAGCATGGTCCCGGAATGAACCATTCACTCGTTTTCAATCGGTCGCTCAAACCACTCGCTGCATCCTGTCTCATCCTTGCTGCCGCTGCGAACGCCACTTCCGGCGCCGGCACGAACGAGCTGTCGGAACGAATAATTTCGGCCGACCTTCATCAGGTTAAAGGCCCGCTCAATACGATGTTCAAAGCCTGTGTCGGCGCCGGGCGCGCCAACGAGGGACTGCGCGCCGATTGGCAGCGCCAGCTCACCCGCGTCCACAAAGAATGCGGCTTCACTTACATTCGGATGCACGGGTTGTTTTGCGACGACATGGGTGTTTACCGCGAGGACAAGTCCGGCCGGCCGGAATACAATTGGCAATACATCGACGAGCTTTACGATTTTCTCCAGGGCATCGGGATGAAGCCGTTCGTCGAACTTGGCTTCATGCCTTCCGCCCTGGCGAGCGGTTCGCAAACGATCTTCTGGTGGAGAGGCAATGTGACCCTGCCGAAAGACTTCGACAAATGGGCGGATTTCATTCGCGCCTTCACCACGCATCTGACACAGCGTTACGGTGAGGAGGAAGTCAAAACGTGGTATTTCGAAGTATGGAACGAGCCGAACCTGGGCGGGTTCTTTGCCGGCAAACAACAGGACTATTTCCGGCTGTATGACGTGACCGCGAAGGCCATCAAGAGTGTCTCGCCTGCTTACCGCGTCGGCGGACCGGCGACGGCGGGTTGCGGCTGGATTCCCGAATTCATCCGGTTCTGCGCCACAAACCCTTCACCCGCCGACTTCGTGTCCACGCACACGTATGCCGTTGATCAGGGCTTCCTCGACGAAACCGGCCAGGCCGGGACGGTGTTGTCGCAAAACCCTCGCGCCATCTACGCCGAAATGATCGATTCCCGGAAAAAGATCAGCGACTCCGCGCTGCCGAACCTCGAGCTGCACTTCACGGAGTGGAGCGCCTCCTACACGCCGTTCGATCCCATCCACGACAGCTACCACAGTGCCGCCTTCATCCTCGACAAGATCAAAGGCGCCGGCACCGCGGTCAATTCGATGTCGTACTGGGTGTTCACCGACATCTTCGAGGAAGCCGGTCCGCGGTTCACGCCCTTCCATGGCGGGTTTGGCCTGGTGAATTACCAGGGCATCAACAAGCCGGCCTTCTACGCCTATCAGTTTCTCAACCGCCTTGGCGAAACCGAACTGCAATGCCCGGATGCGGCGTCGTGGGTTTGCACTGACAAATCAGGCGGCATCCAGGCGCTGGTGTGGGATTTCACTCTGACGCACCCCGTTCCGTCCGTGAACAACCAGGTCTTCTACAAACGCGACCTGCCGTCACATCCCAAGTCGAATGTGACGCTCGCGTTGTCCGGCGTTCCGGCCGGCCAATACTCGATGGCGCTTTACCGGGTCGGCTACCGTGCCAATGACGCTTACGCCGCCTACATGGACCTGGGATCGCCGATTCAGCTCTCCAAGCCGCAGGCAGCTTACATCAAATCGATGAGCGAGGGCGGGCCGGAGCGATTGTCAATCGTCAACGTGGCGGACGACGGCGCCGTCCGTCAAACGTTTGAACTCAGAGACAACGATGTTTGTTTCGTGACGCTCACCAAACAGTGACCGGCGGGACGATGCTTTCCGCTGCTGGTCCCCTCAATTGCCAGCCGTCGCTATTCGGCATTATACTCGGTATCAGTGACGTGCTCAAACCATGTCACGGCCTCGCCTTTGCTGTCTGCTTCCTGGAACGCCAGATGAACCATCGCATGTTCTGGCGCGGCACCGTGCCAGTGCTTCTCTCCCGGACTGAACATGACAGTGTCACCGGGCCTGACCGTTTGCACGGGACTACCTGCGGACTGCACTCGTCCGATGCCGGAAACGATGTGTATCACCTGGCCGAGCGGGTGCGTGTGCCAGGCAGTGCGGGCACCAGGCTCGAACGAAACTCGATAAGCTTGTAGCCGAGCCGGGGCGGGCGGGCGGGCAATCTCATCCACCCAAACGGTGCCGGTGAACCAATCTTGTGGACCACGTTTGGTTGCGCGGTCTTCAGCGCTTAGAATTTTCATAGCTCAATTTTCTTTGTTGTCGTTTGCTGCCCATCAGTCCCAAATCAAGGATGCTGACTCGCTTAACATAACTCCGCTCAAAAATCTGTCACTAGCAGAACGCGCCAATCTATTTGCCAAACACGACACCGCTAACTCCGGCAATTCATTTTATCCCGGCCGCCTGATTACGTTTGCGGCTTCTTTTTGCTCCACCACCACAGAACCAACGGAAGCAAGTAGATCAAGTTCAGCCAGGCGGCGTAGCGCGAGGCCGCCTGCACCGTTTGGAAAAAAGCGCTGTTCGCGAAGAAGGCCCGGGCCGCGGCATCGTTCGCGTGGCGCGCCAGGGCCATGCCGCCGACGGCGAAGTCATGGGCGACGGCCACGCCGCCGAACGCGGCCAGCCAGCCCATTGCGCAACCGCCAAAAGCCTGCAAGCCGACGGCCATCCCGCCGATCGCCCAGGGACCCAGGCTGAACCCGCCAAAAGGCGCCAAGCCAATCGCAAAGCCGCCAAGCGCCAAAAGACCGGCCGCGAAACCGCCGAAGCTGATGGGCGCAATCGCCAGCCCGCCAAAGGCGAAGACCAAGCCAATGGCCCCGTCCCCTCCGGCAATCCACGCCTTGACCAGCCCTCGTTCCAGTCCGCCGCGAAGGCGGATGTGAACCAACGGCCAGCCCAGCACACTGAGCTTGCTGCGATACTCAAACAGGGGCACGGGAGCCGGCGCTGGACGGCTCTCGGCTGTCTCCTGCCGGCCGATCTTCCGCAGACGCCACCGCATCCAGACCGTGAGCGCCGCGACAAGGATGAGGTAAGCCACCCCAAGCCCCGCCAGCAGCCCGGCAAACAGCATCGGGCGACTCGTGACCAGCGAGCGGCCCCCCAGCGTGAGCGACAGAACAGCCACGCCGAAAACCACGATGCACGTGACGAGGATACGATAGTATTTGGTGATAAATTCGCGTCGCTGTGGGGATCTTGCGCCGTCCCGGTCCAGCCTGTAGCCGAAGTGGAGGCCGGCGAACATGAGAACAGGCCCAAGGATCGCGTTGCACAGCCCGGCCAAACCGGCCGACTTCGCCACAACGCCGCCCTTGGCCGCTGCCGCTCCGACGACGGCTGCCTTGGCCGAGGTTGTCATGACCGGCAGGGCCGCCAGCACGCCGAGGGTGAACGCTTTGCCCGGACTCGTGTTCTCCAAGGCCCCTTCCACAAACGCCAGCACTTGCTCGTGCAGCAGCTTGCGCCCGCGCGAGAGCCGTTGCTTGACGGCGTCGTCTGTCAACTCCAACGCGTCCGCCACGCGCTCAACGGACTGGTGCTCGCGATAAAACAAGACGAGCGGCTCGCGATATGTTTCGGGAATGCGCTCCAGCGAACGCCAGAGAATGGCTTCTTCTTCCTTGCTCATGACATGGTCGGGAGGAAGCGGTTCCTGCGACGGAACTTCATCCGCCGAGTCCAAAAGCTCGGCGGCGTGAACCGGCTCGCGGCCGTTGCGTCGGAGTGTTTTGCCAATAAGATTGCGCGCGATGCCGCACAACCAGGCCCGCAATTTCGCCGGTTCGCGAAGTTCCGGCAGGTGCTTCCATGCGGTCACGAAGGTTTCCTGCGCGAGGTCTTCGCTCTGGGTCAGGCTGCCCGTGGCGCTGTAAGCCAGGGAACAGATCAGAGATTGGTGCTGGGCCACAATCTGCCCAAACGCATCCCGGTTGCCGGCCAGGCTTTTCATCACCAGCCCGGCATTGTTGTCTTTCGCCGCAGACATTGTTTCTGTTGTCATCATATCACCGTATAAGTACCCGGAAAGGGCGGAAAGGTGACAACCGGGCGCACTCCCCTTCCGGGCGCTGTTGCTCCCGGCCAATGTGCATCAGACCCGGGTTCCCTTTTCCAATTGCCGGAAAGGCCCTTTTTCAACTATCCTTCCAACATGCCGATTTATGAGTTTCATTGCGGGAAATGCGGGGCGGAGAGCGAAATCCTCGTCCGTTCCAGCCGGTGGGCGGGAACACCCTGCCCGAAGTGCGGGTCGAAAAAGTTGACGAAAAAACTGTCGGTCTTCGCTTCGACCGGCGGCGATTCCTCCGACCCGGCTTCTTGCAGCGGCAATCCCGGTTCCTGCGGGATGTGCGGCACGGGCCGTCCTCATTCGCACTGAGTCCCAGGTATGCTGGCAAAACGTGTCATCCCTTGTCTGGACGTGCATGACGGCCAAGTCACGCGCGGGGTGCAATTCGGCAAAGCCGAGGCCGGAGAATTGCGCAACGTCGGCGATCCCGTCGCCCTGGCCCTTCGCTACAACGAGCAAGGCGCCGATGAAATGGTCTTTTTTGACATCACCGCCAGTGCCCATGGCCGCGCCACCATGATCGGCGTCATCGAACGCGCGGCCGACCAATGCTTCATGCCCCTGACCGTCGGCGGCGGCATCCGGTCGGTCGAGGACATGCACGCCCTCCTGCGCGCCGGCGCGGACAAGACGAGCATCAACTCCTCGGCCCTGGCCACTCCCGCTCTCATCCGCCAGGGCGCGGAAAAATTCGGCAGCCAATGCGTCGTCGTCTCCATCGACGCCAAAAAAGTCGCGCCCGGCCGCTGGGAGGTTTTTTCGCACGGCGGCCGCAAGGCGACCGGTCGGGAGACTGTGGAGTGGGCCAAAGAGGCCGTCGCGCTCGGCGCGGGCGAGATCGTGTTGAACAGCATCGACGCCGACGGCACGCGGGCCGGATTCGACTTGGAAATCACCCGTCGCGTGAGCGAATCGGTCGGCGTGCCGGTGGTGGCCAGCGGCGGGGCGGGGTCGCTCGAACACCTGGCCGCCGTGCTGCTGGAAGGCAAGGCCGACGCCGTTCTGGCCGCGAGCATTTTTCACTTCGGCCAATTCACCGTCGGCGATGTCAAGAAGTACCTGGCCGGGCGGAACATCGCCGTCCGGCTCTGACACCTATTAGACTTGCCGGGCCACGAGGATTCGCTCCAGTTGGGCGGCGTGGGCGGCGAGGGTGGTATCGGTCCAGACGACAAAATCGGAGCGGGCTATCTTTTGTTCGGTGGGCCATTGCGCTTCCAGACGCTGCCTGATTTCCACGTGGCTCCAGCCGCGCTGACGCAGCCGCTGCCAGCGGGAGGCCTCGGAGCAGGCCACGCATATCACGGCGTCAAACAGCGCCGCGGCCTGGGTTTCAAAGAGCAACGGTATGACCACCGCGCCGCAGGCGCGGCCAGCCGCCCGCCAGCGATCGGCTTCCGCCTCCCAGGCGGACCGGATGCGCGGATGGAGAATGGCTTCGAGGTCCGCGCGCGCCGCCGCGTCGGCAAAGACCAGGCGGCCCAATTCCCTGCGATTGAGCCGGCCGTCGGCGGAGAGGAGGGAAGGGCCAAACCTTTGGACGATTGCGCTCAAGGCGGGCTGTCCCGGCTCAACCAGTTGGCGGGCGAGCGTGTCGGTGTCGGACACCGCGACGCCGCGCTGGGCGAGCAGTTGGCCGGCGGTGGATTTGCCCATGCCCACGCCGCCCGTGATGCCGAAGAGCTTCATCCGGCAGCGGGCAGGGGTTACTGGGCCAACTGCCGGACCCGATAGAAGCGAGCGGGACCGTTGGTGAGCGAATCGGTGTAGCTGAACGTGCCGTCGAGCGCCGACTCGTTGCTGTTGACAGTGATCCAGGAGAGGAGGTCGGTCGAAACCTGGATGGCGTAGTACTGGTTGGGCTGCCCCTGGAACGTCAACTGCACCCCGGACGCCGTCACGGAAGCAGACAGGAAGAACGGCCTGGGTTCGTCCACCGCGGTCACGTTGGAGGCCACGCCATCCGCCGGGTAAAGGTCGGTGCTCGCGGTGCTGGCGCTGGCGGTGTTGACAATGGCGCCGGTCAGGCGGGGAATGACCTCGATGGTGGCCGAGGCGGTGGCGCCGGCGGCGATGTTGCCCAGATTGCACAGGACGGTGGCGCTGGCGGCGTCATAGGAGGCGCTGCCATTGGGAACGGCGGCGGAAGAAAACGCCAGCGCGGCCGGAAGCGTGTTGGAGATGACCACGCTGGCCGCGTTGCTCGGCCCCAGGTTCGTCACCGTTATCAGGTAGGTCAGATAATCGCCCACGTAAGCAGGGTCCGGGGCGTGAATCATGCCCGTTTTAAGCCGCGCGGCCGGGTTGACCGTGTTGACCGTCGTCAGTCCGAGGCTCCAGCCGCTGGTAATGACGCCGTCGTTGCCGGGTGTATCGTCATAGACATAGAGCGACCAGTACCCGTTCGGATTCGTCCCGTTGAAAAGCGCCAGCGCCGTCGCCGTCGAGGGAGCCGGCAGGCCGGGGAACCCGGTGAAGGCCGACACCACCGTGGGCAGGTTCGTGCCGGAAGTCATTCGGGTTTCCGGCAACGACTGGGTGGCGGCGTCATCGAAAGTGAGGATCAGATTGGTCACGCTGTATGGCCCGCCGCAGTGGCTCATCAAAAGCAACTCTTGTCCGGACGGGCTGGCCAGCAAGACACTGACATCATGCGGGAAGGTGTGCGTAAAACCGTTGAGCGTGGCGGTCACTTTGCTGACCAATCCCGTCAGCGAGCCAACCTGGATTTGCGACGGATAGGGGGTCCCCGGCCCGAAATCCGGGATGATGATGGCGCCGCTGGAACTGGAATAATTCGTTGTGACAGGCAGGAAGAACACATAGGAAACGCTCCCCAACGCGTAGGCGCCGTCCGCCAGGGACAACGTCGCCGTGACCGCGGCGCCCGGAGCGCCGCTGGCGCTGAAAGTGAACGATTGCGCGCCGGCGCCGCCCGGCGGGATGACGCCGTAGGTTTGCTGGGCAAGCGCTCCCGGCGTGACGCCGCCGTTGGTTTGAAGAGTGGCGACGAGGTTCGTCGTCGGCCCGGCGCCGATGTTGTTGAGGGTCAAGGCGACCGTGACCGTTTCGCCGGAATTGATCGCGCCGTTGGGCCTGGCCGTGTTCTGCGTCAACAAAGTAGCGCCGCCCGCCGCGATGATCGGGAGCGGATAGGTGACTTTGACGATGTTGGTGGCGGAATTGTTGGCCTTGTTCGTGTCGTTGGCGCTGGTGGCAACACTCCAAACATTGGTCAGGGTGACGACGCTCGGAGGCGCCGTGGTGATGACCGCGGAAGCGATGTTGCCGGCGGCGATGGGGGTGTCGAAAGTGATGGTAACGTTGCCGTTGTTGCTGACGGCATTACCCGGATAGGCCAGCAGATTGAGGCCATCCAACAGGAAGGTGCCAACCACACCGGTGGCGTTGCTGGGGCCGTAATTGGTGACGATGAGCGTGTAAACCAAATTGCTGGTCACGACCACCGGATTGGTCGGCACGGAAATGAAGGCCCCCACGTCGGCGTAGGGCATGTTCACGGTTGTCACGACGCTGGCCACGTTGTTGCCGGCGTTTCCGGCCGGCAACCCGGAGCCGGCGGAAATCGTGTTGGTTTGCAGGCCTCCGACGGCGGCCATCACCACGTTGGTAATCGTCAACCCGGCGCCCGGGTTCAAGTTTCCGAGACTGAAGAGGATCGTCTGGCCATTGACCGTGTAAGCGCCCGGCGGAAATGAGGAAGAAACAAAGGTCAGCCCCGGGGAAAGGACATTGGTCAGATAGGCCGTGATGGCGTTGGTGGTGCTGTCGTTGGTCACACTAAGCACGTAAGTGACCGTGTTGCCCACGATGACTTGATTGGTGGAAGCGACGATGCCCGCCGCCAGATCGGAAACCGGGTTCACCGGAGTGATGGTGGTGATGGTCAGACCCCAGCCGTTGGAAATGCCGCCGGCATCCCCGTTGGTGGCGTCATAGACGTAGAGCGACCAAGTCCCATTTGGGGACAGCCCGTCGAAGCCCGTCAGGTTGGTCCCGACCACCGGGAGGGGCGGGTTGGTGGCACTGTTGGGGAATACAGAGGCAAAGAGCCCGTTGGTGAAACTGTTGGTGAAAATAAAGGAAGGGTTGTAATCCTCCGGCAGGTAGGTGCCGGAAACAATGTAACCATCGCTCGGAAGAGGCACCGAGGCGGTCGGGTCGAACGTAAAAGTCACCCCCGACATGGAGGAATAGGCGGCGGCGTTGACCATCAGGGCCGAGGCCAGCCCCGATGGGCCAATGAGCATCATGCCGACGTCATGGGGGTAACTGTGAGTCATGTTCGAGATGGTGACGGTCACGGTCGAGACCAGCCCGTTGACGTTGGACACCGTAATGGTCGAGGGATAGGGATTGGCAGGCCCGCTATCGGGTTGCGGGACGGCGACCTTGTTGGGAACATCGATTTCGTTGGTGTTCCAGAACGTGGCCACCACCGGCATGAAAAAGGCAAAGGTGACCGAGCCGAGGTTGGCGGAGCCGTCTTGCAACTGCAAAGTCGCGACCACCGTGCCGCCGTTGGTGCTGTTGGCCGTGAAGGAGAACAAGCGGCCGACGGCAACTCCGCCGGCCCCGACGGGGGCCAAGGCGCCGTAGGCCTGGGCAGCGCTGGGCAGCGTCACCCCGCCGCCAGCCTGGAGCGCCGCCACCAGGTTGGTGGTGGAGATATTGCCGGTATTCTGCAAATTCAACTGGACCTCCACCGCTTCGTTTGGATTGACTGAACCATTGCCATTGGTCGGCAGGACCAACGCGGCCCCAGCGGGCACAATGGTGACGGTGGGCGGTTCCACCAAGGCCTGGAGAACAACGATGTTGTTGTTGGTCAGCGCGTCACCCGGCTGGCCAAAAATCGACAGGGTGGAGGAGAGCAAATTCGATTGCACTCCAGACAGGAGCGTGGGGGCCTTGAGCACGTTGGAAATGACAAAGCTGGCGCCGCTGCTCATGGACCCGATGTTCCAGGTAATCACCCCGTTGGTCAAAACCACGCCGGCCTGGCTGCTGGAAACAAAGGACGCCCCCGACGGAACCGTCTGGCTGAACACAACGCCGCTGGCGGGGCTGGGGCCGTTGTTGAACACTGTCGCCACGCACGTGAAATCGCTGCCGGACAACACGGTGCTTGGTATGGCCACGGCCGAAACCCCCAGGTCCGCCGACGGGCCGACCGTTACGGTAACGGAGGCGGAGTTGTTGAAGGAGATCGGATCCGTTTCCGCGGGACTGAGCGTGACCTGGGTGCTGGCGGTCAGGTTGCCAGTCGTGGTAGGGCTGACCACCAGGGTGACAACGACGTTGACGCCCAAGCCAAGATCCCCAATCTGGACCGTCGCCGCGCCCGCGGAGATGACCCCCTGGGTGGTGGTGGCGGAAATGAGATTCACATTAGGCGGAAGGCTGTTGTTCAAGACCACCCCCTGCGCCGGGAACGGCCCGTTGTTCGTCACGGAGATGGTATAAGTCAGCGGCCCTCCTTGCAGGACAAACGCCGGCGCCGCCGTCATGGTGACCGCCAGGTCCGCGCCCGGCACCGTGACCAGCGCCGTTGCGGACGCGGTATTGTTATTGGGATTTGGGTCAGAGGCGGGCGAACCGACGGTGGCGACGCTGGTGGCCAGTCCGGGAATAGTGGGAACGGTGACAACGCACACCAAGGCCGTGCCATAGACCGGAATGGTGCCAAGCGTCAGATTGAGATTGGAACCGGCCTGGCTGACAGTAACCGGATAATTGGAGACGGTGACAAAACCCACCCCGGCAGGCAGGATTTGGCTGATGGCGACGTTTCTCGCCGTGCTGGGTCCGGCATTGGAGACGGTCAGGTTGTAAACCATGTTACTGTCCACCAAAACGGTGCTGGGGTTGACCGACATCGCCAGAGAGAGGTCCGAGCCGGGACATTCGCCGCCGCCATCCTGGCAGATGTAAGGGGAAATGTTCAGGCTCCAGCATTCGAGCACCGCGGTGTCGCCCGGAAATTCGTCCACCACATTGAGCAGCCAGACCCCGTTGAGGTTGGTTCCGCTGGCAAAGTCGAAAACGGACAGCGGCTGCTGCGGCTGGAAACTGCCGGCATAGGGGGGCAAGCCCTGGGTAATGGGCGTTGTCGCGGCGTCGTCAAACGTTGTTTCCAAGGGGGAGGAACAGCCGGTGCCGTAACCGGAGGACAAACCGCCGTTGTTTTCCGAAAGGATGACGGAGGTTCCATTGGGGCTGATCAATTCCAGAATCATGCCGGCATCGTAGAGGGCCGCGAGGTAAACCGAGACGGTGAGTTTTCCAACGGAGCTGTTCTGCAATCCGCCGACCACGACGGGCGAGAAGATGCCGGTGAAATTGGTCGTCGGAACGCTCATGGGCAGCGAGTTGGTGAACGAATCCGGCGAGCCGAGAAGGCCCGAAGGAAGTTGGAGATAATTCGTTTGCACCCCCTGGCCGGATTTGATCACCAGGGTCAAATTCACGGGAGTCCCGCAAACAAAATCAGGCTCCGTGCTGATAATGAACGCCGGGCTGGAACTGCCGGAGCCTCCGGGAACCAAATTGGGAAAGGTCGTGCTGGGTTGGGCGACAATGACGCCCGGGGTGGCGGAAACCAGCGTGCCCGTGATGCCCGTGGCCGTGCCGTTGCCCTGGTTGGTCAAGACAACGGTCAAATTGTTGCATTCGTCGTAATCGATGATGCCGTTGCCGTTGCCGCCGGAGATTATATTGGTGACCACGAGCAGAATCGGCGTCGGGATGGGCGAGGCCAGGGTGTTGATCAGGTTGCTCCCCGTCGGCGTGCCCCAGCCGGTGCAGAGATCATAGCCCAGAGTGGCGTAGAACTTGTTCGGGCTGAGGCTGGTCGTATTGTTGCCCGTCGTGGTATCGTGGAAACAACTATTATAGTTCGGGCCTTTGCCGATGGCATAGACGGCGGGGTTGATAAACCCGGCCGGGGCCAGTTGGTAAGTGCGGGCCTGCTCATTGACCAGAGCGATGAAGCCGGCCCAAAGCGGGGCGGCGCAACTGGTCCCTGCGGAGGGAACGGGCTGCCCCTGATCGGAAATGACATAAATGTTGTCCGCCGTCAGGGCCACGTCCGGAAGATTGCGCATGGTCGTGGAACCCTGGTTTTTGGACATGTCGATGCCTTGCTGCCAGCTTGGAATGGAGAAAATGGTGCTGATCCCGCCGCCGCTTCCCGCATAGTTGTTAAACTGAGGCGCCCCTCCCGGTGGTTGGTAACCATAATTCCACACCGTTTCAGAAGAATAGGAAGACCCGGTCCCGTTCATCGTCAGCGTCGTTCCGCCCACCAGCGTGATGTAGGGATCGTCTTCCGGCGGCGCGATGGGTCCGACATAAGCATCGCTGTCGCCCGAAGCCTGGAAAAAGGATTGTCCCTGCGCGGCAAATTCCTTGAAAATTTGTTCGGTGGTGGCGGTGTCGCTGTCAAACCCCCATGAGGAACTGATCTGGCTGGACGAATTGTCCGTGGCGATGCGGTTAATAATGTCGTCGCTGGGGGATCCGTTGGGAGCCTCGTAAACGAAGAGCTTAGAAATCCCCGGCGCCATGGAAATGACCATTTCGATATCCAGCGACACTTCGTCAACGCCGCCTCCCGGAGTGCCGACGCCCCCATCGACGGGAACATTGGTCAGCGTCACGTTCGGCAACCCGGCCAGCGACTCATAGGCGGCGATGTCGGTGGGGAAGTAACCGTCAAACTCGAGGAGTGCGACGTTTTGCCCCGCCCCTTTCAATGCAACTCCCGGCGCGTAGGCATTGCGAAAATCGTATCCGAGAAAAGTGCCGCCCGGCCCCGAGCCGTTGAGCGGAGCGCCGTCCGCGGGCATGGCTCGCCTGAGGCTGACTGGACGCGGTATCACATAGTTATCCAATCCGCTGATGTGCAATACCGGCACAGCCAGGTCCAGCGACGGTTCTTTTTCGGGCGCGTAGAATGACCGCGACTCGGTCGGATGATTGTAGGTGCGGATTTGGACATGGAAAACCCTGTGGATGTCGGCGACCGAAGCCTCGACATCGAGCAACATGCGGTTGGGATGGGTCCCGGTCTCGATCAACCCGTTGGTCCTGGCAAAGTCGCGCAGGGCCTCATAATCGTCGGCGCTGGGGCCGAACTGCCCGGTGAATTGGGCGGTCGTCAGGTAATGGCGGTAGTTGGGGCTGGCCGGGTCATAAACCTGTTGGAGGAAGGCATCCAGGCCCGCGTGGTCGCGCAGGGGCAGGCTGATGGCCAGCTTCAGACGCGTTGAATCGGCGGGGGCGCCTGTGGGCTGCAAATTCATGGCCGTCACCGCTGCCGGCACGTGATGGGTCAGGACCTGCGGTTGGGCGGCGCGGGCCGCCGGCAGGCACAGAAGGCATAGGACGGCGCAGGCCGCAGCCAGGGCCGCGAAACGCAGGCGATCAAAACGTCTTTTCATGGTGAGTGCTCCAATCACGGCAGTGGCGCTTTCAGCTGGAAGAAGTGATAACCACTGGTCCCCGGCAAGGTATAAACGTATTGCCCGTTGGTCACCGGCGGAGCGGGAGTAATGGTGGTCCAGGAAGTATTCTGCTGCTGCAGAACGACCGCGCCCTGCAACACGTAGTTGGTGAAGGCCGCCGGCCAGGTCAATGAATAATTCGTACCAGAGCCGACGACGGAAAACTCATCCACCTCGATCTTGACCGCCGCATAATTGTTCAGCTTGGAGGGATCATAGACCGAGGAACCGACGGTCACTTGGTTCAACCCGATTTCCGCCAGCATAGGCTTTGTCACAAGGGTCAAGGTCGGCCCCGTGCCGCCCGGACTGGCGATGAGGTCGCCAATGTTCCAAGTAATCGTGCCGCTGCTGTTGGTGGAGGTGCCGGTCGAAGCCGACATGGACAACAGCGCAAACCCCGCCGGCAGCACGTCGGTGGCCGTCACGTCGG
This sequence comes from Verrucomicrobiota bacterium, assembly GCA_049510745.1. Lineage (GTDB taxonomy): Bacteria > Verrucomicrobiota > Verrucomicrobiia > Limisphaerales > Palsa-1400 > PLGF01. The sequence goes on along the minus strand of JBEKYR010000034.1, from coordinate 2,703 downwards.
TGGCCGTCGAAGGCCCGCCGTTGGTCACAGTGATGATGTAAGTCACATCGCCTCCGGCCAGAGCGGGATTGGGGCTTCCGTACATGTTCACCCCCAGGTCGGCACTGGGCGGGCCGACCAAACTGAGGGTGGCAACGACATTGTTGGAGTTGGGATCGGGTTGATTGGCCAGGGCGGTGACAATGTTGGTGATGTAGCCCAGGTTGGTGGGCATGACCACAACGTTAAAGGCCGCGCCCGCGCCGACGGCCAGCGTAGGCAAAGTGAAGGTAAGCCCGCCATTGGTGCTGGTGGCGCAATTGCAAGTGTTGGTCACATAGATCACACCCGCCGGGAGCGTGTCGTTCAGAACGACATTGGTCGCGGGAGACGGGCCGAAATTGGTGACGGTGATGGCATAGGTCAGCACATTGCTGATGGTGGCGGCGATGGGCGTCGGAGACACGGCCAACTCGAGATCGGAGTCTGCCTCGACTGCGGCGCCGCTGCTGATATTCAGAATCCAACCGTTGCTAATGACGCCGGAGTCGAGCGTCACCGTGTCCACGATCCACAGCGCCCAAGTGCCGTTGGCCTGGCCGCCGACAAAGGCGGAGAGGTTGGCGCTGTAGGGAGCTATTGGCGCCGGCGGAACCCCCTGCTCGCCCAACGGCACGGTCGGCAATTCCGCCATGACATTGGCGCTATTGGTCGTGGGCAGATAGGTCCCGTTGGTGATGGCATTGGTCAGCGGCACGTAACCGCCGGCCGACTGATCGAAGGTCAGCGTGACGTTTGACACGCTGAAGCCGAGGCCGCATTTGGACATCAGAACCGAACTCTGGCCGCCGGGCGAGGAGAGCAAAGTATCCACATCGTGGGGGAACTGGTGGCCGAAGTTAGCCAAGGTCACGGTCACTTTGGTCACGACGCCCGGAATGCCGGCGGCCGTGATGATGGAAGGGTAGCCGAAGCCCGGCGCAAACGCGTTGGTCGCCCGCGTCGGCGGATTGGCGCTGTCCAGAATCGTGATCGGCTCGGAGTTGGTGAGCGAGGTGACGAAGCCGCCCAAGGTAAAACCAAACGCCACCTGGCCCAAATTGGCCGTGCCGTCCTGCAAGGACATGGTGGCCGTGATATTCTGGCCGTTGGTGCCGATGGCGGTGAAGGTAAAGGGCCGCGCCACGGTTGGACCGTTTTGATCGAGCTTTCCGTAGGTTGCGGGAGCGACCACATTGGTGACCCCGTTGGTCGCCAACATGGTGGCGACCAGGTTGGTGGTGCCGCCGCCCGCAATGTCCCTCAGGCCGAAGGAGATCGTCACTGTGTCATTGGGATAAACCACCCCGGTGCCGGGCAGAATGGACCCGGTCTGGAACGAAGTGCCCGACTTCACGATAAAGGCCCCGTTGCACTCTTGGATGGTCAGAAGCGCGGTGCTGGGATTGAGCAACTGCGTGCCAAGCGGGTTGGACAAATTCAGATTCACGGTGTGGTCCGGGCCGATGACGTGATTGTTGATGACTTGAACAGAGAAGCTCGCGACCGTCTGGCCCGGCTGGAAGTTGAGCGTGGCGTTGGTGGCAAAATAATTCGTGCCGGCGACGCCCGATCCGTCCGACGTGGCGAAATCGACGCTGACCGCGCTGTTGGTCAGGCCGGTCCGGACCACGGGAATGGTGGCCGCCACGCCGCATTCGCTGATCGTGAAGCTGGCGCTGCCAAAGGCGACGCCGGTGTACACGTTGGTGATGGTGACCACCGCGTTGGTGGGCGAGACGAGGTAGGAATTGGTCGAGGGACTGGACAAGGTGACATTGAAGGTCTTGTTGCTCTCGACCACGTTCGGATTGAGAATCGTCACGACGAAAAAGCTGCTGGCCTGGCCGTCCAGGAAATTGAGCACCCCGCTGGTCGCCAGGTAATCCACCCCGTGGGTGGCGGTGCCGTCGCTGGTGGCGAACTGGACGGAATTGGAACCCGTATTGGGATTGAGGCGAGTGACGGTGATCACGATGTTGCTGCCGTTCTCGCCGACGTAATAGGCATTGGTGGACAGGGCAAATCCGCTCACGTCGCTCTCAATGCCAACGCTGGTCGTGCCGGGAGCGCCGATCTGAAAGCCCGGGCTGGGATTCTGCAGGAGGACCTGGAAAGTCTCCAAGCCGTTGACCGCGTGGCCTTGCAGGATGGTAATCGGGATGGTTTGCAGCGTTTCTCCCGGCACGAAAGTCAAGGTGCCGGAAGCGGGAATGTAATCCACATTGGGCACGGCGAAGCCGTTGGTGTCATTGGCATTGGCGGGAGAATAGGTCGTGTAACCAACCGTCGCGCTGGAATTGGTCAGACCGGCGCGCAAGATGAAGATGGTCACGGCGCCGTCGCCTTCGCCCACAAGATAACTGGATTTGACAAAACTGAAAGAGGCGATGTCGTTCTGGATGGTCAACGTCTCCTGCGTCAGGCCGCCAATGGTCGCGCCGTTTTGCGGATTGGAGAGGGTCAGAAGGACCGTCGTGTCCGGACCGGCGTTGGTCAACTGGTAGATCGGGATTTCAACCGTGTTGCTGTTGACGCCGCCGCTAAACTGCACGAGGGTGTTGACGCTGCCGTAGTTGACACCGGCCACAGCCGTGCCGTTGGAGGTCGTCAGGGTCACCGAGACGTTTCCAAGGTTGCCATTGGTGCGGATGATCGTAATCAGCGCGTTGGTCGCCCCTTCGC
>JBEKYR010000033.1:0-57016 GCA_049510745.1 Verrucomicrobiota bacterium | reverse complement strand
GCTACAGAATAAAGCGGGACCATAGGTATGTCAAGAGATTTAATCAATTATTACTTGCTACATTTTCTGGCCGTTGCTTTGATTTGCAAGCACTTACGCAAAATCAAAAGGAACTTAGGTTAGGTGTCGCGCGTGATGGCGCGCATGGCTTGTTCGAGTTTGAGGCGGAGTTGCTCGCAGTCCGCTTCCGAGGCGTCGCGCGGCACCCAGAGGGGCGCGCCGTGGCGCAGTTCGCACCGCGCAAAGGGCAGCGGAATCTGAAACCGATCCCAACTGTTCAGGCGAATCTTCCAGCGCGTGAAGTTGGAGGTCGGAAGGATGGGGCGTCCGGTCAATTTGGCCAGTTGAATGATGCCGTCCTGAATCTGATAGACCGGGCCGCGCGGGCCGTCGGGCGTGATGGCAACGCTGTAATTGCGTTCCATCCAGGTCGTCGCCTCCAGCAAGGCCTGCGGCCCGCGCCGGCTGGTGGAACCGCGCACCGGCTGGACCCCGAATCGTTCGAGCACGCTGGCCAGCAACCCGCCGTCGCGGCTGGCGCTGATCATCGCCGCCAGGCCGCTGTCCGGCCACTTGGATTGGAGGTAATCGTCGTAGCTGGCCAAGGCCAGCGGCAGGCGGTTGTGCCAGATGCAGTAGATGACCGGGCCTCTGGATTCGGGATAATCGGCGGTATCCTTCCAGTGACAGCGCCAGGTCCACAGGCACACGCGCAGAAGCGACGCGGCCGCGAAGGCTACCAACTGGCGGTGCCAGGGCAGTTGATGAGGCACGACGATGCCGGAGGACCTTCTGAGGGTTGCCGCCATCATGCTCCTTTCCTCAGGCTGGCGCGCACCAGTTCTTCCACGCCGGCGTCCGGTCCCAGCAGCGCCTGTGTCGCGCGGACGGTCTCGTGGGCTTCAGCGGGTTTGTAGCCCAAGGCGATGAGCGCCAGGACGGCGTCGTTGATTTTTTGTTCGCCGGCGGAAAGGGCGCGCTGGGCGCTGAGGGCTTCGAGGGCGCCCCCGGGGCCGATTTTGTCTTTGAGTTCGATGACAATGCGCTCGGCGGTCTTTTTGCCGACGCCGGAGATTTGGGAAAGCATTTTGAGGTCGCTCCCGGCGACCGCTCCGCGGAAGGCGGTGACGCTGATGCCGCTGAGGATGTTGAGGGCGATCTTGGGGCCGATCCCGCTGACGCTGTGGATGAGGAGGCGGAAAAGTTCCCGCTCGGCGGCGCTCATGAAGCCGTAGAGCACGTGGGCGTCTTCGCGCACGACCAGGTGGGTCAAGAGTTTGACGGGCTGGCCGGGGGCGGGGAGTTTGTCGAATGAGGAGAGAGGGATCAGGACTTCATAGCCGACGCCGTTGACTTCCACCGTGACCTGGGTGGGGAGCGCGTCAACCAGCCGGCCATGCAGAAAAGTAATCATCAACCCGGCGGCCACGCCATCGCGCGGCCACCGAGGATGTGGCAGTGCAGATGAGGGACAGTTTCGCCGCCATCCGGCCCGTTGTTGATGACCAAGCGGAAGCCCTTGCTGGCCAGGCCCAGTTGGCCCGCCACTTCGGCCGCCTTGAGCAGCAAATGGCCGAGCACCTGGGAGTCGGACGGCTTGGCTTCGGTCAGGCGCGGGATGTTCTTCTTCGGGACGATCAAGACATGGACCGGCGCCTTGGGGTTAAGGTCCCGAAAGGCCAGCACCAGGTCGTCTTCATAGACGATGGCGGCCGGGATTTCGCGGTCGATGATTTTCTCGAAGACATTTTTGCTCATAGCACCACGAGGGCACAGGATTGACTGGCGGATTCAGTTTGCCAGCAACTGCGGAGGAAATCGACAATTTGATCGTTGAGGTTTTGGCAGCGGCGGTTCCAGCGCTCGGCGCCGGCCAGGTGTTTGACGCAATCGCGCAGGCCGCGAAAGCGGACGACGTGGGGAGACCGCTGCATCTGGCGCCGGAGCTCTTGGCGCAATTGGGGGAAGAAAAGCAACTCGAATCCCTCGGCGACCGCGGCGCTGGCCAATTGGTGAAGGTTGGATTCCAAAACCCGCCGCTCCTTCGGGGCCGCGGCTTCGGCCTCAAAATCCGCATAAACGCTCAGGCCGAAACTGCGCAGGACCTTTTCCAAGGCGATGGCGAATTCGCTCACCGAGACAAATTGCCGGTGCAATTCATGTTTGAAGTAATGCAGGACGGCCGCGGAGGCGTGCCGCACGACTTCCGGGTCCACCAGGGACGCTCCTTCGCCCATCAATTCCAGCGTGACCCATTCGGCGGAGCAGGGGACCTGTTCGCCGTCGTTGGTTTGAAAGATCAGGCAATCAGCCTTGAGTTGAATCATGATCGGCCTCCAGTTTTTTGACTTCGCGCACAAACTCGGTCGCCTCTTCAAAACGACGGTAAACGCTGGCAAAGCGTACATAGGCCACTTTATCGATCTCCCGCAACCCCTCCATGACTCGTTCGCCGATGGCCATGCCGGGTACTTCTCGCTCATATTTGTCGCTGATTTCGTCCATGATCCGTTCCACGAGGTCTTCGATGACCTTGGGACTGATCGGGCGTTTCTGGCAGGCTTTCTTGAGACCGGCCAGCAGTTTTTCCTTGGAGAACTCCTCGCGTCGTCCATCGCGCTTGACCACCATAAGTCCTTCATGCTCAATCTCTTCGTAGGTGGTGAAGCGGTGATCGCACTGCAAACACTGGCGGCGGCGGCGAATGGTCGAACCTTCGCGTGAGGCGCGCGAGTCGATGACCTTATCGTCCTGATTGCCGCACTTTGGACAGCGCATAAAGTTCGAGTCAACCGCTACATAATGTAGCCTGAGACGTTCGTAACAACAAAGGGTTGTGGTGTCAAGCGACTTTTTTGGGCAGAAGCGACAAATCCGGGCCGGTGCGATGCGCAAAAGATGGCCGGTCTTTGCCAACGCAGGGTGAGACTTTCTTCCGGGCGTCAACTTAGCTGGAAAGAGTAATGGGGGTATGTCGCGTGGCTCCGAGGCGTGGGCCGCAGCCAGAGGCCGAGGCAATTTATGATGCGAATCAAACGCACGATCAAATACGAAGCTGACCGGGTCAGAGGGTTTGCGAAGGAGATCATGAGCGTGTCGGGCTGCGAGCAACTCCAGAGTTGCATCCAGTGCGGCACCTGTTCCGGGACCTGCCCGTTGAGCATCTACATGGATTTCTCGCCGCGCCAGGTCATGGCGCTGGTGCGGGCCGATTTCAAGAACGAAGTTCTGCGCAGCCACACCATCTGGCTTTGCGCCTCCTGTTACGCCTGCACCGTCGAGTGCCCGCGCCAGATTCGCATCACCGATATCATGTATGCGTTAAAGCAACGGGCCATCCAGGACGGCATCTATCCAAAGCGATTCCCGATACCGGTGCTGGCCAAGGAATTCTCCGCGATGGTGCGCAGCAAAGGCCGCATCACCGAGACGCTGCTCGTGATGAGGCTGTTCCTCAAGGCCAATTGGCGGGCCGTGCTCGGCTCGTGGCGGCTGGGGCTGGGATTGATTCGCACGGGGCGGTTTGTGATCCGGCACGAACGCATCGAACGGCGCGCCGAACTGGCCGCGATGCTTGCCACCGCCGGCAGTGGTGATGGCAAACCGAAGGAGGCGGCATGACCTACTCCTACTTCCCCGGCTGCTCGCTCCGCGGGCTGGGCCGCGCTTACGAGGAATCTCTCCTGCCCGTCATGCAGCACCTCGGCGTGCAACTGGTCGAACTGGACGATTGGAACTGCTGCGGCGCCACGGCCTACATGTCGGTGGACGAGGCCAAGGCGGCGGTGCTGGCGGCGCGCAATCTGGCCATCGCCGAGAAAACCGGTCCGCACGATCTCCTGACGCCCTGCAGCGCCTGCTATCTGGTGCTCAACAAGACCAAGCACAACATCGCCGACTTTCCCGAAATCAACGCGGCCGTCGGGCGCGCCCTGAGCGGCGCCAATCTCACGTACAGCGGCAAGGTGCCGGTGCGCCATCCGCTCGACGTGCTCGTTCACGACGTGGGACTGGACGTCATCAAGGAAAAGGTCGTCCGCCCCCTGAAGGGATTGAAAGTGGCGCCCTACTACGGCTGCCAGGTGGTGCGCCCTTACGCGACGTTCGACGACGCGTGGAACCCCACGACGATGGACAGGCTGCTGGCCACACTCGGGGCGGAGGTCGTTCCCTACCCGCTCAAGACCAAGTGTTGCGGCGGGAGTTTGACCGGCACGGTCCCGGAAGCCGGGCTGCGCCTGACCTACATTCTGCTCAAGGAAGCCGTGCGCCGCGGGGCGGACGTGATCGCCACGGTCTGTCCGCTTTGCCAGTTCAACCTGGACGCGTATCACGACCAGATTGACCGGCGCTGGGGGCCGACGCGCATCGCGACGGTCTATTTCACGCAATTGATGGGACTGGCCTTCGGCCTGTCGCCGAAACAACTCGGATTGCAGCGCAACTTTGTTCCCATGAAACCATTGCCAGCCGAACCCGCCACAGTATGAACACGAACAACAGGAATGGCGCCGTTCGCATCGGCTTCTACATCTGCCACTGCGGGCACAACATCGCGGGCCTGGTGGATTGCCCCGCCGTGGCGCAAGACATCGCCAAACTTCCCGGCGTGGTCGTGTCGCGCGACTACAAGTACATGTGCTCCGACCCGGGGCAGGAGTTGATCCAGCAGGACATCCGCGAGCACAAACTCAACCGCGTCGTCGTGGCGTCGTGCTCGCCGTTGCTGCACGAGCACACCTTCCGCAACGCCGTGGCCGCGGGCGGACTGAACCCGTTCTATTTCCAGATGGTCAACATCCGCGAGCACGATTCGTGGGTGCATACCGACCACGCCGAAGCCACGGCCAAAGCCAAGTCGCTGGCGCGGGCCGCCATTGCCCGCGTTCGTTTTCATCGGTCGCTGGAGACGACGCGGGTTCCGATTCACCCCGACGTGCTGGTGGTGGGCGGCGGGATCGCGGGCATTCACGCGGCCATCACGGTGGCCAACGCGGGCAAGAAGGTTTTCCTGGTCGAACGCGAGCCGAGCATCGGCGGGCACATGGCGAAGTTCGACAAGACGTTCCCGACGCTCGATTGCGCCGCCTGCATTCTCACACCCAAGATGTCCGCCGTCCGCGCCCACGAAAACATCACGATGTGGACTTACTCGGAGGTGGTGAAGGTCGATGGCTATGTCGGCAATTACACGGTCACGGTCAAGCGCAAGCCTCGTTATGTGAACGAGGAATTGTGCGTCGGCTGCCAGGAGTGCATCGAGGCGTGCGTCTTCAAAGCGCCCAAGTTCCCCGACGAATTCAACGTCGGCCTGAGCAAGCGGAAGCCCATTTACATCCCCTTCCCCCAAGCCGTGCCGCAGGTCGTGCTGATTGACCCGGAACGCTGCCTTCAGCTCAAGACGGGCAAGTGCAAGAAGACGTGCCTGGAGGCCTGCGCCGACCGGCAAGCGATTGACTTCACCCAGAAAGAGGAGCTGGTCGAAATCAAAGTCGGCAACATCATCCTTGCGACGGGCTTCAAACTCTTCGATGCCAAGCGGATTCCCCAATACGGCTACGGCCTGTATCCGAACGTCGTCACGTCCATTGAACTGGAGCGGCTGGTCACCAGTTCCGGCCCGACGGCGGGTGAAATCGTCCTGCGCGATGGCCGTCATCCGAAGTCGGTCGGATTCATCTTGTGCGTCGGGTCGCGCGACCTGAAGACCAACCGGTGGTGTTCGCGCACCTGTTGCATGCACTCGATGAAACTGGCGCAACTGGTGCGGGAACACACCGACGCGGACGTGACCGTGTTCTACATGGACATCCGCGCGCCGGGCAAAGGCTGCGAGGAGTTCTACGACAAGTCGCTCAGGGAAGGCATCCAGTTCGTGCGCGGCCGCGTGGCCGAAGTAACGGACTGGGCGCTGGCGTCCGAAGAAGAAGGCAAGCTGGTCATCCGCGTGGAGGACACGCTGGCGGGTTTCGTGCGGCGGATTCCGGTGGACATGATCGTGCTCGCCGTGGGCATGGAGCCGCAGGCCGACGCGCAGGAGGTGCGGCGGCTCTTCAACATGAGTTGCGGCACGGAAGGCTGGTTCCTGGAGAAACACCCCAAGCTGGCGCCCGTCAGCACGTTCACCGACGGCGTGTTCATCGCCGGCTGCTGCCAGGGTCCCAAGGACATCCCCGACAGCATCGCGCAAGCGGGCGCCGCCGCCGCCGAAGCGATGGCGCTGATTGACAAGGGCTATATCGAACAGGAACCGAACACGGCTTACATCGTCGAAGCCGATTGTTCCGGCTGCAAATCATGCATCCCGCTCTGTCCCTACACCGCGATTACATTCGACGAGGCGAAGCAGAAGGCGCAGCTCAACGAGGCGCTGTGCAAAGGCTGCGGCACGTGCGTGGCCGCCTGTCCGAGCGGTTCGATCAAGCAGAATTTGTTCGAGGACGAGGAAATCTTCGCCGAAATCGAAGGAGTGCTGAGTTATGTCTGACCCGAATTGGCAGCCGCGCATCGTGGCGTTCTTCTGCAACTGGTGTACTTACACCGCCGCCGATCTGGCCGGCGTGTCGCGGCTCAAGTACGCGCCCAACGTCCGCGTCATCCGGCTCATGTGCTCCGGCCGCGTGGACCCGCAGTTCATTCTGGAGGCGCTGACCCAGGGGGCGGACGGCGTGCTCATTGGCGGCTGTCATTTGGGCGATTGCCACTATGTCGAGGGAAACTACAAGACCGTGCGCCGCTTTCAAATGCTCCAGCGCCTCTTGCGCGATATGGGCGTCGAAGACCAGCGTGTGCGGTTGGAATGGATCTCCGCCTCGGAGGGCGAACGGGTCAAAACCGTCATTAACGACATGGTGGCGCAAGTCCGCGCGCTGGGGCCGCTCAACCTGCCGCAACGCCGCAAGGATTGGGACGGCGAAATGACGCTTCCCGCCGAGCCGGCGGGCCACGGCCCGTTGGCGGAGCAACGCGCCGCGCCGGAGGTGGCCCATGCCTGATAAGCCCAAAATCTGCTTCTACTGGTGCGCCTCGTGCGGTGGTTGCGAAGAAACCATCGTGGATTTTGCGGAGGACATCCTCGGCGTGATCGAGGCCGTGGATATTGTCTTCTGGCCGGTGGCGATGGATTTCAAAAAGAAGCATGTCGAGGCGATGCCGGACAGGTCCATCGTGGCGACGCTGCTCAACGGCGCCATCCGCACCAGCGAGCAGGAGGAGATGGCGCATTTGCTCCGGCGCAAGAGCCAATACCTCATCGCGTACGGCGCTTGCGCGCAACTGGGCGGCATTCCCGGTTTGGCCAATCAATTTTCGCGCGGGCAACTGCTCCGTTACGTCTATGAGGAAGCGCCAACGGTGGTGAACGAGGCGAAGACGCGGCCGCAGACTTCGGTTCAGAACAACGGCCACACCGTGACGTTGCCGCAATTTCGCAACGTCGTCCGCGCGCTCGACCAGGTGGTGGACGTGGACTTCTATATCCCCGGCTGCCCGCCCACGCCCAAAATCACCCAAGCGGCCATCGGCGCGTTGCTGGAAGGCAAGCTCCCGCCCAAAGGCAGCGTGCTGGCGCCCGACGTGGCCCTGTGCGAGCAGTGCCCGCGCAAGGCGAGCAAACCCGCTGACTTGAGCTTCACCGAGTTCAAGCGTCCGCATCAGGTCGCGCTCGACCCCAATCTCTGCCTGCTGGCGCAAAGCGTCGTCTGCATGGGTCCCGCCACGCGCGCCGGCTGCGAAGCGGTTTGTCCCGGCGGCAACATGCCCTGCACCGGGTGTTTCGGGCCAACTTCGCGCGTGCGCGATCAGGGCGCGAAAATCCTCTCCTCCCTGTGCGCCAACGTGGCCGCGAAGGATGAAAAGGACATCCCCGGCATCCTGGCCGGCATCCCTGACCCAGTGGGCACGTTTTACCGCTACGGACTGGCCAAGAGTTTGCTGCGGCGCAAGGTGAGCCTGCCGCTTGAAGCCGCCCAGGAGACGCCATGAACCCCGACACCACCAAAGTTTGGAACGAGGCCGGCGCGCGCGCCAACGCCGCCGCTCAAACCGCGCGCCGTCGCGTGACGATTGACCCGATTACCCGCCTGGAAGGCCACGGCAAGATTGACATTTTCCTGGATGACGCCGGCGACGTGGAGCGCGCTTACCTGCAAATCCCCGAGTTGCGCGGTTTCGAGGTCTTCAGCCTGGGCCGGCCCGCGGAGGAGATGCCCCAGATAACCAGCCGCATCTGCGGCGTTTGCCCCACCGCCCACCACATGGCCGCGACCAAGGCGCTCGATGACCTTTACCAGGTTGAACCGCCGCCCGCCGCCCGCAAGATTCGCGAGCTGGTCTATAACACCTTTGTGATGGAGGACCATGCCCTGCACGTTTACATCCTTGGCGGCCCGGACTTCATTGTCGGGCCGCAAGCGCCGCCGGAACAGCGCAACGTGGTGGGCGTCATCCAGAAGGTCGGGATCGAAGTCGGCAAAAAAGTCATTTCCATGCGCCGCCGCTTGCGCGAACTGATCGCTTACTTCGGCGGCAAGGTGATTCATCCTGTGCTGGGCTTGCCCGGCGGCGTGTCCAAGGGACTCAAGCCGGAGGACCTGCCGCCGTTCCAAGCGCTGGCCAAAGACACGCTGGACTTCGCCTTGTTCACGCTGCAGGTCTTCAAGGACATCGTTTTGAAGAATCCCGACTATGTGAAGCTCATCACGTCGGACGCCTACACCCACCGGACTTACTACATGGGCCTTGTGGACGCGCAGAACCGGGTGAACTTCTACGACGGCCTCGTGCGGGTGGTGGATGCCAGCGGCAAGGAGTATGCGAAGTTTCCCGCCCGGCAGTATCGCGACTTTGTGGCCGAACACGTCGAGCCGTGGAGTTACGTGAAGTTCTGTTTTCTCAAGCCGCTGGGCTGGCACGGATTCGAGGAAGGACCGCAGAGCAGCGTTTACGCGGTGGCGCCGCTGGCGCGCCTCAACGTGGCCGACGGGATGGCCACGCCGCAGGCGCAGAAGGCTTGCGAGGAATTTTTTAATACCCTCGGCGGCAAGCCCGTGCATCACACGCTGGCCAACCATTGGGCGCGCGTCGTCGAAATGATTTACGCCGCCGAACGCATCGTCGAGTTGCTCAACGACCCGGAAATTACCAGCACGGACCTCCGCGTCATTCCGAGCGCCAAGCCGAGCGTCGGGGTCGGAGTGGTCGAGGCCCCGCGCGGCACGCTCTATCATCATTTCGAGACGGACGGCCAGGGCCTCATCACCAAGGCCAACCTGATCGTCGCCACGCAAAACAACGCCGCCCGCATCGCCATGAGCGTGGAGAAGGCCGCCAAGGGCCTCATCAAGAAAGGCAACGTGAGCGAGGGGCTGCTGAACATGGTGGAGATGGCGTTCCGCGCCTATGATCCGTGTTTCGGCTGCGCCACTCACTCCCTGCCCGGCCACCTGCCGCTCTGTGTGAGCATCTACGACCCCCGGCGAAACCTGCTCCGGCAATTGGTTCAACCCGCCTCCCTCAAGCTCGGCTAGCAAGGAATCGAGATGGCATCATGGAAGCGTCTTCGCCTCACGTGCTGCCGGGAAAAGCGCCGCCCCGGACGAAACCGGTCCTGGTGCTCGGTTTGGGCAACGACATCCTGAGCGACGATGCGGTGGGATTGAATGTCGCCCGTGAAATCAGACGCCACCTCTCCGACTCCGACGGAATCGAGGTTCAGGAAACCTCTGAAATGGGGCTGGCCCTTCTGGATCACATCGTGGGCTTCGCCGATTTGATTTTAGTGGACGCCGTGCAGACACGACAGGCGCCCCCCGGCTTTCTCCATGAATTCGACGGCGGCCAGCTCAAAATCCTGTCGATTGTGTCTCCGCATTTTCTAGGAGTTGGGGAAATAGTGGCGCTTGGCCGGCAGTTGGGTTTGCCGGTTCCAGGCCGGGTAAAGATATTCGCTATCGAAGTCAAAGACCCGTTCACCGTCGGAGATAGCATGACCCCTGCGCTGCGTCGAGTTCTCCGGCCAATCGCCCTGCGGGTTCTGGCGGCGGCGCGGCAATTGCACGGCAACCGGCGGGTGTCGCGCGGTGGCTGAGCCGCCTGCCGGAAGGAATTTGCAACGAATCCAGTGGATCGCGGCCCGATTGCACACAGGCACCCGCCAAACGGTCAATGCGGTCTTGAACCGATGGCGAAACGAACATGAACAAGCCAATAGTACGGTTTGACCGCTGGACAGACGTCAAGAAAACTGTCGGAAAAGGCTTGCAAAAACCCGAATGATCCCCAAAATCACCCCCCAAAAGTCCCGCAGACCCAAAAACAATCTGGAGACTCTTTAAACCGTCTCCCGCAAACCAAAAAACGAACCTATGAAAATAGTGAAAGCCCTGCGATTCCTTGCGGCCACGTCCCTGGCGTTGTCCGCCGGCGGGCGGCACGCGGCCGCGCAAACCTGGTCGGGCACCAGCGCGCCCACGGATGTAAACTGGATTTCTGTCGCCTCTTCGGCCGATGGAACAAAATTGGTGGCGGCCGGCGGATACCCGACCTGGTCGGTTTACGTCTCCGCGAATTCAGGAGCCAGTTGGACGGAAACCACCCAGAATATCGGCTTCACTTGCGTTGCTTGCTCGGCGGACGGAACGAAAGTGGCGGGGGCGCAAAACTATGACGGTTATATTTTCACCTCGACAAATTCGGGGGTGACATTTACCCAAACCAGCGCGCCACAGTGTTATTGGATGTTTCTCACTTCGTCAGCCGACGGAACGAGATTGGCGGCGGTGGGGCAGACGGGACAGCCGGGACCCATTAACATTTACACTTCCAGCGATTCAGGAAATACATGGATGCTGACCAGCGCGCCGGCAACGAATTGGAATGGCCTTGCCTCTTCCGCGGATGGAACCCGGCTGGTGGCAGACGCCGGCGGCAACGGCAGCTTTTACACCTCGACCGATTCCGGCACCAATTGGACGCAACAAACCAATGAGCCTGCCATCTGGTGGGGGGCGCTGGCTTCGTCTGCGGATGGAACGAAATTGGCGGCGGTGGCTGTCGGGGGCGGAATCTATACTTCCACCAATGGGGGAACCAACTGGACGCAACAAACCAATGCGCCCATTGAAGTTTGGAATGCCATCGCCTCTTCAGCGGATGGAACCAAATTAGTGGCGGCCGTCAATCCAAGCGGCTTTGGCATTACCACTCCCGGTCCGATTTACACTTCGAGCGATTCAGGCGTGACCTGGGTCTCGAACAATGTGCCTGCGGAACTCTGGATGGCGGTCGCCTCTTCAGCGGACGGCGGCGGTTTTGTGGCCTGTTCGTCGGAAGGAACAACCACGGCCAATGGTTACACCGTTCTTGACCAAATCGTCACCTCAATGCCGCATCCGTGGTTGACCCCCGTGCTTGGGGAGACCAACGTCGTGATCACTTGGCCGTGGCCGATGGCCGGCTATCAATTGCAGCAGAAACCGGACCTGAGCGCGACCAATTGGACTTATGTGACTAACACGCCTGTGGTCACGAACCTGCAGAATCAAGTGATCGTCTATCCACTGGCGGGCCAGGGTTATTACCGGCTAAAGAACTGAAGCGCGAGCGACCTGCGGCGGGAAGCGCCGGAAGCGAAGGCGGAACGGATCATTGCGACGGAATTGAAACGGCCGGGGTGGAACGAGAGCGAGTTGCGGAAGCGGGCCAAGACCGATCCTGGCAAGCTGGCCACGGCCATGCGCTTTGCGGGAGCGGACGACGGTCACGATCCAGTGGACCGCGATATTTCACAGCCTGATCAGCCTTGACAGCAAGTTCACAAATACGCTAACTTCCCGGCAATGCGCGAGATTCAATTCTACCGCTCCGCCGGTGGCGATTGCCCGGTGGAAGAATTTCTCGATGGTCTCGGCCCCAAGCAGGCACAGAAAGTGGCGTGGGTGCTCAAATTGGTGAAGGAACTGCCGCTGGTGCCGAAGCAATACTTGAAGAAACTTGAAGGCACTGACGATCTTTGGGAAGTCCGCGCGGAGTTTGGCGGCGATGCGTTCCGGCTGCTGGGCTTTTGGGACGCGGGCAACCTGATCATCTTGACCAACGGATTTGCGAAGAAGACACAGAAAACACCCAACCGGGAAATCGAACTCGCCGCCCAGCGGCGGCGCGATTACTTGAACCGGAGAACAAGACGATGAAAAACGACCTCGACAAATACATCAGCCGGCGCAAACGCACCGACAAAAAATTCGCCGAAAATTTTGAGAGCGGCTACCAGGAATTCAAAGTAGGCGTTCTCCTGCGACAAGCTCGCGAGCGGGCGGGCATCACGCAGGAAGACCTCGCGCAACGCACCAAGACGAGAAAGTCCGCCATCTCGCGGCTGGAGAATCATGCCGAAGACGTGCGCCTCTCCACCATCAAACGCGTCGCGCACGCCCTGGGCAAAAACGTTGTCATCCAACTGGTCAAAGCGTAGTCCCCTACGCCATTCCGGTTTGACCCTATGACGGCGACTGCCCGAACTTCGTCGCGTTTTTCTTGTCATTGTACTTCGGTAAATGCTTGAAAATGGTGACGAACTGAGCCCAGCACTCATACTCGGCTTTCGCCACATCTCCCATGACGAGGAGGTCTGAGGGTACATTCGAAGTTATCCGCCTAAAACCACTTTTGAGCATGCGCTGAGAACTCAAAGATATTGATTTGCGGGTCAGCGTAATACTTCCTCAAAAACCTATCGGACATCTGCCATGCCGAAACTTTACGCCCACCCGGAAATAGCTTCTGCAAATGACGGAGTGAAAGCAGGAACACGCGTATCCGTTCGCCAGCATCAATGACGAGCGCAAAGAAAGGAGTACAGTGAAACGCATCACACGCGGCCTTGGCTTTGTCAAAGCCTTCATGCGGCAATGCGAGGTGTGTGTTTTCAGTCCCAGCCTCACGGCTTCGACTCTTGACCGAAATCCCGAGCACCTCGCGGGAATTTGGTCGCCGCGCTATCAGATCAATTCCTGTGTGATCAACCCGGGCACATTCGAAGCCGTGTCGAGACAGCAGATACAGTACAATTGATTCACCGAAGTCACCAGTGATTTTCGAATGCCGTGAACTTTTCACTCGCATATGATCGTTTCCGTTCTGAGCAGGTTTGCCAAAAACCTGCGAAACCCAAGTCTAATCCCTTGGCAAATCGCCTGCTGGAAGGAATTTGCTACGAAGCCAGCGGGTCGCGCCCTTTCACGGCTTCGTGCTGCCGGATCAGATAGTCGCACCAGTCATCCATCCCGGTGCCGGCCTTGGCGGAAATCTCGAACAACCGCGCGTGATGGGCGATGTGCCGGATATTGGCCGTCGCCGCCTCGCGGTTGAAGTCGCAGGCCCGGTCCAGATCGACCTTGCTGATGATGACGGCGTGGGCAGTGTGGAATACGGGCGGATATTTCAGCGGCTTGTCCTCGCCGTCGGTGACGGACAAGAGCACGACGCGCAGGTCCTCGCCCAAATCATAGCTGGCCGGGCAGACGAGGTTGCCGACGTTCTCGATGATGAGGAGGTCCAGCTTGGCCGTGTCCAGTTGCTTCCAGGCGCGGGCCACCATGTCCGCTTCGAGATGGCAGACGGTGCCGGTGTTGATCTGAACGACCGGCGCGCCGGAATCGCGCAGGCGGCGGGCGTCGTTGTCGGTGGCCAGATCGCCGACAATGACGGCCGTTTTCAGGCGCGGGCCGAGCCGGCGGATGGTTTCGCGAATGAGGGTCGTTTTGCCCGAGCCGGGAGAGGAGAGGACATTGAGGACCAGAATCCCGCGCGCCCGGAAGAAGCCGCGGTTGCGCTCGGCCAGGCGGTCGTTCTTCTCCAGGATGGCGCGCCGCAAGTCCAGCGTCTGGTGTTCTTCCGCGCCGGGTTCGGACGAATGATGATGGTGCGGATGATCGTGGAGGTGCTCGTGAGCGCCAGGGGCAGGGTGGTCATGGCCGGAAACGGTCACCGGCGCTCCCGCGGACAAACCGCAGCCGCATTCGTTACACATGGTCCACCTCCATTGAGCTTAATTCCAGTTCCCGGCCGGCGCGAAGTTCGTTGCTGGGATTGCGGCAATCGGGGCACTCGGCAAACAAATTGGCGGAGACAAACTCCCGGCGGCACGTGGCGCACCAGAATCGCGCCGGCACCTCCTCGATCGTCAACAGCGCGCCTTCGGCGGCCGTTCCGGGCGTGAGGACCTCGAACGCGAACCGGAGCGCGTCGGGCACGACACCGCTGAGGACCCCGATGCGCAGCCGGATTTCATGGATCCGCGCGGCCCCGGCCAGCCGGGCTTCGCGCAAGGCCTGATGGAGCGCGCTTTGCATGATCGAATACTCGTGCATGAATCTAAATCTTCTCCGCTTTTTCGTAAACCACCATTTCACCCCGGCCGCGCAGGTCAGCCGGGTGGTAGCGCGGAATGGGCAGCTCCAGTTCCTTGAACTCGACCGGCGCCACTTTTTTGTCCACCAACCCGACAGCCACCGCCACGCCAAAGATGATGGCTTCAGGCCGGGGCGGACAGCCTGGAATGTAAAAGTTGACCGGGATGACTTTTTCCACCGGACCGAGCACCGGGTAGGAGTCGTGCCAGATGCCGCCGCCGCAGGCGCAGCCGCCGATGGCAAAGACCAGCTTCGGCGCCGGCATCGCGTCGTAGGCGCACCGCAAGGCGCGGGCGGTGGCGCGCATGGCCGGCCCCTGGCAAAGCATCACATCCGCATGCCTTGGCGAGCCGACCAGCTTGATGCCGAAACGCTCGACGTCATAGTAGGGGGTGAGCACGTTGAGCACCTCGATGTCGCAGCCGTTGCAGCCGCCGCTGTTGGCGTGGTAAACCCACAGCGACCGTCCGAACATTTTCTGGCAAAGATTCTTCAGCATCGCGGTTCAGTCCAGTTCGATCTTGATGTCATCCACCACCGGCTCGCTTTCCAGGTAGGCGCGGGAGCGGAAAATCCACCGTTCGTTGTCCAGATCATCAAAGCGGTAGCCCTTGAGCTTCAACTGTTCGAGCGGCGAACTTTCCTTGAAACAACGTCCGCACCGCTGGCAGGTGCTCATAAACAAATCCAGCCGCTGCCGCAGGTCGCCGATTTTGTCGGTGGCCGTCTCGAACTCCTGGCTCATGGTGATGGCCTTCTCCGGGCAAACCTCCGCGCAGCGTCCGCAGTAGGTGCAACGCCGGCCCAGGTATTTCAGGATGCGAATTTCCTGGCAGACATCGAAGACGAGGATTTCGCGCGCCGGACAGTTGTTGGCGCAGCCGGCGCAGCCGATGCATTTTTGGGCATCGAAGATGGGCCGGCCGCGGAAGTTCTTCGCCACGGGCCGCGGTTGCGCCGGATAATCCAGGGTCACGCAGCCGGCCTTGAGGCCGACCATCGCTTCTTTGAATTTGCTCATCATGGACATGAACGTGTCTCCATCAGTGTCCGTAACCCGCCAGCGCCAGGGCGGCGAACGCCACCGCCAGCAATCCGGCGAAGTAACGAATGGCCTGGTCAATCCGGTAGCGCGCATGCGTCGCGGCGACGACCGTCACCAGCAGCACCAACGCCAGCACTTTGGCCCAGAACAGCAGCCAGCCCAGCGGGAAGGCCAGTCCCGATCCCCAGGGCGCAAACAGCGCGACGAATAACCCGCTGTGAATGACCAGCCGCGCCATTTGCGCGTACTTGAACAGGGCCAGCTTGGGACCGGAGTATTCCATCAACGGCCCTTCCATGATTTCCGTCTCCGCCGCGGACATGTCAAAGGGCACCCGTTGCACAAACGCCTGAAAGGAGAGCACCATCACCACCAGCAGGATCAGACCCGACCACGGAATGCCCGCCGCCGCATAGACCGAGCCGTTCAAGACGGCGTCGAGCCGGAACGATCCCACATGAACCGCGCCGACGAGAAGGGCGATGGCAAACAACGGTTCCAGGGCGATCATCGCCATCATCTCGCGCCCGATGCCGAGCAGCGAATAAGTGGAGCCCGCCGCCAGTCCGCCGAGCAACGTGCCAATGCCGCACAGGGTCAGCAGGTAAATGAGCAGAATCACGTCGCCCGCCCCGTTCATGGGCGCGGGAAAACCCATCGGCACCAGGCAGGCGACCGTCAAGACCGCCGCCAGCGAGAGCCAGGCGACAAACCGCTGCAGGGCCGGCGATTCGCCCGATTCAATGTCCTCCTTGCCGAGCAACTTGAGCAGGTCAATGTAGGGCTGCCAGAGGGGCGGTCCCCGGCGCGATTGCAGGCGCGCCGTGACCTTCCGCAGCAACCCTTCGCAGAACGGCGCAACGAGCAGGACCGCGCCAACGTTGGCCAGCCCGCCCGCAATCCTCCATATCAGCTCACGATTCATATAAGTCCTTCACCGATAAATTCGCCGATTGCAGAATGTCATGGAGTTGAGAGTCAAACTCCATTTAGCAACGACTCGATATGGCGCACACGTCACGGCGTCCTTAGGATGCGCGTCACCTCCGGGCCGAATTGCCCATAGTGGCGGATGTTCCAAGAAAAGAGCGTTTCCGCTTTTGCCTTGAGGGCGCAGGTGGCCAGCAAAGCGTCGTAGATGGCGCCGCCCACAATGCCGATGGACGTGAATTTTTGGAGCATATCCCCGTAATCGTCTGCGCTCAGCGTCACAATGGTCAGCCGCTCCCGAATGTTGGTGATGAAAAGCATCCCCTGCTCGCTGCTGATGCGATGCTTGCCGGGCATCCGGGTCAGCGTGGAATACACCTCCAGGAGACTATGCGCCCCGCAGCAAACATCCTTTTGGGGAAACTTGGTGAAGAGGTCCAAGCTGGCGGCATGATGCACATGGTCGCCGTAAAAAACCGGAACCAGCACCGACGTATCCAAAAATGCCTTCATTCGAGTGTGGCGAGATTCTGCTTGTCGCGCTCCCCCCGAATTTGTTCCAGCAGATCATCGGTAACGGAAGCCGCCAAAGGCTGGCCGGTGCGGAAGACCCACACGCCTTTTTCCTTGGCGAGCGGCGCCCCGCCGCGAACCGGGCGAAGGGTGATGCGTTCGCCGACATTTTCCAACTCCAGCAAGTCACCGGGGCCAATGTCCAATTCCTTCCGTATCGGCTTGGGCAGAACAATACGTCCAGCGCTGTCAATCGTCAGTTGCGTCGTCATATATGGCATAATATCATGGGCCATCCCAAAAATCAATGCCAAATCAGCCAACTTCCCGTTTTCTTGGCTCGCCCCAGTTTGAGCAGTTCCTCCGGCGACCAGACCTTGACTCCGCCTGATTTGATGTCAATGGTTTCGAGCCGGTCGGTGCAGGAGAAACACGGGTCGATGCTGCCCAGCGTAATCGTCATGTCCGCCAGTTGCTGGTCCTTGATCATCGCCGGGACACCCTGCAGATTCTGATAGGTGGGCGCCCGCACCCGCCAGCGGCGCGGCCGGTTGGCCTCGCCGGTGATGACGAAGTGATGGCACTCCCCGCGGGGCGCTTCGACGGAGGACAATCCCATCCGGCCGACGGGCAATTCGTCCTTGAGCGCCAACTGGACCGGACCGCTTTCCATTTTGTCGAGGCATTGGCGGATGATTTTGATTGACTCGAACACTTCGCGCGCCCGCACCACCAGCCGCGACCAGACGTCGCCGTCGGCGGCGGTGATGACCTCGAAGGCCACGCGGTCATAGGCGGCGTAGGAATGATCGCGGCGGCAATCGATCTCCACGCCCGCCGCGCGGGCCACCGGTCCGATGAGCGCCGCCTCCTTGACGAGCCTGCGGTCGGCGACGCCGACCCCGCGGGTGCGCTGCTGGATGTTCCGGTCCTTGAACACCGCGCCGGTCACTGTCCGCCATTCCGTTTCGAGACGGGCGAGCACCTGTTGCAGCTCGGCCTTCAACTCATCCGTCAAATCCCGCCGCACGCCGCCGATGACACAGAGGCCGTAGGTCTTGCGGTTGCCGGTGATTTTCTCGGCGACCCACATGACCGGTTCGCGGATGCGGAAGCATTGCATGAACAACGTGTCAAAACCCACGATGTGGCAGGCCAGCCCGACCCAGAGGAGATGGCTGTGCAGGCGCTCGAGTTCCAGCAGGATGGTGCGCAGATACTCCGCGCGCGGCGGGGCCTGCAAGGCGGCGGCACTTTCCACGGCCTGCGCGTAGGCGACATT
Source organism: Verrucomicrobiota bacterium (assembly GCA_049510745.1). GTDB lineage: Bacteria > Verrucomicrobiota > Verrucomicrobiia > Limisphaerales > Palsa-1400 > PLGF01. The sequence goes on along the minus strand of JBEKYR010000033.1, from coordinate 38,835 downwards.
ATGCACGCAGCCGCAGATGCCGCAGATGCGCTCGGCCATGATCGGGATGTCGTTGTAGCTGAGCACGGATTCGGCGAGCTTCTCGATCCCGCGATGGGCCATGAAGCCGCGGTATTCGCACCCGCGCACCCGCTCGCCTTCCACGTAAAGGCGGAAGTGGGCGGGTTCATCGAGGGTGGGATGAAACGGGCCGAAAGGCACGACCGTGCAGCCCTCGGGCGGGTCGTCGAACTTGAATTCGCGTTCGTCATCGAAACCGGCGGGCACAAAATTCCAGGGAACGTCCTTCCGCAGCGGGTGGACGCCCTCCGGCCAGCCGTCCGGCAGGACCAGGCGCTTGGGATAGGGATGTCCGGCCAGTTCGATGCCCACCAGATCGCGCAATTCCCGCTCGGCCCAATTCGCCGGCGGCACGACGTCCGAGATGCTGTCCACGCGGGGATCGCCGGCGGGAATGTCCGCCAGGATGCCGCACAGCAGGTGGTCGCGATCAAACGCGAAATTGTGCGCCACCAGGAACGAGCCGGAGAAGGGCCGGTCATCGGCGCCAATGCTGGTGACATAGCGGGCATCCAGCTCGCGAAAAACGTGCCGACACACCGTCTTCAACGCGGAGGCTTCCACGAAAACGAACAGGCAGCGATCGGAGGGGAGATCGGCCCGCCGGATGACGGGGCCGAACCTTGCCTCCAATTGATCCAGTTTTTCGCGCGCAATCATTCAGTGTTCCTTCAGGTCGCCGGGTTTCGCCGCCGGCGGGACGGGCGCGCCGCCGAGCCATCGGAAATAACGCTTGATCTCGCCGTAAAAGCCGTGCGCCACATAACGGTTGCATTCCGCTTCGCGCGCGTAACCGCACAGCCAGGGAACCGCAGCGCGGCGCGGCGCGGCACCCAACTTCGAAATAAACCGGGCCACAAGAAACGCCAGCCCAAGGACGGCCACCAAGGCGAGCGGAACGAAAACCGAACGCGACTCGAAGCCGGAGAGGCCGGCCCAGAGGTTTTCGGGCAGAGGCAAAGCGCCGCCGAGGGCCTGGCCAAAACCATGGGGACTGGCCGCCAGCGCCCTCAGAATCAGGCCATAAGCAATGGCCGGCAGAATCCCCAGCAGCAGACAGATCAGCGCCAGGAACAATTGGGGAATTTGCATCGTCATGCCGACCTCCAGCCGGCGCCGGCCGGCGGCCTTCTCCTTCACCATCGCGCTCGTCCGCGACAGGAAACTTGCGCCAAAAAACTTGACGAACGACGCCAGGGTCAGCGCGCTGGTGAGGATGGCAATGGCGGCGCAGACGGGCAGATAGCCGGCCACGCCGCCTCCTTGCACGGCCGCCACGTAAATGCTCCATTTGCTGGCGAAGCCGTTGAACAACGGAACGCCTGAAATGGACAGGGAAGCCACCAGCGCCGTGGCGGCCGTCAGAGGCATGTATTTGAGCAAGCCACCCATTTTGTTCAGGTCCTGCGTGCCGGTGGCGTGGAGCATGGAGCCGGCGTTCAGGAAGAGCAGCGCCTTGAAAACGCCGTGATTGAGGGTGTGAAAGAGCGCTCCGGTCATGCCCAGGGCCGCGAGCGCCGCGGCCTCCGGTCCCGCGGCCGGCAGCAATGCCATGCAGGCCCCCAAACCGAGCAGGATGTAGCCGACCTGGCCGATGCTGTGGAACGCGAGCAGGCGCTTGGTCTGCTCCTGCTTGAGCGCCTGCATGGTCCCGGTGAAAAGCGAGATCGTCCCGAACACCGCCACCACCAAACCCCAGCGCGCCAGGGGAAAGCCGGCCTGCGCCTCCGCCGGCACGAGCCACAGGAAACAGCGCATGAGGCCATACACCCCGGTCTTGATCATGACTCCGGAAAGCATCGCGCTCACCGGCGATGGCGCCGCCGGGTGCGCGTCCGGCAGCCAGATCTGCCCGAAGGGCCACATGCCCATCTTGATGCCAAAACCCGCCAGGAACAGCCCGAACGCCAGCGCCGTAAGGACGGGCCGCGTGTGCAACAACACCGGCAGACCCGCGCTCACGGTGTCGAAGTCGTACTTCACTCCGCCGCCCGCATTTGCGGACGCGCCCGCGTCGGCCAGAATCTCCGCGCCGATGAGGGTTGCCGCGCAGGCAATTTGCATCATCAGCAGATATTTGTTGGCCGCGCGAATGTTGCCCGGTATTTTGTGCTCGAAACGGATGAGCGCGTAGCCGGGCAGCGTCATCATCTGCCAGAAAATAAGGAAGAACCACATCATGTCCGTCGTGCTGAGCAGGCCGTACATCGCCGCCAGGAACAAAAGGAAATAAGGATAATACCGGGCGACGCCATAATCCCGGTAATGCCTCATGTAGGCGATGGAATAAAACGAAGCGGGCACGGCGATCAACGCCGCCAGCATCAGGAACAGCGCGGTCAATCCGTCCACGTGCAGGCGCAGGCCGAAACCGATGGCCGGCAGGGCGCAAAACTCTTTGGAGCGGGCGGAAGCGCCGCCCGCCAGCACCGTCGCCACGGCGGAGAAGATCAGCGCCGCAGTCGCAGCGGTCACCAAAAAGGCGAGCCAGCCCGCCAGCGTCCGGTTCCGCGCGGCCAGCAACGTCAGCACCGCGCCGGCGAGGCAGAGGAGGATGGACGCGAAGACCGCCTGTTCGGGAGTCATCATGTTGCAATTCCCTCGCTCACGACGCTGGCCATCAGTTCGGCGAGGACGTCCAGCGTCGAACGGATGGCGGGCGAAAGCGCGGTCGCGGGTTTCAAGGACGCCGGTTGCGCGCCCAGGAGCCAGGCCCGCGAACGTCCGCCGGTTTCAACGTACTTCGCCAGCATTCCCAGCGAAATGTGGTGCGTGGAAATCTGTGGAAAGCGCGCGGCCATTTCCCGTGAATTCAGGAAGACCACCGAGCCGGGCGCGGCGCCGAAGTCCACGGCATCGAGGAAGACCAGATGGTCGAACCCATTGTCAACACAACGGCCGGCCAGTTGCTCGGGGGCGGTTGCGGCGATGACCACGTCGGGCACCCCGGCGCGGGCGAGCGCTTCCGCCAGCCGCACCCCAAAGCCGTCGTCGCCGCCGTCCACGTTGCCCAGGCCCATGAAACAGACGCGGCCGCGAAGAGAGGACTGAATTTGTTCGCGCAAGCCGGCCATCAGATGTCCTCCCCAAGTTTTTTGATTTGTTCGTAGGTGAACACAGGACCGTCCACGCAGATATAGGCGACGCCGATGCAACAATGGCCGCACTTGCCCACGCCGCATTTCATGTAACGCTCGAGCGTGGAGACGATGTGGCGCTCCTTGAAACCGAGGGCGAGCAGGTCCTTGATGACGAAGCGGAACATGACCGGCGGGCCGCAGACGAAGGCGATGGTGTTGTCCACCGGCACGTCCACGCCGCTCTTCTGGAAAAGACTGCCGACGACGCCGACGTGACCGTTCCAGCCGTTGGCGGCGCGGTCCACCGTGAGGTGACACTCCATCGCGCCGGACTTTTCCCACGCGCGCAAATCGGGCAGGTACATCAGTTCGCCGGGGGTTTTTGCGCCGTAAAAAACCTGGATGCGCCCGTATTGCGCGCGGTGATCGAGCGCATAGACAATGCAGGAACGCAAGGGAATCAGGCCGATGCCGCCGGCGACGAAGGTGAGGTTCATGCCGGCGTAATCCTGCATCGGAAAACCATTGCCGTAAGGGCCGCGCACGGCGAACTTGCCGCCGGGCTTGAGTTGATGGAGCGCGGAGGTGCAACTGCCGACCTGGCGGATGGTGAAGAAGGTTTCCTCCTCGGTGGGGCTGGGGGGAAGGGAGGCCGGGAATTCGCCCACGCCGAAGACGGAAATCTGGGCGAATTGTCCGGGGCGGAAGTGTTTGAACTGCGCCTGCGCCGCCTCCTCCTCGAACCGCCAATAAAAGGTCTTCACCTCCGGGATGTCGTCCACCACCCGGTCCAGGACCGCCAGCTTCGGCAGATAAATGTTTTCAGTGTCGGGCGGGTTCATTTTGGGCTGTCTCCGGCGCGGCGCGCCGGATCATTTCGACCACGCTGGGCATGCCGATGTCGCCGTGGCAAACGGCGGCGCAACGGCCGCAGCCGACGCAGGCCATGGCCAATTCGCGCTCGATGAAGTACTGCGCCAGCTTGCGGAAGAGGCGGCGGTTGCGGCGGTCATGCACCGCGCGCCGGGGATTGAAACCGCCGGCCATGCGCGTGAAGCCGCTCAGGCCGCAGGAATCCCAAATCCGCACGCGCTCGACTTCCTCCGGCCCCACCTGGCGGTCGGAAACGGTGAAACAGGTGCAGGCGGGACAGACATAAGTGCAGCCGCCGCATTCCAGGCAGCGGTTGCCGATTTCCTCCCAGGTCTTTTCCAGGATCGTGCCCTGCGAAACATAGCGGACGGTGGCCGGAAACCAGCTCGTGGTGGTGCGGAACTGCTTGCGCACGTCGGCCAGAATGGCGCGGCGGCGTTCCAGATGCGCGGCCGTGCCCTGGCGGAAAATCGGCTCGGAGAAAAGTTCTTCGCCGGCGGGCGTGCCGGCCACGGCCATGAATTCACCGCCGCCCAGGTCCATGAGCTGCAAATCAAAATGGTCGCGGGCCGCCGGACCGGTGTCGGCGCACAGGCAAAAGCAGTCCTCGCCGATGTCGCGCGCCGGGTCGGTGCAGACCATGTTCACCAAAAAGAGATTCTTGCGGCGCTTCTCGTAATAGACATCCCGGAAGTCGCGGCCGAGATAGAAACGGTCCAGGTGCCACAGCCCGGCCACGTCGCAGGAGCGGATGCCGAAGAGGGCGCGCCGGGGCTCCTCGTAAGCCGGCTCAATTTTCATGGCGCCGTTCGGCCCGCGGACTTTCATCATGCGCTCGATGTGCGGAAAGACGAAACGCTTGGGAGGGTAGTACGGATTGGGCAAATGAATCTGCACCCGCTGACGATTCGCGTCCGTGACGGTGTCGAAGTAGCTGTCGCGCCCGCGCCCGCAGAACGGCGCGATGACCTCGTAGGCGCGGGCGCGGAGCAGGTCCACGATCTTCAGAACGTCGGCGAGGTCAACCAGGCGCGCCTTCACGACCCCGCCGCTTCCAGGCGCACCGGAACGATCGCTCCGCCCCCGCCGGTCGCGCCGAGTATTTCCCGTTTCAATTGCCGCACAAAGTAAGGAACAAACGCCGTGCCGCCGCGCACTTCGGGCGTGACCCGCGCGGTGGAGGCCAGCGAACCGCCGGCGGTGTTGAGCCGGATGCGGCCGCCGTCGCGGATGCCCAACCGCTCGGCGTCGCCGGTGTTGATCTCAACGAAGCCGTTCGGATAATCCAGCAACAAGAGACGGTATTCGCGCTTGAGGGTTTCACTGTGCTTGACGAGGACATTCTGGTGCCAGTAGTAGAGCGATTGCCCGAAGACCAGGGTGAACGGGAATTCGTCCGGATTTCCGGCCGGTTTCGGCGGCCGGGCGACGGGCACAAACTTGAAAGGCCGCTCCATTGCCTCTTCGGCAAACAGGAGCGCGGTGCCGAGGGGGCGGTCGGTGGTGCAGGGCCATTGGCGGCCGTAATCGCGCGTGAGATTGTCATGACTGGCCCCGCTGTAGAAGGGGATGACCTGGCCGATCTCCTGCATGACCTCCGCGGCGGACGCATAATCCCAGTTGGCGCCCATGGCGCGGGCCAGGCGGGTCAGTTGTTCCCAGGCGGGCATCGGCCCCTCGGGCGGGTCAATCACGCGCTCGGCGATTTGAATCCGTCTCTCCGTGCTGGTGAAGGTCACGCGTTCCTCGCCAAAGAGCGTCGTCGGCAGCACCACGTCGGCGAAGTCCGCGGAATCGGTCATGAACAAATGCTGCACCACGACCAGTTCGCAGCGGCGGAGCGCTTCGACAGGGTCGCCGAAAAACGCCGTGCTGACGGGGTCATAACGCCCAAGCCAGAGCGCCTTCAGCGGCGTGTGCCCGCCGGCGGCGAACAGCGTGTCGGCTCCCACCCCGGGCGCGGCGGGAAGCGTCGCCCGCCAGAGGCCTTCCAGCGCGGAGCGCGCCTTGGGATTGGTGACGGCCTGATAGCCCGGCAACCGGTCCGGCAACATCCCCATGTCACATACACCCTGCAAATTATTGTGCTCGGTCAGGGGAAACACGCCCGCGCCTTCCTTGCCAAAGTTGCCGGTGAGCAGGGCCAGATTGATGATGCCGCGGATGCTGTCCTCCTCGCGGCCTTCGATGCCGGTCGAGTAAAGGATGGCCGCGCTCTGCGCCCGGCCGTAGGCCAGCGCCGCCGCCTCGATCAACTCCGCCGGCACGCCGCAACCTTCGGCCGCCTGCCGCAGATCGTAATCCCGCACGCGCGCCAGAAACGCTTCGCAGCCCTCGCAGCGGGCCTTGATGAAGGGCAGATTCAGCAGGCCGCGGTCCACGATGACCTTGGCCAGCGCGCCGTAAAGGAGGGATTCGGTCCCGGGTTTGATCTGCAAGAAAATGTCGGCGTTCTCCGCCACCCGATGGCGGCGGGAATCAACGACGATGAGGCAGGCGCCGTTGAGTTTGGCGCGAATGACCCAGCCGCCGATGGTCGGCAGTTGCCGGCCCAGGTCAACGCCGTCCACGATGATGACCCCGCTGCGGGCCAGTTCGCCGATGGAGTTGGTGCTCGCGGCAACGCCGATCATGTCGAGCAGGACGTTGATGGAATTGTTGCAATAGACGCCGGCGCCGTGATCGACGTTGTTGGTGCCGATGAGGGTGCGGGCCAGTTTTTGCAGGAGGTAGGCCTCCTCGTTCGAGCAGCGGGGCGAATCCAGGAACGCCACCGAGTCGGGGCCGTATTGGTCGCGGATTTCTCCGAGCCGCGAGGCGACGAAGCCGAGGGCCTCCTCCCAGGAGACTTTCTGGAACTGGCCGTTCTTGCGGAGCAACGGGCTGGTGAGGCGGTCCGGGGAACTGGCCACTTCATGCACGTGCCAGCCGCGGACGCAAATCCTCCCCTTGTTGGCGGGGTGCGACATGCTCGGATAGGCGCCGACGATCCGGTTGCCGGCCGTTTCCAGATAGATGCCGCAGCCAGTGCCACAGAAAGTGCAGGTGGTGAGTTGGGGCATCATGGGTTGGGCTTTATGGCGGTCCGGGCGGCTTCCCGATAGGGCTGGTGAGCGCCCGCATGTAATGCGCGCGCTCGAACGCGGATGGGTCGGCGCAGTTCTTCTGGCTCATGCTCCCCTTCAACTGCCGCACCGAATCGAACTCGTGCTTCTCCATCAACGCAACCAGGTCCCCTTCGATGGCGCTGATCTGCCGGATGCCGTCGCGCAGCAGCACCGAGCACAACATGGTAACGTCCGCGCCGGCCAGCAGCAGCTTGAGCACGTCGCCGCCGCCGTACACGCCGCTGGTCGCCGCCAGGCTGGCCGCCACGCGGCCGTAAAGAATCGCGATCCACCGCAACGGCAGCCGCATGGACATGGGCGTGCTCGGCAAAACATTCGGGCGCACCTCCAGTGTTTCGAGGTCGATGTCGGGCTGGAAAAACCGGTTGAACAGAACCAGGCCTTCGGCGCCCGCGTCATCAAACCGCGCGGCGACGTTGGAGAAATTGGTGAAGAACGGGCTTAATTTGACGGCCACGGGAATCGTCACTTCCGCATTCACGTCGCGCACGATTTGCAGATACATCGCCTCGAGGTCGGCGGAGGTTTGTTTGGCGTCGGTGGGGATGTGGTAGATGTTCAACTCGAGCGCGTCGGCGCCGGCGTCCTGCATGCCGCGGGCGATGCGGGTCCACCCGCCCGGCGAGCAGGCGTTCAAGCTGGCGATTACCGGGATGCCCACCGTCTGTTTGGCGCGTTGGATGTGCTCGAGATATTCGTCCGGTCCCAGTTTGTATTCTGGCGGCTCCGGGAAGTAGGTCAGCGCCTCCGGCGAACTGAAGGTGCCGCGCTCAACGTTGCCCGCCAGTTCGAGGGTGTCCTGGCGCAACTGTTCCTCAAACAACGAATGCAACACCACAGCCGAAGAGCCGGCATCCTCCATCCGTTTGAGATTGTCCAACTGCTGCGATAACGGCGAGGCCGCGCAGACCAACGGTGTGCGCAGCTTCAGCCCGAGATAGGTGGTAGTCAGGTCCATAAGGGGGGTAACGGGTTCAGGCGGCCGGCTCCGCCGCAGCGGACGTTTTAGGCCCCGCGGACGGCGCGGCCTCCGCCTTGAGATTGCGGCTTTGCAGGAATTGGTAAAAACTCCGGCGGCTCTCGACATCGGACTGCGCGCGGGCGAAAAGCTGCCGGGCGGCGTCGGGCTTGCTCAAGGTCAGCATTTTGAAGCGGTTTTCCGAAAGCAGATAATCCCGCACGGCGCTCTTCGGTGGCGGGGAGTCCAATTGCAGCGGGTTTTCGCCCCGGTCGGCCCGGCGCGGATCGAAACGGTAGAGGAGCCACTGGCCGCAATCGACCGCCAGCTTTTGCTGGCGGGCGCCGACGCCGGCGTCCACCGCGATGCCGTGGGCGATGCAATGGCTGTAGGCCATGATCAGCGACGGACCGGGATAGGATTCCGCCTCGACAAAGGCCTTGAGGGTCTGATCGTCCTTGGCGCCCATCGCCACGCTGGCGACATAGACCTGGCCGCAGGCCATGGCGATGAGGCCCAGGTCCTTCTTGACGCCGGGCTTGCCGCCGGCGGCGAATTTTGCGACCGCTCCGCGCGGGGTGGCCTTGGACATCTGCCCGCCGGTGTTGGAATAAACTTCCGTGTCAAGAACCAGCACGTTGACATCGCGTCCGCTGGCCAGCACGTGATCCAGCCCGCCGTAGCCGATGTCATAGGCCCAGCCGTCGCCGCCGACGATCCAGACGCTTTTTTTGACCAATTGATCGGCCAGGCTCAAGAGGAGCCGCGCCTCGGGAGAATCAAGCCCCCGCAACTTCTGCTTCAAGACGGCCACGCGCGCGCGCTGGTCGGCGATCCCCGCCTCGTCGGCCTGGCTGGATTTCAAGAGCGCGTCCACCAGATCATCGCCGAGGGGGCCGGCGAGTTTGCGCGCCAGTTCCTCCGCCAGCTCCCGTTGTTTGTCCAGGGAGATGCGAAAGCCCAGGCCGAACTCCGCGTTGTCTTCAAAAAGGGAATTGCACCAGGTGGGACCCCGGCCGTCGGCATTTTTCGCGTAAGGCGTGGTGGGCAGGTTGCCGCCGTAAATGGAGGAGCAGCCGGTGGCGTTGGCGATGATGGCGCGGTCGCCGAACAACTGGGTGAGCAATTTCAGGTAGGGCGTTTCGCCGCAACCGGCGCAGGCGCCGGAGAACTCGAAGAGCGGCTGCATCACCTGCTGCTGCCGCAGGAGGGTGGTGTTGATTTTGCGCCGGTCCAGTTCCGGCAGCCCCAGGAAGAAATTCCAGTTCTCGCGCTCGGACAGGCGCAACGGGGCCTGGGGCCGCACGTTGAGCGCCTTGCGCTTGTTCTCCGTCTTGTCACGGACGGGGCAGACTTCGACGCAGAGGGCGCACCCGGTGCAATCCTCCGCCGCCACTTGCAGCACAAAACGCAGTCCCTTCCACTCCGGCGCGCGGGCGGCGGCGGATTTGAAGGTGGCGGGCGCGCCTTCCAGCCGCGCCGGTTCGCAGACTTTGGCCCGAATAGTGGCGTGCGGGCAGATGAACACACATTTGAGGCATTGGATGCAAATCGCCTCGTTCCACACCGGGATGTCCAGGGCCAGATTGCGCTTCTCGTACTGCGCCGTCGCGGTCGGAAACGTGCCATCCCGCGGGAACGCGCTGACGGGCAGGTCATCGCCGCGCCCGGCGGCCAGTTTGCCCAGCACGTCCCGGACGAACGGCGGGGCGTCCGGCGTGACCGAGGGGAGCAATTCGCCGGCGCCGTTGACGTGGCCGGGCAGCGGGACTTCGAACAGGTTGGCCAGGGTGTTGTCCACCGCCTTGAGGTTCATCTGGACGATTTCATCGCCCTTTTTGCCGTAGGTTTTTTTGATGGATTCCTTGATGGCGGCGACGGCCTCGTCCCTGGGCAGCACGCCCGAAAGGGCGAAGAAACACACCTGCATGATGGTGTTGATGCGGCCGCCCATGCCGCTGGCGCGCGCGACGCTCGTGGCGTCAATTACAAAGAACCGGGCCTTGCAGTCCAGCAGCGCCTGCTGCACCGGCGTCGGGAGGCGCGGCCAGATTTCCTCCCGGGAAAAAGGCGAGTTGAGCAGGAACGTGCCGCCCGGCACGAGGTCCCGCAACATATCGTAGCGCTCCAGGAACAGCGGCTGGTGGCAGGCGATGAAATTCGCGCGCGTGATCAGGTAGCTGGAACGAATGGGCTGCTGGCCGAAGCGCAGGTGCGACACGGTCATCGAGCCGGATTTCTTCGAGTCATAGACAAAATAACCCTGCGCGCAATAGGGCGTGTTCTCGCCGATGATCTTGATCGAGTTTTTGTTCGCGCCCACCGTGCCGTCGGCGCCAAGACCGTAGAACAACGCCCGGATAACGTCGTCGGGTTCGGTGGAGAATTGCGCGTCCACCGGCAGGCTGGTGAAGGAGACGTCGTCGGTGATGCCGACCGTGAAATGGTTTTTCGGGGCCGGCGCGGCGAGGTTGTCAAAAACGGCTTTGACCATGGCGGGCGTGAATTCCTTGGAGGACAGGCCGTAGCGGCCGCCGACGATCACGGGCATCTCAGCCGCCGGGCGCGGGCCGCCCAGACGATGTTCGAACAGGGCCGTCACGCAATCCTGGTAGAGCGGTTCGCCGGCCGCCCCCGGCTCCTTGGTGCGGTCAAGCACGGCGATGGCTCTGACCGAGGCGGGTAATGCCTGGACGAACCGGGCGCTGTCAAACGGACGGTAGAGCCGCACCTTCACCAGGCCCAGTTTTTCGCCGCGGCGATTGAGGTGTTCGACCGCCTCCTGCGCGACTTCGGCGCCGGAGCCCATAATCACCAGAACGCGTGCGGCGTCGGGCGCGCCCACGTAGTCGAAGAGCTTGTAGGAGCGGCCCGTGTGGCGGGCGAACTCGTCCATGACCTGCTGCACGATGTCCGGGCAGGCGGCATAGGCGGGGTTGGCTGCCTCGCGCCCCTGGAAAAAGGCATCCGGGTTCTGGGCCGTTCCGCGCAAGACCGGGCGGTCGGGGGTCATCGCGCGGACGCGCCCTTGCGCGATCAAGCCCACGTCCATGAGCGCCCGCATGGCCTCGTCGGGAACGAGTTGAATTTTGGCCACCTCGTGCGAGGTGCGGAAGCCATCAAAAAAATGGACAAAGGGGAGGCTGGCCCGCAACGCCGCCGCCTGCGCAATCAGGGCGAAATCCATCGTTTCCTGAACGGACGCGGCGCCGAGCATGGCCCAACCCGTCGAGCGCGCCGCCATGATGTCGCTGTGATCGCCGAAGATGGAGAGCGCGTGCGTGGCTACCGTGCGGGCCGTCACGTGGAAGACGGACGGCAACAGTTCGCCGGCGATTTTGAACATGTTCGGGATCATGAGCAGGAGACCCTGCGAGGCGGTGAAGGTCGTGCTCAGGGCGCCGGTTTGGAGCGCGCCGTGGACGGCGCCGGCGGCGCCGCCTTCACTCTGCATCTCGACGATCGCGGGAACCGTCCCCCATAGGTTTCGTTTTCCTTCGGAGGCCCACTGGTCGCACCATTCGGCGATGGGTGAGGAGGGGGTGATGGGGTAGATGGCCATGACCTCGTTGGTCCGGAAGGCCACGTAAGCGGCGGCTTCGTTGCCGTCAATGGTCGCAAAGAGCGGACCGTTGGAACTTTTTTTGGCTGCCATAGAGTAGAGCGTGTATTGGATTAGAGGGTGAATTCGGCCAGGAGATCGTGTTGGTCGGCGCCGTGCCCGACTTTGAAGCCGACCTTCTGGCAAATGTGGTGCATGATGTGGTTTTCGGGCAGGATATGGCCGATGATGCGTTGAAGTTTTTCGTCGCGGCCGACCTGCACAACGCGCTTGAGCAGTTCGGTGCCCAGGCCCAGTCCCTGCCAGGCGTCGCTGACCAGGATGGCGAATTCGCCCTCGTTGACGCCGCGCAGCTTGCTCAAGCGGCCGACGCCCAGAATCTGCGGTTCCTCGGCCGGGGTTTCCCTGTATTGGGCCACCAGCGCGATCTCGCGGTCGTAATCATTGAAACAAATCCGCGTCAGCCGTTCGTGGGTGATGCGCTGCGACAATTTCAGGACGCTGAAATACCGTTGATAGACGCTTTGTTCGGAGAGGGTTTGGTGGAACTTCACCATCAAGGGCTCGTCTTCGGGACGGATGGGCCGGATGGTGATGCGCTTTTTGTTTTTCGTTTTCCAAACTCCCACGTATTGGGACGGATAGGGGCGGATGGCAGGACAGGGCAGCGCCGATTCCGGGGTCGCCGGGTCATGCAGGAGGACGCGCGCGTCCAGGGCCAGGAGGCGTCCGGGCGCAGCGAGGAGCGGATTGATGTCAATCTCCTTGATCCACGGCTGGGTGACGACAAGCTGGCTGAAGCGCACCAGCAATTGTTCGAGCGCCGGGAGATCCACCGCGGCGCGTCCGCGCACGCCCTGCAAGGCGGTGAAGATGCGGGTGCCCTCCATCATGCGCCGGGCGAGCGTGGCATTGAGCGGCGGCAATCCGAGCGCGCGGTCCTTGAAGACTTCGACCAACTGGCCGCCGGTGCCGAACAATAACACCGGTCCGAACTGGGGATCAATGCTGCTGCCGATGATCAACTCGTACCCGTCCAGTTTAATCATCGGCTGAACTGTCACGCCGAGGAAATTTTCCTTGCCGGCCCGTTGCGCCACGGCGGTTTCAATGGCGCGCCACGCCCGGCGCACGGCCGTCGAATTGCGCAGGTTCAACTGCACGCCTCCGACGTCGGTTTTATGCGTGATGGTTTCCGAATAGAGCTTGAGCACGACGGGAAAGCCCATCCGAGCGGCGTGTTGGACGGCTTCCTCCTCGCTGGTGGCGATATGGGTTTCCACCGTGGGGATGCCGTGGGCGGCCAGCAGTTGCTTGGATTCAAACTCGGTCAGGACGGTGCGTCCCTGCTGGCGGATGGCCTTGACCATGGCGTCGGCGCCCTCGCGCGCGGTGGCCGCATCGTCCGAATCAGGCCCCAGCAAGGGGGTTTGGTAAAGGGCGCGGAGGTTTTCGGTGTACCGCCACATGTAACAGAAGGCCCGGGCCGCGCGGTCCGGATACTTGAACGTCGGAACCTTTGCGGCATTGAGAATGTCCTCGCCCGCCACGACGGCGTCCGCCCCCATCCAACTGGCAAGGATCGGTTTGCCCTCCAGGTGCGCGTAGGGCTTGAGTTGCTCGGCCGTGGCGGTGGCATCCGTCATGGCCTGGGGCGTCAGGATCACCAGCAAGCCGTCCGTGTTCGGGTCTTTGGCGGCGATGTCCACCGCCTGGGCGTACAATTTCGGGCCGGCGTCGCCGATGATGTCCACCGGATTGTTGTGGCTCCAGGCGGGAGGCAGAATCTGGTTGAAGGCGGCCATGGTTTCGGGCGTCAGTTCGGCGAGCTGGCCGCCGCCGGTGATGAGCATGTCCGTGGCCAGCACTGCCGGACCGCCGGCATTGGTGACGATGGTGAGATGCGGACCGGGGGGGCGCGGTTGCTTGGCCAGGACTTCGGCCATGTCGAACAGTTCGGAGATGTTTTCGACGCGCAACACTCCGGCCCGCTGGAAAGCCGCCTGCAAGACTTCGTCGCTGCCCGTCAAGGAGCCGGTGTGGGAGGCGGCGGCCTTGGCGGCGGCGGAGGTGCGGCCGGGCTTGATGACGATGATGGGCTTGGTCAGGGCAACTTCGCGGGCCGCGGACAGGAACGCGCGGGCGTCGCCGATGGTTTCCATGTAAATGACGATGCTGCGGGTGCCGGGATCGTCCCCCAGGTGAAAGATCAGGTCACCCCAGCCGACATCGACCATCGAACCCAGCGAAACAAAGGCGCTGAAGCCGACGTTTTCGCGCAGGCTCCAATCCAGGACCGCGGTGCAGAGCGCGCCGCTCTGGCTGATGAATCCGACGGTCCCGAGCCGGGCCATGCCTGCGGCAAAAGTGGCGTTAAACTTCTCGCCGGGCACCATGACGCCCAGGCAATTCGGCCCCACGATGCGCATCTGGCCACGCCGGGCCTCGGCCAGGATCTGGCGTTCCAGCTCGACGCCCGCCGCGCCGGTTTCCTTGAAGCCGGCCGAAATGATGATGGCGCCATGCACCCCCGCCTGCACGCAGTCATGGATGATTCCGGGAACGGTCGGGGGGGGTGTGACGATGACGGCCAGGTCCACCTTGCCCGGCACGGCGAGGATGCCGGGGTAAGCCTTCACGCCCAGGACGGTATCGCGTTTTGGGTTGACCGGGTAAATTGCGCCGGGGAATTGGCCCTGCTGGAGGTTCTCCAACAAGGTGCGCCCGACGCTGGCCGGCGATTCAGTGGCGCCGATCAGGGCGACAGCTTTGGGCGAAAAAATGCAGTCGAGCGGCCGGGGCGGGAACTGCCGCAGGATGTCGTGGGCGGGTTCAACGCGTTGGGGGCTGGGATGAGAGGGGGGAGTTTGCATGGATTATCCGGGAAAAGGTGTGGATTGAAAAGCCTGTCATTTCAATGTGTTCATCGGACTCAACCTGGCGCAAAATCCGGGGCGGTTCCCCGGGCCGGCACAGGCATTCCGAACCTGTTTGTATTATTGCAAAGATTGGTGACGAAGCCGGGCAGAGACTCCCCGCCTTTTGGCAAAAACTCACCTCTTTTTGCAGTCATCTCGCGAAATGCGCCGGTTCCAGAGATTCCCGACCGCCCGCTCGCATCGTGCCGCTTGCATGAACCGGCCGGAGCACTACATTTCCACCATGACTGGCCAGGAGGAACCGTGGAAATCACTCCCGGAGCCGGCGGCGGAAAGCGCCGGGGCGCGCGCGCCGCTGCAATTGCCCGCCGGCGCGCCGCCGGGCGGCACGGCGATCTCGCTGCTGGGGGTGGATTACGTTCACTTGAAAACGAGCGACGGAGGCGATCTTTATTTGACGCGTTTTGGCGCGCTGTTCTGGCGGCACCTGCTGCTGGAAAACTGGTTCGCGCCGGAGTGGTTCGAGGCCGAGCGCAAGCGGTTGAGCGGCACGGGCACCGTTTACAGGCTGCCGACGCGGCCCGTCAACGGCCGGAGCCTCAATCTGGTGGTCAAATGGTCGCGCGTGGGCGAAGACGTGCCGCTGGACACGCTGACGGTGAACAAGTTCATCCACGCCGAGTTCAACAGTCCCTTCGAGGAGTTTTCCCTGTTGATGGAACTGCGCCAGGGCGAGCTTGGGCCCCCGGGCATCCGCATCCGCACCCAACTGCCGCTGGCGATCTACGTGCCCGGCAAAAGGCTGCAATTGTGGCAGACCGGCCGCTCGGAATATAGGATCCGGGCCAAAGTCGCCCGCCATCCCGGCGTGGAGATTGACATTCTGCGGCAATACGTCGTCGTTTACGGGTGGATCAAGGGCCTGGACGCGGTGGAAACGGCGGAGTGCTTCGAGTTGGGCGGACGCAAGAGCGCGGAGTTTCTCGCGCAGGTGACCAGCCTGGTGACACATGAATTGCGCCAGAAGGGTTACCATGTCATTGACATGAAGCCGGCGCACATCATTCTGCGGCCCAAGCGATACAGAGAGCTGTTGCGCGACTGGCACGGGCAACTGGCCTATGCGCTGGTGGATTACGAATTGCTGGAGCGGACGCCGGAGCACGAGCAGGCCGTCCGCAGCGCCAACCGGAAACTCTACCTGGCGCACATGGCGCACCGCTTCGAGGCGGACGCCGCCAAGCCCATGCCGGATCATCTGCGCCCGACGAGCCTGCTGGGGGTGGAGTTTGTTTTCGGGCGCGCCGAGAGCACCGGCGGATTGTTGTGGGTGGTGGGCAAGGACCCCGACCTGTTCAATTATTTTCTCCCGGAACGCTGGCGCCGGACGCCGAACAAGAAGCTATCGGCGCGCAACCAGGTCTTCCGCACCTGCACCAAGGACAACATCCTGCTCGTCTGGCGGGTTTCGCGGATGGGCGACCCGGTGCAGTTGAAGAACGCCCGCGCCAACCTGGAGGCGGCCCGGGCGCACGAGTTCAACAGCCCCTTCGAGGAATTCGCCCTCGCGCTCCGTCTCAGTCGTCAGGGCATCAAGACCATCTATCCCCGCGCCATTTACATGACGGGCAGCAAAGGCGAGTCCTCCCACGCGGGGGCCGAGGCGCGGCGTTACTCCGCCCTGACCCATCTGCTCACACCGGACGGCGAGCCGGCCATCCGCAAGGATTACGATTACATTACGATCTGGGGATTCTGGAACGGGCCGGACGAATTGCTGGCGGTGCGCGACGGATCCTTTTACTCGTCCCTCAACGCGCAACATGCCTCCGCCCATGGCCTGATCCCGCGCCGGACGATGGAGGAATTGTTGGAGGCGATGTCCGCCCGGCTGGCCCAGTGCGGACTGGAGGACCTCAATCTCAAGCCCGACCACCTGTTGATCTCCTTCGATCCGGAAGGAAAACTGGTGCTGGACGCGGAAGGCAAGCCGGAAGTGCGCCTGTGCAACTTCGAGTTTGTCCGGCGCCGGAGCGCGTGAGCGCGCCGCCGGGAAGCGCAACAGCGGACTGATTTTGGGGTTTGTCAGAAGCCGCCTCTTGCGGCACAATGGCGGCGTGCGAAAGTTCGCCTTCAGCTATCCTCTGCTCTTGCTGGCCATGTGGACCGGCTTGGTGTTGGCGGCGGACTTTGTGGTGCTCGACACCTCGGTGCGGCAGTTCCGGTCCCGTGGTTTCGCCTCGACCACGGGCAAAATCGTGCAAAGCGTCGTCAGCAAAGGACCCATGACGCACCGGGGCGTCGCTATCCAATATAACTTCACCGTCAACGGCGCCGATTACACCGGGCACCGCTATCGTTACGACGACCGGAACATCACCTTCGAATATGCCGCTGCCACCAACGCCTTTCCGGTCTGGTCGGAGCGAACGGTTTATTACAATCCAGCGGACCCCGGGGATTCGCTGCTCAATCCGGGCCTGGATGGTTCCGATCTGTTGCTGCTGCTGTTTGCGCTCCCGCTCAGCGTCGTGACGTTGGCTCTCTGGATGGCGCTCTTCCAGGCCAGGGGGGAAAGCGGCGGGCCGGCCCCGGCCGGAGGCATTCGGATTCTGCAAAGCCCCGGAGAAACGAGGGCGCGGTTGGCGGAATTTTCCCCGCTGGCAGCCGGCGCTTTCGGGCTGGCGGCGGCGGCGTTCGTCTCCGCCTTTCCGGTGGTTGCCATCGGCGGGTTCGCGCCCAGCTTGCGCCTGATGGTGATGGTGTGGATTTTTGTTTTGGCGGCGGGAGCGGCGGCTTTCCTCTGGGCGGCCAAAGAGCAGCACGCCGGCACGTATGATTTGCGCATCAACCCTTCCGCCCAGACCGTCACGCTGCCCCGGACGGGCGGGCGCCCCGCGCCGCTGACCGTTCCGCGCCGCGAAATCCTGGCCGTCGCCCTGCTCCGGCGGGTGAGCAAAAGCCCCAGCGGCAACCATTTCACCTACGTGCCCGCCCTCAAGCGCGCCGCGCCCGACTCGGAACCGCAGCCGATGAAGTTGGTGACATGGGGCTGGAGCGAAGCGCGCGCGCGGGCGTTCAGCCAGTGGCTCAGCCAGCAGTTGCAGGTCGAGTTCAAGGGCATCGAGGCCGAAGCGCGGCCCGCCGACGAAAAGGGCCAGGTTCCCATTCGTTGAAACTCGCGGCCTGGCCAGGCGCGGTGGCTGACCCGTCAGGTTTTGGTTTCGGCCAGCGCCGCCTCTTCCGCGGCCAGGAGGGAGGCATGCATGGAGGGAGCATCGGCGGACTGGCGGAGTTGGTCGAGGATGGCGGTTTTCTGGGCTATGAGACAAATTCGGGCCAGGGTGTGCAGATGCAGGCGGTCGTCCTGGCAGCAAATCAGGAAGAACAGGGTCGTGGGTTGGTCGTCGGGCGCGCCAAAATAGATTTCCTGAACGGTGCGGCCGAGGACGATGAACGAGGTTTCAAACAGGTAAGGCTCGGGCACGCGGGGATGGGGGAGGGCAAAACCGCCGGGCATGCCGGTTGAACAAAGGGCTTCGCGGGCTTCCAGGCTGGCCAGCAAGTCCTGCGGGTTGTTCAAGCGCCCGGTTGTTCCCGCCAAAGCCACCAACTCATGCAAAACGGACGACTTGGTTTTGGCCGCCAGGGCCGGGGCAATGAAGCCGGGCTGGATCATTTCCGGCAGGAGGGTTTGGCGCGGCAGCAGTTCGCGGGTGCCCAGGGTGGTTTTTCGGTGATACTCCGCCAGCCGCTGCCCGGGCAGGCGGAGGAGGCGCTGCGAAGCCCAAAGGTCAATTTCCTCCTTGGAAAAGACGATCCGGCGGCCGCGCTTCTGGTGCGGAATCTCGTTGCATTTGACGCGCCGCGCGATGTCCTCCGGGGTCAGATGCAAATACTCCGCGACGGCATCAAGACTGAGAATTTGATAGGACATAGTCAACTCACTCCGGCATCCCTGCGAGGCAATAGCATCCTCCCGCGGCGGTTGAAGATCAAGAATACTTGGATGAACTTTGAACCCGCCCGGCGCGGGCGTTATTCGAGGAAGTTCATCATGGAAAGACTCATCGTCATCACGCCGCTTTCCAATGCGGCCTGATAAGCGGTTTGGGTCTGGCTGAGCTGGGTGAGAGTTTGCGCCAGGTCGGCGCTGGTGTCGTTGGACATTTGCGTGTCGATGTTGGTCGATTTCTGCGAGCTGACGTTGCCGGCCGCGGTCAGGGTGGATTGCAAAACGGCGTTGCCGCTGATTTGCGTGACCACGTTGTCTTCGTCCTTGGTCAGATTCGGGCTGTCGGTCGAGGAGATGGCGCTGGTGTTGCCCGAACTCAGATTTTGTTGGAGCGAGATCAAATGGCTGAAAAGGTCCGCGCCGGTCCGGCTGTCGGCAAAAACGCCGCCGGGTCCTGAGCCGGTGTTGTTCTCGCCGGGGCTTTGCGCCGTGACGGAAAGGCCGGGGGCGATTTCACTTTTGGCCACCGAGGCGTTGCCGTTGTAAGTGACGCCGGTGACGTTGCCGCTGGAGTCGGTGGTGGCGGAAAAGGGCGGAGCGCCGGTGGCGGTGCCGCCAAAGATATAATTGCCGTTGGCATCCTTGGTGTTGCCCAGTTGCAAGGCGCTCTGGATTAAACCGCTGACCTGTGTGGCATAAGTGGAAAGCTGGGTGGAGGAAGTCACCCCGTTGGCTTCGGTGGCGATTTCCCCGGCCTTCTCGACGAGGGTCTGAAGGCTGTTGAGGGTGTCGGAAGCCGTGGTGGCGGAGTTTTGGATTTGCGTGATGTTGCTCTGGTATTGCGTGTTGGCGCTGGCCTCGCTTTGGAGGTTGAGAACCTGGTCCATGACGCCGGGGTTGTCCTCGGGCAGCGAAACCTTCAGGCCGGTGGTCGCCTGGTTCTGCAACGCGCTTTGCTGGCTCTTCAACTGGGCGATTTCGTTGAGGAAGTTGTTTGAGAAGGCGGTGGTGGTGACTCGCATAGGTTTTGCGTCTCAATTAACTGGTTTTCATGGCCACGACTGTTTGCAGCATCTGATTCAAGGTTGTGATCAATTCGGCGGAAGCCTCGTAAGCCTTTTGGTATTGAATCAGGTTGGTCATCTCCGCATCGGTGGACACGCCGCCGGCCGAGTTGCGCTGGCTGGCGAGCATTTGGGTGACGGCCTGGCTGCTGTCGAGTTGATCGTTCACTGAAGAAATGGCATTGCCCAGGTCCGAGACGGTTTGGGCGTAATTGGCGCTGAAGGTCTGGTTGCCCAGGCCGGAAATATTCTGCGTTTGCAACCCGGCCAGGGCGGCCACAGTCTTGTTGTCGCCCGGCGCGTCGCCCGTCGCGTTGGCGGGTCCGGCTGCCTGGAATTGGGTGGGGTCGGACACCACATTGCTGTTGACGCCGATGCTGGAGGCGTCCGTCCCGGTGAAAAGGTCCTGGCCCGTGTTGCCGTTGAGATCATAGCCGCTGGAATAAATCGAATTGACGCGGCTGATCAACTGGGAGGCCAGCGTGTTGACACCGCCTTGCAGGCTGGCCAGGGCGCCGTCCCGCGCGGTGATCTCCCCTTCGATGCTGCCGCCGGTCAAGGTGAGGTGCGTGCCGGCATTTTGCGCCTGGACCTGCAGGTTCCCGTTGCCGTCCTTGTAGGTTTGCAGGTTGTCCGTGACGCTGCCGCCGGAAACCATCGATACGCCGCCAATGCTGACATCGACGGCGCCGTTGGCCTGGGTGGTGGCGGAGAAATTGACCAACCCGGCGAGGTTTTCCAAAGTTTGTTCGCGCTGATCGACCAACTGGTCGGCGCTGCCGCCGGCGGCTTGGGCCGCGACGATCTGCTGGTTCAGGGTGGCGATGGTGTTGAGGTCCTGGTTGCCGCCGGCAACGTCGTTTTGGACGGACGCGTTCAGATCGCCCTGCACGGTGGAAAGTTGGGTGGAAACCTGATTGAACTGCGCGGCCACCTCCTGCGCGTTCTGCACCGCGGTCTGGCGCAACGAAAGACTGCCCGGATCGGTGGAAAGACTTTGGAACGAGTCGAACAGGTTTGACAAATTGGCCGCCAGCCCGTTGGCGCTGTCCGGCGTGGTCGAGGAGCTGGTGGAACTGATCTGTTCGTCCAGGTAGGCCTCGGCGTTCTGCAGGTTGGTTTGCTGCGCGGTGAGGGAACTGCTCACGCTGGCCTCGGCCCGGATTTGGCTGTCCAAAAGGGGATTGCGGGATTGGGTAATGCCGGTCGATTGCACGCCGGTGCCTTCCTCGCCAATGGCCGTTTCCAGCGGCGTGGAGTCGGAGACGACCAGTTGTTCGTCGGCGTAAGAGGTATTGTTGACGTTGGCCAGGTTCTGGCCGGAAATCTCCATTTCCTGCTGCTGCACCGAGAGCGAGCGGGCGCCCACGTCCAATGTTCCGATGAGTCCGAGCATAAGATCAGCCGAAAGCTTCGTAAAACCGGCGGGGCGCGGCGGCGCAGGCCGGACGGTTGCCGGAGCCGTCATAGACGGAGCCCTGGCGCGAGGGCAGCAAGGTGTTGAGCAATTCCTGCATCAATTCCACCGAGCGGCGCAGCATGAGGTGATTCTGGCGCGCCCGGCGCCGCACGCGCTGGAGCAATTCATTGTTTTCCTCAACCAACGCCTGGAGCAGCGGTTGGTAGTCCGCCGGGAGCAAGGGAATCAAACCGGCAAAACTGGCGTCGCCGGGCTGGCCGCACTCCAGGGCGACCGCGCGCCGGCATTCCTCGCGGCGGGCGCGGGCTTGCTGGATGGCCGAGCCTTGCGCCTTGATGAGGCTGATGGATTGAAAAACTTCGCTGGCAGCGCGGGCGATGAGATATTCCTGCTGTCGGTCGAGCAGGGCGAGCATTTCGCCGTAATGCTGCAATTCGTCGCGCAGGGCGTCGATGAGGAGTTGGAGGCTTTGGATCATGGATTATTTCTTGGGAGGGGAAAGAGGTTGCGCCGGGGATTGGGGCAGGACCTGGCGGCCCAGTTGGCTCTGCAAACTGCGGGCCAGCCCGAAGGCGCCGGAGCGGCTGATGCTGTCGGCCAATTGATCGTTGATCATATCGGCATAGATGCCATTGGTCGTGGAATTGGATTCGGTCGAAGCCAGCACCGGTTTGCGAATGTCCTGCAAAATCTGGCGCAGCAAGACCGCCTCGAATTGGCGCGACACCTCGGCCACCTTTTCGTTGTCCGAAAGCTTGGAGTTGGCCGCCAGCGATTCCAGCGGCAGCCGCGAAGCGTCGATTTGAGGATGGGTGCCGTCGATTTTCATGTTAACGCATGATGAGTTCCGCCTGCAGAGCGCCCGCCTCCTTCATCGCCTCGAACATGGACATCATGTCGCGCGGCGTCACGCCCAGGGCATTGAGGGCGGAGGCCACCTTCTCGACGGTGGGCAATTCGGGCAGCGCGACCAGGGAGCCTTTGTCTTCCTTGATCTTGGCGTCGGTGTGCGTGGTCACCTGCGTGCTGCCGCCCTGGCTGAAGGCGGTGGGCTGCGACACATCCTGCCCCGAAGCAATGCTGATGGTGACATTGCCGTGAGAGACGGCGCAGTTGGAAATGCGGATGCGGGCGGTGGCGACGATGGTGCCGGTGCGCTCGTTGATGATGACGCGGGCCGGAACGTCGGGGTTGACCTCGAGCGTTTCGACCTGGGAAATAAAATCGACGGTCGAGCCGGCCCAATCCGGCGGCATGCGCACCCGCACGGTGGTGGAATCCACCGCGAGCGAGGAGGCGGGGAATTTGAGATTGATGACCGAAGCCATGCGGGAGGCGGAGGTGAAATCCGGCTCGCGCAGCAGCAATTCCAGGTGGTTGTCGCTCACGACCGTGGCGGGAATCTCCCGTTCCACCAAGGCGCCGCCGACGATGGTGCCGACGGTGGGATGGTTCTTTTGCACGGTGGCGCCGCCGGCGCCGTCGGCCCCGGCTGAGAGTCCGCCAATGGACAGAGGGCCTTGGGCAATGGCATAGACCTTGCCGTCCGCGCCGAGCAACGGTGTTTGGACCAAAACGCCGCCCTGCAAACTCTTGGCGTCGCCAAGGGAGGCCACCGTCACATCCAGACGGGCGCCGGGCTTCAAGAAAGCGGGGATGTCGGCTGTCACCATCACGATGGCGACGTTCTTGGAGGAGAGGGTCGCGACGGGAACGGTCAGGCCGTAGCGCTGCAACATGTTGGCGATGGTTTGGATGGTTTCGACCGGGTTTTTGTCGCCGTCATTCGCCAGGCCGGCGACCAGGCCGTAGCCGGCCAGTTGATTGTCGCGGGCGCCCGCGACCATGGCCAGGTCCTTGATGCGCGAACCGGCCGCCAGGAGGGCAGGTCCGGCGGCCAGAAGCGCGCCCAAGATGAGCAGAGGCAAAAACCGGCGCATGTCACACCTCAGAAGGGGGACACCTTTTCCCAAACGGTGGTGAACCAGCCCCGCTTCTGGTTGTCGGTGACGCTGCCATGCGAGATGAATTGAATGGAGGCGTCGGCGATATTGAAGCTGAAGACGGTGTTGGTGGACGAAATATCATCGCCGCGCAGAGTGCCGCGCAGGATGGCTTCCTGTTTCTCGCCGGAGAAGGCGGTCTGGCGGCGCCCTTCCACGACCAGGTTGCCGTTGGGCAGGACATCAATGACCTTGACAGCGAGTTGGGCGGTGATGATTTCCGAGTTGTTAATCTGGCCCCCGCCGTTGAAGCTGTTCTTGCCGCTCAGGCTCATGGCGGGAAGCTGGCCGCTCTTGGTCAGCAATCCGCTGGCGCCCGCCGGGTAGAGAAAACTGCTGATGGAGGAGTCCACCGACGATTGCCGGGAGGTGGTGGTGTTGTTGTTGCGGGACGCGCCGTTGTTCTCCTGGATGATGACCGTCACGATGTCGCCCACCCGGTGCGCCTTTTTGTCGGCAAACATCGAGGTCGGAGAGGCGTCGTCCTTCCAGAGCGAATCGGCCCCCAGGTTTGTCAACTGCAATATAAAAAGGAACACGGCCAGATGGGTGGCGTCACAAAGCGATAAGCACGAGGTCTTCATTTTGCACCTTTCCTAAGAGTTCACGTTTGGTTTTCGGGTTGCGCACGCGGACGGTTTGGCCCAGGCCGCCGTCTTCGAGCGTTTCGACTTTGAGCGAAATGGTCAGATTGCCGTCCTGAAACACGGCTTCCACCAACCGTCCCCGCCGGACCAGGGGGCGGAGGTGGACACAGTGGCTCCAGACCGGCGTTCCCGCGGAAAGGCCGGCGCACAACTCCAGGGAGTCGTCGGTCACCGGAAAGCGGATGAAAGCCTCGTGTTGTCCCAGAATATCCCGGCGCTCCAGAACAATGTCGGCTTCGCGCAGCAACTGGCCGCGGCCGAGCGAGGCGTGCGCCACGGGCACGTCGTGCCAGATGCGGGCGGCCAAGGCGACTTGCCAGGCGCCAATCCGTTCCTTGCCGCACCACAGCTCGAATCCGGCCACCTCATTGGGCAGGACACCCGCCGGGGGCAGATCGGTCAATTGCAGGGAAAGGGGTTCGTCGGGCACGGTCGCCGCCTGCCAGGGCCGGGTGAGGTGGAGTTCCAACTCGCCGCGGGCGCCGACGTAGTCGCGCTGCAAAGCGGCGCGGAGCAGGTCGGTCACTTCGACTTCGCCCAACGGGCGGGTGCGGCGGGAGACGCGGACGAAGTTGGGGCCGGTCCAATTGGTGGTGTTCAATTGCGGCGCGGCGTCTTTGGCCAGGTCGATGATTTGCTGGCGGGAAAGGGGGGTCGTTTGGCCCAGGGGGGGAGCCGGGGCCAAACGAAGTGTGGGGAGTGTCGCAGAAGGAGACGGACGGACCAGTTGGTTCAAGAAGATTCCAGAGCCATCGACTTTGGCCTCGGGCGCGAGGGAAAAAGCAGCCGGCTCGCCGCCGAGAAGGGGGCGAGCCGGCGCGACCAAGACCAGAGCTAAGACGAAAGCCCAAAAAAACTTGTCAAGACGATTCATTAACGGCGCAGGTTGTCGCTTTGCTGCATCATTTCGTCGGCCGCCTGGACGGCCTTGGAGTTGACCTCGTAGGCGCGCTGGGCGACGATCATGTTGACCATTTCCTCGACGACTTTGACGTTGGACATCTCCAGGTAGCCCTGCTGCAGGCTGCCAAAGCCGGCCTGGTTGGGGGTGCCGGTCTCCGGCGTGCCGGAAGCGGGCGTCTCCAGGTACAAATTGCGGCCCACGGACTGCAATCCGGCCGGGTTGGCAAAACGCACCAGCGTCACCTGAAAATTCGACGTGCCGTTGGCGCCGGTGGTCGTGACCTGGCCATCGGGCGAGATGGTGACCCCGGTGGTGCCGGTGGGAATCGGTTGAAAGCCGCCCTGGACGACCAGGCCGTCGCTGGTGGTGATGCGTCCGTCGGAGGCGGTTTTCAACGCGCCATCGCGGGTGTAGGCCAGCGTGCCGTCGGCCATCTGCACTTGAAGGAATCCATCGCCCTGGATGGCCATGTCCAGGCGCTCCCCCGTTTGCGTCAGTTCGCCTTCGGTGAAAACCTTCGACGTGGCAACGGCGCGGGAGCCGTGGCCGATCTGGATTCCGGTGGGCAAAAGGTTGCCGTTGCCTTGCTCGGCGCCGGGCGTGCGGGTCGTCTCGTAGAGCAGGTCTTGAAATTCGATTTTGCTTTTCTTGTAACCCGTGGTGTTGACGTTGGCCAGGTTGTTGGAGATGACATCCAGGTTCAACTGTTGGGACTCCATGCCGGCCGCCGCTGAATACAATGAGCGCAACATAGGTTATGAGGGGTTTCCGAGATCGCTGATGATCCGGTTCAGACGGTCGTCCTGGATTTGAATGACCTTTTGGTTGGCCTCGAAACCGCGCATGGCGGTCATCAGATTGGCCATCTCGCCCACGGCGGAGGTGTTGGCCCCTTCCAGGTAGCCCTCGCGCAGGTTCGCCGTGCTGGCCTGCATATGCAGGTTGGGGTCCTGGGCGACGAAATAACCGCCGCTGATTTGCGTGAGCAGTTTCGGTTGGTCCACTTCCGTCACTTTGAGTTTTCCGCGGGGCTCGGATCCCTGGCTGACTTCGCCATTGGAGGCAATGGAAAGGGGCGCGGAACTGTTCCGGTTTAATTGGATCGGGCCGTTGATGCCCATGACCGGGTAGGACTCCTTGGTCACCAACTCGCCTTGCGAATTGAATTGAAACTCGCCGTCACGAGTCAGGGCGGTCTTGCCGTTGGGCAACTGCACCTCGAAGAACCCTTTGCCTTCGATGGCCACGTCCCTGTTATTGCCGGTGTATTTCATTTCTCCGGCGGAGAAATTGGTCGTGGTGCTCGCCTTGGGAACGGAGAAGAACTGGGGCAGATTCTTCTCTCCGTGGGCGGGCATCAAGCCGGCTTGCACCGCCGCGAGCGACAGTTGCTGTTGCTTGAAACCCGGCACCGAACTGGAGGCCAGGTTGTCGGCAATCACCTCCTGCCAGCGGCTGTTGGCATCCAGCGCGGAGGCGGCTTGAAAGAGACTCACATTCACGTCAAAGCCTTCGAGCAACGACTGTGCCACAGCCAAAGGATGCTGTTTTGCAAGGGTTTGCGCATGGCCGGGGCCGAAACGGGGAAAAAGTTGCCGGGCAAACGGGGAGAAAAATGCCACAGGCGAAGAGCGTTAGTACACGCATTTCAACTCGATCACCTGGCCGCAGGCGCACTCGACTCGAATCCCGCTGACCACCTCGCCTTG
The DNA here is from genome assembly GCA_049510745.1 of Verrucomicrobiota bacterium. GTDB lineage: Bacteria > Verrucomicrobiota > Verrucomicrobiia > Limisphaerales > Palsa-1400 > PLGF01. The sequence continues at coordinate 12,593 of JBEKYR010000033.1, read as the reverse complement.
GCGTTGCAACGTCAAGACCGGCCGGCCGCACGCCGTCGAGAAAGAGTTCCCCGCTCCGGCGCCGGGCAACGGCGCGAAAACCGCTGTGGCTTCCGCTTGCGGCAGCACTTTCATTTGAAAGGGCCCGCTTCCCCCGGAAGAGCCGGTCGCAACGGTCAGCGGTACAAATGTGTCAGACATGGCGTGTCCTCGATCAAGTTTTCCTGTTGGCCGCGTGAACGTTCAGCAAAACCGTGACCCGCCGGTTGATCTCGTTGGTCGTTTCCGTGGTCGGCATCGGCACCGTGTCTCCAAATCCGGCCACCTTGATGATTTGCGATCCGGCCACGCCGTGCTCGATGAGTTTGCGGCGCACCGCTGTGGCGCGGTCCGCCGAGATTTCCCAATCGCCGTAGTCCGTGCGCAGGGGCGGATTGCCGCTTTCGGTGTGGCCCTCCAACTCCACCGAAAAACCGTGGTAGCGCGAGATTTCCCAGGCGAGCGTCGAGAAAACCCAGTCGCCGTAGGGCGTGAAGCGGGTCGATTGCGGCTCGAAGATCGGTTTGTGGGAACGGTCGAAAACATTGATGCACAGACCCTCGGGCGTCAGTTCCAATTTGACCGAACTTTCCTCATCGCCCTCCGATTGCAGCGATTTCAAAAGGTCCTGGTTAAGGCGGCGCAGAATGGTCAGCTCGATGGCCGAGGCCGAGTCGAAATTCCCCGATTGGTTGCGCACCGCCTGGGTGTCCTTGCTCGGAATGATGCCGGTGGAATCCTTTGTGACAGAGGAAAAGGGATTGCGGAAGGCGCGCTCGACGGCGTCCTTGATGCGCTGGTCCTGGGAAGTCAGCCACAAGACGATGAACAGCGCCATCATCGCCGTGGTGAAGTCGGCGTAAGCGACCTTCCACGCTCCCCCGTGATGTCTTTTAGCGCTCATGGCACGGGATCATTTCGCGGCGGCGGCCTGGTTGAGCGCCTTGAGCATCACTTCCAAGGCGTCCGCACTGGGCTTGACTTCGCTGGACAAGCCGCGCCGGGCCACTTCGACCGCCATGATGGGCGACATGCCGCTGGCAAAACTGATGACCGAGGCGGCAATGCAGCGGACATAGGCCAATTCGGCGATATTGATGAACTCCATGTTGACGGCCAGGGGATTCATAAAACCGTAGGAAAGGAAAATGCCCAGGAACGTTCCGACCAGGGCGGCGGCGACCTTCTCGCCAATCCGCTCGATCGGGCCGGCGATGGACGCCATGGTGATGACAATGCCCAACACCGCCGCGACAATGCCGAAGCCCGGCATGGCGTCGGCGGCCTTGACCAGGACGCTGACGGGCCGTTCATACTCGGCCTCCATGGCTTCGAGTTCGATCTCCAGCAGCAACTTCAGATGGTCGGGCTTGATCTTGCCGTCGATGATCGGGCGCAGGCCGTTGCAGAGGAATTCCATGGCGTGCTTGTTTTTTTGGAAGGCGGGGTACTTGCTGAAGATGGCGCTGCTCTCCGGGCTCATGATGTGCTCTTCCAAGGCGACCATGCCGCCGCGCCGTCCGAGCATGAACAATTCATAAAGCGCCTTGAACAGTTCGTCGTAAGCCCGGCGCGTGTAAGGCGAGCCTTTTAACGACCCGAACATCTGCCGGAAAAGGTCAACCAGAACCTTCCTCGGTGACATGAGCACCATGGACCCGACGGCGGCGCCGCCAATGATGATCAGCTCGGACCCATGCAGCAGCGCCATGACGTTGCCGTCGGCCAGGACGAAGCCGCCGACCACCGAAACAATCACAATTGCCGCGCCAAGTAGAACTATCATGATCTGCTCGCAATGAGCTTACAACGGACGGTTAAAGACTTCCGGGTCTTGCTTGCGCAACAGCGCCTTGATCGCCAGGATCGCCTGCGAATGAATCTGGCAGATGCGGGATTCCGTCACGCCGAAGGCTTCGGCGATTTCCCGCAAACGCATGTCTTCAAAATAGTAAAGGGCCAGCACCTTGCGCTGCATCTCCGGCAACTGCCGCAGCCGTTCCTCGATCAGCCCGGCCAGTTCCCGCAGCGAGGTCCATTGCTCCGGGTTGGTCTGCGAGTCATCGGCGATGACGTCATAGACCGAGCCGCCATGCTCTCCATCGCCGCCTTGGACGGAATCCAGGCAGATGAAAGTGGCGGGGCGGACTTCTTCGAGCAATTCCTGGTAATCGTCCAGCGACATGCGCAACGCCTTGGCCATTTGGGCGTCGGTCGGGATGGTGCCGTGGCGCTGGGTCAATTCCTGCATCGCCTTTTCGATCTTCTTGGCCTTCTCGTGGATCGACCGCGGCACCCAATCCAGCCGGCGCAGTTCATCGAACACCGCCCCGCGGATGCGCACGCGGGCGTAGGTTTCAAAGGAAGTGCCGTTCTCGGGATTGAACCGGCGCATGGCGTTGAGCAACCCCACCAGGCCGGCGCTGTAAAGATCATCGCTGTTGACGTGCGACGGCAAGGTCATGGCCAGGCGGCCCACGACGGTTTTGACCAGGGGAAGATACTCCTCGATGAGGCTGTTCTCCGTCAGACTGCCTGGTCCGGAACGCGAATAGCGCCGCCACAGCTCTTTTTGTGTGGAACGGCGCTGTTCAGTGGTGCGGGAAGGAGGGTCGAGATCGCACAATGTGCCACTCATGTTTTAGCTTTTGGTGGAGTTGAGGTTGGGAGAAGCGGGCTGGGCGTGTTTTCGCGCTCCAAGAGCGCCTGTTCGAGGTTGCGGCGCCAGGCCTGCCCCCACCAGCGCATCAGCATGGCCGTCACATAAGCCGCCAGGCTGCCATGCCAGAGGCATGTCGGCCACGAATCCGCGTGCAGGAAGCTGACACTCGCGCCGATGCCGAATCCCAATACCCCGCCAACGAACAGTAACGATTTCATAACACTTCACAGTTGATTGAGCCTTAGCAGGACTGCTGCCATGTTTGGGCGGAAGGCGCACCAGGCGCCAAAACCCCTTTGTTTTCAGGGTTTTTTAGATGCCGCCTCGCCGGGCGGCCGGCGGCTTCGACGGCTGTGGGAACTTTTTGCCGCGCCCGAAGGCCGGCGAAGGGCAATTTATTCCCGCCACACAGGCGCCTCCCCATTTCCAAAAAGTGAGATACGCCGTTGCGCCTGTGGCCGCATCTGTTACGTTGATGCCTGGAAGGAATTATGAGACATCTAAGCCCGATTCTGATCGCGGCGGCTCTTTTTGGAGCGGCGGCCAGCCTTCCGGCCGCAGACGTCAGCCTGATTGAAATCAAGGGCGCCATCGGCCCGGCCACCGCCAGTTACATCTCCCGCGCCCTTGGCATCGCGGAAGAACGCGGCGACGCCTGCCTTATCATTCGACTCGACACGCCCGGCGGATTGCTCGATTCGACCAAGGAAATCGTGCAGACGTTTTACGCTTCGACAGTGCCGACCGTTGTCTATGTCGCGCCCTCGGGCGCGTACGCGGCCAGCGCGGGCACTTTCATCACCATGGCGGCCGATGTCGCCGCCATGGCCCCCAACACCAGCATCGGCGCGGCGCACCCGGTCGAAATCGGCGTGGCCGGCGCCGAAAAACTCGACGAGGTCATGAAGCAAAAGCTGGAGAACTTCGCCAGCAGCGAGATTGAAGCCATCGCTCAAAAACGCGGCCGCAATGCCGACTGGGCCAAAACGGCGGTCCGCGAAAGCGCCTCCATCACGGCGGAAAAAGCCCTCGAGCTCAAGGTCATTGACCTTATCGCCAAGGACATTCCCGACCTGCTCAAGCAACTCGACAGCCGCCAAGTCGGCCAAAGGAAATTGAAAACGAACGGGGCCAACGTCGCGGCCATTCCCATGTCCGCGAGCGAGGAATTGTTCCAACTGCTTTGGAGGCCGGAAGTGATGTTGATCCTCATGCTCGCGGCCATCTACGGCCTCATCGGCGAACTGAGCAACCCGGGCGCGATTCTGCCGGGCGTCGTGGGCGCGATCGCGCTCCTGCTGGTCCTTTACATGTCCGCCATCCTGCCGGTGAACCTTGCCGGGTTGGCGCTCATCGGCCTGGCCGTGATGTTGTTTATCATCGACCTCTTCGCGCCGACCCACGGTGTCCTGACCTTCGGCGGGATTGTTGCCTTCTTCCTCGGCGCGCTGATGCTCTTCAATCACGCCGGCCCAGGCTTTCGTCTTTCGCTGCCCTCCATCATTTCGGCCACGTCGCTGACGGCCGCGTTTTTCATCTTCTTCGTCGGCGCGGGCCTGCGGGCGCAACGGCTGCCGGTGCGCGCGGGCCGCGAGACCATGCTCGGCAAAACCGTCCCGGCGCTGGAGCGCGTGGACGCCACGGGCGGACGCGTTTTTGTCGAAGGCGAATTGTGGAACGCCGTTTCGGACACGCCGGTCGAGCGGGGCCAGCCCGTGGTAATCGTCGGCATCGAGGGCCTCACTTTGAAGGTGAAGTCCAAGCCGGCCTGAGGGATTGCGAAATTGCCCCCGGCAGCCGATTTATGCCGATTTATCTTGCTTGACTTGGTTTATGGCGTACCTTGTGGTTGCTAACGGAGCTAAGTTTACCAGGTGTCCGACTTCCATTCGTATGGGCAGTCCCTCCCTCTTATTCCCTGCTTTTCAAAGCTGGAGCCGCCATGGTGGCTCAAATTTAAAAAAACAGATCCAGAAAGCATAAAATTATGACGATAAACCCAGGCCGAACCACCTCTCCCACTTCCAACGCTCGGGGCGCTATGAAATCAACGCCAGTTGCCACTGCCGGCGTTTCTTCGGTCAACCCGGCAAAGTCGCAAAGAGCACGCCCTTCGCAGGCGGCCATCGCACAAAAGGCCTACGAGATTTGGCTCTCGCAAGGACAGGAACAGGGCTGTGATCGGAAGCATTGGTTCGAAGCCGAACTGCAATTGCAGCGCGCGTAAGGGGCTTTTCAATCGGGCAACGAAATCGGCAGGGTAGGAATCACCTGCCCATGGTCCACGCCCATTTGCCGAAGGGGCTTGCCTGGACGCGGTAGGCGCGGCTGCTGTGCAGGAGCGCGCGCCGCGTGAGCAGAAATGCCAGCAGGACACATAACGCCACGAATGCGCCGGTCAGACGGAAGGGGATTTCCGGATTATGGAGAATCCCCTTCAACCACAAGGGCGCTACGAGGAAACCGAACATAGTCAAGAGCACCAAAGCGCCGGCCGGCACTCCAGAGCCGCGACAGACGGCGAAGAAGACGCACAGCGAGGCAGGCGCGAGGATGAGCGCATAGCTTTTCAAAACCGTGACGGCGCCTGGAGTTCCCACGGACAGCCCGGCGACTCCGGCCGCCAGCGCGCCCAGCGCGATGAGCGGCAGAATTGCCATGGCGATCATCACCCCGGCGAGGCTGCTTACGGAAATCGGCAGCGTCCGTAAAAAGCGCAGATGCGGCAGGACGGGCACGATCTGGTAGAAAATAATAAACCAACACGACATAAAACTCCCATTCGTTGCAAATAACAGGATGTCCATATCGTGCGACATCATCCGACGTTGCCAATGTCTGACCAGCGCCATCAGCGCGACCATGGCCGCGACGTAGAGAAATCCGCGGACAAAGGTGGCGCTGATCAGAAAAGGAATTCCGCCGCAGCCGCCGGGCGCATGGTGCTCGCCGCGCGGATTTCCGCCCGCCATCCCCTCCAGCCACCGCATGAGGCGGTCGAACAGGCGCCTTCGAAGTCTTGATGCCGTCGCCGGGGGCCGAAGCGCCTCCAGCCGTCGGAAGCTGTCGTCGAACGCGCCGGGCTGGCTGCGCGGAACTTTGTTTTGTGGCGTAGCGAGCCGGAAGCTGGCGGGGCCAAGGACGAATCGCCCGGCGCGAAACCAGCCCGCAACTGTCAACAATGCGCCGACTCCCAAAAGGAGGGCGCATTTGAAGGGCTTTTTCGACGCGTCCTGGAAATAGATCATTCCGCCCAGGAGCGTTACGACCGACAGCAGGGACAAAAAGGAGGCGCCCAGCAGGGACAAAAAGGAGGCGCCCGCGCGCTCCCACCCGTTTCCGTAAAGGCCGGGCGCGGGGAAAACACAGGTGAACACTACGCCCAGCCAGGCCACGTTAAAGAGGCACGCCAGCGCCAGCCGATCCGCGGGGAAAACCTTGTCCGGGTGAAAATGATAAAACGTTCCCGCGCCCAAAAACAGCAGCGCGGCCAGCGCGATGGCCGGGAGGGCCACGGTCGCCAGCCACCAACCGCGGCCGATTTGCCGGGCCGTCAGCGGCAAAACCGCGACCGCGCGACCGATTCCGCGTCTGAAATCAAACGAGAGCAAATTCGCGCCCGTCCACAAAGCCAGAAGCAAACCCCAAAACTCGAAGTTTTGTTCCGGGTGGCTGGCGATAAGCCAGCCCAGACCGAATTCAAGCACGGAGACAAGAGCCAGGACCCACAACCAGCGGCGAAAGTGATCGAGAATCAGCCGGTTCATGCGGCCTCCTCTTCTTTGGCCAGCGCCACGAACAACTCTTCCAGCGTCACGCGGGTGAGCGAGATTTGTTCCGCGCCGTGCGTCTGCAGCCACTCGTGCGCGCCGCTTTTTTGGTCGAGCAGCGCATGCCAGCGGTTTTCAGTTTGTTTCAAGATGATGAGGCCCTCGCGGCTCTGGAAGCTCGTGCCGTTGCCCGTGAAAAATTCCGCCAGGCGGTAGCGGTCCACCACTTCGTCGGTGCGCCCTTCAAGGAGAAGCAGCCCGTTCTTGATCATGCCCACATGGTCGGCAAACCGTTCGATGTCGCTTAACCCATTTGACGAAATCAGCACGGTGCGCTCGCCGTCTTCCACGGCCTTGAGCAATTCGCCGAAGACTTGCTGCTTGGAAACGGCGTCCAGGCCGGTGATCGGTTCGTCGAGAATCAAAATCTCCGGCCGGCGCGCCAGCGCCAGCAGCAGGCTCAACTTGGTTTTCGCGCCGAACGAAAGCGTGGCCACCCTGTCGGTGTCGCTCAGATGAAAGGCCTTCATCAACGCCGCGCAGTAGGTCTCATCCCATTCAGGATAAAAGCCGCGCACAAAACGGATGGCGCGCCCGACTTTGCCCCAGACCTCGAAGTTTAAATCGGGGCTGACGCAGGCGGCGCGGCGTTTGAGCGATACCGCGTCGGTTCGGTGGTCGAAGCCGAGCACGCGGATTTGCCCGGCGTCGTTTTTGCCCAGGCCGAAAATGAGGTCGATGGCGGTGGTCTTGCCCGCGCCGTTCGGGCCGATGAGGCCGTAGATCGCGCCGCGCGGCACGGTCAGGTCGAGCGGACCGAGCTGGAAGCGGGGATATTTTTTGACAAGTCCGCGGATTTCGATGGCGTTGTTCATATCATTTTTTCTCCTTCAGCAGTTCATGGGCGAGGTCGAGGATTTCAGCCGGTTTCAATCCGGCCTCGCCGGCTTCGCGGAAACCGTCGCGCAGCAACTCTTTCGCCGCGGCGAGTTTCGTCTCGCGGCTGCGGTCGCGGCCCTGTTCGGCCACAAACGTGCCCAGCCCCTGGCGGCGGAAGATGATGCCTTCGCGCTCCAATTCCTCGTAAGCGCGCTTGACGGTGATGACGCTGACGAGCAATTCCTCCGCGAGCTGGCGGAAGGAGGGCAGCGCCGCGCCGGGCTTGAGTCGCCCCTCGCTGACCTCGCGTTTGAGGCGGTCAACGATCTGTTGGTAAAGCGTCCCGCCGGCGGCGGGGGAGATCGGGCCGATCAACCAGGATTTACGTTGGTTGGTCACTGATACTACTGTATATATCACATAATAACAGTGCGTCAAGCTCTTTTTTTCAGGTGTTTTCAGCCCTTTGCGGCGGTCATGGCTGGGCAGGCTGCGGCGACAGGCGCCATTTGGTGAACAGAGTGAGGGCATCGCCATGGATTCAGGTGAATTTGAAATTAAGACTCCCCGCATTGGAAGCCGGAATGCGGGGAGTCTAAATTCAAATCTCCCCTTTGTCGAGAAAAATGTGGAATCCGGGCGGGCCGACGGGCGCATCTCGGTTTTTGGACCTCCTGCAACCACGTTCGATCCCTGCCAAAAACTGAGAGGCGCGCCTTGTCTTTTCCGGCCCCGGAATGCTTTTGACGACAGGGCATTCTGCCGATACTCTAAATGACTGGACGGGTTTTCGGCGCTCACGCGCGGGACGTGGACGCCCCACCCAATCGGTTGGCTTGATTGGCATGAAGAAGCGCATCTTGTTTGTCGGCGGGGACCCGGCTCTGTGCCAGGAATTCCAGGCGCGGGACAGCGGCCCGGAGGCGGCCTGGACGGTGGAACGCGCGGCTTCGGGCGAGGAGGCGCTGGCGCTGTGCTATCAGGCGAGTTTTGACGCGGTGGCGGCCGATGTCTGCCTTTCCGGCATGAGCGGCACCGACTTTCTGGATGCCTTGATGCGGCGGCAGCCCAAAGCCATGCGCATTGTCCTCTCGGACATGGCGGACACGGAGAGCACGATGAAGTGCATCGGGCACGCCCATCACCATTTGTTGAAGCCGTGCGGCGCGGCGACGCTGCTCAATGCCCTCAACCAGGCTTTCGCGCAGGAAAGCTGGCTGCCCAGCGAATCGATGCAGGGTCTGATGGCGCAGATGCGCCAGGTCCCCAGCCCGCCCAAAACGTATTTTCAGGTGGTCGAAGAAATGCGCTCGCCGTCGTGCTCGATCGAAAAGATCGCCGATCTCATCGCGCAGGACCCGGCGATGACCGCCAAGGTGCTGCAACTGGCCAACTCGGCGGTTTTCGGCCTGGAGTTGAATGTTGTGCGCCCGCTCGATGCCATCGGCTACATCGGCCTGGAGACGACCAAGGCCCTTGTTCTGCTGGCCCACAGCTTCTCGTCGTTCGATCACCTCAAACTGGCCGGCTTCTCCGTCGAGGAATTGTGGCGGCACTCGGTGAGGACGGGTCAGTTCGCCCAGCGCATCGCGACGATGGAAAGCACGTCACTGGAAATAGCCGAGCAGGCCTTTGCCGGCGGATTGCTGCATGACCTGGGCAAGCTGCTTTTTGCGGCCAACCACGCGGGGGTGTTTGGGAAGGTCTTGCGTCTGGCGCGGGAGCAGCATTGCAACATGTGGGAGGCCGAGGCCCAACTGCTGCCGGGCATCGGCCACGCCGAGTTGGGGGCGACGGTTCTGGGCATTTGGGGATTGCCCAAATCGATCACCGAGGCGGTGGCCTTGCATCATTGTCCCTGGCGGCGGCGGAACAGCGGGTTCAGTCCGGTGACGGCCGTGCATGCGGCCAACATCCTGGATCACGAGACGCAGCCCGACCCGTCGATCATCCTGCCCTCGCAAATCAACACGGCGTATCTGAAGGATTTGGGTTTGGCCGGGCGGGTGGACCACTGGCGGCGGCAATGCCTGGCATTCGGATAGCCGGTGGAAGCCGGGCAAAGCGGCGAGATTGTCAATTTCCCGGCCTTGTCATTCGGCCGGGATTGGTTATGCTTTTGGAATGTTGAAGAAGTGCATCTGGCTGCCTTTTCTGCTCTACGCCGTCGCGGCGCCCGCGGCCACGGTGGAACTCAAGGGGAAAGCCTCGGTCACCGGAACCATTCTCGCGGAGAAACGGGACCACATCATCATCGATATCGGCTACACCGTTCTGATCATCCCGCGCAACCAGGTGGCGAGATTGCTCCCCGATAACGAGGTGGCGGCCAAGCCCGTGGCCGTCCCGGCGCCGGCTGCCCCCGTGGCGCCGGTGGCGCCCAACCCGGTCCCGGAGCAAGGCTTCTACAAAGTCTCGGCCGTCCCCTTGGGGGAACGGACCGTCCGCGAACTGGTCGATGATTTGGGAGAAGCGGTCGTGCAAGTCCGCACCCCCGCCGGTCTCGGCTCGGGCTTTTTCATCAACCCGGACGGTTATTTGATTACGAATTTCCACGTGACGGAGGGGGAAACGCTCATTTCGGTGGAGGTCTATCATTCGAAGGACGGCCAGTTGACGCGCACGACTTACAAGCAGGTGCGCATCGTGGCGCTCAACAAGTTCGCCGATCTGGCCTTGCTGCGGATCGAGGACAAGGACGCGCCCCGCTTTGCCAGCGTCACGCTGGGGGAGGCGGATAAACTGGCGGTGGGCGAGAGCGTCTTCGCCATCGGCAGCCCGCTGGGATTGGAGCGGACCGTGACGCAAGGCATCCTGAGCACCAAGACGCGGGAGTTTGAGGGGACGTTGTATCTGCAAACGACGGCGCAGATCAACCCCGGCAACAGTGGCGGCCCGCTCTTCAACCTGCGGGGCGAGGTGGTGGGAGTGACGAACATGAAAATTACTTTTGGCGAGGGCCTCGGCTTTGCCATCCCGGTCGAAGCCGTCAAATTCTTTTTGAACCATCGGGAGGCGTTTGCCTACGACAACGACAATCCGAGCAACCCGTATCGTTACTTGGATCCGCCCAACCGGACGAACAAGAGCGCGGCAGAATGAGGTTTGGCCGCGTATTCCCAAAGACATGAGCAAACCCATCATCCTGCTGCTGGCCGGAGCCGTCTTCTGCCTGCCCGGCCGGGGCGCTGTTCCGCCGCCGGAAAAACTTCTGCCCAAAGACACCGTCCTGGTCGTGACCGCGCCGGATTGGGGCAAGGCCTGGACGTTCCTGACCAACACGCCTTACGGGCGGCTTTGGCAGGACCCGGCGGTCAAGCCGTTCAAAGACAAGTTCATGGAGAAATTCACCGCCGAGGTCCTGACGCCGGTGGAACAGAATTTCAAGATCAAGCTCTCCGACTATCAAGGCCTGGCGCAAGGCCAGGTGACTTTTGCCATCGTGCCCGCCGGCCAGCAGGACAATCCGGAGTTTCATTTTGCCCAGATTCTGCTCGTCGATACCAAGGACCATGCCGGCCAACTCAAGACCAACCTGGCTGCCATCGAGAAAAAATGGGCCGACGCGGGCCGTCCGATGAAGACACAGAAGCTGCGGGACCTGGAATTCACCACGCTCATCGCCTCGCCGGACGACCTTTCCTGGAACAAGATTTTCCAGAAAGCCAAACCGGCCGATGCCGCCGAGGAGGGCGCGGCCAAGCCGGCGGAAAAGAAAGTCGAACTCACCATCGGCCAGAGCGATTCGCTCGTGCTTATCGGGGACTCGACCGAAGTGATCGAGAAAGTCCTCAGCCGCCAGGCCGGCGGATTGGTGGCGCCGTTGGAAGAACAAGCGGATTTCCAGGCCGATTACGGAGCGCGCCTGCGCGCCTCGCCGATCTATGCCTGGGTCAATGCCCAGGCCTTGTTGGATGTATTGGCCAAACCGCCGCCCGGCGCCGCCGATGCCTCGGCGGACAATTCGTTGAAGTTCAACGCGCTGGCCGGCGCGCTGGGATTGCGGGACCTGACCTCGGCCAGTTTCAGTTATCAGAATTTGCCCGGCGGCCTGGCGGCGCAACTCTTTGTGCGGGCGCCGGAGGGCCAGCGGCGCGGGCTTTTGAAAGTCTTCGCCCCGGACCCGAAGGAGGCCAAGCCGCCTCCGTTTGTCCCGGCGGACGCGGTCAAGTTCTGGCGGTGGCGGTTGAACATACCGCATAGCTGGGCGCTGCTGGAAACGATGCTCAACGAGCTGAATCCCCCGATCGTGGCCACGGTCAATTCCCTGCTGCAAATGGCGGGCAAGGACAAGGACGAACATTACGATTTGAAAGCGGAATTGCTGGCCAACCTGGGAGACGACATCATCAGTTATGAAAAGGCCCCGAAAGGGGGCACGCTGGAGGACCTCAAGTCGGCCCCGTCTCTTGTCCTGATTGGCTCGCCTGATGCGGAGAAGCTGGCCGCGGCGGTCAAGGTCGGCCTGGGCGTCCCGGCCCGCGGTTCCGGCGGCATCAAAGACCGGGAGTTCCTCGGCCGCACCATTTATTCGATGAGTTCCCAGGCCCCCGGCAAGGGCGCGCCGCAATCCTTCAACTTTTGCGGCAGCGGCGGCTACCTGGCCCTGTCCAGCGACACCGATATTCTGGAGGAGTACCTGCGCAGCAACGACAGCAAAGCCAAGGCGTTGGCGGACACTGCGGGACTGCCTGACGCCGCGCAAAGGACCGGGGGGATGGCGACGGGGTGGTTTGGCTTCGAAAACCAGAATCAAAGCATGCGGCCAGTCTTCGACATCCTGCGCAAACAACCGCTCACGCTCTCGGAAATCCTGGGCACGCCGCAGGCGCTGGGCGGCCTGAACCCCGGCGACCAGGCGGCCAAGCTGCGCGAGTGGGCGGATTTTTCGCTGTTGCCGTCCTTTGACGCGGTCTCGAAGTATTTTTATTTCTCGGTTTATGCCGGCAGCTTTTCGCCCGAAGGCTTCACCCTGAAGATTTTCGCGCCCACCCCGCCGCAGCTTCGGTGACGGTGAGGACGAACCCTGGCTACACAGGGCGGGAATTGAAGAGTTTCAATGTTCTTCGCGCGAAGTCCCGCGCATTGAAAGCGGGGCGGCGGGACCATTGAAAATTGCTAATTGAAAATCGAAAATTGGTCATCAGCTGTGTTCGGCATGGGGTATGCTTTTGAGCCGCTCCGTGCCGCCGTTGGCGCGGGGCCGCCAGGAAATTCGATTGACACAGAAACGCCGCGCCATTGTCACACAATTGTAACTTGTA
>JBEKYR010000032.1:0-57644 GCA_049510745.1 Verrucomicrobiota bacterium | reverse complement strand
TGGATCGGCATCGGCCACGCCGGCACGCTCATCTCGGCGATTTTGTTTCTGCTGCGCCAGCGCTGGCGCACGTCGATCAACCGCGCGGCCGAGGCGATGACGATCTTCGCCGTGATGTGCGCGGGCGTTTTTCCGCTGATTCACATCGGACGCATTTGGTATGGCTGGTGGCTGTTCCCCGTTCCCAATTCCAACGGCATCTGGCCGCAATTCCGCTCTCCCTTGATGTGGGACGTCTTTGCCGTCTCGACTTATTTCACGGTCTCGGTGCTCTTTTGGTACATGGGCTTGATCCCCGACCTGGCGGTGATGCGGGACCGGGCCAGGACGAAGATTCGCAAATTCTCCTACGGCCTCTTCGCCCTGGGTTGGACCGGCTCGAACCGGCACTGGAGCAATTACGAGAAGGCTTACCTCATTTTGGCCGGCCTCTCCACGCCGCTGGTGCTCTCCGTCCACTCCATCGTGTCCCTGGACTTCTCCGTGTCTCAGTTGCCCGGCTGGCACACGACGATTTTCCCGCCCTACTTTGTGGCGGGGGCGGTCTATTCCGGTTTCGGCATGGTGCTGACACTGTTGGTGCCGTTGCGCCGCATGCTCAAGCTGGAGGAGATCATCACCGTGCGGCACGTCGAATTGATGTGCAAGGTGACCCTGGCCACGGGGTCGATTGTCGGCTACGCCTACGGCATGGAATTTTTCATCGCCTGGTACAGCGGCAATCCATACGAGCGATTCCTTTTCCTGCAAAACCGCGCGGCGGACCCGTTCATCCTTGGGCCGCTGTTCCACGTGCCGGCCGCGCCATATTGGTGGGCCTTCTGGACCATGGTGACTTGCAACGTGGTGGTGCCGCAGTTTTTCTGGTTCAAGAAAGTCCGCACCAGCATGTTGACAGTGTTCGTCCTTTCGATCCTGGTCAACGTCGGGATGTGGTTTGAGCGATTCGTCATTGTCATCACGTCGCTGCACCGGGAGTTTCTGCCGGCCAACTGGGGTTATTACGGGCCGACGTGGGTGGACATCCTGCAGTATCTGGGGACGTTTGGACTGTTCTTCACGTTTTTCCTGTTGTTCCTGCGCTACATTCCATTGATCGCCATCGCGGAGGTCAAGGGAGTGACACCACAAGCCGACCCGCACCATCCGTTGGGCGGGGCAAAAGTTGGGGAGGGACACTGATGCCGGCCTCTTACGCCATCATGGCGGAATTTGAGACGCCCGCGGCCACGCTACGCGCGGCCGAGAAAGTGCGCGATGCCGGCTTCCGGCAGTGGGACGTGTTCACGCCCTTCCCGATTCACGGCATGGACAGCGCCATGGGGATCAAGAACTCGAAGGTGGGATGGTTTTCCTTCATTGGCGGATGCACCGGTTACGCCACGGGCATGCTGATGATCTGGTTTATGAACGCGGTCGATTATCGCATCGTCATCGGGGGCAAACCGATGTTCAGCCCGTTCGCCGCGTTTCCGCCGTCGTATGAGCTGACCATTTTGTTCGGAGCGTTCGGCGCGTTGCTGGGCATGCTGTTTCTCAACCGCCTTCCGCGTTTGCATCATCCGCTGCTCAAGAACCGGCGCTTTGCCCTGGCCACGCACGACCGCTTTTTCGTGGTGATAGAAACAACCGACCCGATCTACTCCGAGCAGGAAACCCGCCAGCTCCTCGAAACTTTGGGCAGCCGGCACATCGAAATGGTGGAGGAATAATGCGCTACTTTCTCCTCATCTTCGCCGTCAGCGGCCTGGCGCTGGCGGGCATCTGCGGGTTGCGCGGCAGCCACTCGCGCCGGCCGCCCATCGAGTTATTTCCCGACATGGTGCGCCAAAACAAGGTGCGCCCGCAGACGCCGAGCGATTTTTTCCCAGATCAATGGTCGTCGCGCCTCATCCCCGCCAACACGGTGGCCCGGAGCGGCCCGTATCGGCTCAACGGCGAAGTCCTCACCGTCGATGGGAAACCGGTTTATCCCTACGAAGATTCTCCGGTCAACACGGGACGGATTGCGGGAACGACCAATTGGACGCCGATCAACCCGCTGCCCATCACGCGGCAATTGCTGGAGCGCGGGCAGGAGCGTTACCAGATCAATTGCCAGCCCTGCCACGGCCCGGCCGGCGACGGCAAAGGAATCACCAGCAAATACAACATGTTTTCCATGGCCAATTTCCATGACAAACGGCTCATCGACATGGCCGACGGCGAAATTTTTAACACCATAACCCAGGGCAAAAACCTGATGGGCGCTTACGGGCCAAACGTCGCCGTCGAGGACCGCTGGGCCATCATCGCCTACGTGCGGGCGCTGGAGCGAAGCCAACTGGCAACGGTCGAGGACGTGCCCGATCCCTATCGCTCGCAGTTTAAGAAATAGCCTATGAGTTCGAACCCTCACTTCGCAGGCGTGCCGGGACTGGATTTGTCAAAGTATCGGAATCTGCCGGTGATTTTGATCGTGGCGGGCGCGATCGGCGCCGGCTTGGGCACGGCCGCCAGCGGCCTCGGCGCAAAGCAGTTGGCCTTCTCCTGGCTGCTGGCGTTCATGTTTTGCCTGAGCCTTTGTCTGGGCGGGCTGTTCCTGGTCATGGTGCATCATTTGTTCGACGCCAGTTGGTCGGTGCCCACCCGCCGGGTCTGCGAACATCTGGCCTGCCTGCTCGGCCCCACCATGCTGGTTCTGTTTTTACCCATCGCCCTCCTGGCGAAAACCATTTATCCGTGGATGCGGGAAACACATGCCAACCACGCGTTGCAGGCCAAATACCCGCTCTTTACCGCGCCGGGCTACTATATCGTGGCGGCGATTCTGTTTGGGATTTGGTGGTTCTACTCCAACCGCCTCCGGTACTGGTCCCTGCGGCAGGATGAAACCGGCTCGGCCGATTGCACCCGGCGCATGCGCTTTTTTGCCGCGTCGGGCGTGGTACTGTTCGCGCTGACTCTGACCCTGGCCGCGATCATGTGGATGAAGGGGTTGATGGACGAATGGTATTCCACCATGTACGGCGTCACTTACTTTGCCTCTTCGGTTTGGGTGACTCTTCCCACGGTCTATGTCATCACGCTGATCTTGCAGCGGACGACCGTGCTGCGGAATCTGGTCAAGGAGAAGACCTATTACATGATCGGCTCGCTTTTCCTGGCGTTCACCGTTTTCTGGGCATACGTCAACTTCTCGCAATACTTCATCATTTGGAACGCCAACATGCCGGAGGAAACTTTCTGGTACGTGCTGCGCGAAAAGGGAACCTGGGATGTGGTGGGCAAATACGTCATCATCTTCGGCCACTTCTTCATTCCGTTCGTCATGCTGCTGCGCATCGACTTCAAACTGAAACTGGCCACGATGCTGCCCCTGGCGGTGTGGGCCTGGGCCATGCACTTTGTCGATCTGGAATTCCAAATCATGCCGGCGCTGCATCCCAACTCGATCCTGACCGCCGGCCTCGTGTCGGACCTGGGCTGCGTCCTGCTCTTTACCGGCGTGCTGATGAAGGTTTTCATCGCGTCGCTCAACCGTTATCCGCTTTATCCGCTGAAGGACCCGCGGATGGCCGAAGCGATGGACGTTTACGTTCCGCCGGCAGCGGAAATCCGGATCACTTCCCAAGGCGTCAAATGAATCCGGAATCCTGCTGTCAAAAATCCCGCCGCGGCGCGTACGTCCTGGGCCTTTTGGGGACGTTCCTGGTTATGGCGCTGCTGGTCTGGCTGATGCAATCCTACACCACAGCGCCGTCGCTGGCGGAAAGCCGCGCCGCCGAACGGAAGCAAATCCTGGCCGAGTTCAAGGCGGCCAACGCGCCGCTGCTGGAAAAATATGATTGGCAGGACCAGGCCAGGGGGTTCGTCCGCGTCCCGGTTGAGCGGGCCAAGGTATTGATGCTGCAAGAGTGGCAGGACCCGGCGGCCGGCCGCTCCAACCTGATGGCCCGCGCGGCCCGTGAATTCGCCCCCGCCCCCAAGCCGCCGGAAAAGAAGAATGAATACGAATAGGCTGTCCCGGCCATGAGCGCGACCCCTTCTCCAGCGCCCGCGGCTCCGCTCGTTTCGCCGCAGACTCCGCCGGCTGAAACCGGGAAATCATGCCCGGCGCCGTTCCTCTACCTGATTGGCGCTTCGGTGCTTTGGCTGCTGGTGGCGTCGCTGCTGGGCTTGATCGCGTCGCTCAAGTTTCACGCTCCGGATTTTCTGGCCGGCCAGCCGTATTGGACCTACGGGCGCGTTCACGCCGCCCAAAGCGCCGCCTTGCTTTATGGGTTCGGCGTGCTGGCCGCGCTCGGGGTTGGACTTTGGTTGCTCTGCCGCCTGGGCCGCGCCAGTCTGGCCGGCCCGTGCGTCGTGCTGCTGGGCACGTTTTTCTGGAACCTCGCTCTCACCATCGGCATTGCCGCCATTCTTTGCGGCGACAGCACCGGGTACGACGCCTTTGAAATGCCGGCGTATTGCGCGCCCATGCTCTTTGCGGCCTATCTTATGATTGGCGTCTGCGGTCTGCTCACCTTTCATCAGCGCCAGGAAGGCCGCCTCTATCCGTCGCAATGGTTTGTCCTCGGATCGATTTTCTGGTTTCCCTGGATTTTTTCCACCGCCGCGCTGCTGTTGCTGGAGAGGCCGGCGCGCGGGGTGCTCCAACCGTTGATCGCCTGGTGGTACGCCCGGAACCTGAGCACGGTCTTCCTGGGCTTTGCCGGGCTGGCGCCGGTTTTTTATTTCATTCCGAAACTGCTGGGACGGCCGCTGCACAGTTATTACCTGGCGGCGCTGGCGTTCTGGACGCTGGCCCTGTTCGGCAGTTGGGGCGGAATTCCCGAGGGCGCTCCCCTGCCTTCCTGGATTGTCAGCCTGGGCGTGGTGGGCACCGTGATGACGGCGGTCCCGCTCCTGGCCGTGGCGGCCAATTTCTGCCAAACCGTCCGCCACGACCTCAACGCGCTCGATGCCAACCCCACGTTGCGCTTCACCTACGTGGGGCTGATGTTCTGGTTCATCGCCGGCGCGCAGCAGATCGCCGGGGCGCTGCCTAACGTCAGCGCGATCACCGGTTTCACCTGGTTCGGCGCGGCGCAAAAGGAAATGTTCCATTGCGGCTTTTTCGCCCTGAGCATTTTTGGCGCGTTCTATTACATCGTCCCGCGCCTGCTCGAATTGGAGGAAAGCGCCTGGTGTCCGCGGCTGGTCAAAGCCCATTTCTACTTGACGTTTCTCGGCGTGCTCATTTCCTGCCTGTCCCTTCTGGTCTGCGGCGTCGGCCAGGGAATCCTGCTGGCGGACCCGCGGCACACCTTCCCGGAAGTGATGAAAAACACGATGTTTCCCCTGCGCGTGAGCACGTTGGGAGACCTGTGCGTCGTCGTGGGAACCATCCTTTTCCTGCTCAACTTTGCCCGCCTCCTGGCGCGCGCCTGCTGCCGGTATTGTGCCGCCTTTCCATCGGCAAAACCAAAGGAGGGCGCATGAACAGCGGCCCGCTGCTGTTTCTGGGATTGTTCGTGACGATGGCCTGCTCCTGGCTGAGCTTTGTTTTGGGGCCGCAACTGCAAATCGGCCACCTGACGCAAACCAATACGGTTGTCGTGGGCGAGGCCTCGCCCCAAACCTACCCTCTGGCGCAACCCGGCGCGGCCCGGCAAGGCGCCGAAGTCTATCGCGCCAACGGCTGCGCCGCCTGCCACACCGAAATGGTCCGGCCGCTGGAACTCGGCTCGGACCTGCACCGCGGCTGGGGCGCGCGCCGCAGCCTGGCCGAGGATTATCTCTTCGACCAACCGGTGATGCTGGGGGCGCAACGCATCGGGCCGGATTTGTCCAACTATGGCCGGCGCACCGACCTGATCGGAGTTTTGCTGCGCCTCTACGATCCGCCATTGATCACTCCCGGATCGATCATGCCCAGCTACCGTTATTTGTTTGACACTCGGAAAATTCAGCAATTCCCGTCACGCGACGCGCTCGTGTTGCCGTCTGAGATTGCCCCGGCGGCCGGTTACGAAGTTGTGCCGCGCCCGCAAGCCCTGGCGCTGGCCGCCTACTTGTTGAGCCTGCGGCAGGAGGGATACCTCTTTGAAGCGCCGCCGCCGCCGCTCCAAACGAACGCCGCCCCGGTCCGCGCCAAGACCGCCGCCAAATGAGCCCCAACGACCCAAAACAAGCTGTGCAAAAGAACGGCGCCGAGCCGGTCGCGGGTTTTGCGGCCGTTCCGCTCTGGCTGATCGTCGTCTTCGGCGGCCTGTTTTATTGGAGTCAACTCTATCTTGACGGACACGCCGGCGGCTTCAATGCCGCCGTTTACGCGCCGTACCGATCCTTTGAGCAGGTGGCCGCCGTCAACCCGCAAGACCCCGGAGCCAGGAAACGGGCCATGGGCCGGGAGGTTTTCGAGAAGACGTGCGCCGCCTGCCATCAGCTCACCGGCCTGGGCAAAGAGGGCGTCGCGCCGCCGCTGGTCGGTTCGGAGTGGGTGCTGGCGCCCGGCGGCGGCCGCATCGCGCGCGTGGTTTTAAATGGCTTGACCGGGCCCATCACCGTCAAAGGCCAGGATTGGAACCTCACCATGCCGCCATGGCGCGACAATTTCGACGACGAGCATCTCGCTGCCGTGTTGACCTACATCCGCAGCAGATTGGGGGACAACAAAGCCGCGGACATCGACCCCGCCCTGGTCAAGGCCGCCCGCGCCGAATCGCATCCCGGCCCGGAAACGACCGAGGAACTGTTGAAGATACCGCTTCAGTGAAGCTTCGCCAGCTCCGGCCACAACAGCGCCCCCATCCGGATCCCGCCCTCAAAGCAATCCAGGCTGAATTTTTCGTTTGGCGAATGGGCGTTGTCATCCGGCAGGGCCAGGCCGAGCAAGAGCGAATCGGCGCGCAAGATTTTCTTGAACTGCGTGACGATTGGGATGCTTCCCCCTTCGCGCATCAGGATCGGCTCGTGTCCAAAGGCCGCGCGCAGCGTCCGCAACGCCGCTTGGGCCAGCGGGCTGGTTGGCGACACCAGATACGGCTCCGCGCCGTGGCCGGCCCATGCCTCCAGTTTCACCGTCGGCGGACACAGCTCTTTCAATCGCCGCAAAACCAGTTTCCTGATGCGGTCCGGGCGCTGGTTTGGCACGAGGCGGAAAGTCAGCTTGGCCGTGGCGGAGGAGGGAATGATGGTCTTGCTGCCTTCTCTCTGGTAACCGCTGGTCAAGCCGTTGATCTCGATGGTCGGGCGCGCGCTGCGCTGTTCCACGAACGTGAAGCCGCTTTCGCCAAAGAGGCGGGGCACGCCCAGGAACTTGCGGTATTGCGCGGCCGTCATCGGAATGCGCGCCGCCTGCGCGCGTTCATAGGCGGAGAGCGCGGCGACATCGTCGTAAAAACCGGGGATGTTGACGCGCCCTTTTTTGTCGCGCAATTGGGCGAGCATCTGGCAGAGAGCCAGGGCCGGATTGTCCACCGTGCCGCCAAAAATGCCCGAATGCAAATCGCGCGACGGCCCGCGCAGGGTGACCTCGCAAGCCAGGATGCCGCGCAACGCGTAGGTCAGGGCCGGATGTTTCAAGCTCGGCATGCCGGTGTCGGAAATGACAATGGCGCGGCAGGCCAGTTCCCGGCGATGGGTTTGGAGGAAGGATTGCAGATTCCTGCTGCCCACCTCCTCCTCGCCTTCGATCACGAAGGTCAGGTCGCAGGGAAGATCGGTATTGGTCTTGAGATAAGCCTCGACGGCTTTGAGGTGCGCCAGATTCTGGCCCTTGTTGTCGCACGCCCCGCGCGCAAAGACCGAGCGCCCCTCCCGCCGGGGCTCGAAGGGCGGACTTTTCCACAGCTCGAACGGCTCCGGCGGCTGTACATCATAATGTCCATAGACGACGTAATGCGGCCTGGCGGTGCGCGGCGTGCTGGCGACCACCACCGGGTGGCCGGACGTCGGGCACACCCGCGCCTCCAAACCGATTCCGCGGCAATGCGCGGCCAGCCACTCCGCGCACGCCGTCATGTCGGGGCGATGCTCCGGCTGGGCGGACACGCTGGGAAAGCGAAGATACTGGCACAGTTCGTCAACAAATCGGTCTTTGTTCCGGTCGATGTAATCCAGGACGGCATTCATGGCATTTGCTTAAGCGCGCGACAAGGCCCAGCTTGGTTCGATTTCGGCATCCAGGTCCATTTCCCCCGCTCCGGCCATTAACTTGCGTTCGGCCAAAATACCGATCATGGCGGCGTTGTCAGTCGAAAAAATGCGCTCGGCCAGACGGAGCCTCAGGCCGGCTTTGGCGCAGGCAGCCGCCAACTCCCGGCGCAACGCGCTGTTGCACGCCACCCCGCCCGAAGCAGTGACGCACCGCGCCCCCAGCCGCCGCGCCGCGCGCACGGTCTTGGCCACCAACACCTCGACGATGGCCGCTTGCACGCTGGCGCAGACATCGCGCAACCGCTGCGGGTCGTCCAGCAGACCGGGATTCTTTTCCAAGAAATACCGGACGGATGTTTTCAAGCCGGAAAAACTGAAATCATCGTTTGCCTCCGACAGCATGGGCCGGGGGAAGTCGAAGGCCTTGGGATTGCCGGTTGCGGCCAGGCGGTCGATCTCCGCGCCCGCCGGATAAGCCAGCCCCATCAGTTTGCCGATCTTGTCAAAACATTCTCCCGCCGCGTCGTCCACGGTCGCACCGAGCACGCGATGTTTGAACAGGCCCTGCACCTGCACCAGCAAGGTATGCCCGCCGCTGACAATGAGCGAGACCGACGGCTCGAAGGACGCGAAATCGCCCCGGGGGGGGTCCGCCAAAATCCAGGGCGAATACAAATGCGCCTCGTGATGGTGAATGCCGACGATAGGCTTGCGCAGACTGAAGGCCAGCGCCTGGCCGGCTTTGAGGCCCACTAACAGCGCGCTCGGCAGACCCGGCCCGCGCGTCACCGCAACGGCGTCCAACCCGGCGGGCGCGACCGAGGCTTGGGCCAGCGCCGCGGCGGCCACCGGGATGAAATTGCGCAAATGCTCGCGCGTGGCCAATTCCGGCACCACCCCGCCATACTCGGCGTGAACGGCCGTCTGCGACGCAATGACGTTGGAAAGGACACGGCCCTCGCGGATCACCGCCACGCCGGTCTCGTCGCAAGAGGTTTCGATGGCGAGAAGGGTCATAATTCAACCCGGAAATTTTCCGGGAGAAAGCCAAAGAGACGACCAGTGTGCCCGCCTATTGGGCCGGCGCCGGCGCGACCGCGGCCACGCGCGACGGAGAGGGACCGCGCTGGGAGTAAAGCAACACGCCTTTGAGCAGGTCGTCGGCGCGATCCAGTTGCCGGTCATGCACGCGCTCGACGCGTTCCCGGTCCTTGGCCTCCAGCATGTCCAATGCGCCGGATTGGCGTTTGTAGCGCAAATCCCACTCTTCCTCCGCCGTCATCGGGACCACGATGTCCGGCGTAATGCCGTGTTCATGGATGACCTTATGGCTGGGCGTGTAGTATTTGGCCGTCGTCAAACGCAAGGCGGAACCGTCGGCCAGGGGCAGGATGCTCTGGACCGAGCCTTTGCCGAAGGTCTGCTCTCCCACCACGATGGCGTGGGTGATGGGCTGCAAATCCTGCAGGCAACCGGCGACGATCTCCGAGGCGCTGGCGCTGTTGCCGTTGACCAGCACCACCATCGGCAAATCAATCCGCTTGCCGTGGCCGTTGGCCCGGTATTCCGAGCGCGGCGTCGGACCCCGTCCCACCGTGGAGACGATCAATTGGCCGCGCGGCAGAAACCTTTCACAAACCTGCCCGGCCTGCTCGAGCAGGCCGCCCGGATTGTCGCGCAAATCCAGGACCAGCGCCTTCATCCCCTCCTCGGTCAGCTTCTTGAGGGCTTTGTCCAGATCGTCCGAGGTCTTTTCGCCGAACTGAACCAGGCGGACGTAGCCGATGCCATTATCGCCGAGCGGAAACTCGCGCTTGTCGTTGAGGTCCTTGACCGTATCGACTTTGATGATGGCCCGTTCCAGTTTGTAGTCCTTGGTCACGCCGCTGGAGGGGCGGCGGACGGTGAGGGTGACGGTGGTGCCCGGCTGGCCGCGCAACTGCTTGACCGCCTCCTCCAGATCGAAGTGGAGGGTGCTCTTGCCGTCGATTTTGACGATTTGATCCTGCGGCATGATGCCGGCGCGAAAGCCCGGAGTGTCCTCCATCGGTTCCACCACCGTCAGCGCCTTGTCCTTGCTGATCTGCACGACGATGCCCACCCCGCCGAATTCCCCTTCGGTGTCCTTCTTGAGTTCGTCGAATTTGGCCGCGTCCATGAATTCGCTGTGCGGGTCCAGGCTGTTGAGCATGCCCTTGAGGGCGCCGTGAATGAGGTCCTGATAAGTCAATTTGTCGCCATCGACATATTCCTGGCGCACCTTTTCCAGGACATCGGCCAGCAATTTGTAATTGTCGTAGGGGTCGTCCTTTTGGGAAGCGTGGGCCGAATAAAAGTAAATCTGGGCGCCAAAAATCAGATTGACGCCCAGGGCAACAATGACGAACCCATACAAGATGCGGCGATTCATAAAACTTTTCACAACGGTCTTATCATAAAGCGCGCCGGGGCGATTGGCAAGGGGGGGAGATTTTTAACGAAATTCAGCCAAAACCCAACATCATCCGTGCATCTTCGGGTGGCCCCACTCGTCCGCCGCAAGCCGCTTCAAAGCCAACCATTGACGCGATTGATCGTCGCGATGATCTGCCTCCTGCGCTCGGCGCTGACTGCCCCACGGCGATTCACCAGATTCGCTTTTTGGATGGTGTAGAGCAGGTCACACTTGCACAGGGTCGGCCAATCCAAGCCGTCGTTGGCATCGAGAACCACCTCGTTGGGTTCCGGTTGCCGGGTGGCCCTTCGCGAAGCGCACATTATTATCGTCACGTCCGGTTTGTTGGCAACCCGGTCCGGGTGGGACACAATGACCACCGGATGCGGCTCCGGCCAGCCGGGAGCCTGCCAGCTAAATATGTCCCAGGCTTTCATTCCGCGTCCGGGGGCGGAGAGGGCAAGCCGGCGAGGTGATGTTCCAGCGCGTCAAATTCGCGGTTCGGTTGCTGGTAGCAACGGCGGGACTCCGCTCTCGACAACGGCTTCAGGTTTTTTAGCGGATCGGGCGACAACTGCTCGCGCAGTTTGGGCAACCCCAGCTTCATGCTCTGCCGCATGATGTCTGCCATGGACAAACCCAAATCCTGAGACGCCTGGCGCACCTCCCCGAGCAGATCGGGCGGCACGGCCAACGGATACGTATCGGTCTTCATGGATGAATCCTACATCGTTCTGTCACCCTGTCAACCCCCTCCAGCGCCGCCCCAAGGCAAGACCAAAAGGTGGCTCACCCCTAACCGCTCCCCCCGCGCGCCATCTTCGCGTTGGGCCATCTTTGGCATTGTGACGGCATTGTATGACGGTTTGTGACGGCAAATGTTACGGCCTAAGTCCCTTATTATCAACGGTTGTGACGGTGTGACGGCTTTTTCCGATCCCAAGGGTATGCAAGCGCATAAACGGCGCCCGTCCGCCGAAAACCAGCAAATCCTAAATGCGTCGGAATGGTTCACTCCTCGCCCACAATTAGCCAGGCTCATTGACCCCGTTTTTCCTTGATGATGCGTTCCCCGATGGAGCGCATCTCTTGCGACGAATAGGGTGTAAACGGCCCATTTATGCCCTTGAGCAATTCGGCCTCGAGTTCGGAGTTGGTCGTCCCCAAAGCGAACAGATTACTTGCATTCGCGCCATCTCGCGACCCGCACCCTGCCGATAAAATGAGGGTTTCAAAACCCGCCGCTTGACTTTGCAGCCAACGTGGCTTATATCGGTTTCCGACATCGGTAATCGTAATATAAACAACAATGCAAGAAGTCGAGCGTGAAATACTGTTGAGCTTCTGGAAGGTGCATATTTTGCACCACGCAGGCGAGGAGCCGATTCATGGGCAATGGATCATCACAGAATTGCGCCGCCACGGCTACGAAATCAGCCCCGGAACCCTCTACCCGCTCCTTGGCCGGTTGGTGCGGCACGGCTGGCTCAACTGCGAGAGCGGCAAGCGTAGCGGCAAGCGGGCGCGCAAGGATTATCGCCTGACGGCCAAGGGAAAAAAAGTCCTCAGCCTGATTCGGGAACAAATCAGGGAGCTTTACGACGAGGTCGTGGTTGAGTCTCAAAACGGCGCCTCAAAACACCCCAAGGAAAACAAACATGACTGAAATGATTCTAATGACCCACGTGCTGTTCGGAGTGGCCTGCATCGTCACGACGGTGTGGGTGCTTGTGGACACGTTGAACGCCGATGAAATGAACCTGCCCCGGATAAGATGGATGAGCCGGGCTGCGGCCCTTTTTATGTGGCTCTCCCTTTTATTCGGCGGCTATTGGTATGTTATCTATTATCCCGCCGACAAGGCCATCATCTTGAAGGGGCCGTGGCCGTTCGCTCACGAATACTTCATGGAAACGAAGGAACATCTTGTCATCATGCTGCTGCTGTTGGCCACGTATCTCCCCATCGTCGCGTCCAACAACCTCGCGGCAAACAAGGAGGCGCGCAGACTGGTTCTTTGGGTGGCAGCGATCATCCCATTGCTCGGTTTAATGATTGAAGGTCACGGGGCAATCATCGCCATGGGGGTGAAAGTGGCATTGCTGGCGAAACACATTTAAAGAAGAGATTGACTATGGAAAACGACACCGTCTCGAAATACTCCGTTTCCTTTGGGTTATCTTTGGCGTTAAGCAGCGTGGCCAATGCGCTTCTCGTGATTGCAAAGGAAAAAAGCCCCGCCGTCCAAGCTGGGATGCAAAAGCTGACCGGCCATCATTGGATTACTCACGTCGCCATCATTCTTGTTCTTTTCGCCGCTTTCGGCTGGCTGTTCGCAAACGCCAAAGGCGGTCAAGGACTCACGATGCCAGTCAACCGCTTAATCAAAACGATAGTCGCGGGAGTGTTGACGGCCGGCTTCGTCATTGTTGGATTCTATTTGATCGCCGACTGAAAACAACCGCACCATGCACACCACACGATCCTTGCCCGCTGTTGCCGCACTGACAATCTTCGGAATCGCCGGAACCGCCTACGGCGGCCCGCCCTACGTTACCGACGACCCGGAGCCTGTGGAATATCAGCATTGGGAGTTTTACCTCGCTTCCCAACATTCCAAACTCGGCGGCGACTGGTCTGGCACCGGGCCGCAGTTTGAATTGAACTACGGCGTCGTTCCCGACGTGCAGCTTCATCTGATTGCGCCATTGGCTTACGACTCGCCGCCCACCGGAGCCTCCCATTATGGATTGGGTGACACCGAGCTTGGCGTGAAATACCGCTTCATCCAGGAAACCAACGGGATGCCTCAAGTGGGGATCTTTCCTTTGCTGGAACTGCCCACGGGCAGCGCCGAAAACAATCTTGGCAATGGTCACATGCAGGCTTTCCTGCCCTTGTGGCTGCAAAAGAGTTGGGGATCGTGGACGGCCTACGGCGGCGGCGGTTACGGCATCAATTCCTTCTCTGGCAATCATAATTGGGAATTTGTCGGCGCCGTGCTGCAAAAGCAGGTTTTGCCCAACCTTGCCATCGGCGCGGAGTTTTATCATCAGACAACGTATCAGACCGACTTTCCCAACACCGGCACGGCATTTAATGTTGGCGCGGTCTTCGATTTCAGCGAACGGCATCATTTGCTTTTTTCAGCCGGTCGTTCGATTGACGGCCCGACGCGCTTTCAGTGTTATGTTGCCTACCAATTCACCTTCGACAACAGCCTGTTTCATTTTTGGAACACCCCTCATCACGGTGACTCGCCATAAACCCGGAATTTGGCGCAGATTATTTGCATAGCCCGCAGGCTGATCCCCTTTATCTGAATCGTGGGACAAAGTCCAAGGCCGGCCACTGGCTTTGACCTTCGCTCTTCGAGTTGCGGCGGGCCACTTGGGAAAAGAGTCATCTAGGCGGGCGGGAATTCGCAGGGAATAGGCTCGCGGCCAAATCGCCGGTAAATCTTGAAGTCGGCTTTGTCCACCGTCAGGACTTTGGCGCGGGGATGAAGTTCCGAGAGGCGCACGATGGAGGCATCGGCCAAATCCATGCGATCCCGGTATTTGGAAATCAACCCGTGCAGGGCGTTGGCCTCTGCTTGAGTGTCGAGAGCAATTTCCAAATCGCCGTCCAATACCATTTGGATCGGGTAAGAGTGATTGTTTAAGAGCCAGCCGGCCTCTTGCAGAGTGGCGGTCGAGGTCAGAAGGGGCAGCGTGACTTTGCCGAGCCAGGCCCGCGCCCACTGGCGGCGCGCGGGGGTTTTGGACCAGATAGCGACGATGAACCCGGTGTCAGCGATGGCGTCCATTTCTGAGGGCGAGTTGGTTTCGTATGAACTCTTTGGGGTGGGCTTCCGCTTCCCGATCGACCTGAATCTCCGGGTAAGTGAGGCAGGCGGGTTCTTTCTTCGCCGGTTTCGCCTTTTCCCGCGCTGCTCGACGGAGGAACTCAGCCAGGGAGAGGCCCGCCGAGCGAGCGGCTTGTTTGAAAAGCCGCTTGTCGCCTTCATCCAGGCGGATGGGATATGTCGTTTGCATACATATTTGTATATACAGGATGCCGGGAGGCGTGGCAAGCGCAATTTCGTAATTCTCCGCGCCCCATCAGCCGTCCTGCGGGAGGATTGGCGTCCGAGTGGGGGAACTTTCCCCGGTTCGCGCCGTCACGGGCTATGGGCGCCGGCCGCCTTTGCGCGCGGGCCGGCCGTTGCGCGGTGAAACGCTTTCGATCAGCAGTGAACTGAGATGATGCGGGCTTTCATCGGCGTCAAAGAGAATCACAAACGAACCTTTGGGCGAAATCGAAATAAAATCCGGATGCGGCACCTTGTAACGCTGGCTGCTGACCATGCGGATTTCGTACGGCTTGAAAGGCACCGCGCGATTGAACTCGCGTATGGACGCTATGACCATACGAAACGTATAACCCCGCGCAGCCGAATTATCAAGACTGCAATCCATTTTTGCGTAATGCCTCAGTGATGGGGGGGGAAAAAATGCGAAATTGAGCATACCCGCATTGAAAGCCGGAATGCGGGTATGCTAGGGTCGATTCTCTCTATTTGTCAAGGAAGATGTGCAGACGGCGAAATGAGAATTTTTTTAGGCTCCGCTTTTTCCCGCCGTCACTGAGGCATTACATTTTTGCGCGGACTTCAGAAGCATCTCCACGTAAGGCACGTCGCCCGGCACGGTCACCTTCGGGTTTGGAGCGGGCACGAAAACGAGCTTGACGGGGTGGCCGATCAGTTCGCAGGCGGCGGTGTCGTCGGTGAAATGCAATCCCCGCTCGCGCATCGCCGTGAGCGCGCGGCGAATGACTTCGACGCGGAAGGTCTGCGGTGTCTGCACGGACCACAAACGCGACCGGTCCAGGTGGTGCGAGACATGGACGCCGTCCTCCGAGAGCTTGATCGTGTCGGACACCGGTTGGGCGGCAACGGCGGCGCCCTCTTGCCGCGCGGCAGCGATCGTCGCTTCGATCAACGCCAGGCTCGTGCAGGGACGGGCGGCATCCTGGATGGCAACTATTTCAGAGCGCGGCGACAGGCTCTCCAAACCGTTCCAGACCGAGTCCTGTCGTTCCTTGCCGCCCAGGGCGAAACGGAAGGGTTTGGCGAAGCGATAGCGCGCGGCCAAATCGGCAAAGGCGTTTTGCCGGCCCTCCCGCACGACCAGAATAATTTCATCGATCAACGGCGCGGTGTCGAATCGTTGCCAGGCATGGGCGACGAGCGGGCGGCCCGCCACCGGCAGGAACAGTTTGTCCGTTTGCGCTCCCATCCGGGCGCTTTTTCCGGCGGCGACAATGAGGGCGGAAATCACGGCGGGTCTGTTCAATTGGATTTCCGGGCGCGACGGCGGGCCAATTGTTTGGCCAGACGGATGGCCGCCTGCATGCTGGAGGGATTGGCCTTGCCCTGGCCGACAATGTCATAAGCCGTGCCGTGATCGGGCGAGGTGCGGATGAAGGGCAAACCGAGGGTCCAATTGACCCCGTTGTCAAAGGCAACCATTTTCATCGGCGCCAGCCCCTGGTCATGGTACATCGCCACGACGGCGTCGTAATCGCCCCGATAGGCATCGTGAAAGAGCGTGTCAGCGGGCAATGGGCCGACCACATCGAAGCCTTTTTTTTGCGCCGCCTCCACGACGGGCCGGATCAGGGTGATTTCCTCGTCCCCAAACTCGCCCCCTTCCCCGGCGTGCGGATTGAGTCCGCACACGGCGACGCGGCAGCGGGCCAACCCCAAATCCTGGCAGGCTTGCGCGGCTAATTCGATGGCCAGTTCGATTTTTTCGGCCTGCAACTGCGCGGCCACCAATTTGAGGGGAAGATGGGTGGTGGCCAGGGCCACGCGCAACCAGCGTCCCCGGTCATCGGTGCCCAGGAGCATCATGGTGGTGCGCTGGGTTCCGGCCAGTTGAGAGAGGAACTCCGTCTGCCCGATGAACGGATGGCCCGCCCGCACCACGGCCACCTTGCTCAAGGGGGCCGTCACCAGCGCGTCCAGTTCATGGTTCAAGCAGCGTTGGGCGCCGTCGGTCAGCCAAGCCAGCGCCGCGTTCGCCGCCGCCGGCGACCCTGGCTCCAGGTTCGGCGCCAGGGGCGCCTTCATGGGATTGTGCAAAAAGAAACGCCCGGCCGCGCCAAATTCCGAGAACGGCTGCAAGGGCAGCGTCAATCCGAGCCGTTCGTAAAGGGAGGCCGTGTACTGGCTGTCGCCGATCAACAAGTAGCGCGTGTCATCGTTCCCCGCCTCCGCCGCCAGCGCCTTGAGCGTGACTTCGGGACCGATGCCCGTGACATCCCCGAGCGAGATGGCGATCCAGCCTGTCATCAATAATACTCGACGAACGATTTGTTTTTGAGCCGTTCCATCCATCTCTGGCGGAGACGGAGATTTTCCTCCGCTTTGAGGGTGCGTTCGATCTCGTCGCGCACCTCGGCCAGGGCCTTGACGTGGGCGGGCCGCACGTCATCGACCTGGAGCAGGTAACAGCCTTCCGGCAACTCGATGATCCCGCTGTGTTGCCCGGCCTTGAGGGAAAAGGCCACCTGGGAAATCTCCGGCTTGTAATACGAGCGATCCACCCACCCTTGAGCGCCGCCTTCGCCGCGGTGCGAGCCGGAAGAATTGACCGCCGCCATCTCGGCAAAGGACACGCCGGAGCTGATTTTGGCCAGAACCTCCTCCGCCAACTGTCTGGCCGCGCCGGGAGGTTTGTCCGGAGATTGGGCCACGACAATCATGCGCAGGTTGACCTGGTCCTCGACTTTGAAGGTGTCTTTGTGCCCCTGGTAATACTGCTCAATCTTGAGCGGAGAGATGAGGATTTTGTGGGGGCTGGAGATGTTTTGATAGTTCATGTACTCGATGATGAACCGTTCCCGTTCCTGGCGCCGGTACATCTCGTAGGTCATCCCCTCGGCCTGCAGTGTTTTGATCAAGCGGGCGCGGTCGCCGTAATACTTTTTCTGAATCTCGTCGCGAATCCGGTCATCAATGAAGGCTTCCAGCACGTTGGTGACGTAGCCGGAGGTGACGAATTCATGCAGGATCAGCTTGTCCTCCACCTGCCGCTCAATCTCCTGGTCGCGCAATTTCTGCACCTCCTGCTCAAACCGCTGGGGGTCGCCCGCGTAAACGCGCGCCGCGGTCTGCGCCCTGGGCAGGACGCCGTTCTGGATTTCGGCATAGGTGACGACCGAGTCGTTGACCACCACGCTGACCGCGCTGACCAACTCGGCGCGCGCTGACCAACTGAAAAACAAGGGAAGCCCGACGGCGATTAAACAAACACGTCTCATCAATGGACGCACATCCTACGGAAGCAGGGGCGAGACTTCAAGGAACAAAGTTCCGCTTTTAGAACTCCGAGTCGCGTCGCGCCGAATGCCAGAAATCCATGATCTCGACGACGTGTCTTTCTGGTTGGATACGATAGTAAACCCAATAGGGACGACACCACAACCGCCGAACTCCTTCGCGTTTGCGGTAGGGACGGCCCAATTCAGGGAAGTCCGCCAGCAAAACGGTGCGATCCACCAGACGGAGTCCGAACTTTTCCGCTGCCGGAGGATTATCTTTGGCGATGACGCGGACGATTTCCTCGAGCCGTTGGAGGGCCTGTGGGGCGAAGTTTACCTTGTAGCCCATTTCGTAACCAGGGTTCGCACCCGTTCCAAGGAAACTCCTTTGCCCGCATCCAGTTCCACGCTGGCTTGGTCAAGCCGGGAAAGCAGCACCTCCTCCTCTTCCGGGGACATGAACGGTGTTTCTCGCGATTCGAGCCAAGCGGCCAAAGCGGTCTTTTCCTTGCCGGAAAGCTTGTCAATCGCGTCCTGAATTTCGGTCACTGTGCTCATGCAGTATCTATGACACATCTCGGCCGCACTGTAAACCTCCAACGCGGGAAGCCTGTTTTCCGGGGGCCTGTTTTTCCGCTTGACGGCCTCGTCGTTTTTGTTAGACTGGCTGCAATGAGAAGCAGCGGCAACTGGTTTTTTAGCTGGCGGAGCGGCGGATATTATTATATCCGTACCGTATTCCGCGCAGGGCCGCCTTAAGCGATTGCTTCCCAACGTTGCCGCAGGCCCGCCGCCTGCGGCTTTTTTTTTAATCCAAAGTGACAAATATATGATCATCATTCTCAAGCCGGGCATCGCCCGGAAGGAAGAAACCGCAGTGCTCAAGGAGATCCGGGCACTGGGCTACAAGCCGCATGTCATGCGCGGAGTCGAACGGGTCGTCATCGGCGCCATCGGCGACGAGCGGACGCACAAAACCCTCGAAGCACTCGGTTCCTGGCCGCAAGTCGAACGGGTCATGCCGGTGCAAAAGCGTTACAAACTGGTCAGCCGCGAGGCGCAAAAGGCCAATTCCGTCATTTCGGCCCGGCAGCACCTCATCGGCGGCCGCAAATTCCAGGTCATGGCCGGACCGTGCTCGGTGGAGGATGAGAAGCAACTGATGACCACGGCCCACGCCGTCCAGAAGGCCGGGGCGACCATCCTGCGGGGCGGGGCCTTCAAACCGCGCACGTCCCCGTACGAATTTCAAGGTCTGGGCCAAAAGGGCCTCAAACTCCTGGCCAAGGCGCGCCGCGAAACCGGCCTGGCCATCATCACGGAATTGCTCTCCGAGCAACACGTCGAACTGGTGGCCCAGTACGCCGACATCATCCAGATCGGGGCGCGCAACGCGCAAAACTTCCAGTTGCTCGTCGCCGCCGCCAGGACCGGCAAACCCATCCTCCTCAAACGCGGCCTGTCGATGCGGATCGAAGAATGGCTGCTGGCCGGGGAATACGTTTTGTCCAACAACAATCGGAATCTGATGTTTTGCGAACGCGGCATCCGCACGTTTGAGACTTACACCCGCAACACCATTGACCTGTCCACCATCCCGATCATCAAGAACGAATCGCATTGCCCCATCATCATTGATCCCAGCCAGGGGGCGGGCCGGGCCGATCTGGTCGCCAGCCTGTGCCGCGGCGCCGCCGCCATGGGCGCCGACGGCCTGCTCATCGAGGTCCACCCCAATCCCGCCGAGGCCTGGAGCGATGGCGCGCAACAACTGACCCTGGACGGATTCGCCCGCTTGATGGAAGAGTTGAAACCGTTCATCGCGGCGGCGGGCCGGGAATAGCCGCGCCCGAAGGCTGCCAGTCCAGAACCTTCAACTGGACCGAGCGCGTCCCGTTGAAGCAGTTGACCGCCGGGGCGCAGGCTATGTCAAAAGTATTTTCGGGCAGCGCCGCGCGGCCGCAATTCCACCAAACCGCCTCCAGCGTGTGCCGGCCGTCGGTGACGCGCAGTTTGACGTGCTGGTTCTCCTTGCCCATGCGTTGGGGCGGCCGCCGATGGCTCAGGCCCCGCACCGCCAGCCGCGCCACCGGATTCCCCTGCCCCGTCGGGTCCAGCCGCGCCAACTCCTCGACCTGCTCCAAACCCAGCCCGGACAACGGCGCCTCGGCGTCCAGTTTCAGGGTCGGACGGAGTTGTTCCGGGCGGAGGGTGGCGCGCGCGATTTGATTGAGCCGCTCGCGCAAGAGCGGCACTTTGGCGGGAAGGACGCTCACCCCGGCGGCCATGGCGTGGCCGCCGTGGCGCAGCAGAAATTCCTCACAGGCCCGCAACGAGGCGGCGAGGTCAAAGCCTTCGATGCTGCGCCCCGATCCGCGCCAGACCTCGCCCTCGCCGCCCAAGACAATGGTCGGCCGGTAAAACTCCTGCAACACACGCGAGGCCACGATGCCGACCACGCCAACGTGCCACTCGGCGCGCCCCTCCACGATGACGAACTGATTTTCCGGGTGGAACCGCGCCCGGACCGCGGCGGTGATCTCGGCGCAGATCGCCCGCTCGATCTCGCGCCGCCGGCGGTTGCGCTCATCAAGCGAACGCGCAAGCGATTGCGCCTCGGCCGGCTCCGGTGTCAACAATAGGCGCAGCGCCCCTTGCGCGTCTTCCAGCCGGCCGGCGGCATTGAGGCGGGGGGCGAGTTGAAAGGCGACTTCATAACTGCCGAGGACCGGCGGGCTGGCGGCGACCGATTTGAGCGCGATCAGGCCGGGGCGCGGCGTGGCGTTCAAGCGTTCCAGGCCGGCGGCGGCCAGAATCCGGTTTTCACCCAGCAACGGAACCAAGTCGGCAATCGTGCCCAAAGCCACCAGATCGAGTTGGGCGCGCAGATCGACGACGGCGGCGGCCAGACTCTGCTCGCGCATCCGTTTGACCAGGGCGTGAACCAGCTTGAAGGCCAGGCCGGCGGAACAGAGTTCCTGAAAGTCCCCGCCCAACTGGGGATTGACCAGAGCCACTGCCGGCGGCGGCGGACAGGACACCTGATGATGATCCAGCACGATGACCTCGATGCCGTCGCTCCGCAGTTGGGTGATGACGTCCAGGGCGTTGGAGCCGCAATCGACCGCCAGCAGAAGGCGCGTGGGGAAACTTCGCAGGCACCGGTCGATGCCGTCCCGGCTCAAGCCGTATCCTTCCTCCAGTCGATGCGGCAGAAAGGGTTCGACCCGCCACCCCAGCGCGCCTAGGCATTCGACCAGCAAGGCGGTCGAGGTGACGCCATCGACATCATAATCGCCGAAAATCACCAGCAACTCGTTCCGTTCCCGCGCGATGAGCAGACGCTCCACAGCGGCGGCCATGTTCGGAAGCAGAAAGGGGTCCGCCAGGTTCTTGAGGCGCGGCGTCAGAAAGCGGGCGAGAAGCTCCGGCTGGCGCAAATCGCGGTTCAGGAGGCACTGGGCGAGCAGCGGGGAAATATGCAGCGCGTCCGCCAGTTCCCGGCAAAGCCCCGGCTGCGGCGCCGCCAGTGTCCAGCGGTAGTTCATGTTTCCTTCATCAGTTCTATTCCCCCCGCTCACGCCGCGCCGCCAGGATGGACCCGCAGATCGAAGCGGCCAGAAGCGCCGCCACCAGGGCCAGCGACAGCCCGGCCGGAATCGCGACCCATCGGGCGGCCAGCATTTTCAGACCGATCAACACCAGCACGCCGGCCAGCCCCACCCGCAAATACCGGAAATAATGAATGGCCCCGGATAATGCAAAATAGAGCGACCGCAAGCCAAGAACGGCAAACATGTTCGAGGTGAAAACGATGAACGCATTTTGCGTGACCGCGAAAATGGCGGGAATGGAATCCGTGGCAAAAACCAAATCGGTGGTCTCCACCATCAGCAAGACGAGCGCCAAGGGGGTCAAGGCGCGGCGCGAGTTGACCACCGTCAGAAACTTGCCGCCATCGAACTGCGGCGAGATTGGAAAGAACTTTCGCGCCAGCCGAATGACCGGGTTTCGCTCCGGCCGCACGGCTTCCTGCCTGGAGAGGCCCCATCTGAGTCCGGTCACAACCAGGAACGCCCCCAATAAATAAAGCAGCCACTGGAAGGATTGGAGGAGGGCGGCGCCGGCCCCGATCATCAGGCCGCGCATGAGCAGGGCGCCGACAATCCCCCAGTATAATACACGGTGCTGCTGCGCCTGGGCCACGCCGAAGGAGGCAAAGATCAGGGCGATGGCGAAGACGTTGTCCAGCGACAGGGTGAATTCGATCAGGTAGCCGGTAAGAAACTGGAAGGATTCCTCCTGGCTGCGCCAACGGCCGAGCGCGCCGGCAAAGAGCATGGCGAGCAAAAACCAAATCCCGCTCCAGAGCAGCGCCTCCCTGACTGTCACCACCCGCGCGACCCGATGAAACACCCCCAAGTCCAGCGCCAGACAGGCCAGGATGACGAGGATGAACCCCGCCCAGTGCCACGGCGTGATGGAAACCGTGCCCGGCATCGCCCTTGTCAGACGGGCGCCTGGGCGCCTTCGGTTTCCTCCATCAGCACTTGGGTTGCGCTCTTGGGCCGCTCGCCCTTGTGCCACCAGAGCACCAGCGCGCTGGCGATGTAGATGCTCGAGTAGGTGCCCGTCACGATGCCAACCAGGAAGGTGAAGGCAAAGTCATTGATCACGCCCCCGCCCCAGATATACAAACACGAAGTGGCGATAAACACCGTGCCGGAGGTGATGAGCGTCCGGCTCAAGGTCTGATTGAGGGCGACGTTCATAACTTCCTTGAAGGTGCCTCGAATACCCAGTTTGAGGTCTTCGCGGATGCGGTCAAAAATGACGATGGTGTCGTTAATCGAGAAGCCAATGATGGTCAAAACCGCCGCCACAATCGGGGCGCTCAACTGCCGGCCCGACAGGCAGAAAATGCCCAGCGTCATGAGCACATCGTGAATGACTGCCAGGACCGCGCCGACGGAGAACGAAAACTCGTAGCGGAACGCGACGTAAATGAGGATGCCAAAGAGAGAAAGGAAGGAGGCGATAATGGCCGACTTCTGGATTTCAATCCCGACGGTCGCGCCGACGGTGTCATGGCCGATCTGGTAGAAGCTGGCGGCGGGGAAGGAGGTCATCAGCGCGTTGGTCACGGCGCCGCCTTTGCCGAAGGGCGCCACCACTTGCAGTATCTCTTGCTGGTCGCCTTTTTGGTATTGGATTTGTGTGTCGGCAACCTTGACCAGGGCCGCGCGCAGTTTATCGACATCCACCTTTTCCTTGAACGACATCTTGACGGCGTCGCCGCCGGCGAAGTCAATGCCCATGACAGCTTCGCCGCGGATGAAAATACCGTAGCAAATACCGACC
This sequence comes from Verrucomicrobiota bacterium, assembly GCA_049510745.1. Lineage (GTDB taxonomy): Bacteria > Verrucomicrobiota > Verrucomicrobiia > Limisphaerales > Palsa-1400 > PLGF01. Next base: position 34,417 of record JBEKYR010000032.1, on the reverse strand, counting down.
AGAATAATGGTCCAGGAAGCGATGAACGCCGGCTTGGCCCAGCGCATAAAGTCCCAATGCGGGTTCTTGATGATATGAAGCATGCCGACGCGATTGAGCCAGCCGCGTTCGAGGAGGAAATCGAAGATCAAGCGGGTCATGACCAAGCTGGTGAACAAGCTCAAGGCCACGCCGATGGTCAGCGTCACGCCGAACCCCTTGACCGGGCCGGTGCCGAGGTAAATGAGAATGATCGCCGAAATGAGCGTGGTGGTGTGCGAGTCAAAAATCGTGCTGAAGGCCCGGCTGTAAGCGGCCGCGACCGCCCCGCGCATCGACTTGCCCTGCCCCATTTCCTCCCGCAACCGCTCATAAATGAGCACGTTGGCGTCCACCGCCATGCCTACCGTCAAGACAATGCCCGCGATGCCGGGCAAGGTGAGCGTCGTGCCCACTGAGCACATCACGCCGAGCAGGATGAGGAGGTTCAGGATCATCGCCACATCGGCAATGACGCCGCACCGGTGATAATAAAACGCCATGAAGGCAGCCACGAGCAAGGTGCCGTAAATGGCGGCCTTGATCCCGCTGCTGATGGAGTCCTTGCCCAAGGTCGGGTCCACTTCCCGCATTTCGTCGATCTTGACCGGCGTTTCCAGCGGGTTTTCCAGGACGTTGGCGATGGTGATGGCTTCGTCGATGTCCATGTTGCCGCCCGAGATTTCGCAGCGGCCATTGCGAATGGGTTCGCGGATGCGGGGCGCGGTATAAAGCTGGCCGTCCAGGACGATGGCCAATTCCTCGCCGACGTGATCGCCGGTGGCGTCGCCGAATTTCTCCGCGCCGATGCTGTCAAATTCCAGTTCGATGACCGGCTCATTGGAAACCGGGTTGCGGTTGGGGAAGGCGCGCCGGACATATTTGCCGGTCAGGCCGTTGGCCAGTTTTTTCTGAACGAGATAGGAATCCAAGGTGACCGTGCCGTCGAGCAACTTGCGTTTCATCTTCAAGACTTCGTAACCCGGCTCGATAATGCCCTCCTTGAGCAATTGGTCGCTCTGCGGATGCACCATGCGGAATTCCAGGTAGGCGGCCTTCTGGATGTTGGTTTTGGCTTCGTCCTGCGCCACCTGGGAAAGCCCCGGCAGTTGGATCATAATGTGATTCTCCCCCGCCGGCTGGATGACCGGCTCGGACACGCCCAGATTATCGACGCGCCGCCGGAGCACCTCCGCGGCCTGCGAGACCAAGCGCGCCCGTTCCGCCGCCGGCATGAGCGTGGTCTTGTTGCCGTTGGTATCGACGTTCACCATGTGGTTGGTGTCCAGGCTGACCAGGAACTGCGTGCCGCCCTGGAGGTCCAGTCCGAGCTTGATCTTGCCCGCCGCCTTTTTTTGCAGGACGTTGAGAATGGCATAAGTGGGCCGCTCCTCGTTGCGCACATCCAGGAATGAAAAATAGGGGCGGATGTCATTGGTGCCGATGGCGGCCATGAGGTTGCCGAATTGGCGGTGCGGGTCCGGGTTGGCGCGGCCCAAGGCCAGGGCCTTGTCCACGATTTTATTGAAAGTGGCATCCGCCTTGGCCGGATCGGCCTGATCGCGGAATTCCGCAATCAAGTCCCCGCTGGTCGGCGGGTAAATCTCCCACAAGGACCACGCCACCAGGAAAACGATCAAGGCCCACCAAAATTTAGGTTTTTTCATGCAAATTTAACTTTTCGATTCGCTGCTTTCTCCGCTCCGCTCACTGACTTCCGCTACGGATGACTTCAGCAGCTCGATTTTTGTGTCCGCCGACCGGATGGAAACGGTTCTCTCCTTGATGGAAATGACCACGCCGACGATGCCGCTGGCGGTGATGATTTTGTCGCCCGGCTTGAGGGTTTTGAGCATGGCCTCCAATTGTTTGGTTTTCTTGCGTTGCGGCCCGATCATGAGGACCCACATCATGACGACAAAGATCGCCATCATGGCCAGGAACTTGATCTGGGCGCCGGTTTGATCTGGCGCCAGGGGCGGTTGTTGCGCCAGCAGCGGACTCAGGCCGTTATTACTCATATAAATATGCAAATCGAGCCGCTAAATCTATGGGTACTGCCACAGTTAGCAAGCAAAACGTTGCGCCCAGGGGGGGCGAAGGTTCAAGGCTGAAAATCGGACGCTGCACTAGCCTGGCCCTTCGGCGATCCAGACCAGCGTGCCTTGCGGCAGTTTGTCGTAGAGAGGCACCAGGTCGTCGGACGACAAATGAACGCACCCGTGGGAATCGGGCCGGCCGAGGGTCGTTTCGTTGCCGGTGCCGTGAATGTAAATGCAGCGCCGGCGCGAATCGCGGTCGCCGCCGCGGTTGAAGCCCGCTTCCAAACCTTCCAGCCAGAGAATGCGGTGGGCAATGGGAGCCAACGGCCGCCCTTGCCAGGTGAATCCCACCACCCGCCGGCTCTTGAAGGCCGTGCCGACCGGCCAGCCGCCGCCGACTTTCTCCCCGACGCAATGCAACCCGCGCGGCGTCATGTTGGATCCGGCCCTTTCGCCGATGCCAAACTTGGAGGTCGAGCAGCGGAAGGTTTTCCGCAGCTCGTAGCCGCCGCGCCGCCGCTCGAAGAGCGCGGTCGTTTGCCGGGCGATGTTGACCGTCAAAAAATACCGGGTCGGCGCGATGCCGTGACGGGCGCAGGCGCGCCGGGCGGCGGGAGGAAACGGGGCGCGGGCGGGGTTCATTTGGGCGCGAGCTTTTTGACGAGGATTTTCGAGTTGCGTCCGCTCTGCTCGTATCTTTCGCGGCGGGCCGGCGGCAAGTCATCCGGGGAGCCTTCGCTGAAGCCGCCCTTGGACTGAAAATAGGTGAAGGCCTGGGTGGAGAGCGTGATCAAGTCCGTCCAGCCCATCTCGCGCGCCTTGGCTTCGACAAAGGCGATGAGCTTTTTGCCGATGCCCTGGTTCTCGTGGGAGGGGCTGACGTAAAGGCAGGCCAGTTCGCCCTTGGTTGGATCGATCTGATGCAGGGCCACGCAGGCCACGGGGTTCTTGTCGGTTTCAAATATGTAAAAGTCGTTGATCACCTTTTCGATGCCGGGCCGGGTGCGCTTGATAAGCTCCTCGTTGGCGACGGAGTTTTTAGTCAATAATAAGATGGCGCGAACGTCCTTCTTCAGGGCGCGGCGGATCTGCTGGTACTCGTTGGCATAGACCAGGGTGCCAATGCCTTCGTTGGAAAACACTTCCGTCAGCAGCGCCTCATCGACGCGGCCATTGATGATATGGACCCGCGGCACGCCCGCCTGGCAGGCGGCGGCGGCGTTGTGCGCCTTGGAAAAGACCTCCGGCGCAAAGCCGCCCTTGTTCTGGCTCAACAGCGCGTCAAGATCGGCGACGAGGATTTGCCGGATGAGCCGGCCTTGATAAACCAAGCCGTCGATGGTGGTGATGTAAATGAGCTTGGTGGCGTTGAGCGCCTTGGCCACCTCGAGGGCCACCGCGTCGGAATTGACCCGGTAGGTCTTGCCGTCGCCGTCGAACCCGAGGGGCGGGACCACCGGCACGATGCCCTGGGCGAGCAAGCCTTGCAGGAGTTCGACATCGATGCGCTCGACCTTGCCGGTGAAGAGATGGTCCTGGCCGTGAATAATGCCCATGGGATGGGCAATGAGGGCGTTGCAGGTGGCGGCGCGCAGATCGTTGGCGCTAAGCCCTTCCAAAATCTCGTGCGTCAGCCGGTTGGCGGCGGTCAGCGCCAGGCTGAGGGTCGGGGCGTCGGTGACGCCGCTGCCCTCCAGGTCGGAAGCCTGGATGTTTTGTTCGCGGGCCAGGAGGTCGATTTGGGCGGCGGCGCCGTGGACGAGCAGGACCTTGATGCTCAGGGAGCGCAGCACCGCCACATCCAAAAGGATGTTGGCGAAGTTCTCGCTCGTCACGATTGCGCCATCAATGCTGATGACGAAAATCTTTTCGCGAAAACGCGGAATATATTGCAGAATGCCGCGCAGGTCCGTGAGTTTCACTTTTTATGCACTTTCCGATGCAATAAGTAATCTGTTTCCGGCGCGATTCAACTCCAATTTTTCGACAGTCAATCTTTGTCGCGGTCGAAGAGCATCATTTCCGGGAACACCTTTTTGGGATAACGGGAATTGGACCACAAATGACTCTGCGTGCTGTAAGTCCATCCGCGCCGTTGGAGTTGTTTTGCAAACTCCGCACGATCCAGATTCAAACAGCCCAAGGCGCGGCGATGCCATAACTCAATCACAAGCCGATTAAAGAGCGCTTCGCTGGTGAAGCGGGTTGCGCCATTGTTCAGGCAAGCGTCGAAAACTTCCGAGAGAATGGCCGCTGAATCTTCAGCGGCGGCTTTTGCGGGTGAAGATGTTTTGGGAGCTTTGGCCGGCTTGTAAAAGGTCAAAATCATCTCGCCCGCCAGCACGCTTGCCGAATTCTTCTTTTTGTGCATGGACCAGATGACGTCGCCGGTTTGAGTGATGGCGGCTTTCAGCTCTCCGCCGGATTTCCCGGCGGTCTCAAGAATCGTCGCAAAGTAACTGGTGTCCCAATGTTGAAAGACAATCGAAAGCCAGCGGTCTGGTTTCAAAAGACGGAAGCAAGTCTCGACGCCGCGGGCCAGACTTTGTTTATAGTGTTCCTCTGAATGGCCTTGTTCGCCGCCGACGATTGTTTCCTGCTGCCGGGACTCGTCTGTGATCGGAAAACCAAGCCAGTGATTCCATAAAATGGAAAGGTCGAGGTAGCTAATGAACGCTCCATAGGGCGGATCGGTGAAAATGTAATCGACACTCCCAGGCTTGATGATTTGGTCGAGGGTCGCGGCGTCGTGCGCCAAGACGCGGAAATGTTTTTTGCTGTCGAGGCTCAACGAGCCGCCCGCCTGTTCCTGGCGATAGTCGCGCAATCCCAAAACTTCTTGCTTTGCCGCGACGACGTTCAGGAAGCGGCCGCGGAACGTTTCCCAAATCGGAAGCTCAACGGATTGCGATGCGAGTTTGTAGCGGTAGATGCTGAAGATGCTGGAACCGCCCCGGCTTTCGGCCCGGCCTTTGGCGGAAAGAAAAGTTTTGTTGAGTTTGGCGACGGATGCCGACCAAGCCAGAAGCAACAAGTCCCTGATCACGCCCTCTTCCCGTTCAATCGCCTGTTTGATCAATGCAAGCCCGGCCAACTGGCGCGGGGTGAACATTTCAAAAAAGAATTCCGCGTCTGAATTTCGCGGCAACCGGATGTTTTCCGGCAGCGGCAGTTTTTTCAGCCACCGTTTTGCGACAGTTTCGTCTTTTTCGATTTCCAAGACCTGTTTGGAACACAGTTGCGCCACCCGCTCAAAAGCTTGGCGAAGCGGCGCGGTGGAAGCCAGCGTCGTGTCCGCGATGTTGCGGGCGATGAAATTTGCGAAAGGATTCAAATCGTTCTGAATGGCGCTGCGTCCAAGCAAGAACGCTTCGATCGCAGTGACGCCGGTGCCGCCGAAAGGATCAAGCACCACGTCACCTTCTTGAGAATAGCGCGCGACGTAATCGCGAACGACATTTGCCGGCCGCCGCGTGAAGTAAGGATGCACGCCATAATGCCGGGCGTCCTCCTGCCGGGCGGCGGGAATGGCTTCGAGGATCGGTTCGATACAGGCGCGATTCATTTAACTGCGAAAATAATCCGCCAAAGCCGAGAGTTCTAAAATATCAACATGGGCCGGTGGATTTACCAGGTCATGGTCGATGCACAAGACGACGGCTCTGGGGAGTTCCGTGTAGCGCATAATCTGGTAATCAAATCCTGAAGATCGTTTCTTGATTTCAACAGGACAAGGATAGGCCGGGAAACCGCAAAAGTTAAACTGGCTCTTGGGACAGTCGTAGCCTTTCGTGAGATAAAGACTCAAATCAAGACCTAAGACAGACAACGCACCTGCGGCGCGAAGCAAGTCGGCTTCATGCACATTTTTCGCATCCGCACTTTTATGTTCGGCGACAACGCGCTTGATTTGCGAAGCCGCCCAGGAAACATCATTGACTGATTCCTTCCGGCACGTTTCGATCTGTTTCTTCCAGAATTTGCTTTGATAATCGTGATGGAATGAAAGGGGGGAAATCACTTTTTCGAGCGTCCGTGAGCGCAATCCGTCCCGCATCGTCACGGCCGTCGGAATAAGGATGAAATGATTGTCGGGATGAATTGCCGCGTCCAAATCAATTCGTGCGAAATCCCCGCCGCCCTTGAGTCCATACCAATATCGGATTGCCTCACCGATAGATTCCTCTCCTTGGATCCGGTCATGCCCGACCTTGCCCGCAACAATTTTCCCGGCTTTGGAAATTTTATGCCTGCTCCCAACGGCTGTAAATGAACTGCTGGCGATGCCATAAGGCGTTTGCAACACAACCGGACACGCGCCGCGCCTGCGAAGATATTCCTTCACGTAATCCGGCACATCATGCAGATAGTATTGCGGCCCGCCGCTTTTCAGGCTGGTGTCTTTTGTTTGCGCAATGTGCATCGCTTTTAATGATTGCGGTTGTTTGCAGGTTTTGGCAAGCGCCGGGTGAATTGATATTCAGGCAATCTGAAATCAGCCGCGCGACATCAGCAATCAGGCCGTTCACCAGGAACGTCTCCGCGCCAGCAAGGGAACATTCCTGCATCAAGCCGAGGCGGATCGTCGGCAGGCTCGTAAAGCGGGGTGATGCCCTTGTTTTGAAGGCCGAGGGCGTCAAGGTCGATCCGGAGGCCATTGCGCAAGCTGTGCGCGAAGAAAGAGGAATTCTTGACAGGATGACAGGATAAACAGGATAATCCATTCTTCATCCTGCCATCCTGTCAAAAATCCGCCTTTCTGCGCGGTGGGCCTGCGCCCCTATTGCACTGAATCCTGTCACGCAGCGGCGCGCATGACTTTTTTCAGGGCGGCCAGGCAGCGGCGGTTTTCCGCCGGCGTGCCGACCGAGACGCGTATCCATTCCGGCAGTTGGTAGCCACCCATCGGCCGGACGATGACGCCCTGGCGCTGCAATTGCTCGAATACCTCCTGTCCACGCCCCACCCGGACAAGAACGAAGTTGGCGGACGACGGGACATATTCGAGGCCCATTTTGGAAAAGCCGGTTTCCAAAAGGGTCCGTCCGCGGAAATTGTTCTGGCGGGTTTTGCGGACATGGGCGGTGTCGTCCAAAGCGGCCAGGCCGGCCTCCTGCGCCAGGGAATTGATGTTGAAGGGCTGGCGGATTTTTTCCAGCGCGGCCACGAAATCGGGGTGCGCGATGCCGTAACCCAGGCGCAAGCCGGCCAGGCCGTAAATTTTCGAGAAGGTCCGCAGGAGGATGAGATTGGGCTTTTGCCCGGAGCGAATCAGCGGGAGCAAATCCAGCGGTTTGTCGAGGAACTCGAGGTAGGCCTCGTCCATCGCCAGGACGACGCTGGGCGGCACTTCCCCGACCAGGCGCCGCACGTCGGCGGCGGGGGCCAGGGTGCCGGTGGGGTTGTTCGGGTTGGCCACGAAAATGACTTTGGTGTTGACGCCAATCGCCTTGCCCATCGCCGCCAGGTCGTGCCCGTAATTTTTGGCCGGCACGGTGACGACCCGGGCGCCGAAGAGCCGGGCCACGATGGGGTAGATGGCAAAGCAGTATTCGGAAACGACGACCTCGGTGCCCGGCCCCATCAGGGCGTGGCCGAGGAACTCGATGAGGTCGTTGGAGCCGTTGCCGAGGATGAGGCTGGCGGGATCGACGCCGAGTTTGGCCGCCAGCTTTTGCTTGAAATAAAAGGCGTTGCCGTCCGGATACAAATGCACCTGGCCGGCGGCGCGGCGCAAGGCGGCGAGGGCGGCGGGGGAAGGGCCGAGCGGATTTTCGTTGGAGGCCATTTTGATGATCTGGCGGGCGGGCAGGCCCAATTCGCGCGCCACCTCGGCAATCGGGCGGCCCGGCAGATAGACGGGCAAATGTTCGAGGACGGGATTCAAGGAGAAGGGAAGGTTCATATAATAGGGCGTTACAGTGCGCGCAGGATTTTGTTGACATCGACGTGCTCGGCGATCAGGTCGCGGATGACCGAGATTTTCTCGGTGTCCGCCGCGCGGGTTTTGACAATGAGATTGTGGACGCGGGAGGCCACTTCGTAGCTGTCCTCGTCCGCCAGCAGGACGGGGAAAGAGGCTTGCTCGATGAGGCGCAGGACGCCGTTGACCGGGGTGAGCTTCTCGGTCAGGACCATGCCGGCCAGTTGGCGGCCCGGTTCGACGGCGGCGCGGATGATGTCCTCGCGGTCGCCGGGAGTGATGACCAGGGCGCCGCGCTTGAAATGGCCGATGGCGGTCTGGGCGCCCATGGCGCCGATGACGACGCTCTCGACGAGATTGTTGGCGCCGTTGAAAGAGTTGAGAGAACGGGCGCGCATCTCCTCCTGAATGGCGGCGAGAGTGGGGCTGGAGAGGATGGGGCGGTGGGGCAGAACGCCCAGCAAATCGAGTCCCATGCGCTTGAAGCCGCGGCGGGCGAACTCGGTGATGTGGTCCAGTTTGTCCGGGGTGACCTTGTTCAAAATGACGCCGATGATCTCAACCCCCTCGCGTTCAAAAACGGCCTGGTTGAGATAGACTTCGTCAATCGGCTTGCCGATGCCGCCCTGGCTGACAATAATAACTTTTGCCCCGACAATTTTGGCCACGTGGGCGTTGGAAAGGTCGAAGACCGAGCCGACGCCGGCGTGGCCGGAGCCTTCGCAGAGCACGAAGTCCTTTTCCCAGGCGACGCGGTCAAAGGCCTTGACGATCCTTCGGACGAGGGCGTCATTATTGGAGTGCTGCAAATACTTGCGGGTGAAATCCGGCTCGACCGCAATGGGGCTCATATCGACCAGGGGACAATTGAGCCGATAGACCTGGTCCATGAGAACGGTGTCCTCGTCGATCTTTTGCTCTTCGATTTCGACAAAGCGCTGGCCGACGGGTTTGATGTAGCCGATGCGGGGATAGAAGCGTTGCAAGGCGGCGAGCAAACCGAGCGAGATGGTCGTTTTGCCCTCGTTCTGGCGGGTGGCGGCGATGAAAACACGGGGGGTGGTCGTGTTGAGGGTCGGCATGGGGCTGGGGCGGTGCTGGACGAGGTCGCTCATTTCAAGGAGAGGCTGGCCTGGGCCTTTTCGGGCGGGTACAGCTCTTTGTAAGCGATGGACTGCAAACCGACAATGGCGGCGACGCCGAGAACGTCATGGGCGTTGGCGCCGCGCGAGACATCGGCGGCGGGGCGGTCCAGGCCCAAAAGAATCTGGCCGTAGGCGTGGGCCTTGGCCACGTGCTGAATCAATTTGCTGGCGATGTTGCCGGCGTTGAGGTCCGGAAAAATCAGGACGTTGGCCCGGCCCGCCACCTGGCTTTCCGGCAGTTTGCGGGCGGCGATTTCAGGGACCAGGGCCGCATCGACCTGCAATTCGCCGTCGAAATCCGCCTCAATTCCCTTGTCGTGGGCGATTTTTTGAGCCAGGGCGGTGGCGGCCTGGACTTTGCCGATGGAGGGATGGGTGGCGCTGCCTTTGGTGGAATAGGAGAGCAAGGCCACGCGCGGCCGCACGCCGAGCAATTGGTTGGCCAGATGGGCGGTGGAGAGGGCGATCTCGGCCAGTTGCTGGACGGTCGGCTCGGGAATGACGCCGCAATCGCCCATGAACAGCACGCCGTCCTGGCCAAAACGGGTGTCCTCGACTTCCATCACCATGCAACTGGAGGCGGTGACGGTTTCGGGGGCGACCTTGACGATCTGGAACAAAGGACGCAAGACGCTGCCGGAGCTTTGATTGGCGCCGGAGATGAAGCCATCGACCTGGTGCATGGCCAGCATCATCGCCCCGTAATAGTTGGGGTTGAGCATGGTTTCGCGCGCCTCTTTTTCTTCGATGCCCTTGAAACGGCGCAGCAACTCGAAGCGTTTGACAAAGGCGGGAAGGTCCTCGCTTTCGGCGGGGTTGATGATGCGGACGCCTTCGAGGGAGACGTTGAGTGCGGCGGCGGCCTGCTTGACGCGGGTGCGGTCGCCCAGCAGGACGGGAGCGCCCAGGTGCAGAGAATAGAACTGGCGGGCGGCCTGGAGCACGCGCGGTTCGGTGCCCTCGGGGAAAACCACCCGTTTGGGATGCCGCTGCAGCTTCTCAATGATTCTGCTGATAAATCGCATGGGAGCTTGTAGTACTCGGAACAGGCCAAAGTTTAAAGGTTTTTGTCAGTTCTCTTGCATCCGCGGGAACGGCGCCTTGTGCCGGGGAACCCGGGGCTGCCCGGTCACTGCAACGGCAACGCCAAAACCATCCCTCAACAACAAATTTTTCGAGGCCATGCCGGGGCCGCGCCGGCGTCCGCCCAATACTTCCGCTTGTCTTTCCCGCCCGATTCGCCAGAGTACCGGCCACCGCAGGCATGTTTGAATTATTGCTGACAGATTCCGCGTCGAAGGCCCGGCTGGGCCGGCTGACGACCCGCCGGGGCGTGATCGAGACGCCGGTCTTCATGCCCGTCGGCACGCAGGCCAGCGTCAAGGCGCTGGATCCCCGCGAGTTGCGCGAGATGGGCACGCAAATCCTCCTGGGCAACACTTACCATCTCAACATCCGCCCCGGCATGGACATCATCCGGGCGGCGGGCGGCTTGCATCGGTTTATGAACTGGCCCGGCCCGATTCTGACCGACAGCGGCGGGTTCCAGGTGTTCAGCCTGGCGAAAATCCGGAAAGTTCGGGCGCACGGGGTCGAGTTCCGTTCGCACCTGGATGGCTCGCCGCTGTTCCTGGGGCCGAAGGAGGCGATGGAGATTCAACGGTTGCTCGGCTCGGACATCGCCATGGCGTTTGACGAATGCCCGGCGCACGACTGCCCGCCCAAGGCGGCGCTGGAAGCGGTCGAGCGGACGCTGGCCTGGGCGCGGGAATGCCGCCAACAGCCCCGCGCCGCCGGGCAGGCGGTTTTTGGCATCGTGCAAGGCGGGATCGACCCGCGGTTGCGCGAACGCTGCGCGCGGGAATTGGTGGCGATGGACTTCGACGGCTACGCCATCGGCGGGGTGAGCGTGGGCGAGCCGGAGCACGAAATGATGAAGGCGGTCGAACTGGCCGAGCCGTTCCTTCCCGCGCGCCTGCCGCGCTACGCGATGGGGTTGGGGACGCCCGCGCAGTTGGTGGAATTGGTGGCGCGCGGGGTGGATATGTTTGACTGTGTGTTGCCGACGCGCGTGGCCCGCAACGGCACGGCCTTCACGCGCCAGGGGACCCTCAGCATCAAAGGCGGGGCGGTCAAGGCGGATTTCGGCCCGATTGAGGAGGGATGCGGCTGTTTCGCCTGCAAGAACTTCACGCGGGCCTACGTGCGCCACCTGCTCAACGTGGGCGAGATTCTCGGATTGCGCCTCTTAAGCGTGCATAATTCCCATCACTACCTGGAGGTGATGAGGGACATCCGGGGGCACCTGGCGGCGGGAACGTTCGCGGAATTCCGCCGGCAATTCGCCGCCACTTATGTGCCGTCGCAAAAAATCCTGTCCTCCCGGGTCAAACAGGCGTTGAAAGCCGAGGACAGGGGGTGATCGCGCGCGTTTTCGAGAGTGCCGGCGGTTCCACGAGGGCTGACCTGCCGGACTGGTTTGACAATCGGCCGGGGAATGGGTATGTCACACGGCGAAAGAACTATCTATGAAATCATTCCGCCGCTGCCTTTGTTGGATTTCCGCCGTTGTTTTCGCCGCTGCCGCCGCGCCGGTCCTGGCCCGCAGCCTTCCACTCAAGGTGGGCGACACCGCCCCGCGCGTCTCCGGGCATGACCAGGATGGCAAGAAATGGAAACTCAAAGACGACCTCGGCAAGCAGGTCGTGCTCCTCTACTTTTATCCCAAAGACGACACGGGCGGCTGCACCGCCGAAGCGTGCGGTTTGCGCGACAGCATGGTCGATTTCAAACAGGAGGGTGTCGCGGTCGTGGGGGTCAGTTTCGATCCCGCCGCCAGCCACAAACGCTTTGCCTTCAAATACAACCTTAACTTCCCGTTGATCGCCGACACCTCCGGCAGCATTGCCAAAGCCTATCACGCCCGGATGACCGGCGAGAAAAAAATGGATCGCCGGGTCAGTTTCCTGATCGGACTGGACGGCAAAATCGTTCACATCACCGATTCGCCGGACCCGTCGGCACATCTGCGCGAAATGAAGGACGCCGTCGCGCGCCTGGAAGGAAGAACGAGTCCGTAAATCACCCGTGCGCCGCGATCCAGCCGCCGCCCACCACCAAATCATTGTCGTAGAATACGCAGGCCTGCCCCGGCGTGACCGCCCGCTGCGGGACGCGCAACTTGACGGTGGCCGTGCCATCGGCCATCGGCCGGATTGACGCCGGCGTGCCGGGATGGTTGTAGCGGATTTTGGCCGTGACTTCCATTTCCGCCGGCGGCGCGTCGAAGGGAATCCAGTTGCACCGCTCGACCTTGAATTCGTCGCGGTCCAGCGCCGAGTCGTCCCCGACGACGACGCGGTTGCGCGCGGCATCGAGTTCGATGACGTAAAGGGGTTTGGGGGCGGAAATTCCCAGGCCCTTGCGCTGGCCGACCGTAAAAAATTCCACGCCCTGATGGCGGCCCAGAACCTGGCCGCGCAGATCGACAATGTCGCCGCCATGCGGCTGCACGAGCCGGGCGGCGGAGAGGAATTTGCCGTAATCGTTGTCCGGCACAAAACAGATTTCCATGCTCTCCTCTTTGTCGGCCGTTTTCAACTGGCGCTCGCGCGCGACTTGCCGCGTGTCCTGCTTGGTTTTCTCGCCGAGGGGAAACAGGGCGCGGGAAAGCTGGTGTTGCCGCAGGGAAAAGAGAAAGTAACTCTGGTCCTTGCGCGGGTCGCGGCCTTTCTTGAGCAATGTGCGTTGGCCGTCCGCGCTTTTTTCCAGCCGGGCAAAGTGGCCGGTGGCGACGAATTCGCCGCCCAATTGACGGGCGCGGTCGAGCAAGGCGCCGAACTTCAATTTTTCATTGCAAATGACGCACGGGTTGGGAGTGCGCCCGGCTTTGTATTCCTCGGCGAAGTAGGCGATGACCTGTTTTTGAAAGGCGCCAGCCTCATCGATCAGGTAATAAGGAATCCCCAGTTTGTGGCAAACGGAGCGGGCGTCGGTCACGGCCTGCGGCCCGCAACATTTGTCCTCCGCCCGCGAGACGCAATCCTGCGGCCAGAGTTTGAGGGTGATGCCGACGACGTCGTAGCCCTGCTCCAAGAGCAAAGCCGCCGCGGCGGACGAATCGACGCCACCGCTCATCCCGACAATCACCCGTGTTTTAGCCGCCACCGACATTGGCCGGCAAGATACGAGCGAAAGCGAAGGCTGTAAACCCGCGACTTTTTGCGGCTATCCCCGGCGGACGCGGCCGCCCGGTTGCACGCGAATGGGCGGGGGGACCGGAATGGCGCGCCGCGGCGGGATCGGCGGCGGGATAGGCGGCGGGGCCGGGGGAGCGCTGGGCGGCGCGCTGGGGAGAATCGAGGAAACTTCCCGTTTCATCTCGGAAAGCAGTTGCCCGGCTTGCCCGACCATTTCGCCGATTTTGGTTTCAGGGAATTTCATCTCGCCGATGTCAAAGGCGCCCCGGGCCGAGGACAAACCGGCCGTGGAACCGACGGCCGGGAGATCCAAACCGGGCCGCACGGCGGTGGCTTGATCGAGCGTCTCGTAACCATTGACGACCCACTCGAGCTTGCCGGTCTCAATATCCACCATCAGGCCATGCACCGGGATTTTGGGGCCAATCAAGGGGCTGTGGCGGATCAGGTCCACGGCGCGGATGACATTGGCCCGTTCGCTGGCAAACAGGCCGAAGTACTCGGTCAAGTTCTCCGGCAACTGCCGCCGGTCCACGCCGAGCGCCTTGAACTGGTCTGTCAAGAATGAAACGGTGGTGGCGCGCACCTGGCAGTCGGTGTGGCCGATGACGGCGATTTCCCGCCCGCCCTTGATCGCGCAGGCCAGGGCCAGGGAGCGCATCGTGCTGCTGAGGGGGCTGGTGATGATGTTGCCGGCGTTGCGCAGCCAGATGAAATGCTCGACCGGCAGGGCGAGCACGCCGGGAAAAAACCGGTTCAGGCGCGGGTCGATGCAGGTCAGGGCGACCACCGGCAACTCGTTGGCGAAATCGGCCACATGCACGCCCGCCGACTGGTCTCCGGCCAGCGCGCGATGGTTGGCGTCAAGTATAGCATCAAATAATCGCATATTACGTGCGCGGGTTGCGCCGCCAGTTCCGATAATCCTCGCGAGTGGCGGCGAGGAACTCCGCGTGAGTCATTTTCAAGTTATTCTCGCAAAGAAACGCTTCCAGGCGGGCGTGAAACCGCGCCTGAAGCTCCGTCTTGACGGCCGGATCGATCTCGACATCACGTTCCTCCCGCAAGCGAAAAAGCTCTTCCAACACCGGATGCACGGTCAAGCAAAAAACTTGGCCAGCGCTTCGCGGTGCGCGGGCAAGGCCTCCCCATGCCACGTCTGCCACGAATCGCGGAGCGTGCCCAGGAACGCATCCACCTGGTCAATCAGACGGCCCTTCTCCGCCGCGGAGGCGTCTTTGTCCTGCATCAAGTGCAGGGCCAGTTCTTCTCCGCGAGTCATTAACAAAAAGAGCAGGTAACGGTGTTGGCGCAGGGTCAACGGCGCCGGCGTCTTTTCGGAAATGATCTTCTCCTGTTCCATCTCTTGCAGTTCCGCGCACGCCTTGCGCCATTCCCCGAATTCAAACCGCCATTCCGCGAGAGGGTCTCCGGGATGCGCCCAGCGCGCGGCGGCGGCGCGAATGTCGTGAGCCGTCAACCGAAATCCCAGCGATGCCGTTTCCAGCGTTTTCATGGGTCAAATATAAGCCGCATCAAACTCAAAGGCAATGCTTTGGCTTCAGCCCTGGCCGCCCGGCGAGTCGGCGCCCTTGCTCCCGAAGTCGCCCATCGCCTTTTTCAAGGCCGGAACCTGGGCGAGGAGTTTCTCGAGTTTAATCCCGGTCAGGCTTTCGATGACCGGCGGAAGCTGGCTGATGATTTGCGTCACGTCCCCCGTGAGCTTGCTGGCGCCGCCGCCGCTGCCACTGCCGCTGTTGATGATGACGATCTTCTCGGTCTTGGACAAGGGTTCGCTTATCTTGCCGGCGACTTCCGGCAGGACGCGCACGATCATCTCGATGACGGCGGCCTCGTTGTATTGCTTGAAGGAATCGGCCTTGAGTTTCATGGCCTGGGCGGTGGCGGCGCCTTGGGCCTCGATGATGGCCGCCTCGGCCAAACCGCGCGCCTTGTTGGCGTCGGCCTCGGCCAAACCGGTGGCTTTGACCACGTCGGCGGAGGCGAAGCCCTTGGCCTTCGCGGCGGAGGCGGCGCCGGCGGCTTCGGTTTCCAATTGGAACTTGGTGGCGTTGGCCAGCGTTTCGACCCGGTAACGCTCGGCGTCGGCCGGTTTCTGCACGTTGGCTTCCAACTCGCGCTGTTTGCGGAGGATTTCCTGCTGTTGCAGTTCGATTTGTTTCTGCTTCTCAATGATGTTGACCTGTATTTCCTCGGCCTTGACCAATTGGCCGGTCTTGAACTTTTGCAGGTCGTAGGCCAGGTCGGCCTCCGCTTTCTTCTGATTGACAGCGGCCTGATACATGGCGACATTGGATTGATAATCGCGCTGCGCTTCGGCGATTTTGGTGTCGGCCACGTACTTGGCCTCCTGCCCGGCCTGGGTGGCCTGGGCGGAACGAATCATGGCGTCGCGGTCGGCTTCGGCCTGGGCGATGGTGGCGTCGCGTTTGACCTGGGCGATGCGGGGTTTGCCCAGGGCTTCCAGGTAGCCCTGGCCATCACGAATATCCCGAATGGTGAAACTGACGATGGCCAGCCCCATGTTGGCCATGTCGCCCGCGGCGACTTCCTGGACTTTGGAGGCGAAGGCGTCGCGGTTCTGGTAAATGTCTTCCACGGTCATGGTGCCGAGAATGGCGCGCAAATGGCCTTCGAGGGTCTGGGTGGCGACGTTTTTGATTTCGTCGATGGTTTTGCTCAAGACCTGTTCGGAGGCGGTGGCGATGGAGATGTCGTCGCCCTTGATCTTGATCTGCGCGACGCCATCGACTCTGACGGGCACGCCCTTGCTGGTATAGACCTCCGGGGTTTGCACGTCGATGGTGAGCAGTTCCAGGGAGAGAACATCGACCTTTTCCACCACCGGCATGACAAAGGTGCCGCCGCCCTTGACGATGCGAAAGCCGCGGTCGTGGACGGTGCCGTCGGCTTCAACGAATCTGTGTTTGCGCCCCGAGACGACCAGGACCTGGTTGGGGCCGACCTTGGTGTAACGGCTGGCCCAGATGGCGAGGAAGAAAAAGATGACCAGAACAATACCGACAACGGCAAGGACAACGGTGGCGGTGGGGGAGATTCCGAGTATGGACAGGACGGCTGAGTGCATTGGGTTCCTTTATGATTTGGGGTGGAGGGCGGATGCCTAAATGACTGAGACGAAAAACTGGGATTCGGCCACGCGCGTGATCTTGACGGTCTGGCCGCTGGCCACGGCGGCGCCGGTTTGTTCGCGGGCGGGCGCGGTGTAGCGGCTGCCGGATTGCACGTAGGCGATTTCGCCGACGCCCGCCGCCGGGATGGGCGTGATGACCGTGGCCGTGCTTCCGATGAGGGATCCCAGATGGGATTCGCTGGAACTTTGCGTGCCGTGGAAAATGGCGGCAAAGAGCCAGAAGACCCCCGCCGCAATGATCAGCCCGCTCAAGAGGGAAAGAGGCACGCTCCGCCATATTTCCTTGGTGGCGTCGAAATTGGTGAAAATCAGCCCGAATCCGCCAAAGGCGGTCAGAAAGGAGCAGAGAATGGTTGGGCTGAACGGCGTAATGCCCGGCATACCGGTATGCTCATAGCCCGCCTCCGCGTGGCCGCCGGTGCCGACATCCATGTGGGCATCGTGGCCGCCCAACGCGTGGCCAAAGAAAAGGCTGATGACGGTGAACAGGAAACCGACCAGAAAACAGATCAAATAGACATTCTGTGCCATAAGCGCATCCAACGATTACCAGAACCGTCCGCGGTAGTCACTTACAAAGTGAGGGGGGTATTTGTAACGGGGGCATAAAGGAATTAGAGAATCAATGAATCAGTGAATCAGTGAATGGGTTTGGCCAGCCTTGACTGGAGGTTGACCCCCCACCCCCCTGTTGTTCTGGGGTTTGATTTAGTTTGATTTAGTTTGATTTGGTTTGATTTTTGGCTTGATTTGGCTTGACCGAAATCTGCCGGAGGGGCCGGACCGGCAAAATTTGCCGGTGGACCGCCGGACCGGATGCGGGGCGCCGGGTTGCCGGCGGAGCGCCTGGAGGCAACCAAGGGAACGCAGCCCCGAAATTCTTCGGGGTGAAGGCGCGGAGTGGGGAGGACTTGGAGGCCATCCCTGCCTTTCCCTATGTGACGAATTAGATTCATCGAAGAAAGTATTACCATTTGTTCATGTAAATATGCAAGGGCTTTTTATCGAAAAGTTGCGAGTTGTGAATCAATGAATCAGTGATTTGGGCAAAGGAGGGGCGGAATTGCCACGATCCGGGCAGAACCCCGAAAGTCTTTGGGGCAGGAGCATCCAAAAAAGAGACGCGGGGAATTGCCGCGGAAAGTAATCCTTTTGGTCCTTGCCGGGCGGATTCTTCAACCGCTCGTCATCCATCGTGAAGCCCTTGAGCAGATACTCGCTCAACCGCGCCGTGGCCCACTGGCGGAACTGCGTGCCCCGGTGGCTGCGGACGCGGTAGCCCACAGCGAGGATGGCCGGCAGACTGTAGCGCAGAACGGGGCGGGACACCTGCCGTGAACCTTCGGATCGAACCATTAAGTAAGACTTAATAGTTGCCGCCGCCGGCAATTCAGCTTCCGCGTAAATGGCCTTCAAGTGCAGGTTGATGTTGGGCACGGTCGTTTGAAAAAGCTCCGCAATCTGGGTCTGCGTCAGCCACAACGTCTCGTTCTCGAACCGGCACTGGATGCGCGTCCGCCCGTCCTCCGTCTGATAGAGGATGATTTCTCCGCCCGTGGGCGCGGGAAGATTGGAGGAGGATTGGCTCATGCGCGGGCTTCCACGAGTTTGGCGGCGGCGGGCGCGCGCAACTTGCCCGACAGCAGCTTCGGCAACGGCGCGTCTGGAAACAACCACCGGTCCGACTGCCGGTTCTTGCCCAGCGCGACCGCAGAGATTCCCAGTTTCGTGAGCGCGTTCGCTTGGCACAGGTGTTTTGAAATGCTCTTGCCATAAACCACCAGCACCAGCTCCGTCCGCCATCCGGCCAACGGAACGCCGCTCGCAGCCATCACCAACTGCCCGATCGCCTTGTAAAGCTTCTGCTCCGGCTGCCCGGAGGATTGTCCTTCTGCCTCGCCAATCAGGCAAAGTCGTTTCTCGTTGTGGAATGCTAGTATGTCTCGGTCGCCCTCTACCAGCGGAAGACCCTGTTTCAGCGACCAGTTCTTCCGGTCGCCGCCGACTTGCACACCCAACGATTCAAGTTGTTCGCGCGCCTTCTCGGCTGCGTCTTGCATGTCCCACTGGATGTGTCTCGCCTTTTTCGTCTTTCTTTCGCCTCCAGTGCGACCTTCTTCGGATGCGTCAATATCAACCAATACCTTCCAGCCGGCTCTTGGCGGGCAGTAGCGGCGCACGAACTCCAATTTGACTTCAGGCTGAAACATCAGGATCTGGCCTCCAGCAGTTTTTGAGCGGCGGGCGCGCGCAACTTGCCCGACACCAGCTTCGGCAACAGCGC
Source organism: Verrucomicrobiota bacterium (assembly GCA_049510745.1). Classification (GTDB taxonomy): domain Bacteria; phylum Verrucomicrobiota; class Verrucomicrobiia; order Limisphaerales; family Palsa-1400; genus PLGF01. The sequence goes on along the minus strand of JBEKYR010000032.1, from coordinate 15,631 downwards.
GTCCCGCAGCGCGGCGAGGATGCGGAATTCGTGAATGTTCGTTGCGATTCGTTCGACGAGCGGAAGAATCTTCTCGGTAAATTCGGCGGCAAACTGTTTCGGTGGAAGCGCAACTTCGTAGCGGGAAATACCCGAGGGTTTGGTGTAGCCGATGTCTGCCATACGTTGGTTTATAGCGAGTGCGGCGATGCGATACAAATGAAAACGCCGGAAGGCTCACCCGGCATTGTCCGTGCGGCAATTGAGACACAGTGGGTTCGGAAATTTCTCTCTTGGGAAGCCGGTGGGAGATGAAGCTTCGTCGACAACAGCGGGGGGATTATGCGGGGGACTATTGACTTCACGGCGGGTTTAAGCCACTTTCCCGCGTTTAATGTTGCTGTCGATTGTCATGCGGGCGAATTATTTGACGACATGGGAAAAACGCTGATCATAGCCGAAAAACCGTCGGTGGCCTCGGATATTGCCAAGGCCCTGGGCGGATTTCATAAAAAGGACGACTACTTCGAAAGCGACCGTTTTGTCCTTTCGTCCGCCGTCGGCCACCTGCTGGAGTTGTGCGTGCCGGAGGGAACGGAGGTCAAGCGCGGGAAGTGGACGTTTGCGCATCTGCCAGTCATCCCGTCGCATTTCGATCTGCGGCCCATCGAGAAATCCGAGAACCGCCTCAAGCTGCTCCTCCGCCTGCTCCAACGCAAGGACGTGGACCGGCTGATTAACGCCTGCGACGCCGGGCGCGAGGGGGAATTGATCTTTCGCTACATCGTGCAGCACGCCGGCGCCACCCAGCCCCTCCAGCGGCTCTGGCTGCAATCAATGACGCCGGCCTCCATCCGCGAGGGCTTTTCCGCCTTGCGCGATGACGCCTCGATGCGCCCGCTGGCCGACGCGGCGGTGTGCCGGTCGGAATCCGACTGGCTGGTCGGCATCAACGGCACGCGGGCGCTGACGGCCTTCAATTCCAAGACGGGGGGATTTCACCTCACCACGGTGGGCCGCGTGCAAACGCCCACCCTGGCCATCGTGGTCGAGCGCGAGGAGAAAATCCGCAAGTTTGTGGCGCGGGATTATTGCGAATTGCACGCCACCTTCGTTGCCCAGGCCGGCCCATACGCCGGGCGCTGGCTCGACGAGAATTTTGCGAAGGACAAAAAGGAAAACGATCCGGACCTCAAACCCGAGCGCCTCTGGGACCGCCAGAAGGCCGAAGCCATCCGCGCCAAGTGCCTGGGCAAACCAGGCACCGTCACCGAGGAAAGCAAGCCGGCGACGCTGCTTTCCCCGTTGCTTTACGATCTGACCAGCTTGCAGCGCGACGGCAACCTGCGCTTTGGTTTTTCCGCCAAGAACACCCTAGGCCTGGCGCAGACCCTCTACGAACGCCACAAGGTGCTGACCTATCCCAGGACCGATTCACGCGCGTTGCCGGAGGATTATCTCGGCACGGTCCGCGCGACGCTGGAGATGCTCGGCGGCACGGCTTACGGGCAATTCGCGGGCGAGATTCTCAAACAGCAATGGGTCCGGCCGAACAAGCGGATTTTCAACAACGCCAAAATCTCCGATCACTTCGCCATCATTCCCACGTCGCTGGCGCCCAAAAGTCTGACGGAACCGGAACAGAAGCTCTACGATCTGGTGACCAAGCGATTCCTGGCGATTTTCTATCCGGCGGCGGAGTTCTTGGTTTCCACGCGGCTCACGCGGGTGGAAAGGGAGGCGTTCAAGACGGAGGGAAAAGTCATGCTGCAAGCCGGTTGGATGGCGGTTTATGGGCGCGAAGCGCAAAGCGACGACCAAAGCCCGCGCCTGGCGCCGGTGCAGCCGGGCGAATTGGTCCGGACGGAAAAAATCGAGATCATCGCCGCCCAGACCAAGCCGCCGCCGCGTTACACGGAAGCCACGTTGCTCTCGGCGATGGAGGGGGCCGGCAAGCTGGTGGAAGACGAGGAATTGCGCGAAGCCATGAGCCAGAAGGGCCTGGGCACGCCCGCCACGCGCGCCTCCATCATCGAAGGATTGATTTATGAGAAATACATGCTGCGCGAAGGGCGCGAACTGGCGCCGACGGCCAAGGCTTTCTCGCTCATCACGCTGCTGCGCGGGCTGGAGATTCCCGAATTGTCCTCGCCCGAATTGACCGGCGATTGGGAATTCAGGCTCAAGCAAATGGAGCGCGGCCAGTTGGGCCGGCCCGAGTTCATGCGGCAGATCGAGCAGATGACCCGGCAAATCGTCGAAAAGACCAAGCTGCACCAGAGCGACACCGTGCCGGGCGACTTCGGCGAATTGAAGACGCCCTGCCCCAAGTGCGGCGGCGTCATCAAGGAAAACTACAAAAAGTTCCAATGCCAGAAATGCGACTTCGCGCTCTGGAAAATTGTGGCGGGACGCCAGCTCGAGATCCCGGAAGTCGAGGAGTTGATCGCCAAGCGCACCGTCGGGCCGCTGCAAGGCTTCCGCAGCAAAATCGGACGGCCCTTCGCCGCCGTCATCAAGCTTGGCGCGGACCTGAAGCCCGAATTCGATTTCGGCCAGTCCGGGGGAGGCGGCCAGGCGTCCGCGCCGGTGGATTTCACCGGCCAGCAACCGTTGGGCAAATGCCCGCAATGCGGCTCGCCCGTCTATGATGGCGGCATGGCTTTCATTTGCGAGAAGGCCGCCCGCCGCGCCGGCTGCGCTTTTCGCGTTGGCAAAATCATCTTGCAGCGCGCCATCGAAAAGGAGCAATTGGAAAAATTATTGACCGGGGGCCGCACCGCTTTGCTGGATAAATTCATTTCCCGAAAGGGCCGCCCTTTCAAAGCCTTCCTGGTCCTCCAGCCCGGCGGCAAGGTCGGTTTTGAATTCGAACCAAAAACGGGTGGGAAACCCGCCGACGCCAAACCGAAGCAGCCCGAGCCGAAACGCGACTTCAGCCAATCCGAACCGCTCGCGGTCTGTCCGATTTGCGGCGGGCGGGTCTTCGAGACCGGGTACCATTACGTTTGCGAAAGATCGCAGGCGGACAAGAAGCCGTGCAAATTCAGGGTGCCGCGAGTGCTGTTGCAGCAACCCATCGACCTCATTCAACTCAAGAAGCTGATCGAAAACGGGAAGACGGACTTGCTCACGCATTTCGTCTCCAAGAACGACAAGCCGTTTCCGGCGTATCTGATCCTGGACGACGCGCACAAAGTGGCGTTCGAATTTCAGTCAAAATGACCGCAAGAAACGGGTGGGAAGCGCCGGGGGAAACGGCAAACTGCGCGCATGAACGATTACGAGCGCATGGCCCGAGTCATCCGCTACCTGGATGAACACCAAGAGGGGCAGCCCCGGCTCTCCGCGCTGGCGCGGGAGGCCGGGTTGAGCGAATTTCATTTTCACCGCCTTTTCTCCGCCTGGGCCGGGACAACGCCGAAGAACTTTTTGCGCTGCCTGACCTTTGCGCGCGCGCGCAGCCGGCTTCGGCGGGGAGGAAACATTCTTGACTCCGCCCTCGATGCCGGCCTTTCCGGTCCGGGGCGCCTGCATGATTTGTGCGTCCGCCTCGAAGCGGCTTCGCCCGGCGAAATAAAATCGGGCGGCGCGGGCTGGACGATTTCGGCGGGCTTCGGTCCCAGCCCGTTTGGGCGGTGCCTGGTGGCGCAAAGCCCCCGCGGCGTCTGCCATTTGTCCTTTGTCGATGCCAACCCGCGCGCCGCCTGGAACGAAATGAAGGAACTGTGGCCCAACGCCCGGTGGGAACGCGACGATGCCGCCGCCGGCAAGCTGTTGCGGCGGGTTTTCCGGCCGGGCGGCCAATCCGGTTCGCGCCCGAAGTGGACAGCCCTCGTCAAAGGCACCGCTTTTCAACTGCGGGTGTGGCGCGCCCTGCTGCGGATTCCAGCCGGCCAGCTTTGCAGCTACGGACGACTGGCGGCGGCAGTGGGGGCGCCCGCGGGGGCGCGGGCGGTTGGATCGGCGGTGGGACGCAACGAACTGGCCTGGCTCATCCCGTGCCATCGCGTCATTCGTGAAACCGGTGTGCTGGGAGATTACCGCTGGGGCGCGGAGCGCAAACGGGCCATGATCGCCTGGGAAGCTGCCGGCGGGCGCGCGTCGTAAAAGCGAACATCTCTCTTGCAACTGAGTCTCAATGGCCCTAGGTTGGCAGCGTGCAGAAGTCGCAACCGGAATCCGGCGGCGGGGATGGACAGTGTCCCCAGCCCTTCCTCTGCCCGTTGAGCCGCGTCAACGCGGGCGTGGCGGTGCGCATCAAGCAACTTTCCGCGCCCCCGGAGGTCACCCACCGCTTGCGCGAGATGGGCTTCTGCGAGGAGCAGAAGATCAAATTGCTCAGCCGCCAAACCAACCTCATCTGCCAGGTTTGCAACGCCCGCCTGGGCCTGAGCGCGCGCCTGGCCGAAAAAATTCTCGTCGAGCCGCTTTCCCGAAAGAAGGTCGCTTGATATGTCCACGGAAAGCCAGCCTCTGACTTCCCTCAAGATCGGCGGGGACGCCACCGTCAGCGAAATCAAGCTGCGCCCCGACCAGCGCGGACGCCTTCTGGAAATGGGCTTGCTGGTCGGCACGCCGGTGCAACTGGTGCGCTTCGCCCCGCTGGGCGATCCGGTCGAAATCAAGGTGCGCGGCTACCATCTGACCCTGCGCCGCCAGGAGGCCGAACAAATCTGGGTCCGCCCCGCCACTTGAGGCGGAGTTGCGGATTGCGCATCGGCCCAGGCCGGCACAGAATGAGTCCCCATTGATGGAACCGCAGTCGAAAGTGGAAGGTCGCGCCGGGACAGTTGAGACTCAGTCTCAATTCCCGGCCGCCCCTCCGCCCGCAGGCCCCAAGTCTTCCCCTCTGCGGGTCGCTTCCCGCAGCGTCGTTCTGACCGGCAATCCCAATTCAGGCAAAACCACGGTCTTCAACGCCTTGACCGGGTTGCGGGCGCGGGTAGGCAACTACGCCGGGGTCACGGTCGAGCGGCGGGAGGGCCGTTTCCAGGGCGCTCCCGGCGACCTCCCTTTGACGGTGCTGGACCTTCCGGGCGCCTACAGCCTCAGTCCGCAATCGCTGGATGAGCAGATTGCCCGCGATGTCCTGTTGCAGCGGCTGCCCGAGGTTCCGGCGCCGGCGGCGGTCGTGGTGGTGGTCGATGCCTCGAACCTGGAACGCAATCTTTACTTCGCCACCCAGGTCATTGAACTGGGCTATCCAACGGTCATCGCTTTGAACATGGCCGATGTGGCGGAGAAGATCGGCCACCACATCGACGCCGGCCAGCTCGGCCAGGCGCTGGGAGTGGCGGTGGTCCCGATGGTGGCCAGCACGGGCGAAGGCCTCCGCGACCTGCAACAAGCCATCATCCAAACCATCCGCGCCGGGAGGCCGCCCGCGGCGCCGCGCTCTTTTTGCGCCCTGCCGCCGGACTTCGAGGCCGAGATCGACGCGGTGGCAAGCGCGCTGGCCGGCCTGGGGGGCCAGCCTGCCGCGCCGCGCCGAATCGAGGCGCTGCTGCTTCTGTGCGACGAAAAACCTGGCGCCTCCTCCCCGGCGCAGTATCCGGCCTCTGTCCGCCAGGCGGTCGCCGGCGGGCGGCAGCGGTTGGAAAGCGCGGGAATCGATTGGCGCAGTGCGGCGATTGAAGCGCGTTACAGCCGGGTGGCGGCCATTCAGAGAGCGGTGACGACCGAAGCGGGCGGGCCGGAGGAGACCTTCAGCGACCAGATCGACCGCATTGTCACCCATAAAATTTGGGGAATGGCGATTTTCGTCGGCATCATGGCGGTGATGTTTTTGTCGATCTTCAGCCTGGCGCAGGTGCCGATGGATTTGTTGCAGGGATTGTTCCGCGCGCTGGGGGATTTCGTCGGACGGCAGATCCCGCCGGGGGACTTGCAGGCGCTGCTGGTCAAGGGAGTGATCCAGGGAGTGGGGGCGGTGGTGGTGTTTCTGCCGCAGATTTGCCTGCTGTTCCTGTTCATCGGGCTGCTGGAGGACACCGGTTACATGGCGCGCGCGGCGTTTCTGATGGACCGGCTGATGAGCAAAGTGGGGTTGCACGGCAAAAGTTTCATTCCGATGCTCAGTTCGTTCGCCTGCGCCATTCCCGGCATCATGGCCACACGGACCATTGAAACGCCCAAAGACCGCCTGGTCACGATCCTGGTGGCGCCGCTGATGAGTTGTTCGGCGCGGCTGCCGGTGTACACGCTCTTGATCGCGGCCTGCCTGCCGGGGCGGCTGGCCGCGGAAACCGTGACGATGTTAAGCATGTATTTGCTGGGCATCGCGGTGGCGCTGGGCATGGCGTGGGTGTTCAAGAAAACGCTGCTCAAAGGCGAGACGCCGATGCTGGTCATGGAGTTGCCGCCCTACAAACGGCCCCTTTTGAAAATCGTCCTCCGCCACATGTGGGACCGCTCAAGATTATTCCTGCGCCGCGCCGGCACGGTGATTTTGGGCATCAACATTCTGCTCTGGTTCCTGGCCAGCTATCCCCGGCACGAAGCGGCGGAGCGGCCAGCCGGCAAACCGGCGCCATCCAGCGCCGCCGCGGCGGGCGAGCGGTTGCGCGGGAGTTTCGCCGGAAAGGCGGGCCATTTGCTCGAACCGCTCATCGCCCCGCTGGGATTCGATTGGAAGATGGGCATCGGCATCGTCTCCTCCTTCGCCGCGCGCGAGGTGTTTGTCAGCACCATGTCCATTGTCTATAACGTCGGCGAGGGGACCGATGAGGACACGCACACGCGGGATTTGGCGGAAGTCATGCGGCAGCAAAAGCGGCCGGACGGTAGGCCGGTTTATACGACACTGACGGCGGTGGCACTGATGGTTTTCTATGTCCTTGCCCTGCAATGCGTAAGCACGGTGGCGGTGGTGCGCCGGGAAACCAATTCCTGGAAGTGGCCTCTCTTCCAATGGGTCTATATGGGGGCGTTGGCCTGGGTTTTTGCGTTTGTCACCTACCAAGGCGGCCGATTGATGGGATTCAACTGAGGGGAATTGTTACCCGAATATGCGGTAAGAACTTCCTGTGCAAAACACGACAGGGCCAGTCCCGGCAGGGACATTTCGGGGTTCGCACCCCTCGAAGCAATCCGTATGGCCTACTGACCCAAGGGAGGGCTTCCAAAATGGAAACCTGACTCATCCTCATATCCCTCAGGAGCTTGCGCATCGACGGAAGCGCGGACTTTGGCGGCAATTGCCGCGATGACCAACGCTGCCATCGCCAAGAGCGATACGGATGTCTTGTTGATACTATTATCCATGGCAGATTTGACAGCAATCACCATGCCATAGGGTTCCGCCACGCTATATCCCACGAAAAGGGGGTGTGCATAGTGGGTTTTGCCCTAAATGAGGTCGGACGAACGGACAGTGTCCAGAATACAGTGTCCCATCTTTGGGCAGTGGGTCGTCAGATTTTTGCTGAAACACTGTAAAGATTCCCGACGGTTGTTCACCGAGTTGCAGGCCGGGGAATCGTGGATTAAACTGAAATACAAACGCACTCACTTTAATATGAAATTGCAATACTCAGCACAGGTTATTTGGAGCGAGCAAGATAATTCATATCTCGCCAAAATCGCGGAATTACCAGGCTGCCTCGCTGACGGCCAAACCGCTGAAGAAGCCGTTCATAATTTATTCGTGATCGCACAGGAATGGATTGAGGTTGCAAACGAGGAGGGGCGCGATATTCCCGCGCCGCTCACAGTGGAGAAGCTTCGTATGGAATCACTGAGAACCAACGAGGAGATTCAACGATTCATTCAAACGGCAGTTCAAGACCTTGTTCTTGAAGCGATTGAAAAGCAGCAACAGAAGCCTTCCCAATTGAGCGGATTGCGATTCGGTGTTCCCGTGGAATTTGAATTGGCGGGAAAAACACGCGATTAATCTCACGCGCTTCGCACTGACGGCCCGCTGTCCATCTTTGGACAAACCCCCTGCCTTTCGACGAATGGAGGGTAGGCGGCGCGTTAAACGGAAGATTCCGTGTCGGATTTCGCGGTGGGCGGTTGTATATTGGGTGAATGCAAGCGAAGTCCGATGCTCAACTGCTGCGGGAATACGCCGTGGAGAATTCCGAACCCGCCTTTGGAGACGTCGTCCACCGCCACGCCGACTTGGTCTATTCGGCTGCCTTGCGCCAAGCCGGATCGCCGGACCTGGCGGCGGAAATCGCCCAGAGCGTTTTCATCGATCTTGCCCGCAAAGCCGGCTCGCTGGCTGGCAGGATGCGGGAGAATGCGTCGCTGGCCGGCTGGCTTTATCGCGCCACACGCTACGCGGCGCTTAACTTGTTGCGCCAGGAACGCCGCCGCCATGCCCGTGAAAGACAGGTTATGCAAGAACTCGATTCCACCTCCGAAACTTCGCCCGATTGGAACAGAGTGTCTCCCCTCCTGGACGAAGCCCTCTCCACGCTCGACGAGCCGGAGCGGGACGCGCTGCTGTTGCGCTTTTTCAAGAACCAGGATTTCCGCGCCGTCGGCGCCGCCCTCGGGGTGAGCGATGATACGGCGCAAAAACGCGTCTCGCGCAGCCTCGAAAAGCTGCGCGGCGCGCTGGCGCGGCGCGGCGTCACAACCACCACCGTGGCGCTGTCCGCCGCCCTTTCGTTCCATGCGGTGCAAGCGGCGCCGCCGGGTTTGGCGGCGGCGTTGATCAGCGCCTCGCTGGTGGGCGCGACGGCAAAAGGCGGCGCGACGTTGACCCTATTAAAACTTATGAGCATGACAAAACTGCAACTTGGCCTTGGGGCCATCGTGATCGGGGGCCTGACCGCCACCGTGGCCATTCAACATCAAACCGCGCGCCGGCTGAGCGCGGAAATCCAGGCCGTGCGCCAGCAAGCCGCCAGCCTGGCGGCCGACAACGAGAGCCTCTCCAACCGGCTCGGGCAAATCAGCGCGGCCCCGCGGCTGGCCGACGATCAATTCCGGGAGCTGATGCGGCTGCGCGGCGAAGTGGGGCGGCTGCGACAGCAGACAAACCTTCCCGGCAAGGCGCGGGAGGAAAGCCGCCGTCCTCAGCCGGGTGTGGAAACGGCGAAGGATCAGTCGGCTGAAGAAGCCAAGTTTGACCAGCAGCAAAACAACATTGTTGCCGCCTCCAAACAGATTGGGCTGGCGTTTCGGATTTACGCCAATCACAACAACGATCAGTACCCGACCAATCTTGGCCAAATCGGGAACGAGCTTGGGGGCGTGACCAACTTTCCGGGGGATATTTCGCTGGACCGTTTTGAAATGGTCAACGCGGGGGCCGTCAGCGCCCGATCGCCGCGGGCCATCGTGGCCCGCGAACAGACTCCCCGCCCCTCGCCGCATGGAGGCTGGGAGCGGGCGTACCTCTTGTACGACGGCAGCGTTCAATTGGCGAATGCACCGGACGGAAATTTCGATTCCTGGGAGCGGAACAATACGGACCCGGTCCCCTCGTCCAGCCAGTGAAAGGCCGGGGTTTTTTAACAGTGATGCCGCGAAAAAAGGGGGAGGGAAACTCGTTGAGCCAGAGCCGACAGGCTGTTAGCCTGCCACAACTCTTTGGCGATGAGCGACGAGAACATCTTGCGATACACGGACCTGGCTGCGGTCATTCAAATGGCAAAGGCCCGCGGCTGGCCCACAGCGCGGATTGTGCGTGAGATGTCCTCCGGCCTGCCCTACCTCGAGGCCATCAAGCTGGCGCGCAAAGCCGCCCCCTTGCTCGACATCCCCGTTTCGGAGTTCATGCGGCTGCGGAAGAATGAGTGAAGGTCAGGCTTGTTCCAACCTGGCGAGCAAACGATCGCTGTAACCCTCCTTGCGCAGCTTTTCGCGGTCAACGCGTCCGTCCTTCTTCAGCATGTCCTGCTTGAGCGCCCGCAACAGATTGTTCGTGGCATGGTCCAGCAATTCGGCCTCGGATTTTCCCCGGCGTTTGATTGTCGCTTTCACGCGCGTAACTTGCCTCAAACAACCCCGCAATTCAATTCCAATTTTCAGGCCAAAAGCCACTTCGTGCCGGCTGCGAAAAAAGGGGTTGACGCACCGGGCGTTCCGGAGTATAGGTTTTAACGTGAATGATAATTTGAACCTGCGACTTATGCTCAACGCGCTGCTGGCCTGCCGCGCGGCGGTCGAGGTTTAATTTCAGTTGACAGGAAGTTTCAAACCCCATCGCCCGACCCGGCGGTGGGGTTTTTTGCCATGACCCCGCCATATTTTATGAAAAACAATCGCATCCTTATCTTCGACACCACGCTTCGCGACGGCGAGCAATGCCCCGGCGCTTCCATGAACTTGCGCGAAAAACTGGAGGTCGCCCGCCAGTTGGCCCGCCTGCAAGTCGATGTCATCGAGGCCGGCTTCCCCGTCATCAGCGACGGGGATTTCGCCGCCGTCCAGGCCATCGCCCGCGAGATCAAAGGCCCGGTCATCTGCGGCCTGGCCCGCTGTGTGCCGCGCGACATCGACGCCGCCGGGCAGGCGATCAAGCCGGCCGGCAGGCGCGGGCGCATCCATGTCTTTTTGGCCACGTCCAAGATTCACCGCGAGTTCAAGTTGAACAAGGCGCGGGACGAAATTCTCCGGCTGGCGGTGGAGGGGGTCAAGCGCGCCAAGACGTTTGTGGACAACGTCGAGTTTTCGCCGGAGGACGGCTCCCGCACCGAGCCGGACTTTTTGCTCCAGGTCTGCCGCGCGGTGGTGGCGGCGGGGGCGACGACCGTCAACGTCCCGGACACAGTCGGCTGGGCGGTGCCCGACCAATACAGCGCGTTGATCGGGCATCTTTATGATTCGGTGCCGGAATTCCAATCGGGCCGCGCGGTCCTGAGCGTCCATTGCCACAACGACCTCGGTTTGGCGGTGGCCAATTCCCTGGCCGCCATCCGCGGCGGCGCCCGCCAGGTGGAATGCACCGTCAACGGCATCGGCGAGCGGGCGGGCAACGCGGCCCTGGAGGAAATCGTCATGGCATTGCGCACGCGCCAGGATTTCTTTGGCGGGTTCGAGTGCGGAGTGAACACGCGCGAAATCGTCAAAAGCTCGCGGCTGGTCTCGCGCATGAGCGGGCTGGTGGTGCAGCGGAGCAAGGCGATCGTCGGGGAAAACGCCTTCGCCCACTCCAGCGGCATCCACCAGGACGGCATTTTGAAAAAGCGCGAAACCTACGAAATCATGGACCCGCAACTCGTCGGCTGGGGGCGGACGGAATTGCCGCTGACCAAGCACAGCGGGCGCGCGGCCGTGGCGGTGCGCCTGAAACATCTCGGCTTCAAAATGAGAGAGGCCGACGTGGCGGCGATCTTCGCCCGGTTCAAGGAAATTGGCGACAAGAAGAAATTTGTCTATGACGACGATCTCGCCGCCCTGGTCGAGGGCCAGATCACCGAGGTGCCCGAAACCTGGTCGCTGGATTACCTGCACGTCACCAGCGGCAACCGCACCGTGCCGACGGCCACCGTCCGCCTGCAAAAGCTCACGGGCAAGAAAGCCGCCTGCGTGCAGGACGCCGGCATCGGCGACGGCCCGGTGGACGCGGCCTTGAAGGCAATCGACCGGCTGACCCACACGCATGGACGGTTGCTGGATTATTCCTTGCGCGCCGTCTCGCAAGGCAAGGACGCCCTGGGCGAGGTGACGGTGAAGGTGGATTTCGGCGGCGGCAAGGTGGTCACTGGCAAAGGGGCGAGCACCGACGTGATCGAAGCGAGCGCGCGGGCCTATTTGAACGCCGTCAACCGTTTCCTGGGCGAGACGGCCGGCAAGGGATCGCCGGATGGACAGCCGTGATTTGCGGCCGAGGATTTGCCTTTGCTTCCGCGGCGGTTGGGCTATAACTGCCGTTGTTTAGCAATCTATGCCGCCAAAGAAGGTCATGCGCCAGGCTGCTCTTTCTTCTTGGCCCTGCGTTTTGTCTCTGGGGCTGGCGATCTTCTCCGCCGCCGGGACGGCGCGCGCGGCGCTGCAGTTCGACGTTTTTTTGGGTTACGACGATATTTTGCCCGAACGAAGCTGGTTTCCCATCACTTGCGAGTTGCACAACGACGGCCCGTCCTTTAACGCCGTCATCGAAATCACGGCCGAGGATTTTGGGCGCGGCCAGACGCGCCGGGTCGCGCTGGACCTGCCGGCCAACACCCGCAAACGCCTCTTCATCCCGGTCTATGCCACCGCCCGCGACTGGAGTGTCCGCTTGCTGGATGAGCGCGGAAAAGTCCGCGCCGAGCAGACCCTGCGCACGGCCAAGGTGATGAGAAGCGGCCTGCCGCTGACGGCCAGCCTGGCCCGCACGGTGGCGGGCACGCCGGTGTTTCCCGACTCATCCCCCCTGCTGGGGAACGAAGCAAAGTACACCGCCGCGCGCCTGCAGCCCGCCCTTTTCCCCGATAATCCCCTGGCGCTGGACGGGATCGATTTGCTTTACCTCAGCTCGGAAAGGGCGGCGAATTTGAGTTTGGGCCAGGTCAACGCCCTCATGGCCTGGCTGCAACGCGGGGGACACTTGGTGCTGGGAGTCGAACAGTTGACGGACGTCAACGCCACTCCGTGGCTGCGGGAGTTGCTGCCTTGCCAATTGACCACCACGACTTCGTTGAGCGACCACGACGCCCTGCAAGAATGGAGCGCGCACAGCGCCGAATCCCCCAAGGGTCCGCGCCGCAATGCCGCCGCGGCCGCCACCGCGCCCGCCATCGTTCCCGGATCGGACCCGCGCGACGATGCTCAATTTGCCGCCGCGCCGTTGCAGGTCGCCGCCGGCGCCTTGCGCGACGGGACAGTCCTGATTGGAACCGCGGCGGCGCCGCTGGCCATCGAGGCCAGCCGGGGCCGGGGACAAATCACCGTCCTGACCTTCAGCCCCGAACGCGAGCCGTTTCTCTCCTGGAGAAACCGGGGCGGGTTTTGGGCCAGGCTGGCCGGCATCCCCGCCGAGGCCTTCCTACAGAGGGGGACCTTCACGGCGCCCGCCCGCTTGAGCAGCGACGGGATTTTTGGCGCGATGATTGACAGCAAACAGGTGCGCAAGCTGCCCCTGGGCTGGCTCCTGGCGCTCTTGCTGGCCTATCTGGCCGTCATCGGGCCGCTGGACCAGTACTGGCTCAAGAAAATCAACCGGCAGATGCTTACCTGGGTGACGTTCCCCTGCTACGTGCTCATTTTTTCCGGCTTGATCTATCTCATCGGGTTCCATTTGCGCGCGGGCGAACTGGAATGGAACGAGTTGAGCCTGGTCGATATTCTGCCGGACGCCGACCGCGCCGTGCTGCGCGGCCAGACCTACGTGTCCATTTATTCGCCCAACAATTCGCATTACGAACTGGCGGGCAGCCAGAGATTCGCCTCCTTGCGCGGGGAGTACCTGGGCAATTTCGGCGGCAACCAGGAAACCAGCCGCGCGGTCGTGGTGCAAACGGGCGATACTTTCGAGGCGGACGCTTTTGTGCCGGTTTGGACCAGCCAGCTCTTTGTCAGCGACTGGGTCCAGCCCGCCGCGTTGCCGCTGACAATGACCGCCAGCCGCCAGGGAACCGCCTGGCGGGTGACGGTCCAGAACCACCTGGACCGCGCCCTGCCCCAGGTTCACGCCGTGCTGGGCGGGCGGATTTTCAATCTGGGCTTGCTGGGGGCCGACCAAACCAAATCCTTCTCGCTGGAAGCCGGCCAGGGGACCGCCGTGGGCGACCTGGCCCGGCAGTACGGAGAAACCTTTCGCCGCGCGGTCGAGGCCCGCCACAGCAGCTTCGGCGAAAACGTCAACCGGCTCCCGGACCTGGCCGCCGGCTCCGTGGCCGCGTCGTTCATCTCCAGCGTCAACGTCAACAATACTACCGGACCGTCCGGCTGGAACAATTTCACCGCCCCGTCCAGCCTGGACCTGAGCCGCTTTGCCGGCGACGCCTACGGCATCCTGCTGGCGTGGGACGCGGACCACTCGCTGACCGGGGGGCTGAACCGTTTCCAGCCCAGGCGCTACCATCGCGACACGCTGCTGCGCCTGGTCATCCCGCTTGAACTATGATTGACACAACGCACCCCTCCACTTATGGACGCACCCCCCATTCCGGCGGTTGAAACGATCAACTTGACCCGCGTGTTCGGCCCGATCACCGCGCTCAACTCGTTGACCCTGTCGATCCAGCCCGGCGATCTGTTCGGCTTCATCGGCTCCAACGGCGCCGGCAAGACCACCACCCTCCGCATCCTGGCCACCTTCCTGGCCCCCTCCGCCGGCTCCGCCAGAATCCTCGGCCACGATATTGTCCGCGAGGCCGACGCCGTGCGGCACGTCATCGGTTACATGCCGGACTTTTTCGGCGTCTATAAGGACATGGAGGTGACCGAATACCTGGATTTCTTCGGGGCCTGCTATAAAATCCCGTCCGGGCAGCGTGAAAAGACTGTCAACGATGTTTTGGAGCTGGTGGGCCTGACGGAGAAACGCGGCGCGATCATCGGCGCGCTCAGCCGCGGCATGCAGCAGCGGCTCGGACTGGCGCGCGTGTTGATTCACGATCCCAAGGTGCTGCTCCTGGACGAGCCGGCCAGCGGCCTGGACCCGCGGGCGCGCATCGAGATGATGGCCATTTTGCAGGAACTACAGCGCCTGGGCAAAACGATCATCATTTCCTCGCACATCCTGAGTGAATTGCAGACCCTGTGCAACCGCGTCGCCATCATCGAAAAGGGAAAATTGATTTACAGCGGCGCCGTGCAGGGCGTGCGCGACCAAATGTCCGCCGGATTGATTTATTGGATCGTCATTTCCGGCGACTCCGCCCCCGCCCTCGATCTGCTCAAGGCCCGCCCCGAAGTCTCCCAAGCCGTGGCCGTCGATGGCCAGATCAGGGTGACCTTCGCCCATCCCGACGTCGATCCGTCCTTTTTGCCGGAGGCGCTGGTGCGCGGCGGCATCAAATTCACCGGCTTGTGGGAGGATGAACTGGGGTTGGAAGAAGTCTTCCTGCGCGTCACCCGCGGCGAAACGCAGTAAACCAGGCCGTCACGCTTTGGCGAGTTTCTTGGCGCAGAAGTTGTTGAGGCTTTCGCCCGCCGCCAGCGCTTTGACCGCCAGACGGCGATGCAACGCCGGTTCAAGCCGCAGGACAAATTTCCCGCTAGAGCGGTTTAAGAAATAGTGTAGCCGGTGTTCGACGGAGAATGTGTTAGTGTAGCCGGTGTTCGACGGAGAATGTGTTCGGCGAGGCGCCGAACACGGCGGGCGAGGGCGCCCGCGCTCCCCAAAACCCCTACGCCTCAGCGGCTACAGTTTTCATGAAATTGCTCTAAATTCCTTGCCTGACGGTTCCGGCCATTCATCGCCATCGGCGTGGATCAATTCGACCATTTCCTCGACCGCCTGGCACAGTTCGGCGTACACCCCGGCCTCGTCCGCGCCATGCACGCCGCCGGCCATAAGTTCCGGGCAGCGGCCAATGAAGCACCGGTCTTCATCGCTCCACTCCACAAACTTCGCATATCGCGCCGCCTGTTTTTTGATTTCTTTCCGCGTCATCCAGTATCAATTCAGAATCACGAATGTCCGACGCTGTCAACACCCTTCGGGAAAGAGGGCGTCCCGCGCGCGGCTGGCTCATGAAACCTTTTAGGGAACCCCCGGACGCGCGGCAGCGCGTCCCTACCAGATTTCGGGTGGTAGGGA
>JBEKYR010000031.1:0-87688 GCA_049510745.1 Verrucomicrobiota bacterium | reverse complement strand
GATCAAACGTTATCAGCGCATAGTGGAAACCGATGCACTTGAAGCAAAACGCGCGGAACGCTGCATCGCTCGGCTGAACAAAATCGGCGAAATGTTGAATGTATGAAGTTGACCCCAAATCGTTGATCAAACGATACAGGGATTGCAGTCTCAGTTGAGGAATATGATGAGCGATTACAACAAAAACTGCCGTTGCACGAAATGAACGAGAAGCAGCCATTCGATGTTGGTACAGGTGGACGTTTTATGATTTTTTCAGGTGCAGGCATGGTTTTTTTCGCATTGTCCATGTATCTGTTGAAGCCGTTGGAACGTGTTGCCGGTGAAAAAGCCTTACCGTATGTGATTGTGGGAATGGTGATAGTGAATGTGGTGCTAGTCATGTTCTTTTACAGGCGCTGTCCCAAACGACTGGTCATGCCCATCGGAATCATGGGCTGGTTAACAGCATTCTTACTTCTTTTCCTTTGGAATTGGTTCGGACCGGAACGTTGAGCCACTGAATTGTTTCACTGGATTGGGTAGAGTAGGCGAAGTGGAATGGTCAAGCATTGGGTCAAGCATTGGTCAAGCATTGGGGTCATGGGCAAGCATTGGGGTCAACTTCATACATTCAACAATTGAGCGACGGCGGTCTGTCAAGAAATTGGGGACGTAGTTAAACATTTAACAATTGTAGTTTGTCTCGGCTTTGCTTCAGTGAGAAAAGGCCAGAGAACATGGCGAGCATTGGCCGAGCACGAGCATTGGGCGAGCATTGGGGTCAACTTCATACATTCAACAATTGAGCGACGGCGGTCTGCGCCAGTTCCAACAAGCCTGGGCGAAACTGGCGCGTCTGAAAAACAAATGAGGAGACAAAATGATTCAATACCAACTAGGACTGATCCCGCGACGCGAGCTTCGCTGACCCCGCGCGCTTGCTTGAGGTTCACGGGCGAGCGCCGTCAGGCGGAGATTTGGGTTTGAGGGTGGCGCCAATGAAGAGATTGCAGAACTCCAGTTTGACGGGAATCGGAAAATAGGTGGATTGGGTGAGCTCGAACCACGGCTCCAACTCGGCCAGAATCTCCCTCGGGACGTTGATGTGTTCGCGCGAGATGAAAATATGGTAGGGCCGGTGGTAGCGTTTCTGGAAGATGCGTTTGGCGGAAATCTCACGCGCCAGGCTGTAGGCCAGGCTCCCCTCGCACGGAATGACAATGGAGAACTGGCCCGCGGCCTTGTCGCACAGCCGGTGCATTTCCCGGATGGCGGCCGGGAGGTTGGGCAAATGCTCCAGCACATTGATGGCGATGATCCGGTCGAAATAATTGTCCGGGAAGTCCAGCCGCGTCTGGCAGTCGCCGAGGTGGGTTTGAATCCGGGGACAGGCCTGCCGCAAGCGCCGCGCCATGTTCTCGCGGGTTTCGACCCCGACGTAATTGCGTTCCTGTTCTTCACTCAAGGTTTCGTATTTGAGATGTTCCCCCAGTCCCGCGCCGATCTCCAGGGTGCGCGCGAAGCGGGCCGGCCGATGGCGCGCCACATAGAGGTGGCCGAAACGATCGGCCATGGAATACCGCGCCGGATAAACGTCGTGCCAATGCTCCATGAAGTCATCGCAAATGCGCTTATCTTCTGGGGACAGGGGAGGAAATTGTTTGGGCCACTGGCTCATATCGAGTGTCGGCGGACAGGCTTCTCCAATTTCGATTCGATTGGCAAGCGCAATCGGCAAGCGGCCCGGCCGCCGGGCGCAGAGAGCTTGAGCCGCGGGGCGGCAAGCGCGTATGCTGGCGGGACGACGAAGGTATGCCGATCTCCCCGGAACAAAAAGCGGATGGGACTCCGGCGGCGAACGCCTGGCCGCCCTGGCTGGCGGAAGCCGGCGGCGGCGTGCTCCTGGCCGCGCTGCTGGCCTATTTTTTGGGGGTGTCCTGGCGGAAATGGCCGGACCCTATCATTGATTCCGGGCCGCAGTGGTACGCCGCCTGGCGCATCGCGGGGGGCGGGATGCTGTTCCACGAGGGGGCTTGGAACTACGGGCCGCTGTCTGCCTACGCCAACGGGTTGCTCTTCAAAACCTTCGGCGCCAGCCTGACGGTCCTGTTCGCGGCCAACCTGCTGATCTATGGCGCCATCCTGGCGCTGGCTTACGGCGCGTTTCGGCGGGCCTGGGGCCGGCTGGGGGCGTTCGCGGCGTGCGCGGTGTTCATTTCCGTGTTCTCGTTTTCGCATCTGACGTCCGTCGGCAATTACAATTACGCCGCGCCCTATGCGCACGAGAGCACCCACGGCCTGTTGTTAATGCTCTTGACACTGTTTGCGGCGGCCGCGTGGCGCCGCGCCCGGTCGGCGCCGCTGGCCTTTGCCTTGGGAACATGCGGCGGACTGGCGGCGGTGCTGAAACCGGAATTCATGCTGGCGGCCGGGGTGCTCGGCCTGGCCGCGCTGGCCTTGCGCGCGATGCAACGACAGCCGGTTTCCGGGCGGGAATGGGCGCTCCTGGCGGCGGGCGCGGCCTGGCCGACGCTGGCCTTCGCGCTCGGCTTTGCCGCGAGCGAACCTTTCGGCCTGGCGCTCACCCACGCCTGCAACGCTTGGTGGCGTGTGCTGGTCAACCCCATCGGGATGGGCGGCTTTGCGGCCGGACAGAGCCGCTTCGCCGGCTTTGACCATCCGTGGAGCAACGCCTGGCTGGAACTGAAAGGGGGGCTGTGCGCGGTCGTCGTCATCGGCGCCACGTGGGCGGCGGGCTGGTTTGTCAACCGGCCCTGGTCCGCGGTGCGAATCATCGCGGTGGTCGTGCTGGGCGGGCTGGCGTTTTCCGCGCGCCTGGAGGGCGGCTGGTTTCACGTCGGGCAATGTCTGCCATTGTTGACAGCAGCGGGGCTGGTGTTTTATGGCGTCAGACTGCGGAGCGACTGGCGGCGAACGGGCCGGATGGACCCGTCCGCCCTTATGCGGTGGCTGCTGCTGCTGCTGGCGGCGGCGATGCTGGCGCGCATGGCGCTTTTCGCGCGCGTGTATCATTTCGGTTTCTTTCAGGCGGCGCTGGCGGGGATGGCGGCCGCTGCCATGATGGTCAGCGAGGTTCCCCGTTGGACCGGGCCGGGACGCGCCGGACGAGCGGTGGCCGCGGCCGGCGGTTTGCTCGTCTTGACACTGGCCTGCGGGGCGATTGCCGCGCAGTCCAATGCCATTCGCGCCGGGCAGACCCAGCCGGTCGGCGCGCGGGCGGACCGGTTTTACGCCTTTGACCGGGAGATCGATCCCACCGGGACGCTGGTGGATTGGGTGGTGAAACGATTGGCCGGGGCGCCGCCGGGGGCGACGCTGCTGGTGCTGCCGGACGGCCTTTCCATCAACTTTCTGGCGCGCCACATCTCGCCGTTGCCGGACGTGGGAGCGGGCGGGGCGGAGCAATCGCTGGTGGATCGGCTGCGGACGGCGCCGCCCGATTATGTGGCGCTGATCTCGCTCGACCTGAGCGAGCACGGCATCCACGATTACGGCGCGCCGGGAAAAGACGGGTGGCTGCTGTTGCAATGGGTCAAACAAAATTACACGGTGGAGGCCGCCTGGGGCGAGCCGTTTTCCAGCGGCCGGATGAAAGGCGCGGGCGTGTGGCGCAGAAAACCGTGACTTTTCACAGGGGGATCGCGTGAAGAATCTTGCGAAGGGCCGGGGAATCTGCTGGACTGGCGGGGCCGTGGTCGATCGATCTTCCGCCGTTTTGAAATGGTTCTTTTGCGCGTTTGTGCTCGCGCTGGCGGTTTCTCAGTTTTCCGAGAACACCGCCGATCCGGATCTTTGGGCGCATACGCTGGTGGGCGAACACATCCTGATGACCGGAAGGCTGCAACCGGTCGAGCCTTACTCCTGGACGGCGCGCGGCACGCCGTGGATCAATCACGAATGGCTGGCCGAAACCGCGCTGGGCGCCGCCCACAGGCTGGCGGGCGGAACGGGAATTCTGCTGCTCAAGATACTGGTGGGCCTCCTGACCTTTGGCATCGCCTTGCGCCTCGGCGGCGACGATCTGCCCTGGCCGCGGCGCGCCCTCGCGTGGGCGGTCGGCGCGGTCGCGGTCGTTGAAATTTCCTACGGCTTTGCCCCGCGCCCGCAGATTTTCACCGCGCTCGGAGTGTCAATTGAATTGTGGCTGCTCCGGCGGGTGGCGCGGGGAGAATGGCGCTGGGCGCCGGCCCTGCCGGCGCTGTGCGCCTTGTGGGTCAACACCCACGGCGGCGTCCTGGCCGCAATCGCCCTGCTGCTGGCTTCGACGGCGGCCCTGACGGCGCAGCTTTTCTGGGACAAATTTCCGGCCCTCGCGGTCCGGGCGCCGGTCGAGGCGGTTGCGGCGCGGCCGGTCGCGGCGTTGTGGGCGGCCTGTTTGATTTGTCCCGCCGCCTTGTTGGTCAACCCGTACGGGTGGGAGTTGATTCGATGGACGATCAGCGGCGTGGTCTGGCTCCACCATCGGCCGGAATTGGAAGAATGGCATCCGACCGGACTGAGCTGGGATCATGCGGCGCTTTTCATCCTGCTGGCGCTGGCGCTGGTTTCATTCTTGTTGACCCACCGGAGGCGCGCGTTGTGGGAAATTGCGGTGTGCGCGGGACTGGCGGTGTTTGCCCTGCGGTCGGCCCGGCATACGCCGTTGTTTGCCATTGCCGCGCTCGCCTTTGTTCCCCCGCATCTGGCGGACATCCTGGCGCGCCATCGCGAATCCTTCGCCCGGCTGGAGCAACTGGCCCGCCATCCTGCGGCGCGGCGGGCGGCCGCGGTTCTCCTGGCGCTCGCCACGGCCGGCATTGGCGCCGCCACCTTCACCTTGCACAAGGAGCATCCGGTGACGATGGAGGCGCCGCGGAGCCAATATCCCGTCAGCGCGATCGCTTTCATGCGCGCGCGCGAATTGCGCGGCAATTTACTGGTCTTCTTCGATTGGGGCGAGATGTGCCTGTGGGAGCTGCCGGAGTGCGCCATGTCCCTCGATGGCCGGTGGGAAACCTGCTACCCGCGCGAACTGATCCCGGAACATTGGAAGTTTTACAACGGCGAGCCGGTGGACAAAAGGATTCTGGACATCGACCGGGCGGACCTGGCGTTGTTGCCCGCAAACCTGGCCGGCGCGGCGGCGCTGTCAAAAGAATACGGATGGCGGGCGGTTTATTTCGATGACCTGGCCGTGGTGCTGGCGCGCCAGCCGGGCCGTTTCCCCAAACTGGCCGGGGAGAAGTTGCCGGTGGCGGGGCCGCCTGACGCCACGCGGGGCCGCGCCCCATTTCCGCCTGAGCCATCCGCCCGGCTCGGCCAATGAAGAAGCGGACCCATCTCAGCCAGTCGTCGGTGTCGCTGGAGGGCAAGCTCGATCGACCCGAGAAAATGACGAGTGACGAAATCCAGTGACGAATGACGAACTCCAATGACGAACCCCGAATGGTTTCGCGGTAAAGGACCCAATGACGAGAATCCACCAAACCAAATCAGACTAAATCAAATCCCAAAACAACAGGGGGGAGGGGGATGTCCCCGAAGGCACGGACGTCAGCAACCGATCCCGGAAAACGACTCTTGAAATGAACCATCAGATCGCGCTTGCGCTCACGCGCCTTCGAGAAGGGCGACGGCGGTGGCGTGCTTTTCGGTGTGGCTCAGGCTGATATGCACCTCCCGCCCCCCGCGCGCCGCCAGCAGGCTTTGCCCTTTGCCGTGCAGCACGACGTATGGCTGGCCGGATTCCTTCCGGCAAATCTCCATGTCCTGCCATCCCAGTTGCGCGCCGATACCGGTGCCGAAGGCCTTCGAGATGGCTTCCTTGCCGGCAAAGCGCGCCGCCAGAAACGGGCCGGGCGATTTGTGGGAGAGACAGTAGGCCAGTTCGCCCGGGCGCAGTATCCGTTGCGCGAAACGCTCTCCGTGTCTCCGGTACGCCGCCTCCACGCGTTCCACTTCGATGAGGTCAATGCCGGTGCCGAGGATCAAAGTTCGGGTCCGGTTGAAGTTTGCCCCGCGCCTATGGCCTCCATGGCCAGGAGCATCTCCTGGACGGCGGTGGCCAGGCCGACGATCAGCGCGCGGCTGACGATGCTGTGGCCGATGTTCAGTTCGACCAGATGCGGCACGGGCCGCAGCGCACCCACGTTCTGGTAGTTCAATCCATGACCGGCGTTGACCCGCAGGCCCAACTCATGGGCCTGCCGCGCGGCCGCGATCAACCGTTCCGTTTCCCGCGCCCGCTCGCGCTTGCGATGAAAATTCTCCGCGAACGACCCGGTGTGCAATTCGACGAATTGAGCCCCCACCCGCCCGGCGGCCTCGACTTGCTCCGCGTCCGGCGTGATAAACAGGCTGACCTCGATGCCGGCCTCGTTCATCCGCCGGCGCGTCTCGGCCAGGGGCAGCCAGTGCCGGGCCGCGTCCAGGCCCCCCTCGGTGGTGACTTCGGCCCGCCGTTCGGGCACCAGGCAAACGATGTCCGGCTTGATTTCCAGGGCGAAGGCGACGATTTCCGCCGTGGCGGCCATCTCGAGGTTGAGGCGGGTCTTGAGCGCCTGGCGCAGGCGGCGAATGTCGCGCTCTTGAATATGGCGCCGGTCCTCGCGCAGGTGGGCCGTGATCCCGTGCGCGCCGGCCGATTCGCAGATCAGAGCCGCCTCGACCGGGTCCGGTTCGCCCCGCTCGCGTCCCCGGTAGCGCACCTCGCGGACGGTGGCGACATGATCGATATTGACGCCGAGCTTGAGCATGAGAACGCTAGCGCGAAGGGAGGCCCGGCCCCGACATTTTCGCCCGGGGCAGCAAATTGTAATTGACAGGCCCCGACGGCGTCTCGGTCAGCCAGTGCGAGAGCCACAGCAACTCGTAACTGGTCAAGACAAACGGCGTCGTCCGCGCCACGCTCAATTCGCCCGGGGAAGTCCGGGTGATTTCCGTCACCGTGTTGTCCAGGAAGGGGGTCAGCCCGGCCAGCCAGCCATCCACGATCACCAGCGGCGCCTTCCGGCCCCCGGCGGCGGCGGCGGACGCGGACGCGTCGGCAACCGGCGGCAGGACGGGCAGCAATTCGCACAGCAGCCGCCATTGTTGCAGGCGCGGGCCTGTAAACTCCCAATCGTAATAGACCAAATCGTCCCGCCTCTCGAACTGTCTCCACAAACTGGCCGGCGGGGGCGCGTTTCTCTCCGACAGCGGAAATAATCCCGCCAGCAAGTAATCTCCGGTCTTTTCATGCGTCGGCGAGAGGGCGGGCGCCATGATGGAAGACTTCGCCCAGACGATTTCCGAACGATTGGCCTGCCACGTCAACTTCGCTTCGCCCGGTTGCGTCAGCACGGAATTGAGTTCCGGCAGCGATTCCCCGGCGAGTTTGTTCATCGCCTCGCGGCCGTTGGCCACCGGCCAGGCCGCGTAACTTTGAAAGGGCATCTCGCCCTGCGCCCAGCAACAGAATTGGTCGCCAAACGCCTTGGCGCACAACCGCGGCAGGGTCGCATCCGGCTTCAGAAACGGCGCCACGTCGCGCCCGGCGGTGAAGCTCACCAGCGGCTCATGCACCATGTCCTTGGGAAACCGCCATGGCGCGGCCTCCCACAGCACCGGCCCGGGGTAGGTAATGAAGCCTGTCAAATGGAATCTTCCATGGCCGGACGTCACATCGAGGGTCGTCCGCGCCAGTTTGAAGGGACACGACTCCAGCGGAACCCAGGCGGCCAGGCGCGGCCAGTTCACGTCCGCCTGGAGCCAGGTTTCTTTCAACGCCGGCCAGGGCCGTCCGTTCTTCTGGATTTGTTGCAGGTAATCAGTGCGAACAGCCTGCAAATCGTCCCCCTGGCCGGCCACGATCCAATCGCGCGCCGGCAGCATCCAAAAAACATTTTTCCCGGGCCGGTTCCAGCGTGTCCCGGAAAAACCCTCCGCGGCAAACGGTTCCCCTTTGCCCCCCAGCGCCGCGCCCAGGCTTTGTTGCCACGCTTGCGTCCGCGCCTTGTCCAGATGCGCGGCCAGGACAAAACTCATGCGGTCTTTGCTCGCGCCGCCGAAACTGGCGACCGACTCCACGGTGAGGAGATCGTCCAGCAGCGGACGCAGGCCGGCCACGGGATCGCCCGCCTTTTCAAATTGCAAATCGCGCCAGAAAACCCCGGCCAGCCTGTCCAGCACGAGGTTCCGGAACTCGACGCTGGAGGGAAGGCTCAGAAGCCGTTTGGCCAGGGCGAAGTTGGTGTTAGCCGCCAGGTGTGCGGCCCCGGCAAAATGGTACCGGACCGCCACCGTCTCGTCGCTGCCGTCCGCCGCCGGCGCCAGGGGGCCGAAGGCGCAGGCGAGGCCGCAGAGAAAGAGGCCCATGACAATCGTTCTGCTTGTTCGCATAAAAGAGCGGCTCTGTCTGCCAGAAATCCCGCCGCTTGGCAATGGATTTCGATGGGCCTGGATTTCGATGGGCCCAAATTGCCGGGTTGCTAATTTGGATTGAACTTGCTAAACTGCCGGCCACGACATGGAACTGCGTCACTTGCGGTATTTCGTGGCGGTGGCGGAAGATTTGAATTTCACCAAGGCCGCCGCCAAGCTGCATTTGGCGCAACCCTCGCTCACGCGCCAGATCCATAACCTGGAGGAGGAGATCGGGGTGCGTCTCCTGGACCGTTCCAAGAGCCAGGTGGCCTTGACCGAGGAAGGGCGGTCTTTCCTGGTTGATGCCAGACGCGTCCTGGCGCTGGCCGCGGAAAGCGTCGTGTCGGTGCAGCGTCTGAGCCGGGGCGAAACCGGCCAGTTGAACATCGCGTATTCGTCCAATTTTAACTTCGAGCTGCTCCCCAAAACGCTCGGGGCCTTCCGCCAGGCCTTCCCCCACCTTGCGCTCAACCTCTTCGACCTGCCTCCGGCGGAACAGTTTCGCGCCCTGGAAGCGCGCAAGATCGACCTGGGCTTTGTGGGGCTGGGTCCGCCGGCATCCGCCAAAGGTCTGCAATGGGAAAGCATTGCCCGGCACCGAACGGTCGTCGTCCTGCCGGTAAAACATCGGCTGGCCAGGAAACGCCGGGTCAATCTCGGCGAGTTGAAAACGATGTTTTTTATGGGCATGTCCGAAAAGACGCATCCGGGTTTTCGCGAGTGGCTCTGCCAAACCTGCCAGCGGGCCGGCTTCACCCCGAGAATCCTGCAAGACGCCGAGTTGGAACCCGCGCTGATGACCTTCGTCGCCGAAGGTTTGGGCGTCACGCTGGCGCGCGAGGACATCAAAACGCTGCCCCATCCCGGAGTGGCCATCCGGCCACTGACCCCGCCGATGAGGACCGACTACTACATTGCGTGGAACCGGGATAATGATTCACGGGCATTGCAGCATTATATCGAGATCATAAAAAGGCTCACCGCACAGACGGACTGAGACCCATTGCTGAAATGGGTTTTCCCGAATGCAGCCGCCCCGCTGACGGCTTTATGCGCTTCTCATAGATTTAAGCTATCACGCGCATACGAACAAAGTATTGGGAAGCTTTGACCCAAGGCCTCATAGTTGAATGCGCAAGCCTATGAAGCAAGAGAAGGTCCTCAAAACAGCGCTCGTTTTTTCTGCCGAGTTGATCGGTGGGAAAGCCGCCAGGGCCGAAGAGACGAAGCCGCGGCAACTCCAAGCGGTTGCGTGGGGGCCGCCGCAGATTCCTCAACCAGCCAGTTCCGCGACAGTTTTCTCCGCCTTGGGATGGCGGCACTGGGGAATAAACGAATAGGGGCAACGCCTCTTCACGCCGGAGTCGCCTCCATGGCGCAAAGCCGCTATGAACCCTCCGCAAGGCGGAGCCATGCCGGAGAGGGGATGAAGTCCAGGATTCGGGGTTGCTTTTGCGGGCGCGCCGTTGTTTTTTGCAGCCGTGCTTGGCCGAATTTGCAAATACTGGCTTCCGTTGGTGCTCTGGATGGCTTTGATTTTCAGCGCCTCCACTTCGCTCGGGGCGCCCCACAACACCTCGCGCTTTGTCCGGCCGTTCTTGCTCTGGTTGAATCCCCACATGCCGGAGGAAACGATTGAACGATGGCATTTTATCATCAGGAAAACCGCTCACTTTGTCGAATATGCGGCTCTGGGCTTTCTGGCGTGGCGGGCGACTCGTTATGACGCCGCCTTCCGCTCCTTCAGTCCGCTCCGCCAGTTTTGGCTCGCGCTTTTGTTCTCGGCGCTCTATGCCTCGACGGACGAATTTCACCAGATGTTTGTGCCCACCCGCCAGCCCGCCGTCCTGGATGTGCTGCTGGACACCTGCGGCGCGGGCGCCGGCTTGCTCATGACCTGGACCGCCCGCCGCTTGCTCAAGGCAAAATGAGTTTATGAAGCAGCCGCTGCTTCCTGTGGCCTTGCTTTTCATCGGCGGCATTTTGGCCGGCGAATGGCTCCATCCCCCATTGTTCGCTTTGTTCGCGGCCTCCTTTGCCCTGGCGGTCGCGGCGCTGGCGCGGGAACGGGGCCGCCTTTGGCTGCTGGCCCTGCTCGTCGTCTTGACAGGATGGACCGACGCCTCCCGGCGGAACGCGATCCTCGCGCCCCGCGATTTGCGCGTGGCGCAGGGCGGCGATGTGAGTGAAGCGGGTCTGCGGGGCACCATCCGAGCGCCGCTCGCACAGCGGGTTTTCGAGCTGGACCGGCGGGAATTGTGGCATTCGTCCGCGCTGATCGAAGTCACCGAGATCGCTCGCCGCGACGCGTGGCAACCGGCGTCCGGCAAGGTCATCGCCACCACCACAGGCACGCTCTCCTCCGACTTCTTCGAAGGCCAGCGCGTCGAAGTCCGGGGCGTCCTCCGCCCGCCGCGCGGTCCTCTGGCCGACGGCCTGTTCGACGCGCGCGCTTATTACGGACGCCAGGGCGTGTTCTACCAATTGCAAACCATCGGCACGAACGACTGGAAGGTGGCTGAAGGCGCGGCCAGGACGAGGCCGCTTTCGGAACGGTTTCGCCGGTGGGCCACGGCCACTCTGGAGTTGGGTTTCCCAACCGAGGACCAGCCGCTGCGGTTGACGCGGACATTGCTGTTGGATTGGAAGGCGCCGCTGACTGACGCCGTGGAAGAGCCGTTCATGCGCGCGGGCACGTACCATATATTCGCGGTGGACGGCCTGCGCATCGGGCTGCTGGCGGGAATTGGCCTTGGCTTGTTGCGCCTGGTGCGAATCCCCCGCGCGATTTGCGGGCTGGTGGTTGTCCCGGCGCTCTGGTTCTACGTGGGACTGACGGGCTGGCCGGCGTCGGCGATTCGCGCCGCGATCATGGCCAGCGTCCTCATCCTGGGCTGGGCCTGCCGCCGGCCGGGCAACGTGCTCAATTCCCTCTGCGCGGCGGCCTTTGTCATCCTCTTGTGGGACCCCAACCAACTCTTTCAACCCGGCTTTCAGCTTTCCTTCCTCGTCGTCATCTGCATCACCTTGATCCTGCCGCTGACGCAGCGGGCAATTCACGCCTGGTTGTTCAAAGGCGACCCCTTCCTCCCCGACACACTACAGCCGCGCCTGCCGCCGCTGCTCCAAAAAGGGGCGGTCTATGGCATCGATGTCTTCGCGCTTTCGGTCGCGGCTTGGGTTGGATCGATTCCGCTGGCCGCCTATTATTTCCACTTGTTTACGCCTGTCAGCGTCCCGGCCAACTGCGTGGTCGTGCCGGTGACGGCGCTGGCGCTGGCGAGCGGCATGGGAAGTCTGCTGGTTGGCGGGTGGCTTCCGAGCCTGGCCGTTCTGTTCAACAACGCCACGTGGGCGCTGATGAAGTTCATCATTTGGTTCAGCGGTTGGGCCGCGCAGTGGTGGGGCGGCAATTTCAATGTCGCTTCTCCGTCCTGGACCGTTTGTGGTCTCTATTATGTGGCGCTCTTTCTGGGTTTCAGCGGCTGGATTTTCCGCTCGCGGCACAAATGGACGGCGTGCGCCGCCCTGCTGGCGGCCGGAGTCGCCTGCCTGGTTCATTGGACGGTCGAACGCCAAACCGTCCGCATTTCCATACTGCCCCTGCGGGGCGCGCCCGCCGTGTTTGTGGATGCGCCGGGACGGGCTGGAAGTCTGCTGCTGGACTGCGGAGACACCGAACAAGCCGCGAGAATCGTCAAACCGTTGCTCTGCGCGCACGGAGTCAATCATCTGGACGCTTTCTGCCTCGGGGTCGGCCTGCGGCCGCATTTCGACGGGGCGAAAGTCATTTTGACAAATTTTTTGCCGCGAAAAATTTTCACCGGCGCGGCGCCGGAGCGTTCGGCGGCGTATCGCGAATTGCTCGACACCCTGCGCCAAACCGGGTGCTGGCGGACCGCGCGGGAGGGCGATAACATTGCCGGCTGGAGCGTGTTGCACCCCGCCGCGGCGGAGCGGTTGCCCCAGGCCGATGACAACGCGCTGGTCTTGCGCCGCGAGTTTCATGGCCATTCGGTCCTGCTGCTGCCCGCGCTGGGCCGGGACGGCCAGGACGCCCTGATGCGGCGGCATCCGGACCTGCGGGCCGAACTGGTCGTGGCCGGTTTGCCGGCGCGGGACGAGCCGCTGTGCGAGCCGTTGCTGGATCTGCTGCAGCCCCGCCTCATCGTCATTATGGACGCGCAATTCCCCGCCACCCGCCGCGCCCCGGCCAGCCTGCGAGCCCGGCTCGCGCGGCGCCGCGTGCCCGTGGTGTATGGCCGGGACAACGGCGCATTGACGCTGGACCTGTCCGCGCAAAGCTGGGCCTTGCGCAACGCCTCCGGCCAGCCGGCGCTGAACGCCCCTCCTCTGGAACCGTCTGAAGAATGAACGCGAAGACGCGGAGAGGAGGAATCGCAACGCATTCACTGATTGGACCCTGATCCTCGCGTAACGAAAGGACGGCTGCGGATCGGGAGCACACGCGCCCCCGCGTGTCGCCATCGGCGCCCTCGCCGATGGCATCCCCAAATTCCATGGGAAGTGTATAAGGTTCAAAGATGTGGCCGGCGAGGGCGCCGGCCACGACACGCGTGGGCGCGTGTCCTCCCCTGAATGGTTCGCGCCCGTCTTAGGCAACACCTGGGTTGGATTCGCCGGGTTGAAAAACCGGCGGTTTCGTGGGATAGTGACGGCATGAAACTGCTGGCAGGGCTTCTCTGCGCGCTCTTTGTCCTGCCGGCCCTGGCAGCGGACAGAATCACCGCCGTCACTCTGGACGGCGTTTCCTACGCGCAAATCCAGGACGTCCACGTGGCCGGCGGCGGGCGGGTGGCGATTCTCTACCCCAGCGGCGGCACGACGGTGAGCGGCGACAAGCTGCCGAAGGCCTTCCTGGATTCGTGGGGCATCACGGCGGCGCAACTCGCCGAGTCCAGGGCGGCGGCCGAGCGGCAAGCGGAGCAAGCCCTGGCCCAGGCGATCAGCACCGGGTATTTCAGGCAGGTCGAGGGAGTCATCTACGACTTGCGCAAACCGCAGGCAAGCTGGATGAAGTTCTTCGGCGCGAGGATTTTGCAGGTCGTCCGGGACGGCGCGTTGCTGGAGCTTTCGCCCAATCAGCCCAATCCGGCGGTCGTTTTTCTGCGCAACCTGCCGCCCGGCTTCAGCGATCACGACACGATCACGGTCATGGCCAGACTGTCCGGGACCTTCAGCTACATCGACCGGTTAAATTACGAACGGACCCTTCACGCTTACGACGCCGGCCACGTTTGCCAACGGAACGAGATTCCGCCGGCGATGTTGAAAGAGGGCCTGGCTGTGTTCGCGCTGCCCGACGCCCCCAAACCGCCGGACCATTCCATCGCGTCGCTGCCAAACCACGACCGATTGCGGGGGATCGGCACGGGGTTTTTTGTGACCAAGGACGGCTACTTGCTGACCAACCATCACGTGGTCCGGGAGGCCGGACGGATCGAGGTCAAGTACCGCTCGCAAGTGTTCAAGGCCAAAGTCATCGAGGTGGACAAAGAGAACGACCTGGCGGCGCTGAAAGTGGAGGGCGACAATTTCCAGCCGCTGTCCATTTCGCGGGCGGAGTCGGCGGATTTGGGGCAGGAGGTTTTTACGATCGGTTTTCCGAACATCGAAATGCAGGGCGTCGAGCCAAAGTACACCGATGGCAAGATCAGCAGCCTGGCCGGAATGCAGGACGACCCCGCCGAATATCAGATCAGCGTCCCGGTCCAGCCCGGCAATTCCGGCGGCCCGCTCTGCGACGTGAACGGACAAGTCGTGGGCATCGTGGTGGCGCGATTGAACGATTTCGCGGTTTTGCAGACTTCGGGAGTCATGCCGCAGAACGTCAATTACGCCGTCAAATCCCGGCACGCCCTGCGCCTGCTGCAACAGATCAAAGGGGCCGAACCAAACCTGCCCCAGGCTGGCAAGCCGGAAAATGTCGTCAAAACGGTCGCGGGCGCCGTTGCGATGGTGTTGATCTATTAGTTTTGGTTTGTAATTCCAACTCTTTGGCGGTATTCAAGTTGGGATGCTTTCCGACAGTACGGCTCCGCAGCAGGGGAATGTTCCGGGCGCTGCCCATGAGCGCCTCCAGGTCGGACCTGTGCCCGATTGGGTTGTGCCCGGCGCATTTCCTCTGGATTTCAAGCCCAAACAGGCCGCCCACGTCACTTACCTGCTGTCGAGCCAGCAACTGCACGCCGAAAAGCGCCAGACGCACCTCCATGTCGCCCTGCGCCTGGAAACCATCCAGGCGGTCGAGCGCTATTCCCACTGGCGCCTGGAAATCCTGCCGCAGACGCAGCGCCTCACGCTGCATTGGATCAAAATCCATCGGCACGGATCGGAATTCAATCACACGACGGTGGATAAACTGCGGCCGGCGCAACGGGAGACCGACAGTTTGGTCTCATCCGGCCGCCTCACGCTGGGGATGCTGCTCGAGGACGTGCGGCCGGGCGACATTTTGGAATGGTGCCAGACGATCGAGGAATTTCCGCTCCTTCTCCCGGAGCAGTGCGGGTGCTTTTTCGCCGTCCCGGCAGACGCGCCTCTGGGGAAGTTCCATTTTTCCGTGCGGTTTCAGGACGGACGCCCCATGCGTTGGAAGTCCTCGTCCCCGGACTTGCAGCCGGTTGAGAGAAAAGCAAACGGCGAAACCACTTGGGTTTGGGAGCGGGAGAATCCACCCGTCCTTCGCTCCGAAGGGAACACGCCGGAATGGTACATGGCGTATCCTTGGATCCAGGTTTCCGACTGCGCCGACTGGGAAACGGTGGCCGCCGCGTTCGCCGAAGCCTGGAAAGCAAATGACGCCGACGCCGGGATCGAGGCCGTCGCCAAAGAAATCAGCGCGGAGCCGGGCGGCGTTCTGCAACAAATCGAAAAAGCCATCCATCTGGTGCAGGACGAATACCGCCACCTGGCGGTGGAGGAAGACCTGGCCGGCCAGACGCCGACGGCGCCGGGAATAGTGGCCCGCCGGCGGTTTGGGAGCGGGGTGGACCTGGGTTTTTTTCTCACGTGCCTGCTCAACCGGCTTGGGGTCGCCGCGCGCCCGGTGCTGGTCCACACGAAGTTTCGCAAGTCCCTCGCCGGCTTGCTGCCGATGCCAGGCTTGTTCAATCATGTCCTCGTCGAATACGAGGCGCGCGGCGAGACGCGCTGGGTCGATGCCACAGCCAAGGGACAGGGG
This sequence comes from Verrucomicrobiota bacterium, assembly GCA_049510745.1. Lineage (GTDB taxonomy): Bacteria > Verrucomicrobiota > Verrucomicrobiia > Limisphaerales > Palsa-1400 > PLGF01. The sequence goes on along the minus strand of JBEKYR010000031.1, from coordinate 72,099 downwards.
GGCGGCTCGCTCAACCGGGTCATACCCGATTACGGCGCGGGGTTGCCCGTTGCCCGCTCTTCCTCCCGTCTGGCGGAAGCGCCGCTTGCTTCCGTTTCCGCCAGCGCCTGCCAGATCGAAGAATCAATCCTGGTGGACACCGCGGGGGCGGTGTCGCTCCTGGCCGTGGTGGTGACGGCGCGGGGCAGCCAGGCCGAGGAAATGCGCCGGGAATTTGACACTCAGGGGGCCGAAGCCATCGCGCGGCGGCGACTGCAATTATGCATGGACCGGTTTATCGACGCGCAACGAACAGGCCCGATGGAGTATCGTGACGACCGCGCCGCGAACGAGTTTTTTCTGGCGGAAACCTTTGCCATCAGAGACTTCCTCACGCCCGACGCCAAGCCGGGCTGGTACAAGCTGGAAGTGGCGGACGATTTTGCGGCCGGCGTCCTCAAACTGCCCGAACCCGGCGCGCGGCGGACGCCCTTCGCTTTGCCCTACCCGTGCCATGTGGCGCATATCTTCGAAGTCCATTGCGTGGACCTGCCTTCCGCCATTGTGCAGGAACGGACGATTGAGAACCCCTGGCTGCAATACACCCGGCAGCGCAAAACCCTGGCCGGATGTTGGACGGTGAAATCGACGCTTTCGATACTGGCCGACGCCGTGCCGCCGGAGCGAATCGACGAGCATCGGGAATCGGTGCGGGCAATTCGGGCGCAGTCAACGTGGTCGGTGCTCGTGCCGGCCGGACACGAGCGCCCGCACCAGAGAAGTGAGTTTGGAAAACTTCCGGTTTCCTGGGAGGCTTCCGGCGCAACCACGCCCGTCATGCGTGTGGAGTCGTCGCCCGAACCGGCCCCAAAACCTGCGCCGCCAGTGGTTCGCCAGCCGGCCAATGAAGGTTCAAAGGCGGCCGCCGCCCCGGCTGCGGCCGCGACGGGCGCTTCGGTGGCGGCGGGCGGGCCGATCCGCTATAAACGAAGAAAACGCCACCGGCGGCACCATCGCGAAAACAAGCGGGATATTATTTTTCAGGCGGTCTTGGGCTGCGTGCTGGTGGTGGTCCTTCTCCTGCTGGCGATCAGCCTGGCCAAAAACGCCGATCGCTGGTTCCCCCGCCTCCAATCGCCTGACGTTGTCCCAAAGAACGCGCAGTAAGGCCACCCTTGGCGTCAGTGCGCCGCCCGCGCCAGCCGGTCGGCAATCGCGCGCCACTGTTCGCCGGCCGGCAGCGCCTCGACCACGATCAATTCCGCGCCCGCTTCATCGCATTGATGGAGTTCGGCGTAGATGGCCCGGGCGTAGGCCGCCGCGTCATGCGGCATGACCGAAACACGGCCAAACTTTTCGCGCAACGGAATGCGACTGTGCGCCACTACGTGGACCTTCGCCCGCGGAACCCCGCGGGCCGATATCCGCGCCGCCAACTCCGCGTCGTCCCGCCAGTGCCACAGCGCCAGCCGCGCCTTGGGCGCGTAATGCTGTCGCAGCAGACCCGGACTGCGCAGAGTTGTCACCGGCCCGTCCGGCGGATCGAAGGCGGGCACTTCAAGGCCGGTCCGGCCCATCACCGCCAGCAGCGATTCGGCATGAATCATTCCCGGGCGCAACAATCGCGGCGGCGCGGAAACCAGGTCGAGCACCGAAGACTCGATGCCGACCTGCGCCTGTCCGCCGTCGATAATCAGCGGGATGCGGTCGCCAAGGCCCTTGAAGACGTGCCGGGCGTTGGTGGGGGAGAGTTCGTTGGCGCGGTTGGCGCTGGGGGCCGCCAGCGGAAAGCCGCAGGCCCGGATGACCGCCTGCATCAGCGGGTGGCTGGGCCAGCGCACGCCAACGGTCGCGCCGCCCGCCGTCACGATGGGCGGAATTTCCTTCGCGCGCGGCAAAACCAGCGTCAGCGGCCCCGGCCAAAAGGCCGCCGCCAATTTCCCGGCCAGCGCGGACCAGTCCGACACACAGCGGCGGGCCATCTCCAGGCTGGCGACGTGGACGATGATCGGGTTTTTCGGAGAACGGCCCTTGACCTCAAAAATCCGCCGGACCGCCTCGGCATCCCAGGCGTTGGCAGCCAGGCCATAGACGGTTTCCGTGGGCAAGGCCACCAGTTGGCCGGCGCGCAGCAACTCCGCCGCGCGGCTCACCGCCTGATCGAACAACCCGGCGCCCTCTGTCGCAAGCATCTCCGCATTCATCCGCTCAAAAACTGGACACTAGCAAACTTCCCGCGCTCTTCCTACACTTTCCGCGTGCTGGATGCGCTGACCAAACAACTGGGGAATCACGAGCCGCTGGACGACGCGCAGATTGCCGTTGCCGTCGCGGCCTTGGCCGGCGCCGAGGCCGCCGTGAAAAGCAAGGCGGACTTTCTGGCCGCCCTGGCCCGCAAGGGAGAAACCACGGCCGAAATCGTCGGGTTCGCGCGGGAATTGCGCGGCAGGGCGATCGAGCCGCCGGTGGACGGGCCGACCCGCGCGCGGCAAATCCTCGACGTCTGCGGCACGGGCGGGGACCGTCTCAACACCTTCAACATCTCGACCACCGTCGCGCTGGTCGCGGCCGCGGCCGGCGCGCCGGTGGCCAAGCACGGCAACCGCGCCATCACGTCGCAGGCGGGCAGCGCGGACGTGCTGGAGGCGCTGGGGATAAAAATTGATTTGACGCCGGAGCGGGCGGCGCGCTCGTTGCGCGAGCATGATTTCGCCTTTTTTTTCGCCCCCAATTATCACCCGGCCTTCAAACAGATCGCGGCGGCGCGGCGGTTGTGCGGCGAGCGGGGCCAAAAAACCATTTTTAATTATCTTGGGCCGCTGCTCAACCCGGCGCGGCCCGCCGCGCAACTGGTGGGCGTGCCGCATCCGCATTTGTGCCTTCCCGTCGCCACCGTCCTGCGGTCGCTGGGCGCGCGGCGCGCCCTGGTGGTGTGCGGCTCGGTGCCGGATGGGGACACGGTGCGGCACCTCGATGAGCTGTCCACGCTGGGCGCAAACACGGTGGCGGAGTTTTACCATCCGCGGGGCCTGGCCGAGTCGTCCCTCGATCCCGCGCATTTTCCCATTCAACCCGCGCGCCTGGCGGAATTGGCCGGCGGCGACCGCCAGGCGAACGCGGAGATCGTGCGGCGCTTGTTGCGCGGCGAGGACCGCGGCCCCAAGCGCGACGCTGTTTTGTTGAACAGCGCCGCCGCGTTGTTCGTCGCCGAAAAATGCCGTTCGCTCGCCGAAGGCTGGGACTTGGCCGCGGAGTTGATCGACTCGGGCAAGGCGCGGGCGAAACTGGAGGAATTAATCGCCGACAGCGGAGTTCGGTAGGGCGGCGCGGCATCATTCTGGAGGGCGATTGAAAATTGGGAATTGAAAATTTGTAATTGGCAATCGCGGACTCCGTGCCTTCAATAACAATTTACAGATTTTCAGTTTTCAATTTTCAATGTTCCTCGAATCAAGCCCCGGGGATTTTTTTGGGCCGGCAACGGAGCCGCGGCGAGGAGGCTTGCGCGATTGCCGCGAATTAGGCATGTTGCGGCGATGTTCAAAATAATCGGAGCGGACCAGAAGGAGTACGGGCCTATTACCGCGGACCAGCTCCGGCAATGGATTGCCGAAGGGCGCGTCAACGCCCAGACGAAAGTCCAGCCGGAGGGCGCCACGGAATGGAAGACCATGGCGGACTTGCCGGAGTTCGCCGCCGTGCTTCCCCGGCCGGCGCCGCCCTTGCCGCCGAGCCATCCGGCCGCGCCACCAACCCCGGCTGGCACCAACCCAATGGCCGTCTGGTCGATGGTCACAGGAATCGCTTCCGTTTTCCTTTGCTGCCTGGGGTTTGTGGGGATCGTGAGCATCATCCTCGGAGCGGTGGCGCTGTCGCAGTTGAAACAAAACCCGCAACAGAGCGGCAGGGGCTTTGCCATCGCCGGCATCGTTCTGGGCGCGCTGGCGGTTCTCCTGTTTGTGATTTTCCTGATAGTGACCATCTCCTCTCCGCAATGGATGCAGAATTTTCCGAACGCTTTGCAGCAGTAAAACGTATGAAAGGACCACTGGCGCCATCGGCCCGATCTGTTTTCCTGGCCGCGGGGCTGCTGGCCGCGACCGCCGGCCTGGTGGTGGTGTATCTTTTTGATCCGGCCACCGCCGGATTCTATCCTGTTTGTCCGCTGCACCAATTGACCGGCCTGCAATGCCCGGGCTGCGGCGGCCTGCGCGCCCTGCATCAGTTGACGCACGGCCACCTGGCCGCCGCCTGGCGCCTGAACCCGCTGGTGATCGTTCTCCTGCCGGCGGGGCTGGGGTTGGGTGTGCGGGAATGGGTGCGTTTGGGCGCGCGCCGGCAGCGGCCCGGACTTGCCGCCCGCCCGGTCTATGGCTGGGTGGCGGCGGCCGGACTGGTTTTGTTCGGCGTGCTGCGCAACTTGCGGTAATGCGCCATGAAAATCTCGTTGACGCTTCGTCCGCGCCGCGCGCTGCCGCGGGCGGAAGCGTGGGCCTGTTTGAGCGCCAACCTGGCGCTGCCGGGAGCCGGGTCGCTGGCGGCGGGGCGGAAAGCCGGCTACGCGCAAATGGCCCTGGCGTTCGGCGGCCTGGCCGTCAGCGTGGCGGCCGGGATTCCGATGATCGAATGGGGCATCGCCAACTGGGGCCGCATCATGCAGCCGGCCCCCGCGGACGATCCGCTGGGCCCGCTGCTGGAATTGTGGGTGCATGCGCGCTGGCCGCTGGCGGGGATCGGCATTTTCCTGGCGGGTTTTTTGTGGGCGGCGGCGACGGGCTTGCGGCTGGTGGCCGGCGCTCCGAGAGACGGCGTCCCGCCGCGGATCGTCTGAGCGGGCCGGTCTCAAAGAAGGACGGTGTAGCGGTGGGCCAGGAAATGCAACCATCGGCGCGTCACGGGCCGGCGATGAATCCGGCTGATCGCCTCGGCGTACAAGTCCAATTGCGGCCGGTACATTTTAATTTTTTCGGGGAGTTGACCGGCGGGGAAATGGTCCGTTTTGAAATCGAGCAGCCAGATTTCCTCCGGCAGAAGGGCGGCCAGATCGATCACGCCCTGCACCACGACAAATTCCCCGGCCCCGACGGCGGCGAAATCCTCCGCGCCCAGACGCGCCAGATCGGACGCGGCGAAGCGCGCGGTAAAGGGCAGTTCCCGCCGGATGAAGGGCGATTGGCGCCGCAGTTGGGCGCCGGCTTCCGATTGCCAAAAGACCGCCAGACCGTCGAAATCCAGGCAGGCGATTTGTTCCGGCGACAGAACATTTTCGCGGCCAAGGCGGGCGGCTTCTTCCGCCAGGCCGGCGGCCGTGGGCGCGACTTCCAGCGACATCCGCTCCAAAAAGGCGTGGTGGGCGGAGCCGATCTGGGCGGCGGTCAACGCGCCTTCCTTCCCGGAGCGGGGGAAGCGCGAAGAGTCAAGTCTAAACATAGGCGGCGGCTCCTGCTCGTCCGCGCCGGCGATGCGGCGGCGCAACCCGGAAACGGAGACCTTGGCCGGCCGCCCGGTTTCCGCCGCGAAGGGATACGACCAATCGAGCCGGTCGCGAATTTCCGGGGCAAGGTCGGGTTGTTCCGGCGGGGGAATGGGGGCGGCGGCCGGGGCGGGGCCGTCGTCTTGGCGGTAAATTTTCCAACTGAGAAGTTCATTGGCGCCCGCATCGGACAGTTTGTTCGGGCCGGCGAGCCAGGGTCCCAGCCAGTCCAGATAATCGGCGCCGTTGAGGATTTCCGACGGCCCCAGGCCGCGCGCGGCGCGGGCGGGCCAGCGCTCGTCCACGGCCTTGCGCGAGGCGCCGCCGGCCAGGATGAGGCGTTGCGCGGCGCGCGTCATGGCGACGTACAGCAGGCGCAATTCCTCGCCCAACAGTTCGCGTTTTTGGCGGCGCTGGGCCAGCCACCAGGGCAGGCTGGGGTAAAAGCGGGCGGCGCCGGGCGGCTTGACTTGCGGGCAAAGCCCGAATGAGTCGTCAAGTATAACACGCTCGCGCAAATCGGCGAGGTTGAACTTTTTGCCAAGGTCGGCCACGACGACGACGGGGAATTCCTGTCCCTTGCTCTGATGAATGCTCATCAGCCGCACGGCGTCGGATTCCGGCGCGGGCGGCGGCTCGGCCTCGGCGTCGCTTTCCTGCTGCGCCTGGAGAAACCTGAGAAAGCGGGGCAGGCTCTCGCCGCGGCCGGCGTCAAACTGCCGGGCCAGTTGGAGGAAGCGTTCGACGTTGGCGCGCCTTTGTTCGCCGCGCTCTCGGGTCAGAAGCCAGTCGGTGTAGTGGGTCTGGTCGAGGATGTTTTCCAGGCAAAGCGAAACGGCCGCCTGGCGGGATTGGCGGCGCCAGGCGCGGAATCGCGCCAGGAAACGGCCGGCCTTGTCGCGTAGCGCGGCGCGGGCCGGATCATTCTTCCTTGCTTCCTCGCGGTGCCAGTCCACCAGCGCGGTCCAGAAGCGGCCCTGCGGCCGGGCGGCGCGAATGAGGGCCAATTCCGCGGAGGCCAGGCCGGCGAGAGGCGAGCGCAAGACGGCCAGCAAGGGCAAATCCTGCAGCGGATTGTCCAGCAGTTGGAGAATGGCCAGCAGGTCGCGCGCCTCCAGGCTGTCATAGAAGCCGCCGCGGGCCGCCGCCAGCGGAATGCCCAGGCGGTGGAATTCCTTGACATAAGCCTCGACCTTGTTCCGGGGCGAGCGCAGCAAAATGACCACGTCGCGCCATTGCATCGGGCGCGTCTCGTTTTGGTCGAGCAGAGGGGTTCCGTGCAACTCTTTGAGCCGGCGTCCCACCATCCGCGCTTCCATTTCGGCGTCGGAGGCGTTTTCCACGGCGGGCGCGGCCTCATCGTCTTCGGCGTCGCGGCCGCGGCAACGGACGTGGAGTTCGACGGGCGGTGGGGAATTGGGACGGGCGGCGAGAGCGGCGCGGAGGGCGGGCGCGCCAAAACGGAGGCGGGCTTCAGCGGGGTAAGGCACGCCGCCCACCTCCTGGCGCATGAGGGTGGAGAAGACGGCGTTGACGAAATTGAGAATGCCCTCGTGACTGCGGAAATTTTCCGCCAGCCCCAGCACGCGCGCCGACGCCCCCGGCGCCGCCCACTGCGCCTGGCAGCGGGCAAAAATGCCCGGGTCTGCCAGGCGGAAGCGGTAAATGCTTTGCTTGACATCGCCGACGAGGAAGCGGTTGGCCTCGGCGCCGCCCCGGGAGAGGGCCTCGATGATGGCCTCCTGGGCGCCGTTGATGTCTTGGAACTCGTCCACGAAGACCAGGCGCAGTTTTTTCCGCCACTTTTCCGCGATGGCGCCGGGGCGGCCGCCGTCGTGGAGCAGGCGCAGCGCAAACTGCTCCAAGTCGTGGTAGTCGATCCCGCCGTCATGGCGTTTGGCCTGGGCAAAGGCCTCGCCGAAGCGCGCCGCGGCGTCCAGCAAGGCCAGCATCGAGGGGCGGACCCAATCCCAATCCTCCGCCAGCGGATCGACGCGGCCCTCGGCGCAGACGGAAAGCAAAAATGCCGCTTCGGCGAAAATTTCCTTGATCGGGTCGCGCCACGGACCTCTGGGGCGCGGCCAGACTTTGTCGGCTTGGACAATCGAGGCGAGGGCGGCGGCGAAATCGGGCCGGGCGGGCTGTGGGGGCAAAGCGGCGAGAGCGGCGGCGCATTGGGCGGCGTTGGCGTTGGCGGGAGGCTGGCGTTGCAGGACGGGCAGCCAGGAGCGCCGCCAGGTTTCCAAATGCTCCATCAGCCAGGCGCGCCATTCGCCGGGCTGCGCGGATTGGAAGCGGGCGTGTTGCGCCGCGAACCAGCCGGTCGGATCGCGCAGGGTTTGGGAATAATTGTGCAACCGGCGAATCAGGTCGCGCACCGGCTGGTCCCAATCGCCGCCCTGGGCCTGGATGAGTTGTTGAATGGCCAGGTCGGCGGGAGTTTCCGAGTTATAGACCTCCTCCAGCAGCGCCTCGAGCGACTGGCGGGCCAGCATCTGGGTTTCTTCATCGGACAAGACCCGCAATTGCGGGTCGAGTCCCAGTTCGTAGAAATGCTCGCAGACGAGGTGGAAACAAAAGCTGTGGAGCGTGCAAATATGGGCCGTGTCCAACAGGGCCAGTTGTTCCGCCAGCCGGGTCGAGGACAACGGGGCGCTTTCCAGGCCGGCCCGCAAGCGCCGGCGCATCTCGGCGGCGGCCGCCTTTGTGAAGGTGACCATGAGAATTTCATCGACGCCGCCCTGGTTCTTGTCGTCGAGCAGCCAGGCGAGGCAGCGATCGACCAAGGTGCGTGTTTTGCCGGCGCCGGCGCCGGCCACGACCAGGACATCGCCCCGGGCGGCGATGGCCTCCAATTGTTCGGCGGTGGGAGGGGTCGAGTTCAAAGGGCAAAGATTTGGGCGGGGCGGGAAGATGTCAAGAGCGGGAAGAGGAAGAAGGAAGAAGGAGGAAGGCAAAGACAACGATTGAAAAGAAATCTGGAAGCGTTTCAAATAAGAGTTCATTCATATAAACCGTGAAAAGTGAGAACCCTTTTCAGGCGCTCTGATGAGATTTGCCCGTTTCATGCCGTATTGCTTGCTCGCGTTTCTGCTCCTCGCTTTGTCAATTGACGCTGAGGAAAGAGCACCGGCGACAAATCCGCCGGGCCGCGCCGAAGTGGATAACGGGTCGGTGCGGGGCAAGGTAATGTGTGGTTACCAGGGTTGGTTCCGCTGCCCAAATGATGCCGCCAATATGGGTTGGATTCATTGGAGCCGCGATTCGCAACAGATTGCGACGAATCTCCTGACGTTTGAATTGTGGCCTGACATGACTGAATACTCTGCCACGGAGCGTTATCCCGCGCCTGGTTTCACCTACCCCGGAGGCAGTCAGGCGGAGTTGTTCAGTTCTGATAATGCCCAAACGGTGCTTCGCCATTTCGAGTGGATGCGCGATTACGGCATTGATGGCGCCTGGCTGCAACACTTTCTCGTGGACCTGCCCGGCGGACCGATTGCGAACCGGTATCCCTCCCGTATGCGGGTGCTCAACCATGTCCGAGCGGCGGCGCTCGAGACGGGCCGGGTCTGGGCGCTTTCCTATGACATCGCCGGCCTGCCAGAGGGAAAGGTCTTCGATGTGCTCACTGCGGATTGGAAGAAAATGGTGGACGAAAAAGTTGTGGAAGATCCACGTTACCTGCATGAAGGCGGCCGGCCAGCGGTGCAAATCTGGGGCTTTTATTATGAGAACGATAATAACCACATGAGCGCTGAACTGGCCAACCGCCTGATTGACTTTTTCCAAACCTCGGGCCGTTATTCAGCCTTCCTTCTCGGCGGCGGCGATTGGAACTGGCGGCGCAATCCCGACCCGGCCTGGCAGAAATTTTACCGGAGGTTCGGCGCCTACTGCCCTTGGAATGTGGGCAATTATGTCCGAGATGAATCCGGCGTGAAACATGCAGCCACTTATTATTGGGCCGAAGATCAGCGCGAATGCAAACGACTGGGAATGCTCTGGATCCCGGTGGTCTATCCAGGCTTCAGTTGGGATAATCTACAGCGGCTGACGCCGGGAAGGAGCCTGATCGCTCGTCGCGGCGGCCAGTTCCTCTGGGAGCAGTTCCATGAGTTGTCGAAACTGGGTGCGGACACCGTGTATGTGGCGATGTTTGACGAGGTGGACGAAGGCACGGCCATTTTTAAAGTGACCAGTTCTCCACCCACGCAAGGACATTTTGTCGGCTACGATGGCCGGCCAAGCGACTGGTATTTGAGGCTCGTCGGAGATGCCGCCCGGCGTTTGAGGGACAAACAGCCGGTGCCTTTGGAAATTCCTCTTCAGCCCAAGGCAACCAATTGATCGTTGCAATGGGCCGAGTATGAAAATTGTTAAAGTCCTGGCCTGAAGGAGCCGATATAAAACGCTGAAAGCGGATTTATGACGAGAACGTGTTTGCGCAGCCTGGTCGCAATCCGGGGCCTGGCAGGGGGTTGCTGTCTTTCGCTCGCCTGGTATTGCTGCCAGGCCCAAACCTCCATGTACTCCATCGGACATGTGGATGGTAACGGGTTCGAAGTGGTGGCCGGCAACGCGCATGTGACCAATAGTCTGGCGGCCAACGGCGCCTTGGTGGCCGACAATGTAACGTCCAATGCCAATGGCGTCACGCTGTCGCAGCTTCGGGCAAAGGATTCGGAAGCCGTCGTGTTTGCCACAAACGACTTCGTCACCTTGAGTCTCCCCACGAATTCGGCCCTGGAACCGGTCATAAGTTTCCAGCTCACCTTCGTCTCCTTCAACCAGACGAAATGGAACGCCCTTTTCCCGAGCAACCAACCGGCGCCGTTTCATTTCCTGGTTTGCTCGATGCCAACGGCCCAAGTATGGCACCAGCGCGGGTGGCTGAACGCCACGCCGGCGGCGGACATTTTTCCCCTGCTGATAGACCCGCACAACAACACACCTGAAATCTCCTGCAGTTGGAACCGCAACTGGGGCTATATCTGCCCGCTGGCGGGTCATTCCATTCCCGTGATCGGCCTATGGGACCCCTCGCAGAGCCTCTATGCCGGGTACGATTTCCAGGCATCGCGCACGACTTGGGCCCAGAGCGAGAGCCAGATCGCCACAGTCTATTGTTGGGGCGCGGGAACGTCCTCCAACTTCATCGCCCTGGCGTATCCCTGCGGGGGTTCCCGTTTTGGCAACCAGACGTATCCGGCCACCAACCAAAGCATCTCCGCCTCGTGCAGCCTGATAATCGACACGAATATGCCGGGCACCGAAGATCCGAACGAGCGATTTCAGGAGCGGCTTTTCAGCCGCTACACCAATGCGTTGCCGCGGGTACCGGCCATGAATGATCTGGCCTGGATTCCCGGCGTGGCCCGCCTGAACGATTTCATCACTCCCGTTGGAACGGAGTTGTACGGCAGCGTCAACGACCCGGATTATTTTGCGGACGGGACGGTGGCGCTGGCCGGGTTCAAGGGCCATCGTGAAATGCCGGTCGATGCCTGGGTGCTGGAGGGCACTTCTCTTGGCACGGTCAGGAGCCAGCTTGGCACGTTGCTCAACAAGTATGCGCAGCACTTTAACGTCGGCAACGACGCCTGCCTGTACTGGAGCAAACCGCTGGAAGGGGCTTGGTTGACCAATTATGGGGGCACCAACGCGACGACCCTCCATAATTCAGAGGGCTGGTTCACGGCGCGCGTCCTGGTGGAGCTTTACCGATATGACCTGGCTCGCGGCACAAACGACACCAATTACCTGGCGGCCATCGACGGTCTTTTCAATTGGGCCAGGCATTTTGTCTGGACCCGCGGCGAGATTCACGATGTTCCCTCTTCCCCTTTCGCAATTGGGGCGACCTTGGGCGCGTCTTTTCTCCTCGATTACTACTTCACTTTTAAGACTGACCCGGTTCGCAGCAACAGTGCGGCCCAGGCTCTGAGCCTGGCCCGAAACCAGGTGTGGCGTTATCTGAGTGTCTGGGCCATGGACTCGGATTTCTGGGATGGGCCGGTGGACAGCGCGTTCCTGGCCGAGCCTAACAGTGGCCGGGATTGGGCGGGACTGGGGTGCGCCAACGAGATGAGCTGGATGTTGGATATCCTGGTCCAGGTTTATGTCCAGACGGGCGATGAACGAATGCGGTTTTATTTGCGGGGCATGTTGCAGCGCTGGCCCACTCTCTATCGCGCCGATTACGAACCGTCGCTGGCTGACTTCACTGTTTCCAGTGACGGGCTGACGGAGGGTTATGGACTGGTCCCCGACTCAGGTCCCGGGCGGGGTGGCCGCTATGACTATGGGTTCACCGAACCGCTGGCGCTGATGGAGCCGGTCGGCAACTCGACTTTGCGGGTGGTGGCCGGTGACGCCGCTTGCATCGCCTTTAACAAGGGCGGGACGACGGCGGACATAACCAACTACCGCACCAGCGGCAACGGGGCCTGTTCGTTCACCATCGTGTCATCCTCGACCAACTCCTTTGACGTGAGCTTCTCGTATCCGTTCGTCAACATACACACCAACACGGTCACGCGGAATGGCCTGGCGCTAGGCTCCGCCGGCGTGTCCCGGCCAGTCCAATCCCCCAGTTCGTTGTATCTTTTCGGGGTGGCGAATGGCGACACCATAACCATTGGTTCACCCGCCGGAAATACGCCGCCCTTTTTGCCTGATGCCTCGCTGGTTTATGCCGAATCGGCCGTGCAACCGATGACCAATGGATCCTTTGTGACGCTGCCTTTGGCCGGCACCTGCCTGTTGCCGCAGGATTGGACGGATTTTCATTCGTTCGCCGGGATTGTTCCGGGGCTGCACTGGATTCATGGGGTGCCCTACCAGCAGCGTCTTTACGCCGCCACGAACGTCACGGCGTTGGCCGCCCCTTCGGCCTATGCCATCTTTGTGGCGTATTCTCCGCCCGAGGATGCGCCTGGGGGTCAGGAACCTGAACTGATTCTGGATTCGCCGTTCACCAATAACAGCAGCAATCTGTCATTGAGTGGCGCCCCGGTGATGGCTTGGCGGGGATGGCCCACCATGTTCAATCGAATGGTTCTTTTGGACTACGCGCTGCTGCCTGCGGGGCATGGGGTGGTGGCGGTGGACCCACAAGGTTCCCTGGTCATGGGCGTCACCGCCTGCACAAATAATTCCACCTCCTGGCAGTGGGTCCAGCCGGGGCTTTCCAGTGCGGCGGCGTCTTTTGTCAAGGATGAACAGGCCCGGCTGGCCCAGGCGGCCTTGCAGGATTTCTTCAGTCAGTCTCCGGCGGGCCGGATCGCCTTGCTTCCAGCCGGGCAAACATTTGATTACCGTGGGCCGGCCCTGGATTTTGCCGGCACCAACGGCCTGGCGTGCTGGTGGACATCACTTTCGCCCACCCAGTACGCGGACACCAATGCGTTCAACGCGACTCTCTTCCCGCTGGCCTTTTACATGGGGGACGACGATTACTACGCCAACGTCAACACCAACGGCGACGGCAAGGCCGCGTTGCTCAATTATTTGCAGGGTGGCGGCACGCTGGTGGTCATGTCCCCGTCGCCGTCTCCGTTCTACTTTGCCTGCGACGCGGGCCAGGACACAGGTCCGGTGGAAGGAACCAATGGGTTGTTGTGCTCCCTGGGGCTGCCTTGGGTTCATTATGACGCCGCGCCGACGAACGCGGTTTTCCAGATCGACACCAACCAGGTGACGATGCCGAACGTGAGCCGGTCTTTTCCATTCCCTCAATCTCAGGTGGGGGCATTTGGCTTGATCGACCCGACGCAGGTGTCGGCGACGGACCATTACGTGCCTTGGATTTCGATGTTCAGCAATGGCAGCCTCGTCGGCGACGCGGCCTGTTGCATCGAGTTTCATCAAGGACCGGCGGCCAACGGCAGGATTGTTTATATTTCCAATGCGCTCCTGAAAGGCCCCCAATCGCCGCTCATCATGGCTGACGCTGTGTGCTGGCTGTGCGAGGCGGTGCCAGGAGGCTCTCGGCCCTGGTTGAATTCAATTCAATTCAGTCCCGCCAGCGTCGTTTTGGGTTTCAACGCCCAGCCCAATCTCGACTATCGCCTTGAGTACTGCGACGACCTGCGCAATGGCTGCTGGACGCCTTTGCAGGACGTGCCCGGGACGCCCACGAATCGCCCGATGAGCGTGACCGATTCCCCCAAGAAAACCGGCTCCCGGTTCTATCGTCTGATGGTCCACCCTTGATCGCTATCTCCTGCTGCTGAAGATCGGTCAGGCTCAAGGCAACGCAGTTGCCCCATAATCCTTGAACAGAACGGCGCGCAGCGCGGCGGACGCGCCGCGGCGGCTACATGGCTTCGAGGTCGGCGGGGTCGGTGACGGTGTCTTTCCGGGACGGAGGCGCCACCGGGGCCAAGGAAGGATCGGCGGACGCCGGCGCCGGTTGCTCGACCAGGACGCGGACCGTCACGGGGTTGGTGGGGGCCTGGGATAATCCGCCCTGGGCGTTGTCGAAAAACTGGCCGCTGTCAATTACATTGTTCTTGCAGGAGGCGTCGTTGACCAGAAAAGCCATCCCGCCGCAATGGGTGATCAAGAGCTTGTCGAAGCTGTTGCCGGTGCATTCGGTGCCGGGGCAAAGCCGCCAGCCGGCGGGCGCCTTCACGGCGGTTTGGGCCATGAACACCCCATGACGGCGGCTTCGCTCAATCGTCAGCCGCGCAAAGGTGTTGTTGCGGGACTGCCGCATGAAGACGCCCAGGTCGTTGCCGGTCAGCACGGCGCCCTCGATGACATTGTGGTTGAAATCCAGGTCCAGGGAAATCCCCGCCGCCCGGTTGTCGTGCAGGGACAATTGGCTGAAATGGCTGTCCTCAGTCAGATAGCAAGCCAGGCCGTCAAATTGATTGTCGAAGGCCGTCAAGTCGCGCACCGTCAACCGGCGCGTGCGGGCCGAAGTCACCATCCCGCCGGAGCGGCAACGGCAGCACACCACGTGCTCGACCGTCACGCCGTCGGCGTCCCAGATGTCAATGCCGTTATTATTGATCGCGCCGCCGTCGATGGCGGTGCGCCAGAGTTCCTTTTGCTGGTTGGTCCGGTTCCCGTCAATGAGCAGATCGGACAGCCGGAGGCCGGTGGTCGGCCCATTCCCTTTATCGAGCGGGTTGCCCAGGATGACCACCGGGCAATTGGCCTGGTCGGCCAACAGCAAAACGGTGGCGGGACCGGCGCCGCGCAGCGTCTGGTGAGGGCGCCGCAGGAGGATCGGCTGGCGGATAAGGTAAGTGCCGGGCCGCAGCAGAACTTCCCCCCCTTTTCGCAGGTGGTCCAGGGCCTTTTGAATCCCTTCACCCCCGGCCTTGGGCGGAACGGTCACGGATGCGGCGCGCGCGGAAAGAGGATCGACCAGCCCCACGAAAACCAGCCCCATGGACGTGAGCAAGAAGAGGAGCGACCTCGAAGGCCGGATACAGTTCACGCTAGGCTCGTTTCGACTCATGGTGTCGGTCTATTGGACGCAACGTCTTTATATGATATTCGCCCATTCCGAAAAAAAACTTTAGAAAATGCAACCGGGAGACCGCATAGGGGAGTCCAGCGGGCGCATCTCGGCAAAACAGTCACCCATGAGGGCTTCGGGAGGCCGCGCCCCGATCCACCGGGGAAAATGACGAATGACGAAATCTTAAATTCTCAGATTTGAGAGGCTTCGAGGGAAGTTTTGAGGAAATCGAGGATTGTCTTTTGCTCGCCGCGTCCGAGCCACCGGCCAAAGATGACAAGGGCCATCCCCAGCACCATAAAACAACCCAGGGCCAGAAACAACGTGCCGGGTCCCAGGCTCGTCCCCGGTTGTTTGCCCATCGGCACAATCAGGCCGCCGGCGGCAAAGATGGCGACAAAGGAAAACCAAAAAACCGTAGAAATCCGCGCGAAGGGGTGCATCTTGAACTCGCCCTCGATCACCGTGCCGTTGTCGGAAGGCGACAAATGCCCGTAAAAGAAGGGCGCGAATGAATTGGTGTAGTAACGGCCCGTGTGCAGGCGGAAGGCCGCGCCGCGAAAGTCACCGAGGATCTGCGGGGCCTCGGCGGGGCTGTTCCAGGAGAGCGCCAGCCCGCCCAAGTCCGTGGCGGAAGCCAGCCGCGCCCTGCATTCCTCGGCGGAGAGCCGTGTGCGCAGTTTAATCATGCCGTTCGATTACACTTAATACATAATCGTATAGAAAACCGGGTCAACCACGAAATACTCATACCCTCGCGAAAAACCCAATCCGTTCGTGTGTGTCGCCCTGCTATCCTGAAAAGTTTTCTTTTCCTGACAAGGTTTTTTGCCGCAAAGAACGCAGAGAGCCCAGAGATAAGAGCTTATGTTCTTTTCTTCTTTGCGATCTTTGCGTTCTCTTGTGGCCAATTGATTCTTGGTTGCGGCGGGCCGCGCTGCGTATTTCGCGGTTCTGAGCGTGCGCACGTTTTTTGAGGGAATTATGCCCGAATTCTTTCGCTCTGGCTGAGGGAACCCACTGAAATCCCATCATTTATCTTGCAAGCGTTTTTTGGCATCGTTGCTGCTCGGCGTTTCCCATTTCCCGCTCCTATGGGATCCTCATGGAAACGGAAACGGGAAACATTCCCTTTGCTCCAGTGGAGGGCAACGCTCGGAAGCGACCCGAACGCAGATTTGGAGCCTTGCCAGCCGCAGGAGGCGGGACCCGGTCTTACGGCCCGCCCGGCCACCTCCTGCGGGGGCAAGTGAAAAGCGATACATTCCAAGGGGTCTGAGCGCCCCCTCATCCAGCGGCCGCTCCAAATACAATTTGACAAAAGGCGGGTTTGCACGATTTTCAAAATCGTGTGGCTACCGTCTCGGTTCGCGACGGTTTCAGTTGTGACGACATGAGAATAATTCGGCAAGTGCTTTTATCAGCCTGGCGCATGGCGTTTGGGTTTCGACGTTGTACACTCTCTTGGGCGCCCGCGCAACTGCTTGTGGCTCACGCGCTGCCAATGGCAACGGGGGCAAAATGCAAAGCCACTTCGTGGTACACATCATCAAGCCTAAAAAACCTATGAAGATAAGGCAGAATATCGCTACTGCTGTGCGGTTGCTGGGTGCGGCGCTGCTGGCGCTGCCCGCCGCGGTGCAAGCCCAATTCACTTACACGACCAACCCCGACGGCGTTAGCATTACTATCACCGGTTACTCCGGGCCTGGCGGCCCAGTGACCGTTCCCACCAACATCGACGGCCTGACGGTCACCAACATTGGAACCAACGCCTTCTATGAACTCACCAACCTGACCAGCGTTACGATTCCCGGCTGCGTTACCAACATTGGAGCGGATGCGTTCTATAAATGCACCGGCCTGACTAACGCCAACTTCGCTGACGGCCTCACCAGCATCGGGGCGGATGCATTCTATTTCTGCTACCTCTTGGGCAGCGTCACGATTCCCGCCAGCGTCACCAGCATCGGGGATTATGCATTCTACTATTGCGACCTGACCAACCTCACGATTGGCGCCAGCGTCACCAGCATCGGGGTGGAGGCGTTCGCCATCGAGAACGGCCTGACAAGCGTGACGATTCCCATGGGCGTCACCAGCATTGGGCAGTATGCGTTCTATGAGTGCGAATCACTGACCAGCGTCACCATCCCCGGCAGCGTCACAGACCTTGGGACTTTAGCTTTCGCGTCGTGCGTCAACCTGACCAACGTTACGATCGGCTACGGTGTCACGAGCATCCCAGAAGAGGAGTTTTTTTACTGCGCCCGCCTGACCAGCATCACGATTCCCGGCAGCGTCACCAACATTGGGGATTCGGCGTTCGATTTATGCAGCAACCTTGCCAGCGTCACGATTCCCGCCAGCGTCACCAGTATCGAGGGTTATGCGTTCGATTACTGCACCAGCTTGACGAGCGTTTATTTCCTGGGTAACGCTCCCGCCGTCGGTTCATTTATATTCACCAATGACAACGAGGCGACGGTCTATTATTTCCCTGGCACCACCGGCTGGAGTTCCACGTTTGCGGGTGTTCCGGCCGTGGAGGCAGGGGTGCAAGGGCAATTATATTATGTAACAAATGCAGGCGCCATCACCATCATCGGTTTCTCCGGCTCTGGCGGAATTGTGGCCTTGCCAGCCACCATCAACGGTCTGTCCGTCAGCAGCGTCGGGGCGGATGCGTTCTACGAGTGCTCCGGCCTGACCAGCGTCACGATCCCAGGAAGCGTCACGAGCATCGGAGCGGATGCGTTCTATGGGTGCTCCGGCCTAACCAGCGTCACGATCCCAGGAAGCGTCACGAGCATCGGAGCGGATGCGTTCTATGGGTGCTCCGGCCTAACCAGCGTCGCGATTCCCGCCAGCGTCACCAACGTTGGGGCCGCTGCTTTCGAATTATGTACCGGCCTGACCAGCGTCACCATCTCCAATGGCGCCACCAGCATCGGGCCGAATATGTTTGAGGAATGTTACGGCCTGACGAGCATCACGATTCCCGCCAGCGTCACCAACATTGGGTCCGCTGCGTTCGAATTATGCACCAACCTGACCAGCGTCACATTCTCCAACGGCGTCACCAGCATCGGGCCGAATATGTTTGAGGAATGTTACGGCCTGACGAGCATCACGATTCCCGCCGGCGTCACCAACATTGGGTCCGCTGCGTTCGAATTATGCACCAACCTGACCAGCGTCACATTCTCCAACGGCGTCACCAGCATCGGGCCGAATATGTTTGAGGAATGTTACGGCCTGACGGGCATCACGATTCCCGCCGGCGTCACCAACATTGGGTCCGCTGCGTTCGAATTATGCACCAATCTGACCAGCGTCACATTCTCCGACGGCGTCACCAGCATCGGGCCGAATATGTTCTATGAATGTTACGGCCTGACCAGCGTCACGATTCCAACCAGCGTCACCAGCATTGGGTCCGCGGCGTTCGAGTTTTGCACCAACCTGACCAGTGTCGCCATTCCCGCCAGCGTCACAAGCATCGGAAGCGGTGCGTTCGAGTTTTGCACAAGCCTGACTAGCGTCACCATTCCCGGCAATATCAGCGACTTCGAGAGCGTGTTCGGGGAATGCCCTAAGCTAACAAATGCCACCATCGCCAACGGCGTCACCAGCATCGTGCAGTATGCGTTCCAAGATTGCTCTTCCTTGACCAGCGTAACTATTCCCGCCAGCGTCACCGGCATCGGGGGGGATGCGTTTTATGAGTGCTACGGCCTGACGAGCATGGCGATTCCCGCCAGCGTCACCAACATTGGTTCCGCTGCGTTCGAATTCTGCACCAATCTGACCAACGTCACGATGGCCAACGGCGTCACCAGCATCGGGGCGAGTGCGTTCCAAGGCTGCACCGGCATGACCAGCGTCGCGATTCCCGCCAGCGTCACCAACATTGGTTCCGCTGCGTTCGAATTTTGCACCAATCTGACCAACGTCACGATGGCCAACGGCGTCACCAGCATCGGGGCGAGTACGTTCCAAGGCTGCACCGGCCTGACCAGCGTCGCCATTTCCGCCAGCGTCACCAGTCTCGGAGCGGATGCGTTCTATGGTTGCACCGGCATGACCAGCGTCGTGGTTCCCACCAACGTCACCAACATCGGGTCCGCTGCGTTCGAATTATGCACGAATCTGACCAGCGTCACGATGGCCGATGGCGTCACCAGCATCGGAGCGGACATGTTCTATGAGTGCTACCGCTTGACCAGCGTCATCATTCCCGCCAGCGTCAAGAGTATCGGGGCGGATGCGTTCTATAAATGCTACGGCCTGACCAGCGTCGCCATCCCTGGCGGCGTCACAAACCTTGGAGCTTTAGCGTTCTATTTATGCACCAATCTGAGCAGCGTCACCATACCAGGCAACATTACCGACTTCGGGACTGTGTTCGACGGCTGCACCAAGCTGACAGAATCCACCATCGCCAACGGCGTCACCAGCATCACGGCGGACGCGTTCGAGAGCCTCAGCAGCCTGACCAGCATTACGATTCCCGGCAGCGTTACCAACATTGGAGCGGATGCGTTCTATGAATGCACCGGCCTGACTAGCGTCTTCTTCAGTGGCAACGCTCCCACCTTTGGTTCATCGGTGTTCGGGTCTGACAACAAAGCGACCGTCTATTATTTGCCGGGCACGACTGGCTGGAGCAATACTTTTGCCGGTCGTCCGACCGCGTTATGGTTCCTTCCGAGCCCGCTGATTCTCAACAACGGCCCCAGCTTTGGCGTGCAAAGCAACGCGTTTGGTTTCATCATCTCCTGGGCGACTAACATTTCCGTCGTGGTGGAAGCCTGCACAAATCTGGCCGATCCCGTCTGGTTTCCAGTGGCAACCAACACCCTCACCAACGGTTCGTTCAATTTCAGCGAACCCTTGCAGACGACCAGCCCCGGGCGCTTTTACCGCATCAGCTCGCCCTGATACCGCATAACCCTAGCCAAAGATATTTGAAATTTGAGCCACAGATGAACACAGATAAACACAGATTTTTTTGAAAAGGCCATCCCTCGTTGGGTGACTCCTGTTTTTTCCGCAACTCCTTCTGATCTGTGTCTATCTGTGTTCATCTGTGGCTGTAACTGTTTTTTTCGCGCAAAAAGGCTCGCGGAACGCCCGCCCGCCGCTCTATAACTGGCGCTCCATGAAAAGAGTCGTCCTTCTTGGATGCACCGGCTCGATCGGCACCAGCACGATCAAGGTGGCCGAGGATTTGCCGGACCAAATCCGCTTGGTCGGCCTGGCGGCCGGCAATAACGCCGAGTTGCTCCTCAAGCAAACCCTCAAACACCGGCCCGAAGCCGTCTCGGTGTCCGATCCCGGAAAGGCGCGCGAATTGGAAAAGACGCTGGGCACGGCGGTGCGGGTGTTTTCCGGCGGGGAAGGCTTGGTCAAGCTGGCGACGCTGCCGGCGGCGGACATCGTTTTGATTGCGATTGTCGGCACCGCCGGGTTGCGGCCGGCCCTGGCGGCCATTCGCGCCGGCAAGGACATCGCGGTGGCGTCCAAGGAAATCCTGGTCATGGCGGGCGAAATCGTCATGCGCGAGGCGCGCAAAAACGGCGTGCGGGTGCTGGCGGTGGACAGCGAACATTCGGCCATTTTCCAATGCCTGGACGGCAAGGACGCCGAGTCGGTCCGCGCCCTGTGGCTGACGGCGTCGGGCGGGCCGTTTCGGGAGACGCCGAAGGAGGAATTTGCCAGCCTGACGGTGGAGCGGGCGCTGCGGCATCCATCGTGGGTGATGGGGCGGAAGATCACGATCGACTCGGCGACGCTCTTTAACAAGGGATTGGAAATGATCGAGGCGCGCTGGCTCTTTGACGTGGAGATCGGGCGGGTGCGGGTGGTGGTGCATCCGCAAAGCATCGTGCATTCGATGGTGGAATTTGTCGATGGCTCGATGCTGGCGCAATTGTCCACGCCGGACATGTGCCTGCCGATTCAATACGCGCTGACCTATCCGGCGCGGGTGGCGAGCGAGCGGGTGCAAACCAACCTGGCCAAGCTGGGGCAATTGACGTTCGAGGAGCCGGACGGGGACCGATTCCCGGCGCTGGGCCTGGCGCGGAAGGCGGGGGAAATTGGCGGCACGCTTCCCGCCGTGCTCAACGCCGCCAACGAGGTGGCGGTCGGCGATTTCATCCGGGGCCGCCGCAATTTTCCGCAAATCAGCCAGACGGTGGCGCGGGTCATGGAACGCCACACGGTGACGGCCCATCCCCGTTTGGAGCAAATCCTGGAAGCCGACGCCTGGGCGCGACAGGAAGCGGCGGTGTAGGCCGAAGCAGACCGGGAAGCGTGCGCCGTGCGCTCAAAAACTTCTTGCCAGCGAGACAAATATAGGACATAGTCATATAGATGAATTTATTATTCATCGAAAGCACGCGGTTTACCGAGCGTGTCCAACATCTGCGCGCAGAGCCGAATCTCTGGAAGTTGGAGACGCTCCTTTGCCAGAATCCAGAAGCGGGCAACGTTATTCAAGGCACGGGCGGCTTTCGGAAGATTCGGATGGGGCTGCCTGGTCGTGGCAAACGCGGCGGGTGCAGAATCATCTATCTGCATGTCAAGCCGGCGTCACGCATCTACTTCGTTTACCTGTATCCGAAAAACGAGGAAGCGGACTTGGACGCCGGGCAAAAACAGCAACTGAAACAAATCGCGCATGCCATTTATGAAGAAGTCAAAAAAGAGACATCACCTGACTGACGAGGAATTCGCCGAGTTGAAATCGGGCGCCGAGGAGGCGCTGGCCCACGCCCAAGGGAAGAAGCTGACATTACGCACGCGCTCTTGGCCACGGCCGAGAAAACCCGGTGTCTTCACCCCGGCGCGAATCCGGTCGATTCGCAAGCGGCTGAACGTCAGCCAGCCCGTCTTCGCGGAATTATTCTACGTGACAAGGAACACGGCGGCCAAATGGGAACAGGGAGTCCGCAAGCCCTCCGGTTCGGCGCTTCGCCTGCTCGAGATCGCGGAGAAGAGGCCCAAAGTGCTGGTCGAATCCTGAAGCCCGTCTGTCCTCATTCGCCTTGAGCCACCCGGCGTCCGCGGCCGACGAGATAGAGGCAGGCCGCCAGCGCCGCGAACGGAATCAGGGCCAGTAGATCGGCGTTTGGCCCGGCGTAGAACGGGTTGCGCGCTTCGGCCCAGCGGGTGATGGCCCCGTCGGCGGCGCTCCAGACGCCGGCCATGAACGCAATCACGATTCCCGCAATCGCCCCGCCCGCGATGTAGCCGCTGGCCAGCAGGACGCCGGGGCTGCGGTCGCTCTCGGCGGAGAGTTGCTCTTCGGTCAGAGCGAGATGGCTCAATTGCCGGCGCTGTCCCCAGTCCACCAGCCAGCGCACCATTCCTCCGATCATCAGCGGCGTGGAGGAGGAGAGCGGCAGATAGACCCCGACGGCAAAGGCCAGCGACGGGATGCCGGACATTTCGAGAATAATCGAGAGCATGACGCCCAGGAGCACCAGCGCCCAGGGCAGTTGCCCATTGAGGATGCCTTTGATGATATAGGAGACCAGCACGGCCTTGGGGGCCGAATACTTCCTGACTTCCGTGCCGTCGGGGCGCGTTTTGAAGGTGCCGTTAATGCCCGGATCGACGTAATAAACCGCCGCGCCGCTGTCATCCACCAGGTATCGGCCCTGGCGGCCGCCGTCGTCGTCGGTCTTTTGCCAGGCGCGGTAAGCTTTGGAGTCGTCCCTGGCTTGAGGGCCGGCGAGCCGTTCGGGACCGGCGAGGGCGGCGCTGGCCGGGGCGTGCAAGCCGGGAGCCGCCTTGTCGATGGGAACATAGACCGTGCCGGCGGCGTTGAGGCCGATGAGGATCGGACTCAAGGCAATCGCTGAGAGCGCCGCACCGATCAAGATGGCGATTTGCTGGTAGCGGGGTGTCGCGCCGAGGAGAAATCCCGTTTTCAAATCCTGCGAGGTCGCGCCGCCGTTGGAGGCCGCCACGCACACGATGCCGCCCACCGAAAGCGCGGTCACGTAGTATTGGACGCCCGTCCAGCCCACCAGCAGGAAGATGAGGCAGGTAAGCAGCAGCGTGGCAACGGTCATGCCGGAGATCGGGTTGGACGACGAGCCGATTTCCCCCGTGAGCCTGGACGAGACGGTGACAAACAAGAAGCCAAACAAAACAATGAGAATCGCCCCCAGTGTATTCATGTTCAGGGCCGGAACCGCCCAGATCGCCACCACCAACGCCAAACAACCGGCGGCGACCACTTTCATCGAAAGGTCCTGTTCCGTCCGGGCCGCGACGGCCCGCGTCTGGGCGGCGGCGGCGCCGAAGTCGGACAAGCCGGCGCGAATCCCGCGCCAGATCAAGGGCATGGAGCGCGCCAGGCTGATGATCCCGCCCGCCGCCACCGCCCCGGCCCCGATGTAAAGGACATAGGCGGCGCGCACGTCGTCCGGCGCCATGTCCCGAATCAGGCTATGGCCGGGGGCGACGATCCCGGCGGCGTTGGCGCCGAAAAACTTGATCAGCGGAATCAACACCAGATAGGACAGGATGCCGCCCGCCGCCATGATGCAGGAGATGCGCGTGCCGATGATGTAACCGACCCCCAGGAGTTCCGGGGAAATATCCGCCGAAATCGAGCCGCCGGTGAAGGGGGCGCCAAAGATTTTTTCCGGCGTATCCTTCCATGCTTTGAAGGCCGACATGACCGTTTTATACACCAGCCCGACGCCGAACCCGGCGAAAACGGCGGCGCCACTGGGCCGGGCGATTTGCGCGCCGGGGGCGTGCTGCGAGGCGGCGCGCGATTCCTCGTTGGCGCCGGCTTTGAGAACTTCGGCGCAGGCGGTGCCTTCGGGGTATTTCAGAATTCCGTGCTGCTGCACGATCAGCGCCCGCCGCAACGGGATCATCAGGAGAATGCCGAGCAGACCGCCGAGCAAACCGACGACCATGGGCCGTGTCATTTCGAGATCGAACCCCAGGATCATAATGGCCGGCATGGTCACGCCGATGCCAAAAGCAATCGATTCCCCCGCCGAGCCGGCGGTCTGGACGATGTTGTCTTCGAGGATGGTGGCGTCCTTGCCGCCCATCCTGGCCCAGAGGCGGAAGAGCGTCAGCGAGATGACGGCCACCGGAATGGAAGCGCTGACGGTCATGCCGACTTTGAGCACCAGATAAAGCGAGGAGGCGCCGAAGACCATGCCCAGAAGGGCGCCGAGGATGATGGCGCGGGGGGTGAATTCGCGCAGGCGCGCTTCGGGCGGGATGAACGGCCGCGGACCGGCATCCGCGCCTTGCGGGGAAAGTATCTGCTGCGCCATGGGAGGATATTAGTGGACGAAAGCCGCGATGCAAGCGGGGCAAGTGCCATGCGGCTCTTCCCATTGGGCTGTGGTCATGGTATGGTTTTCTCGCATGAAAGATGTCCTTGTGCCGATCGATCAGACGGGACGAATCGCGTTGCCCGAGGACGTGCGCCAGGAGCTGGCCATCAAGCCGGGCGACACGTTTAAGATTTCCATCGAAGGTGTTGTGGTGACGCTGACGCCCGAAAAGAACGGCCCTGAATCCGTGCCGAATGGCACGGGGCAAAAGAACATCCAGGAGGTCATCGAAGCGTCCCGGTGGATTCTGCAATTGGAGGATGATTGGGATGAGAACGGATCGGGCAAGTACGCGGAGGCCACATGGGAGCGCGCCCGCAACTTCCTCGCAGCCTTGGCCGAATCTTCCGCGCGCCAGTTTGGAAAAGATTTGCCCGCCCCGAAAATCCTGCCGGGGCCGGATGGAAGCATCGATCTTCACTGGAAACTGCCGCGGTTCGAATTGCTGCTGAACGTCTCGCCCGACGCCGGCAAACCCGTGAGTTTCTACGGCGATGACTACGGCGCCTCGTTCATGAAGGGAAATGTGACGACGCCCGAGGCCACTCGTCGTCTGGTTGTCTGGTTGGCCACGTAACCGGCATGTGGCCCCAGGAAAATATTCCCGACAGCGCGGCGGTGTTTATGCGCGTTCATCGGACATATTGTCTCGAAGGCGCTCTCATCCCCGGCGTTTTTCGCGACCACGAGGGAGGGATGTCGGTGGATTGGGACCGATATGCGAGCGCCGAAGAAACAAGACAGCGCGCCCGACGCCCTGACGACAACGGAGTCATCGCACTCGGTGTGGGTGCAGTGCGTTCAGTGGAAGGCTTGTCCGTTGCGCATGGGCCAATTCCGGCCAATCGGGCGCACAGCCAAGTTCTCGGAGAGAAAGACGAAGAACGACGATTAAAGCTGTCGAGACTTTACACCTGGAAGATTCCTCTTGGACCAAAAGGCCCTGCATAGGGCTTTTCGCCTGGTTTCCTTTAGAGGCGATATGCTCGAACGTTTTTTCAAGCTGAGCGAAAACCAAACCACGGTCCGCACCGAAATCATGGCGGGAATTACCACCTTTCTCACCATGGCCTACATCGTCGTCGTGCAACCGGCGGTCCTGTCCGGGAAAATGTTCGGCCAGCCGACAGGGATGGATTTTGGGGCGGTCATGACGGCGACTTGCCTTTCGGCCGCGCTGGCCACCGTGATCATGGCGCTTTACTCGCGCTATCCCATCGCCCAGGCGCCGGGGATGGGCGAAAACTTTTTCTTCGTGTTCTCGGCCATTCCCGCGGCCGCCGCCGCCGGATTCCATAATGCCTGGCAGGTGGCGCTGGGAGCGGTGTTTTTCTCCGGCATGCTGTTCCTTGTCCTGTCGCTGCTCGGAATCCGCGAAATGATTTTCAACGCCGTGACGCCCAGCCTCAAGAACGCCGCCGCGGCCGGCATCGGGATATTCATCGCGTTCATCGGGCTGCAAAACGCCGGGGTGATTGTCAAGGACCCCGGCACGGCCGTAAAGCTCAACGCCCATTTCGGCTCGCCCGATCTGCTGGTATTCTTCGCCGCGCTATTATTGACTGCGGTGCTCCAGGCGCGGCGGACGCGCGGGGCCATCTTGTGGGGAATCGCCGGCGCGACGGCGCTGGCCGCGGCGTGCAAGGCCGCGCTGCCGCTTTTGCCGCGGGCGTGGGCCGCGTCGCCCGCCGTGGCCGGTTCGATGCTGGCGGCGCGGTTTCAATTCGCCCAAGGCGTGGTGGCCGCGCCGCCGCCCCTGGGTCCGACTTGGATGAAACTGGATTGCGTCCACGCGCTGGCCCCGGCCATGCTGCCGTTTATCGCGGTCTTCCTGTTTATGCTGACGTTCGACGGCATCGGCACGCTTATCGGGGTTTGCGAAGAGGCCGGGTTCATGGTGGATAACAAGCTGCCGCGGGCCAAGCAGGCGATGATTTCCGACGCCGCCGGCACCGTGGCGGGCGCGGCGCTGGGCACCAGCACCGTGACCAGTTTCATCGAAAGCGCGGCTGGGGTGGAACAGGGAGGACGCACCGGGTTGACGGGCTTGGTGGTGGCCGGCTTGTTTTTGCTGGCGCTTTTCTTCAGTCCGCTGGTTTTGATGATGGGAAGCTATCCGCCGCTGACCGCGCCGGCGCTGGTGATTGTCGGGGCCATGATGATGGGCAACGCGGCCAAGATTGAGTGGCACGACCCGGCGGCATCCATTCCGGCCTTCCTGACGTTGATTGGCATCCCGCTCTCGTATTCCATCGCCGACGGGTTGGCGCTGG
Organism: Verrucomicrobiota bacterium; assembly: GCA_049510745.1. GTDB lineage: Bacteria > Verrucomicrobiota > Verrucomicrobiia > Limisphaerales > Palsa-1400 > PLGF01. The sequence continues at coordinate 45,513 of JBEKYR010000031.1, read as the reverse complement.
GAATGATCGCCGACCCGCTGGTGCGGGTGTGCGCCGGGCGGGGGCGGCAAATCGGCTGGCTGACCGGCCTGCTGGCGGTCCTGTTGCTGGCCTACTTTGTCTGTATCCGCGGTCGAATGCCGTGAGAAACGGGTAATACAAGGTTGCGGAATCTGCTTGCATTGGCGGGGGCGGCATCTGTATAGTCATAGCAACAAAGCTTTCTTAAGGAGAGAAGTGAAAACGGCTGAAAAACTGAACTGTCCGCAGCCGGATGATTCCGGTTTCACGCGGGTTGATCTTCTGGCCCTCCTGGCCGCTGTGGCGCTGCTGGCGGTCATGGCGTTGCCGTCGCTGGGCCGCGGCGCCGGGAAGACCATCATCGCGCAGTGCGCCGCCAATTTGCAGCAGTACGACCTGGCCCTGCAAATCTATGGCAACGAAAACCAGGACAACCTACCCTACAATGATAGCGGATGGCCATGGGACATGGTTCCGGCTGTCGTTTCCTTTATCACAAATACCGGTGTCAAGTGGAATGAATTGTATTGTCCGGGGACTTCTTCGCGTTTTACCGAGCAGGACAATCTGCGCCTATTTAATTATGACCCCTCCTCCTTTAGAGTCCTCGGTTATGCCGGCACCCTGTACGGCAGCGCAAGTTTTGCAGGCCCTTTCGCCACGAACATGAATATCACTTTAACCGCACAGCGAGCACCCACCTATTTTGGCGCCACCCAGCCCTTTCCAGTCAAACCGGCCTCGCGCGCGCTGGTGGCTGATGCGAACCTGAACAATTCGGGAAGCTCCTCTATTTATGCCGTGATGCTCACCTACAATTGGGTGAACATCGACGGTGGGTACGTGAACGCATACGGCCAGGAACAAGACCACCTCAGCCCGCATTTGAACGGAACCGTCCCTCTCGGCGGCAATATCGGCATGCTCGACGGCCATGTTGAGTGGCGAAATTTCAAAGCCATGCTGCCCAGGACAAGCAGTTCTCCTTACTTCTATTGGTAAAAGGCAATCTGGCGGAATCGGCTGGCGGAATCGGCTTGCTTTGGCGGGGGCAGTATTTGTATGTTCCTGGGAACAAAGCTCTCTCGAGGAGAGAAGTGAAAACGGCTGAAAAACTGAACGGTCCGCAGCCGGATGATTCCGGTTTCACGCGGGTTGATCTTCTGGCCCTCCTGGCCGCTGTGGCGCTGCTGGCGGTCATGGCGTTGCCGTCGCTGGGCCGTGGCGCCGGGAAAACCATCATCGCGCAGTGCGCCGCCAATTTGCAGCAGTACGACTTGGCCCTGCAAATCTTTGGCAACGAAAACCAGGACAACCTACCCTACAATAGTCTCGGAAATTGGGCATGGGACACTACGGGGTCTATCGTTTCCTTTGTCACAAATACCGGTGTCAAGTGGAATGACTTGTATTGTCCGGGGACTGCTCCGCGTTTTACAGAGCAGGACAATCTGCGCCTGTTTAATTATGACGGCCCCAACTTTAGTGTCCTCGGTTATGCCAGCACCCTGTACGGCACCGCAAGTTTTGGAGGCTCTTTCGCCACGAACATGAATCTCACTTTAACCACACAGCGAGCGCCCCCCTATATTGGTTACACTCAGCTCCTTCCGGTCAAACCGGCCTCGCGCGCGCTGGTGGCTGATGCGAACCTGAACAATACGGGAAACTCCTCTGTTTATGCCGTGATGCTCACCTACAATTGGGTGAACATCCCCGGCGGGTACGTGAACGCATACGGCCAGGTGCAAGGTCACCTCAGTCCGCATTTGAACGGAACCGTCCCTCTCGGCGGCAATGTCGCCATGCTCGACGGCCATGTTGAGTGGCGGAATTTCAAAGACATGCAGAACAGGACAGGCAGCGCTCCTTACTTTTATTGGTAAGAGCGTTTTTTTAAAACGCGCTCTCAGGGCGCTACGACCACGATCCTGTAATAGCGGCTCGTCTGATCAGTCGGCACGGCAAATTGCGCCTGGGTGCCGTTGATGGCGGGAGTGCCGCGCAAAGCGTGCCAGACGGGATCTTCCAAGTTGTTCTTGTATTGCACAGAGTAGGTCCGGCCTGCCACCACGGACCAAACGAGCGTCACGTCCCCGCCCGATGAGGCCGGCGGCACAACTGAGGCTTGAAAGACCGATTTGGGATCAGTCGGGTTCATGCCGGCAATAAAATCCTGGAGGGTTGTCATGCCGGTGCCGTTGGGATCGTCCTGGGCGAGCGACTGGTCGCCGGCCTGGCCGGTGATATGCCCAAAGTACTGGATCATCCACCAGTCCGGGATGCCGTCGCCGTCGGTGTCCGCATTGGCGGCGGGAGGCAGCACAGCGGCAAACACATCCTGCAAGCGGCTGAGATGGCCGAAACTGAGTCCGGAGCCGTAGCTTTGAAAGGCGGCGGAACTCCCATCCACGCTGAACACCGGTTTGGACGGCCGCATTGTCCAGTCGGACGCCGGTTGCTCAAGCGCCAGAAGGCTGTTCGTGCCGGTGACTCTGTCGTAGAGATACAAGTCTGGCGCGATGGTGTGGCCGGGGACAAGGTTGGTGGCAAAGCTGCGGAAGGCCACGAACCGCCCGTCCCAACTGACCGCCGGCCAATCAGAGGCGGCATTGCCGCTGCCCGTCAGACTCGAATTGACGCTGACCAAAATCTGCGTGGGAGTCAGCAGATCGGCGAGGTAAACGTCATTGGTATTATTGCCATCCAATGCTGAAATGGCCGAGGAAGTGACCAGGGCGACAAACCGCCCGTTGCCGCTCCAGACGCCGGGAGTTCGGATTGTTTGCGCGCCCGTGGCCGTGAGCATGTTGGTGCCGTGGACCAAGTCCTGGACCTTGAGAGTTGCGCCGTTCTGGTAGAGCAAGCGCGACCCATCGGGACTGATCGCCGCGGAACTGGCGGTGTTGGAGTAGATGTTCTTCCCCTGCTGCGTGTCCCAAACGAGCACTTGGGTGTACAAGTTAGTCGTACCGGGATAAGCAATATAACGTCCGTCGGCGCTCATCGTCGGAGGAAAGGTTGCGTTTGTTGCGCTTCCAGGCAGGACGAGGGACGTTCCCCCGTTGAAATCGTACAAAAACGTGCTCGACCCCAGTCCCGTCTGCCCCGGCGCCAGATTGCGCGCCTTGCTGAGAAAGGCCACATACCGGCCGTCCTGGCTCATCACCGGGCTGGTGGAATCGTTGGTCCCCGATTGCACCCCGTCGGTGCTCACGCTCACCAGGACCGTTGTCTGCGTCTGGAGGTCTGTGCGAAAAACATTGTAAACGCCGGGATTGGTAAACACGTTGCCCGCCGTCAGATTGGTCGCCGCGCTGACGAACGCGACATATCGCCCGTTGGTGCTGATGACCGGCGTCATCGAGTCCCCTCCCAGCGCGGAACCGCCATTTTGCCCGACGCTGACCAGGAAGTTGCTGCTGCTCCAGCGGTCGCAGACAAAAACATCGCGCGCGTTGTTGGTGTCATTCGGAACCAAATCATTCGCATAACTGGCGAAGGCCACCCAGCGTCCGTCCGCGCTGATGGAAAACGGGCCTTCCGAACTAAGTCTGTCGCCCGACCGCATTGGCAGGGACAGGTTGCGTTGCGAAATTAATTGCGTCGTGCCGCCGGCGGCGTCCCGCACGAAGACGTCGTTCGCGCCGTTAAAATCCGCGGGCACCAGAGCGCCGTCCGGTCCGGAAAAGGCGATAAACTGGCCGTTGGTGCTGAGAGTTGGCATGGTGCCCGTGAAATCGGTCGAGCCGACCCCGTTGGAATCCACATCCTGCAACGTCACGGTTCCCCCCTGAGTGTCAGAGAGGAAAATGTGCGAGCCGTTGGAAACCGAGTTGGCGGTCAAATCCCCGGCGTTGCTCAGGAACACGACATAACGCCCATCCGGAGTGAGTGCCGGCGCCTGGGCCATTGTGTTGGCCGAATAAACGCCGCTCAGATTGGTGCTGACCAGCACATTGGTGGCGGATTGGGAATCCCAGAGGCGGATGCTGCCGTTGGTGGCGGTTCCCTGTTCTCGCGACGTGAAGGCAATGAAACGCCCGTCCGGCGTCATTTCCGGCCCATAAACATCGTCGCCGTACGTCGCGTAAATCCCGTTGGTAAAAACCGTCGTGAGCGCCGCCGTGACGGAGTTATATTGAAAAATGACGGCCGAGCCGCCCGCCGCACTATTTGAGCCGGTCTTGAAGGCCACCCACGTCCCGTCGTCGCTGATGACGGGGTGTTCGGAGGCCGGAGTGGTGCCTCCCAAAATCGCGTGTGCCGTGGTGGTGGCATTGCTGCTCGCCCAAATGATGCGGCCCCCGACAAAGTCGCGGACGTACACTTCGCCGCCGGCTTGCGTCACGCCGGAAACCAAATTCAGGGCCGTGCTGAAAAACGCCACATATCTCCCGTTCGTGGTGATCGAAAGGCTGGAAATGGCCGCGCCGGTCGGGGAGCCAGTCGCCACAGTGCTCATGGCGGCCGTTGCCTGCGCCACCAGATCGCGCACGAAGATGTCAGGATTGTCATGGCTTCCGCTGGCAAGGTCGCTTGAAGTGCTGATGAACGCCACATAACGGCCGTCCGGGGTCATAACAGGCTGGCTGGACGGACCGTTCCCCTGCACGCCGCCGGTGGAGACGCTCGCCAGGACCGTCGTCCCGGCGACCAAGTCCCGCACGAAAACGTCACTGAATCCATTGGTGTCCGCGGGCACCAAATCGCTGGCATCGCTGGTGAAGACCACGTAGCGGCCGTCCGGCGACATCCCGCCATAGGTCGAGTTGCCGTTGCCGCCGAAGCCGTTAAGATTGACGCTGACCAGGGTGGTCGAATTGCTGGAGCGGTCGCGCAGGAAGACTTGGGAACACAACTGCCCGCCGGTGTTCGGGACCAGATTCACCGCCGTGCTGTTGAAGAGCACAAACCGCCCATCCGGGCTGATTTGCGGGTCCACCGAGTCGCCGTTGCCCCCGGCGGGCAGCGGAAAGGCGGTGGAACGGGTGGAAATCAACTGGGCCGCAGTCTGGGCGATGCCGCTGGGAACAGCCGCCGCCAGCAACAGCGCTCCGGCAGCCAGGAAAACAAGCACGGGTTGCGCCAAGAAATCGCCGTGATTGCCGGCAAAAGGTCTTTTTGCATGCATAATCTCGTCTCCTTTGGACAAGGGTTTTTCTCCGGGAACAGATTCAGGCACATCTCCGCCCAATAATCAATCAAAAAAGAGGGCGTTGACACGGGGGCGGGTTCTGGGTACTGTTTAATGAAAGTTAAAAAGGATTAATTCAATGTTGCTTCGAATCTGCCTGATCATAGCGATTGTCGCCGGGTTGGCCGCCGGCGCGGTGAGCTTCGTGAAAGTTCAAGACATCATCGTCACCACCCGGGCCGCCCGCGACGACTGGAACAATAAGTACACCGCCGAAAACAAGACGCGCCTGACCGCTGAAGCCAATCTGAAGAAGACCAAGGCGGAATTGGACACCACCAAGAAAGACCTGGCCCAGACCAAAACCGAGCTGGACGGCGCCAACGCCAAAGCCGCGGAATTGGACAAGCGCAACACCCAGTTGACGGCTGACTTGGAAAAGACCCGCGCCGATCGCGACACCGCCCAGCAAAAGCTTGAACAATGGGCGCAGATCCCGCTCGAACCCGGCCAGATCAAAGGGCTGATTGAGGAGTTGGACAAAACCAAGAAGGCGCGCGACGCGGTCAGCAAGGAAAACAAGTTGCTGCTCGCCTCCTACAACGATCTGGACAAGCGGTGGAAACAACTTTTTGGTTCCAGCGGCCCGGTGCCGCTGCCGACCGGATTGAGGGGCAAGATTCTGGCGGTGGATCCGAAATATGATTTTGTGGTGCTGGACATCGGCGATGAGCAGGGAGCCAAGGAACGGGGCGAGATGATGGTCAACCGGGGCGGGAGGCTCATCGGCAAGGTGCGAATTTCCAGTGTGCAAAAAGACCGCAGCGTGGCCAACATCCTGCCGGATTGGAAAAGAGGCGAAGTGATGGAAGGCGACGAAGTGCTCTATTGATGAAAATGCTCCGCACAGTTTTATGCGCCCTGTTGTTGGGGACGGCGGCCGGATTGCTGGGCGGCTGCGCCACGGACGACGCGGACGACATTCCGCAGACGCCGTGGAACCAGCCGCAGAGTTGGGAAGGGCCGCTGCCTTCGACGATTAACCAGGGCCGGTAGGCGCAGTTACTTGGCGAACTCGACGCAACGGGTTTCGCGGACGATGGTGACGCGAATCTGGCCCGGATACTGAAGTTCCTCCTCGATCTTGCGGGCGATGCCGCGGGCCAGGAAATAGGCCTGCTCATCGGTCACCTGGCCGGGCGTGACCAGGACGCGCAATTCCCGGCCCGCTTGCAGCGCAAAACATTTTTCCACCCCGGGGAAGGACAGGCCGATGCGTTCGAGGTCCTCCACCCGCCTGATGTAAGTCATGACCGTTTCCGAGCGCGCTCCGGGCCGGGAGGCGCTGATCGCGTCGGCGGCGCTGACGAGAACACCGAGCAAACCGGTCTGCGGCGCCTCGCCATGATGGGAGGCCACGCCGTTGGCGACCTCCTCGGATTCCCCGTAACGCTTGACAATGTCGGCGCCGACCAAAGCGTGGGCGCCCTCGATCTCGTGGTTGACCGCCTTGCCGATGTCGTGCAACAGGCCGGCGCGTTTGGCGGCGGCGACGTCGATGCCCAATTCAGCGGCCATCAGGGCGGTCAACTGGGCGACTTCAACGGAATGCTGGAGGATATTCTGGGCGAAGCTGTGGCGGAAATGGAGGCGGCCGAGGAGCTTGATCAATTCAGGGTGCATGGGGGCCAGGCCCAGTTTCATGACGGCTTCCTCGCCGGCGCGCAGGATGACGGCGTCCATTTCCTGGGAGACCTTGCCGACGATTTCCTCAATGCGGGCGGGATGGATGCGGCCGTCAAGAATAAGGCGTTCCATGGCCTCGCGGGCGATTTCGCGCCGCACCGGATCAAAGCCGGAGAGGACGACCGCGCCCGGGGTGTCATCGATCAGGACGGTGACGCCGGTGGCGGCCTCGAAAGCGCGGATGTTGCGGCCTTCGCGGCCGATGATGCGGCCCTTCATCTCCTCGCCCTTGATGTTGACGGTGGCGGTGGAGGTTTCGAAGCTGTGCTGGCCGGCGTAGCGCTGAATGGCCAGGCTGATGATGCGGCGGGCTTTTTCTTCGGCCTGGAGCCGGGCCTCCTCCTGGATGTGCTGGGAGAGTTGCATGGCGTCGCGCAAGCTTTCCTGTTCCACCTGCTTGAGGAAGGCGGCGCGCAGATCGCTCTCGCTCATCTTGGAGACGGCGGCCAGTTCGGCACGGCGCTGGGCGACCAGTTGGAGGGCGTCCTGGCGCGCCTGGTCGATTTCGGCCGATTTGCCGCGCAGTTCCTCCTTTTCCGCGCGGAGCGATTTTTCCTCGGTGACGAGGTTTTCCAACTGGCCGTTGACCAGTTCCTCGCGGGTGCTGAGGCGTTGTTCGGCGGCGGCGATTTCCTTGTGGCGGGCGGCGACGAGCAGTTCGGTTTCGGAGCGCAACTCGAGGGCCTCTTCATTGGCCGCCAGCCGGGCGTCGCGCGTGATGGATTCCGCTTCGCGCCGCGCTTTGTCCAGGATCGAGTTGCCCGCCAGTTCGTCGCGCGCGCGCCGGTACCGCTCCCGCCAAAGGAAAAGCAAAAACCCGAAGGGAATGCCAAGGACAAAGAGGGCCGCGCCGGCAATAAGGGTCGAATTCATGGCTGCTCCGCCCCCGGCCCGGAAACCGCCAGCCACCGCGTCGGTGTCAGTATAAAATTCATGCGAATATCGTGTGTCTCCGCCGGAACCCGCGCCACAATCTGCGGATCGAAGGCGACCCCGCATTTGGTCCCCGCCAGGCCCGCCAGCAGGCGATCATAGAATCCCCTGCCCCGGCCCAGGCGGTGGCCGGACAAGTCAAATCCTAACCCGGGCACCAGCGCCAAGTCCAGCCGGTTCAGCGGAAAAGCCGGGCAGGACGGGGACGGTTCGGAGATGCCGAGCTTGCCGGGAACACAATCGCGTCCGAGGTGAGAGATTTGAAAGGCGTCGTAGGTTCCCGTGCGGGCCACAAAACCCGGCAGGGCCACCGCCTTGCCCGCCGCGACCGCTTCCTCCAGCAAGAGAGTCAAATCGATTTCGCCCGCGATCGGGGCATAAAAGAGGATGGCTTGCGCGCTGGTCCAAACGGGTTGGCGGCGCAAGAGGTTCCGGGCCTGGGCGGAGGCGGCGGCGCGTTCGGCCGCGCCCAGGCGGTCGATGGCGGCGCGCAGGCTGCGGCGGAGATCGGCTTTGGAATTCATGGCGCGGGCGGCTGGCGGCGCGCGGCCTCGAGCTGTTCGCGCCATTTTTCCAGCCGTTCCTTGATCTTCTTTTCCGAGCCTTGATCGGTCGGTTCGTAATACGTCCGGGCCGCCCCCAGATAATCCTGGGGCACGAAATGGCCGGGAAAATCGTGGGCGTATTGGTAATCGGCCCCGTGCCCCAGCCGTTGGGCGCCGGCGTAATTGGCGTCGCGCAGCCGTTGCGGAACGGGCAGAGTCCGGCCGGAGCGGACATCCTCCAGCGCGGCGTCGATGGCCAGACAGGCGCTGTTGCTTTTGTGGGCGGTGGCAATGTAAAGGACTGCTTCCGCAATCGGAATGCGCGCTTCGGGCCAGCCGACAAACTCAGCCGCCTGATGCGCGGCGCTCGCCAGGACCAGGGCCATCGGGTCCGCCAGGCCGACGTCCTCGGCGGCGCAAATCAAGAGGCGCCGGGTGATAAAGCGCGGGTCTTCGCCCGCGTGGATCATCTTGGCCAGCCAGTATAACGCCGCATCCGGGTCGCTCCCGCGCATCGACTTGATGAAGGCCGAAATCGTGTCGTAATGCGCGTCGCCGTCCGCGTCATAGACAATCGCCTTTTTCTGAATGCACTGTTCGGCCGCGGCAAGGTCGAGGTGGATTTGGCCGGCGCTGTCGGGCGGGGTGGTTAAGGCGGCGATCTCGATGGAATTGAGCGCCTTGCGCGCGTCGCCGTCGGCCACTTTGGCCAGGTGGCGCAGAGCGTCGTCATCGGCCCGGATGTTCATCCGGCCCAAGCCGCGCTCGGCGTCGGCCAGGGCGCGGCGCAGCAATTGGAGCAGGTCCTCTTCCGACAGCGGGGTCAGTTCGAAGATCTGCGAGCGCGAAACCAGGGGCGAATTGACGAAGAAAAACGGATTGTGCGTCGTGGCCCCGATCAAGCGCACGATGCCGCTCTCGACCTCCGGCAGCAACACGTCCTGCTGCGCCTTGTTGAACCGGTGAATTTCGTCGATGAACAGAATGGTCGATTGGCCGGTGTTTTCCAGGCGGTTGGAGGCCGCGGCCAGGACGCGGCGCATGTCGGCCACGTTGGAGTCAACGCCGCTGAGGCGCTCGAACTTGGCGCGGGTCTGGCGGGCAATGATCTGGGCCAGCGAGGTCTTGCCCGTTCCGGGCGGCCCATAAAAAATGAGGGACTGAATGCGGTCCGCCTCGATGGCGCGGCGCAGCAATTGTCCCGGGGCCAGGAAGTGCCGCTGGCCGGCGAACTCGTCCAGATGGCGCGGGCGCATGCGGGCGGCCAGCGGCTGGGCGGCGAAGGCCCTGACCTCGTCCCCGGCCGGGGCGGCGTCGGCGGCGGAAAACAAATCTTTTCCTGTCACGAAAAGAAAATAGCAGAAAAAGGACAGGGCACCAAGCGCGAAGGAGCGGGCAAAAAAACCCCGCCGTAATGCCGTGTAAAAACGGTTCCTGTGAACGTCACTAGGAACAGATAGAGCCGAGTCGATCGCTTTCGACGTCCAGTCAAGGCCTGTCGGCCACAACCGAGGTTAAGGCTCACTTTGGACTGATTTACGGTTCAAGGACTGTGTTTTTAATCACGAACATGGCAGGGTAAATTCCCATGTTATTTGTAAAAGAACGGCCGCACGCTCTCCGGTGCGTTTTCTACCACGAGTATCGGCTCTTCGCGCGAAAAGATCAAGAAAAAAACGCCAACATTTTCGCGGTCGGACGCATGGCGGCCAAGAGGGCGCAGGCGCACTGCCAATTATAAATGATTATTCTTTATATCTTGACAAGTTTTAGGCGGTCTTATACACAGGCTGCCGCTACGGACACGAGACGCTGACCCAGTTCAGCCAACGCCTCGCCCGCAGTTCAAGCTCTTGGAAAAGGAATGCCAGCACCGATGCCATGAGGATTGACGTTCCCAAAAGTGAGGAGCACATGGAGGGAGGCGAACCGCCGCCTGCCGGGGAACTGTTTCCGCTGGTCTATGAAGAGTTGCGCAGACTCGCCGCCCACAAGATGGCCCAGGAGGCGCCCGGCCAAACCCTGCAACCCACCGCGCTCGTTCACGAGGCCTGGTTGCGGCTGGGCGCTGATGCCCAGCCGGCGTGGAAGAATCGCGCCCATTTCTTCGCCGCGGCGGCCGAAGCGATGCGCCGGATTCTGGTCGAGCGCGCGCGGCGGCGGACGGCCCTGAAGCGCGGTGGTGGAGCGGACCGCGTCGAACTGGATGAGGCAGAGATTCCTCTCGTAGCGGACGACGACGAGAGACTGCTGGCGGTCGATGAGGTCCTGGAGCAGTTTGCCGCCATCCATCCGCGTCAGGCTGAATTGGTGAAGCTGCGCTACTTCGCGGGGATGACGTTCGAAGAGGCGGCCTCGGTGCTGGGCATCGCCGTACCGACGGCGAAGGAATGGTGGGCCTACGCCCGGGCCTGGCTGGCGGTGGCGATGCGCGCGGGTGGTTGAAGTCGGTTAGCCTCCCGCCCCGGCGCTGGTTGAAGCGGGGCCAGTGGCGAAAGGAATGCGTGAAAATCATCCATACTTTTTCCGCCTAAATGACGCATGTATGAGTGAAGGCACCAACACCTTGGCCTATGAAACCGGCTGACGACAGGGAAGAAGTCCTCTTTCGCGAGGCGCTGCAACGGACGAGTGGCCCGGAGCGCGAAAACTACCTTGACCGGGCCTGCGCGGAGAACGCGGCGCTTCGCGCCAGGCTCGCAGCGCTTCTTAAGGCCCATGAGAGTCCCGACCCATTCCTCGAACCGCCGGCGGGCGACTTCTTGAAAGAACTGGCCATTCCATTGCCGGGGCAAACCGCCACCCCTTCGGACCCTCTCGCCGAGAAGCCGGGCGACAAGATTGGCCGCTATTGTCTCCTCCAGCAAATTGGCGAAGGCGGCTGCGGTGTCGTCTATCTGGCCGAGCAGGAGGAGCCGGTCAAACGGCGGGTGGCCCTCAAGGTCATCCGGCCGGGGATGGACAGCAAACAAGTGTTGGCTCGTTTCGAGGCCGAACGGCAGGCCCTGGCGCTGATGGACCATCCCAATATCGCCAAGGTGTTCGACGCGGGCGCCACGGACAAAGGCCGTCCGTTCTTTGTGATGGAACTGGTGCAGGGGATTAAAATCACCGATTACTGCGACCAGAACAACCTCTCCACCGGGGAGCGGTTGGATTTGTTCGTCCAGATTTGCCATGCCGTCCAGCACGCGCATCAGAAGGGAGTGATTCATCGGGATATCAAACCGTCGAACATTCTGGTGGCCATACACGATGGCGTCGCGGTGCCGAAAGTGATTGATTTTGGGGTGGCCAAGGCGACGGAGCAGCGGTTGACCGAGAAAACCATTTACACGGCGCTGGAGCAAATGATCGGCACGCCGGCGTACATGAGTCCGGAACAAGCCGAGATGGCCGGGCTGGACATCGACACCCGCAGCGACATCTACAGCCTTGGGGTGTTGCTCTACGAGTTGTTGACAGGCAAGACGCCGTTTGACGCAAAGGAATTGCTGGCCAAGGGGATTGAAGAGATGCGCCGGACCATCCGCGAAGAGGAACCGCGACGGCCGAGCACCCGCCTGACCACCCTGGGCGAAGGCGAGTTGACGACCACGGCCAAGCGCCGTCAGACCGATGCGCCCAAGCTGCTGAATCTGGTGCGCGGGGACTTGGATTGGATCGTGATGAAGTGTCTGGAGAAGGATCGAACACGGCGTTACGAGACGGCCAGCGGGTTGGCTGCGGACCTTGAGCGGCACATCGGCAACGAGCCTGTGCTGGCCCGGCCGCCGGGCAAGATGTATCTGTTTCAGAAAATGGTGCGGCGCAACAAGCTGGCCTTCATTGCTGCCAGTGCCGTGACTGCGGCGCTCATCCTCGGCTTGGGCGTTTCTACCTGGATGTTCGTTCAGGAGAAGAAAGCCCATCAACAGACCCTGGAGGCCGAGCGGGAGCAAAGCCGCTTGCGCCAGCTTGCCGACGCGCGGGAAGCTGCCACCCGGCGAAACGCCTACGCCTCGGACCTGATCGCGGCGAACCTCGCCTTGGAGGATGGAAACTTTGGCCTCGCTCGCCGGATGCTCGCGCAACATCAACCTGAACCCGGGCAGGAAGACCTGCGCGGCTTCGAATGGCGTTACCTGTGGGGCAAGAGCCGGGGCGAGCAGCTTAAGACGTTGGTTGGCCACTCGAATTACGTCAATTGCGTCGCCTATTCACCGGACGGAACGATGCTGGCCTCCGGCAGTTCGGATCACACGGTGAGACTTTGGAATGCGATAACCGGCGAACTCATCGCCAATTGCGCCGGCCATTCCGCCGAGGTTATGTCCGTGGCTTTCTCGCCCGATGGAAAGTTATTTGCCAGCGGGGGTGCGGACGGCTTGGTTCGATTATGGGATGCCCGGACGCATCAGATCGTTCTCACCATCACTACGACAAACCACGCAGCCTACCTGGCCATTTCAGGCGGTCTTCTGGCCATCGCGACGGGTGGTAACATCTATGGTGAAACAGACGGTCCCGTGCAACTGTGGAACTACGCTGCCGGCCGGATGATGTCCGTCTTGCCCGAGCCGGGGGGCCGGGTTGCGTTTTCTCCCGACGGCAAAATCCTCGCGACCGCCAACGGGGGCGGATTGATCAAACTGTGGCGTCTCGAAGACTTAAAGCCATTCAATTCCTATTCCAGCGAAAACGTCCTTTCTTTGGCGTTTTCGCCGGATGGACGCTTCCTGGCCTGGGGCGCCGGTTCCGGGGTTACGGGGCTGTGGGAGTTGACCAAGCAAAGGCCGGCGATTCTATCAAAAGCCATCGCTGCAATTCTTAGCGTCGCCTTTTCTCCGGACGGCCGGCTTCTGGCAACCGGGAACAAGACCCATGATATTACTCTGTGGGAGATCCCAAGCTGCCAGATGCTGGGAAGTCTGCGTGGACATGGGAAAGAGGTTTGGGCTGTGACGTTTTCACCCGATGGCAGGTCGCTGGCCAGCGGCAGTTTGGACGATACAGTCATGCTTTGGAATCCTTCGGCCTCAAGAGAACAAAATACCATTACCAATATCGCCATGGATCGATTCGACCACGTTGGATTGCCGGTTTTTTCCCCAGACGGAAAACGCCTGGCGGCCACCACTGTTGGCGGCGGCGTCAGGCTTTGGGAGACATCCACTGGACAAGTCCAGGCTGGCCGGGACATGGAGGGTTACCCGGTGGTCTTTTCGGCTGATGGCAAAAGTCTAATCACACGCGACGAATCATTGACGCTGCTTCGACAGTGGGACCTTTCAACGCAATCGCTGCTCGCGTCCACGACGGTCGCCACTCCTGTAAGCAGAATCTTTGATTCCGCCCTTTCGCCCGATGGCAAACTGGTTGCGACCTCGCACCCTGGCCGAATTGTCGTGAATGACCTTCTCACCGGTAAAGCTCTGTTCGAGCTTCCGGTAACAACGGCCCGGTGTCTGTTGTTCTCGCCGGACAGCAAGCTGCTCGCCTCGGGGCATTATGACCTGACGGCCAAACTGTGGGATTTGCAGAAGCGGCAGGTGATTTGGACCGTGGCTGGTTTCAGGGATCCCGTTGCCGCCCTGGCTTTCTCCAGCCGTGGCCTGTTCGCCGCGGGGAGTTGGGACGGCAGCATCGAAGTTTGCGACCTTAACGCGAAAAAGGAAGTGGCAACTCTAACCGGACACAAGACAGGTGTCATACAACTGGCCTTTTCCAGCGATGGGCGGACCTTGGCCAGCGGCAGTGACGATCCGGCGGTAAAACTTTGGGACCTGGAGACCGACCGTGAAATCCTCACTTTTAAAACCGATGTTCCTCAGTATTTCGTCCAATTCTCGCCCGATGACAAAATCCTGGCGACCGGCGGGCGCGATGGGGTGGTTCATTTCTGGCGCGCTCCGTCATGGGCGGAGATCGCAGATGCCGAAAAGGCAGGGACCCGGTGACCTGATTTCAGTGAGGCCGGACGCCCCTCGCTGATTTGCAGGAAGTGGACTGGCGAAAAAGATTTCTGAAATGCCTCCATACTTTTTCCCGCCCGAATGCGCATGTATGAGTGAAGGCACCAACGCCTTCGCCTATGAAACCGGCTGATGACCGCGAAGAAGTCCTCTTTTGGCAGACCCCACAGCGGGGCCAAGGAGGCCCGAAGCGCGTCCTGGTCGGAGGACCAATTCAAAACAAAAGATCACAAACAATGAAAAAGAACGTTGTCCCTTCAAATCGCGCCGGACGCTGGTCCGGCACTGGATACATGACGAAACCCGATAGTCTTTTCCGGCGGCTGGCCGGGAATTTGCCGGGCGCCCTGCTCTGGCTGGCCGTCCTGCCCCTGGCCGCCTTTGGCCAGGCCAATTACGCCACTCCCTACACCTTCACCACCCTGGCCGGGGACAGCGGCTCTGGCAGCGCGGACGGGACGAACAGCGCCGCGCGGTTCGCGCAGCCTATGGGGGTGGCGGTGGACAGCGCGGGCAACCTCTATGTGGGGGACGACCAGAACAACACGATCCGGAAAGTGAGGCCAGTCGGAACGAATTGGGTGGTGACGACCCTGGCCGGACTGGCGGGCGTTGCCGGCAGCGCGGATGGGACGGGGAGCAACGCGCGGTTTAATGATCCTGGCCGCGTGGCGGTGGACGCCAATGGCAACGTCTATGTGACGGACGGCGGCAACAACACGATCCGGAAAGTGACGCCGGCGGGCGTGGTGACGACCCTGGCCGGACTGGCGGGCAGTTCTGGCACGAATGACGGCACGGGGAGCGCCGCGCGGTTTAATTATCCTCGGGGTGTGGCGGTGGACAGCGCGGGCAACCTCTATGTGGCGGACAGGGACAACGACACAATCCGGGAAGTGACGCCGGCGGGCGTGGTGACGACCCTGGCCGGGCTGGCGGGCAGTGCCGGCAGCGCGGACGGGACCGGGAGCGCCGCGCGGTTTCATTATCCTGCCGGCATGGCGGTGGACAGCGCGGGCAACCTCTATGTGGCGGACCACCAGAACAGCACGATCCGGAAAATGACGCCCGACGGAATGAATTGGGTGGTGACGACCCTGGCCGGCCTGGCGGGTGTTACTGGCAGCCAGAACGGTACTGGGAGCGCCGCCCGGTTTGATTATCCTAGTAGCGTGGCGGTGGACAACGCGAGCAACGTCTATGTGGCAGATTATGCCAACTCGACGATCCGGAAAGTGACGCCGGCGGGCGTGGTGACGACCCTGGCCGGACTGGCGGGCAGTACTGGTACGAATGACGGCACGGGGAGCGCGGCGCAGTTTTACTGGCCTCAAGGCGTGGCGGTGGACACCAATGGCACCGTCTATGTGGCGGACACGATCAACAACACGATCCGGGAAGTGACGTCGGCGGGCGTGGTGACGACGCTAGCGGGACTGGCGGGCTGTCCTGGCAGCGCGGACGGGCCGGGGAGCGCCGCGCGGTTTAACTTGCCGGACGGTGTGGCGGTGGACACCAATGGCAACCTTTATGTGGCGGAGGAGCTAAACTCGACCCTCCGGAAAGTGACGCCGGCGGGCATGGTGACGACCTTGGCCGGACTGGCGGGTGTCACTGTTTAATGAGCCTGCCGGCGTGGCGGTGGACAACGCGGGCAACGTCTATGTGGCAGATTGTAACAACTCGACGATCCGGAAAGTGACGTCGGCGGGCGTGGTGACGACCCTGGCCGGACTGGCTGGTGTTACGGGCAGCCAGAACGGGACGGGGAGCAACGCGCGGTTTAGTTATCCTACCGGCGTGGCGGTGGACACCAATGGCAACGTCTATGTGGCAGATTATAACAACTCGACGATCCGGAAAGTGACGTCGGCGGGCGTGGTGACGACCCTGGCCGGACTGGCGGGCAGTACTGGTACGAATGACGGCACGGGGAGCGCCGCGCGGTTTAATGGTCCTGGCGACGTGGCGCTGGACAGCGCGGGCAACGTCTATGTGGCGGACTCGGGCAACAACACGATCCGGAAAGTGACGCCGGTCGGCGCGAGTTGGGAGGTGACCACTCTGGCCGGACTGGCGGGAACTTCTGGCAGCGCGGACGGGACGAACAGCGCCGCGCAGTTTTCCAACCCGTCTTACTTGACGGTGGACTTGGCGGGCAACGTCTATGTGACGGACTCCTGGAACTCCACGATCCGGGAAGTGACGCCGGTCGGAACGAATTGGGTGGTGACGACGCTGGCGGGATGGCCGGGCTGGAGTGCCAGCGCGGACGGGACGGGGAGCAACGCGGGGTTTAATAACCCTTACGGCGTGGCGGTGGACAGCGCGGGCAACCTCTATGTGACGGACACTTTCAACAACACCATCCGGAAAGGATTTCCGGCCAGTTCAGCAGCGCCGATGTTACAGCCACCCAGTCTGAACGCCGGCCAATTCGGTTTCGGGATCACCGGTCTTACCAACCTGCCGGTGAACATCGAGTCTTCCGCTGATTTGTTGAACTGGCAGGTCATCGGCACATGCACCCTTGAGGGCGGGACGAACTGTTTTGTCAACCCCAATCCAGCCCTGGGCGCCCAGTTCTACCGCCTCCAGGTGCGCTGACCCGCTGGAGCCTCGGCCGGGCCCGGTCAACGAAGAGCTTTCGTAACCGTTTCAGGAACCTAACATCAAACCGGGGCGGCGGCCATTTCCGGCGGCGGCTGGATCGCCGCCGGGACCCCGGCCACGCCCGGATGTTCCTGAAGTTGCGCGGCGGGAAGCAACTGATGGATGGTTTTCAGCCCTTTTTCCCAGGCCTGCGTGTAGAGGCGCGAGATTTTCGCCAGGTCCCGTTCCGGCGCGGGCAGGTCGAGGGTGTGGCCCAGGTCGATCCATTTCTGACGCCGCGCCGCGCACTCGATCAGCCAGAAAGGGTCGGTCGCTCCGGCGTCCGGGAAGGGAGCCAGGCCGGCGACACGGGCGGGGCCGTGGCAGGAGGCGACGGCGGTGGTGGCGCAGTGGCGCATCCCATGCCGCCGAATCATGGCGCGGACGGGTTCCCAATCCTGGGCGGCGGCGGCGTTGACATCCACGGGCAGGCCGCGTCTGCTTGACAGCAGCGCCAGGGTGTCGAGGGGCAGGAGGCCGCGGCTCCACTTGGAGGCGGCATAGCCGGGACAGGGGCCGCGTTCGGCGGCCAGTTCCGCCGAGGCCAGGATGGCAAAGTAAGAGACCAATTCCATGCTCCAGTCGGCAAAGTCGGCGGCGGCCGCGCTGGCCGGCTGGAGTTGGAGGCGGTCGAGGGCATCGGCAAAGCCCGCCACACCCAGGCCGATGGGCCGCTGTTCCCGGCTGGCGGCGCGAAGCGGCTCCGCCGGGTAGGCGCTCAAATCGACGGCGTTATCGAGCATGCGAACCGCCGCGGTGACGGTGGCCCGCAATTGCGTCACATCGAGACCAACGCCCCGATCCGTCAGATGGGCGGCGAGGTTGATCGCTCCCAACGGGCAGGCGGTCCCTTCGTAGGGGAAGGTCTTGGGCAAAACGTCGCCATCCACGCCCGCGCCGCAAACCGGGCCGCGGTGGTCCCGCGTGGAACGAGTATTGACAGCGTCCTTGAAGCCGAGCCAGGGCTGGCCGGTTTGCAGGAGCGACACCAGGACCTGGCGCCACAAGTCCGCTGCGTTTATCCGCCGGGAAAAGCGCAGGCCGCCCCGCGCGGCTTGTTGCTCGTATTCGAGGTACCGCGCCTCAAATTCCGCGCCCTGGCAGCGGCGCAGGCCGTCGGCCTCGCCGGGATCGAAGATCGTCCAGGAGCCCTGCTGGCGGAGCCGTTTCATGAACAGGTCCGGCACCCACAGCCCTTTGTTCAATTGCGGGTCCGACGGAGCGCCGCCGGGTTGGGGCCGCGCCAGGAAAGCCAAAACATCACGGTGCCAAGGCTCCAGCCAGGAGCAGGCCGGGCCGCCGGGTTGGAGCGTGACGTGTTCGAGATCAGAGGCGGAGGCGGCCCCGTGGCAGGCGCTCAGTTGCGGATGGGGCGAGCCGGCGTGGCGCAAGATCAAATCCGAGGGAACGAAACGGAAGGTGGAGAGAACTTCGTAAAACTCCAGGGCGCGCGTTTCCCGCGCCGCGCCTTCGTTCAAGGCCAGCCCCATGGCGATCTTCATCCAGAAATGCTGCGGTGTTTGGAGGCGGCGGCCATTTTCGCGGGGCAGGTAAAGGTCGTGCAGCGCCTCCAATCCCGCCGCCGTGAAGGTTTGGTCCCGTTCCAGGCGCAGGCCGCGGGCGAGGCGTGCGGAGTCAAACTCCAGCAACTCGGCGTCCACCAGGCGCAGATACTCTCCTTCGTTGAGGCAGCAGTCGAAATGGCGGCGATGAACCTCTTGGAGTGTTTCACCGGGCCGTGGCTTGGGCAGGGCTTGGCCGTAAATGCTGCGCAGCCATTCTTGCGCCGAAAGGCCCCCCGCTCGCGGACGCTCTTCCGGCGGCGCGGCGGTCGGGGTTTTGGGGACAGGCGGCGGCGGCTTTGATTCCTGGAACACGGCGCGCAATTCGCGCTCGACCCGCGTCCGGCGGCGTTCTTCCCGGTAGAGGATGTAGCGGCGCGCCACCTCCAGGTGGCCCTCGGTCATCAGTTGGTCCTCGGCCGCGTCCTGGATGCGCTCGACTTCCAACTCCTCGCCCTTGACCGCGCGGCTCAAGACGCGTTCGACCACATGGTCGGCGCATTTCTTGACCGCGGCTTGCACCGCATCCGGCAAATGTTTCTCAGGGCTGAGGCCGTGGTGGGCCTTGAAGGCGCATTCCAGAGCGAGAAGAATTCGCGCCTCGTTGAATTCCTCGGTCCGGCCATCGCGTTTTCGGACGCGAAAAGTTCTCCCTTCCAAGGGATCAAGCCCTTGAATGTGTAATTGTTCTTGCGGCAAATCACTCATCGGCCTCGCCCGCATCAGGGCGAGGCAGGCTACTACAGCTTGTGCCCGCGCGAGGTGCGGCACGCTTCTAATAGTGCTTTCCGCCGAGGCTTGTCAATGGATTTCTTTGGCAGTTTTCCCGGCGTTTTCGGTCAGGGCATCGGAATGGATTTGGCGGCAATCATTTCCACGACACCGAGGGCGGCCAAGGCCATGGCAAAGAACCAGTTCAGTGGGAAGCGGCCTTGCGCTCGCGGTACTCCGTGCTGCCGGGGGGCAGCGGGGCGCCGGAAACGGGCTGCCACAACACCTCGAAAATCCGGACGGCGGTGCGAAAGCCCTTGACCTTCTGGGGTTCCAGTTCGATGCAGGCTTCCGCCAGCTTGGGATCGTCCCGTTTGAGGGCGGCGTGGGTGGCCTCGCCGATGATGATGCGGGCGTGGCCGGAAACGCCCTCCAGGCGGCTGGCCAGGTTGACCTCGCGGCCAAAAACAGTATAGTTGACGATGTGGGCGTCGGAACCCATCAATCCCGCGATGGCGGTGCCGGTGTTGATCCCGCTGCCCATGAAAAGGACCGGCAGGTAGGGAAGCGGCGGCTGCCCCAGCTTGACGCGCGCGGCGTTTTCCTCCGCGATCTGTTTGTTGCGCGCCTGGCGTTCCATATTCAACGCATAGAGCGCCAGTTGCGCGTCAATGGCCGACCGCACCGCGTCCACGGCGTGGCGGGGATTGGGCAGTGGGGCGCCCCAAAAAGCCATGACGCAGTCGCCGATGTACTTGTCGAGGGTTCCTTTGTGCTGTTTGACGCAGTCGGCGATGGTACCGAGGTAAGTGCTGACGGTGTTGAGGGTTTCGCGGGCCTGGGCGTCGTAGTAATCTTCGGCCTGGTCCGCGCTCAGGTTGTGCTGCTGGATGTATTCGGCGGCGTGGGCCTGGGTTTCATCGGTCAATTCGGTGAAGCCGCGGACGTCGGCAAAATAGATGGTCATCTCGCGCCGGATGCCGCCCACCTTGAGCGAGGGAGCATTGAGGACTTCATTGACGACGTCGGGGGAAACCAGGCGGGAGAAAAGCTGCTTGACCCGTTTTCTTTCCGATTGCTCGACGCGCACGCGGAAGGTGACGGCGGAAAGATGAGTGACGAAACCGGCGCAAACCATAGGCAGGATTATCGGCACCCAGAGGCGGAACTCCTCGAAGAGGATCAAGGTGGCGATGACATAGACGGCGGCAAACGCGAGCATGAGCAAACTGCCGTGGGCCGCTTTGGCCACGCCCCAGGTGATCCAGGCCGAGGCCACGCCGACCAGGAGGATGAGCAAGAGGCTGACAACGAGCGGGGTGGTGTGAATGAAGCGGCCGGTGATGACGGAGTTGGCCACGTTCAAATGTTTGGTGACAAGGAAGGTGTGGCTCTCCAGCGGGGTGGCGCCGACGTCGGCCAGATCATTGCCGGTGGCGGTCGAACCGACCAGCACGAGCTTGTCCTTCCAAAAATTGGTCACGGTGTTGCCATTGGCGCGTTCGATCGGCGCGGCCAGCAATTCCTCGAAGGCGCCCCGCGTCAGGCGCGGATCGTTTGGGGTCATGGCCCAATCGACGTAAAAATAGCCGTCGTTATCGACTGGAATCGTGCGGGTGATCCCGTTCACGCCGTGCAGGATAATCCGTCCCGGCTCGAAATCGACGTGGTCCAAATCGAGCTGGAGTTCCCTGGAGGCCATGCGGATGCCCATGCTCCAGGCGCGGTAAAGGCGGTAGGGAATGATCTTGCGCGGAAAGCCGGGGGGAATCGAACTGAGGATATTAGTGGTCTCGATGCTGCCCGTGCCATCGGTGGGGAACTCCACCGTTTCCCCGCCCCGCTGGCGCACAAAAATGATTTTGTTCGGCTCGATCCTCGTCCGGCGGAGGTTGAAGTCGTAGGACTTGGCCACGTTTTGGATGAGCGGGTCCCAGACGCGAATGTCCTCGTAGGCCCGGTCGCGGCGCAAGACGCCGTCGGCATCGCGGCTGACGGAAATGTTGGCGACGCACCAGGCGTTGGTGGCAAAGAGCCGATGCGGCATCAAATCCTGGTCGGCCGCCAGGATGACGTTGCCGGATTCTTTTAATTGACGCGCAAAGTACTCGTCGGAACTGACCTTCGTCCCGTCCCGCAGCGGCACATCGGGATGATCGAAGCGCTGTTCGGCGAAGAGCACATCGAAGGCGACGCATTTGACACCGTCGCGGGAAAGTTCATGCAAGCCGCGGGAATAAACTTCGCGGGGCCAGTAGAGGCCGAAGGTGAAGCCGAATTCCCCGCTGTTCACGGCCGCGATGGTGGTGTCGCTGACTTCGATCAACCCCAGGTTGGTCGCATTCTGAGCCGCGGCCCCGGCATAACTGTGGGCCAGGCGGGCGCGCCAGTCGTAGGTCATCCATTCCATGCGTTGGAAGGCCACGAGGTGGGCCAACTCGAGGGCGCACACGCCAAGAATGACGGGAGCCGCGCTAAAAAAAGCCGGTGATCGGATAAAACTCAGGCGCATGGCCGAAGCTAAACAAAAAACCCGGAGCAACACAAGTCGCTCCGGGTGAAATCTCTCACCGCAGCCGCCGGCCAACTAGGAAGAGGGCGAACTGGGCGTAACTGGCGGGGTGTACGGCGGCGGTTTCGGCGGCGGGGTCGGGATATTAACGCTTGGAGGGATACCGCCAGGCAAGTTTTTGATAATGTCTATCGCCGCAGCGATAACCGCCTGTGGCGTTGGGACGACGTCGCCCTGGCCCGGCGTCCAGGATTCACCCGTCCGCAGCACTTTCACCGTGGGGGGTGTTCCGGGGGGACCGACTATTGCCGAAACGACCACTTCGCCCGTCACGCTGGTGAAGGTGACGACGTACCCGCCATTGGGTTGCGAAACGCAAGTCACTTGAAAGTCGGTGCCGCGAATACCGGCGATGCCGTGGGGCGTTTTAATTTCATAGTGGGAATTGGCGGAAAGTTTCTTGACGTTGCCGAGGATCGTGCCGGTTTGCAGGTCCAAGGTCGTTTCCGTGTCCGCTCCCCTGACAGGGCCAACGCGGAACATTTCGGGAATGATCATCGACGTATCCTGGGTGATGCGGACGGTGGAGGAATTATTGACAAACAGGTCGGTATAGGAATCCGGGCCGGTGCGAATCCTCACACCGGGGGCCAGGTCCATGTTCACCTTCATTTTCAGCCAGGAGCCGTTGGATTCATACTCGACGTTGCCATGAACTGCTCTCACGACGGCTTTGCCTTCTTTGCGGCCCATTTCCGCCGACCTGAGAGTTGCCGCACCGATTAACGCGAGCGCCACGGCGCACGCCACAAGGGGTAGGATTTTTTTCATAAAATTCGTGATGATATGTACATCTGCTTCGGCTCAAGACTACTGACCCGGCGGGAAATGTCAACGGGAAAAAGCGGGAAAAATGAGGGGGGCGGCCGGGGCCGTTTTCAGGCAAAAAAGGCCCGAAAAAGGCCCAAAACAGGCATTATTCGGATTTTCGCGCCCGGGCAGGGGCGTTAGCCGTCGCTTGTTCTGACAATTGCCGTCCAAAGGTTTAGGCCGAATTTCGCTTTAAGGTTCTCCAGAAGCTGCTCGGCCTGGCCCCGCTCCCCGGTCAAGGCGAAGGTGGTTGAACCGCTGCCGGACATCAGGGTCGCCAGGGCGCCTTCTTCCCGGAAGAACTCCTGGAACAGCTCCAGCAATGGATACTTCCGCAAGACCGGCGCTTCCAGGGAGTTGTAAAACTCCGGGGCCGCCGCGGCCAGGTCGGTTTGGAGGAGGGAAATGAGCCGTTCGGCGCGTCCGGGCGCGCCGCGCAAGGCAGCGGGAAAGCGGGCCAACTGTTCATAGGCCCAAGGGGTGGAGATGCCAAAGCCAGGGTGGACGAGCAGCAAATGCGTGCCGCGCAGGGCGGGGAAAAACTCCAGGGGCCTGATGATTTCGCCGCGGCCGGTGGCCAGGGCGGGTTTGCCTTGCAAAAAGAAGGCGATGTCCGAACCCAGCGAGGCGGCCAATTCCGCCAGTTTGGACGGCGGCAGGGGATGGCCAAAAAGCTCGTTCATCGCCAGCAAGGTGACGGCGGCGTTGCCGCTGCCCCCGCCGAGGCCGGCGGCGAGAGGGATTTGCTTTTGCAGATGAATGCGAACGCCCTCACTGGGAGGGATGTCGGCGGCGTCCAAAAAGAGGTCGGCGGCGCGAAAGACGAGGTTTTTGGAGTTGATGGGAAGGCGCGGGTCGCTGCAACTGAGTTTGATCTCCTCGCCCGCCCGTTCGAAGGTCAGCCGGTCGCAGAGGTTGAGCGGATGCAGGACTGTTTCCAGTTCATGAAAGCCGTCAGCCCGCTTTCCCAGGATGTTGAGCAGGAGGTTGACTTTGCAGGATGAGGCCTTTTCAAGCATGAAACCAAGCCGTGTGCGCCGCCGCCCCGCAAAGTGTGGCGCCCCGGTTTCAGGTCAGTTGTCGAAGATGCGGAAGCGGCTGCCTGGGATGATTGGCGCCACGTCTCCACCGCCGAAACCGAGCGAGGCATCCGGCTGGAGCGTGGAAGTGATCACCCAGTTGGGTTTGTAGCTGTCCGGATAGACCGGGTCCGCCGGGCGCATAATCGGACCGTAGTCGCCGGGCGCATGGTTGGGGATGGGAAAAGTGACGACTTCATACAAGCCGGCGCCGACGCGTTCGAGGGAGCGATCCATGCCATGAATGAAACCGATGGTGCGCGATTGATCGGGAGAGCCAAAGACGGCGGTTTGCTCGATGGAGCGGCGCACTTCTCCGAACCGGAAAACCTCGGCCGTGTTGTTGATGCCGCGCCCCAACTTTTGCTCCGGACCGGCGCAGCCCGCCAGCAGGCACGAAACGATGGCAAGCGGCAAAAAAACGGAAGACTTATTTAGCATACTTAAACACTCTTTATGTGAGCTTAAACTTTCCATCCAGAGTTTGTCGAGTTTTTTTTGAAAGATTTTAATCGCCTGAGTGTGAGGTGTTTGCGGCGCGCCGTTTCTTCTGCAATTCCCAGTACCAGGCGATCCAGACCGAAACTTCAAAGAGCAGTTGCAGGGCGATGGCCATGCAGATTTGAGTAAACACTTCCGGCGTCGTCAGCAGCGCGCCCAGGATCAGGTTTCCGACGATCATGTAACGGCGCATGGCGCTGAGTTTGGCATAATCGAGCACCCCGATTTTGACCAGCGCCAGCAGGACGACCGGCAGTTCAAAGCCGGCGCCCATCCCGAACATGAATTTGATGAGAAAGCTCGAATACTCCACCGCGTTCCAGAACGGTATCTCCACTCCCATCCAGTTGCCGTAAAGCTGGGCAAATTTGAGCGCCGCCGGCATGACCATGAAATAAGCAAACGACACCCCCGCCAGAAATAAAGCGGTGCCGAAGAAAAAGGCGCGCAGGAAGTATTTCTTTTCGATGATCTTGAGGGCCGGCATGACGAATTCCCCGATGAAATAGAGGACAAAAGGCGAGGCCAGGATCAAGCCGCCAAAGAAGGCCAGGTACAACGCAAACATGAACGGCGCCGCCGGGTCCATGAACATGAGCTTGGGACCGCGCGAGGCGGGGGGAGGGCCGTTGGTCTCGACGCGCAGCCCAAGTACCGTATTCGAGCCTACCTGGACCGGATTGAGGCGCAGGGTGACAAACTGGCTGGCGCCGAGATCGATCGGCCCCAGCTTGTTGGATTTCGCCTCGCCGGAATACAAGGTGAGCGAGCCGAGTTGGACGGTGACAATCTGGTTGGTATTTGCCGGCAGGAAGACGACGTGCCGCTGCTCGGCGCGCAGGCGGGGCCAATCGAGAATGACGACCAGTTGTTTGACCCCGAACAGGCAGACGATCATCGACAGCAGAATCGCCGCGCCGCTCTTGATGAGCATCCAGCGCAGGTCTTCGAGATGTTCGAGAAAGGTCTTTACAGCGCCGCCTTCAACCTGCTCGTCGGCGGGCTGCGGTTCATCACTCGGTTCTGCCATGATCGAGGATCAGCCGGCGCGATCAGGACTTCGGAACCGTGGAGGATGGAGCGGCTGTTTCGGGTGTGGTCGCGGGTTTGGCTGGCGGCGGTGGGGGCGGGGGCGTCTCCTGGTTCATGGCGTTGTGCAACTCATTGGTCACGTCCGAGGAGGCTTTCTTGAACTCCTTGATGCCTTGGCCAAGGCCCTTGGCGAACTCCGGAATCCGTTTGGCGCCAAAGAGGATCAAAATGGCCACCAGAACGATAATCAGTTCCCCGCCGCTGAGACCCAAAACTGCTAAAGTTGTATTCATAAAAAGCACTTCCTCCCCTATACATAGACCAACCGGTCCGATTAGTAAAGCGCCAAAAAGTGACTGGCATGGGCGAGTACGCAACGTGGCGAAGGCCGGCGCCGTTCCTCCTCAGCGCCGGCCCTGCCGCGAATCAGGTCCTGTTGCCGTCCTTACGGGTTAGTGGGTGTGCCCGACACGGGGTTTTCGGACGCGGGGAGGTCTGGCGGCCACGGGCGGTGTGCCGACGGCCGGTTTGGGAGCGGCGGCGGCCGGGGCGGCCGCGGCTGGAGCGGTCGCGGGAGCGGACCCGGTGCAGGTGCATGTTTGTTGGGCCGGCACAGCCGCCGCGGGCGGCGTGGTGGCGACGGGGGGAGCTTGAGGCGGTGCGCTTGGAGCAGGGACGTTTGGAGTATTCATATTCAATATGCTTCGATAAAACTGCGTTCTCTTTCAATGTGACTCATTTCAGTCACGGTTGCCTCATACGCAAGGTTAATGCCAGAAACGGCAAAGCTTGTGTAAAGCGTTGCTCGACAATATCTTAAACGCGGACACGGAAGATGGCCGGGCGTGGGCGCAGGAGCGGCGGGCGGGCCTTTTGGGCAATTTCTGCACATACCGCCGACGGCTTGTGCAACCGACGGCGCGCTCATGCGGGCGGCGTTTAGCGGCATCACACCGCCACTGGATATTTGATCGGGGCATGCGGGTCGTAGCCAACGATTTCAAAATCCTCGAACTGATACTCGAAAATGGATGCGGGTTTGCGCTTGAGGATCAGCTTTGGTAGTGGCCGGGGTTCGCGCTTGAGCTGCTCCCGGACGCTTTCAATCTGGTTCAAGTAAATGTGGCAGTCCCCGCCAGTCCAGACGAAGTCCCCGGGTTCCAAATCACACTGCTGGGCGATCAGGTGTGTCAACAATGAATACTGCGGAACGTTGAAAACCATGCCAACCGGGCAGTCAACCGAACGCTGGTAGAGCTGGCACGACAGCCGGCCCCCGGCAACGTAGAATTGAAAGAGGGCGTGGCAGGAGGCCAGGGCGGCGCATCCCGCGCGGACATTATCCTGAGGGCTTCTGCTTTCGTCAGGAAGCACCGCGGGATTCCAGGCACTGACCAGATGCCGCCGGGATTCCGGTTTGGTCCGGAGCTGGTGGAGGAGTTGGCTGATTTGGTCGATTTTCCGCCCGCCCGGGGCTTCCCAGGCCCGCCATTGCGCGCCATACACGGGACCCAAATCCCCTTTGTCATCGGCCCAGGCATCCCAAATATGAACATTATGGTCCGTGAGGTACTTGATGTTGGTATCGCCGGCGAGGAACCAGAGAAGTTCGTGAATGATGCCTTTGAAGAAGACTTTTCGCGTGGTGACCAGCGGGAAGCCTTTCGACAAGTCAAAACGCAACTGCGCCCCAAAAATGCTCCTGGTCCCGGTGCCCGTCCGGTCTCCCCGAGGAACGCCTTGATCGAGTATGTTCTGAAGAAGATCGAGGTAGGGCTTCATCTTGGGTGCGATTGGAGTCTGCGATCAGCGCGGCGGCTCAGGGGGCGCCGTCTGCGGCGCGGCGGTTTTTTGGCTCTCCCGGCGCAGCTTGGTCATGCTGTTTTCCCGCGCGATCTCGTCCAGGACAACGGCAATCAAGCGCTGCAAATCGCGCCGGTCGCGGTTGACATACCAGGCGAAAGCCGGAACGGTCAGGAGCAAAAACCATATCTGCCAGAGAGAGTGCCAAACGAAGCCGATGACGACCAGTTCAAATCCGAGGATGGAGCAGAGGGCGACTTTGGCGGACAACGACCAGGCGGCGCGCAGGCGGCAGCGCACCAATTGCCGGCCGCCCGCGTGCGGCTCGGCCACGGTGGCCAATTGCAGATGCGCCCAGCGGCTGCCGAAGACCTCGACGTCGAAATCGCTCCAGCCGGCGTCCTCCTTGATCTCCCAGCCTTGCTGGCCCAGCCGCTGGAGGACGCGGCGGACAAATTCGAGGCGGTCCATTTTTGTATTTGACCAATACTCGACCTGGTCGAGGGCCTCGGGGCGGTCTTGCAACGCGAGCGACTCGAAAGTTTCCAGCGCTTTTGGCGGCGTCGGCTCAAACTGGAGGCGGCCCTGGTAGCGCGCCCAGCCGCGGACGATGGGTTGGAGGAAGAAAAGCAGGGCGACCAGGGGCCGGGACCAAAAGCGGCGCTTGGGGCGCGGCAAAGGCGCCTGCGCCCCCGCCACCAAGCAGACGCCGAGGGAAAAGAGCACACTGGTCAGGGCCAGCGGCGCCAGGGAAGCAAAGGGCACCGAGAGCGCCAGGAGCGGCAAGTTGACCAGAACGTGGTATTCCAGGCTGGTGCAGAGCAGCAGCACCGTGGCCGGCTCGGCGCGGTAGATGCTTTGGAAAAAGCCCGTGCCAAAATGCCCGTGATAAATCATCGGCCGCCGGATGGTCAGGCCAAACTTCGAGCTGGTGTAGATGCGCCCCTGCCACACGCTGCCCCCAAACGAATTGAAGTACTCCGGATGCCGCCGCACCAGCATCGCTTCCGCTTCGCCGTAGCCGCTTTGCTGGCGCAGATACGCCGGCACCGTCGGCCGCCGGTAATGCCAGACGAATGCCGGCGGGCTGAAACCGATGCGATAGCCGCGCTGTTGCAAGCGCCAGCAGACATCGACGTCGTCGCCCGCCCGGTGAAAAATCGGATCGAAGCCGCCGATTTCGACCAGCGCCCATTTGTAAAAAGCCATGTTGCAGCCGGGAATGTGCTCGGCCTGCCGGTCGGTGAGCATGACGTGGGCGGGGCCGCCGGGCGAAACCATCACCGCCGCTGCCACGGCCGAGTCGTCCGGCGGCAAAAAATTGTGTCCGCCCACGCCCACAAACGAGCCTTTCAACAAATCCGCGGCCAGATAGTAGAGCCAGTCCTCGTCCGCCCGGCAGTCGGCGTCGGTAAACGCCACCACCTCGCCCTGGCTGGCGAAGAGGCCGGCGTTGCGCGCGACCGACAAGCCCTGGTGGGCCTGGCTGAGAGTGCGGAAGTTTTTGTAGAGCGAGGCGACCTGCGGCGTGATGTCGGTCGAACCGTCGTCCACCACGATGACTTCGTAATCGGGATAATTGAGGCGGGTGAGCGAATCCAGGCACGGTTGCAAGGTGCGGCCGCCATTGTAGCAGGCGACGACAATTGAGACCTTCGGGTAGCGTTGGAGCGGGAAGTAGGGGGCCTGGGCGAATTTGCGCCGGACGACCTCGAAGGAGGGTTTGGGCTGGCGCTCGCGCGTTGTCAAACCGAAATACCAGTCGGGCACGTCGCGCCCGTCCTTGTGCCATTCGTCGGTGAAGCTGAACACGATGGCCCCGGCCAGTCCGGCGCGGAAGGCGGACTCGATCTGCCAGTCGAGCATCTCGCATTTTTGGGTCTCGCCCTCGCGGACGCTGTCAATCCCAATTTCTCCCAGGACCAGCGGCCTGGTGTCGGCGATCATCTGCAGCCGGGCCAGGTAATTCTCGAAGGGGCGCTGCTGGTGCAGATAGACGTTGAAGCAGATGAAATCCATGTTCCGCGGATTGAGAAATTCCGTCGGCGGATAATTGCCGAAGGTGCAAAGGCATTCGGGATCGACCTCCTTGGCCACCTGCGCCAGTTCGTCGAGAAAATCCTCCACCGCCTGCGCGCCGCTCCAGCGGACAATGTCGGGCGGCAATTCGTTGACGACGCTGTAGGCGAAGACGGCGGGATGGCGGGCGCAGCTTTGCACGGCGGCGCGGACGGCGGCGCAGGCTTCGTCGTGAGAAGCCGGGGAATCCAGGAAACAAACGTGCTTGCTCCAGGGAATATCGATGAGGAGCTTCAGGCCGCAGGGCCCGGCCAGGTCCAGGAGCCAGCGCGGGGGCACATGATAGACGCGCAAAAGGTTGGCGCCGAGGCCGCGGATCAGCTCGAAATCGCGCGCCGCGTCCGCGCGTTCGGGAAACGGCTCGCCGGCGCTGTTGGGGCGGAAGGGGCCGTAGGTCACGCCTTTGAGGTAAAACTTCGCCTCGCCCAGGCGAAAAAACTTCCCGCTCACGGCCGGGCGCGATTGGGAAATGGAGGGCGGCGGTGTTTTCATCCCTGGCTGGCTTGGGCTGCCCTGCGGACCCCAAGACCGAGAATGCAACCTGCAAGGCAGGCAAGACCTAAGCGTTTCATTTCGACCCTTTTGACGGGCGGGAGTGTGTCGGACTTCATTTCGTTCGTCAAATAACAAGCGGCCCCTGAAAACGTTTCCTGAATCCTCACCTGACGAAACACGCGAAAAAAGAAGCCGGTTCCGTGGCTCACCCGGCGCTCTCCCAATCATACCGCCCTTGTCCGCCAACGACGCGTTTTACTTCGGCTTTTGGATAGTGGCTAAAATCCACACCGTCCCTGTCCGTCCGTGTTTGTCCCTGTCCGTCCGTGTTTGTCCGTGTCCGTTCGTGTTTGTCCGTGTCCGTTCGTGTTTGTCCGTGTCCGTTCGTGTTTGTCCGTGTCCGTCCACTCCGTCCACCAAGTCCACGACGTCCATGCTTCAACCCAAGCGCGCCCCGAGGTCCTCGCAGAGCCGGCCAAAACCCTTTTCGTTTCGCCCGGTTCACCCACACTGCCCCGGCCAACATGCAGCGTGGTTTCCGGTTTTTTTCATCCTGTCCATCCTGTTAATCCTGTCAACGCATCCCTTTTTCGCATTCTTGGGTTTTCGTCCGTTGCAAGTCGTTGTTTCTTAGTCATAACTCCTTATCTATGTGCCCCTTGCGCATTTTTGTGGCAACCCCGCGCTTCCTTTGCCCCGCTCACTGTCGATTCAGACCTCACCCCTTCCCCCTCTTTCCCGGTCAACAGCACCGTCCGCCATTCCGCCCCCTCCTAGATTCACTGATTCACTGATTCGCTCATTCTTCTCCGGTTCACTGATTCCTTTTTGGCTCGGCCAAACCTCCATAACTCCTTGTCTCTGTGCTCCTTGCGGCTCCCTCCTTCCATTCACTTCACCCTGTCCGCCGTAGCCTCGGCAAAGGCGGATGATTCTGACCTCACAATTCTCCGCAAAATCGTTCTTGCGCCCTCCATAATTCTGTGTTACTACATCCGTCGATGAAATGCTCATCACATCGGGCAAGGCAGGGATGGCTCCGGACGCTCCGCCGGCGGGTCGTTCATTCGTCCCATTGGTCCCATCGGTCGTTTTGGCCCCTCGGCCCCCCCAAAAATCAAACTAAATCAGACTAAATCAAACTAAATCAGACCCCATTACACTAGGGGGGATACCCCCCTCGAAATTTGAAATCCGAGAATTGAAATACGACACATGCCTCTCTGAAACAATTCTGCGCCCCGCCGTGTCACACCTTTATGCAATACATCCGCCCCCCCGCCGTCGCCATCGCGGCGGCAGCCGCGCTGGCTCAATCGACTGTAATGGCTGCTGAGTCCACCAACAGCGCCGCCAGCCAGGCGGCCCCCGGCTCCGCCCACTCGCTGCGGGTGGTCGTCGATCCGCGCGTGGAACTGTTGAGCCTTATCTTTCGCCTGGCCGGCAACCGGGAGTACAACATGCCCAATGTGCTCGAATCCTACGCCAATGAGGCGGACAAGCAGTTCAGGAAGTTTCGCGGCCATACGGTGGTCAATCTCGCCCGGGAACTGCGCGAATCCAACGGCGTTTCCTTTGACGCCGTCATGAGCATGGCGGTCCATTTGACCGATGCCGATGACCCCAAGCTCAAACTCCCGCTCCAACCCTGGCCGGAGGGCCTGGACCAACGCTGGACTGCCCCCGATGCCGGCAACTTCCTCGCGGCGGCGCAGCAGTTCGTCAAAGACAGTTCCTTCCAGCAGTTCATCGAGCGCCACCACCCGCTCTACCAGACCGCGGTGACGCGGATGCAGTCACTCATCGAAAAGGAAGCCCACCTCGAATGGTTCGACGCCTATTTTGGCCGGCGCCCGCAAGCCAGCTTCACCGTCGTGCTGGGTATGCTCAATGGCGGCAGTTGCTATGGCCCGCATTTCCGCGCCGCGGACGGCCGCGAAGAACTCTATTGCGTCCTCGGCGTATGGCAGGCCGATCAGCAGGGTTTGCCCGTATTCACCGGCCACATTCCCACGGTCGTCCACGAATTTTGCCATTCCTATGCCAATCCAATCATCGAGCGCCACCAAGCCGAACTCAGCGCGGCAGGCGAGTCCCTCTTTGCGCAGGTTGCCGGGAAGATGCGCTCCCAGGCCTATGGCACCGCACAGACGATGTTCAAGGAGTCGCTCGTCCGCGTCTGCGTCATCCGTTACCTGCGCCAGTATGAAGGGGAAGAGGCCGCCCGGCGCGCCATTCAGGCCGAAAAACGGAACGGGTTTCTCTGGATGCCCGAGATGTCCGACCTGCTGGGCGAGTATGAGGCCCACCGCGATCAGTATCCAACCCTGGAGGACTTCGCGCCGCGCCTGGTCGCGTTCTTTGTCAAGACTGCCGCCCAAAAAGGGACCGGGCCGGCGAATTAGAGCAATTTCATGAAAACTGTAGCCGCTGAGGCGCAGGGGTTTTGGGGAGCGCGGGCGCCCTCGCCCGCCGTGTTCGGCGCCTCGCCGAACACATTCTCCGTCGAACACCGGCTGCACTGGTTCTTAAACCGCTCTAAAAATCGCGGCCGGCCTTGGTCCGCATGTAATGAAACAAATACTGCTGGGCGTAGCCGGCGTGGGGGCCAAAATAGGTTTGACTAAACCGCCGCAGCCGGGCGGGCGCCGCGCCGCGCCGCGGAAAATAAAGCCGCCGCAACGCCCGCATGATCCAGACATCGACCGGAAAGGCCTCTTGGAATCCATGCCCGAAGAGCAGAACGCAATCGGCGATTTTGACGCCCACTCCCGGCAATTCGAGCAACGCCGCGCGCGCTTCCCCCAGCGGCATTTTGGAGAGCCGGGACAAATCCACCGCGCCGGCCGCCAGTTTCGCGGCCGTGCCGGCCAGATACGGGGCGCGAAAGCCCAGCTTGCACTCGCGCAGTTCCATCGCGGGCGCGGCGGCCAGCCGCTCGACGGTGGGAAACGACCACGCCGGTTCCGCTCCTTCCGGCGTCGCCAGCGCCGTGCCGTAGCGGCGGCAAAGCAGGGCGATGATCTGTTGGATTTGCGCAATCTGCTTGGTCGAGGAGCATATAAACGACGCCAGACATTCCCACGGCTCCTGCCGCAGCAACCGCAGCCCGCGGCAGGCCGCCACCGCTCTCCGCATCGGTTCATCATCGGGAAAGCTGGCCAGGACCTCGTCCAGACGGATGTCCAGTTGCAGATACTGGCGCAGCCATTGCCAATCGCCGGGCGGCGCGGCGGTTTCGGCGGAGATTTGGCCCGCCTCCTGGCGCAATCGCACCCAGCGCGCGCCGACGACCCCTTCCCAGGCGCCGCCGGCCCGCCGCCAGCGAAAGGCCTGCCCGCAACTCAGCGTGGCCGCCAGGTCGTAGTGCTCGACGGCGAAGTGGGCGCGGAACGCGGTCATGTCAGCGCAGATGGTGGCACTCGAAAAGTTGCACGCGCCGGACCACCGCGCCATGGGCCACAACGTCCTTGATGCCGAGGTCGGTGAAAGAGTCGAATTGCTGCTGAACCTCGGGCGGCAGGGGCCACGGGTCCGGTTTGTCACGTGTAAAAACATCCGGGTCCCCGCGCCACCAGCGGGAAAACCAATCGGGGCGCAAGGCGGGAAGGGAGATTTGGCGGACGAAGAGGGCGTTTTGGCCGGCGCGGTCCAGATAGTTCGGCCAGAAATAAAACTGGTTCCACGGATGGCGCGGGGCGTAGAAAAAAACCAGCGGGTCGGAGACAACCCGCCGTTTGGCTTCGGGCAGATAAAACGTGATCTGCGACGTCAACCCGTAATGTTCGCAGATGATGAAGGCGGGCGGCCCTTGTTTTTCGAGATTCTTGCGCGCCTGCCCCGCGATTTGCGCCGTCTCCTTCCAACCTCGCACGCGGCGCAAGAGGTCGAGTCGGGCCGGCAATTTCCGGTGCAGAACTTTGTTGGCCAGATTCGAATCATGCATGAAGACGACCGCCAGCGCGCCGAAGGCGACGGACGCCATCAGCAGCGGTTTGAGCAGCGTGGCGCCTTCCTCCCATCGCTTCTCCCAATAGACGGCCATGAGGCAAAAGAGCGGAATGACCGCGGGCGCGATCCAGTTGCCCAAAATGTGGCTGTGCCAGCTCAACAGGAAATAGAACAGAAACAGCGGCGCTCCCATGCTGAAAAGGTAAAGCTGGAGCGGTTCGCGCCGGCCCCGGCGCCAAAACGCCGCCGCCGCCCACAGCGCCGCCACAAAAAACACCGGGTGCAGCGCGGCGGCCTCGGTGAGCAGGAAGTCCGCGACGTAGGTCCGATGCCAGGCTTGGTCCAGTTGGCCGTCGGTGGCCACGTGCTCCACCGTGATCCACTGATGCTGCGCGTTCCAAATCACCACCGGCAACGTGCAGAGCAGCCCGACGAGCGCCGCCCAATACGGCCCCGGACGCCGCAGATGGCGTCGCGCCGGCGGCCACAGCAGAAAAAAGACGCCCCAACAGAGGTATTGAAAAAGATTGGTGTATTTGCTCAGGAATCCCAGCCCCATCCACAGCCCCACCCAGAGCCATTGGAGCGTTGTCCCATCGGGTTGCGCGGCCCGCCAGCCCGCCACGAGGGCGGCGGTCCAAAACAAAACCGAGAGCGGGTCCACCGTCATCACCGTCGCGCCCAGCGCGGTCAGCGGAGTGGCCGAGATAATGACAAAAACGATGAAGGCCAGGCGGCCGCCCGCTTCGCGCGCCAAAAAACGCAGCACCAGGACCGAGAGCACCGCGGCAATGACCGGCGAAAAGAAGCGCACGCCAAATTCGTTGTCACCCCAGAGGTGAGTTCCGAGGAACTGCGCGCCGGCGATCAACGGCGGTTTGCTGTAGTAGGACAGGGCCGGGTGTTTGGACCAAATCCATTGATACGCTTCGTCTTCGCTCAACTCGATCTTGCCCGAACCGAGATACGCCAGGCGCAGGCCGAAGAACAACGCCACCAGCACATAACCCAGGCGCAGCCAGTGCGAATCGGTGGCGCCGGGCGCCTCCCCCGGCGGCCGTTCCGCCGCGACCGGATGCACGAGCGACGGCAGCCGGGCGTGCCAGATTGGAAACCAGCGGGGGCCGAGCGACTGCCAGAGGGCGTCCAGGCCCCCTATCACGGCGGCGCTGTAGCCCGCCCCCAGCAAGGCCCCGGCCAGCACGTCGCTGGGATAATGAACGCCATTGTAAATTCTGGACAGGCAGACCAGCAGCGCCGGCGGCAGCGTGAACCAAATCGTCCGCCGGTAATAGACCAGCAGGACCAGGGCGAAACTGAACCAGTTGGCGGCGTGGGAGGAGGGCAGGCTGAAACTTCCACCCGCGCCCACTCGCAAGTGAACGCCGGGCAGCGCCTGAAACGGGCGCACTCGGCCGACGGCGTTTTTCATGGTGTCGCACACCAGCCAATTGCCCAGGCACAAGGCCAGCGCGAGCATCAGGACGCAGACCCGCCCGCGGACGCCGCCTTTCCAAATCAGGCCGAGCAACACCAGGAGGAGAAGGGCCGTCAGCCCGGGCGGGTTGCTGGCCCAGGGCATCAACCAGTCAAAAAAACCGTTGCTGAGGGACGAGTTGATGAAGCGGAACAGGGCGAGATCGACGGAGGAGAAGGCATTCACCACAGCTCGCTTAATAGACGATGAGCGAACGAACGGGGAAATCCTTGAGCCTTTCGCGGCCCTTGAGGAAACTCAGTTCGATGAGAAAGACAATCTCCAGGATTTCCACGCCCAGGCGCTTGAGCAAATTGGCGGCCGCCCACGCCGTTCCGCCCGTCGCCAGCAGATCATCCACCAGCAACACCCGGCTGCCGGGCTGGACGGCGTCGATGTGAACGGCTATCGTATTGGAGCCGTATTCCAACTGGTAGCTTTCCTCGTAAGTCTTGTAAGGCAGCTTGCCCTTCTTTCGCACCGGCACAAAGCCGCACCTGAGCTTGTAAGCGGCGGCGGCGGCGAAAATAAAACCGCGCGCGTCAATCCCCACCACCGTATCGACCGCGCCGGGCCGGAGCGCGCCGGTCAACAGGTCGATGGACCCCGCGAAGAGCCGGGCGTCCGCCAGCACCGGCGTAATGTCCTTGAACTGGATGCCCGGCTGCGGGAAATCCGGGACGTTGCGAATGGCCTGGGCGAGTTCCGCGATGGTGACGTTCTGCTTTGTCATGGGGCTGAAAGTAGGGGGCCGGGTCAGGTTTTGACAGCCTCAAGTTTCTCGATCATTCTCCGCAGCTTGTTCAGGGCGATGTTCTGAATCTGCCGCACCCGCTCGCGGGTCACTCCGAATCTTTCGCCGACTTCCTCCAGCGTCCTCTCGCTGCCGCCGTCCAGGCCAAAGCGATACTGCAAAATGGTGGCCTCGCGCGGATCGAGGGTCTTGATCATTTCGCGGAGCATGTGGGTCACGGTCTTTTCCTCGAGCTGTTCGTAGGGGCTGTCGGCGTTTTCGTCCTCGACCACTTCGGCGAAATTATTGCTTTCATCGTCCCCAATCGGCGCGTCCAACGACGCCGGCCGGATGGCCGCCGTGCGCATTTGCGCGACGCGCGAAGCGGGCATGCCCATTTCCTCGGCCAATTCCTCGTCGGTCGGTTCGCGTCCGAAGACTTCCTGCAATTTCATGGCCGTGCGGCGCATCTTGGCGATCTTGTCCACCAGATGCACCGGCAGGCGGATGGTCTTGGACTGGTTGGCCAGGGCGCGCTTGATCGATTGCTTGATCCACCAGGAGCCATAGGTGGAGAGCTTGCCGCCCTTGGACGGATCGAACCGCTCCACGGCCTTCATCAGGCCGATGTTGCCTTCATTGATTAAATCCAGCAGCGGCAGGCCAAAATTCTCGTAATCGTGGGCGATCTTGACCACCAGGCGGAGGTTGGCCTTGATCATTTGTTCGCGCGCCTTTTTGTCCCCTTTCTTGATGCGCGCCGCCAGCTCGATCTCCTCCTGCGGCGTGAGCAGTTTCACCTGGCCGATCTCGCGCAGATACAGTTTGATCGCCGTGTCGCCGTCATACGGGGCGCTTTCCCGCTCCGGCGCGGGGCTGTAAGCATCGCCGTCGCGCGGGATGTCGGCGACCAATTCCGGGGCGGGCGCGGCGGGCGGCGGGCTGGCGGCGCGGAGGAGCTTGCGACGCTTTCGAGCGGCGGGGCGGGCCGCCTTTTTGCGGCGTTTCGGCGAGTGTTTCGCGCGCTGCGATTTGCTGGCCATGACGATCGAATGGTTGGGAAAAGTCTTAAAGGTTCGGGCCAATTGGGCAAGCAAATTAAACCCGATTTCGCGCCCGCAATTCAGACATTGGGCTGGCAGGAACCGTTCTCTGCCTATATCTTCACAGGATGATTATGTCAGCTTTGCCGTCCCAATCCTCCGTCAGTCCGGGGGAACTGAACCGCCGGCCTGCTCGAAAAATCCAATCCGTGACGACCCATGAAAAGACGTGATTTCCTGAAAACTTCCGCGGCGCTGGCCGGCGGCGCGGCCCTGGCTGCCGGCGCAACGGCCGCCGCTGAAGACAACGACAAAACCGCGCAACGGCAATTCTACGAATTGCGCCTCTATCGTCTGCGGCGCGGACCGAAGACGGAACTGTTCGACCGTTTTTTCCGCGACGCCGCCGTGCCCGCGCTGAACCGCGCAGGGATCGAGCGCGTCGGTGTCTTCAGCGTCATGGTGGGTCCGGAAAGCCCCACCCAGTACGTGTTGCTCGCCCATCCCTCGCTCGAATCGCTGGTCACGACGCCGCAACGGCTGGCGGCCGACGCCGAGTACAAAAAGGCGGGCGCGGAATTCCTCGACGCCCCCGCGGCCGACCCGGCCTACGTGCGCGTGGAAAGCTCGCTCATGATTTCTTTTGAGTCGATGCCGAAGCTGGAAACGCCAACTTTCGCCGGCGGCGGCAAAGGGCGCTTCTTCGAGTTGCGGACCTACGAAAGCCACAGCCGGAAGGCGAACGACAAGAAGGTCGAGATGTTCAATCGCGGGGAAATCGCCATCTTCCGGCGCGCCGGTTTGCTGCCGGTGTTTTTCGGCCAGACCCTCATCGGCGCGCGGCTGCCCAATCTGACCTATATGCTCGCCTTCGAAAACCAGGAGGCGCACGAGAAAAATTGGGCCGCTTTCGGCGCCGACCCCGAGTGGAAAAAGCTGCGCAGCACGCCCGGCTACGCGGACGCGGAAATCGTTTCTGACATCAGCAACGTTTTTTTGCGCCCCGCCGCCTACTCGCAGATCTGAAGGGGCGGATGGCACGATGAAGTTTGCGCCCCTGCCGCGTTCGTTTTTCCAGCCGTCGGCGAAACTCGTGGCGCCGCGCCTGCTGGGCCACTGGCTCATTCGCCGTCTGCCCGGCGGTTTCTGCGGCGGGCCGATTGTCGAGACCGAGGCCTACCTGGCGGACGACCCGGCCTCGCACGGTTACGGCGGGGAGACGGCCCGCAACCGCGCCATGTACGGCCCGCCGGGCCGCGCTTACGTCTATCTCATTTACGGCTTTCACTTCTGCGTCAATGCGGTCTGCCAGCCGGCGGGCTGCGCCGAGGCGGTGCTCATCCGCGCGCTCGAAGCCCAGTTCGGCCAAGAGTGGATGCGCCAAAACCGCCGCACCGCGACTCCCCTCCAACTCAGCAACGGCCCCGGAAAATTGTGCGCCGCCCTCGCCATCGACCGAAAACTCGACGGCGTTGATCTGTGCGACGCCGCTTCTCCGCTGTTCATCGCCAGAAACCCGCGCGCCGCCAGTTGGCGGCGGCGGCGCGGCCCGCTGGCGGCGACGGCGCGCATCGGCCTGACGCGCGCGGCGGATTGGCCGCTGCGTTTTAGTCTTGACGGAAGTCCCTTTCTGTCGCGCCGAATGCGCCCAGCCGCGGCGCCAGCCAGCGCAGGACGCGGCCCGTCAAGCCCGGCGCGCCCATAAAGCTGATGTGCCCGTGCGGCAGCCGCCAGAGGTCGGGCCGCCCCCATGCCTGGCAGAGTTCCTCGATGGTTTCCTTCGGCGCAAACAAATCATGGGTCGCTTCGATCAACAATATATTCTCTTTGGGGATGGCCGGCCGGGCCGAGGTCAGATTCAACGTGTCCGCTTCCACGCGCCGTCCCTGCAACGCCTCCCGAATGCTCCGGCAAAAGGCCAGTTCCTCGATCACCCGATCCATGCGCACGACCGGCGCGGTCAGAACGACCGAGGCCCAGCGCCCATCGCGGCACACCGCCAACCCCGCCAGCCACGCCCCCAGCGAAATGCCCCACAGCGCCACGGCGGGACACCCTTCCCGCAACAGCCACCCCGTCAATGCCCGTATTTCCGCAATCGCCTGCGCCGCCGCCTCCGCCGTCCGCAACACATCCGGGCACAAGAAATTGCCCCACGCCCCAAGCTGGCGCGGACGGCGTTGAAAATGGTAAGGACCAACCAGCGTGGCCGCGTTGAATCCCGCCCGGTTGCAGCGGCGGGCGATCAACGGAAACCGAAGCTGATGATTGATGAGGTCATTCCAGCCATGCAGCAGGAGGATCGCAGGCCGTTCCCGCCAGCGCCCCGCGCAGCGGTAGAGCCGGCCATAAACGACGTTGTTTTCCGCAAAGTCGCCCGGACGCGGGGTGGGAAAACGAAAATCCATCGGGCCGTTGAACTCCACCCGCGCCGGCTCGGATTCCGACGGTATGAATTCTGGCCCCCGCAGGAATTGGCCCGCTTCCTCCAGCCGCGGACTTCGTCCATCCGCCTGCGGCATCCGCGCGGCCGCGAGTTGAATGGCCGTCCAGTCAATGAGTTTGGACAAAGGCGCGATCAATCGCTGAACTTTGAGCGTTGACCTTTGGACTCGTCAAGACCTCCCCGGCGCCATGCCAGTTGACGGGTTCACCTCACTTTCTTGCGATGAGGGGTCCTGATCGGCTGGCGACGGGCCGCGCCCACAACAAAATCTGGTCTGTTTTTGGCAAAAAGAAGTTGGCAATTCCGCGTTCTCGTGGCAATAGTCACATTCCGAATTTTTTATGTTGAATAAAAAGATATGGTGTTGGGCGGCGGCCACGGCTGCCGCGTTTGGTCTTCCCTCCCGCGTGTTGGCTGGAGAGGCCGATATTAAAATTCCCGATCTGACCGGGGTGAAATTTGACGGGTTGGGCGGCATCCACGGAACCACGCTGATGTACCTGGGCCTGGGGGTCTGTCTCCTCGGCGCGATCTTCGGCTTGGTGCAATACTTTCAGACGAAGGCCCTGCCGGTGCATTCCAGCATGGCCCAGGTCTCGGAAACGATCTGGGAAACCTGCAAGACCTACCTCTTCACCCAGGGCAAATTCCTGGCCATCCTTTGGGTGCTCATCGCCGGTTGCATGCTTTATTACTTCGTCGGCCTGCAACACAAGGACGCTGGCGATGTGGTGCTCATTTTGCTCTGTTCCGTCGTCGGCATTCTTGGCTCCTACGGGGTCGCCTGGTTTGGCATCCGCATCAACACCGTGTCCAATTCGCGCACCGCCTTTTCCGCCCTCAAAGGCAATCCGCTCCGCACCCTGGGCATCCCGTTGCGCTCGGGCATGAGCGTCGGCTTGCTCCTGGTGGCGGTGGAATTGTTCTTCATGATTTGCATCCTGATGTTTCTCAAGGAGCTGGCCGGCCCCTGCTTCATCGGCTTCGCCATCGGCGAATCGCTCGGCGCTTCGGTGCTGCGTATTTGCGGCGGCATCTTCACCAAGATTGCGGACATCGGCTCCGATCTCATGAAAATCGTCTTCAAGCTGCCGGAAGATGATCCCAAGAATCCCGGCGTCATCGCCGACTGCACCGGAGACAACGCCGGCGACAGTGTCGGACCGACGGCGGATGGATTTGAGACCTACGGCGTGACCGGAGTGGCGTTGATTGCCTTCCTCGCCCTGGCCCTGGCGGACAACGTCAACCAGGCCACTTGCGCGACCCTCATTATTTGGTTGTTCGCCATGCGCGCGCTCATGATTGTGACCTCGCTGGTTTCCTACTTTATCAACCAAGGCGTGAGCAAGGCCATGTTCAGCGGCAAGAAAGATTTCGATTTTGAAGCGCCCTTGACCCATCTGGTCTGGCTGACTTCGGCCGTGTCCATCGCCGTCACTTTCATCGCCAGCAAGCTGCTTCTGGGCGATTTCAAGGACGGCGCCGGGGCCGCGCAACCGGATTTGTGGTGGGTGCTGTCCGTCATCATCAGTTGCGGCACAGTGGCGGGGGCGCTGATCCCGGAATTCACCAAGATCTTTGTCAGCACCAACTCGCGCCATGTCAAGGAAGTGACCAACTGCTCCAAACACGGCGGGGCGTCGCTCAACATTCTGTCCGGCTTCGTGGCGGGCAATTTCTCCGCCTTCTGGATGGGGCTTTGCATCATGACGCTCATGGCCGCCTCGTATTATTTCTCCGGAAATCCGGCCTTGCATTCGCTCTTGCCGGCCAAGTTCGCCTTTGCCGCGCCCATTTTTGCCTTTGGCCTTGTCGCCTTCGGCTTCCTTGGCATGGGACCCGTCACCATTGCGGTGGACAGTTACGGCCCGGTCACGGACAATGCCCAATCGGTCTATGAACTGAGCCAGATCGAGGGGCGCAAAGACATCAAAGCGGAAATCAAGCGCGACTTCGGATTCGACGCGGACTTTGAGAACGCCAAGTATCAGCTCGAAAAAGGGGACGGCGCCGGCAACACGTTCAAAGCCACCGCCAAACCGGTGCTCATTGGCACGGCGGTCGTGGGCGCCACCACGATGGTGTTCGGCATCATCATGTTGTTGCAGAAAATGTACGAGATTCAGCTCGCTTCGGGTGTCGCCGGTCCGTTTAAACCCGTCATTGACGCTTTGAGCATCGTCCAACCCGAGATCATCCTGGGCCTGATCATGGGCGGCGCTGTTATTTACTGGTTCACCGGGGCGTCCTGCCAGGCCGTTGTCACGGGCGCGTATAGCGCGGTGGTTTTCATCAAGGAACACTTGAACCTTTCCGCAACCACAGCCTCGCAAAAGGACAGCAAGGAAGTCGTCCGCATCTGCACCGTTTATGCCCAGAAAGGGATGTGGAATATCTTCATTGTCGTGTTCTGCTTTGCCCTCGCGCTGCCCTTCTTCAATCCTTACTTCTTCATCGGCTACCTCATCGGCATCGCGTTTTTCGGCCTCTTTCAGGCCATCTTCATGGCCAATGCCGGCGGCGCGTGGGACAACGCCAAGAAAATCGTCGAGGTGGACCTCCGCCAAAAGGGCACCGATCTCCATGCCGCCACCGTCGTGGGCGACACCGTGGGCGATCCGTTCAAAGACACCTCCTCGGTGGCGATGAACCCGGTCATCAAATTCACCACCCTCTTTGGCCTCCTGGCCACGGAGATCGCCGTGACCATGAAAGAGCAAAGCACCAAAACAGTCATTGGCGTGTTCTTCTTTATCGTCGCGCTCATCTTCGTTTACCGGTCTTTCTATTGCATGCGCATTCCTGAAGAGACGACTGGCGCCCCGCAGAAAACCGCCCCGGCCGAGGCGGCGGGGGCCAAGGCCGTGGCCCGGTAAGGGGGCCACAAAAAGCTGTTTTGCGTTCTGGAGCCGGAGTTATTCTGGCTCCTGAATTTTTTGCATGAGCCAGAAGCGGATTGTGTCCTTGCTGCCCGGCTGCACCGAAATCGTCTGTGCCTTGGGCTGCGGAAGCCAGCTCGTCGGGCGGTCGCATGAATGTGATTTCCCGCCGGAAATCCAATGCGTTCCCGTCTGCACCGCCCCCCGCCTGAACCCGGACGCCTCCAGCGCGGAGATCGCTGCCCGGATCAAATCCCTGCCGCAAAGCGCCCCCTCGATTTACGAAATCGACGCCTCCCGCCTCCGGCAGTTGCGCCCCGATCTGATTCTCACCCAAGCCCAATGCGCCATGTGCGCCGTCAGCCTGGCCGACTTGGAAAGAGCACTCCCGCCGTCGCCCGCGCGCCGGCCGGAAATCATTTCCATCGCGCCCGCCCGGCTGGCGGACGTTTGGAAGGACATTCAAACCATCGCCGACGCCCTGGGCGTGGGCGAAGAGGGCCGCGCCCTGCTCTGGCCCTTGAAGAACCGGCTCGTCGATATCATCCAAACCACCTGCCTGATCAAGAAACGGCCCGCGGTAGCGTGCCTGGAATGGCTCGAACCGCTGAGGGCCGCCGGAAACTGGCTGCCGGAAATGGTGGACCTGGCCGGCGGCCGGAATCTTTTCGGCCAGGCGGGCCGGCACTCTCCGTGCCTGGAATGGGACCAACTTGCGCCCGCCGACCCGGACGTTATCGTTCTCATGCCGTGCGGATTCGACCTTCCCCGCGCGTGCCTTGAGCTTAAGTCACTGGAGGACCGGCCCGAGTGGCGGAAACTGCGCGCCGTCAAATCGAAAAATGTTTTTCTGGCCGATGGCAGCCATTACTTCAACCGCCCCGGCCCGCGCGTGGTGGACTCGATCGAAATCCTGGCCGAAATCCTCCATCCGAAATTGTTTTCCTTCGGCCACGAAGGCCGGGGTTGGGCCAGGCCGTAAGCCTGCCCCTACGGCCCGCCCGCTGTATTTGTCGGGGAGCCGAGCATCTTTTGCATCATCCCCATCGATGCTTGTGCCATGCCCAGATAGTTCGATTGGGAGTTGCCCAGCGCTTGAAGCTGTTCCGGGGAAAGATAGGCCGCCGCTTGCGCCAGCACCTGCTGATTGATCTGCTCCTTCTGTTGAACATATTCCGCGCCGCTCATCTGAAAAAGACCCGGAGCAGTGGGTGGCCTGACGCTTTGCCGCACCGCGATCATGGATTGAAGCAGTTTCTGCTCCTGGTCATCGCTCAACGCGAGGTTGTCTCCGAAGTAAGTCTTCAGGGTCATGAGCTCGGTCCGGTCCGTCACGGTTTTTTGGTAGTCTTTGTAGGCGGCGAACCCGGCGTCGCCCAGCAGCGCTTGCAGATCGCTCTCTGTTTGTTTCTGCTGGTCGGCCACCGACGTTGCCGCTTCCGCGGAAACTCCGCCGGAGAGCATGGACGATCCGCTCTCGGCGCTGCGCATGACGCCGTCAGTCAGCA
Source organism: Verrucomicrobiota bacterium (assembly GCA_049510745.1). Classification (GTDB taxonomy): domain Bacteria; phylum Verrucomicrobiota; class Verrucomicrobiia; order Limisphaerales; family Palsa-1400; genus PLGF01. The sequence goes on along the minus strand of JBEKYR010000031.1, from coordinate 1,862 downwards.
CTTGATAGAACTTGTCCGCTTGATCAGGGGCGAGATTGAGTTGTTTGACAAGCGCGCCATACTGCAATTTGACCATCATGGCCTCTTGCGCCCGCATGGCTTTAACCATGTCGGGGTCTTTCATCATCTCCGAGATCATGCTTCCCTTGGAACCCGCCGGGGATGCCGGGGCGGCGCCGGCCGTGGCGGTGCGCGGCGGGACGGCGCGGGCCGCGCTGGCGCCGGCGCGCGCTTTGGCCACGTCGCGCGCCATGTTCTCCATCGTCTTGGCGAACGTGGCGTTTCGTTCCTTCATCTGTTCCAACTCCGCCTTTTGCGCCCGGTTGATTTCCGTTTGTTGCGCGACTTGCTCTTCAAGCTGTTTGACGTGCTGCTTTTCGTTCGAGTTTTGCTGCCATTGCAGCGCGATGACGGCGGCGGCGCCGACGGCTGCGGTTGCTTTTATCCAAGTCATGGTTTGCATGGTTCCTTTCATCAGAATTAATGTTGAGGCCGTCAGCGCCGAGCCTTGGCAGGCGCCGGCGGCCACTCCGGCGGCCAATCCCGCCGGCGCGGCCTGGATCGAATTTTGGCAAATCGCCGCCGCCAGCGCGGCCGCCGGGAGCGTGATTCCGCGCTTGAGGAAAATGTCTCGCAGTTTGTCCAGGGCTCGGTTGACTCGCATTTTGGCGGCGTCCTCGCTCGCGCCCAGCGCCGCGCCCACCTCTTTCAACGGCTTGCCTTCAAAGAACCGCAGCACGATGGCGTTGCGGTCCTTTTCGCTCAACTGCGCCATGGCGTCGTCCAGCAAGGGGCCGACTTGCGGCCAGGCGTCCGGCTCGGATTGGTTCAAGATGGATTGCATGTGCGCTTCCTGTTCCCGGTGCTGGCGGCGCACTTCGGTGCGGAGATAATTGGCTGCCGTCAGGCGCGCCGTCTGGTAGAGCCAGCCCGACAGCACCGTTCCCCGCCGCAACGCCCCCGATTTGCGCGCCAGGATGACAAACACCGCCTGCGTGATCTCCTCCGCCTGGTGCGGATTGCTGACCGAACGCAGGGCGGCGGAATAAACCAGGTTGATGTGCCGCGACACCAGCGCGCTGAAGGCCTCTTCGCAATGGCCGGTCGCGTATTCCTGGAGCAACCGCATGTCATCTGACGCCAGCATTCACTTAATAATGTCCGCCACCCTCAAAAAGGGAACAAGCCCCCGCAGGATCACAACCGCTTCACGCATGTTCGCCTCGCATCAAAATGGAAATGCCCTCGGTCACACGGCCCCATTGCGCCGACAATTCCTCCAGCCGTTTTCTGCCGCGCGGGGTGAGTTGGTAATAGTTGCGGCTGCGGCCCTCCACTTCCTTGCGGCGGCTGGTCACGAGCTTTTCCACTTCCAGATAATGGAGGTACGGGTAAATGCAGCCCTCGCCGAAGGACAGCAGCTCATGACTCTGCGCCTGGATCGCCTTGACGATTTGGTAGCCGTACATTTCGCGGCGCGACAGAAGTTTAAGCAGCAACAGTTCAGGCACGCCGTTGAGGAAGCTCGGATTGGTCTTGGTCATAATGACGCCTCATCCTGCCCCCGCCGGCCCGCCGCTGTCAACCTCATGCCGTGATGTATAATCTTAATAAGCTTTCAAACCGTACTCCTCCGGCAGGAAGCGCTTTCGGTCGGCCAGCGCCAATTGCCGGGCGATGAATTCCGTTTCGCTTTCCGGCAATTCGTCCAGCGTCTCTTGCATGCTGTCGAACCAGACAAGCTCGTTGGGCGCGACCCGTAACTTGCCTCCGGCGTGCGCGCTGCGCAGCAACTCCACCGCCTTGCGCGCCACGGCCGCACCGGCGTGATAGTGCGTGTCGCTGCCCACTATGACCCGGGC
>JBEKYR010000030.1:0-58309 GCA_049510745.1 Verrucomicrobiota bacterium | reverse complement strand
CTACAGAATAAAGCGGGACCATAGGTATGTCAAGAGATTTAATCAATTATTACTTGCTACATTTTCTGGCCGTTGCTTTGATTTGCAAGCACTTACGCAAAATCAAAAGGAACTTAGGTTAACTCAGCAACGCGCAGCCACGTTCAATTCAAGTTCGGCTAAACGCCTGTAAATTTCGTGTCTGAGAATCCGCTCGCCGCCACCGGCGCGGCTGAAGGCGTGCCGGGCGCCGAGATTTCATTCGGGCTGAAATCGCCGGCTCTGTCCCGGCGCGGGCAATTTGTCGGCGGCAGTCGCGAGGCGCGACCGGGCGCGGAATTGGGCCGGGGTCAGCCCGGTCTTCTTTTTGAAGATGACGCTCAGGTATTCCCCGTGTTCCAGTCCGATCTTCTCCGCAACGAGGGACAATGGGAGATTGGTTTCGGAAAGCAATTCCTTGGCCCGATTCAACCGCACGCGCAAAATCTCGTCCTTGGGAGAACGGTTGAGGGCTTTGGCGAAGCGCCGTTCCAAGGCGCTGCGCGACAACGGCACCGCCCGCAGCACGTCCCGGACATCGACTCCGTCGCACGCCCGCTGGCGAATGAAACGCACCGCCGCCGCAATATGGCGGTCCTCGATGGCCAGCACGTCGGTGGAGCCGCGGGTCACGATGCCTAACGGCTCGATGACCACCGGTTGGTTGGGTGGCCGGTGGCCGGCCATCATGCGATCCAGCAAAGCCGCCGCCTCGTAGCCGATGCGCTCGGTGTTGGGCGCCACGCTGGAGAGCGGGGGGTCTGATAACTCGCACAACACCTCATCGTTATCGACGCCGATGACCGCGACTTCATCCGGCACCGCCACGCCGACGGCGCGGCAGGCGTTGAGCACTTGCTGTCCGCGAATGTCGTTGCAGGCCATCAACCCGATCGGTTTGGGCAACTGTTTGATCCACTGGGCGACGCGGTCGCCGTCGCTCAAGCCCTTTTCCTCATGTTTGAGAGTGGTGGCCTGCCTGGCCGGCCGGGGATCGACAAAGATATGGCAGCGCAGGCCCGCCTCCGCGACGCGCCGGGCGAATTGGGCGCCGCGGATGTCGGAGTAGTCGGCTCCGTCGAAACCGCAGAAGGCAAAATGGCGGAAGCCCCGCTCGCGCAAGTGTTCCCAAGCCAGGCCGGTGGCCGCTTGGTCATCGGTGCGGACCGAGGGGAGGTGGAGGTTGGGCAAAAGATAGCGCAAATCGACCGCCGGAACTCGCAGACGGTGAATAGCGCGGGCCATGGCCCCGTTCTCGACCCGAGCCAGGATGCCGTCGCCCTTCCAATTTTCCAGCCACGGCGGAGCGATGTCTCCCAAACCGCGTTCCTGGAAAAAGATGGACCAGGGGCCGTGTTCGCGCAGGTATTTGGCCACGCCGAGCAACGTGCCGCGCCCGTAGGCGCGCGAGGACTCAATCAGAAGCGCCACCCGCGGACGGATGGAGACAGGGCTGCCTTTTTTTCGGGCCGTGCGCACCATGATGAGAATACTCCATGAAAAACAGAGATGACGGAAGAACACAACAGAAATTGACGCGCCCCCAGGAAACGTTGGCGGCGTGGAATCGCTTCCACGCCGCCGTGCATTATCCTACTCGGTTCCTCCGTAAACTCAGACGTTCGTGAACGAAAAAAATTCGCGCGAACGTCATCCCCGGCATTAGCAAGCCCGATGCCATGCAACCAAGTTTTAGCGCCGTCCCAAGAACTCTCCCGGCAGAGACCGCCAGATGCACAAAATTCTGCTGTCGTTTTTTGCCCACCCACGCCTCAATTCGCCAAGTGGCCACCATTCGATGGTACGAGATAAACATTTTTTGGCAGTGGCGGCACAAGTTTAGATAATTTTTTCCCCGCTATTTCTCTGGTTGCGATCAGCGGCCGGATTTAAGGTGATTTTTTAAGGTGATTCCATATGGGGTGAACACCCCATAGCAAGGGGGAGGGCCGGCGCGTTAATGTACCATTGGGTTGATGAGAATCATTATTACACAAAAGCGAAAAACAAACATGATGACAAAGAAGATTGCAGTCGCAGCCAATTACAATTTCCACGCTGAAGCCGAAGCCGCCGTCAAGCAACCGCACGATCCCGGATCGGCGCCGTTGAGGGTGAGATAAGGCGTTTCCATGAAAGTTCTTCTCACCAGTGTGTGCCGTCCCATGGGGCCAAAATACGGGGATGCGGCGTCGGTCGGTTATGAATTGCTTTACCGGCAGGTGACGCGCGCCCAGGGCCTTTTCAGCCCGCGCACGGTCAACATCCATTTTTCCCTCGAATATATCGCGGAGAACCTCGATGCGCCCACGGTGGTGCTGCAATACCCGTCCAAGCGCGAACTGATCAAGGAGTTGAAGAAGGGCTACGATTATGTGGGAGTGTCGTTCCTCATGGCGGTGATGCACAAGATGAAGGAAACGGTGGCGTTGATCCGGCAATACGCGCCGCGGAGCAAAATCGTGCTCGGCGGCTACGGCACCGTTTTGAAGGATGAGGTGCTGCAACCGTACGCGGATTATATCTGCCGCGAGGAGGGGGTGGCGTACTTCCGCCGGCTGCTGGGGGAACCGGCGATCTCGATGCCCTACAAGCATCCGTTGCTGGTGAGCTGGCTGAAAGTGTTTGGCTGGAAGGTGTCCGGGACGGGGAAGATTTTTGCCGGACTGGGCTGCGCCAACGGCTGCGATTTCTGCTGCACGTCGCACTTTTTTTCGCGCAAACACATCAAGCTGCTGCCGGAAGGGAAGGACATTTACGCGGTGGTGGAACGCTATCTGGCCACGGATCCGAACCTGGTGTTCCTGATTTTGGATGAGGATTTTCTGCTGAATAAAAAGAGGGCGATGCAATTCCGCGATTGCGTGATAGCCGGGGGCAAGAAGATTTCGATCTTCGCCTTCTCCAGCGTCAAAGCGATCAGCCAGTACACGGTGGAGGAAATTCTGGAGATGGGGATTGACGGTTTCTGGATTGGTTACGAGGGGACGCGCTCCAATTATGCCAAACAACAAGGCCGGCCGGTGGCGGATATTTTCACCGAATTCCGCGAGCACGGCATCACGGTGCTGACCTCGATGATCGTGGGATTTGATTACCAGAACCAGGAAGTGGTGGCGCAGGAGCTGGATGGACTCATGCGGCTGAAGCCCGCCCTGGCGCAGTTCCTCATTTACGGCCCGGTGCCCGGCACGCCGTTTCACGAGCGCATCATCAAAGAAAACCTGTTACAGGACGTTTATACGACCGACAAGGACCTGTTCTACCGGCGGGCGGACGGATTTCGCACGATGATCAAACATCCGACCCTCTCGGCGGAAGAGATCGAGGCGATCCAGGATTGGTGTTTCAAGGAGGATTTTCAGCGGCTGGGTCCGAGCATTTACCGGGTGCTGGAAGCGCGCTTGCTGGGGATGCAGAAGCTGAAGAACTCGCCCAACCCGCTGATGCGGGCGAAGGCCGAGTATTACGCGGGGGAGTTGCGCTATGCCTACCCCGTGTTCCTGGCGGGGCGTCTGCTTGGCCCCAATGCGGCGGTGCGGCGGTGGATTGGCGATTTGCAGCGGCGGATTCACGCGGAGTTGGGCGCCCCCGCCCTCGGGCAACGACTGAAGTCTGTCCTGGGCGTGGCGGCGGCGTTGTGGACGGGGCTGACCCTGAAGCTGGACCTTTTTCAGCATCCGAGACTGATACGGACGACCTATCGAGTGCCGAGCCAGCGCTGGGGCGCGTTTGAAATGTGGGAGGAACTCCAGCGCAAAGCGGCCTTGCCGGATTTTTCCATCCAGGTGGAGTTGCGGCACGCGAAGGAAGAAGTGTGGATGCGCCTGGAAGGGGTGCTCTCGGCGTCCGAGGCCGCCGGGTTGGGAGAGCGCATCCGGGAATCGCTGGCGCGGAGCCGGAGCAAACTGGTGCTGGATTTCAAGAAACTTCATTGGGACAAAGTGGAGAATTTGGAGCCCTTGCGCGAGAAACTGGCGGCGTATCGTTCGCGCATCCGGGTGGTGCTGCCGAGATTGTCGTCGGCCCATCCCGAACTAATTCTTTTGGCCGCGATGTTTCAGGCCAGCGTCACCTCTTGACCAGAGCGGCGGTTTGTTCCGGCCGCTGGCGGGAGGAAGGCGCGGAAAAGTGGCGCGCATCAGGCGCCGCCTCCTACCGGGCGTATTGCCGGATCTGGCTTTGCCACCAGCGGGCCAGCGTGGCGCTGGGACGGAGCCAGGCCTGGCGATGGAGCCACGGCAATTGCTCGGCATCGCTCAAAATGAGCAGCTTCTCGTGCTGCCGCAATTGCGCCGGGCCTTCCGCCAGCAGCTTTTCGCACAGCCTCCGCACTTCCGGCCGGCCCACTCCCAGGTCCGACAGCGCGCGCGCGAAGGCCGGGTTTTGCCGCTTTTCCCGCAAGAGCGAAACGTGAATGGCGTTGACGTAGGGGTCCAGAACCACGTCCGCCAGGCCGGAATCCGGGGCGCGGGGAGCGACTTGCCCGTCCGCTTCCAGCGCGGCCATCCGCGCCCGCAAGGCGGCGATTTCCGGCGGGGGGGACGTTTCCTCGGGCGTCAAGAAGAGACCGAAGCGGCGGGCCCGTTCGCCCAGGCCGGCCCGGCTGGTCAACACGCTCAACGGAATGCTGGCGACCATTCCCACCATCACCGGCATGAACCACCAGAAGGTCGGCCGGTCCAGGCGCCAGATGGCCCCGCCCCAAATCAAGCCGATGGCAGTATGCGCCCAGTGCTGCCTCACCGCGTCGGACCAGGGGATGCCGTCGGCCGTGCGCCTCTGCGGCCCCCACTGGACGCCGATGAGCAGGAGCGAAGCGGCGACAAACTTGGAATGCCAGAGCATTTGCAAGGGAGCGTGCAAGGTGGAAAAGGCCGTTTCGGCGAGGGCGGCGACGGTGGCGTTAGTCAGGCCGCCAAAAGCGCGGCGGCGCTCCTTGTCGAAGGCCAGGTCCACCAGCGCCAGCACCTTGGGGAGCAGGAGCACGACCATGCAGATAACAAAGATGAGGAAGGCGTGCTCGGTGCCGCTGACCCGGAGGAAGGGGGTCAAGGGGCGGACGGTGATCCTGGAGAGGCCGGTGTGGCCCTCGTACCAGAGCATCCAGTTAAAGGTCAAGAGGAAAAATAGCCAGAGGGGGCTGACCAAGTAGCCAAAGATGCCCTGGGCCAGGTGCAGACGGCTCAGCCCGCGCAAGCCCTTGGCCCAGACGACCATGAAATGCTGCAAATTGCCCTGGCACCAGCGCCGGTCGCGCTGGGCGTTCTCAATCATCGTCTGCGGGGCTTCTTCATAGCTGCCCTCCAGATCGTAGGCGACCCAGACCTCCCAGTTGGCTTTGAGCAACAAGGCGGCCTCGACGAAATCATGGCTCAGAATCTGGCCGCCGAAGGGTTTGCTGCCCGGCAATTGCGGCAGGTCGCAGTGCTGCATGAACGGCTCGGTGCGGACGATGGCGTTGTGCCCCCAGTAATTGCCAAAGCCCTGCGCCCAAAAATTAAGCCCGGTGATGAAGATCGGCGCGTAGAGGCGGTTGGCAAATTGCTGAATGCGGCCGAACACTGAGGCGGCGTTGACCAGCGCCGGCACCGTTTGCACCAGGCCGACTTCCGGATGCGCCTCCATCAGCTTCACCAGGTCCACCAGCGTGTCCCCGCGCATCACGCTGTCGGCGTCGAACACGACGAAGTAGCGGTAACGCGGGCCCCAGGTGCTCAAAAAATCCCGGATGTTGCCGCTTTTTTTCCCCTCGTTGGACACGCGCCGGCGATAATAGATGCGGCCCAGCGCATCGAGGTCGCGGACCAGGGCAAACCAGCGTTGTTCCTCCTCGACCCATTTGTCCGGATCGGTGGAATCACTGAGGATGTAGAAATCGAAGCGGTCCAAGTGGCCGGTTTTTTCCAACGATTCGTAGGTGGCGCGCAAGCCTTCGCAGACGCGGGCGACTTGTTCGTTGTGGACGGGAAAGACCAGCGCCGTGCTGACGCCCTGGATGCTTTGCGAGCGAAAATCCCCCAAGCGCGTCAGGCGCCGGTCATTGGTCAGGCGCAAGACAAAGCCGAAGACTCCGTGCATGCATCCCACCGCGGCGAGGAAGAACAAGACGATGAACAAGCAGAGCAGGAGGACGCCGGAAAGCGACCAACCCGTCCGCCAGAGGAGATCGGCGAAGAGCATCGAAACCAGCCCGGTCAAGAGCACGACGCAGGAGTAAAAGAGAAAGACGCGCCAACCCCGGCGCACGGGGGGCGTCGGCGACACGACCAGCGGCGGGGATTGTCCTGGGGCGGTGCTGGGAATGGTTGGAGCGGAAGTCGTCACTGGTGGGTTACATAGAAGAGCAGGACCAAAAGCAAACCGAACAAAGCCCAACTGGCCACCATTTTCACGTAGGGCAAACGGCTCCACTCCGTCAGAGTGGCGATCGGCCCCAGGTCGAGGGGGCGTGGGGTCATCTTGGCCACTTGAAAATTCGGCCCGGCGCGGAGGTAGCCTTCGCGCATGGCCATGACAAACTCCCTGGGCCAGGGACCCGGACGGAGGAACTGGTCCTGCCACCGGCCCGGCATATCGGCCAGCAACAGAGCCATGCGGCCGCGGGTTGAGAGCATTTCCGCGCCGGCGGGCGGGGCTTCCAAGACTTGGGCGAACCATTCGTTGACCAGGCGGTCCATCTCCTCGACGGCCAACTCGGTGGCGGAGCGTTGGGGTTCTGTGGCCGAGCGCTGCATGGCCCGCTCCAGGACCAGGGCGACCATTTGGCCCAGCAGCACTTTGTTGCGCACGCGCAAGGCGTGAAAATAGCTTTCCACCTTCGAGTAAGCCCCGTTCCATTCCTCCAACGGACGGCCCGCCAACTGTCCGGGCGCGTCGATTCTGGCCGGAGCGTTCATGGCGGGGTCCAATGGTAGGTCCAGGTCTCGCTCACCGTCTGGCCCCCCTTTTTGAGAGCGCACTTCAAGTCCACCGGCTGACGCGGGCCGGGCTTGGGCAAGAGATTCAGAATGACGCGCCAGGTTTTCTCCGGCGTGTTGCGGAAAAGCTGCGCCGCCGTGATCGAGCCGTTGTCGCCGCAACTGGCGGCGACCGACGGCGGGTCGTCCTCAGAGGTGAATTTGGGGAGGTCGAAATCAATCACAAATTGCCGCTGGGCCTGGTCGCGCGGGTCCACTCCCACGCGGGTGGACACGACCTGGTTGGACGAGAGCGTCATGTCGGTTTCGCGCGTCCAGTAAAGCGTATAGCCGAAACGCAGCGGCTGCAGCGGGGCCGGCTTGACGGCCGGGTTCCAAAAGGCCACGACGTTGTCCATGCCCTCGTATTGGGTGCTCAACTCGACCAGATGCACCTCGCCGTCGCCCCAGTTGCCGTGGGGGGCGACCCAGGCGCTGGGGACGTTTTGATAGGCGTGGAACAAATCCTGATAATGGTTGAAATTGCGGTCGCGCTGCAACAAGCCGAAGCCGCGGACGTTGTTGGCCGCAACGATCTGGTGGCGCAGCGCCGCGCCGTTGGCCAGAGGGCGCCACACCATATCCCCGCTGTCCAAATGCAGCAACAGGCCGTCGCTGTCGTGGACTTGCGGGCGGTAATCGTCAAACTTGCGTTCCGAGGCGCTCCCATACCAAAACATGCTCGTAAGCGGGGCGAAACCGAGGGTGGCCAGGGGCTTGCGCGCCGGATCGGCGGCGAGGATGTTTGGCCGCTCGCGGAAGTACAAAACCGCCTCCACCTCCGCCACCGTGGTCGCTCCGGGACGAATGAGGAACTCGTACGCGCCCACGCAACTGACGCTGTCGAGCACGGCGTAGAGGAGCAGGACGTCGTCGTCGCGCTGCGGTTTACCCAGCCACCAATCGGTGAAGATGGGAAACTCCTCCGGGCGGCCGTCTTCGCCGCAATCCAGGGCCAGGCCGCGGGCGGACATGCCATAGACCTGGCCCTGGCCCAGGAGGCGGAAATAGCTGGCGCCCTGAAAGACGCCCAACTCGTCCCACTTGGCGGAGATATTCAGCGGATTCAAGACCCGGAAACCGGCGTAGCCGGTGTTGGCCGGGATTTCGGCCGGCAGGCGGAGCGAGCGGTAATCAAAGAAGTCGGGCACAAAGCGCACGGGCTGGACGTGGGTGGGGGTGAACTCATTGAGATGGACCGGTTCCTGGTAAAGGTAGCCCAGGTGGAAGAACTCGACCCGAAAGGGAAGGCGTTCCTCGGCCCACAAGGCGCGCTCGTGGCGGAATTCGATCTCGCGGTACTGATCGTAGGTCAATTGGCTCAAAAAGGGGGGCAGGTCGGCCCGCGGCGAATGGAACGGCTTGCGGGCGCGCAAGTCGGCCTTCTTGGCCACGTAATCCAGCGTCACATGCACCGCTTCCAGCCTCGGAAGAGCGAAGGCCGGAAGCGTGCCCAAGAGAATCGCGCTCAGGAAGAGGATTCGCTTCATCCAGTCAATTCAAAACAAGTAGCAAACCCCGCCGATTTTGCAAGCGCAAGTGGGGAGGGTGGCCCAGCCGGGCGCATCCCGAAGTGTTTTGGACACTAGTCAGAGCTTCGGGAGGCCGCGCCGCGATCAACCGGGGAAAATGACGAATGACGAAGTCCCTAACGTCTAAAGAATGCTCAAATGACTCAATGACGAAAAGTCGGCCCGCATGAATTTCGTCATTTGGGCTTCGTCGTTGTTTCGTCATTCGAGCTTAGACATTCGTCATTCTTGCGGGCCTGTCTGCGGCCAGCCACGATCTCTCATTGACAATAGGGTTGCCGAAAACCGGGATGCGCCCTGCTCAGGGATTGGGGAGATTTTGAACTTTCAAGTTTCCACCGCAAAGATTAAGCTTTGTTCATGTTCCAGCATGGTTCCCAGTGGCCGCGGGCGCTGGCGTCGGCGGGGCTGGCGTGCGTTTTTTGCGCGTGCGCCCGCGGGGCCGATGCGCCGCCGCCAGAGTACCTGATCGATGTCTGGGACACGGAGGACGGGCTGCCCAACAGCACGGTGACGGCGGTGGCCCAAACGCCGGATGGCTATCTGTGGGTGGGCACTTATGACGGTCTGGCGCGATTCGACGGGGTGCGCTTTGTGACGTTCGATCCGGGCAACACGCCGGAGTTGCGCCACGCGCGGGTGCAGGCGCTCTACGTGGACGTTTCGGGCACGCTCTGGATCGATACTTACCGCGGGTCGATGACCTCCTGCCGGGAGGGGGCGTTTCACGCGGAGCAGACGGGGCAGAGCGGGTTTGATCTGCACACGACGCTGGTGTGGTCCTCGCCGCAAGAGGAGGTTTTTGTGGGGCAGTTTGGCGACGTGCTGCGGCGGAGGCACGCCGGGCGCGAGCCGGTGTGGACGGCGAAGGCGCCGCCGGAGGGGGTGCGTCCGATTTTTCAATGCGCGGGCAGGGAGGGGACGTTGTGGTTCCTGAACCGGGAGGGGCGGATTGTGCGGTTTCTCAACGATCACTTCGAGGAACTGCCGGCCCGCGCCGGCCTGACCAACCGCGTATTGACAGTGGCGGCGGATGCGAGGGGAGGGATTTGGGCTGGGGCGCAGAATGAAATCGCGCGGTGGCGGGGCGACGGTTTTGAGGATATGACGCCGACGAACGGAGAAGGGGTGTTGGAGCCGAGCCTGGTGTTTCCGACCCGGTCGGGCGCGCTCTGGGTGCTGACGGGCGACCGGTTGCGCAAACAGGTTGGGCGGCAATGGGTGGCGGAGGCGGCGGGATGGCAGGGGTTGCTGGGCCGGTCGGCGGGCCACGACATGGGGGCGCATGAAGACCGGGATGGGGGCGTCTGGTTCAATCACTACGGCAACGGGCTGTTCCACGTCACGCCCGACGGCCGGTGGCAACATTTTACGAGCAAGAATGGGTTGCCCGAAGACCGGGTGGCGGCGTGGTTTCAAGGGCGGGAGGGCGGGGTGTGGCTGGGGATAGACCGCGGGGGACTGACGCGGCTGCGGGACCGGCGGTTCCAGGTGATCGGTCTTTCGGAGGGTTTGCCCGCGCGGGCCGCGTTGTCGGTCTGCCAGGGCGGGGACGGGGCGGTGTGGATCGGGACGGCGGGCGGGGGATTGTGCCGCTGGAGCGAAGGGAGGATGACCCGGTTCGCGGTGGGCAACAGCATGGCGGCGGATTTCATTTTTTCGATGTTTCCCCGTGCGGACGGGGGGCTGTGGTTGAGCGCGCGGGACGAGGACTTGTTTGAATTCAAGGATGGGACGATCCGGCCGCCGCCTTTTGAGGTGCATGGAGTCAAGTCGATTTTAACCGACCGCGCCGGCCGGCTGTGGATCGGGAGCAAAACAGGATTGTCGTGGTGGACGCCGTCGGGCCGGCGGACGTTCGGGGCGGCCGACGGGATGGCGGCGATGGCGATCCGGGCGCTGGCGGAGGCGCCGGACGGGGGGGTCTGGTGCGGGGCGGACGACGGGACGCTCTACCGGTGCGGGCCGGACCGTTTGGAGGCGTTCCACGCGAAGGACGCGCTGGCCGGGCAGCCGATCTGGTCGTTGTTGGCGGACGCGGAGGGGGTGATTTGGGCGGGAACATTCCGGGGCGGGTTGCTGCGGTTTGCGAACGGGGAATTTCATCGTTTCACGGCCAAACAAGGGTTGTCCGCGGACGTGATCGGGCAAATGTTGCAGGACAAGCAGCAGCGGCTCTGGCTGGGAACGCATCGCGGGATATTCTGCGTGGCCAAGGCGGCGCTCAACGCCTGCGCGGAGGGCAAAGCCAAAACGGTCGATTGCGTCACTTATGGCCGGCTGGATGGGCTGCCCACCCTGGTGTTTGCCGATGGCTACCAGCCGGCCTGCTGGGAGGGCAACGACGGGCGCCTCTGGTTTGCCACCGAGCGGGGCGTCGTGTCGGTCAAGCCGGAGAAGTTGACGGGGCGGGCCTTGCCGCCGCCGGTGGTGGTGGAGGAAGTGCGGCTGGATGGGGAAGCTTTGCCGCTGAACGCGGGCAAACTGGTCATCCCGCCCGGGCACAAGCAGTTTGAGTTTCGGTTCACGGCCTTGAGTTTTGACGCGCCGGACAAGACACGGTTCCGCTACCGCATCGACGGATTGGACGATGATTGGGTCGATGCCGACACGCGGCGGACGGCACATTATGGGAATCTCCCGCCCAATCAGTATCGGTTCCGCGTGATCGCCAGCACCAGCGAAGGCGGGTGGAGCGAAGCGGGGGCGGCATTGGCGTTTACGGTCGAGCCGCATTTTTACCAGACGTGGTGGTTTCTGGCGCTGGCCGGCATCGGCATCGTGGGCGGCGGGGCGGGGGTGGCGCGGCGGGCGGCGACGCGCAAGTACCGGCGGGAACTTTCCCGGCTGGAACAGCAACATGCCATCGAGCGGGACCGGGCGCGCATCGCGCAGGACATACACGACGACATCGGGGCGGGGTTGACGCAGATCACGCTGTTGAGCGAGCTGGCGCGGCGGGAGCCGGAGCAGACGACGGCGCATTTGGAGCGGATTTCCCATTCCGCCCGGCAGTTGACGCGGGCGATGGATGAGATTGTCTGGGCGGTGGACCCGCAGCATGACACGTTCAATGGGTTGATGGATTACGTGTCGGCATTTGCGGAGGATTTTCTGCGGGTGGCGGGCATCCGCTGCCGGATGGAGGTGCCGGCGAGCCTGCCGAACATGCGGGTGGAAGCGGAATTGCGCTACCATCTGTTCCTGGCGGTCAAGGAGGCGCTCAACAACGTGGTCAAGCACGCGCAGGCGACGGAGGTCTGGCTGCGGCTGCGGGTGGAGCGGGATGGGTTCACGCTGATTATAGAGGACAACGGCCGGGGCTGCCCGGAAAACGGAGCGGGCAGTGGCGCCGGGGTGAAAACGGGAAGCGGCGCGGACCGGATCGCGCGTGGGTCGGGGCTGCCGAATTTGGAGCGGCGGCTGCAGGCGGTGGGGGGCCGGTGTTCGTTGCGGAGCGCGCCCGGGCAAGGGACGGCGATCGAACTGAGCCTGAGGTTCAACGGGGCGGCATCGCCAATTGTGGCGATTGGCCAAAACGGATCGGGGCAGTAGGATCGCAGGATGAAGCCCTTGGAGTTCGCGCAGGAATAATCTTCTTTACGCCATGAACATCTCGGTATCCATCGTGGAGGACGACGCCGAAGTGCGTTCGAGCCTGGCGCGGCTGATCGACAGTTCGCCGGGCTACCGTTGCGCCAGCCAGCACGCCAGCGGGGAAGAGGCGCTGGCCCAGCTTCCCAAAGTGCTGCCCGATGTGACGCTCATGGACATCAACCTGACGGGCCTCAACGGGGTGGAATGCGTGCGGCGGCTGAAGCCGCTGACGCCGGCGATGCAGATAATAATGTTGACAGTGTATCAGAACACGGAGCATATCTTCAACGCGCTGGAGGCCGGGGCGACGGGGTATTTGCTCAAGCAGACGCCGCCGGCGGAGTTGCTGGCGGCCATCGCCGATGTTCACGAGGGCGGCTCGCCGATGAGCAGCCACATTGCGCGGAAAATCGTGCAATCGTTTCAAAAGAGCGCGGTTCCGGCGCGGGAGGGGGTCGCGCTTTCGCCGCGGGAGGCGGAAGTGCTGGACCTGCTGGCCAAGGGTTATCTGTACAAGGAAATTGCGGACATGCTGAAACTGACGTATGCGACGGTGCATACGCACATCCGGCATATTTACGAGAAGCTCCACGTGCGGTCGCGAACGGAAGCGGTGGCCAAGCACCTGGGCCAGACGCGGCCGACGCCGGCGCATCGGTCCTGAGCATGGCGGAGGGCGTTCCCCCAAGGTTGGTCCCATTGCCAGAAAAAACAACCCCGCGCCCTTTGCAGGACGCGGGGTTGGCGGATTTGCTGACGTTTAATTATTCAAATGATGGAGACGGAAATACACGTCCCCGGCATTGTTAATCAGGATGTCCTCGTTGGTGACAGCCGTGGAGCCTGGGAGGGTGAACCAGGCGTTCGTGTTCCCCAGGCCGACGGAGTTGGTTTGCAGGTCCCAACCCAGATTGCCCGGCCAGGAGAGGTGAAGCACACCGGCTGACACGGTGAAGACCATATTCGAGGAATTCAGATTAACCGAGGGCGCGGCGCCGTGGGTGACGGTGATTGTGCCATTGACAGCCAGGTTGGTGGCCCAGGTGTAGGTCTGCAAACCATCCGGACTGGTTTGTGGCAGATTGACCGTCAGATTGGTGGCGGTGAACAGGCCGGTGTTGCCCGCAATATTGAACAACTTGAAGGTGTCGCCGGTTTGCAGGTAGTTGGTGCTGAACTGAGTGACGTTGATTACCGAGCCTGGATCGTTGGTCATGGCCAAGGCTGTGATCGAATCGTTGACCGCGGCAGTGACGTGATCAACCTTGATGCTGATGGCGCCATCCACCAACAGATTGCCGGCGATGGTGATATCGCCGAAACTATTCGTTTCGCCCGGCGCCAAGGTGCCACTGCCCGCGATGAAAGCGTTGCCATTAACCGAGCCATTGCCTTCGAGGGTTTGAGCGGGTTCCCCTACATTCCCATCAGCCACATGGAGGGTGGAGTCGGGCAGTCCGGTGGGATCCACCACACCCGGAGAGACAATGTTGATGGTCGGCGTGCCAGCCAGGACCCCTGTGGCCAGGCCGTCGCCTGAAAGGAGGAGCACGCCGTTGGTGACCGTGGTTGCCCCGGTGTAGCTGTTGACACCCGCAAGAGTCCATGTGCCGGTGCCGATCTTGGTAAACGCATTGGCGTCGGCCAGCGTGCCATAGAAGGTGGCGGAGGTGTTCAGGCCGCCTACGATCCAGATTTCGGCCACACCCGCCTGAGTGCCGCCGCTGGAGGCTGCCACGAAGCGGGAAAGGCTGCTGCCGCTGAGTTCTCCAATAGGAATTTGCAGGTTTGCCGTAATGCCTTGGGCATAGAAGTTGACGCTATCATTGATGAACACCCGTGCATTCGGAAAACCGTTGGTGTCACCGTAGCGGAAATCATCGGTGGTCGTGGCAACCAGCGGACTGATTTCGATGTTCAACTGGCCGTAGAAATTTGTCCAGATGGCAGTCGAACCGCTGCGCACGTAATTGGCGCCGAAGGTCAAAGTGCCCGAGCCGCTGACCGCGCCGCTCAGGGCGAACCTGCCAGGCAACCAGATGGTAGCCGCCTGGCCGGCTGGCACATTGATCGGGTTGGAGAAGGTGCCGGCTCCGCCCCCGCCACTTGGGTCGTTGACGGTGGCGCCCGCCATTTGCAGGACGGAACTGGAACCTTGGAAGAGCACGGTGCTTGTGCCGAAACCAGTTTGGTTGGCCGTGGTATCGGCAGCATCCTGGTTAACACCCGGGTTGCCTAAAATGACGGTCGTGTTACTGATCGTGGTCGTGCCGCTATAAGTATTCCCAACGGGAGGGACGATTTCCAGGGTGCCCGCGCCAATCTGCGACACATTGCCATTGCCGCTGATGAGATTGGAGATGACGATGGTATCCGGGTGGTCATAGACCAAAGTTCCGGTGTTGCTGACGATAATGGCTCCAAGCAGGACGCCGTTGGTGTCCACCCCATCACCGACCTGAAGGTTTCCAGCCAGGACCTTGTTGGTGCTCACGTTGTTGAAATTATTAGTGATGACCAAGGTGCCGGAACCGGCCTGAATCAAGGTGCCATTAGTTCCAACAATCGAAACGAAGTTGATGATCGTATCGGAACGATCAAAGGCGAGCGCGCCGCCGTTGGTGAGGGTGACAGACTCCAGAGTGCCAAGGGAGCCGTTTGTGCCGCCGACGCCCACCACCAGCACACTGTTGCTGACAAGGGTCGCGCCGGCATAGCTGTTGCTGGCGGCCAGATAAACAGTGGCGCCGCCCCGGACGGTGAGGCCGCCGTTGCCGCTGATGGCGCCCGCATTGGTGACCACGCCTGTGCGGTTATAGATCAACGCGCCGCCGTCGCTAATGTCGCCGGTTCCCAGAGAACCGGTTCCGAGGCCATTGCCGACCTGGAGGGTGGCGCCACCGCCAATACTGGTTGAGCCGTAGGAATTGTTGGCGGTCAGCACCACTGTTCCCGCTTGCGCCGTCAGGCTGCCGCTGCCGCTGATCTGGCTGCTCACCGTTTGCGAGGCGGACGGATCATAAACCAAAGACCCGTTGTCGGTAATAGGGCCGGTGCCAAGAGAACTGGACACGGTGCCGTTGCCCACCTGGACGGTGCCACTGCTGATGATTGTGCCGCCGCCAAAAGTGTTGGCGGTCAACAAGGTCAGTGTATCCGACCCAGCCTTGTTCAGGGTGGCCAATGCGCCGCCGATCCCGCCACTGCCGCTGATACTATAGTCCGTGCTGGAATTGACCGTGACCGAACCAGGAGTCACAGCGGTGTTAAGAACAACGGCTGCATTGGCCGCGCCAACGTCGGTGAAGCTGATGCTGTCCCCATTGTAGAAGTAGTCGGGGGTCGAACCGGTGAGCCAATTCTGGGTTGTGTCCACATCCCAGAGGTTTCCATTCAAGCCGCCTTGCCAAACGATGTTTCCAGGCGAACCCGACAACGTAAGGTCTATGGAACTGTTGCCCGGGTTGTTGACCAGCAACGGGGTCGAGCGCGAGCCGCCGAAACCGGTGAGCGCCAAGGTGCTGACATCGCCGCTCAAGGCGCCGTACTTGATCAGGTGATAGGATCCATTGGGAAGACTGCCCAGCAAATTGAGCGCGATGGTGTTCGCGCCATTGAGAGTCAAAGTGCCGGTGACGTTGATGAGGTCGTTGGTGACGGGGGAGATGTCAATGGCGGCAGTGGCGCCTCCGTTCAACACGAGATTGGCGAAGGTGAGAGTTCCGACCACGCCGTTGGTGGCCGGGTTGATGGCGGAGCCGGATCCCGCCGTGAAGGTGCCGAGGACGGAACCGTTGCCAATGAGGGTCTGGCCTGTTCCGAGAGTATAGCCGTTTGCGGTCACATCCATCGTGGCTCCGCTGGCGATGGCGATGACAGGCGGGGCGGCGATCGAACCGCTGGCGCCCACAGCCAGCGTGCCGTTGTTAACAAGGATATTGCCCGTGCCGCTGTCAGTCCCGTTAATGATGACAGTCCCCGCGCCGTTGATATTCAGGGCGCCCGGCCCTGCGAGGGGCTCAGCGATGGTGAGAATGGTGCTGGAGTTGGCAAGAATCGTTCCCCCGGCCGCGCCGATGGTCACGCCGGCATTGGCGGCATTGAGGGCGAACGTGGCCGTGGAATTCAAGGCGCCGCCGTTGAGGGTCAACTGGCCCGGAGCCGACGAAGCAGGCGCGACGCCCAAAGGAGCCTGAGAGGCAAGGGAAAGGGTTCCCTTGTTGACGATGGTTTCGCCCGTGTAAGTATTCGCCCCCGTTAAAGAGACCGTGCCGGAATTGCTGATGGTCAAGTTGCCGGCGCCGTCAATGGCGTTGGCGATGGTCAGAGTGCTGTTGGTATTGGCCCCCAGCACGCCGCCGGAAGCGCCGAGAGTGATGCCGCGGTTCCCGTCATTGACCGCGGTGTTCGTTGCGGCATTGAGCATGCCCCCGTTTAGCACGATCTGGTTGGCCGTGAAGCTGGCGGGCGATTGGCCCAGAGCATTCTGGTTGGTGATGGCAAGGGCGCCGCCGTTGATGAAGGTCTGGCCGGTGTAGGTGTTGGCGCCGCCGACAGGCGAGAGAGTGACCGTGCCGGAACCGATATTGGAGATCACTCCCGAACCGGTAATGACGTTGGTGATCACATAAGCACTGTCGCTGTGAGCCAGCGCCAGGACGGAATAATTGCTAACCACAGGGCTCCAACCAATGCCGCCATTGGCGTCGTTATTGCCCAGTTGCAGCACACCATTGCTGATGACGGTAAAACCCGTGTGGTTGTACCCGGAGGCCGGGCCATCCCAGATCCATGTTCCAGTGCCGAATTTGGCGAAGGAGTTGAAACCGGTCCCCGTCGTTCCCCCATAGATCGCCGTGGTATTCAAAAAACCAACCGCAAAAACGGTATTATAGCCGCCATTGCCACTGCCGCCGGTGCCGGCGCTGGTTTCCGGGTCCTGCCAAGTGATGCAATTTCCATCCGAGGACATCTCTCCAAAATAAATCACATCACCGTAGGGTGGGGTCGTGGTATAGCCGTTGTTCTCATTATAGCCGGCGATGGTATTTTGGTTGATTCCATTGGTGGTGAAATGAACCACGCAATTGGACCAACTCCCGTTGGCAAAGTTGAACGTTGGATCAATACGCAAACCCTGGCCGCTGGCGCGGGGGCTGCAGAAGAACTTAAGCACGCCGGTGAAACCCGACCAGTCGCCACCAAAGCTGTCGCGGACATAATCCACCGACACATTCAATGTGCCTCCACCTGTAATAGTGGTCGAGCTGCCGCCAATGGACGGGAAGGCGCGCGGCGAGGTATAAATAGTCCCGGTCTGGCCCGCCGGAACGATAATGTTGTTCGCCACGGGGTTTTCAGTCGCACTCGTGCCCGGACTAACGTCGCCAGCGATGGAGGCATTCTGCTCGCGCAAAGTGCCGCCCATGAAAATGAGGGGACCGCTGCCCAGCGAGGCACCGCTGGGGGTCACATTGCCGCCACTGGCGGCATCGGTGCCCAATTCAACAATGCCGTTGCTAAAGATTGTGCCGCCAGAGTAGGTGTTGCCTGTGGTGGGAAAGAAGATCAAGGGACTGCCGCCCATTTTGACCAAAGTGTTGGTGCCTTGAATGTTGGCGGTGATGGTTGCCGTGGCCCAACCTGTCAGGTTGTTTGCGGCCAAACCAGTGCCGGTCACCCCATTGGAAAGCACGACCGAAATCTCTGAATTGGAAGAATTCAGGCTGTCGAGAGTCAAGGGATAGCCGTCGTCAGCAAGCACCCAATTCCCGCCCTGAATCACTCCGCTGACCGGGACATTGCCGAATAGGATGTTCTGATCTGTCGCGGCCTGATCCAGAGTGACGGTGAAAGTGGTGTTCTTGTTCAGCGCCGTCACCGCCGTTGCCGTTGCCGTTGTGCCGGGTCCGGGGGAGGGGTCCGAGATAACTATCGTGGGCGCGGTATAACCGTATCCGGCCGTCGTGGTCGTAATCGCCGAGACGCCCCCACTGATGGTCGCCGTTGCCGCCGCGCCCGTGCCGCCAGGATTGGAGAAAGCAATGGTCGGCGCGTTGGTATATTTGGACCCGCCAGCCGTGAGCGTTACAGCCGACACCGGGCCGCTGATCTTGACCGTTCCCGCCGCACCTGATCCGCCGCCGCCGGAGAAAGCAACCGCCGGGTTTGTGGTATAATTGGCGCCGCCCGCTGAGATCGTGACATTCGTCACCACTCCGCCAGCAGAAATAAGCGCCGTCCCCGCCGCTCCGCTCCCGCCACCGCCGCCGGAAAAGGCGACCGTGGGCGCACTGGTGTAGCCGCTTCCGCCATTTGTAACCGAAACAGACACCACGGAACCATTTATGGTCGCCGTTGCCGTCGCTCCGCTTCCAGCGCCGCCGGAAAACGTCATAGTCGGCGCGTTGGAATAGCCGGATCCACCCGCCGTGAGCGAAATGGAAACCACCGCAGCGTTAATGGTGGCCGACGCTGCCGCCTGGCTTCCGGTCGGATCGTTAATCGTGACGGTCGGATTGTCGGAGTAGCCGCTGCCGGCAGATGTGACGGTAATGGTTCCCACCCCCACCGTCTGCGGCAGGGTGATTTGAGTGAAATCAGCGGTGGCGCCGGAGCCGTCAGCATTATAACCGCTGGCCACAACACCGTTGAGCCAATTGAGCGAAGCAGTGAAGCTTTGGGTGCCGCCCAAGGTATTGGTCCAGACGCCGTTGTGCTGCGCGAAAACCCATGGCGTGGCCGCAAACAGCGCGCAGAAGAGGACAAAAACTTGAAGAAGATGGGGGTGTTTGAATGTGTTTTTCATGGCGAATCGATTATTTTTGGGGTTCTTGCTGCCGCAAGCCAGCGGCTGGATTGAGGGTCTCAGACTTTGCCGGTTTTTCATAATGCTGCTTTGCCCCGACCGCCACGCTGTCCGAGTCTGGTGACTCCAACGAGGCATCACGAACCGATAAAGAACCAAGGTTCTCCGGCGGCCAAAGGCTTATATGGGCAACAGTATTGTTTATCTAAAGCGGCTTGTATATCGCCAATTCTGGCGACGTGTGTATTAGAGGGTGTACTGCCATTCTGGCGCGGCATGGCCCATTTTCTCCACTTTGCGCTATTGCTCGCCTTGGCGGGCTGGCCGATGGCCGCCGCCGCAGCCGATGCCGCGCTCGGCTGGCCGCCCGTGACCCGCCTGCAAAAGCCCTGGGCCTATTGGTGGTGGATGGGCAGCGCCGTCGATACCAACAACCTCGCCCGCGAATTGGCCCGCTACCACGACGCCGGTCTGGGCGGCGTCCATATCATCCCCATCTACGGCGCCAAGGGTTGGGAAGACAAATACATCCCTTACCTCTCGCCACGCTGGATGGAGATGCTGGCCTTCACGGTGAGCGAGGGCGCCCGCCTGGATATGGGCGTCGATATGACCACCGGCACCGGCTGGTGTTTTGGCGGACCGCAGGTCACGGACGAGGAGGCCAACGCCAGCCCGGTGGTCAAACAGTTTGAGGTTGCCGCCGGCGGGGTCTTAGAGGAGAAGTTTGACCCGAAAAAGCTCCAGGCCTTGATGGCCTTCAACCCGGAGGGTGGAAAGTTCGATCTGCTGGGAAAACTCGACGGCGCCGGTTCGGTTCACTGGCAGACCGACGGCGGCCCGTGGCATGTTATCGCCATTTCGCAAAAGCCCTCCGGCCAGAAAGTCAAGCGGGCCGCGCCGGGGGGGGAAGGCTGGATGTTGAATCCGTTTTACGCGGCGGCGATGACCAATTACCTGCGCTGGTTCGACGAGGCGTTCAAGAGCTACACCGGCCCCAAGCCGCGGGGGCAGTACCAGGACTCCTACGAGTATCGCTCCAGTTGGGCGCCGGACCTGCTGGCCCAGTTCGAGCGGCGGCGCGGCTACCGTTTGCAGGAGGAACTGCCGGCCTTGTTCGGCGGACAAGGCGGCGAGCGGGCGGGGCGAGTGAAATGTGATTACCGCGAAACCCTTTCCGACATGATGGTGGAAGAATCGATCCCCGCCTGGGTGCAGTGGTCGCATGAGAAGGGATTCCTGACCCGTTACCAGGCGCACGGCGCGCCGGGGAATTGGCTCGATCTCTACGCCGACGCGGATATCGCGGAGACGGAGATGTTTCATCTGGACCGCGACAAGCTGGTTTCCAAATTCGCCTCCTCCGCCGGGCACGTGGCGGGGCGCTCCCTCTGCTCCAGCGAAACGGGCACCTGGTTGAAGGAACATTTCACCGAAACGCTGGCGGACATGAAATACCTGGAGGACGACCTTTTCCTGAGCGGCATCAATCACATTTTTTTCCACGGCGCCTGTTACTCGCCGGACGAGGCGGGGTGGCCGGGCTGGCATTTCTACGCTTCCTTCGAGATGAACCCGCGCAACTCGATCTGGCCCGATGCTCCGGCCCTCAACGCCTACGCCGCCCGCTGCCAGTCCATCCTCCAATCCGGCCGGCCCGACAACGACGTGCTGCTTTACTGGCCGATCCACGATTATTGGAGCCAGCCTGACGGCATGGTGCTGGAATTGACCGTGCATGGCGACCGATGGCTCGGCAGCCAGCCCGTCGGCAAGACGGCCAAATGGCTTTGGAACCGCGGCTATCAATTCGATTTCGTTTCGGACCGGCAACTTTCCACGACGCGGGCAGCGGGCGGCTTGGTGCAGGTTCCGGGTGGCCGCTACCGCGCCATCGTCGTCCCGCGTTGCGAACATATTCCAGTGTCCACCCTGAGCAACCTCGTCGCGCTGGCCGACGCCGGAGCCGTGGTGATTTTCGAAGGGCCGCTCCCGGCAGACGCGCCCGGATTGAAGGACGTGGAAAAACGGCGGGCGGAACTAAGGGAACTCAAGGCTCGCGGTGGCGCCCGCTTTTTGAGCGGCGATTTGCAGGCGGGTTTGGACGCCGCGCAGATTCGCCGGGAAACCATGCTGGACCAGGGCGGCTTGATGTGTATCCGCCGGGCCGGGGATGACGGAGGGGTTTACTTCATCGCCAATCGCGGCGAGCAGGCGTTCGAGGGCTGGCTGCCGCTGGCCACGCCGGCCCAGACGGCGGTGATTCTCGATCCAATGACCGGCGGCACGGGCGTCGGCGCCCTGCGCCAGTCCTCGCTCGGCACCGCGCGCGTCTATCTCCAACTGGCGCCCGGACAATCCCTTTTCGTGCGCCTGCTGGCCGAACGCACACTCCACGGGCCGCGCTGGCCGTATTGGAAGGCGGCGGCGGAACCGGTCCGGCTGGGCGGAACATGGCAGGTGAGATTTGTCGAAGGCGGCCCCGAACTGCCCGCCTCGTTCAGCACCAACCAACTGGGTTCCTGGACCGGGGCGCCCGACGCGAACGCACAACGATTTGCCGGCGCAGCGGTCTATGCGCTGCGCTTCGACGCGCCGCCGGGCCGGAGCAAAAGCTGGCGGCTCGATTTGGGGAAGGTGTGCCAAAGCGCGCGCGTCCGGCTCAACGGGCGGGACGTGGGCTGTCTTTTCACACCGCCGTTTTCCGCGGTCGTGACCCGCTTGAAACGCACGGGCAACCTCCTGGAAGTCGAGGTCCGCAACGGGTGCGCCAACCGCATCCGCGACCTGGACCGGCGCGGTGTCAAGTGGAAAACATTCCACGACATCAATTTTGTCAATCTGGATTACAGGCCGTTCGACGCGTCGGACTGGCCTCTGGCCGAGGCGGGGCTGATCGGGCCGGTGACATTGGCCCCGCTCACCCCCGTGGAGTTTTCAAAATGAACCGGTCCATGCCCGCGAAAATATTTCTTGCGGTGGCGCTGGCCGCCTTCTCCCTGGAGGCGGCTGCAAGCGGCAGCACCGCCGTCCACTCCATCACAGACGACGGTGCCGTGGGCGATGGCAAAACCCTCAATACGCGGGCGATCCAGGACGCCATCGACCATTGCGCCGGGGCGGGCGGCGGCACGGTGGTGGTTCCCGGCGGGGTCTTTCTGACGGGATCGCTCTTCCTCAAGCAAGGGGTCAACCTCGAGATCGCGCCGGGCGGCGTGCTGCAAGGTTCACAGAACACCAACGATTATCCCTGGATCCAGACCCGCATCGGGGGCTTGGAAATGAAATGGCCCGCCGCCCTGCTCAACGCGCAGTCGCTCAGCAACCTGTCGATCACCGGAAGGGGCGTCATCGACGGCGCCGGGCTGCCGTGGTGGCGCCGGTATTGGGAAATCCGCGCCCAGGAACCCGACGGGATCGATCCCCATTTCAAGGTGCCCCGTCCCCGCCTAATCCACGTCTTCGGCTGCACCAACGTGACGGTGGCCGGGCTGTCGTTGAGCAATTCGCCCTTTTGGACGCTGCAATTGACTTATTGCGACGGCGTGGTGGCCAGCAACCTAATCATCCGCGACCCCCACTGGCCGGTCCACGCGGCCAGCTCGGATGGAATTGATATTGACTCAAGCCGCAACGTGATTGTGGACGGCTGCGACGTGGTCAACGATGACGACGGCATTTGCCTCAAATCGGGCCGGGACGCCGACGGTTTGCGGGTCAATCGCCCGACGGAAAACGTCGTCATCCGCCATTGCCGGGTCGGCTATTCGGCCTCGATGGTTGCCTTCGGCAGCGAAACCTCCGGCGGCATCCGGCACGTGCGCATTTCCGATTGCCGGGCGGACGACAACTGCGCCAGCGTCGTCCGGTTCAAAAGCCGCATGGGCCGCGGGGGGGTGATCGAGGACATCGTCTATGAAAACATCGAAGCGGACAACGTGCGGTCGATCTTCAGTTTCAACATGGACGCCCACGGCACCACCTGGCTGCCGGAAGAATTCCGCGCCTTGCCGCCGCCCGACAAAGGAACGCCCGTGGTGCGGGACATCACCGTGCGCGGGCTGACGGCGCGGCAGGCCGGGGCGGCGGGGAACATTGTTGGCCTGCCAAAAATCCCGATTCAGAACATTACGCTGGAAAAGGTGTCGATCGAGGCCGAAGAGGGGTTTGTCATCCGGCACGCTCCCGGATTGCGCTTAGTGGACGTGACCGTGAACGGGAAAGTGGTGGACGACCGCGCCGAGAGGTGAACCAAACACTACTTTGCGGCTGTCAAACGCTGCCCCCTGGATTCCCAGCCCAAAGCGGCCAGTTCGGGGCGCGCGTGGCCGTTGCGCAGACGCGAGGGCAGCACGAACGGAGCCGGCGGAAGGTCCTTTTTGGCCGCGCCATTGGGCGTGGCAACCACATGAAGGTGGGGGACGGCCTCTGTTTCCGCTTCGATCAGTGCTGTATCAACTTGTTTCATGCTATTAACTACCTTGCGTGTAGCATGAAGAATGCCACGGAATTGGACTTCTGCGGATGGAATTCGTATAAGACACTGATAATAAGGTTCTTACACTTTTTTTATATGAATATGCGGTAATGGCACCCCCCACCAGAATTCGCGGAAAAGTGTAGGTTTTTTCCGGTGAATGCGTGAAATTTTACAGCCCGAAGTCTTCCGTGGCCTCCGCAATCGGCTGGAGATCGTCCGGAAACCTGGCTGCATCGACAACTTTGGCGCGGGCCGAGACCTGTTCCGGCGTGAACACGTCCAGCAGCGAAACCTTCAACGGGCCGTGGGTGCCTTGCAGGGTGATGTGGTCCCATTGGGCGGAGATGACCGACGGCGCAAATTTCTGAATGCAGCGTCCGCGAATGTAGGCCCGGGTGGTGCGCGGGGGTTCGGAAATCGCGCGGCGCACGGCCGTTTCCTCCGGCACTCCGAGCATGGCGCCGGCTTGTTCGAGCGCATAGTAAAGGCCGTGCTCGCGGTCCAGCCGATGATATTCCAAGTCCAGGCTTTGCAGCCACGGATCGTTGGGGCCGAGGTTTTGGCTGGCCTGGAATTCGCGGACCAAGCCCAATTTCGCCACCCAATCCAGCCGGTCGCGGCACCGCATTGGGTCGGTTTCCAAATCCCGCAGCACGTTGTCCCAATCGGCGACCAGGGCGGCTTTGCGCGGATCGCTCAGATCGCACAACTCGGTCACCGCCCGCCAGTAGGCGCGCTGCAAGTCCAGGGCGTTGGACGCTTTGTGATCCTCGAGGGCGACTTCCCAACGGAATTTTGGGTCGCGCGAAATGGACCTCAGCGCCCGCAGCGGATCGGCCAGGAGGGGATAGGGCCGTTTGGGATGGCGGGCCAGCGCCTCCAGCGCCAGCGCCGTCGTGCCGATCTTGAGCCGGGTGGAAAAGGGCGACATGTTCGCATCGCCCAGGATGACGTGAAAACGGCGGAAGAGATTGGGATTGGCGTGCGGTTCATCGCGCGTGTTGACAATGGGCCGGCGCTGCATCGTGTCCACGCTCTGCAATTCGCTGAAAAAATCGCTGCGCTGCGAGATTTGAAATCCCGGCCCGACAAAGCGGTCCTCCTCCTCGAGGGCGAATTTGCCGGCGCCGGCCAGAATCTGGCGCGAGACCAGGAAGGCCTGGATGCCGCGGGCCAGTTTTTCCCACGGCAACGAGCGCGGGAGCAAATAATTTTCGTGGCAGCCGTAACTATGGCCGCGAAAGTCAGTGTTGTTTTTGTAGAGGCGCACGGCGGCGCCGCGCTCCTCGGAGAGTTTGCGGGCGCAGCCCATCAGAATCCGCTCGCCGGCGCGGTCATGGGCGAGCAATTCCTCGATTGTGCTGCATTCGGGCGTGCAGTATTCCGGGTGGGCGTGATCGTTGTAATAGCGGGCGCCGTTGCCCAGCACCAGGTCGCTTTTGATCTCGACAAAACTCAGTCCGCGCTCCGCGTCGCGCGCGAAGTAAGAGGCTTCATCCTCGTCTTGGAGGAGTTGCTCGACGCGAAAACCCCGCATGTCGGC
Source organism: Verrucomicrobiota bacterium (assembly GCA_049510745.1). Classification (GTDB taxonomy): domain Bacteria; phylum Verrucomicrobiota; class Verrucomicrobiia; order Limisphaerales; family Palsa-1400; genus PLGF01. Next base: position 33,372 of record JBEKYR010000030.1, on the reverse strand, counting down.
GTGCGGGTCCTCGCAGTCATAATCCCACCGCATGAGGACGCCGGATTTGGTGGCGCTGCGCACCAAGGCCATCGACTCGGCCACCACGTCGAGGTTCTCCTCCTGGTCGCGAGCGATGCCGATTTCCGTTTCGGTGCCAAACTGGATGATCATTTCTGTCATGGCCTTCGCCGGGCAGGGAAGGGGAGCGCGCCGTCGCGCCGCCGGACGGCGCTCAAACAATGCCCGCGCCGAGCGCGTCCTTCTTGCGCGGCCGGATGGGGGCGAGCTTGATGACGTTTTCGGGGTCGAAATCCGTCAGCTTGAGCCAATCCTCGGTGATGTCCGTCGGTGGAAACAAATCATTCTCGGCGTGCTCGCGCTGCAAGGCCTGGGCCAGGTCGGCCCGGGTCAACTGCGTCTCCAGCTTGGTCTCAATGGAACGTTTGATGGCCAGGCTCTTGGCCCGTTCGACAATCGCCGCAATAATGGCGCCGCTGGCCAGGTCGCCGCGGTAAAGAAAATCCCGTTTGCCGCTGCGGTAGGTGATTTCCAGGAACTGGTTCTCGACCGTTCTGGCATAGTGCAGTTCAGTGATGGCTTGGGCCATGACCTCCTTCGGCTCGGCCAGAGGGAGCGAGTCTTTGAGATAAATCTCGTAAATGCGCCGGGCGCCCTCCTGGTTGGGGCGGTTGACCTTGATCTTCCGGTCAATGCGTCCGGGCCGCAGGATGGCCGGATCAATCAAATCGGCGCGATTGGAGGCCAGAATGACGACCACGTTTTGGAGCGGCTCCAAGCCGTCCATTTCCGAGCAAAACATCGGCACCAACGTGCTCAGGATCGTGCTGTAACGGCCCGCCCGCCGCGTGCCCAGGATGGACTCCGCCTCGTCGATGAACAAGAAGGCCAGGGACCCTTCCGCCGCCCGCTCGCGGCATTGGGCGAAGAGATCGCGCACCTGGCGCTCGGATTCGCCGACCCACATGTTGAGGATTTCCGGGCCTTTGACGTGCAAAAAGAACTCCGGATGGTCCACGCCCGTCTCGGCGCGGATTTGCTGGCGCAAATTGTAAGCGGTGGCTTTGCCCAGCAACGTCTTGCCGCAGCCGGGCGGCCCGTGCAAAAGGAAACCCTTCGGCACCGTGTGCTCGAAGCGCTTGAACAATTCCCGGTGCAAAAACGGCAATTCGATGGTGTCCCGTATCGCCTGCACCGCTTCGCTTTGCCCGCCGACGGCCGTCCAGGGCAGGGCGGTGACCGTTTCCAGCGAACGCTCGATGCGGCGTCCCACGCCGATGACCTCCAGCGCCACCCGCTGGTTGACGTCCAGCCGCACTTCCATGCCCGGCTTGATTTTCTCCTTGGCCAGCAAAGCCGAGCGCAACAGCACCGAGGTCAGCAAGCCGGACTCCTGCCCGATGCGCAGGCGTCCGCCCGAAAGCAATTCATCCACACGGACGATGGGGCCGTTGCGATCAAAGCCCAAACCTTGCACGACGGCGAAAGCCTCATTGAGCAACACCCGCTGGCCCACCTGCAAACTGGCCAGGGGCACCTGCGGATCGATGCGGCAGACATAATCCGTCCCGCTCGCGCAGACATGCGCCTTGTCCGGCTCGAGCGGCATGAGAAAAGTGCCGACGCGGAAGGCGGGCGAGCGCAATTTTTCGATGGCGGCGTCCAGTTTCTCGATGGTTTGGCGGGCCTGATCATTGATCTCCTCGATCTCGGCGACGCGATCGCGCAGATAAACCATATCCATGATCGCGCTGTGGCGGGGGGGGAGTTTGGCCACGATCATATCGACCAACTGCAAGAGGGAAAGCGCCTCGAGATGTTCGCGGGCGAGCAATTCATTCTCCAAAAGCGGCGTTTCGGGACCGTCGATGGAGAGGGATTTGGAGGATGGTGGGCCCCCGATAACCGGCTTCTTCTTGGACTCTGCCATGCCCGTTAAGGTAGGCCCGCGACGGACTTTTGCAACCGGGACAAGGCAAAAAAAAGATTCCAATGAAAAATAATTCCAGCGCGCGTTGCGCCGGGATGTGATATGTTGGATTCCTTCGCGGCGCGAAGGTTCGAAGAAATGGCTGGAATTGGCTGGAAAAGAGCTTGCGGAGCGGGCGTGGGATTCATTAGTCTGTCCGGCCCTTGGGCGCACCCATAGCTCAATTGGATAGAGCATCTGACTACGGATCAGAAGGTTGAAGGTTCAACTCCTTCTGGGTGCGCCACATTATCAACGACTTACGTTCACTGTCAAGAAAGCTCGACCCTCGAGTAGTCACAGGAGTAGTCACACTTTTCTCCCTGTTTCCCGTCGTTTCGGGGGGTGACCTGCCGTTTGCCTCGAGGTCCCCAATTGTTTCCGTTCGACCAAACGCGTCCGGCGGCGGGCTCGCGCCCGTTGACGGTCGATTGATTTGAACGCTCGCGGCACCGCGCGTGAATCGGCGGCGCCAAGGCCGTTGCGTCGCTTGGGGCTGTCCTGGGGCCTCTCCCAGGTTAAAGCGATTACACTCTTGCCGCTGTGGCTGCTTGTTCTGCCGATCCGCCGGGACCGGGTTTTCCGACACCATGATTGGACGCTTCGCGGCATTGGCTGCGGCCCGTTTCGCCGGCAAGCGTTCCTGATCTGCGCCATCTGTTGGCTTCTCTTCGCTTGCGCCGTGTACTATGTACTGTCCAGGCCATGGGTTGTTCTCACCCCTCTTGAAAATCGCCCCGTTCGTCCGCCGCAACTCCGACTGCATGTGTGAGGCGATCACAGGCGCAACATCCAATAGTCCGACACGATCTGGCCGCCGTGCCGTTGAAGGCTAATTGCGGCGATCATCCGTGGCACTCTTTTCAGTTGTGGTCGGCTCACGCCTAAAAAGGAAATGACGCATGCAATCAATCGTGAAACAAAACACTGGTTGGCGACAGGCCACCTCTCAATTCGAGGCTGGCCTTCGTGAGCGATGGGACGCCATGGCTCTTCCGGGCGGCGAGCACCAATTCAGCGATGTTACGTTGCCCAAACTGTGAACGCAGAAAAAATGCGGAAACCACACAGCAGAGTTATGGAGTGGTTCAAGCCCGCGCCGGAGGACCCGGACACGTCAATCATTCACGAACCAATTCGACCTGATTCCGAAGTGGAGCAAGTATTGCGTTCCTGTGCGCTGCTGAAGGCGCGATTGGCTTGCCGTGAATTATTTGAATGGGAAAAGCACCGCTGGCAGATGCCGGTGGGAAATCAGCGTTAATCAAGATGCACAAAATCATCAGCCCATCAAATCCGTCAACGCGGGCAAATGCTGCCAGGAAATAATCCGGGTGCAAGGAGCGCACGGCATCAACTGACATTCTTCGGCAAAACTAGCCGAATCCCATTGTCATCCGCCTCGTTCGCGTCCAAGAATGCGTGAGTCGCCTGCAAATCTGCCCTGGCCTTGTCGAAATCTGCCCATTGGATGGCGGCGGTGTATCGCTGAGCAAAATCAAGAACCTGGACGAAGGGGGTGCTCTTGTTCGACTGCGACAAGGCTTTTAATGCAGTGCATAATGGTGAAAGACCATTTTTTGCCTGTTACAGCCATCTTGAAGCCAGTATATTTAACCTTTTGTTGCGAAGGGTTCATGGTTCCAATTGGATGGCTTGGCCGTTGGTGTGGGTCAGGAAATAACCGCCGCCATGGGTGGCGTTCTGCAAGACGGCGCCGAAACCATTCGTCGTCTTGGTTGAACTGCCGCCGAAGGTCACTTTCAACAGGCCGTTCTTGGGATTGATCGATCCGGTCAGGAATCCCGTGCCGGACTCTTTGCTCATTGTGAAGGTCTTGCTGAAACTCACCCCGAAGTCGAACAGATCGGTGGAGTCGGAGATAGTGTCGGAAATGACCAGGTTCGTCAGGATGGCAAGGCCCGTCGGCGGGCTGATCCACGGCGAAAGTTCAACTTGGGTGCCGGGAACGATATTGGTAAAGCCGCTCTTGTACCGGCCGCTGCTGGTCTTGGGGTGAATCCAGGCCAGGCCAACGCCCGTCGTGTTGGTGATCTCCAGGTTTATCCAACCCAGCAGCAGGCCCTTGTTGCCGTAGAGCCTGTCGTAGAAGGGCACGTAACCGTCTTCGGAAACGGTCACCGTTTGGCTAAAGGTTGTGCCGTCGGCCAATGCGCCGCTGATTTTGGCCGTATTCAGGACCTTGGCGCTGGCCCCCGAATTGGTGATCAACGCGTAGCCGTAGCCACCGGGTGAATTGGTGGGTGGCGCGTTGGTTCCGGGCGGGATCAGCATCGTGTATTCGGCCGCGGGCCAGTTGTTGGCGGCGCGGTCAGCCGTGAGGTCGGCGGTCCAGGCCGTTCCGCTATTGGTTCCCGAAACCGTGCCGAAAATCTGCGGTGGATTCCTGGTGGCATCCATTGTCATCTCCAGCAGCACGGCTCCGCCGGCACGGGAAATCTTATGGGCAGCTTCGCCATACGCGTCAAAGATGCCGCTGATGGCGTGGCCGGAGCCGTCAATCCACAATTTGCCGCTGTAATCGCCGTTGGTGCGAATGACCAATCCGCCGAGGAATCCGGCGGTGTCTTCGGTGACCTCGTTGATCATGTTGTTGACCGCAAAAAGGCCGTTGTACGTGCCGGAGGCCGCAAGATAGACATTGGTTTGGAAATCGGCGGTAATGCTGAGGCTCGATTCCATGATAAAGTTGATGGCCGCGCGATTGGTCGAGACGGAATTGTTGGTCGTCGTCACAGTCCAGCCGCCGAAGAGCGAATGGGCATCCGGTTTGGCGGCAATCTGGTATTCTTCGCCGATGTTCAGCGCATTGGTCGAGGGCTTCTCGCCTGCCACAAACGATTTGACCGAAATACTGCCGTTGCCGGCGCCTTGGGTCAGCAGGTTGAGGGGCGCGGCCTCTTCGTAAAAGAACCGGCGGGTTGCGACCGCCGAGCGGTTTGAGGCCAAGTCGATGGCCTGGACAGCAATGATGTTCGTGCCGGGAGGAAGATTGGCGACAGACCAGTTGGTGGCGGTCGGTCCAGAGGTCAGGACAGCCTGGCCGCTGGTGACGGTCTTGCCTTCGTTGAAGTTGGTGACCCAATAGAGGACGTTCCAAATCGGCAGCTTTGTGTCGGTGGCCTTGCCTGTGACGCCCGTGCTAGTCCGGCCACCGGCGGACGGTGAAGTGATCTTAACGGTAATGGACGCATGAGGAGTGTTGGTTGTTTCGATGTTCAACTCCGCGACGCTGCTGGTCGCGGACCCGTAGGCATTAGTCACCACCACCCCGTAAAACCCCGTATTGGTGGCTACAACCGAGTTGATGACATAGGCGCTGTTGGTCGCGCTGGAGATGGGTTCGCCGTCGAGTTGCCATTGGTAACTCAACGGCTGCGTCCCGCCCGCCGACACGGTGAAGGTTGCAGGCGATCCACTGACCACGAGCTGGCTCAATGGCTCCGACGTGATGGATGGAGGCAGCAACGGCAACTGTCTTGCTGGCGACCAATCCAGCCCGAATTGATTGAAGATGACTCCGCGCGCCTCAAGAACCCAGTTGCCAAGCTCGGTGGGGACAAAGTTGAAGTTGGTCGAGACGGTAACATTCGTCGCAAAATTGACTAATTGGCTGGCACCTGTAATCAGTATATTCTTGAGGCACCAGCCCACGCTGGCAAAGCTTTGGGGATCATAGGAGCCGCCGACATAGTCATAATCGAAGCGCACATACGTGATGTGCCCAGCGCAACTGGAGAGCGACAAGGTGTGGGCGGCAAAGGCTCCATCGCCGGAACCTCCGGTCCCTGGCTGCGCATATAAATCCACCCACGTGGCGCCGTCATTGGTGGAAAATTGCACGCGCGCCACTTCGTTCGCAGTAGCAGCGCCCAGAAGGCTTTGGAAGCTTAGCGAGGTATTGGTCGCGGGAAACAATACTTCCGTGAACTGAAGCAACTGCGGCGCCGGGTTGGTGTGAGTTAAATGGAAGCAATGGCCCGAACCAACCGGCGGATTGGTGATGACCGAATAAATCGGAGGGGGAAAAATCGTGAAATTCGTCAACCCGTTCAGCGCATTGTCAGCCAAGTTGCCGTTGGTGGATTGCGCCGCCACCCATTGATAGCCGGTGGTGTTTGGATTGGCGGATGGAGTGCAGGAGTAGGAATTGCTCTCATTGAGGAAGGGAAGGCTCGTGCCGCTGATGGTGACAGGAACGTAGTCCGCGCCGGGCAATGCCGGGTCAAAAACCGTGACGTTGTAGCTAAAGCTCTGGGATCCGTCATACGTGTTCACATTGTTGATCGTGATGGCATAGACAGTATCGGCGCCGTTAAACGGAAAAATAGTGCTGTAGCTGGTCGGATCAAGGGTGCTGGGATACCATACGAGTGTATCCTCGCCAAATTCAATTCCCGCTTGGTAGGGTAGGACGACTATGCTGAGGGGAACTCCATTGCTTTGCATTGTGACAGAGGCCACGCTTAAATCCGCGTTGGACAAGGCGAAGGACCATTGCGGAAAAACGACAGGATAGGGCGCGTATCCAGGCGGGGGCCAGGCGACATAAGGCTCGGTTGTCGCGGGACGCGGTCCGCCGAAGTTGGAGTCGAAAATCCAAGTAGCATTCGCCGCGGCGTTGGTTCCTTGGGCCGGCACGTCCCCGCTGGCCATCACCTGGGTTTGCGGATAGAGGAGCAACCGGCGATGGCCCACCTGAACGTCACTGGCTCCATAATCCCAAATGTAGCCGGTGATCGCATCGGGGCCGTTGAGGCCAAGGGCCAGATTGGAATAATCGGCGGCGTTGGTGCCAGAGGAACTGAAGCAACTCCAGTTGGTCGGTATTCCGTCGTGCTGCAACTGATTGTTGGCCGACATCATAAGCGCCGCGGATTGAGCCTCGGCGCTCTCGGACGCGGAGAAAGTCACGGACGCGGGAATCCCGCTCATGGCACGAAACCAGTTGATGCGAAGCAGCACGGCATTTTGAAAGGCGGCAGAGTTGGTGCCTGCAATGCAATTCGCGGTATTGGCGGTGGAATCGAGGGGGACGCCGTCGGAGGCCGTATAGACGGCATTGTAGAATTGCCGCACTTGCTCGCGCGAGTTGCCGTTAACGCTGAACCCCCCTGTCACGTCCAGTTTCCGCGGACCCTTGCCCGACAGGCCCAAGGTATTGCGTGGCGCCCTGGGCGCAGGGCCAAGAACCGGATCAATTTGCGCGGAATCCTGCGCCAAACCGATCGTGGCGTGGAGCAGCAGCGCGAAAAGGGCTATGGCCACATCTGGAATTCGCAAACGGGTCATCACTGCGGCGGTGTGACAACCGCCTTGTAGAATCGGATCAACGAATTTGTCATGGCATTAGTGAACTGAACTTGGCCAAAGGCGGGAGGATTGGTGAATATAGGAACCCACTGCACGAGGTTTGTTGATGCCTGAATCACAACCGTTCCTTGCCCGGTCAGATTGTCCAGCACAATATCGATTTGTCCATTGACGATGGCTGCCGGGTCCGCCGCGAATGAAACCGGCACACCCAGGACGCTGACCGAGGCCGGCGAACTATTCGTAATCCCATAAAGATTGCTAACGACTGCCGCATAAAAGCCGGCGTTGGGGGCCTGAAGATTAGTCAACGCGAGAGCGGCATTTGTGGCGTTTGGAAGATCGACACTGTTCAACAGCCACTGATAGCTCAGTGGAATGGAGCCGCCCGCGACCAATGATAATGTCACATTCCCCGCCACAGCGGCTGCCTGGGGCGCCGGTTGGGTGATAATGTAGGGCGAAATTCCGTACGTGAAGCCGTTGGTCAAGACCGCAACCTGTCCATCTGCGTTGGTCACGACCACATTTACCAATCCCGCGCCCTGCGCCGGTGTAATCGCCGTCATGTTACTGACACTATTGACGCTCACGGACGTGGCGGGCAGCAAACCAAAGTTCACCGTCGCTCCGGTCAAAAAGTTTGTTCCCAGAATGGCTACAACCGTGCCCCCGTTGGTCGGCCCTATCGCGGGAGAAATGCCGGTCAATCCCATGATCGCGACCGGAATGATCGTGAGCGTCCCATCATTTATAATGAGGGCATAGTTGCCCAGACGATTGTTCGGGTCCGATAGCGTTGGAACAATCGCATATGAGCCAACGTCGCTGGAGGCTGAGGCGCTTGACGAATAGGTGGCGGTGATGTTGTCTCCATTCTGCAATCCAGTGATCGAACCGGTGAAAGCCGGATTGCTTTGGCCATATTGCCGCGTTGCGTTGTTTGCAGACACCGTGAGCGGCGTAGTCGTGACCGTCAGGGAACCATTGTTGGTTGTCACAGAGTAGTTGCCCAGGCGATTGTTCGGGTCCGACAGCGTTGGAACAATGGAGTATGTTCCAATGGTGCTGGATGTCGTGGCGCTTGATGCATAGGTGGCGGTGATGTTGTCTCCATTCTGCAATCCAGTGATCGAACCGGTGAATGCTGGATTGCTTTGGCCGTATTGCCGCGTGGCGTTGTTGCCAGTCACCGTGAGCGGCGCTGTCGTTACGCTCAGAGAACCGTTGTTGGTCGTGACGGCGTAGTTGCCCAGGCGATTGTTCGGGTCCGACAGTGTCGGAACAATGGAGTATGATCCAATCGCGCTGGCTGCGGTGGCGCTTGATGCATAGGTGGCGGTGATGTTGTCACCATTCTGCACTCCAGTAATCGAACCCGTGAAAGTTGGATTGCTCTGGCCATATTGCCGCGTTGCGTTGTTAGCAGTCACGGTGAGTGACGCCGTCGTGACGGTCAGGGAGCCATTGTTGGTTGTCACAGAGTAGTTGCCCAGGCGACTGTTCGGGTCCGACAGCGTCGGAACGATGGAATACGCTCCAACGGGGCTGGACGGTGTCGCGCTTGACGCATAGGTGGCGGTGATGTTGTCGCCGTTCTTCAATCCAGCAATCGAACCCGTGAAAGTCGGATTGCTTTGGCCGTATTGACGCGTTGCATTACTGGCGGTTACTGTCAAAGGCGTGGTCGTGACGGTCAGGGAGCCGTTGTTGGTTGTCACAGAGTAGTTGGCCAGGCGACTGTTCGGGTCTGAGAGCGTCGGAACAATGGAGTATGATCCAACGGCGCTGGACGGTGTCGCGCTTGACGCATAGGTGGCGGTGATGTTGTCACCATTCTGCAATCCAGTGATTGAACCGGTGAAAGTCGGATTGCTTTGGCCGTATTGCCGCGTTGCGTTGTTTGCAGTCACCGTGAGCGGCGCGGTCGTTACGGTCAGGGAGCCGTTGTTGGTTGTCACAGAGTAGTTGCCCAGGCGACTGTTCGGGTCCGACAGTGTCGGAACAATGGAGTATGATCCAATCGCGCTGGCTGCGGTGGCGCTTGACGCATAGGTGGCCGTGATGTTGTCACCATTCTGCAATCCAGTGATCGAACCGGTGAACGCTGGATTGCTTTGACCGTATTGCCGCGTGGCGTTATTGCCAGTCACCGTGAGCGGCGCTGTCGTTACGCTCAGAGAACCGTTGTTGGTCGTGACGGCGTAGTTGCCCAGGCGATTGTTCGGGTCCGACAGCGTCGGAACAATGGAGTATGATCCAATCGCGCTGGAAACCGTGGCGCTTGACGCGTAGGTAGCGGTAATGTTGTCCCCGTTTTGCAATCCAGTGATCGAACCGGTGAACGCTGGATTGCTTTGGCCGTATTGCCGCGTTGCGTTGTTTGCAGACACCGTGAGCGGCGCGGTCGTGACGGTCAGGGAGCCGTTGTTGGTCGTAACGGAGTAGTTGCCCAGGCGATTATTCGGGTCCGACAGCGTTGGAACTATGGAATATAGTCCAACAACACTGGACGCAGCGGCGCTTGACGAGTAGGTAGCGGTGATGTTGTCACCATTCTGCAATCCAGTAATCGAACCGGTGAACGCTGGATTGCTTTGGCCGTATTGCCGTGTTGCGTTGTTTGCAGTCACCGTGAGCGGCGCTGTCGTTACGCTCAGAGAACCATTGTTGGTCGTGACGGCATAGTTGCCCAGGCGATTGTTCGGGTCCGACAGCGTCGGAACAATGGAGTATGTTCCAGTGGCGCTTGAGGCTGTGGCGCTTGACGCGTAGGTAGCGGTAATGTTGTCCCCATTTTGCAATCCAGTGATCGAACCGGTGAACGCCGGATTGCTTTGGCCGTATTGCCGCGTCGCGTTGTTAGGCGTGATGATGAGTTGAGCAGGCGAAACCGCCAAGCTCACGCTGCTGGTCACGCTCGTGTAATCCACCGTGTTTTGCGGGGTAAACACGACTGTCAACGTTGCTGTTCCCGCGTTTGGCACCGTCCCCGCTGCAGGACTGTAGGCAAAAGCGCCAGCCACGGTCGCGCTGGCGTTTAATTGTGCGGCGCCTAACGCAGTCCCGTAGGTGATGGCGGCCGGCGCGGTCCAACTGACCGTCGGGGTGGCCTGATAGTCAAACCCATTCGTCAAGGCCACAGCTTGTCCATCCGGATTGGCGACGATAACATTGACCAGGCCGGCGCCTTGCGCAGGCGATGCCGCTGTTATGTTGGTGCTGTTATTGACTGTGACGGAGGCCGCGGCGATACCCCCAAAGGACACCGTCGCTCCACTTTGAAAGTTTGTTCCCAGAATGGTGACCGTCGTTCCGCCGGCAATCGGACCAACCGAAGGCGAGGCGCTGGCAATTCCGGGTGGCGGCAAGGACGAAGTATTGAAGAGGAAAATCGTGCCCTGTCCGCTTGCGCCTCCGGCAAAGGTGGTGCCGTAAAAGTTGCCGCTCGCGTCTTGCGCCACAGCGCCGGACGGAAACGCGCCATCAAAGCCGCTAAATGAATGCCAATTGGTGAACGCACCGCTGGTGGTCACCGCGAAAAGCGTGCCTTGGTTGGAAGTGCCGCCGAACTGTGTCGTGCCGTAGAAAGTACCAGCCGCGCCGAGCGCCAAATCGGTGAACGGGGCAGCACCGTTGGTGGCGGTGGCGCCAAAGGAATAGATGGTCGCCAGGGCCCCGCTCATCGAGACTTGGAAAATGGAACCGGAGCCATTTGTGCCGCCTTGGAAAGTCATTCCATAGAGATTTCCATCAGAGCCTTGAGTCACACCGCCTCTGGGTCCGTTGTAAACCACTTCGGCTCCCACGACCCCAAAGCCAATCGGGGCGTTTGAAGCCGAAAGAGCGACAGACCATGCAAAGGTTCCGCTAGGGCTTATCCTAAAAATCGAGCCGGTGCCGTTGGTGCCGGCCGACGCCGTTGTTCCATAAAAATTTCCATCGGTCGCCAGCCAGAGTCGCGCTTCGGGATTGGCGCCGTTGGAGGCGACACCGAGGACGTTTGTCATCGCGCCAAATTGCGCCAAGGTTGTGAGCGCCCCGTTGGTGGTGATCTTGAAGAGGGTGCCGGCGTTGTTTGTTCCGCCAAATTGGGTTGTTCCATAAAGGGTGCCATCACTGAATTGGATCAGGCTCCCTGGAGGGTGGGCGCCGTCCGCGGAGAACCCGCCTGCGTTGGTCGTTGTGCCGAAGAAATGGAGTGTGGTGAGCGTTCCATTGAGTGCCAGCTTGAAAATGGTGCCGTCATTATTGGTGCCGCCGTCATAAGTGGCGCCATAAAAATTGCCATCGCTCCCCACGGTCAGTCCGGCGACCGGATAGGCGCCATCGAGGCCGTTGGTGAACGAATAAACCGTGGTCAAAGGAACGAACTGCGAGATTCTGAAAACCGAACCCCAACCATTCGCGCCGCCCTGGAAGGTTGTGCCATAGATGGCGCCGTCAGGCCCTAAAACCAGTCCAGACATTGGATTGGCGCCGTTGGTTCCGGCGAACGATGCCAAAGTCGTGAACTCAGCTCCGTTTGCTGCGAATCCAATCAACCCCGAGGCCAGGAAACAGATGGCGGGGAATCTGTTCCACTTCATGGGGACCTCGCGCGCGCCGTTTCGGGCCTCACTTGGCCGGGGGACAGCGCGGCGCCTTCCCTGGATCCCGCGACGAAGCGTTGCAATCATTCGACAGACCGCGCGGTTGCCGGACGCGGCGATTCGAGGGATGCGGATTGGCCCCACACCAGCGGAACATAGGCGCGGCCCGTTTGACCCGCTTTGCGAGGGCTGTTGTGATAAGCGCGGGATTTGAAGCGCAGAGGCAGGCGGTGGCGCCCGCACCAACTCGCCACCGCTTTGTGCCAAGCTTCGGCCGCAATCTCGGATAAATGATAAAAAAGGGCCGGGTCAAGCGCATCGCTTTCAATCGCAAGTTCCAAGGAAAAAGCTTCCCCGACAGAGAACTCATGGCGGCTCCACGCGAGGAATACCAATGGGTCCAGCGTGTCATTTCTTTTCCATTCGCGCCGGCCATCCATCAAGGTCAAATTGGCCCGGGCAAAGTTTAATTTCAAGAGTATGAGCTGAAAGTCCGACCAGAGATTTTCCACGGAATCACAGTTTTTGGCTTCCATCTCGAACCACCGTTCCAAAACCAGCGCGTAATGGATGGATTCGCGCATGTCAAACGAATTCCCCAGGACGCGGCCCACCGCGAGCCATTCCCGGCTGAAACTAAACCAGCGGGCTGAGAGGATGAATGCCAGGCAGCCAACCCCAAGCAACACCGGCGCCCAACGTCCCTGCGACCAAAAGACCGCGACACCAAACACCAGGAAAACCACAGTGACAAAATACAACGTCAGGACCGCCCTTCGGGGCGAATAGCCGATTCCCAGCAACTTGTGATGTATATGACTCCGATCGGGCCGGAAGATGGGCAACCCCTTCACTCCTCGCCGGGTGATGGCCAGAGTGACATCAAGGATGGGAAGCGCCAGGACGAATAGCGGCGCCAGCAATCCGGCCACAATCGTTCCCTTGTGGGAGTTGACAATGGACAATTCCGCCACCAGGAAACCAAGAAAATAGGCGCCGCCGTCACCCATGTAGATTTGGGCCGGCGGGAAATTGTAGCGCAGAAATCCGATGACTGCTCCCACCATGCCTGCCGCGCACAACGCCGGGAAGAAGCCGGCGCCGGAAACTCCGACATAGGCCAGAAGGCCCATCAACATCAGTGAAATCCCCCCGGCCAAACCGTCAATCCCGTCGATCAGATTGATCAAATTCGGCATCGCAATCAGCCAAAGTATGGTGAAACCGCAGCCAAATCCCCCCAATTGGCTAATATTTTGGGTGAACGGGTTTCTCAGGGTTTCAATCTGGATTCCACCGCACCAGGCGCAATAGGCAATGGCGATCTGCCCGAGCAGTTTTTTCCTGGCTCCCAACGGCTTGATATCATCCCAAAACCCGAGCAAAAACATAGCCAAGGCGCTGAAAAAGATGACCCGCCCGGTGCGTCCTTGCGCCTCATCGAAAGGGAAGAGCAACGCGGCGGCGATCGTGAGCGCCACGAAAGCGCCAGCCATTGCCAGCCCGCCCAGACGCGACTTCTCGATCTTTTGGTTATGATGAAATTGCGAGTTGCCCTCGCGATTGAGAAAACACAGCCGGCGCAGAATTAGGGGAATCGCGAGATAACTAATCGCCGCTCCCACCGCCGCAAAGAGAATCATCGTCAGAATCATCGTCGCACTTGGGCATCTCCACACTCAGTCTGCTTATCGGTTTTTTGAAACAGGTGCCGCCACAATCTGCCTGCCGCCATCAGTTCAGTCGAAGCGATCGCCATAAACCTTTAGCAGGCCAGATGCCACTTGGCCAAATTTCGACCGCGCGATTTGTAAGATAAACGGGCAAAGCGGATTACAACTGAAAACGCCCCGCCATTATGCGAGCCTTCGGAAGCCCTAAGTGTAAACAATTCCGACGCTCTTATCCTCAACCGCGTCAAGAAAACACCGGATGCGACTTTGGTTCAAGGGGTTACGCCATAAGCGAAAAACTGTAAAGCTTTGCAAGGTTTTCCATCACATTTTCATAGAAAGTTCTCTTAGAACGGGTTACAAGAATGTCTGATAGGCCCTGCCTGTTGCGCGGAGGCCGCTTTCTGAAGCCTGCGGCGGTTTCGCCTCATTCACGCGCTTTGAATTGAAACCGATTAAATGGTTGGAAGAGCCTTATCCACAACATGTTAGCACCATTGCGCATGGATGGCGTTTTCTTGGCTTAATACTTGCTTGAAATCAACCGACTAAACTGTGGACACAGCACCAAACTATGGAGCAGTTGAAACGTGATATGGCGAGGGGTCTGTTAAATTCTTGCCAAAATGCGCGGAATCTGATAGTGTGGACACACGCGGCGCAGCGTCCAATTGCGCTACGGTTTTGCGTCTTATTCGTTATGTTATCGATCAGAGGTCATTGCCAGGAAGCCATCCGCATGTCCCTTGCCAGCGAGCAAGCGGCTGCGGCGCAAAAGACCACGACCAGCAGCAACTATTACAACGTCCAGGCCGGCCCGGTTTACCTCCGGTTTCAGGGAGAAATGGGGATTGAATTGAACGATAATGTGAATTATTCCCACACGAATCCGGATGCCGATCTGGGCTTCCGCCCGAATCTGAATCTGAAGGCTTATTGGCCGGTAACGGAGCGGAATAGTTTGGCGTTGTCCACAGGCATCGGCTACGTGGAGTACGTCCATGAGCCCGGTTTGAGCCACCTGAATATCACATCTGATTCGGGCTTGGGGTTCAATGTCTATTCCGGTGATTTCGTCTTCAACCTGCATGACCGGTTTTCGGCCGTGGATTACCAGGTCGAGGATCCGTCGGTCAGCGCCAGCCTGGTTCGGTTCGAGAACACCGCTGGATTGGGAGCGACTTGGGACCTCTACAAGCTGGTGCTCACCGCAGGTTACGACCACGACACATACACTTCGCTGAGTGGAAACTATCAGTACAGCGACAACAACTCAGAATTGTTCAACGGTAAAGCCGCCTTTCTCGTTTCATCGACCAGCAAGTTGGGCCTTGAAGCCGGGGGCGGCCTAACCACCTACGATCAGAACGTCCTCGATAACAGCACGCATTTTAGTGTTGGGCCGTTTTACCAGGCGCAGTTCACGCCGCATCTCAGCGGCAACGTTTCCGTGGGGTTCGCCTCGTATCAGTTTGACCATAATGGAACTGTGGCGAACGTGAGTGATTTCAATGGTTATTACGCCGCGCTTTTTCTTAACCACATTGTCAACGATTGGTTCTCCCATTCTCTTTCGGCAGGCCGGCGAATCCAACTGGGCATAACCGCAAATCTCTCCGACATTTATTACGCGCGGTATCAGGCCACTTGGCACGTTTTTCAAAAGGTGTTCACCACGTTTGGCTTTGAGTACGATCACGGGAATACGACGGGAGGTGTGGTGGAAACCTATGATCGCTACGGCCCAACCGTCGGATTCGGCTACCAAATTACCGACAAGCTGGCCAGCGCGGTTACATACACTTTTTTACAGAAGGAGTCTGACGTCTCAACTTTGAGCTATTCACAAAACCGGCTCTTGCTCGATTTCACCTATGATTTCTAACGACATTCCGGGGAGCGCGTGCGTCTCGCACGCCGTGTTTGGCGTCCCGCCAAACACATCTTGGCAGGAAGATTCGCCACAGCATGTGGCGCGAGACGCGCCCCACAGCGACCGGGACGGTCGCGCTCCCCAAACCGTCCGTCGAGGAATCGGAATTCAACGGTTGGCCCTGGTTGCCCTCGCCTGCGCTTGGGCTGCGGTGTCGTCCGCTCAGGTTGGATCGAATTCCGCGCCATCGGTTCTTGCCGCGCCCGGCACAAACTCGGTTGCCACGGCTATTCTGAACGCCACCAGCGCCTATGTGCTGGATGACAAGCACGTTTTGGAGCCAGGCGATATTATCAGCTTTCAAATCATCGAGGACCACGACCCGGCAATTCAAATGGTCGTGACGGATTCGAGGGAATTGGACGCCCCGTATATCGGACGTATCTCCGTGGCGGACAAGACCTGCAAACAATTGGCCAAAACATTGAAGGGATTGCTGGAAAAGGAATACTATTACCAAGCCACAGTCATTATTGGATTGGATCTCGTGAATAAAATTAGGGGGAAAGTCTATGTCTGGGGCCAGGTCCGCAACCAGGGCGCGGTGGATCTTTTGTTCGACCAAAAACTGACGGCTGGCAAGGCAATCCTAATGGCAGGCGGTTTTGGCGACTTCGCCAACAAGAAGAAGGTCAAAATCATTCGAGGCTCAAGCGGCGGAGCGGGCGCCACACAATCGTTCGAGGTCAATATGGTCGATGTCCTCGAGAACAACAAAACGGACCAGGATATTGTGCTGGAACCGGACGATTTCATCATCGTCGCAGCCCGCGCCGTTAACTTTTAAATCTTCATGGAAACCGAAGCTCTGCCTGCAAATCCAAATCGCGCAACAGTTGCGACGCAGTTTTTCAATCGGCTCCACCGGTTTATTAACATTCTGCGCGCCCGCTGGTGGATTCTGCTGCTGGGAATTTGTGTCGCCGCCGGCCTCGAATTATACCGGTTGCGCCACGCGCCACCCTCATATTCTTCCATTGGACGCATGATTGTCGGCTCCAAAATGTCGCTTCCCAATGCGTCAGCCTTCTCGGAGGAATTGAACAATTTTCTCGGCACGCAAGTCGCCTTGATGCAAAGTGATGTCGTTTCCAACCGGGTGCTCGTCCGTCTCAAAACGGAAAAACCGGCGTTGCGTTCGGCTCCGGTTGATCTCCAAGTGACGGTTTCACCCAAGACAAGCATCTTTAACCTTCGCGCGGTCAGTGGAGATCCAGAATATGCCACTGCCTTCTTGCAGACGGTCATGGAAGAGTATATTGCCATTAAGAAGGAGATGCTGCGCGACGCCTCGGACATGACCAAGACTGGTTTGCAACAGGTATTGGCGCAATTGGGAGGCGATCTCCGAGCAGCCAAGCAGGAGCTAATTGCTTATGGCGCCGGGAATAAGGAGGTTTATCTCCAGGACCAGGGAAACAGCGCTGGCGATTATCTGGCCAATCTAACACGGCAGATCGCCGATCTTAAGTCTGAATTGCAATTGCTCAAGACGCTCACACTGGATGAGAATGTTGAGAGGCTTATCGGATTGCAGCAGTCCTTTGGACAGCAAAACATGACAACCCAAGGCGCCGTTCAGCAGAGCCAAGGGGCAAGCGGGCTCACTTCTTCCCCATTGGCTCAAACATCGGTTGGCCTGTCCCAACCGGGGCAATTCGGAATGAGGAGTGTTACCGCGTCTTCAGGCGGGGCGATGCCCGGACAGAGTGGAATCGGTAGCACCATGCCCGGCCAGTCCGGCATGGGCAGCACCACAACGCCTTTACAAATGGGATCCTCTAACCCACGACCGGTTCAAACGGCGTCGCCCACGATGAATAACAACCAGGTGCCCGACCAAAACTCGGCGTTGGTCGGCTCGGAAGAAGACTATTTGAAAGCCAAACAGATGATTTTGCTGATGAAGGCGCAACGGGACGACCTTGGCAAGTTCTTGCGCCCAAAGCATCCCAAAATCATCGCCTTGAACGAGGACATTGATCGAATGGAACAACTCCTCGATATTTTCCGCGGCCAAACCAAGGATCAATTAAAAGATCGGCAACACACCTTGGAAGTTCAAATTGATAACCTGGAAAAAGACATCAAAATCTGGGAAGTGAAGACGGTCGATATCAGCAAGAAGATGGCCGATTACCAGGCGATTAAAGACAAAATCGTCCGGCTGCAAAACATATCCGATTCTCTTTTTGCTACGCAAAGCACCGTTGATCTGACGAGCCAAATCAGCCCGGAAAGCGTTTCCATCCTGGAACCGGCAACGCCCGCGGTTTTGGCTGCTCCTCCGGTCGTCCAGCGTGGGGCCATCGCGGCGATGCTGGGCCTGGCCCTGGCCGCCGGCGTGCTCCTATTCCTGGATCGTCTGGATGACCGGCCGCATTCTTTTTCCGAGCTGCAGGACTTGTTTGACGAAACGGTTTTGGGGCAAATCCCACATGTCCGGGTCAAGGACAAAAAGGTAAGCGTTCCTATCCTGACGGAAGATGATGACCGGCACGCCTTGGCCGAGGCCTATCGGAATCTTCGTTCCTCCATCATGTTCGAGGCGTCCAACGAAAAACGGCCGCGGACCATCCTGGTCACCAGCGCGGTTCCGGGGGACGGGAAATCAATGACCGCGGCCAATCTGGCTGTCATGCTGGCGCGGTCGGGCGCGCGGGTGTTGCTGGTTGATGCGGATTTGCGCCGGGGCAGAATGCACAAGCAATTTGATTTGCCGGCCGCCCCAGGGCTGGCAGAAGTCTTGGGCGAACAGCAGGCCTGGCCCGGCGTCGTCACCCAGAATTCTGTTCCCAATCTTTATATTCTCCCGCGCGGAACCGCTCCGCGCCATCCAGGCGAACTGTTCGTGAAGTCCATCAAGCAACAGTTTCTGAAGGAGGCTGGCGGCAAATACGACTTTATCCTCCTGGATAGCCCGCCGATTATGGCGGCGGATGACGTTTCCAACCTTGCGCCCTATGTCGATGGCGTCCTGATGGTCATTCGGGCCAATTTCACCTCCGGGCGCGTGGCGCGCGCCGCGTTGGATTTGTTATACTTGCGGAAGGCCAACGTCATGGGGATTGTCTTCAACGACGTGAGAAGCCACGGCGGCGATTACTATTACTACAAATACAAGGAATACTACGCCAAAACTCCGGCCGCGTGAAGGCGGTCTTAAAAACTGAAAGCTGAAATGTAAAAACTGAAATGCTGAAATTCATTTCTGTTTTCCTAATTTCTGTTTTCTGATTTTTGCTGGTGGCTTTTTTTGGTATGGTTGCTGACGGGACCGTTGCCAGAGCCGTTTGCGAAACAACTCCGCGAACGGCCAAGTGCGGAGCGTCCCCCAATTTAAAAAGTAAAACGTAGAAATTGAGAAAGCATTTGGCCAAAAGCTGAAAGCTGAAATTGGGAAAGCAGAAATGGGAGGGAGAGATGGGGAAAGCAGAAAACAGAAATTTGGAAAACTGGTCAGTGTTTCAGCTTTTGATTTAGAGCTTTCAGCTTTTCAGTTTTCAGCATTTTAAAATGTCCCATGGTCTTTTGTCAGCAGTCCTTTGTGATTTCTGATTTTGTGAATTCAACAGTAGAATCAAATCCCCTTAAGACTGAGCAGGACAACCCGCTTCCAATAAAGTCTGCGGCCTTGGGGGCGCGCACCGCGCATGGCGCTTTCTGGACCATCCTGTTCTCCATGCTGAACAAAGTGGTGGCGTTTGGGAGCCAGATCGCATTGGCATGGTTTCTTCTGCCGGCAGATTTCGGTTTAGTGGGCATGGCGTTTTCCATCACCAGCATGGCCGCGCTCATTTCGGGAATGAATTTGAAAGTCGTTCTTGTTCAGCGTCAGGATCGCTTTGAGCAGGATGTCGGGCAGGTCTTCTGGTTGTCACTGGTAATGGGTTTGACGGGAACGGTGTTGCTGGCAGTGGCCGCCCCGGTGGCCGGAATAATGTTCAAAGATCACCGGGTGGTGCCACTGATCCTGGTGGTGGCCATTTCCAATTTTCTCGGTTCAGCGCCAGCCATCTACGCTGCGGCATTGAGCCGCGATTTGCGATTCCGAACGGTCGCCATCATCCAGTTTGGCATCGGAATGATTAACGGCCTGGGGGCCGTGTTGCTGGCAGCCCTGCATTTTGGTCCTTATTCACTTGTGGTGCCAGTGACCATCTCAAGCTTCTACGCTTTGGTGGCGCATCGGATTGCGGTTGGCCGGATACAAATACCCCGTCCCAAACCTTCGGAATGGCCCGCGTTGCTCAAGCCCGCCGCCCTGCTCATGTGCTATTCTCTTTTGGTTGCAATCCTTTCTTATGGCGCCAACTTTGTCATCGGGATTTTGCATAATTCCACGGTGGCCGGCTTTTATTTCTGGGGCTTTTCAATGGCTTCCCAGGCGGTTTTTCTGCTGGCCGCCAATTTGAAGGATGTATTGTTCTCGACGCTGGCAAAATTAAACCTGGAGCCGATCCGGCAATACGAGGCTTTTCGCAAGGCTTGCGTGGTTTTGCTGGTGGTTACGGTGCCAGTATGTGTCTTACAGATTCTTTTGGCCGAACCGGTCATCCGGTTGGTTTTTCATGAACGCTGGCTGCCGGCGGCAGGTGTGGTGCAGGGCTTGAGTTTCGGGTTGATGACGCAAGCCATCTCGATTCTGGCCATGTCATTGCTCCTGGCGCGCGGCGAGTATGGGCGATTATGCCAGATTACCGGCATCTCCGCACTTTTAACAATTTTGGCAACCGTGGTGGGTGCCATGTTGGGCGAACAAAAAGCCGTGGCTTATGCCGTGGGGATTGCCGGTCTGATTTCAAATCTCATTGCCGGTCGGTTCGCTCTCAATTCGTTGTCTTGCGCATGGCGTAAATTGGCCGGTGTTATAGCCATACCGGTGGGAATGGCTATTCCAATTCTTGCCCTGGGTGGCTATTTGAACCGGTTGCTGGCTCCGGTTGGTGTGTTGCCGCGAACAGCCATAGTCGGATTCTGTTCCCTGCTCTTGTATGCGGTTGCTGCCTACCTGCTGGTGCCTGATATACGCGATCTAGTAAAACCAAAATGGGCGGGCTGACGCATATCGAGGAGTAAAATAAACAAGTTTTTGCCGATTCCACTTCGGTCGTTGTATGATTATACGTTTGTCAGACAATCCGAAGCGGCTCGTGAAATATCTAAAGATCACTGAAACGGGCGTCGATTTAACGTCTAAAACAGGGAAAGAACAAACATTCTTTTATGAATCGTTGCGCAATCAAATTCAAAAAACTTCTATTCATACTCACACCTCCACGATTACGTTCGCGTTTTAGCCGCGATAACCCTTGGCTTGCGAAATATCAGATTGGAGAATGGACCTACGGATATGTAAAGGTTTTGGATTGGCGGTCTGGATCGAAATTGAAAATAGGTCGCTTTTGTTCAATTGCTGGAGGCGTTACAATTTTTCTTGATAACGGTGAGCATCATGCAAATTGGGTGGCAACCTACCCTTTTCAACAATTCTTAGGCAAGCCGGAGCATAGGAATAGGACACTTCTATCTACCAAAGGCGATGTCGTCATTGGAAATGATGTTTGGATTGGTAACAACGTGACGATCCTTAGTGGCGTATGCATTGGAAATGGTGCGATCATTGGTGCCGACAGTACGGTCACACGGAATGTTCCGGCATACTCAGTCGCAGTTGGAAATCCTGCTCGAGTTGTAAAACAAAGGTTCACGCCGGAGCAGGTCGCAGCATTAGAGCAAATCGGTTGGTGGAATTGGCCGGTTAATAAAATTCGAGAAGCCATGCCACTGTTAATGTCTCCATGCATGGACGAGTTCGTGGCCAAATATTCAACGATGGCGTGATAATTTTCTTGCCGTGCAATCCGAACAAATGAGACGTTTTATTAGGGTTCGGGTTATCCCGGCGATGGAACGGCGGCATTTATTTGGCGTCCGTTTATATCTGAAAATGAGGATTTTCTAAACTTGCTGGCTATCGTAAACAACCGTAAAGTCATGCATTAACTATGTTCAAAGATAAAATAATCCTAATCACTGGCGGGACTGGCTCCTTTGGCAACGCTGTCGTGCGCCGATTTCTTCACACTGATATCCGAGAAATTCGCATCTTCAGCCGCGATGAGAAGAAGCAGGACGATATGCGGAATGAGATCCGCAACCCGAAGCTTAAGTTTTACATTGGTGACGTGCGTAATTTCAATAGCATCCACGGCGCGATGCACGGCGTGGATTACGTCTTCAATGCCGCCGCCCTCAAGCAGGTGCCGTCCTGCGAATTTTACCCTTTGGAGGCCGTGGCCACTAACATCATGGGAACGGAGAACACCCTCAATGCCGCCATCGCCTGCGGCGTGAAGAATGTCATCATTCTCAGTACCGATAAGGCTGTCTATCCTATAAACGCCATGGGCATGTCCAAGGCGCTCATGGAAAAAGTCGCCGTGGCCAAATCGCGCAATCGCGACCTGGGCGAAACCACCATCTGCGTCACACGCTACGGTAATGTCATGGCTTCACGCGGGTCGGTAATCCCGCTTTTCGTCAGTCAGATCAAGGCCCGCAAGCCCATCACCCTCACTGATCCGGATATGACTCGCTTCATGATGTCCCTGGATGACGCCGTGGATCTGGTGCTCTTCGCCTACAAGCATGGGCGCGCCGGCGACACGTTCGTCCAGAAAGCCCCAGCCGCCACAATCGGCCAGTTAGCCAGCGTTCTCAAAACGCTTTTTAATTCAGACACGGATGTCCACGTTATTGGCACCCGCCATGGAGAAAAGAAGCATGAGAGCTTGCTTAACCGCGAGGAAATGGTCCGTGCGGAGGATCTCGGAAATTACTACCGCATTGATCCTGATGACCGCGACCTGAACTACGCTATTTACTTCGAGAAAGGCCAAAAGAAGATTGCTCGCTCAGAGGATTATACTTCTTCCAATACGCACCAACTCAGTGACGATGAATTAAGCACCCTCCTCTTGAAGCTGGATTTCATCCAGCAGGAATTGAAAGGCGACCCCAACACATGTTCAATGCCAGCAGTTTGATGGCATCGTGCCGAAATCATCTGAAATTATGGACATGGACAGCAAGCGCGTTTTTGTCTTAGGACATCGAGGAATGCTTGGTCACATGGTCACGAGGTTCCTGCAAGCCCAAGGCTGTGAGGTGATGACTTGTCCTTTTCGGTACGCGGGTTTGCCCCAAGACCCACTATTAACGGCTGTGCGTGAATCAGGCTGCGGGTGGGTGATCAATGCCATCGGCTTAATCAAGCAGAAGTCCTCCAACGAGGGGCATTTGTTCCTGCTCAATTCCATTCTGCCGATCCACCTGATGCAGGAACTCGGCCCAAACCAACGCCTCATTCACGCCAGCACAGACTGCGTGTTCTCCGGCGGCCGCGGCTGGTATGCGGCAAACGACTTTAAGGACGCCGAAGATGTTTATGGCCTCTCGAAGGCGTTGGGCGAACAAGTTGTGCTTCACCCACGAGCACTGGTAATGCGCGTATCAATCATTGGGCCCGAACTCGGCAGCGGGATTGGTCTCCTCGGCTGGTTTTTGCAGCAGCACGGTATGATTCATGGTTACACCAATCATTTTTGGAACGGCATCACCACACTCGAATGGGCCAAGGCTGCATGGGAGGTTATTCAAGGTCACGCACCACGCAACCATGGTCTGGTGCAATTGGGCGTTAGTGAGCCTGTGTCCAAGCACGAGTTGCTTCTGCTATTTAAGGAAATTTGGTCGCAGAACGTAACTATTGAACCCGCGGCCCCGCCGCAAGCCGTCGATCGGACACTCCAGCCAGATTGGGAGCGCCCGCCTCTACGACAACAACTGGCTGAACTCAACGTTTGGATGGACGCCAACAAAGTGTAGGGTTTTGGCGTGCCTCAACCACCAACAAGCTGTGCCGACATCCGACCGCTCCTTAATGCCCCATCAATATTCCCATTAATTTGAATTCAAACTTCAAAGTCATCACTGTCGTTGGCACCCGTCCGGAGATTATCAAACTTTCCCGCGTGATGCCGCGCTTGGACGAATGTTTCGACCACGTCATCGTCCACACCGGTCAGAATTACGATTACGAACTGAACGGGATTTTTTTTCGGGATCTCGGGCTGCGGAAGCCCGATTATTTCCTGGAAGCCGTGGGCCAGACGCTCGCTGAGACTATTGGCAACATCATTGCCAAATCCGACAAAGTCTTCGCGAAGGAAAAGCCCGACGCCATGCTCGTGCTAGGTGACACCAACAGTGCCCTCTCAGCCATTTCCGCCAAACGCCGCAAAATCCCCATCTTCCACATGGAGGCTGGCAACCGCTGCTTCGATATGCGTGTGCCGGAGGAGATCAACCGCCGCATCATTGATCACGTCAGCGACATCAATCTGCCCTACACCCAGCATGCCCGACGTTACCTGATGGCGGAAGGATTCCCGCCAGATCGCATCATTAAGACGGGTTCGCCGATGAAGGAAATCCTTGACCACCACCGCGCCGCCATCGAGGCCTCCAGCATTCTGACCCGGCTTGGCCTCGAAAAAGAGCGCTATTTCACTGTGAGCCTTCACCGCGAGGAAAACGTCGACGACGCGGTCCATCTGAAGAGCTTGGTGGACGTACTGGATCTCCTCGCCCGCAAATACCGCCTGCCGCTGGTCTTCTCCGTCCATCCACGGACGCGGAAACGACTCGACGCGGCCCAACTCAGATTGCACAAGCTCGTCCGCGCCATGCCGCCGTTGGGCTTCTTCGACTATGTGGCCTTGCAGAAGAACGCGTTTTGCACCCTTTCGGACAGCGGCACCATTACCGAGGAATCCTCTATTCTCGGTTTCCCGGCCGTGACGTTGCGCGAGGCGCACGAGCGCCCCGAAGGCATGGACGAAGGTGTCGTGATCATGACCGGGCTCGGAAAGGAACGCATTCTCAATGCCGTCGAAATGACCCTGGCCCAGTTCCGCACTCTGGGCTCCTGTCGCATCCCATCCGATTACAACGTGGATCAGGTTTCGTGGAAGGTCGCCAAAATCATCCTAAGCTACACCGGCTACGTGAACCGGCGGGTTTGGTGCAAATGCTGAGGAGTTCCATGATTGACAGATGGCTCATAGTGCCGCAAACTGGTCTTCAGAACTTGGCCCAATCCCGTTCAGACTTGCCGGGGCTGCTGCCTGTGGCAACGCGGTTAGCCCCGCTGCATCGGCATAATTAACCCGCAAGACCATGCCTCTTGTTTTCTTTTTTGTTGTCGTGATCGCTGTCGCCGCGTTCGCGGCAATCATGCTGCGACGAAGCGGCGGCAACTACCTTCTGAGCATCTTCCAGTTCCTGTTTGCGTTTGCCGTCCTTTATGGCTATGGACTTTACAACGCCCGTGAAGGCATCACCTTTCATTACGGTGAGGCTGTCTTGCCCAGTTGCTGGCTGGCTGTCTCGTTGGGTTTTCTCGGCATCGTTCTCGGTTACACCCGCGCCGTCAATGCTACTCCTCCAGGCTGGCGGCATCTCCTTTCGGCCACAAACCCCGACAGGCTCGGTACAGTGGGCTTGGTGCTGGCGGTGATCGGAGTGGCCGGGGAAATCCGCTTCATCCAACTTTCCGGCGGTGTGGAAGATTACTTCTCCGCCGCCCGCGGTGCCGGTGATTACGAGCACGTGTCAGCCTACGTCTATGGCGCCCGCTGGCTGCTCTTCCCCGGGGTTGCCTTTCTGCTCGCTGCCGGCATGAAGAAAAAGGCATGGCACGGGCCTGGCATCGTTCTGCTTGCCGTCATGGCGGCTTACAATCTGCTTCTTGGCCAGCGATCGGGAATCTTCGCTGTGGCGATCCTGGGACTCTATTGCGCCATGCTCTGGCGCAGAAAGATTCCCAATCTGATTACGGTTGCCGCGGTCGGTTGCGTTCTGGCGGTGCTACTGGGCTTTGTGAAGCTGACCCGGGATGACTATCACCTGGGTTCGGACTTTAAGCGATCAAAGGAGTTGTTACAGTCGTTGGACGCCGGAGCCGTTTTGGAGCTGGCGACGGCGAACTTTGCGGTGATAAAAGATAAAGAAGACCCGTCCCATATGAGTGAAATCGTCTTGTTCGCGGGTTTCATTAAGACGATCCCCAGCGAGGTGGACTACGACTATTTTGTGTTTTACACGGCTTTTCTCTACAAATGGATTCCCAGGGTCTGGTGGCCGGACCGGCCCGATCCATCCAAGGAAAAAGTGGTGGAATTGGACCGGTTGTTGGGGAAGACCCACAGAACAGGGTCAACCCCAACGATCCTCGGGATGTATTACCTGCATCTTGGCTATCTGTCGGTCTTTTTCATGGCGGCTCTGACCGGGTATTATCTCGGGGTCATAGACTCGTTTGGCCGCCGCGCCATGACCCACCCGGCGGCAGCCGTTGTCTTTGTGACGCTGTCCAATGGCGTCTTGTCCATGCCGATGGGGCTTGGGCCGCTGGCTTCCATGAGCAGCCTGTTGCCATTCAGTATCGTCCCAATGTTGGCAGGTCTTTGGTGGGCCGCAGAGCCGCACGTTGGCCGCACGTTGCAGGCTGGCTCGCGCTCCGCGCGAAGAGGTGTTTTACGGAGGCGCCCTGGGGACGGCACTGTGACCAGTCCCATGGACTCCACTTCATCAGGAAGCGTGGGCCGATCAGCCCCGGAAGGGCGTGGCTCCTTACGACGATCCGGCTCCCCTACCGATTGAGAAGTGCCTTCATGGAACAGATTCGCATACTGGTTATTTGGGTGGGGCCACTTACCCGGCAGCAGCACGTCTTTACGCTGGTAAATTTCCTGGCGCAGAGCGACTTCACCGTCGAGATCGTGCATTTCGGCCAGGACTCGAGTCAGCAAAAGCCCTCCAGTCTCCATCCGGGCATCAAGCTTCAGAGCTTCACGTTGGTCCCTGGCAAGTCGGTTGGATCGTTCTTGAGCAGATTGCGCTCGGTCTGGCGCCTGGCCAAGGTTCTGAGAGTTGCCCGGTACGATATCCTCTACGTGATCAACAGTTGGACGCTGCCCATCTTCTGGCCCGCCAGAGTTCTTGCTCCTCGAAGGTGCGCGACGGTGTACCATACTTACGATTGGCTGGAACCTGGGCTGCATTCGCGGTTCCACCTCCTGCTGGAGAAATACACATGCCGCCATGCCAGCCTCTTGGTGAACACCGATCGGACCCGTGCGCGCCTGCAACAAACATTGTACCGCTTGCCGCGCTGTCCTTTGTTCCTGCCGAACTACTTGTCCAAGGTCGCCGTGCTCCCGGCGGACATCGCCAGACTGCGGCGGGAGATGTTGCAGGGCCTCAGATCGGACAATTCAGTTGTTCTGATTTATCCCACTATTGCCGGTAAGGAGCGGCTGACGCTGGAGATTATGCAAGCCTTCAAGCTCTTGCCGCGCGATTACGTGCTGGTAACCATTGCTCTGGATGATGCATACGGACGCGAGGTGCGACGCATGGCAGCGAGCAGCGAACTGGAGGGGCGGGTAAAGGTCTATAGCCCGATGTCCCACGACCAGGTTCTCAATCTCATTGCAGCGGCCGACTTAGGCGCCATCTTCCATGACGCGACGTCGAGCAGCGGGAATTTCATGGGGAACCCCAGCCGGTTAGCCCTGTTCGTGGCTTGTGGGATTCCGTTCGTCGCCGTCGCCACCCCCAATGTGGAGGCGCTGGTCTATAAGCATGCGCTGGGCATTTGCTGCGACCCGAACAATCCCCGCGAACTGGCGGATTCCATCAAGCGCTTGCTGAATGACCCGCCGGGCCTGCCTGCACGAAAGCAACACCTCCGCCAAGTGTTTGCCGAGGATCTCAACTTTGAAAAGCACGCAGGCAACCTCGTCGTGATGCTCCGCTCTATTGCTCGAAACGGGGTGTAATGTTCGAGGGACTGGACCAGCGGTGAGCGGGTTTTCACTTGGTCGCCATGAGTCATGAGAATCATTCAATACATACCTGATTTTGAGTTGGGTGGGGTCCAGAAGGCAGGTTGTGTTTTAGCTGCAGAGTTTTCCCAATTAGGGCATGAGGCATGGGTTGTGTCTTCTAGGTCCGGCCCCAGGTTTTGTGCGAAGGCAACAAAGAATCTCACACATACCATCTTGCAAAACACACGACCTGAAACTTTGGTGCATCTGGCGGAGGAATTAAAATGTGATGTTCTGCATATTCATGCTGCCGCGTTTCAAGAAAAGACTATAAGTTGTTTTGCTGATAACAAAACGCGTAACGCGCCTTTAATCGTCTCAACCCCTGTTTTTGGACGGCCCCCGCGTAATAATGAAACTCTTCTTCACAGCAAAGCATGTTGCGTAGGGGTTTATACATTCTACCGCCTATGTCGTTGGTTAAAACTGGATGCAACTGAAGCGGTTCGCAAAGGAATTGGCTATGTTCCGCTTACTCCTTTTACGCCGCCGCAGGTTGCCGTATCCGCCAATGATACCACTGAAATCGTAGCGACACGAAGAAAGCTCCTTGGTATAAATCTAAATGATAATCACGGTTTTGTGGTGGGACGTATTGGGAGAAATGACACCTCCAAATGGCATCCAGCCCATGAGATATTAATCAACCAAATCCTGAATGACTGCCGTCGGGCCGTGTGGCTTTCTATGGGGTTTCCATACCATGAGGCGCGGAGGCGTTTGCAGAACCGGTGGAAAGATCGCTTTTATAATTTGCCCGAAACAGGCGATTTCAATATTTTGGCCAACGCATTATCATCGGTGGATGTTCAGGTTTTTATGAGCCGCAATGGAGAATGCTTTTCGAGCACCATTGCCGAGGCGGCCGGCCTGGGCGTTCCCACGATTGCGCTTGTGAACCCGCTGAAGGATAACGGGCAAGCCGAGCAGATAATCAGCGGCGTCACCGGAGAACTGGTTGCCGATACTCGTGGGATGGTGGATTTGATTTGCCGTTTTGCCAAGGACAACGATAAACTGACCAACTTGAAGAAATCCTGCGCATCTTATGCCGAACGCCGATGGCACATCCGAAGAGTAAGTCTGGATTTGGCAGATTTGTATTCTTTTTGGCGAGGTCAGAGTAATCCCGACTATTTGCTCCAGATGTTGAATGAGCACCAGGCGTTTGCCAACCGTTATCACAAACAGATGATAGACCTCAAGGCACCAACAATCATCCACCGTTTGGTTTGGAAACTGCTGTTATCCGCCGTCGAAAACTGGTCAACGTTCAAATGCGGACGCGCAATCAAGCGTGTTCTTTCTGAGGCGAGTGTCTTATGACATTGAGTGTTTATCATCGCACCTTCCTCGTCGCACACCCGGGAGCCCGGATGAATTATGCTGTGCCTCGCATCCTTTCAAGCGCCGGATTGTTAGACCGGGTTTACACTGATTTTTGCGCGACCAGTAACTGGTCTCGATTCCTGCGCAGGGTTCCAGACAGGTTTCGACCAAAGTTTCTTCAACTGTTCCTTGCCAGAAATCTAAAGAATATCCCGGATGACAAGATTACCGCATTCAACCTGCATGGGTTGCACTGCCAATACAGAGTACGCATGGCAAAGACCCCCGCCGAACGCACGCGAACCTATCTTTGGTCGGGAAGCAAGTTTTGTCAGAAAATTCTATCCAAGGGTTTTGGGAATGCAGCTGCGGTTTACACCTTCAACAGTTCCGGACTTGAATTGCTACAAGCTGCTCAACGCAAAGGGCTACTCGCGGTCATGGAGCAAACAATTGCTCCCAAGCGCGTCGAGTGTGAGCTTGTGGCGTCGGAGGCGGAACGGTTCCCTGGATGGGAAGCTGCTGAAGGGCATGATGAATTGGCGGTCAAAATGATTGATCGAGAAGGGGCAGAGTGGCAAGCTACTGACGTAATAATATGTGGGTCGGAGTTTGTACGCGAAGGCATTGTCCGCTGCGGCGGCCCGGCTGAAAAGTGCGTCGTTGTCCCCTACGGCGTAGATATGCTTTCTCCGCAGAGGGGAGAAGGTAGCCGAAGTCCGGATGAGGTGGCCTCTATCAACCTTCAACCCTCAACTCTCAACCGTCCATTGCGCGTTTTGACCGTCGGGGCAGTGGGGCTGCGGAAAGGCTCGCCGTACGTTCTGCAGGCAGCCCGGCGGCTCAAGGGACAAGCGCAATTTCGCATGGTCGGGACTCTTGCTGTAACGTTGCAGACGCAAGCGCAGTTGCGTGAGCACCTGGAATTGATTGGCCGTGTGCCGCGAAACGAAGTCCGGCAGCATTTCGAATGGGCCGATGTCTTTCTTCTCCCATCCGTTTGTGAAGGCTCCGCCACCGTGAGCTACGAGGCGCTGGCGTACGGCCTGCCGGTCATCTGCACGCCTAACACGGGAAGCGTGGTGAGAGATGGTGTGGACGGCTTCATCATCCCAATGCGCGATGTTGACGCCATTCAGGACCGGTTGGAGCGGTTGGCTTCAGATATTGATCTGCGAGTATATATGAGTGCGAAGGCGCGTGAGCGCGCAGAGGAATTCACGCTAGCGGCCTATGGACGGAGACTTGTCTCCGCACTTTCATAACTTTTGCCGTTTCGCTTATGGAACTTGACACGATAGGAAGCCGGCCGGATGTATCAAAGAAGCGCGTCTTGATCCACTGGTGCGGGCTTCCTGAGTATGCGGCGGCATGCATCGCGGCCCTTCGACTGAACCATCCGGTTCAGACCCTGGTTCTTTTTGACCGTTCGCACTATGATCCCCCATTCGATATGGCGCGGTACCCGGATTTGGGTGAGTGCATTGATATTACGGCCACGGAGCGCCGCCAAATCAGCGCGCATGTGGAGCAGTTCAAGCCGCACGCAGCGCTGGTGGGCGGGTGGATCAGGTCGGCCAGGGTCGTTGCCTGGTCGGCGCAACGCCTGGGCTCTTTGGTTGTGGCGGGCTGTGACAACCAATTCCGCGGCACATGGAAGCAAAGGCTTCTTCCGGTCTATTACCAGTTAGTCTTGAGGCGGATGGTGGACTTTTTCCTGGTTCCCGGCGAAAGAGCAAGAAACTACCTGCTGAGAAGCGGGGTTCTCGCCGGAAAGATTTGGACCGGCTTGTATTCGGTTGACGTGGACCGATTTGCGATAGTCGCCGGCCTGCGCAAAGCACGTTCCGATTGGCCGAGGTCATTGCTTTTCGTAGGGCAGTATGTGGAGCGCAAAGGCGTGCCAGAACTCTTGAAGGCATTTTCTCAGCACAGCGGTGGATGGAAACTGGTGTTATGCGGGGCGGGACCGCTTAAGGGACTGATTGCGAATTACTGCAAGCATTGTCCAAACATTATAGATAGGGGCTTTGTTCAGCCGGCAGACCTTCCAGCGGTCATGGCAGAAGCGGGGGCCTTCATCCTGCCCTCAAGGGAGGACAACTGGCCGCTGGTGCTTATCGAAGCCGGAGCCGCCGGCCTTCCACTGATCTGTTCCCGCGCCTGTGGATCCTCGGGGGAACTGGTGCGGGAGGGGGTGAACGGATTTCTCCTCGAATCAGTGAACGTGCAAGGGATAAATGAATTGATTTTGAAACTTGCTTCCATGAGCGTTTACGGTTTGAGAGAAATGGGGGCGGCAAGTGCGGTGTTGGTGTCGGAATACTCCGCTGTCCGATGGGCGCAGAGGCTCTGGTCGAATTTGTCTGAAGCTTTGCCCACTGAAAAGTCCCTAAGAAATGCATCCCATTCCTCCGGATTTTCCAAAATCTGGTAGCCAGCCTATGCGCACGATGTTGGACGAGCGCTTGAGAGCGACCGCGAGAAAGACTATTCCCAAGTCCCTCTATCGCAGGCTGGCGCACGGGTGGAGTTTTGTCCAAATAGTGAAGACCGAAGGATGGGCAGTCGCTCGCAGCCTGACAACATTCGATAATCATGAGCAGATGTTATCGCTGAAGTCTCTTCGGCATCCAATAAAATTTCGCAGAACAAGCAGCCACAGCAGCGCGATTGTCAATAATATCATTCGTGGTGAATACAGCCGTTTTCGATGTGCTCCGCCAAAAGTGATCGTTGATGCGGGCGCCTTTATCGGGGATCTGACCTGCAAGCGGGCAACCGATTGGCCCGATGCAAGCATCATCGCTCTCGAGCCCAATGACACCAATTTCACTTACGCCTCGGTCAATGTCGCGCCATACGGCAAACGCATTCAGTTGACTCATCGGGGACTCTGGTCGTCTCCCGGAAAACTCCGCGTCACGGGGGATGCGGATACCGCATGCGCCACGCCGGATCCACACGGAGAAATTGATGCTGTGGACGTTCCGACGTTGATGTGCGATTATGCTTTACATAGCATTGATATTCTCAAGCTCGACATCGAAGGCTGTGAAGCCTCAGTGCTCTCCCATAGATGCCTCCCCTGGATACGCCATGTGCAGCTTTTGATTGTCGAGTTTCATGGGCCGGGTATCGAGACAGAGGTCACGGCTTTGCTTCAGGCGAATGGCTTCCAACCGTATCCATACCGCTCATTGACCTACTTCTTTCGTCGGCCTGGAACCTAGGCGATGAATCCCTGTGAACACATTTTAAGGGTAACCAATTGTCTCCGCTTACAGGTAGAGGTTTGGACCTTCATTAGGAGAATGGTTGTTGTAGGATTAACAATTGACTGGCTCTTGTTGCCCTTCTCGAAGGCCATGTCGGCGACGGCTCAAGACGCTACGGGGCCTCCGGAAGTCTGCCACTTCACGACGCCGGGGCCGTTGAACGACGAGTTGTGGTTGATTCAAGGGCATCATTTCGTGCCCGGCCAGACCCAGGTCCTTCACTACTTGGCCCCAGGCGACCGTCCGAACCCGAAAACGACCAACGAATGGCTGCAAGACGTGGGCCAAGTGCAGCCCCTGCCTGCAACTCCTCCTGAAGGCAGCCGTCTGCTGGAGATCGTAGATGCCACCCCGGATACGCTCGTGGTGCGCGGCGTCCGGTCGGGATCGCCCCTTTTCATTTTCTGGGTGCGCACGCCTGCGGGGATCAGCGCCCCCCAACTCGTCAATCGTCCGGAGCCTTATTGGGGAGGGCGGAGCCAAATGACACCAGGCGAAATCGGCATGATCTTCGGAAAGGCCTGCTGCGTCGAGTTCCGCTTCGGGTTGGTCGCGCTCAAGTCACGCGAAACGGGCAAGGTCCGCTTGGCCGAGTCTTTCGAGCCGGAACATAACAGAACGGGCGGGATCGTGCCGTTCCGGATTCCTGAGGATGTTCCGCCTGGCCTCTACGGTCTGTGGGTTCACAACGGGGCCGGCGGCAAATGGGGTTGGGGCGGTCCCTTGCCGGTAGAAGTTACACCACGACCGATTCCTGCTGTGATCGTTGACGCCCGCAAATATGGGGCCAAAGGGGATGGAATAGCCGACGACACCCTGCCGCTCCAGCGGGCACTGGATGCGGCCGGCGAAGTGGCTCGGAATGCCGGGCCGAATGGCCGGGTGATCGTGGCGCTGGCTCCCGGGACATACAACATCAGCGCGACGCTCACCGTTCCCTCGGGGGTCAGCCTACGGGGCAGCGGCAGTGAGAACTGCATCCTGCATGGCACTGGATATGAGCCTGGGATCCCGCGAGAGTTGCGCCCTTCGCGCGCGGCAAAGCCAGCTGCGGTCGTGCAACTTATCTCCCATGCCTGCCTCCTTGACCTGACTATAACCGGCCAGACGGCGAAAGGCGTGGGAGACGGGAGCGTGCAGATTCAAGAGCGCAAGATGGCCAATCCCGTGATTGGAGCCAGCATCCGCAGTTGTAGGATTTTCGGGCAGGACAACGAGATGCCGCCAAGCTATGGCATGTATCTGCGCCTGGCGCCGGTTGGCGGAGTGCGCTGTGGATCGGAAGTGGATGATCTGGAGATCTACGA
>JBEKYR010000029.1:0-63777 GCA_049510745.1 Verrucomicrobiota bacterium | reverse complement strand
TAAAGCGATGCTTTGTCCTAAACCCAAGGAGGCCGGAACGCCAGACGCAGCGCTGCCGCCCGGCCAAAAAATCGGATGTCTGCTCCAACCAGAAATCCCGACCACCTTGCGAAATCGATGCCTTCTTCCTTCATCCCTTTGATTTATGACCCGCATCGGTAAAATCGCCCGCTTGCCCCAGGAAATCCGCGAACGCCTCAACCAACGCCTCAACGACGGCCAACAGGCAAAGGACCTCGTGAAATGGCTCAATAAACTGCCCGAAGTTAACGCCATCCTCAAGAAGGAGTTCCATTCCAGCCCGATCAAGGCCGGAAACCTCACCGAATGGAAAAACGGCGGCTACGAGGACTGGAAACGCGAGCAAGCCATCGGCAGGCAACTCGGCGCCATCACCGGCATCACTCCGGAAATCCTCCGCTCCCAGCAAGGCGGCGTCATCGACCAAATGGCCGTCTTCTTCGCCGCCCACATGCTCGCCTCCCTCAAAACCCTGCCCGATTCGGCCGACCCGGACAAAACCGCCAAACTTTGGCGCGAACTCAGAATCTCCTTCTCCGCCATGCGTCGCTACCAATACTACTCAACGCTTCTGACCGAGCGCCAGGCAAAGCTCACACCGCCGGCCGACCAGGCTGAACAGAAAAAGCCCCTCTCGGAAAAGGAGAAGAAAGATGCCATCGACCAAATCTTCGGACTCCACCGTTACCGGGCCGACTGGGACAACGTCAGGAAACGCTACGTCGGACCCGGCTCAAAATGGCGCGAACACCAGACCAAGCTGGCGCACATCGAACAAATGAAGGAAGCGGCCGCCTTCCACTCCCTCAACGCCATCGAAAAAGCCGAAAAGGCCGGAGACCTCGACGCCGCCGCGCGCATCGCCGCCGACCTGGACGTCAAATACCAAAACGAGAAAATCTGGGAATCCTTCACCGTCGCCGAGCACCAGAATGACATCCAAAAAGCCCGTCAGGCAGTCGCCCAGCACGATGCCCTCCTCGCAAAGACCCAATCCGACCCAATTCGACCCAATTCGACTGAATTCGACTAAAAAAACATGTGTCCAGATTCACCGTCACTCTGCCGAACCTATGAAAAATCAGCGCTCACGACCGAAAGCCGGACGCGCTCTAATGCGTCAGTGACGGATGGTAGGGACGGCTCGCCGAGCCGTCCGAGGCTGGTTCTTGCCGGGTGGTCGCCTCGGCGAGGCGACCCTACCATTCCCAGCCCCGCCGTCACCGAGGCATTACGACGTGCTCCCACCTCCGTTTGACAGGCCGGGCTGCGTGCATATATTCTTTATCCCTTGATGAATGCGAAACCACATGTTGCGATTGTCGGCGCCACGGGCGCCGTCGGTGTTGAAATGCTCAAGACGCTGGAGAAACGCAAGTTTCCCACGGGCCAACTGACCTTGCTCGCCTCGGCCAGGTCGGTTGGCAAGACCATGACGTTCCGCGGCCGGGCCGTGGCCGTGCGGGAATTGACCCGCGACTCTTTCAAAGGAATCGACCTCGCCCTGTTCAGCGCCGGCGGGAGCATCTCCAAGGAATTTGCGCCCCTGGCCGTCCAGGCCGGCTGCGTGGTGATCGACAATTCCAGCGCCTTCCGCATGGACGACGCGGTGCCGTTGGTCGTGCCCGAGATCAACGCCGAGGACATCCGCAAGCACAAGGGCATCATCGCCAACCCGAATTGCACCACGGCCATCACCCTGATGGCGCTCTATCCGCTGCACCGCGCCTTTGGAGTGACGAGGATATTCGCCTCCAGCTACCAGGCCGTTTCCGGGACGGGGGCCAAGGCGATCGAGGAATTGAAACGTCAAGTCGGCCAGATCGTGGCGGGCCAGCCGGTGACAAAGGAGGTTTATCCGCACCAAATCGCCTTCAACGTCCTGCCGCAAGTGGATGTTTTTCTGCCCAACGGTTACACCAAGGAAGAAGCCAAGATGGAGAACGAAGGCCGCAAAATCATGCACCATCCGGCCTTCCGCGCCAGCGTGACCTGCGTGCGGGTGCCGGTTTATCGGGCGCACTCCATCGCCGTCAGCGCGGAATTTGAGAAGCCGGTCACCGTCGAAGCCGCGCGCGCCGTCCTCAAGCAGGCGCCCGGCCTGGATGTGGTGGACAACCCGGAAAAGAAGGAATATCCGCTGCCGCTCTACGCGAGCGAGAAGTACAACTGCCAGGTGGGCCGGTTGCGGAAGGACTGCGCGTTCGACAACGGGCTTTGTTTCTGGGTGGCGGGCGACCAATTGCTCAAAGGGGCCGCGCTCAACGCCGTGCAAATCGCCGAGGAACTTTTGGCGCAGGCCGGCGTCTGATCCTGTGAACGAAATCCAGGCGAAGTTCAATCTTCGCTACATTTGGCTGGTTTCGATTGTGGCCGCGCTGGGCGGGCTGCTCTTCGGATGGGATTGGGTGGTGATCGGCGGCGCCAAGCTGTTCTTCGAGCGCTACTTCAACCTGCAAGACCCGGCCCTGGTCGGTTGGGCCAACAGTTGCGCGCTGATCGGCTGCTTGTTTGGCGCGCTGACGGCCGGGGCGTTGAGCGACCGCTTTGGCCGCAAACGGCTGCTCATCCTGTCCGCGTTGTTGTTCGCCGTCACTTCGGTGGGCAACGGCCTCGCGCCCACGTTTTCCATTTTCATTGCCTGGCGCATTCTCGGCGGCGTGGCCATCGGGCTGGCCTCGAACCTCTCGCCCATGTACATCGCCGAAATCGCCCCCGCCTCGATGCGGGGCAGGCTGGTCTCGATCAACCAACTGACCATTGTGATCGGCATTTTGCTGGCGCAGATGATTAATTGGTGGCTGGTGCGGGACCTCGGCGCGCAGATGGAACACGCCTTGGGGCCGCACGCCCTGGCTGCGGCGAAGGACGAGTTCATCCGGCATTCCTGGTTCGGCCAGGCAGGCTGGCGCTGGATGTTCGGCTTGACTGCCGCGCCGTCGCTGCTTTTTTTCCTGGGGATGCTGCTGGTGCCGGAAAGTCCGCGCTGGCTGATCAAAAACGGCAGAGGCGAAAGCGCCCGGCGCATCTTCAAGTCGATTGGCGGGGAGAGTTACGCCGAGGCGGCATGGAGAGAAACCCAATCGACGCTGGCCGGCGAAGAAATCCAGCGGGTGCGCTTCCAGGACCTTCTGGAACCGAAGATGCGGCGGGTGCTCGGTTTGGGAGTGGTGCTGGCGGTTTTTCAGCAATGGTGCGGCATCAACGTGATTTTCAATTACGCGGAAGAAATTTTTCGCGCGGCCGGATACGATATTTCCAGCGTCCTGCAAAACATCGCCTGGACCGGCTCGGTCAACCTGGTGTTCACGTTTGTGGCGCTGGGCGTGGTGGATCGCGGCGGACGGCGGCCCTTGATGCTGCTGGGCAGCGCGGGGCTGGCCTTTATTTATCTGGCGCTGGGATTCTGCTACCGCGGCGGGGTGACCGGGTTGCCCGTGCTGGCGCTGGTGCTGGCGGCGATCGCCTGCTACTCGATGTCGCTGGCGCCGGTGACGTGGGTGGTGATTTCGGAGATTTTCCCCAATCGCATTCGGGGGGCGGCCATGTCGGTGGCGGTCAGTTCGCTGTGGATCGCCTGTTTCTTGTTGACATACACGTTTCCGCGATTGAACGCCAAGCTGGGGGCGGCGGGGACCTTCTGGCTCTACGCGGTCATCTGCGTCTTCGGCTTCGTTTTCATCCGCTACAAGCTGCCTGAAACCAAGGGCAAAACCCTGGAAGAAATCGAACGCGCGCTGGTGGATTAGAAGAGAGGCCAAATCCTCGCCTACCGCGGCCTTACCGCCGAGCGATGACCTATTCAAATTGGATAGGAGAGCGAAGAAGCGGTCGGCGGGGGCGCCGACCGCTGCACGCGGGGGCGCGTGCGCTCCCGGGATGAACTGCAACGGTTCTTAGGATTTGGGGAGAGCCTGGGGCGGTGGTTTTGATTGCCCGAATCGAGAAAATGGAGTATGATTTCCCCAATCGGAAAAGGGCGCCTGATTTGGGCGGCGCGCACCGCGGTTGCAGCCCGTTGTTCATGACGGGCGCGGTGCAAATGATTTCTGACCGGTATGAATCAAATTGCGTTCGATGACTTGGTCCGCTTGCCCGTAATCCAGTATTACGAGACGGCGTTCCGCAAAGTGACGGGGATGTCGCTCAAAGTCGTCCCGCCGGCCGAGTCCGGCCAGCGCCTGAGCTTTGGCGAATTCGAAAACGCCTTCTGCTCCCTCGTCACCCGTGCTCCGGCCGGTTGCGATGCCTGTTTGGAATCCGAAAGACGCGCCCAAAGAGGCGCCGGCAAGAGACTCGTTCCGCAGCAAGTCTCCTGCTTTGCCGGCCTGACGGATATCGCCGTGCCGGTGGTCGTCAATGGCCGGCATGTGGCGACGTTGATGAGCGGACAAATTTTTCGCCGCCCACCCACCGAGCGCGATTTCCAGATGGTGGTCCAGATGCTCAAGGTCGAGCCGAACCCGGATTGGGAAAAGAAGGCGCGCAAGGCCTATTTCGACACGCCGGTCGTTCCGCCCGACCGCTTTCAGGCCATGGTGCATTTGCTCAACGTCTTTGCCCAGTATCTGGCCGACTACGCCAGCCGCCACGCGATTTCCGCCTCCGCCAATGAGCCTAAGCCGGTCTCCAGCGCCAAGCAATTTGTTCTGTCCCACTCCGAGGAGAGGATCACGCTGCCGCTGGTGGCGCAACACGTCAATGTCAGCCGCTTCCATTTTTGCAAGATGTTCAAGAAAGCCACCGGCATGACCCTGACTGAGTATGTCGCCCGCGTCCGTGTGGAAAAGGCCAAGACGCTGTTGGTGGATCCGTCGGTGCGCATCTCGGAGGTTGTCTTTGCCGCCGGGTTCGGCTCCATCCCGCGGTTCAACAGCGTGTTCAAACGATGCGTTGGCATGCCGCCGACAGAGTATCGGGCCACGCTGCAATCCACCGTGCCGATCTGACTCCGCCCCAGGCGCTTCTGAGGGCTTGTTCGGTTTCGATTCTTCCCCGCCTGCGCAATCGGCAAGCAGTAAATGCCAAGGGGCAAGTAGCCGCTCGCCCGCCTTCCTGTTACAGATTTGACCCGATGAAAATGATGAATCAACTCAGTTCAGCCAAGCCAGGACGGCGGCCGGGGATTCTCCTCCCACTGCTGGCCTCGCTCGTTTTCGCGGCGTCCATCGCTTTGGTTGCCGCGGGTGACTCTAATGCTCCAGCCGCTCAAGGCGGAGACGCCAAGCCGGCCAAAAAGGCGGAGAAAAAGAAGCTGACCGGCGCCCAGTTGTATCAAATCAACTGTAATCGGTGCCACGCGGAACGGTATCCGACCGAGTTTACGCCGGCCCAGTGGAAGACGATCGTGACGCACATGCGAGTGCGGGCCAATCTTCCCGCGGCGCAGGCCAGGGAGATTCTCAAATATCTCCAGGAAGACAGCGGAAACTGAAACACCGAGAATCCCACCTATGAAAATTCCTTCCCTGATTTTTGGAGCTTTGGCCGCCGCCTGCGTGACGGGGGCCGCTTTGCCCCAGGCGGCATCGGCGCAAGTAAGCGCCGACGACTTCAACGCCTTGAAGAAAGTAGTCGAACAATTGGGCGACAAAGTCCAGAGTCTCGAACAGACCCACGCGCAGGACCAGCAACTCATCCAGCAACTGCAAAAGCAGTTGGGAGAAACCAAAACCGCCGCCACCAACGCGCAACAGACCGCCGAGAGCGTGGCCAAGGTGCAATCGACCTATCCGGTTGTCAGCGCCTCCCAGGGGCCGCTGCACAACTTCTCGATGGTGGGCGATGCCGAGGCTCAATATGGAAAAACCGCTGGCCAGCACGCCACCTTCGCCCTGGCTGATTTCGCCCCGATTTTCCTCTTTCGCGCCAGCGACGACGTGCTGTTCGAGGCGGGTTTCGACGTCATGCTGGGCAATAACACGGACGTGAACGGCAACCGCGCTCCGGGCAGTTCGACCTCGGTAAGCATGAGCTTCGGACAGTTGGATTATCTTCTGAACGACTACATGACGCTTGTGGCCGGGGACATGTTATTGCCGCTGGGCACCTACAGCGAACGGGGCGCTGGATGGCTCAACAAAATTCCGGATAACCCGTTGGTGCGTGATACGCTTTTGCCGGGCAGCGGCGTGGGCGCGCAGTTGCGCGGGGCCGTCCCGGTCGGAGAGTCCGGGATGTCGGTCACCTATGCCGTTTACGGGGTCAACGGACCGTCCTCCGGCGCCACCAACTCGATTGCCGCCGCCGGCGCGTTGGACCTGGCCGGCAATGTCGGCAATACCCCCAATTGGCACGCCAAGCCCAGCGGCGGCGGCCGCCTGGCTCTGTTTCTCCCTTGCCCAGCGAAACCTCACTATGATTTCGAACTGGGTCTTTCAGGCCAGACGGGCGCCTGGAGCGACTCGGGCAACCGCCAGTGGTCGGCTGCCGTGGTGGATGCGGCCCTGCACTTAGGCCCGAACATCGAAGTGAAGGGCGAGGACATTCAAACCTGGGTGGGAACCGATGATGTCGGACCGGTTCGTCCGGATGGATGGTGGATTCAAGCGAGCTACAAACTGGCCGGCCTGAATCTGGAGCTGCCCTACATTAACAATGTCGAGTTGGTCGGCCGCTATGATCGTGTAAATGACGACGGCCTTTTCGGCGGCGGAGCGGGACCCACAAAAACAGATCGCTACACGGCGGGCTGCGTCTATTACTTTTCCAACACGCTGCTCTTTGAGGGTGACTACGAATGGTTGCAGAGCCACGGCCCCACCGCCCTGGCTCCCAATTCGTTTGTCCTCCAGCTCTCCTACGGGTTCTAAATGAAAGAAATGACACTTATGAAAATGACGATCAGACTTGCCGCCGTCCTCGTTGGCGCGGCTGTGCTCGGCGTGACCGGAGCGGGCCTGGGCCGCGCCACCGCGCAGGAAATGGATGCTGAAACCAAGGCGCGCGTCGAACGGTTCGAGAAAGGGCCGGCGACCGTCGATGTGTCCAAATACCCCCAAGTCATCCAGGACAACTACGAACTCTTCAGCCATAAATGCTCCCAATGCCACAAGTTGAGCCGCCCGATCAACTCCGACTACGCCCTCCCCGACGAATGGTCCCGTTACATCAAGCGCATGATGTATAAGCCCGGTTCCAACATCAGCGCGGCCGACGGCAAGAAAATCTATGAGTTCCTGGTCTATGACGCCAGCCTCCGCAAGAAGACGATGGTGGACGACAAACTCGCCAAGGCCACCCCCGCGGAAAAAGCGGCCGCCGAGACCAAGATCAAGGAACTCCACGACAAGTACGACGCGAAATAATTCGCCGACCGCACGGCCATGCCCCCGACCTATCCAGTCGAAGTGCCGGACGTGAATTATTTCACGCGGCAGGTCTTGTGCCGCGAGGGTTGTCCGGTGCGCACCGACTCCGGCGGCTACGTCCAGGCCATCGCCGAGGGTCGTTACGAGGACGCTTACATCCTGGCCCGGACGCCCAACCCTTTCGCCTCCATCTGCGGCCGCGTTTGCGCCGCCCCCTGCGAGGCCAAATGCCGCCGCGGGGCGCTGGACGCCCCCGTTTCCATCCGCGCCTTGAAACGGTTCGTCTGCGAAAAGTTCGGCGTCGAATCCGACAACTTCGATCCCGGCCGCGTCTATCCCCAACTGCGCGATCCGCGCCGCGAACGCATCGGCGGCGGACGCAAGGTTGCCATCATCGGCGCCGGTCCGGCCGGCCTGTCGTGCGCGCACGAACTAGCCTTGATGGGGTTTTCCCCGACCGTCTTCGAGGCGCAAAACCTGGCCGGCGGCATGTTGGTGCTCGGCGTGCCTGAATACCGGCTTCCACGCGAGATCATCCGGGCGGAAATCGCCGCCATCGAGGCGCTGGGCGTCGAGGTCCGCCTCAACACCCGCCTCGGCAAGGACTTCGCCTTTTCCGACCTTAAGAAGCAGGGCTACGAAGCGGTCTTTCTGGGCATCGGCGCGCACAAAAGCCGCGAATTGAGCATTGAAGGCGTGCAATTGGACGGAGTGCTGCGGGCCATTGAGTTTCTGCTCAATGTCAACCTCGGTTTCCGCGTCTCGCTCGGCCGTAAGGTCGTCGTCATCGGCGGCGGCAACGTCGCTTTCGACGTGGCCCGCTCGGTCGTCCGCCAGGCGGAGAAATTTGCCGGGATGGGCGAGGCGGAATTGCGCGAGGCCCTGCACCAAGCCGCCTCGGCTCTGGAGCAGTTGACCGCCCGCCAACCGGAAGCCCCGGACGAAGTGCGTCTGGCGTTGGATGTCGCCCGCGAAGCCATCCGCAAAGGCGTGCCCGAAGTCCACATGTACTGCCTGGAGAGCCTGGACGAAATCCCCAGCGCCCACGAGGAAATTGAAGAGGCGGAAAAGGAAGGCATCCGGCTCCACACCCGTTTTGGCCCCAAACGCATTCTCGGCCGCGATGACAAAGTAACCGGCATCGAACTGATCAGAGCCAGCCGCGTCTTCGACGAAAACCGCCGCTTCAACCCCCAATTCATCGAAGGCAGCGAAGAGACGGTGGATTGCGACACGGTCGTCCTGGCCATCGGCCAGTCGGCGGACCTTTCCTGGATTCGCCCGGAAGACAATTTGAAGATCACCCCTCGCGGAACATTGCAAACCGATCCGGCAACGATGGCCACTTCGCGGCCCGATGTGTTCGCGGGCGGCGACGTGGCCTTCGGGCCGCGCATCATCATCACCGCAGTCGCCGAGGGCAAAAAAGCCGCCGCTTCCATCGCGAAATTCCTCACAGGCTCCGTTCCGGCCGAGCCGCGCCAGGCGCGCGTGACGATCTACAATACTCTCCAGTACGGCATGAAGCCTGATTACGAGAAGTTCATCCGCCGTCCGCCTCCGACCCTGCCGCTGGACCGGCGCATCGGCATTGCCGAAGTGGAGAAAGATTACCCCGAGCCAGACGCCCGCCGGCAGGCCGACCGCTGTCTCAAGTGCCATGTCGGCCCGGTGTTTAACGGCGATGAATGCATCCTCTGCGGGGGGTGTGCCGATGTCTGTCCCGAATACTGCCTGCGCCTGGTCGATGCCGCCAGCCTGCGGGGCGACGCCAAGTTGCAGAGCGCCTTCCTGGCCCGTTACGGGCGCGTGCCGGAGCGCGGCGAGCAGGGCGCGATCATCAAAGACGAGACCCGTTGCATCCGCTGCGGCCTGTGCGCCGTTCGCTGCCCCACCGGCGCCATCACCATGGAACGGCTCGAACTCATCCCCGCTTGATATGATCCCTTCTACTCCCGGCAACGAAACTTCACGACGCGGTTTTTTCCAACTCACCCTCGGTTGGCTGGCGGCCGTCTTCGCCGTGACGGCCTCCGCCGCGGGCACCGTGCGGTTTCTGGTGCCGAACGTCCTCTTCGAGCCGGACCAGCGATTCAAGGCCGGCAAACCGGACGATTACCTGGACGGTTCGGTGACGTTCCTGGATGCGGAGCGCGTTTTTGTCGTGCGCAATGGCAACACGTTCCGCTGCCTGTCCGCCATCTGCACCCACCTTGGCTGCACGGTCAACCGTGTCGGCAAAGGCTATCATTGCCCCTGTCATGGCAGCGTGTTTGACGACCAGGGCCTGGTCAAAGGCGGCCCCGCTCCGCGCCCGTTGGAGTGGTTCTCCGTCACTTTGAGCAAGGACAACCGGCTGCTGGTGGACAAAGGCCAGCGCGTGGCGGAGGACAAATACCTGGTGATATGAACGGCCCTTTGCCCAAACGCCTCTGGCTTTGGTTCACCCGCACGAGGGTCGGTCGCTCCGTCTTTCGCGTCGGTCTGCCGGCCAGCAATCTCGAGCGGTCGCAGGCGATGGTTTCCAGTTTCCTCCTCCACGTCCAACCGGCCAAGGTCCATCGCCATGCCCTGCGCGCCTCCTACTCTCTCGGCCTGGGACTGATCTCCCTTTATTTGTTCCTCATCCTCTGCGCCACCGGCGTGCTCCTCATGTTCTATTACGTCCCCAGCACGGACAAGGCCTATGACATCATGAAGGATCTGCAGTTCGTCGTCTCGGCCGGACTGGTCATCCGCAACATGCACCGCTGGGCGGCGCACTTGATGGTCTTGTTCGTCATGCTGCATTTATGCCGCGTGTTTTACACCGGCGCTTACAAAAGCCCGCGCGAGTTCAACTGGGTTCTCGGCGTTGGCCTGTTTCTCGTCACTCTCGGCTTGAGTTTCACCGGCTATCTCCTGCCGTGGGACCAACTGGCCTTCTGGGCCATCACCGTCGGCACGAGCATCGCCGGC
The DNA here is from genome assembly GCA_049510745.1 of Verrucomicrobiota bacterium. Classification (GTDB taxonomy): domain Bacteria; phylum Verrucomicrobiota; class Verrucomicrobiia; order Limisphaerales; family Palsa-1400; genus PLGF01. The sequence continues at coordinate 53,488 of JBEKYR010000029.1, read as the reverse complement.
TATGCGCCCGTCGTCGGCGAAAAGCTCAAATACCTCATGCTCGGCGGCCACATCGTCGGGCAGGATGCGCTGACCCGGTTTTACGCGCTGCATGTGATCGTTCTGCCGGCGCTGGCCGTGCTCATGATCTCGGTCCACCTTTTCCGCGTGCGCAAAGACGGCGGTCTCTCCCGCCCCGATGAACCGGCAGAAATCGTGCAGAACGTTGAGCTGGGCCAGTTGCCCACCAATAAAAGCTACGGCCTCATGGAATTGGCCCGCGGCACAACGCCGCAAGTCGGCCGGGACCCCGAAGACGAGGTGTTCTCCTGGCCGCACCTGGTTTTCCGCGAGCTGCTCCTGTTCCTGCTGGTCACGGCGGTGGTGTTGTTCCTGGCCATATTCTGGAACGCGCCGCTGGAAGAAATCGCCAACGCCGTCCATCCGCCCAACCCCGCCAAGGCCCCCTGGTATTTTCTCGGCCTCCAGGAATTGGTCAGCTACTCGGCTTTTTGGGGCGGCGTGGTCGTGCCGGGCTTGCTCGTCACCGCCCTAGCCCTCCTGCCCTACATCGACCGCAAACGCCAGGGCGTGGGCCGTTGGTTTGCCCGCGAACGCGTCGTCGCCAATACCATCTTCTCCGTTTGCCTTGCCATTGCCGTGGTCCTGACGGTTATCGGCAGCTTCTTCCGCGGTCCCAACTGGTCATGGGTGGAACCGTGGAAAAATCCACCCGCCGTGACGGAGGGGCAATGAGGTGACGGAGCTTTCTGTGCGCAAGTTCTACGGCTGGTTCACCGCCCTCGGCCTGCTGGTCGGCGTCTTGGTCATCGTCGGCTATTACCGCGACGAATACCGCGAGTGGAAGGATTACCAGCGCAAATATATCCAGGAGGAAATCCACCGCGCCGCCACGCCCCAGCAGCGCCTGCTGGCCCAACGCATTCCTGTGGAAATCCGCCAGACCGTCCTGCCCGACCTCCACCGCGTGGACCGCTGCACCACCTGCCATCTGACCGTGGAAGACCCCAGCTACGGCGGCTACCCCCAGCCTCTGAGCTACCATCCCCTGCACGAGCAACACCCCTTCGAGCGTTTCGGCTGCACCATCTGCCATCGCGGCCAGGGCCGCGCCACCACCACCGTCGAGGCGCACGGCAACGTGCCCTACTGGGACGAGCCGATGCTCCCCATGCAATACATCCAGGCCTCCTGCGGCCAATGCCACGAACCGGCCGACAATCCCGCCGCCCCGGAATTGGCCCTGGGCGAGCAGGTCTTCGAGAACAGCGGCTGCCGCGGCTGCCACAAACTCGGCGGCAGCGGCGGCATCATCGGGCCGGAACTCGACAAGGTGGGCGCGCGCCGTTCCCCGGAATGGCTCAAGAAACATTTCATCGCCCCCGCCAGCGCCACCCCCGGCTCCGTCATGCCGCCGCAAAAATTCTCGGAGACCAATCTCGAAGCCATCGTGCTCTTCATGCTCAGCCAGACGGGCGAAGCGGCCTCCGGCTACTACTCCTCGATGAAAGTCCTTCCCAACACCCGCGAAGGGCTGCGCTTGTTCCAATCCAGAGGCTGCATCGGCTGCCACTCCGTCAACGGCAACGGCGGCAAAGTTGGACCGCCCCTGGACGACGTCGGCCTCCGCCGCGCTCCCGAGTGGATGATTCAACATTTCCGCGATCCGCAAAGCGTCACCCCTGGCTCCGTCATGCCAAAGTTTGGCTTCACCGAAGCCGAGGCCCGCGCCCTGACCGATTTTCTCATTCACATGCGGGAACAGGCCGTCGCCCTGAGCCTTCCCTCCCTGATGAGCCCCGCCGAGCGCGGCAAAGAGGTTTTCCGCAAATACGGGTGCGCCGGCTGTCACGGTCCCGGCGCCACAGGCGGTGTTCCCAACCCCAACTCCAAGACTGCCGAGCAAGTGCCCGGCCTGCTCCGCGTCGCCGACGGCTACACCGTCGCCGAATTGAAAGCGCGCATCCTCAAGGGCCAGCACGAAATCCCGGCCCTCGACCCCAAACGCCCGCCGCCGCCCCTCTACATGCCGGCCTGGGCGGGCACCATCAAGGATGCCGAGGTGGACAACCTGGTCGCCTACCTCATCAGCCTCAAACCCAAAGAAGAAAACCCCGGCTTTTAGCGTGTCGATTTGCTGGTTGGCGGCGGTGACGGCGTTCTGCAAGGTCCGCCGTTCCGATTCGCGCCAGCCATGCCCAGCGGTGATGCCGCGTCACCCGCGACGGTTCCCAACCGCGGGGCGCTGGGAGAAAATCCGGCCGGCAGCCAACCCGGTTGATGGGCGGATGGGTGCCGTGCGGAAGGCGCTGGCCGTAAACGAAACTCATGGGCAGGCACCGGCACAAATCCGGCCGCTCCAGGTGCAGGATACTCGCCAGCCAGTGGCGCATGAAAACGTAAAGCCAATCGCGCGGGGCGTTGCCGCGCCCGCGCATGAGTTTGTGGAAATGCCGGCGACCCGAGTAACAAAGCTCCGCCTTCGCCTCCAGCCAAACCGCGTAGCGGGCGGGGAGGTCGAGACCGAGAAATTGCGAAACCTCGTCGCAAACGGTTTCGGCGATAAGCCACGGCATGAGTTGCGTGTCCCGTTCCAGGCCGGGTCGGAACTCGGCGAGAATGGCGGCAGCGTCGCCGCGCGCCCTCCCTGCCTTGGTTGTAGCAGCGCTCTGTGAGCGCCGGCCTCGGTGGTCATAGACCGCCGCCACAGGATGATTGGCTTTCATGTGTTGTCTTCCACCAGTTTGATTTCTTTTTCGGTCAGGCCGTAAAGGTCATAGACCAGCGCGTCGATTTGCTGGTCAGCGGCGGTGACGGCGTTCTGTAATGTCTGCCGCTCCGACTCGCTTCGCGCCTGTCGCAGCTTGGGCATCAGCGCCGAATATTTTTTGGCGAGTTCTGAAATCTTCACAAGCTGGCTGCTCGTAGGACGCGGGCAAGGCAACGCAAGCACATCTGCAATGGTTACTTGGGGAAAATCATCCTTGGTTGCTTGCTGCACTTGACTCAGGTACAGGCGTGAAAGCAGCCGGCTATTCAAAACCCCAAGCATAAAACCAATACCAGCGTCCTCCAAATCCGAGTCCTTGCGGACAAGAAGAGAATAAAGGTTTTTGTTCGTAATGAAGGTGTCTTCGGCAGAAGCGGTCATCAGACGTTGTTGGCGATTCACCAGACGCCTCATCAACAAACGCTTTCCTTCAAACCATCGAAACTCCTTGGGCCATTCGCGCATCTTCGGGCCATATTCGACCCAACTTGGGGCAACGTAGTTTAAGTCGTAGCGGTAAACGTCACCTTCAAAATAGGGGTGCGAATTTCTATTCGCTTTGTTCGGTTTCAAAAGGCTTTGGTCAAACAACACTCCGCGCTTCATCTCAACAAAATCCGAAATGCGGGTCTTTGATGCTTTTAACAAACGTGCAACCAAGTTCGCAACCCCTACTGACAAAACAAACTTCCGATCAGGTGAGTTTTTCCAGACTGAGAGAGGAATGATGCTGTATTGGCTTTTAGCTAATTTAATGGATTCCAGCTTTGCTTTCTTAGCGTATGCAAAGCATCGGACAACCGCATTGGAATCGGTTGATTGTTTGCTGAGAACAAGCGTTGCGGTGTCAATGTAGGCGTCCGCGAAAACGTCGAACGGCAACGCGATGACTTCTTCAACTTGAAACTCAAGCAAACGCTCGCGCAAAAAACGGTAAGCAGGGCCTCCGAGCCAAGCCGATGGAACTATGAAGGACATTCGTCCTTTTACTTTTATGATCCCAATCGCCCTTTCAATGAAAGCCACATAAACATCAGGAATCCCTCGACAGCCTGAAAAATGATTTGCTGCATATTCTTCCCCTGATTCGTCGAGCAGACGTCCGTAAGGCGGATTGCCCACGACTGCATCGAAGCCGCCGGCTTTCATGATGTCCTTGAAACCGACGTTCCAATCGAAGGCGTGAACGCGCACGAGGTCTTCGGGGATCACCGAGAAGTCGGAGGCGATCAGGGAGTTGCCGCGTTTGATGTTGTTTTCCAGCGGCGGCAGGAGCGGGTCGTCGTCTTCGGGCAGGAGCTCGCGCTGGCGCTGGAGGGTATTGCGGTTCTCATTCTCCAGCATTTTGAGGTAGAGCGAGAGTTGCGTCACTTCCACCGCGCTGGGGTCAAGGTCCACGCCAAAGACGTTGCTGGTGAGAATCCGCCGCTTGAGCGCCATGGTCAGGTGAACGTTGCCGGTCTTTTCATCCACCCAGCACCATTTCCTTTTGCGTTCATCGGGCCGGTCGATGAGCCATTGCTCCCAGTGTTCACATACGACCTCGAACACGCGCAGGAGAAAGCTGCCCGAACCGCAGGCGGGATCCAGGAAGTGGAGTTTTAATGTGGCTTCCGGCTTGGCGTCATGCAGAAGTTTCTCAACCGTCTGCGCCACGATATATTCGACGATGTAGCGCGGGGTGTAATAAACCCCGCCGGCTTTGCGGACTTCCGGCTTCTCCTCGATGGTCACACCGCGTCCTTGCGGGCGGACGATCTTGCCGAGAAACCGCTCGTAAATCGTGCCGAGGATTTCGACCGGAATGTAGCTGAAGAGGTAAGGCGATTCATCGTCGCTCAAATCCGCGACAAACCCGGCGAGCCATTCATCGCTGACAATCAATTCCTCACTGAAATGCGGCTTGAAAAGATTGCCGTTGAAATAGGGAACGTGCGATGGCGGGCGGCGGTCAAGCGCGCGGAAGTGCCGGACGATGCCGCGCCAGAGGGATCCTTTGGGCGCGCGAATGCCGCTGTAACCGTAGTCGGCGGGCGGCTCTTCGCGGAGTTCAAGAGGTTTTTGATGCGCACGCACCCCTTCTTGCTTCCCACCGTTCCGCCGCCACGTTTCGACAATGGAAACAAGGAGGACTCCAGTATCAATGTCGCGGTCTTCGCAGATGCGGAGAAAAAGAATGCGGTCGAGGATATGCTGGACGGCTTCGTTGAGCTGGCTGCCTTCAAGCAAGTCCTCCCGGTCGTTGTGGCGGATAAGGTCGGAGGCGAGGTCGCGGCGAGCTTCATCGAGAAAGTTGAGAAAGTCCACGTCGAGCGAGCGGGAACGGTCGGGCTTGATGAGCCATTGCTGGCGCGCCTTGCCTTTGCCCGGCGGGGTTTTGGGCAGGGATTCAAGCAACTGTTCGATGCTGCCAGCGGCGATCTTGTCGCGGGCGAGCAAGTCCCAAATTTCCCGCGCAACGAGCGGGAGTTCCCGGAAGTGCCAGCTTTTCCAAAGGCCGACGAGCGGCTCATCCATGTGCGGCTTGCCGCCGACGATGTAGATTTTGAATTCCTCAAAATCGGTCAGGACGGCGAGTGGCAGATTCTTATTCCAAGCATAGCGTTTGGCCTGGAAGGCGTAGCGTGAGTGAAGCTCCTCGGCAGGTTTCTTGGCCTCGCAAACAAACCGATCATGACCATCGGTGCGAAAAAGATAATCGGCGCGCTTTTGCCGCCCGCCAATTTCGGTGCGGCTCTCGATCTCGACTTCCCGCTTGGTTTGAACCAGCCCCGCGCTATTCTCCAAATCCCAGCCGAGCGAGCGGAAGAAGGGATTGAGGAAATCGTCGCGCAGTTGCGCTTCCACGTAGCCGGAACTTTTAAGCTCGGCCAGACTGCGTTCGAAGATGCCGACCAGACGGGACAGTTCCATCTCGAATGACTCAAAGCTGGCGACCTTCGGCATGGGAACTGTTTACAGAAGAATCGCCGCGGCGGCAACTCAGGAAATAAACCAGTTTTCAATGGCGTTCCAGAGATCCCAGTCAAGGCAGGTCAAGCCCCGCGGATGCCCGCCATCAGGTCTCCCGTGCGGACTTCATCCTTCATCCTTCTTCCTTTCCTTGCGAAGCCCAGTCAGGCGCCGGCAACCTTATCGGCAAACGCCAGCGCGCCCGTCGGGCAGTGCCGCACGCATTCTTCCGCCACCGCCCGCAAGCCCTCCTCGATCGGGCGGTCGAACGGCGCCGCCAACCGCACGTCGAAGCCGCGCCCGATAAATGTCAGGCCCAGCGGTTCGGCCGCCATTTCCGTCAGCTTCACGCAAATCCCGCACAAAATGCACTTGCCCGGCTCGAAAATGACGCCGCCGGGCTGGAGTTGCTGCTCGAAGGGCCGGCGCTCCGACCGGAATCGGTTGGCGTCGGCGCCATAGACTTGGGCGTAGTGCTGCAGCACGCAATTGCCCGACGACCGGCAGTCGCAATGCAGGCAGCGCGACGCCTCCCGGACCGCCTCGCCGCGGTCGATCCCGGCGCAACGGGCGCACGGCGCCACGCTGTGCTCCTGGCTCGCGTTGCGCAGGAATTCCCGCAGTTCGCCCGGCTCCAATCGGCCCATGACGCTGGAGAACGGTTTCCCGGGCCGACGCGGCGGCTCGCCGCGCAAATAGCGGTCCACGCACTCGGCCGCCGCCCGGCCCTCGGCCATGGCCCGGACAACTTGCTTGACAGGCTTGACGCAGGCGCCGGCGGCAAAAACGTTGGGCGGACTGACGCGGCAGGTGGCCGGGTCGGCCTTGAGCACGGCGGCGGCCGGCGGCGCCCCAAGTCTCCCGCCGTCGCCTTCGGCCAATTCGCCGACGGCGAGCAGGATGGCGTCGAACCCGCGCTGCAAACCGTCCAAAGTCACTTGAGTCCCCAACTCGATGCCGGTTTTGAAATCAATTCCCATCCCCGCCAGCAACGCGACTTCCGCCTCGAGCACGGCGGCGGGCAACTCGCCTTCCGGCACGTCGCGCAGCCTCCCGCCCGGCTTGGCGCGGCGGTCAATGACCGTGACGGCGTGGCGGCGCCGCGCCAGGTCATGCGCCGCCGCCAGCCCGGCCGGCCCGGCCCCAACGATTACCACGGACTGCTTGCCGACGGCGGCGGGTTCGGACAGCCACGCCCTGGCCTGCCGGGATTCCTGCTTGAGTTCGTGCTCTGTCAAGAACCGCTCCATCTCGCGGATCGCCGCCGGTTCATCGAAAACGCCGCGGCGGCAGCCTTGTTCGCAAGGATGATGGCAAAGGCGGCCCAGCACTCCCGCCAACGGCAGCGCCTGGCGCATGGTGGTAATCGCCTCGTCCAGGCGGCCCGCCCCGATCTGCCGCAGCATCGCGGGAATGTTCAGTTGCAGCGGGCAGAGGCGCTGGCACGGCGAAAGACAATCACCCACGTGGTCGCTGAAAAGCAATTCGAGCGCCGTGCGCCGCGCCTCGTGGACTTCCTCGGTTTCGCTTTCGATGACCATGCCGGGCACGGCCTGGGTGGCGCACGACGGAACCAAACGGCTCTGGCCGTTGGCCACCACCTTGACCAGGCAAACCTGGCAGGAGGTCAGAGGCCCGCACTTTTCCAGATGGCAAAGGGTGGGAATGTCCAGGCCGATCTGCCGCGCGGCCTGCAAAACCGTCTGGCCCGGGAAAACCTCCGCCTGCCTTCCATCAATACTAATGGTAAACGCGCTCATGCGGCCTCGATGGCGTTTTCCGGGCAGACCTTGCGGCAGGTGTCGCACCGGGTGCAAACCTCCAGGTCGATCTCGTGTTTCGCGTAGGGCGCCATCGGGATGGCGTGGACCGGGCAATGCTGGGCGCACAGGGTGCAGCCGGTGCAGGCGGCGGTGACGCGATACTTGACAAGAGCGGCGCACCGGCCCGCCGGGCAGCGGCCTTGCAGGTGCGCCTCGTATTCACCGCGGAAGTAGCGCAAGGTCGAGAGCACCGGATTGGGGGCCGTTTTCCCCAGGCCGCACAGGCTGCCGGCGCTGACCTGGCGCGCCAGCACTTCGAGTTCCTCCAGGTGCCCGCGTTGCGCCTTGCCCGCGCACAGCTTGTCCAGAATATCCAGCATCCTCTTGGTCCCGACCCGGCAGAACGTGCATTTGCCGCACGACTGGTCCTGGGTGAACTGGAGAAAATACCGCGCGATATCGACCATGCACGACGTGTCGTCCAGCACCACCATCCCGCCCGAACCCATGATCGCGCCGGCCTCGCGCAGCGATTCGTAATCGACCGGCGTGTCCATCAGGCTGGCGGGCACGCAGCCGCCGGACGGCCCGCCAATCTGCACCGCCTTGATCCGCCGGCCTTCCGCCGCGCCGCCACCGATCTCTTCGACGATGGCGCGCAGACTCGTCCCCATCGGGACTTCGATCAACCCGCCGCGGCGAATTTTTCCGGCCAGGGCGAACACCTTGGTGCCTTTGCTTTTGACCGTGCCGAGGGCCGCGAACCGCGCCGCCCCATGCCGGACGATCCACGGCGCCAACGCCAGCGTTTCCACGTTGTTGATCAGCGTCGGTTTGCCCCACAGGCCCGACTCGGCGGGGAAGGGCGGCCGCAGCCGCGGCATCCCGCGCCGGCCTTCCACCGAGGCGATCAGCGCGGTCTCTTCGCCGCACACAAACGCCCCGGCCCCCTCGACCACGCTCAGTCGCAAGGGAAAGCCGGCGCCCAGCAAGGTCGCCCCCAGCCAGCCGCGCTTTTCCATTTCCGCAATCGCCGCCCGCACCCGCCTGACCGCCAGCGGATATTCGTGGCGGACATAAAAAATGCCCTCGTGCGCGCCCACGGCCACCGCCGCCAGCGCCAGTCCCTCGATGACGCGGAACGGAAACGATTCCAGAATCATGCGATCCATGAACGCGCCCGGGTCGCCCTCGTCGCCGTTGCAGATCGCATACTTGACATCGCCCGGCTGCTGCCGGACGGCGCGCCATTTTTGTCCGCTGGGAAATCCCGCCCCGCCGCGTCCGCGCAAGCCGGATTGTTCGAGGGTGGCGATGAGTTGTTCCGGAGAAAGGGCGCCGTTGGTTTTCGGCGCCGGCGTTTCCAGGCACCGCCGGAGCGCGGCGAAGCCTTCATGGGCGAGGTATTCGTCCAGGTCCAGCGGATCGAGTTTGCCGAAATGTTCGGTCGCGATATGCACCTGGTTTTCGAGGAAGGCGCGGACACCGGGATCGCGTTTGCTCATGGAGAAACGCTCCACCTGTTGTTGCGGCGCGGCCTCCTCCAGCAGCAGGCCGTCCAGCAGCCGTGTCCAGAGCCGGCCCGCGCGGCGCAGAAAACCGCGCGGACGAAAATGCCGTTGCATGAGGGCATCGGCCTGGCCGGGCGTCAGGTTCGAATAATACGCGGCCGCCTGGCCCGGCAGCGCCACTTCAATCATCGGCGTGCGATGGCACATTCCCATGCAACCCACCCGCTTGATGGCCACCTGGCCGCCGCATTGGCCGGCGCTCTCGCGCAACGCGTGAAATAACTGGGCGCTGCCTTTGGCCATGCAGCAGGAACCGAGGCCAACGTGGATTTGCGCGAAGCCATTGCCGGCCGCAGGCTCCATTTCTTCGGTGGACTCCACGCCTGCCGCCTCTGTCTGCCGGGTGAGATACTCGCGCACCTGGTCCGGAGATTTTTCCGCGAACGCGAATCCCATCGTCGAGTCGCCCATCTTCACCACCGGCGCGAGCGTGCAACAACCCAGGCAGGCGACCCGTTCGATGGTGAACTCCTGCGCCGCGTCCGTGTCGGCGCCCGGCGGAATGCGCAAATGCCGCCGCAACGCCTCCTCCACCCGGTCCGCTCCCGCCACATGACAGGCCGTGCCGCGGCAGACCCGGATAATGTGTTTGCCCGCCGGCTTGTGGCGGAACATGTCGTAGAAGGTCGAAACACCTGAGATGGCGGAGGGGCGAATCTCGGTCAGCTCGCCGAGGCGCTCCAACGCCTCCCTGGGCAGGTAGCCATGATGTTCCTGCAGCGCCTGCAGGATCGGGATCAGCGCCGTGGGTTTGCGCCCGATCCGCTCCACCGCTTCCTCGACAAATTTGAGGTCCACACTTGGCATACGTTACGGTTGTTTCGCCAGTTTCGCGCCGGCTGGCCCCAGGCAATACAGGTTCGTCACTCCGCGCAGGAAGACATGCCCGTTGGCAAAGGCCGGGCTGGCGACGAATTTGTCCGGCAGTTGGCTTCGCCCTATCTCGTGAAACTCGCGTCCGGCTGACAGCGTCACCAGCGCGCCGGTTTCACCCAGGACGAACAGCCTGCCGCCCGCCATGCCCGGCGACGCCTGCACCTCTGTGTCCAGATTCTTTTCCCAGATTTTTTTTCCGTCGGTGGCCTCAAAACACGTCGCCATTCCGGCGCTGGTCACGGTGAAAACGAGTTCGCCGTTGCTGACCGGGCTGGTGATATCGGGAACATTCTCCTCGCTGGCCCAGGCAACGCCCGTCTTCGTCACATCGCCTGCGCCGTCGGGCCGCAGCGCCATCAGCCTGGCCCCCGGACTGAGCACAAGGACAAGTCCGCCGGAAAACACAGGCGACGGCACCACTTCGTTTTCCAGCAATTGCGCCCGCCAAATCTCGCTGCCGTCGGCCAGCGCGTAGGCGATTACCCAGGGATTGGCCAGGGTGATGATCTGCGTTTTGCCCGCCGCTTCGATCACGATTGGCGTGGCCCACGACGCGGGAACAGGGCGGCTGCGCTCCCACAAGACCCGCCCGCTGGCGCCCTGCAACGAGATCAGTTTCGACCCTGCCGCGCCCGTCTCGCCCTGATCCAGTTGAATGAGCAAGCTGTTTCCCCACACGGCCAGCGAAGCGGCGTAGCCGTAGGGATTCTTCACCGGGCCGAGGTATTTGGTCCAGGTAACGGAGCCGTCGAAAGTGAGCGCGCCAAGGTCGCCGTTGCTGAAAATGGCATAAACGCGCCGCCCGTCCGCCGCCATTGTCGGGGCCGCGTAGCCGGTGTCCTCCGGCGCCTCTGAAATTTTGGGCGGGCTGCCGGGCACATTTTCAATGGCCCGTCGCCAGAGAAGCGCGCCACTGGAAGCGTTGTAACAGAAAACTTCGCGCCGCTCCGCCGTGCCGCCGGAAATGAAAACACTATCCCCCCAAACAACCGGCGAATTGTGCCCCGGCGCCGGGATGGCGGAACGCCACAGGAGCGCGGCCCCGTTTTTTGCGTCCCAGGAGAGCGCCGCGCTGCCGTTTGTGGAAACCCCGCTGCCGTCCCATCCGCGAAAACGCGGCCAATTGGTCTGGAATGCGGACAAGGGGGGCGCCTCCTCGGCCGGCGCCTCCTCCGGGCCGGCTTTGCCGAGGAGCTTTTGCCAGCCGGCCTGGCTGGCCGGCAAAACGGAAGTGTTCCCCAGTCGAATTATCAGCAACGAACCCGCCACCACCAGACCCACACCGGCCAGGGACCAACGCGCGCGCGCGGCCAGTTTTAAGGACTCCTCGGCGGCATCCGTCTTAGGCTGCGGCAGTGGGAGTGTTTTCTTGATGGCCGCCGCTTTCGTGGCCGCCAGAACGAGCGCCAGCGTCCCGCCCAGCAGCAGCCAGGCGCCCGTTTTGTCCAGCGCGAGGCGATGGCGGAACTTCTGGCGGAATTTCAGGTCCAGTTGCCGAATCTCCTTTTGCAGCGCCTCGTTTTTCGGTTCGGCCGCCAGCTTGTCCTTGAGCGCGAGCAGTTGCGGAGATTTCCACGGATCGTTGGTGGCAGCCGCGAAATGCCCATAGACCATGACTCCGCAAACCAGCGCGCAAAACACGCCCGCAATCCATGCGGTGAGCAAAAGCGCGCGATGAAGAGAAGAAGTGTTCATGACGGCGCGGGGCCTTCGGCCGCCGGCATCAGGCCGAGGCGAACCCGTTCGTTGGGGCACGCGGTGAAGCACCGGGCACAGCCGAAACACGCGCCGCGATCCGGCTCATAATCGGTCCTGCTCGGACGCGCCGATAGCGCCACCAATTTGACACCGATGACCAGCCCAACCCAGCCGCCGAACAACCAGCAGGCCAGATCAAAGCGGCGCCGCAAATCCGCCGCCGCCTTCAGGACTTCGGCCGGATTCTCGGCGGCGCGTTCAAGCGAAAGCGCCTCCGGGGTCATCAGGCCGTACTGCACCGGATGGCTTTGCTGGCGCGCGTAGCGTTCGGCCAGGGCCACGGCCGGATGAAGTTGCGCGGCCGCCGGGCTGAGTTGGGAGCCTGCCCACGCGCCGACAACCACGAGCACAGGCAGAAGCGCCAGCAGCCAGCCGAGGCGTTTTCGCTCCGGTCTTAACCCTGTTGGATCGGTTCCGGCGGGCGCGGGTTCCCGCATCGCGCCGAACGGGCAGGATTGTTCGCAAAGGCGGCATTGCGTGCAAGTATCGGGCGTGACACGGACGCGCCATTTGGAAGCCATCGACGCCAGCCTCAGCAACCCGCCGTAAGGACAAAGAAACCGGCAATAGGGCCGGCCCACAAACATCCCGGCCAGCAGAAAGGCCGCTCCCGCAGTCAGGATGAAGAGTCCGCCCGAGAGCCGAAAGAACGGAACGAACGGATCATAACGGCAGATGACAAATCCCGTCCCGGTGCCGGCGTAGATCAGGCCCGCGCCCAGAAAAATATAAGGCACGACGCTCAGCGCCTGTTCCAGCCAGAGCGGCACGGTGAGGGGCTTGATCAGCATGAAATCCTGGAGCGCTCCTTGCGGGCACACCCCCGCGCAAAAAGCCCGCCCCGCAAACAATGCCACCACGATGGGAGCGAAGCAGAAAATCAGCACCGTCACCGGCGCCGCGTAGTCCGGGTGGAACAGCGCATAGACGACATTTTGCGGCGAACCGATGGGGCAGATGCAGCCTTGGCGGTAAAACCCAAAATACGCCAGGGAAAAGAGCGAGAGCCAGAAAAGCCCGCGCCGCGAGCGTTTTTTGTAAATCAGCCAGACCGCCATTGCCAGGGCGGCGAGGAACACGCCCGCATCCGCATATTGCAGCCAAAGATGGCGCGCGGCGGGAGTGGAGGCGGAGGGCAGGCGATAGCCGCTTTCAAAATCCGGCGGTGGAAAACGTTGCTCGGCGGAAACCAGCAGCGCCAAAAGCAACATCACTCCCAGCGCACCGATGCATTTCAGACGGCGAAGCATATCCTTAGCGGCTGGTGGTTTTGAGCAGGTAGGGATGGTCCACCGGCACGCGCCGGAAGGCGTCGCCGGGACAGGAGCGGGCGATGGCGCACTCGTTGCAGTTGACGCAGCGGTCGTGGCGGATTTGCAGGAAGAGCGAGCCGTTGCCGAAACGGTTGCAGCCCTCGACACATTTGGCGCAGCCGATGCAGAGGTTTTCGTCGATACTATATTGATAATAGGGGTCTTCGACGTAGGTGCGCTTGAGGGCGGCCGTCGGGCAAAGCTGGTTCTCCGCCGCCGTGGTCAGCGCGTTGGGTTCCGGCGCGAAAAACCCGGTGCAAAGCTGGCAGTAGCCGCAAACCGCGTAGGCGTGGACGCATTTGACGGCGGACTGCTCCAGCACGCACTGGGTGGCGCAGTTGCCGCAGCGCCGGCATTTGGCCGGGTCGATTTGCCACACCCACGCCGCGCTGGTGGTCCGGGTGGCCAGCGCGCCCGCCGCCACCCCCAGGCCGGTCATCGTCATCAGCCGCGCCCCGTTGCGGAGAAACTGGCGCCGCGTCACCGGTCTGTCCGCTGGAGGTTTGGCGTCCATGCGTTTCACCCTTTCCGCTTCATCACCCGCACGTCGCTGGTGACGATGTCCAGGACGTAGATTCGCCCGTCGGCATCCGCCGCGGCATCGATTCCGCCGTGGATGCAATCGTTGAGGTCCGTGCAGGCGTGGGCGTTTTCCGGGAACGATTCCGTTCCCGCCACCACCGACTCAAATTCGCCCGTGGCGCTGTAAATCTTCACGCGGGGAAGGCCCTTCTCGCAGGTGACGATCCGCCCGTCGGCCAAGGCGGTGAGGCCGATGGGATTGCAGCAGCCGCAGAATCCCTCGATGGCGGCGGCGGGTTTGCCCCAGGCGCCCTCCAGGTCCCCGTCAAAGGTGTAGGCTTCAATCCGATGGCGGCCCGGATTGTTGACACGCAACAAGCCGTCCCGATGAATGATCACGTCGAGGAACGGGCTGGGCACGATCAGTCCCGGCACATTCCGGTCCGCATCCTTGTGACCGATGCGGCCGACGATTTTTCCCGCGCGGTCGTAGCGCAGCACGACCAGTTTCACGGCATCGGCCGCAAAGACATCCTTCTCCCCCGCCGCCAGGCCGGTAAACCAGGTCTTCGGGTCCGGCGATTCCCAACGGGCCACGCGCCCGCCCTTGGAGTCAAATACCTCTATGTGGTCGCGCAGGCCGGCGAAAATGGTTCCGTCCCCGGCCACGGCGACACAGCAGGCCGGCCCCGCCAGCGCCAATTCCAGCCCGCGCTGACCCGCCCGGCTCATGCCGTTGATATAGTTGCCCGCGCAGACATAGAGTTGGCCGTCCGGCCCGATGGCCAGCCGCCGGGCTTCCTTGTGGGGAATCGGCCAGCGCGTCACTTCCTCGTAGGTGATGAGTTTGGGATCGGTCTTCTGGAAACGGGAAAGGTCATAGGCAAACGGGTTGGCCGTTCCCTGTCCTTGCGCCCTCCCCTCGGCGGCGCCGGCCAGGCCGATAATGGCGGCGGTTTTCGTTACGACACCGAAAAACTCCCGCCGGTCGAAAAGTTCCAATTCTGGTTTCATGGTGACCTCGATGAAGAATGGCCGAGGACTTCCTTGGCGGACAAGGCCTGGGGCAGTCCGCAGTCGTCAAAAGCCGCGCAACCCCGGCAAATGCCGGCGCTGATGCAGACCTGGCCGGCAGGCCGGGCGGCCGGGCGGGCGATGAGCTTCCCGCTAATCGCAGCCAGCCCGCCAAGAAGGGCATAGCGCAGCCCGTCGCGCAGAAATTGGCGGCGGCCGGCGCTGGATTTCGGAGAACGTCTGTTCATGCCTCAGCCATTTCCATGAGCTTCCGCCGTTTTGCGGAAAGAGGCTAATCATCTTTTGTCCAAGCCTTGACATTCCTTGGCCTGTTTTACCCAGGGACGAGCAGCGATCAGGAGCCGTTCTTGGGAGATTGCATGGGCAACTCGAGCGTGAAGGTCGCCCCCTTGCCCAGGCCCTCGCTCTGTGCGGTCAGCCTGCCGCCCAACTCCTTGGCCGCCAGCGCGCCGCTATGGAGGCCGAAGCCGTGGCCGCCTTTGCGTGTCGTAAAACCGTGGTTGAAAACGCGCGTCAGGTTTTCCGGGGGGATTCCGACTCCGTTATCAGCGACCGCAATGCTGATCCACGGATCATGCCTGGAGATCTTGAGTCTGACCTGCTTGCCTTCCCGCCCGGAATCGTCACAGGCATACTTGGCATTGCGGATCAAGTTCACCAGAATCTGGAGCACCTTGTGTTTTTCAATGGTCACGACCGGCACTTCAGCGTATTCGCGAACCAGCTCGACATCATGCCGGACCAGCGCTCCGGCGTTCATCCGCACGGCGTCTTCGACGAGATCGGTCACATTGACGATTTCGGTCACACCGGCAACCCTGGCGTAGGCCTGCTGCATCGCCACGATTTCCTTGATGTGTTCAATGTTCTGTCGCAGCGATTCGAGTTCCGCGATGGTCCGCTGCTGCTCGCCGGCCAATTGCTCGAAAAGGCGGCCCAAATAGCCGGGCAACTGCCTGCCTTTTGGGTCAGTGGCCAGGAAGGCGCCCAGATCGGCGGAGTGTTCGTCCAGCAACTCGACGACTTTGCCCAGGAACGAGATTTTTGATTTCTTTGTGGTTTCCAAAAGGAGGGCGGCCGAGACATTAACGCTGTTGAGGACGTTGCCGACGTTGTGCAGGACGTTGGTGGCAATTTCGGCCATGCCGGCCTGCCGCGAAGTCTGCAATAATTGCCGGTGCAATTGTTCCACTTTGACCTCCGCTTCCTTGAAGGCCGTTATGTCCTTGGAGATGCCGAGCGTCCCGATGATTTCACCCTGGCTGTTATGGAGCGGCATTTTGCTGGTCAGCGCCCAAGTGACACGTCCGTCCGGGTAGGTTTCCTTCTCGCTCTTGCCAATCATTGGCCGGCCGGTGCGGATGATTTCCTGTTCGTCCTCGAAGGCCTGTTGGGCATGCTCCTTGCCGAAGAAGTCAAAGTCGCGTTTGCCAATTAATTCGTCCGGGCTGCGGAGGTTGAAGTTCCGAGCCATGACGGCGCTGCTGCGAATGAAGCGCGATTCGCGGTCCTTGAAATAAATGGCATCCATCGAGGAATTCAGCAGCGCCCGCAACAAATCCCGCTCGCTGGCCAACTGCGCCTCTGTCCGTTTGCGCTCCGTGATATCCAATAACACGCCCTGCGAGCCAACGATCGTTCCATCAGGGCCGATTAACGGCCCTTTAATCGCATGCAAATGCATCTCTTTGCCATCCACATCCGCGTAGTACTCTTCTGCTTCAATGGGCCGGCCGGTCTGCATGATGAGCGCATGATGGCTGGATCCCTCCTCTGACCGCTTGATTTCTCTCAACCTCTCAGGATGCTCCGCGCCTTCGGGCGCCCAGTTGAGGGCGGCAACTTCTGAGGGGGTTTTGCCCAGGAATTGACCCGGGGTTGCCTTTCTGAGACGGCAAAACCATGAATTGACGAAGATGTAACGGCCCTCCCTGTCTTTTTGGAAAACCCCGATCGGCAGTTGATCCAGCAGCAAATAGTGCAGCGCCTGCGACTCCCGCGAAGATTGCTCCGACGAGTCGCTTTGCAGGAACGCGGACAAGTTAGTGCCTGTTTCTTTCATCCATTACCCGCATGGTTCACGGGCATTACATCTCTGCATCTGGTATCGGCGCTTTTGGCGCCCAACTAAACAGGCGGCCTCACGATCAAGGTTGGGGAATGATCTCAATGGCGTTGATCTGGGGGTTTTCCACATTGGGCGTGAAGGTAATCTGCACCTTGCCGTCGGTGACTTCCACCGGGACGCTTTCGACGTAGGCGCGCAGCGGGCCGCCCGCTTTGACCCAAATGTCCAGGTCCTTAAACTCATGCCCCTGGACGTTGACGGAAAAAACCCGCTGGCCCGGCCCCGTGATCCCTTCGTAGGTCTCGGCGAAATGAAGCTTGACCAGGTATTTGCCGTTGAGAACCGGGTAAGTGAAGGAGGTCATGCCGTATCGTTCTGTCAGATAAAGGGAGGGGGTTTTCGTGTTTTCGATCTTAAGGTCGGGACGATCCGTCGTATCCCCGTCCAAAAATCCCTGCTCGGGGAGCCAGACATTTCCTTCGGAATCCTTGAACGGTTCCGAAACGCCGGCTTTGATGCGGACGATGGGCTGTGGCTTGGTCGGGTCGGCAGGCGCGGGCGCCGGTGTGGCGGCAGGCGCGGCGGGCACGGCGACGGTGGCGGCCGGCGCGGCGGCGGCCGGCGATTGGGTTTGCGGTTGGGGAGCCGGAGCGGGTTCGTTGGCGGATTGGCAGCCGGCCAGCAGCAAACCAGCCAGGGCCGAAATGAAAAGCCCGCCGAACTGCGGCGTTGCCTGTTTTATCTTGCGCATAAATTCCTTCTCTTGTTTTGTCAGGTCGAGTTCTTGTTTCATGGTCGGCGAAAGACTGGAAGCTTTCGAGGGCAACCGCAAGCCAAAAATCACGAGGGCCGAAGGGTCAGTCCTGAATGGCAGTTGGCCAAGGCCCAATGAATTATTTCGGTTGCGAGGCCGCCGCAACGTCCAGACAGACCAGGCGCGTGAAGTCGCGCGCCAGCAAACGTCCCCCGGCCAGCGCCAGCGGCCCCCACGACTCGCGGCCCTGGAGCACTTGCGCCTGCGCCAGCAGTTTGAAGCGCGTCGGGGAGTCGTCCACCAGGCTGAGTTTGCCGGAATCGTTCATCACAAAGAACAGGCCGTCCGCAAACAGGAAGGGACCCAGGCCGAAGGGGTCTCCCGCCGGGCTGGCCCAGAGAACTTTGCCGTCCAGACCCAGGCAGACGAATTGCCCATCGGGCCGCGTGCCAAACAGGCGGCCGTCGTGGAGAATGGGCGTGTGTTGTGCCGCGCCGAAAACTTCGGGAGCCAGCTTCCAGACCGTTTCCGGCACGAGCTTGCCGCCCTGGTCCCGGAGTTGGAGGAGGAGACTCCCGGCGTTGTAGCCGCCGGCCAGGAAAATTTTCCCGCCGTCGAGAACGAGCGGCGACGGCACGGTGGCAATGCTGATCTTCCACGCGGTGGTTTCCCAGAGCAGGATTCCGTCCCTGGCTGAAATGCCGGCCACACCGCCGCTGCCGCAATAGACATAAAACCGCTGCCCGCCAAAATCCATCGGCATCACGGAAGAATGCGTCATCTTCCAGTCGTGCGGATTAGGCGCGCGCCAGAGGGGTTTTCCGGTCTCAAGCTCCACTGCGGTGAGCAGGGCATCGTGGCCGCCGGGAGCCAGAATGACGGCTTTTCCGTCGATGAACGGGCATTGGCCGGTGTACCAGGGCGGAACGGTCGCTCCCTCTTCCCTGACCAGATTCATTCCCCAGCGCAATTCCCCCGTGGCGGCGTCCAGACAAAGGACATTGCACTTGGGATCCATCGCCACGACGAATTTGTCCGAGACCGCGGGCACGGTGCGGGTCATCCCGTGGTTGCGCTTGACCGGCATCGTGTAGGCGTAACGCCAAATCTCGCCGCCGTCGGCCAGCGAGAGGCAGCGCAGCGCGTTCTGCCTTTTGTCATAGTCGTAATCCATGAGGTAAACGCGCCCGTCGCGAACGGCGGCGCCCGCATAACCCTCCCCGCAATCCACCGCCCACAACTGGCGCGGCCCGGCGGCGTCCCAGGAACGGGCCAGCGGCGTGGTTTCCGGGCTGATGCCGTCGCGATTCGGCCCGCGGAACTGGGGCCAGAGGCCGGAGAGATTCCCCGGCTGGGCATTCCCTTGGATTAGCTTGCCGGCCAAAATGGGATTGACCGCGGCCGCGCCGTCGGCGCCGGGCGGTTGATCGGCTCCGGGAAGCCGCTCGGAAAGGGTGTCTTGACCCTGACGCGTCCACCAGAAAACCAGAGCGGCCACGGCACAAACCGCCGCCAGCAGCGGCACGGCCAAAGCGTATCGAGAACGATCAAATTTCATCGCGGCACCCGCAAGACGCTAATGCCCAGCCCGTGGAGGAAACAATCTCAAAGCGTTTTCGCCGGGGCGCCAGGCTTGCGGGGGGCGCATCTTGGTTTTTGGACAATCCCCAGGCCGGGACGCCGCCGCAGCGCGCAGGCGGGATCGGTCCCTCCCGCCAGCCTCTCACCGGCGGAAATCAGGGCGCGACGACAGGCACCATTGGGTGAACAGCGTGAGGGCATCGCCATGGATTCAGGCGAATTTAAAATTTAGACTCCCCGCATTGAAAGCCGCAATGCGGGGAGTCTAAATTCAGATTTCCCCTCTGTCGAGAAAAATGTGGAAGCCGGGCGGGCCGACGGGCATATGTCGGTTTTTGGAGCTTCTGCGACCCTGTCCGATCCCTGCCAAAAACTGAGAGGCGCGCGCTTGCGGGCAAAAAACGGAAAATCGCTTGAAATCCGCTCCGAACCCGGCCAGCATCTGTTCACGGGACGGGTCGCGCTGAGGCGCCCGCCCCGGGAAATACCGAAGATGAAAAAGATTTTTGCCCTTCTTTTGTTGCCCGTGCTTCTGGCCGGGTGCAGTTCCATCACCAATTTGACACCGTCGCGCTACTCCCGCGATCCGTCCGGCTTTTACCGGGTCGAGGCGCAGTGGCGCAGCAACCGGCAAGCGATCCGGGAGGATTCCTTCAAGCCGCTGGTGGTCGTGGACAATGACACCTACCCCATGCGGCCCGTGGGCGTGGTCAAGGACCGGTGGGAGGCGTTTATTCCGGTGCCCGCCGACAAGGACACAATCCATTACCACTACAAGTTCGATTTCCTCATCAATGCCATATCGCAACCGCGTCCGGACAGCTTAATGTCGTCCGATTACCAGTTGAAAATTGCGGAAGGCAAATAACCGGAGAACCTGGAACTCAGGGAGGGAAAGGACCGGCGGGGCGCGGGGCGAAGGCGGCTTCGTATAATTTGACGAAATCCTGCTCCGTGACGGCCCGGGGATTGAAGGCGGCGGTCCATTGTTTGGCCGCTTCGGCGGCCAGCAGGGGAATGGCGGCGGGAGCCACCTCGCAATCGGCCAGCGAGCGCGGCAGGCCCGCCAGATCGAGCAACCGGTCCAATTTCGCGCCCAGTCCCGCGGCTGTGCCGGCGTCCAATTCCTCGTAGAGCCGGGCGGTCTCGGCGTCGGCGGCGTTGAAGCGCACGACCGCCGGCAGCATCAGGCCGACAGCCTGCCCATGCACGATGTGGAAGTGGGCGGTCAACGGGTTGGCCGCCGCGTGGGCCGCGCCCAACATGCTGTTCTCGATGGCCAGACCCGCCAGGGCCGCGCCCAGCAACATCCCGGCCCGAGCGTCCAGATCGCTTCCCTTTTGCAGCACGCGCGGCAGGAAGGTTTCGCACAGCCGCCACGATTCGCGGGAATAAGCCAGCGACAGCGCGTTGCGTTTTCTGGTCACCGCTGTCTCCAGCGCGTGCGCCAGCGCGTCCAGGCCGGTGCAGGCGGCCACGCGCGGGGGTTGGGACAGTGTCAGCAACGGGTCCAGGAGGGCGATGCGCGCGGCGGCTTTCGGGTCGCCGCAGGCCATTTTCTGGTGGGTTTTGGCGTCGGCGATGAGGGCGAAGGACTGGCACTCGCTGCCGGTGCCGGCGGTGGTCGGGATGGCGATGAGCGGGAGCATGGGGCGGGTCGCGCGGCCCACGCCCCAGTAATCCTGCATGCGCCCGCCGTTGGTCAGGAGAAAATTGCAGCCTTTGGCGGTGTCCATGCTGCTGCCGCCGCCCAGCCCGATTATCCCGTCGATCTGCGCGTCGCGGGCCGCGCGCAAGCACTCGTCCACGTCGGCGGTGGTCGGGTTCTCGCGCACTTTGTCAAACAAAATGGTTTCGACGTTGGCCAGGCGCAACGCCTGGCGCAAGCGGTCCAGGTGGCCGGCGGCGACGACGCCGGGGTCGGTGACGACCAGGGCCTTTTTGATGCCTGTTTCGCGGGCCAGTTCGCCGGCGCGTTCCACGACCTGGAGGCCAAAGACGATGCGCGTGCGGGGCTGATGGTCAAACGGGTTGGCGGGCGTGTCAGGCATTCGTTTCCATGCACAAGTTCAGACGAAGTTCCGCGGCGGCGTGTTCATTGCGCAATTTCAATGGAGCGGCGTTTGTAAAGGAATTCAAACAGATTCCCTTCGTGCGGCTGGTCCCAGGACACGGTCATGGTGGAGAGGGGGCCGATGTTGAGTCGCTCAATCAGGGGCGATTCCACCAATTGCCCGATGAAGGCGCGGTCGCGGGTGATGGCCGTCACGGCCAGGGACGGCCCGATGCGTTCGAGCATGGCCGATTGCGCCACGGTCACCACGCTGGCGTAAGGAAAGAGAAACTCGCGGTTGGCCAGCGGATGGTCCAAGGAATCGCACAGCACGATGGTGGGGCGCAGATAAGTGCCGCCGTCGAATCGCGCCTTGCGCGGGCCGTTCCGGTGCCTGGCCGTGACCTCGATGGCGCCCGGAGTTTTCAGGCCTTCTTCGATTGCGCCGTCGATGAATTCGGCCATTTTTACATTGGCGAAGCCCGCCAGTCTGGCGTTTTCATCCGAGGCGGCCAGGGGAGCGATGGGGCCAAGCTCCCGCGCCAAAGCGTCCGCGATTTCGGCAGCGTATTTCGGCACGACAATGGCCGAGGCGTTGATGCAACTGCGTCCGCCGTTGTCGGAAATGGCGGACACCATCAGGTCGATGAACTCCGGCCAGCGTTCGATTTGGTCGTCGCCGACGAGGATTTTGCTGTAGCCCGGGCCGTGGATTTGAATGGCCGGATTATTGGCGTAAGCGGCGGTGGTGTTTTTGTCGCCAAAAACAAGCGCGCGTCCGCAGTGGCGCAGAATTTCGCCCGCGCCCTCGTGGTCGGTGGGATAAAATCCAAAGGCCTCCGCCGGACAGCCGGCGGCAATGAAGGCCTGGATGAGCCGGTAGGGCGTCCACGGCTCGTCGCGGCCGGGTTTGATCATCACGGGGATTTTCAATGGAATGGCTGGCAGCCACAGGGAATTGACCGCCGGCGAATTGCTCGGCATGACCAGCCCCAGGCTGCTGGCCGCCGGGTAAAAGCTCAAGCGCCCGCCAAACCCCGCGTCCAGCACGCTCAGGTCAAGCCCGCGCGTCAGGCCGTTGAGAATTGTCCCCATGTGAGTCAGGGCGTCGTGGATTTTGGCCATGTTGCGGCGCACCATGACCCACGGCAGGCCGCTGGTGGCGGAAAGGGTTTCGATGTAGGCCTGCGGCGATTGCTGCTGGTCGTCAAGGGGCAGAGAGCCATTGAGGAATTCGGCGCCGGCGCGCGCGCAGATGTCGAGCAACTGCGCGACGGTGAATTTTTTCAAGGCGGCGCGCGATTCGGCGGCGCGGGCCAAATCCTTGCGGATGACGCCGGCGTTGACCTGGCTGAGAGTGGCCAGGGTTTGGCCGCTGCGGCAATCGACCACGTTGCTCTTATCGAGGCTTTCGTAGGCCCGTCCGCGGCGCAAGGCTGGAAGGTGAGGCGCCATGCAAGCTTCAATAAACCCCTTCAATAATGTCTTTTTCCATCGCGCCGAAGGGGCGCACTTCGGCCACGCCGTCCCAGGCGTAAGGAGCGCGCGGCTCGCGCCGGATGGCTTCGTCCCGCTCCAAAAAGCGCGGCATGAAAAACTCGCGGGTCAGCGTGGTCAGTTCGACCCGGCCCCATTGGCCGTAGCCGACCACCTGGTCCGTCCTGGCGGGATCGACCACGCGCAGGACGGCGCGCGGCTGCGGCGCGTAATAGGTGACCGAAAAATTGTCCTCGGGCCGGAGGGGGACGCTGGCCGCCAAACCCATCAGCGTGTTGCCGTAAGCCGGATAAAAGCCGATGCGGTTTTCCAAAACTTCCTCGACGAGGAAGCGCGCGTATTGCGGGGCGATCGTCGTGCCGCCGCAAAAGACGCCGCGAATGCCGGCTTCCCAAAGGTTGATCTTTTCCCCCAGCGCCTCCAGCAACTTCGGCGTGGTGAAGAGCGCGCTGACCTTGCGATGCTTCAATATGGTGACGGCTTGCTCGACGACGTGGTCCAAGTAGGCGCGGGCGGCGTTGGGCTTCTTCTCGGAGAGGACGCGTTTGACCCAGCGCGGGTCCAGGTCGATGAAGTAGCAGGAACTGCCGCGAAAATTGGCCAGGTGCTCGACCGCCAGGCGCAAACGGCGCGGGCCGGTCGGCCCGACCATCAGCCAGGAGCCGCCGGGCGGAAAATGGGCGTCGGAAAGTTTGCCGGAGAACTCCTCGTAGTCTGTTTTGTAATCGTCCCAGCCGATGCGCTGCTTGGGCATGCCGGTGGTGCCGCCGGTTTCAAAAATGTTGAAGGGCCGGCCCTGGAATTTTTTGGGGACCCAGACTTCGGGCTGCAAGTCCCGCAACCATTCATCCTGGAAGTGGGGGAACCGTTGCAGGCAGCCAAAGCATTTGACTTCGGTGGCGGGATTCCATCCGGCCTTTTTCGCCCAATCCAGCCAGAAGGGGGAGCCTGTTTCCGGGGAAAAATGCCATCGCACGATCTCACGCACGTGGGCGTCGAGTTGGTCCCGGGCGGTCTCGAGGGCGTTTTGGTCAGGGGGCGGCATGGGGGGCGGTGGTGTTGAAATACTTTGCAATCGTGGCCTCGCTCGGCGGCGGAGTAAGGACGGAAAACAAAATGACGCACAAGGCCGAGCCGAGGACCATGGGCAGCACGGTCATAAAACCGTTCCAAAAAGCCACGTCACCGCGCGGGTTGATAAAGAAAACTTTGATGTCCCCGGCCTGCCAGAGGATGTCGCCGGGTTTGTGGCCGGTTTGCATCAGGGCCGTCCAGAGGAGGAATCCGGCGACGTAGAGGGTGGCGGCCAGCGCGCCCCATTTGGTGCTGCGTTTCCAGAACAGCGCGGCCACCATGACCGGCGCCAGGGCCGCGAAGCCGGAAAAGGCGTAGCGCACCGCGATTTCAAAAATGCCCTGCTTTTCCTTGAGCGCCAGCGCGACAAAATAAGCGACGAGCGTCACGACAACAATAAATCCGCGCGCGAAGTGGACCGAGCGGCTTTCGCCGAATTTTTCGCGGCCGCCATAATGGGCGAAGACGTCCCGGGTAAACATCGTGCTCAAGGCCAGAACCTGGTGGGCGTCCGAACCCATCACGGCGGAGATGATGCCCGCGCCGAGTATCCCCGCCAGCCAGGCGGGGGCGTAAGTGTCCAGCAGCCGCAGCAGGACGCCGTCGGGGTCGGGAATTTTTCCGAGAGTGGCGAAGCCCAGCACGCCGAGAAAGACGCACGGCAGCCAGATGGCCAGGATGGCCAGCGGATAGGCGATCACCGTCTGCTTGAAGGCGGAGACGCGCCGGGCGGAAAAACACATGATCGCCATGTGCGGAAACATGATCGAGGAGAGCGGGATCAGCGTGTAACTCCAGAAGACTTGCGGCGGCATTTTTTCGCGCGTAACCAAAAAGCGGGTCTTCGGGTCCGCGGCCAGTTTGTGCATGTAATCGCTGAAACCGAGGGGAAGCGCATGGCTGATGACCGCCACCGCGATGGCGCCAAAGCAGAGGAACAGCGTGGTTTGCAGAATGTTCACCCAAACCGTCCCGCGCATCCCGCCGAGGAACACGTTCAACGTGACCACGATGGCGACAATCGCGCAGCCGAGCGGGTAGGCAATGAGCGGTTGGTGGGTGTCCTTCGCCGTCGAGATGACCGACAGGACGGTGCCGCCGCCCATGATGCTGATAATCATGTAAGGCACCAGCATGGCCGCGCTGAGGGCGAAAATGGCGGTGCCAATGTGATTGCATTCCCAGCGGTCGCGGAAAAAGGAAACCTGGGTTTGATGTCCGAATTTTTTCCCGAGCGCCCACAGCCGCGTGCCGATGAAAAAAATCGTCAGGGGAATGACAAAGGAGGACGAGGACGCCATCAACCCGTAAATGCCGATGCCCTGCCGGTAGGCCTGCCCGGAACTGCCGAGAATGGCGAAGGCGGTCATGTTGGTGGCGAAAATTGACAAGAAGAAAACCAGCGGGCCGATGGAGCGGCTGGCCAGGAAAAAGTCCTCGGTGTTTTCCTTGTTTTTCTTGAAAGCGACGCTGCCGATGACCGCGATCAGCGCCAGGTAGGCCAGGATGACAATGACGGGTATCACTTTTCCTGTTCCTCCAGGTGCTTGGGCCAGGCGAGTGCCACCAACACCGCCATCATCGCCGCGGCCAAGATGGAATAGGCCGCGTGATACGCCAGGCCGACGGGTAGAAACCCGAAAAGCAGCGGGTCCGATTTCGCCCAATTCCAACTGTCCTGGTGCGCCAGATAAATCGCCAGGATCAAAAGAAACAACAGGAGTTTTTTCATCATTTGTCGCCGTTCGGTTTGTTCAAGTCGATCTCGAGTTTGGGTTTGACGTCGCCCGCCATCCGCTTGTGCTCCGAATCGTAAAAGGCGAAAAGGTGGGTGTTGGAATGGACGTAGAGCACGCCGTTGGCCGCCACGGGCGTCGAATAGATCGGCCCGCCCAGATTGGTCTGGCTGATGATTTTCTTTTCCTTGCTCGCGGCGAAAACGAAGAAATCCCCGTCTTCATCGCCGCAATAGACCTTGCCGTCCGCCACCAGGGTCGATCCCCACATGTGCGCTTTCAGATCATGCGTCCAATACTCCCTGCCCGTGTAGGCGTCCAGGCAATGGAGAAACCCGGAAAAGTCGCCGACAAACATCAGGCCGTCGGGGGTGATGGACACGGTCGAGAGGCTGCGGTGAATCTTCTCGTAGCTCCAGATTTTGCCCGTCTTGGTAATGTCGCCAGTTTTGGTGGGGTCAATGCAATTGAGGATGCCGACGCCTTCGCCGTGTTCGGGGTCCTGGCCGACGGCGACATAGACGCGGTTGTTCCAGAAAACGGGGGTGGCGTTGATTTCGCTGGGGCCGTCGGGCGCGGGATATTTGTGGGCCTCGTCGTGGACGCGGCGCTCCGGCGGATTGCAATCGAACCACCAGACCTTTTTCAGGTAATAGGTATCAGTGTCCTCCACGCGGTTGATGGGCGGGCCGGGCACGACCGGGACGATGGGGGCACCCGTGCCTTTTTGGGGCTGAGCGTCGAAGGCATAACAGACGCCGTCGCCGCCGCCGAAGAAAATCAAGGCGCGCCCGTTGACCACGCCCATGGAGGGGGAACTCCATTGGCCGTGAAAAATGCGCGGGCCGATGCCGGCGTTGTCCTCGCCCGCGAGTTTTCCGGTGATCTTATTGACAGCGATGAGGCTGGGGGAATTGGGGGAGGGGATGTTGACGTGCGTCCAGTCCTGGCCGTTGGAGGTGCAGGCGTAAACCAAGTCGCCGACGATGAGCAGCGAGCAATTGGAGGCGTTGTGCGGGAAGACGCCCAACTCATCCATCATGTCGTACTTCCAGATGATGTCGGCGTCATGCGGGCCGATTTTCGCCGGGGGATTGCCGGGGCCGGCCACATATTGGGCTTCGTCCAGGAAGGGGCCTTGGTTGCCGTTGGCCATGCCCTCGGTGTCCAGGCACATCACTTCACAGCGGCTGGTCACCAGGTAAACGCGGTTGCCTTCCACGCAGGGCGAGGAGAGCAAGCCGAGGTTTTCCCAGTCGTTGACCTTGCCCGAAGCGAGCTTGGGGACGACCAATTGCCAGAGGAACGCGCCGGTCTTTTCATCGAAACACATCAGGATGCTGCGGTCGCCCTGGTGCTGCGGATCGCGCGGGTTTTCATTGTTGGTGCCGATGAAGACCTTGCCGCCGGCGACGACGACGTTGCCGTAGCTTTGCGAGCCGACTTTGGCGGCCCACTTGGCGTTGGGCACGCTGCTCAAATCGACTTCGTCGCCGCCCGGCTTCAATTCGACGTGGCCATTGGTCGTGGCGGTGAAGTGGTCGGGCAGGCCGGTCTCGGTCGAATACATGTCGCGTCCCGGGTCCGGTCCGCCCCAGCGGGGCCAGTCGGCGGCCTGGGCGGTCAACCCGCCGGCGAGCAGCGCGGCGGTGAAAGCGGAGAGATTTTTCATGGTCGTAATCGAGGAGGGCTTCAGTTCGCCGTGACGGCGACGTTGTCAATATAAACTCGCATATTCTGCGGGGAGAATCCGAACAGACCGGGACAGCCGCTGGCGTTGGCGTGGGCCACGGGCAATTCGCTCGTCCAGGCCGCCGGCTCCGGCTCGGTTTTCTTCCAAGCCTTGGCCCGGATCACGCCGGAGCCGTCCGGCGCCACGTCCACCCGCGCCTTCAAGACGTACCAGGCGTTTGGCTCCCAGTGGAAGGGCGTCTGGGCGCGGAGCAATTCCTCGTTGGAGGTCGTTTCCAGGACCTGTTCGTTGCCTTTGAGCACAATCCGGTAGCGCTGGTTGATGACGCCGACCGTGGACATCTTGCGCTTGTTGCCGTCGCTCATCACGTCGGCCGCGATGGTGTAATTCTTCAAATCCGGCGTGCCCAGGAAAACGGTGGCGCGCTGGAAGAGGGGGTTGTCAATCGTCTTGACAAGACATTTGTTCCCGTCCTTTTCCCGCACCTCGAATTTGAAGCGCGCCCCGATCCAGGGCAGCGGCGGATAGGCGAATCTCGCGGGCGGCTCGGTGGAATTGGTGGTCGTTTCCGTCAGGGCGACGCCCTCGAAATCCTCCAGGATCGGCAACCCCGGCAGCACGCGGCCGCGGATGTACCCTTTGAGGTCGCCCACTTTGGCCTCGAAGGCGCCGGCCGAAGGCGTTTTGTCCGGTGCGGCCACCAATTGGCCGTCGGCGTTGAACGAGGCTTTCATCGTCGCTTTGACCTTCGCCGTCGGCGGAATGAAGGAGGCCCATTGGATCGACTTCGGGTCATCAATGGCGCGCACGGTCAAACCGTTGGCGTCGAGCGCGCGCACGTGAAACGACCTCGTGCCGCCCGGTTGCAGCAACAACTCGGAGGGAACCGCCTGCAAACTTTTGGCCGGGCCAGGCTCCGGCCATTTGTCGTCCGGCGCGGCGTCGGCGGTTTCAAAAGAGGCGGAAGCGGGCGCGCTGGGGCCGAAGCAATAGAGCTTTTTGGTTGTCTGCATGTAGATGCGGCCGTTGTAGGCGGTGGGAGTTCCGTAGCAGCGCCCGTCCAGCATGGTGTGCGAGAGGATTTTTCCCTCATTGTCGCCCGGCGCGATGACGTAGAGCGCGCCGTGGCCGCCTTCGGCGCTTTCTTCACCCACCGCGGCGGAGGCGCCGGGATCGTTGAGGATGGGCGCGTAAATTTTGCCGTCGGCGTAAAGCGGGCAGGAATTGCGCTGCTCGATGCCCAGCTTCAAGCGCCAGAGCAGTTTTCCGTTGAGCGCGTCCACCGCGACCAGGTAGCCGATTTCGCTGGTCACATAAACGCGGTCGCCGACGAGGATGGGCGAACTGGCGGAGGTGCGTATTTCGTTGTCCCAGAGTTCC
Organism: Verrucomicrobiota bacterium; assembly: GCA_049510745.1. Taxonomy (GTDB): domain Bacteria; phylum Verrucomicrobiota; class Verrucomicrobiia; order Limisphaerales; family Palsa-1400; genus PLGF01. Next base: position 25,092 of record JBEKYR010000029.1, on the reverse strand, counting down.
ACCTCGGAGCGGGGCACGATCACCGGGTCGGCGGCGTTGGCGGGGGTGACGCGGGGGATTTTCAGGCCGACCATCTGGCCCGGTTCGTAAGGGGTGCCATAAATGGCGATGATTTCGTCGTTGTTATGCAGCAGCAGCGACGAGTTGATGCCGGCCTTGAAAATTGGAATTTGAAAAATCGGCTGCCCGGTGCGCGCGTTGACGCACACGACCGAGCCGTCGCCGGTGGCCGCGTAAAAAACCCGCTTCCCATCCAGCCAGCCCAGGACGGGGTGCGAATAGGAATTGTCCTTGGGCCGCCCGCCGGGAGTCGAGGACCAGACGGCTTCGCCGGTGTTTTTGTCGAAGGCGTAAAAGCGGTCGGCGGCGGGGCCTTGCGCGCCCCAATTGGCCGTGATGCCCCGGGTGATGACCAAATCCCGATCGACCACCGGCGAGGCGGTGCGGCCATTGGGGAAAGTCAGGCGGCCGTACTCCTCCATCAGCGAATGTTCCCAAAGCGGCTGGCCGTCGGCGGTGAAACCGGCCAGGATGCCTTGCGTGTCCTGGATATAAACATGGCCCGTCTCGGGGTCAATTGTCGGACTGGAGGTCGAATACCGCAGGTAGATCGTGTCACTAAGAAAATCGAGGTAGAGCTTCTGCCAGAGCTTCCGGCCCGTTTCGGCCTCGAAACAAGCCACCCCTTCCGACAAATCCGGCCCCTGGCCCAGGTAGCCCATGATATAAACGCGCCCGTTGCAGGCCACCGCCGTGGAAAGACCGGGAAAATCCGCCGTCCACAACGGATGGGCGGCGTCGAGCGTGGCCGGGAGGTTTGTTTCCGCCGAGGTGCCGTTCTGGTTTGGGCCGCGCCAGTTGAACCACCCCGTCGGGGCGGCCGCCAGATGAGGGACCGAAAGGCAAAAACCGAGAAGGCACAGGGCAGCGGCAGTTCCCAATTTCATATCGTATCAACGCAAGTGACCAAATTTCCAGACAACGAACCTGGCGGCAACCGGCGCCCGAACCGGACGGGCGATAATTGTCTTCCAAGATGAGGATAATTATTCTACATCTTTGCCCGGAATGCAACTGGAATAATACTTACACGTACTATTTTGATCTCATGGCCCGCCCCCCATCGCCCCCGAAACCCGCCACCCGCCCCCCGCCCATCGATGCCCCAGGCCGACGCCGCCTGCCCATTTTGCTGCGCCATGCCTGGTTCAGCCTCAACCAGACATTTCGGCGGCGCCTGGCGCACACCGGGATCACTCCCGACCAATTCACCGCCTTGCGCACCCTGGCGGAACACGAGCCCGAAGGATTGACGCAGAGTGATTTGGCCCACCTGATTGCCAGCGATCCCAATACGATTGCCGCGCTGGTCGAACGAATGGAGAGCCTGGGCTGGATGGCGCGGGTGCGGCACGAGCGGGACCGGCGGGCCTACCGGCTTCGCCTTTTGCCGGCGGGGCGGGAGCAATTCGAGTCGGCCCGGCATATCGCCCTCGCCCTGCAAACCGAAGTGCTGGCGGAGTGGCCGGACCGGAAGCGGGAGCAGTTTTTGAAAGACCTCGCCTGGGTGGCCGAGCGCTGCCGCGCCGCGGCGGACGCGCAATAACGCATCTGTTGCTCTTGCGCTCGAAGCGGGAGAGGCCGGATTGGAAAAACAAAAAGCCCCCGCCCGGTCTTGCGACCAGACGGAGGCAAATTGGGGGCTGGGAGTTCGCCACTCTCTCTTTCCCATGCTGACATTAGGCGCACCCTTGCGGGGCTGCCAGCTTCCCGACGCCATTCTCCACGGCAAGCGGAATTTTCGGCCTCATAGCAGGGCCGTCCAGCGCCTTGCGGTCACTGAATTATTGAGTGAGGCCTCTTAGCTCGCTTGAGCTGGCGTTTGCAGCGCCGGCTTACGAACCAGGTCAAGACACGTTTGCGACTTTCGATCCGCGTCTTCACCAGTTTGCTCTGGGACGGCCATCGCTTTTGGCGATGCGTTGGCCCAGTGCCACGGGTCTGGCCTCTTATCTCTCAGGTTGCCTTGTATCACAAGCCAGCGGTGCGTTTTTAGACATCGCCGGCGTCTTGGAAGGGTTTTACAAGCCCTGCCCAGGCTGTGTTTCCTTCCCGGTCCGAGTGCTCACTTTGTCCCGCCTTTCAGCGTCTTTCTTTGGGCCGGCCTTGTTGCCAAGACCGCCAGAGTCACCCGACCCGTGCTGATGCACAGTAGCAACCGTTTACCCTCTGGGTAACTGCGATTCGCTCAAGCCTGAAACCGGCTTGAACTACTTGACTCGGCTCAGAACGGTTTCTTTTTCGTCCTTGCCGCTCAGTTCCTGCTTCGCGTCACTGACAGCGTGCGAGCGCCGCCAGAGGAACTGGTGAATCCTGCCTCCGGTCTCCGCCTCTTGCGAAGCGGACTTAGAGGGGTTGAGCCAACCAGCCTGACCCAGCCTTTCCCCAGTCACCTGGGATTATCCTTGGAACACCGGCGACTTTCTTGCGTCCGCCGCCTGCATCCCAGCTCTTTCAATGAACTGTTCAGATAATAGCAGAGTTTTGTATCTTGCCTACGAAATGTTGTCCACAGGGTTATTCACCGCCGCTCCATTTTATTCACAACCCGAAAACCCGAAAAAACTCAATGCTGGCGCGCCTTTGGCGCGTTTTCCCGAGCCGTCCGCGCCCCGGCATGCCGCTCCGCTGCCGCCCCCGGTGGATAAGTTTTCGCCCGCCCCCGCGGAGAAAAAACGCCGGGCCGGGATAGATTAGTATTGACACAAAAACCGCGCCCATTCCTTGCTTCGCTCATTCCCCGATTCCTTTCTCACGCCGCGGGCGCAGGCGCGGGCGCAGGCGCGGGGGCGGGGGCGGGGGCCGGGGCTGGCGCCGGGGCGGGCTTTTTCCTGCCGGCGGCTTTTTTGCGTTTGATGTAGGCGAGGCGGCGCTGGCGCTTTTCAACTTTATTGGTTTGTCTGCCCATAATTCTTTACATCGCTTGCGAATTGCGTTTGTTTATCCGCGCAATATGAAGAGTTGGTTCCGTTGGTTCAACATCTATTTGGCGTTGGCCGGGGTTTTTCTGGCCTCCGGCTGCGCCGGCGACAAATCGGCCGGGATCCATGGCAAGAAGGAACTGTCCACCATCCGCCTTTATTTGGAGGAGAACCGGGCCGACACCACCAGCACCGGCACGGTCCTGGTCACCCGCCAGCAATTCCCCATGGTTATCGACCGCGAGCCGTTCCTGACCGAAGCCGACCTCTCCAAGGCCATGTTGATCGATGATCCCGGCCCCGACGGCAGTTACGCCATTCAATTGCTTTTTAACGAGCACGGCACGTTGCTCCTGGACATGACGACCACCGCCAACAAAGGCCGCCACATCGTGGTTTTTTCCCAATTCCCCAAGCCCGGCTACAAACCGCCCAAAGCGCAACGAAAGCCGCACTCGTCCGACGACGACATGGGTGAGGAACAACCGCCTGAGGCTCAACCAACGGCTCCGAACGAACCGCGCCAATCGGCCTGGCTTGCGGCGGTCTTGATCCGGGGCCGCAACGCCAACGGCATCTTTCGTTTCGCGCCGGACGCCTCTCACGAGGAAGGCGCGCGGATTGTGCGCGGCCTGAAAAACGTCATCGCCGCAAACAAAAAGAGCGACAAGTTCTAGTTGCGCCAAGGTTTAAAGTTTGAAGTTGAAGATTCATTCCATCCCCCGCGTCCCGCCTTTTTGGCGGACGCTTCTCCGTCCCGGTCTTGCGCTGTCACTCGCCGCCGTGGCGGGCGCGCAGCCGTTGCAATTGCCCACCGCCAATCGCGCCATTTTCGAGCCGGGCGGCGAGGAGCGGTATTTCGTCCCGACCCCCGGCAAGACCTGGCTCTCCGGCACGTTCGGATGCGTCCGCTCCGACGGCCGGCAAATGCACGAGGGCCTGGACATCAAATGCCTCCAACGCGGCCCCCACGGCGAGCCGTCCGATCCGATTCTGGCCACCGCCGATGGCATCGTCGTTTACATCAACAACCGCCCTTCCCGCTCCAATTATGGCCGTTACATCGTCCTGCGCCACCGCATCGACGGCCTGGAAATATACTCTCTTTACGCGCATCTTTCGGAAGTGCAAAGCGGCCTGAAGACCGGGCAATCCGTGCGGGCCGGCGAACGGATCGCCACCATGGGCCGCACCAGCAACACGGCTGAACGCATTTCCAAGGAACGGGCGCACGTTCACTTCGAGCTGAACCTTTTTTACAGCGACCATTTCGCCGCCTGGTTCAAACGGCATTTCCCATCCGAACGCAACGACCACGGCGATTTCAACGGCGAGAACCTCGTCGGCATCGACGCGCGCCTGATCCTGCTGGCCGAGCACGACCAGGGGGCGCGTTTCAATCTGTTGGATTGGATACAGCACCGGCCGGAACTTTGCCGGGTGCAGGTACGGGCGGCCGATTTCTCCTGGCTGCGCCGCTATCCGATGCTGATCAAACCCGCCACCTTCGGCCCCAACGAGAGAATTGCCGGCTACGAGATAGCGCTGGACTTCAACGGCCTGCCGTTCGAGTTGATCCCGCGCACTGCCGCGGAGATGAAAGGCCCGGCGAAATATCGGTTGCTGTCGGTCAACGAAGCCGAAGAAACCAAAAATCCCTGCCGCCGCTTGGTCACGCGCCAAGGCAGCCACTGGGAACTGGGCGCCAACGGCGTCAGCCTGCTCGAATTGCTGACGGATTGACACTCCAGCGCCACGCCATCCGCCGGCTCACGTACCCTTGGGCAACCCGCGGACGACCGGCAGGTCGTCCCTACCAGATTTCGGGTGGTAGGGACGCGCTGCCGCGCGTCCGGGGCGCCAGCCGCAAGAAGTGTTTGGGTCTTCGTGAACCAGCCATGCGACAAAAGGTCCGCCGGGGAATTCACTGGATTTTGCCGGGGGAGTATGCTAATGGTAGCCATTCAAATGGTCCAATGAGCCGCCACCCTAACAGTGCGGGACCAGTCAATCCGCGACAGCCGGGCACGTTCCGCCGGCTGGCGCGCGCCTTTACCCTGATCGAATTGTTGGTGGTCATCGCCATCATTGCCATCCTCGCCGCGCTCCTTTTGCCAGCGCTGTGGAAGGCGAAGGAGGAAAGCAAGAGGGTCAACTGCATGGGCAATCTCAAACAGTTGCAGCTTTGCTGGCAGATGTACGCCGATGATTACGGCGGGGTTCTGGCGCCAAACGATGATATTACGACCGAATCTCCCACCGGGAATGCGAATTTTAATCAACTTTCATGGTGTGAAGGGCATGCGCGCGTTGATACAAGCACGGCGTTTATCCAGGCAGGCCTCCTGTTTCCCTATGACAAATCCACGGCGATTTACCACTGCCCCTCTGATGTGTCGCAAGTGGATGACGGGTTTGGCAACCTGCTTCCTTTGTTGCGAACTCGCAGCTACAACATGAGCCAGTCCGTCAATGGATTGGGCATGTTGCCAAACCCGGACAATCCGAATAGCTACCCGGTGGACTGGAACCAGCCTTGCTTCCTGAGACTCTCCTCGATCACAAATCCCACGCCAACGGGGCTCTTTGTCTTCGTTGACGAAAATGAGGGAACACTGGTGGACGCGCAATTCGGCTACAGCATGCCCAACTACACGCCAGGCGAATGGTGGGATATGCCTTCCAATCGTCATAATCAAGGGGCCGATTTCTCGTTTGCCGACGGGCACGTCGAGTACTGGCATTGGGCGGTGCCGATGATCGATCCTTTTCCGGCAAATAACGCCGTCCCGGTTGCCTCCGGGCAAACGCCCGATTACACCCGCGTGGGCAACGCGATGCGGATCATCCCCGTGGACTGGAGTGGCGCCGCTCATTGACCGCTTAGGCTTCGCGTTTTTTTCGTCGCGCAGCGAAAATTCCGCGCTTTATTCCTTGAATTCTGCGCCCCCGCGCCGCTATTTCTTTCCATCTTGACTATGAAATACCATATTTCGCGCCGGGCAGCGGCGCTGACGCCCTCGATCACCCTGGCCATAGACGCCAAGGCCAAACAAATGAAGGCCGAAGGCATCGATGTCGTCGGATTCGGCGCGGGCGAGCCGGATTTTCCGACGCCCAAACATATCACCCAGGCGGCCATCCAGGCGCTCAACGATGGCTTCACCAAATACACCCCCAGCAGCGGCATCCCGGAGTTGCGCCAGGCGGCGGCGGACAAATTCAAGCGCGACAACGGCCTGACATACAAACCGTCGCAAATCATCATTTCGTGCGGCGGCAAACATTCCTGTTGCAACGTCATCCTGGCCACGTGCGACCCCGGCGACGAAGTGGTCATCCCGGCGCCGTATTGGTTGAGCTACCCGGAAATGGCCCGCCTGGCGGAAGCCAAGCCGGTCATCATCGAAACGACGGACAAGACCGATTTCAAAATCACGCCCGCGCAATTGCGCGCCGCCCTCACGCCGCGCACGCGCCTGTTCATCCTCAATTCGCCCAGCAATCCGACCGGCTCGCTTTACACGCGCGAAGAGATCAGGGCGCTGGGCGACATCTGCGTGGAAAAGGGCGTGCTCATCATGAGCGATGAGATTTACGAAAAGCTCGTTTATGACGGCGCCGAGCACGTCAGCGTGGCGGGTTTTTCACCGCAGCATTACGAGCACACCGTCCTCGTGCATGGGCTGGCCAAGGCTTACTCGATGACCGGCTGGCGCATCGGCCTGACGGCCGCGCCGGAGCCGATCGCCCGGGCCATCGACGCCATCCAGAGCCACAGCACGAGCAATCCGACCTCGTTCGCGCAAAAAGGCGCGGTGGTGGCGTTGAACGGGCCGCAGGACCATCTGGCGGTCTGGCTGGCGGAATTCGCGCGGCGCCGCGCCTACGCCTGGAAAAAACTCAACAGCATTCCCGGCATCTCGTGCGTCAACGCCAAAGGCGCCTTTTACCTCTTCCCCAACATTTCCGGGACGGGCCTCAAGTCGATGGAGTTTTCCGCGCAATTGCTCGAACGCCAGAAGGTCGCCGTCGTTCCCGGCGTGGCTTTTGGGGCCGACGATTACGTCCGCATCAGCTACGCCACGAGCATGGAGAACATTGAGAAGGGGTTGGAGCGCATGGAGCAATTCGTCCGCGGCCGGCAGGGCTGACGGGCCTTACTTCACCTGCAAGGTCGAGATCACCTGCGTCACCCCGTCGGTCTCGTAGGCCAGCGACATGGCTTTGCTGATGTTTTCCAGGGTGCTGGCCGTGCCGGAAAGCGTCACGCAGCCAGCGGTCGTATTGACAGAGATGCTCAACGCGGACAGGTCCGGGTCGGCCAGGTATTTCGCCTTGATGCCGGTCGTGATGCGGGTGTCGGCGGCGGCGTCGGCAATGGCGTGGCCGACGACCTGGCTCTTCTGCCGGATCACTTTGCCGGTGCGGGCCAATTCCTCCTTGATGCTCTCCGGCGTCAGGCCCAGCGACTGCAACCGGATTCGCGCCACGCTCTCCGCTTCGACCGCGCCGGAGACGATCCGGTCACGCGCCTCTTCCAACGACGGCTTTTGCGGCTGGCCGCGGAAATACCAGAAGGCCCCCACCGCCAGCGCCCCGAGCAAAAATCCAAAAAGAAATCGTTTCATAAAACCTTTGTGCCGCAGAGTAATCCCGCCTGCTGTAAAGCGCAAATCCAACGGCACTCGTGCGGCGGGGCCGGTCTCACTTGTTGGACACCCGGCGCCGCCGCGGGAGCGCGCGGCTGACGCGCACCGAAACGCACGCCGCTTCCGGCAACACAAATTTTTTCACTTCCACGCTGACCCGTTTGGGCGCGAATTCGCGGAGAACCACGGCTGCGATCTCGACGGCCACGGTTTCGATCAATTTCCACGAGCGTGCTTCGCCAAAACGCAACAGACGTTGCGCCACGGTGTAATAATTGATGGTTTGTTCCAGGTCATCGCGCCCGGCGGCGGCGGCGAACGGGTGCGCCATCTCGACGGTCAGCAGCAGCCGTTGCGGCTGGGCGCGCTCTTGCTCCGAGACACCCACGCGGTAGAAAACCTCCAAATCCTTGATGACTATCTGGTCCATGGTGTGCGTCATGCGGCGGTCTTCAACACCTTTTCCAGCAGCGTCCGTGTCGGCTGGTTCAACGGCATGGCCAGCGCCTCCGCCGGGGGCATCCAGCGGAATTCCTGCGCTTCCTCATTCAATTTCACGGCGGCATTGCCTTCCACCCGGCAGGTGTAATTGAGCAGGACAAAATGAGCCTCGCGATAGAACTCCTTGGAGTGAATGCAGTCCTGCGCGAGGACAAACCTGATGTCGCCGATGTCGAGGCTGGTTTCCTCTTTGATCTCGCGCCGCAGCGCCTCGAGCGACGGCTCGCCGAATTTTATTTTGCCGCCCGGGATGCCCCAGAGGTTGGACCATTTTTGCGTGCGAACCATCAGCACCCGGTTGTCGGCGTTGAAAATCAGCGCGCCCACCGTGCAAACCGGATGCGCCGGCCCGTCCCCCGTCGCGCCGCCCGGCCGTGGGCGCAGGTCAAATCCGGCGCGCTCCAGGATGCCGCGCAGCTCGCCCAGATGTTCGACGATCAAGTCCGGCTCGCTGGCGCGCAACTGCTCCAGGCGGTTGTAGCCGGTCAGGACCGCGCAGGAATGGACGCCGCCGTATTTGGCCGTCTCGATGTCATGCTGCATGTCGCCGATGAACAGGGTTTCGGCGGCGGACAACTGGTTTTCGGCCAGCAATTCCACGATCTTGGCCCGCTTGTCCCAGACGCCCAGATAGGGCCGGTCAATGTATTGGGCGAAACCAGTCGCGCCCGCCTGCAACGCGTAATAGTCCGGATGCACCGTGCTCAAGACAAAGGTGCGCAACCGATGCTTGCGGCAAAAGATCAGAAACTCGCGGGCGTGGGGCACCTCCGTCACCGCGTCCTGCACGTGGCGGAAATGGCCGTGGAAGGTCCGTTCCAATTCGGCCACTGGGACGCCCGGCGTGAAGCGGTCGTAAAAACTCTTGAACGGCAGGCAAAATTCGGCGCGGAACTTTTCCAGGCTCATCGGCTCCACGCCGCACTGTGCGAAGACAAAATTGGTCGCCGCCAGCACGGCCGGCAAGTCATCGACCAGGGTCCCCGACCAGTCAAATATAATATTACGAATCGCCACGGCTCTACTGTAGCGTCCCGCCGCCAAACCTGAAACTTAAAACGCATCGGGCCGGCGGCACTTGAAAAGCGTCGGGCGGGTGTCGCCGGGATATTTTTTGCGGCTCAACCCGTTGTTATCGGTGCAGAGCCAGAAATAATCCCTGTCCACGGCCAGCCCTTCCATGACGCCGACGACGAGGGGAACGACTTTGTGATAGGCCACTTCGCGGTCGTTTTCCATTCTGGCGAAATTGTATTCGGCCAGGACGCGGTGCGTGGCTGGGTTGATTTTCAGGATGACGTGGTCCTCGCGCATCAACGCATAGAGCGCGCCGTCGAACCAGCACAGGTCGGAATAATGAGGCTCCCACCAAAGGCTGCGGCTGGCGCGCACCGCAAAATCATCCGTCACCTTGAGTGTTCGGAGATCGACGGCGATGAGGCGCCCGCGTTTTCGTTCATTGGCCACATACAACGTCCCATCGTGGATGGCGATGCCCTCCCAGGCGGCGTTGCGATCGCGGGAGAAATACTTCTTGACAGGTGTCCAATCAATGTCAAGGCGCTCGACGGAATTGGAGCGCGGGTCCCAGCGCAAAATCCAGCGGTCGGCCTCTTCGCAGAGGTAAATCCGGCCCAGGTCGTCCTCGGTGACGCCCTCGCAATCGTAGCGTCCGGATTTTTCCCGCGCAAAAGGGGCCAACTGCGCCGCCGTGAAACAATCGGGAATACGCTCCAGATCCACCGAATCGCTGCCCGGCGTGAAACGGATGCGATAGACGCCGATGCTTTGATCGCTTTCCGTCAGCAAAGCGCCGGATTTTTCCAGGAAGAGGCCGGAAGCGTCGAACCGTTGTCCGCCAGGCAGGTTCATTTGCCAGATTTGTTCGGCGGCCAGAGTGTAGGCCCTGTAACCCGGCTCCATCTGTCCAACCGGCCGCGAAAAGCAGCCCGCCAGCGCGCCGCAAAAACAAACCGCCGCCGCCATCTTCAGCCATCCATTCATAAAGCGATTACCTCATGGGCCAGCCGCCGTAGTGTTTGATGCTGGCATCGATCTCAGCCATCAGTCGCCGCGTTTCGAGCAAGGCCCAGATGATGCGCTGATATTCTGCCTGTTCCTCGAAAGCGAGGGTGCGGCCGATGCGGTCTTTGAGCCAGCGTTGCGCGGGCAGGTAGCCGCCGATGGAGAATTTCCAAGCGGCTCCCGGCACAGGCTCGAAATACTGCCGGTCATTGATCCAGACGCGGCCCGCTTTAATGTCGGGCCAAGACCGCGTCTCAACCTGTCCACATGGGGTTGAACTCTTCATGCGTTTTACACCGGGAATTACCAAGGAAGCGACAGGTTGGAAACGAACATCACGAACTTCGTCCGTGCCTTTGACAGGGAATCCAACTGGAGTGTTTTTCCCCTGTCCGCGTGCGTGTAAGTCCACCAACCACAGGCCAAGGCCCCCCAATTCTCCAAAGAGGTCCCAATTGCTGGTCAGCGGCACTCGTGGAAAGTCAGCGCGGAGAAAATCTGCGTATCGTTCACGATAAGTTGGACTGTGGAATATGGCGTAAGCGTAATTGAAGATGCACTCCGGGCCGACCTCCCGCCGGGACGGACGGCCGAATCCATCGGGCACAAACCTGCAATTGAGTCGTTCACAAAACTGTTTGACGAATTCCACGCTCAAGTTGGGGCGACGGCCATTCTCCTGCGCAAACAAGTCTTCCTCGGGCAGCTTGCCGTTTGGATAGAGATAGAGGGGAAACAGGTAATTAACCTCTTTGAGCGAGACGCTGTGTAACTGCGTTATTTCTTGCGTGGCGAATACATGGGTCCAGCCTTGGCGAATTTCCGTGGAACGTGTCGTGGAAAGCCCCAGGTTCAGATTCCCTTGCAAGAAGTGGCGCATCACGTCTTGCCGCGGCATACAATGAAATCCACGGGAGATTCCGGTGTAACAGGTCTCACGGAGATCGAATGGGCGGTAGAGAATTGTCGTAATGCGCGAATCCCAATTACCGTGTTTAAGGTCAGCTTGGGCGAGATCGACCTGCCAATCCCTTGAATCTGGACCTAAATCAAACCGCCGTCTTGCTTCTTCGCCGTCAAGTTCAAGGAATGTCTGAAGTTTATCGCGAAGTTCTTCACCGCTGAAAGCAACCGTGAAATGATCGCGTCCGGCCGCGATACCCAAACTGTGAATGGGCATCATCTCCGTGACCCTCCAGCCCCGTTCGTATTCCTTGAGCCGCTTGGTGTCTTGCGGAATGAACAGGTAGTGTGGCGCGGCAGGCGTAAGCATCGCCCAGTCAGTGCTTTCAATCTGGTTGCGGTCCAGCCAGTCGTATTTCGTCTGGCGCTGGGCGCCCCACAGATGGCAGTGCCGAACTGTGGCGGGAGCCTTCTCTTTCTTTTTCGCCCGCGCGTCCGGCGGCAGTTTGACAAAGATGCCAATAGCCACGCCTTGCTGGATGTCGAAAACATTCTTATCCGCTTCGCCGGTGCCGGGAACGATTTCCTTCTTCTTCGAATTGCCGTGCAAATCGAGGACGTAAATCTCGTCGAATGTCTGCATGAGATTCTGCCTCATGCCGCGAAAGGTTGGGTTGTCAAGGTACCCGTGGTTGGTGATGAAGGCGAGCACGCCCTGACCAGTCTGCTCAATGCGCCATTGCCCCCAGCGGAGAAACTTCACGTAGTCGTCCTGCAACCATTTGGGATTCCGCTCGCCGAGCGGCTGGCCGTCACAGAAGTAGTAATCGCGGACGAGTTTGGAAATCCACTCGCCGGTGTTCGCGCTGTGGCCGCAATAAGGCGGATTGCCGAGGATGACGAGGACGGGCTTGTGTTGCTTGACCTCGTAGGCGGAATTGGCTTCGTCGCTCAAGGCGCGCAGGGGGCCAAGCTGCTCGGCGGTGTGTTCCAAGTCCTCCAGCGTGTTGGTGAGGAAAATGTTCACGCGCTCGCTGCCCTGCGGTTCGTAGCTCCATTGCTGGCGGAAGAGCGGTTCCTCATCCATCGCCGCGAGCGCCAGGCCGATTTTGAAATGCGCCACGGCATAGGGAGCCATCAGGAGTTCAAAGCCAAAGAGCCGCGGTAGCAAATGCTCGTGAACGTAACTGCCCCACTGGCCGGCATTCTTCCTGGTCTTGAACTGTGAACGGATGAAATCGAGGACGGTGTAGAGAAATGTGGCCGTGCCTGCGGCGGGGTCAAGAATAAGCACGCGATGCGTTTCGTCAGTGACCTCGCCTTCGCCTTCCTTGCGCTTGACGGTAATTTTCTGGTGATCGGCGAGTCCGGCCTTGATGATGAACTTTTTTTTCAGGAGGCGGTCAATGCTCTGGACGATGTAGTTCACCACCGGCTCGGGCGTATAATAAACGCCGCGCAGTTCGCGCAGCTTGGGATCGTAGGCTTGCAGGAAAGTCTCGTAGAAATGAACCACGGGGTCGCGGCGGGGGCCGTGTTTGCCAAAGTCTTCCATAACCCGTCCCATGTCCGCGTGATCGAGCGTCTGGATTAAATCTTCAACGAAGCCGGCGAACGGTTCGTCGTCCAGCGCCGCGCCGGTAATCTGCTCGAAGAAGGTGCGGAGAAAGGGGTTGGTGCGCGGGATAAGTTTCTGCGCTTTCTCGCGGGTGAATTTGCTGGTGCCGCTGGTGGCGCGGGCGCTGAACAAACCGTAGGCGAGCGTCTGCGCAAACATATCGGCGAACTCGCTCACGGCTTCCGCTTCTTTCCCGGCGTCGGTTTGCGGCGCGAGTTCGGGCAGAAGGGTGGCGGCAAAGGCATCGCGCCAGTCGCGCAACTGTTGCGAAGCCTGCCCGGCCAGAAATGCGCGGATGATGATGTCGCGGATAATGTGAGTGAGACTGGCGAGACGGCGGGCCAGTTCCTCGGCGGAGGAAATGTCCACCGGTTTTTGCGAAAGAAAACCGAGCAAGAGCTGGCGGGCGCGTTCGAGTTGATCCGCGGCAACCGGCGCGAGTTTGCCACTGGGGGCGAGGTGGGCGAGGCGGAAGGTTTGCCGCTTCTTGCCGTCCACAAACCAGCGGAACTCCAGGTAGTCAGTCAGCAGGAGATTTGGGAGAGAGGCAAGGTAGCGCTTGAGCTGTTGGCTCCGCTCAATCTCGTTCAGGTCCGCGCCGATGTCCTTGGCTTCGATGTAGCCGAGGGAAAGCTGGTCGCGCCTGCGGGAAACGACGTAATCCGGCGCACCGCAGTCGGAACGCTTCGGTTCGTTGGTGGCGATGACGTTTTCGTCGAGGGCTTCGATCAGTTCCTTGAGCGCGGGGCGATGGGTGTGTTCGGTCGCGTCGCCGCGTTTGAGGGCACGTTCGAGTTTGCGCAGATATTCGGTGAGCGGGGCGGGTTTGCCGGCACTCCCGTATGCGGGTGGCTCTTCATGAAGAAAATCGCCGTCGGTCATAATGGCATGGAGATTGGTTCTAGTCCATTGCCGCCAAATCTCAACCCCAAACTTCTGGCTGGCGAAGCTGTTTTCATAATCGAGGTTTTGGTCGTGGCGCTGATGGATCATTGGAAATCACCGCGATTTGCCTGGCAACCAGCGGTGAACAAGCCGGCAGTAGTTGTCGCACGACTTATTTAACTGCGGCCTTTGGGTCGAATTTTGATTCCAAGTCTTCCGTGTCGGAAGCTGTAAGCTTGTTCTGCTGGTCAAAGACGAACTTCTGGAGCAGCAGGGCGTTATTGAACTCCACCCGGTAACGGTAGCAGCGGTTGCCGCCCTCGTCGCTGCGATCAACCAGTGACATCGAGACAAAGCCGCCAAAGGATCTTACAGCCGCCTGGGTATTTTTCTGGTTCGGAAATTCCCTTTGCCACAACTCGGCGGCAAAGTCATCCTCGCGCAATTTGCCATCGGTCACGTCCTGGATCATGGCCTGCACATGGGCGGTGACCTTGGGTTCGTTGTCGGGGATCGGTTTGAACTCGTCCAGCAGAAGGCGCTTCATATTGGCGAGGAGCGGCCTGGGGGCTTGGGCGAGTTGTTCGTGAATTTGAGGCATATCGTAATAGTGGCCCCCTTTCTTCAGTTCGACCGCCAGGTTGAACTTCACCTCGTCGTCGCGGTCTGGAAACGGAAGCAGGAAAATGTCGCCGGACTTCAAGTCATAGACATTGGAGTATTTGGTGGCGTATTGGCCTTTCTGCGCGCAGGCGCGCAAAATTCTGAAACCATTGGCCGCGGTGGGTTCCTGGGGCGAGGCGAGCATTTTGTCGAGCGTTCGTTGTCCATAACCGAACCCGCGGCATTGGCTGGCTTGCTCGACCTGCAATTTGCCATCCTTTGCCCCGATAATGACAGAGGCGCCGGTCCTGTCGGCCAGCAGAATTTTTGCGCGGTAAAAGCCGGGGTCCCGGCGGCTGCGATAAAAGGCGATGGCATCCTGAACGGTGGAGCAGGTTTCGAGCACACGCTGGCCCGAATTTCCCCAGGCGTTCGGCACACTGAGATCCGGCTCCCATTTTTCCGTGTATCCCGCCACCCAATCGCAGGCGAGGCCTTCCGTGTTAAAACCGCCTTGGGCCCAACCGTCGTCAAAGCCGACATAAACACAGCCATGATGACCGTTGCCGGCGGGAACGAACCAGATTCGTGTCTTGGGATTGGACCAATCCTCGTTATTGCAGAACAGCGCCCGGTTGGTATCGGTCAGCACGAAGATCGTGCAGGCGTGAACTGACGCAGTGAATGGAAACAGGGCCAGGCCAAGCGCGAATCCCATGAATGGAATTCCTCCAAATAGATTCAGGTATCGTTTCATAGTTGTGTCAGTAGTGTCAATCATAATCCGGCGACTTGTTCGGCCAGGGATGGCTCATTTCTGCTGTTCGTAGTCGCGGGTCGCCCTGACTTGGCCCTTCTCGTCAAAATACACCTCCAACTTCCGCCAATAGGTGGTGGAGGGCCAACCCATTTTTGCTTCGGGACTCTTCCATTCAGCCTCTTGTTCAGTCTCTCGAAGAGGCTTGCCCAAAGCGGCATAAACCTGTTGCCGGGTCATTCCGGGCTGAATCTGGCTCCACGCCGGAACGGCGGTTGGATCGGCGGTGTGAGTGGCGCTACAGCCTGCCAGCAACGCTGCCAGAAGGGCCAGGAGGCAATGGTTGAGTTGTTTCATAACAGTCGTCTGGAGCGACAGAATTGTTGTTTATCGCTTTCAATGATTGCGATGCTAAATCCGGGTTTCAGGCTTGTCCAGCAGGGATTCCGCTAATCTGCGGGGCGATTATTGAAGTGGGAAAAACGCAAAGGGCATAAGACGCAAAGACGCAAAGAAACCTGTGAGATAAACGCGAAGGGGCGGCGAGGGGAAAAAAAGCAAAGGGCCTAAAACGCATAAGTGAACAAACTGTCGGGTTGACGCTTGCGCGTGGGGACGCAAGGTAATCCGCGTTGCTTTGCGCCTTTGCGCCTTATGCCCTTTGCGTTGTTCTTTGTTTCCTCATCGGTTAGGGTGCCGCCCTCTATGACAGAAAATGAACTCTCCAAAATCATCGTTGATTGCGCCATTGAAGTGCATCGCACCTTGGGCGGCCCTGGGCTTCTCGAATGCGTTTATGAGGAAGCAATGGTCTTCGAACTGGAGCAAAGAGGCATGAAAGTCCAACGGCAGGTTCATGTGCCCATCCTCTACAAAGGCCACCAATTGAGGTCCCCCTTGCGCCTGGATTTAAAGGTGGGCGGTTCGGTCCTGGTGGACAACAAGGCGACCACCGAGTACCACCCGATCTTCGAAGCGCAAATGCTTACCTACCTCCGTCTGACCGGCTTGAAACTCGGCCTGGTCATCAACTTCGGCGAGCGCTATGTCAAAGACGGCATCCACCGGGTGGTGAACGACCTGTAAGATCAACGCCAAGACGCCGAGAGGAAAAACGCAAAGGGCATAAGACGCACAAGTGAACAAATCGTCGGGTTGACGCTTGCGCGTGGGGACGAAAGGAAATCCGCGTTGCTTTGCGTTTCGTCCGCGGGGCAGACAGGATTCCGCCCTCAACCCCAAACTTCCGACTGCCGCAGTTGTTTCAACAGAAGTTGTTCAAGCGACGTCTCGGAGCTGACGCTGAAAAAAGTCACTCCCCGGGCCTGGCAGAACTCGCGCAACCGCTGGCAGAAATTTTGCACCGTCTGCTGGTAGGCCTTGAGCCGGAATTTGCCAAACGTCACTTCCTGCAACGCGCCCGTCTCGGCATCGACCAGGCGGAGGTCGCCGTAGGTCGGCGGATTCAATTCTTCGGGCGCCAGGATTTGGATGGCGTTGATCTGAAAACCGCGTCCGATCAGCGCGTTCAACCCGGCCTCGTATCCCGCCGGGTCCAAAAAATCGCTCAAGACCATCGCCACCCCCGTTTGCCGGGAAGCCAGCGCGCCGCGGCGCAGGCCCTCGTTCAAATCGGCGGCGCCGCGGGCCGTCAGTTGCGAGAGGTTTTGAAAAAATTCAAGGGCCGATTTGCGTCCGCGCACCGCGCGGAGCGCGCCGCGCGCCGCCAACTCCGCGCTCACGGCGGCGGCGTCCAGCCCCGGCGTGGCGGGGTCGAGTTCCGGAAAAATGTGAACCGTCACGCGGTCGAACCCGCAGAGGGCGACGTAACCGATGGCCGCCGCGACCTGCCGCGCGAAATCAAACTTGGCCGGCGCGCCGAAGGTCATCGACTCGCTGGCATCGAGAAATATGCGGACCGGCAATTCGCGCTCCTCCTCGTAAAGTTTGAGAAAGAGCTTGTCCAGGCGGCCGTAAAGATTCCAATCCAGATAGCGGAAATCGTCGCCGGCGACGTAATTGCGGAAGTCGGCGAATTCGACCGACTGGCCGCGGGCCTTGCTGCGGCGTTCGCCTTTGGCGGAGCTTTTGGAGCGGCGGGCGGCGAGCAATTGGAATTGTTCCAGCCGGCGGAGAAGTTCAATCGAGAGCAGGGCCATCGCGCGCCTACGCTTCCACGGCGGCGGCATCCACGGGCACGTCCTTGAGAATCTGCGCGATGATGTGATCGGTCGTGACGCCCTCGGCTTCCGCCTCGAAATTCAAGATGAGCCGATGCCGCAAAGCCGCCGCCGCCACCGCTTGGATGTCCTCAAAACTGACGTTGAAACGGCCCCGCGTGAGGGCGCGGACTTTGGCGGCCAGGAGAAGGGTCTGCCCGCCGCGCGGACTGCTGCCAAAACGAAGGTATTGATTGGCGATGGGCGCGGCCGTCTCCGTTTTGGGATGCGATGCCAGGACCAGGCGGACGGCGTAATCCTTGACGTGCGCGGCGACCGGGACCTGGCGGACCAATTGTTGCAATTCGATCACCTGCTCCTTGGCCAGCACGCGGGCCAGCTCCGGTTTCGTCCCCTCGGTCGTGCGAGTCAACACTTCGTTCAACTCCGCGCCCGTCGGGTAGCCGACGAGCAATTTGAAAAAGAAGCGGTCCAACTGCGCCTCCGGCAGCGGATAAGTCCCCTCCTGGTCGATGGGGTTCTGGGTGGCGAGGACGAAAAAAGGCTCGTCCAGCTTGCGGATTTCGCCCCCCGCCGTCACGCTCTTTTCCTGCATCGCCTCAAGCATGGCCGACTGGGTTTTTGGCGTGGCGCGGTTGATTTCGTCGGCCAGGACGAGATGGGCGAAGATCGGCCCGCGCTGATATTGAAACTCGCGCCGTCCGCCCGCGACTTCCATGACGATATTGGTGCCCAGGATGTCGGCCGGCATGAGATCGGGCGTGAACTGGATGCGATTAAAGCTCATGTCCAGCACCTCGCTCAAAGTGCGGACCAGGAGCGTCTTGCCCAATCCCGGCACGCCCTCCAGCAGGACATGCCCGCCGCCGAAAATGGCGAGCAAAGTGCCCTCGACAATCTCGTGGTGCCCGACGATGACCTTGCCGATCTCGGCGCAAAGGGCTTCGTAAGCATCGCGGAACGAGGCGATTTGTTCTTCGGTATTCATCTTCGATTGGCGCGGCCCTCATTGCTACACCGTCGCCGCAAAAAAGCAAAACAGTTTTTGCGAGCGGATGATTCTCTCCGCCGGCGCCAGGGAGTGCGACCGGGATGTTGCGCTCGCAAAGCTTGACTAACGCGCCCGGCCGCCGGATATTGTCCGCGCCGATTGGGGGGGGCGTACTGGTTTCGACCTGCGAGATGCGCCAGAGGCGGCATGCCGAGGATGGTTCGTTGGCCTCGTAAAAAATCGGACCAAAAATAAGTGCTAACCAAGAATTAGCTCTCGCGGCCTAAGTGCCGCGACGTTCGCCCCTGGACGCCTGCTACGGGGGACGAACGCCACAGCAGGATAGGCCGGAGCCGGAGTCCGCGCGGTGCCGGCCGAAAAAATTCCATGCGGGCTGGGCCGTTGGATTCGCGTCAGGACGTTATGCAACGGTTGAGACTCTCACCTGACTAAGCATGTAGTCGCGGCTGGAATATTTGGCAGGGACGCGGGTTCAACTCCCGCCGCCTCCACCATCCTTCGCTCGGAACCGCCTACCGTCGGTTCCGAGCGAAGGATGGTGCCCTCCGTAGCGCCTTGGCGAAGGAGGGCTGGCCCGACCGCCGGGTTCCGAGCTACGGATGGCAGGCCATCCTTCTTTGATCTTATGTTTTACACCTACATTCTGGAACGCGTGGCCGCGCCTGGTGAATTCTATCGAGGCCACACGGACGATCTTAAGCGCCGCCTCGCCGAACACAACGCCGGCAAGTGTCCTCACACGTCAAAGCTGAGACCTTGGAAAGTAAAGTTTTATGCTGCTTTTGAAACTTTGGAACTGGCGCAGGAATTTGAGAAATATCTGAAAAGCGGCTCTGGCCACGCCTTTGCCAAACGCCACTTTTCGCGAATTCCGCGTGAATGATCGCTCATGTGAGTTTGATCGTTGGCTGATAATGCTCGACCGTGCGTGGCAGCTCATGCACCGTCCCGCACTCTGGACGCACCGTCCGAAGTCAAGGTTGAGGTGAGCGCGGTGGAACGACTTCGACCGGGAGAGCAAAGCGGGGGCTGGAACGACCTTGACTGGACGCTTACGGGGTCGGAGTGGCTGGCACTACGCTCTCAAGGAATGGCCGCGCTTCACGTAGAGGCGATTCCCGCGCACCAGGCGCTGATTTCGACGTTTGCCTAGAGCCAAGCCGAGTTGCGCTGGTGGTGTGTTGCGCTCAAATCCAAGTCCAACGAACCTCCGACCGCAGAACCGGCGAGCGGGGAATGGCTCGCTTTCCGGTTCTGCCTGTTTTACTTTGCTGCTTACGAATATGGAGAGCAAACATTGAACAGCGTATGACTCGCGATCCGGAGCGTCTTATCAGCGAAGTTGGTTTGGCCGTTTTGGCGTTCGTCCTCCTGTGGCGCGTTTTTGTCCGGATCGGGCAAATTCCCACGTCGCCGGACCCGTGGAACAAAGAAATCGAAAAAGCACTGCATGAACCTGAAGCGGTGGAGGTTTGTCATCGGTGTTTTGACCTGGTCACTCCGGGTTCTTGGTTTTGCGAGCATTGCAGTTGCGCCGTTGGCCCTTACAACAATCTGATGCCGTACATCGATGTTTTTTCCGAAGGCGAAGTTTTACGAAATGGCGTAAACGACAAACTGCGTCAAAACGCCCTTATTGTCGCTGGTTATTTGCTAGTTTCCTTAAATCTGTATCTCGTTTTCGCGCCAATTTATTGGATTTTTCTTTTGAGAAATCTGAAACGGCAAAAAGAATCAGTCGAACAAACGGAGACAGGCGAACGATATTGATTGAACTTTCGCCCCAGGGCGGATTTCATTTGGCCCATGTTGAGTGGAACTTACACGGCGATTGTTACTCCGTTTCGCAACGGAAAATTCGACCCGCAGGCTTTCAAACGGCTCATCCAGACGCAGGTCCGGGCCGGCGTGGACGGGATTGTGCCCGTCGGCACAACCGGCGAATCGCCCACGCTGGATTACAAGGAGCACATCGAAGTGATCGCGCACGCGGTGGAATACGCGGCGGGCCGCGTTCACGTCATGGCGGGAACCGGCGGCAATTCGACCAGCGAAGCCGTCTATTTGACACAGGAAGCGGAGAAGGCGGGCGCCGATTCTTCGCTGCAAGTGGCGCCGTATTACAACAAGCCCACGCAGGAGGGGCTGTTCCAGCATTTCCTGGAGGTCAGCCGCGCCAGCAAGCTGCCGCTGGTCCTTTACAGCGTGCCGTCGCGCTGCGGGGTGGAGATCGGGGTCGAGACGGTCCGGCGGCTGGCGGGAGCGACGCCGCGGATCGTGGCCATCAAGGAAGCGGGCGGCAACGCCGATCGGGTCAGCCAGTTGCGGGCGGCGCTGGGACGCAGGTTTGCCATTCTGTCGGGCGACGACGCGCTGACGCTGCCGTTCATGGCGGTGGGCGCGCACGGGGTGGTCAGCGTGGCGTCAAATATAATTCCAAGGCAGGTCGCGCGCATGGTGAGGGCTTTCCGCGACGGAGACGCGGCCGCGGCCCGGAGGATTCACGAGCGGTATTACCCGCTGTTCAAGGACCTCTTTCTCGAGTCCAATCCGATCCCGGTCAAAGCCGCCCTGGCGATGATGGGGGTGATCGCGGAGGAGTACCGCCTGCCGCTCGTGCCGATGGGGGTCAAAAACCGCGAGGTCCTCAAGGCGACTCTCCGGCAATGCGGCGTGCTGCGCCATGACTAGAATCATTATTGCCGGGGCCAAAGGGCGGATGGGCCAGGCGCTGTTGCGCTGCGCGGAGAAATTTCCCGGCCTCGCCGTCAGCGGCCAGATCGACCTGGGAGAGGAATTGGGCGGCGTGATCGCGGGCGGGGACGTGCTGATTGATTTTACGTTCCATGAGAGCACCGTTCCGTTTGCCCGGCTGTGCGCGGCGCGCAACAAGGCCATCGTCATCGGCACGACCGGCCACACCGAGGCGGAGCGGCGGGAGTTGACGGCGCTGGCCGCGCAAATCCCGATGGTCTGGAGCTCCAACTATTCGACGGGGGTGAACGCATTATTCTGGTTGACGCGCAAGGCGGCGGAGATTCTTGGGCCGGAGTACGATTTGGAAATCATCGAGACGCACCATCGCCTCAAGAAGGACGCGCCCAGCGGCACGGCCAAGACGCTGGCCGAAATCCTGGCGGCGGCGCGCGGGCAGCAATTGGACAAAGTCCTCCGTCATGGCCGCGAGGGATTGGCGGGGGAACGGACCGCGGCGGAAATCGGGATGCACTCGATCCGGGGCGGTGACGTTGTGGGCGACCACACGGTGCTCTTCGCCGCGACCGGGGAGCGGGTGGAATTGACGCACAAAGCTTCGAGCCGGGACACCTTTGCCCTCGGCGCGCTGCGGGCCGCGCAATGGGTGGCGGGCAAGAAGCCAGGGCTTTACGACATGCAGGACGTGCTGGGGCTGAATGCGTGAGGCGGCGCCCCTCCCTCATTTGGCGGCGCGGCGGGCCTGTTGTTCCGCTTCGGCGGCTTCCGCCTCCTTCTTGCCTACTGTAAAGTAGAAGATCAATAGCGCCAGGCCGATGCCGAGCGGAATGAGCGCAAACAGCGCGGTATCCAGTCCGCACTTAAAGAGCAGCGCGATGCCAAGCCCCAGGCCGATAAACGTCATGATCAGCCCGGACAGCAGGGTGCCGTGCCTGGACGGCAGATTGCCGTGGTCGGCGAAGAATTCCGGCGGCAGGGGCGGCAATTCGATTCCCTTGTCGATGGCGGCCATGCGCTCCTGATGATAGAGCGCGAACATTTCCTTGCGTTTGCGAAATCTGAAATACATGCCCGTAATCGCGCAGCCAATGCCCATCACGATTGCGACGATCGGTATCATGGTTCCCACAACTTCTGGATTCATAGATTTTATTGTTATTCTGTTCCCGGCGTACTATTGCCGGCTCAATCCTTGTGACCGCGCCGACTCCCGGAATGTTTCAAAATGTTTTTGAAACCTCTGACGCCATCGCCGAGTATAAAGATTGGTTCCAGCAGAGAGAGAGAGAGAGAGAGAGAGAGAGCATCCGCCGATGCATGAGAACGACATTCGGGAGCGCCTGCGAGGGCGGCACTATGAGGAGGCGTTCAGCCTGCTGGTGGAGCGCTGCAAGGACAAGGTCTTCCGGCTGGCGTGGAGCATTTTGCGCAACGAAACCCAGGCCGAGGACGCCGCGCAGGATGTCTTCGTCAAAGTCTGGAAGGGGCTGCCCGGTTACGACGGCGCCGCCTCGCTTTCGACCTGGATTTTTGTGATCGCGCGCAACACCTGTTTCACCGAATTAAAGAGACGGGCCGCTCACGCGGCGGTTTCCCTGGACGATCCCGCCCTGGAGGGAGCCTCCGACGCCATCGCCTCCCTCCAATCCACCGATCCCTCTCCCGGCGCGGACATGGACGTCGAGGCCATGCTGGCGCAACTGCCGGAAAAGTACCGCCAGGTCATCGTTTTGTTCTACCTCGAACAAAAACAGTATCAGGAAGTGGCGGACGCCCTCGGCCTGCCGATCGGCACCGTCAAGACACTTTTGTTCCGCGCCCGAAAGGACCTGCTCAGGATCGGCCGGCGTCCGCCCGTCCCGGACGCGCGTGCCTTGACAGGCGCGGAGAAACGGACGAATTTAATGTTGTGCTGATTTATGGTTTGCCCACAGTTTGAAGAAAGCATTTTGAATCTGGACCAGTTGCCGCCCGGCGAGCGCGCCGCGGTGGAAGTCCATCTTGCCGGCTGCGCCGGCTGCCGGGATTTCGCGCGGGACGCGCGGGGCCTCGATGCCCTTCTGGCGCGCCGCCTCCAGGCGCCCCGGCTGTCCGCCTCCTTCGAGCAACGGTTGCTCGAGCGCCTCCGCGCCGAAGCCGCCCCTCTTTCCGAGGGGCAGCGGGCCGAGCGCAAACGACAGATGCAAGCCGAATTTGAAACGGCCCTTCCTCGATGGCGCTGGCTGCCGGCCGGCCGCGACGCCCGGTTTCAACTCCTGGCGTGGGCTGTTCTGGTGGTGTGGGCTGTCTGGATGGCCTGCCGTTTCCTTCCCCGAAGCGCGGAAATCATCGGCGCGCTGGGAGTGGTTGGGAACCTGCAAACCATCCTGCTCGGATCGTTGGTCGGCGGGATTTTCCTCGGCCTTGGTCTGGCGCCCGCGCTGGTTTTCCGGCAGTTTAAAAGGGTTTGACAGGTTGGGCGCTTCCCGGTGGATTCGCCCATTGGTTGGCCGCGTTTCCCGCAACGCATGAGGTTCGATGTTACCGACACAAGATTTACATGTAAAAGAGATCGTCCGCCTTTCGCCGCCGAGCGCGCTGAAAGCGCAACTGCCGACGAGCGAGGCCGCCAATGCCACCGTCGTGCGCGGACGCCGGGGCATTGAGCAAATCCTGGAACGCAAAGACCCGCGGTTGCTCGTGGTGGTCGGCCCGTGCTCCATTCACGATGTCAAAGGCGCGCTGGAATACGCCGGCAGACTGAGCCAGTTGCGCCAGGAATTGGGCGACCGCCTGGAAATCGTTATGCGCGTCTATTTCGAGAAGCCCCGCACCACCATCGGCTGGAAGGGGCTGATCAACGACCCGCACCTGGATAATTCGCACGACATCGAATCGGGTCTCAAGCTCGCCCGCCGCCTGTTGCTGGACATCACGGAGATGGGCCTGCCGGCCGGGACGGAATTCCTGGACCCGATCACCCCGCAGTATATTTCCGACCTGATCAGTTGGACGGCCATCGGCGCGCGCACCACCGAGTCCCAGACCCACCGCGAAATGGCCAGCGGCCTTTCCATGCCCGTCGGCTTCAAGAACGGGACCGACGGCAGCCTGCAAATCGCCATCGACGCGATGGGCGCGGCCACCCATCCGCACAGCTTTATCGGCATCGACCAGGACGGCGTGACCAGCATCGTGCGGACCACCGGCAACCGCATCGGGCACGTCGTTTTGCGCGGCGGCCGGCTGCGGGCCAATTATGACGCCGCCAGCATCCGCGAAGCGGAAGCCGAGCTCGCCGGCCAGGGCCTGCCACCGGTATTGATGGTCGATTGCAGCCACGCCAATTCCGGCAAGCAGCCCGCCCGCCAGGAGGATGTCTGGCGCAACGTCATCGCCCAACGCGCCGCCGGCACCCGCTCGTTGATCGGGCTGATGGTCGAGAGCTATTTGGAAGAAGGCTCCCAACCCTTTCCGAAGAACCCCGCCGAATTGCGCTACGGCCTTTCCATCACCGACGGCTGTGTTGGCTGGGAAACTACCGCCCGCCTCCTGCGATGGGGCCACAAGGAATTGGCCGGCCGTTTGTGACGGGATGTCAATTCTCATTGCGGAAAGCACCCCCGCTTGCTATTGTCACCGAAACAAACCCAAACAGAGAGTGTTAACATTCAAAGAACTATGAAAAAGATACTGGCAGTACTCACGGCGATGGCGTTTTTGGCAGCGTTGACGACTTCGGTCATGGCGGGGGAACAAACGATCAAAGGCGATGGAATTTGCACCAAATGTGAATTGCACCAAACCGCCCAGTGCGGCACCGCCATCCGCACCGCCGACGGCACAATCTATTATGCCGCCGATAACGACGTCGCCAAAGCGTTTCACAAAAACATTTGCCAGGCGCCCTCCAAGGTCGTTGCCACTGGCACGGTGACGGAAAAGGACGGCAAGAAGACGATCACTTTGACCAAAATTGAAGTGGCGGCCAAATAATCGTTCCGGGCAGCCGGGACTCTGGCCTTTGCCAAACCTTTCGCGCCGCGCCCAGAACCCGTGAACCTGCGCGCCCTCATTTCGCTGGCCAAAACCGAAGGCGCCAGCGACCTCCATCTCGAACCGGGCCTGGCGCCGGTGTTGCGGGTGCGCGGCCAGTTGCGCGCCGTGGGGGAACCGCTGGCCGCCGCGTTGTCGCTGGAATGGGCGCGGGACATCATTGGCGCCGAGGAGTGGGAGTCGTTTGTCGCGCGCCGCTCCATTGATCTGTCCAAAACCATCGAA
>JBEKYR010000028.1:0-64500 GCA_049510745.1 Verrucomicrobiota bacterium | reverse complement strand
TACCGGTCAAAGCCACGGTGTTGGTGCCGGGGTTGTAAAGCTCCAGCCAGGGGGCGTGTTGTCCGGCGCTGTTGGTCAGGCCGGTCAGATTGTCCGGCTCCACTTCATTGATCCAGAGCGGCGGGAAGGCGGGCAGGTTGGTGGCGACGCTGTTGCTGGCCCCCGGGGTGAAGGCCAGGGGCGGGGGATTGGTTTGGCCGGTGGCCCAATTGCCCACGCGCCAGTTGTCCTGGCGCGGATCAATCAATTGCAGGGAGACGCCGCCGCCATTGGCATTGGTCGGCCAGGGCAAAACACTGTCAAACTGCACCTGGGCCACGACCAGGTTGCTCGCGCCGTTGGGTTGCAGCAGGGAAAGCAACTGGCCGGGCGAGAGGGTGGCATTGAAAGTGTCAAACACAAGGTTCGTCGCCCCGTAAGCCGCGGCAAAGGCCGGGGCATCGGCCGCCAGGACCAGGAAACCCCGTGGCGGCAGCAACGAGCCGGCCGGGAAGGTGTAGGACAGGCCTTGCAACAGCCAGCCGGACAGATCGTAGGCGACATTGGTGGAGTTGTTGAAGAGTTCCACGTACTGCGCGTTGCCAACGGACGGGTTGTACATGATCTCATTGATGGCCACGTGCCCGACCGGCGACGGGACCGTCCCGCTGTAACTGACGGTCAATTGGTTGCTGGCCCCGGCGAGCGGCTGGCCGTTGCGGTCCACGCCCACGATGCTGAGATGGTTCGCTCCATTGGTCAGCGGCACGGTTACAGTCCAGTTGGTCAAACCCGTCCAGGTCAGCGGATAGGCCACGCCGTTAATCCAGACGGCCTCCACATTGACCGGCGCCTGCCCGGTGACAAACGCGACGTTATTGCTGAGAGTCAGGCTTGGATTGACCGTGAAGTTGGTGGCGTTGACCGCGGCCAGTTGCGAAGCAATGCTGTTCTGCGCCTGAAAGAGCCAAAGTTTGATGTTCGTGTTGGGGTTTTCGACGCTCAGGCCGTTGTCGGTGAAGGCATTGTATTTGGCGTCGAGCAGCGGCCCGCTGTTGGCGGTATTGAGCGGCCCGTTGACCAACTCCTCGAGCGCGCGCCAATACATGCGCAGGAAGGTGGGATTGTTGTAAATGTTCTGGGTGTTGGGGTCCTGACCGTTGACCGCGAACAAACTCTGCCCCGGCCCCCAGGAACCGCTGTTGCCGATGACGATGTTGAAATCCCACATCAACAAGGAATACTTCGTGCCGAGCGCGCCGATGTAACCGTAAAGATTCTGGGCGTTCTGGCAGCCAAAGGAATCCCAGTTGCCCGCCGCGTGGTTGGCGGCAAAGACGCGCATCCAGTTTTCCATGTTGGCCAGGTTTTCCATGTTGGCCACGTAATGGGGCGTGCCATAAGAACTGGCCGCATCCACCAGGGAAAAAACATTGGTGAAGTTGCTGTCCGAATCGGGTGTGCGGCGAATCTCAAAACTGTAGCGGTAGCGCGCCGCCTTTTTCACGCCCCCGGTGGTGGTGTAGGGCATCAGGTTGCACCAGGACTGATTGTCGAAGGCGATGGAGGAGCCCGAAGGAAAGGGAGGCATCTCAAACCAGGGCTGCATTTTGTACATGTGCCCATCCGGGTCATTGGGGAAGTGTTCCTTGATGACATCGGTGGTCGGCACCTGGGTGTCTTCCATCAAGGTGCCGCGGCGGTTGCCGTTGACATAGACCGCCACATAGCGTTTGTAGAGCCACGGCACCCCCAGCGCGCGCAGGAAGGTGTTGGCCAATTGCTCTCGTTGGAGGCTGGCGTCATCGCCCGGACCGTTGCCCGGCTGATGAATTTTGTTGAAATCCGTCGCGCCCAGAAACTTGGCGTCGTCGTTAAACTCCCATTTGTAATGGCACAGATTGCCGTTGGGCGTGTCAAACTCCTGATGATACGGACTGCCGGAAAACCGGCCCTGCATATTGTAAATCACGCGGGTGTCGTTGACGAAGGTGCAATCGCTGCCTTCGTTGCTCAAGTCGGACAAGTTGGCCCAGCGGGTCACGTTGGTTTGCGTGAGCCATAAATGATACACCCCGAAACTGCCGCCCGGAGCGCCGTCGCCGAACAGGACCACACATTCGCGCACCGGTTCATTGTCATTGGTGCGCAGCGCCGGAAAGCGCGTCGCCGCCCCCCGGCTGTCCGTGGCGGCAATGTAAAACGCCACGACTTGATTGGCCGCCTGTCCCGGAATGGTCGCGCTGTAAACGCCGTCGCCCGCGATGGCGTCGCCGCCCGTGCCCTTGTCATTCATCGCCACAGCCGTGTAAGTCGTCGCCGGATCCAGGCGGTAATAAAGCGTCAGGCTTTGGATTCCATCCGGATCATGCGCCTGCGCCGTCACCACGACCGCCTGGTTGGCGGCCGGGAGGGTCGGCGTGTGGGTCACGTTGTAAAGGGCCGGCCCGGCATTGGTCACGTACTGGCTGTTGGGTCCGCCCGGCGAGCCGAGGTTGGCCGGAACGGGCATCGCCGCGGTGGCTTCGAGCCAATTGCCATTCAAACGAAGCAACGGCTCCGGCCAGCCGCGCAGCCAGCGCGCTTTGAACCGCAGCGTCGCCGTCTGGCCGGGCTGGAGGTTGGTGTTGGCCAGGGAGACTTGACAGGAATTGACCCCGGTCCAGAGACGATCGCTGGAGCGGATGTGCAGCGAATAACTGCTTTGATAGCCGCTGTGTTCCAGGCTCGAGCGCACCATGCAGCCTTGGAGGGACCAGTTGGTCAAGCCCAGGCCGCTCTCAAACGTGCCATTGGAAACGTAGTTGCTTCCGTTGTAATCCACTTCGATGTTATCGACCAGACATTCCCCGGCGTCCAGCAGGCCGATTTGAGCGAAATCAATGCTGGCGTCGTAATTGGAGCCGTTATCCAGCACACCGGTGCATTCAATGTCCACCCAGGAAGACTTCTGGGTCTCGTCGCTGTCCGCCCAGTTGGCGGCCAGGCGGTGATTGGCGCGCGGGTCAATCAGTTCCAGGCTGCTGCCGCCGCCGGAGGACCATTCTCCCCAGCGTCCGCCCGTGCCGAAGGTCACTTCGTCTTCCACCACGTAAATGGTGTTGGTGCCATACAAACTTTGCGGCATGGCCAGCGCCACCCGCTCGCCGTTGTGCGACAATTTGCCACCGTAGTTGCCCACGGTGTTGCCGGTGTTCAAATTCGGATATTTGGCCAATAAATTCGTCAGGTTCCGGGCCACGACCAGATAGCCGTTGGAGGCCAGCGTGACGTTGGGCGGAAAAGTGAAAGTGACGCCCGCCGTGAACTGCCAGCCGGACAGAGTGATCGTATTGGTTCCCTTGTTGTAGAGTTCAATGTATTGATCGTCGTCGTTGCCGCTGATCGGCTTATACATCAACTCATTGATCACCACGTCCCCAATGAGGATGGCGCTGTTGTGCGCGCCGGGCGTGTTGGTGGTGAACGCATACAAATCATTCGCCCCATCCGGCCAGCGCCCATAAGAAACGCCGTCGGCCTGCGCCCCGTACTGCACCGCGTCCAGGATGCGGCTGCCGTCGGGCTTGATGAAATAGACCGTCCCGCCGGAGGGGTTGAGGGTGAAACCGAGCTGCGTTTGGCTGAAGGAAACAAATCCCCCCGGCGCGATCAGCGTGCCGACCGGAATGACAAACTTATTGGTCGCCGGATCATCGGTCAAAATACAACCCGAAACGCTCACGCTGTTCGTGCTGTGGTTGTAGAGTTCGATGAATTGCGGCACGGCCGGGTTTTCCGAATGCGGCAGGATTTCATTGATCACCACGCTGCGCAGCGGGCTGGGGTGGAAGGTGTCCAACTGGCCCGGCGACCCGCCCACCGTGTCGCTGATGTCCCAGGCGCGCGGATCGCCTTCGCCGTAGGTCGGATTGGCCAGCACAATGGAGTGTCCCGTGCCATCGGCCGCCACCGGCCAGGGATAAGTATCCGTATAAGGCACCGTCAGCAACACATTGCTCTGTTCGTCCAACAGTTCGAGCGTCT
Source organism: Verrucomicrobiota bacterium (assembly GCA_049510745.1). Taxonomy (GTDB): domain Bacteria; phylum Verrucomicrobiota; class Verrucomicrobiia; order Limisphaerales; family Palsa-1400; genus PLGF01. The sequence continues at coordinate 60,495 of JBEKYR010000028.1, read as the reverse complement.
CGGCATGTTTCAGGCTGCCGTTGTACGGGCCAAAAACATTGGACGCCAGGCCATAGACATTGGCCATGCCTTGCGGCGAAGCGGCCAGGACGAAAAAGGCGCCGCCGGGGATCAGGGTGTTGGCGGGGAAGGTGTAATTCATGTCCGCGCACGTCACCTGATAGCCGCTGATGTCCTGGAAAAACGGATTGGAATTGTAAATCTCCAGAAACTCCGTGTTGTTGCCGTCGGTGCGCGGGGCCGGCTTCCACATGATCTCGGAAATGACAATCCCGGTCTTGCGGCTGGAAGGCCCCAGCGGTTCGTGAGGATTGACGGCCGGGGCCGCCACCGCGCCGGCGGGCGTGGTTTCATAATCCAGAAATTGCGCCGTGGTCGGTTGGTTGGTGTTGTGACTGGCCACAGCCAGGCCGAGGTAAATCTGGCTCGGCATCACAATCGTCGCCGCGCCCAATTGCGTCCAGTTTGTCCCGTCGTAACTGCCAAAGCCGGTGAAGACATTCGCGGCCCGCTTGAGCCGCAGCCAGGTATTGGGATAGTTGACAGGAAAACTGCCCGAAGTGGCGGCCAGGCCGTTGGTGGCCGTCCGGGCGGCAAAGAAATCGCCGACCATCCCCGGCGTGGCCAGCGCGGCGGCGAACGGGCTGCCCGCATCCAGACTGGCCCGCCCCATCAAGCCGGCCTGGGCCCACAGATCGGACAAACCCAACCCCGCCAGGCAGACCGTGACGTCGAAATTGCCCGTCTGGAGTTGATACTCGAAGTTGCATTGATCGCCGTTGCCGCCAATGTAGTTGCCGGCGCTGCTGATGGTCACTCCGTTGCCCGTGTAGGTGGCGGTGGACGGGATGGCCGGACCGCCGATGTCCTGCGGCGCAAAAGGCGAGGCCGTGAAACTGGCCAGGGTGTTGGTCGCGATAATGTTGGGCGTGCTGGCCCGGTCATGGATATTATTAATGACAATGGCATAATTGCTCCCATTGACCAGGGGCGCGTTGGTGAGCATGACGGTGAAATTATTCGCGGCCAGCGACGCGCCGGTGATGGCAACGCCGTTGGTGAACGCATAATTGGCGATATTGGTGGCGTTGGTGACCGCCACCGGTTTTGAGAAAACAATCTCGACGTTGGTCGGCCCGACGTTAAACGCTTCAACCACCGTCGGCGGCACGGTGTCGCGCAGCACGGTGAGGGTAATTGGGGCGCTGGTAATGGCAGCCACACTGTTACTGACAACACAGGTGTAAATCTGGCCGTTGTTGAGCGCGATACTGGCATTGCTGAGGATGTACACAGGCAGGGTGGCCCCGGCCAGCTTGACTCCGGCATTGAACCATTGATAGGTGACGGGGGCCTGGTTTGTGACCAGCACCGAGAACACCGCATTGAGATTCTCGACGACCGACGTGGCGCCGGATTGGGCAAAAATGCCCGGGGTGGTGTTCACGCCGTTGCACGGGATCAGGAGCGTGCCGGCCCCGCTGACGGCCGCCATCGGCTGCTCAAAAGACAGGTTGGGCAACTGCCAGCGCACGGAAAGGTTCTCGCCGCCGTTGCCTTGCTGCATTTGCGCTTCCAGATAATAACGGCAGCCGCCTTGCAGGTTGATGAGCGCCGATTGCTGGCTGGCGTACTCGGTCCAGTTCTCCGAATCCGTCCAGGACGTGACGGACGCGATCGGAACCATGCCGGCGGGGTTCTCGTTGGTGCTCAGAAAAAGCTGCGAGGTGTCATCGCTGGCGATCCAAAACGTGTAAAGGCCGTTGGTCGGCGGCACGACAAACGTCCGCAGACGCTGGCCAAAATAATTCATTCCGGTGTTAATCTCGGTTTCAAAATTGGTGAAAACATGCGTGTAAGACGCGGCGGGACTGTTGGGCCAATTGGGGTTGTCGGTCGTGTTAGTCAGCGCGGCCAGAGTATTGCCGACGCTGGAGTTGAGGTTGGTCCAAAGCTCGCGGTAGATGCCGAAAGCCGGCGAGGTCAGGCCGACGTTGGTAAAAGTGGAGGTGTTCAGCGCGGCGTTGTTGTGCGCCGACACGGCCAACCCGGCCAGGGCGGCACCGCCCATTTCGATGGTGGCGGCGCTTCCCACTTGTGTCCAATTGGTCCCATCGACACTGTAATAGCCGCTGAATTGGTCACTCGACCGAACCACTTTGACCCACACGGGCGTGGCGACCCCGCTGACCTGCGTGTTGTCAGACGCGGCGCCCGCCGCGGTGCGAATTTGAAAACTGACACCCTGGCCCGCCGTCGCGGTCATAAAAGCATTGACAGCTCCGGCGGTGGTGTCGTTGCGGAACATCACGCCCGCTTTGGACCAGCCGGAGCCTGGATCGGTGTTCTGCACGCTGCTGACTTGCGCGATGACGGCGCCGTCGCAATTGAAGCTTTCGCCGGCGAAGTTGCATTGGTCGGCTGTTCCCCAAATGTCCGCGCCCCCGCCGGCGACGCTCCAGGCGCCATTGCTATAAGACGCCGAACCGGCGTCCGCGGGCGCCCCGATGTCGGTGTCGCTCCAACCCGGCGGCAGACCGGCCCTGGCGGGAGGAAGACCGGCGAGAAGGAAGATCAAGGACAAAAGCACGAGGGCGCTCAGACGCAAGCCCGCCAGCCGCCAAGCTCCGCCGGACGTTGGGACGTTTGAGGGGAAGGGAGGTAAAGTTTGGACAGTTTCCATGGTAACCGCTAACGGTAAACACTTTGAGGCTGTTTTACAATTCAAATCAGGGAAAATCGGAGGTTGCCGGGGCGTTTTTGCACTTCCGCATTCCTCTGAGCGCATGGGCGGCGGAGGCGCCGGCGCCGGTGCGCGGTCATTTGCCAGACTCCAGCAAGGTCACGACTTCCTCGGCAAAGAGATTGGGCAAAATCACGACCTTGCCGCGCGAGTTGAAGGACGCCTGGCGAATGACGGAGACATCCATCTGCCGGCAGAATTCACGGAAGTCGAGGGTGGAAAGGAAATGCAAATTGGTCGTGCGATACCAGGGTTGGGGGAGGGATTTGGTGACCGGCGTGCGGCCGCGAAAGAGAATCTGCAGCCGCACCCGGTAATGGGCGAAGTTGCTGTAGGCGATGGTGACGCGGCGTCCGACGCGAAACGCTTCCCGGACGATCTCGACGGGCGAAATCAATTCCTGAAACGTGCCGAGCAAGAGCACGTCATCGAACGATTGATCGCCGTACTGATCGAGTCCCTCGGCGATGTTGCCTTGATGCGCCACCAGCCCGCGCTGAATGCAGCGGGCCACCAGCTCGGGGTCTCTTTCCACGCCCTCGGCCACGACGCGCTTGACCCGAACGAGCCGCTCCAGGAACGCGCCGTCGCCCGTTCCCAGGTCCAGCACGCGGGCGCCGTCGGGGACCCAATCCAGGACACTTTGGTAAATACCGGGGTGCATCGCTCTGTTAAATCGCCCCGCCGGCCTCCTTGAGACTGGCGCGGCGGTGTTCGTTTTCCAGGTAATGCCGCACCACCTGGGCGAACTGGGGGTTTTCGATCAGAAACGAATCGTGGCCGTAGAGGGTTTCAAGATTGATGTAGGTGGCGGCCACGCGGGCGCGCTTGAGCAGGCGAACCAGGTCCCGCGACTGCGCCGGCGGATAGAGCCAGTCGGACGCGAAGGAGATGACCAGAAAACGCGCTTTCACCCGGCGCAGAACCTCCTCCGGCGGCTGGCCGTCAAACAAATCGAACTGGTCGATCGCCTTGGTCAGGTAAAGATAGGAATTGGGATCGAATCGACTCACGAAACTCTCTCCCTGATGGTGAAGATAGCTTTCGACGGTGAAGAGCGCGGCCTCGGCGGCGACGGCGTTGACCGGCGTTTGCAGGGTGCGTCCGAACTTGCGCGTCATCGCGTATTCGCTCAGATAGGTGACGTGCCCCACCATGCGGGCCACGGCCAGACCGTGATTGGGGCGGCGGTCGGGCGTATAATCGCCGCCGTTCCAATTCGGATCGGTGACGATGGCGCGGCGGCCGATTTCATTGAAGGCAATTTGCATGGCGTTGTGCGAAGCGCAGGTCGCAATCGGAACGCAAACGCGGACGCGCTCCGGGAAACGGACCGCCCAGGCCAGCGCCTGCATTCCGCCCATCGAACCGCCGATGACCGCGAACAGCCGCGCGATGCCCAGGTGTTCGACCAGTTTTTCCTGCACCGCCACCATATCGGGGACGGTCACGGAAGGAAAGTCCATGTTGTAAGGCTGGCCCGTGGCGGGGCGCGGCGACATCGGGCCGGTCGTCCCGTCGCAGCCACCCAGGACGTTGGAACAGACGACGAAGAACCGGTTCGTATCGATCGCCTTGCCCGGGCCGACGTGGAAATCCCACCAACCCGGACGCCCCGTCTCCGGGTGGAGGCCGGCGGCGTGCGCCGTGCCTGACAAGGCGTGGCAGACCAGGATGGCGTTGTCGCGCCGGGGCGAGAGCGTTCCAAGGGTTTGGTACGACACTTCCACCTGATCGAACGTGAAACCGGACTGGAGTTGCACTCCGCGCAACGCGACGGTTTGTGTGCGCGTCACGCCCAAAGACGATTGATAGCCCGAGATCTTCTGATCCTGAAGATCGCCCTGGCCGGTGCTCGCGGGTGGGTCCTTCATCTGCGTCGAACTTCTGTCCGGTTCACGTTGCCGGCGCAGACTCTTTGGTGGCGCGCAGGGCCTGGTCAATGTCCGCCTTGATGTCTTCGACGTCCTCCAAACCAATGGAGAGGCGGACATAGTCCGGCGTGGCGCCGGTTTCCTCCAACTCGGCGGGTGACAACTGCGAGTGCGTCGTGGAGGCCGGATGAATCACCAGGCTCTTGGCGTCGCCGATGTTGGCCAGATGCGAGAGCAGTTTCACCGAGTTGATGAATTTCTTGCCCGCTTCCAGTCCACCCTTGACGCCAAAGCCGACCAGACCGCCAAAGCCGCGCTTTAGATACTTCGAGGCGACCTTGTAGCTCGGATCGTCCGGCAGACCGGGATAAGCCACCCAAGTCACCAGCGGATGCGTTTTGAGCCAGCGGGCGATTTCCAGCGCGTTGGCCGAATGTTGTTTCTGGCGGAGCGGCAGAGTTTCCAGTCCCTGCAAAAAGAGGAACGAGTTGAACGGGCTGAGCGCCGCGCCGACATCGCGCAAGAGCGTCACGCGCACCTTGAGAATGAAGGCGACGTTGCCCATGCCGGGCACGTTGCTCAGGGCGTCCCAATAGACCAAGCCGTGGTAGCTGGGGTCGGGCGTGGTAAATTCGGGGAACTTGCCGTTGTTCCACTTGAACTTGCCGGAATCCACGATGACGCCGCCGATGCTGGTGCCGTGGCCGCCGACGTATTTGGTGGCCGACGTGACAATGATGTCCGCGCCGTGTTCAAACGGCCGGACCAGACCGACGCCGACGGTGTTGTCAATCACCAGCGGGATGCCGTTTTCGTGCGCGATCTTGGCGAGCGCCTCAAAATCCGGAACGTTCAGTTTCGGGTTGCCGACGGTCTCGGCGTAAAGCGCCCGGGTTTTCGGCGTGATGGCTTTTCGGAACGCCTCCGGGTCGCGCGAATTCACGAATTTCACCGTGCGGCCCAGCTTGGGAAGCGTGTAGTGAAACAGCGCGTAAGTGCCGCCATAGAGGTTGTCTCCGGACACAATCTCGTCGCCCAACTGCGTGATCGCCAGCAGCGCGAAGGTGATGGCCGCCGCGCCGGACGCCACCCCCAGCGCACCGGTGCCGCCTTCCAGCGCGGCGATGCGCTGTTCGAAGACGTCGGTGGTGGGGTTCATGATGCGGGTGTAAATGTTCCCGAATTCCTTCAACGCGAAAAGATTGGCGGCGTGGTCGGTGCTTTTGAAAACATAGGAAGTCGTCTGGTAAATCGGCACGGCGCGCGCGCCGGTCGCCGGATCAGGAGCCTGGCCGGCGTGAAGCGCCAGCGTGCTCAGATGTGGTGTCGAAGTGCTCATAATGTTGTCATTCAAGGTTAATGTTGTTGAACTGGCTGGAGGCCGGGACGTTTGGCATGCGTTGGCGTGTTCGGAGGAAGGAACGCGACCAGGGGCGCCAGCCGTCGTCCAGCCTCCAGCTTGAACTGTCCTGGCCTAGAACTCCCATTTGGTCGTGAGGCCCCATACCCCGTTGGCTTGGTGATTCAACACGTTGCCAAAGTGACCGTAACCGACGGCCAACGTCAGGTTTTTGTTCACCACGTAAGCGGCGTCGAGTGTCGCCCAGTCGCCCTCCCGCTTCACCAGATTGCCGATGGCCTGGTAATTCCGCGGCTGCTCTTTGTACTCCGCCGCCAGCGCAAAATTGCCGGTGACGAACACCACGACGTTGCCTTCAAAGACAACGTTGTAACTGTGGGTGAATCCACCCAGGCCGTCCCAGACGGCTTCGGTGGCGCGTCCGCCCAGTTCCAGCAGCACGGGCCGCGGCAGTTGCGTGAACAGCTTCGAGGCGTAGAGCGTGTAATCCACCCCTTGTTTGCGCGACAGGCCGGCCTGGCCCAGCAAGTCCGCGCCCGCTCCCGTTTCAACTTCGTTTCTGACCTCGTTAATGCCATCGTTATATTTGTAATGCACGCCGGCCGTCAACGCCGGAATCCATTTCTGGTCGAACTCCCCTTCCTTGAGGATTTGCAGCCGGGCATTGAAGTTGTGCAGTTGCACCTGGTCCTCGTGATAATTGACGAGGCCGGCGTTTCTCAACGCCAGCGGCAGATCGCCCAGACCGAGGTGGTCCCAGCCGTAGCCCAGTTCAAGCCGCTTGAAGGGCGATTCGGTGAGGGTCAACGCTTCGAGGTTTTTATCGGAGCCGAGGTTGATGTAAGCGAACCCCACGCTGGGCCGGCCCACCGGTTCGCCATTTCGCGGCGGATTAACAATGTAAGCCGACAGCGTGGAAAAAATGCCGCCATTGCCTTCGATCTGATGAAGCGGAAGCGGCGCCGGTTTCTCCGCCGTTGCCTGGACTGCGGGTTGAGCGTCGTCCGCGGCTCTCAGAGTGAGGCTGGGCGTCGCAGCCAAAGCCAGCGCCAGCAATAGCGCGGGCGGACGGAGGACGTGGAATTCAAGGGGTTGAATGATTCGGATATACGTATTTGTTGTCATGTTTTACTGAGTGTTGCCAGCAAACCGCCGGTCGTCCGATCAGCCTGCTGTGGGGGTTTCTATGGGTTGATTTTGCCTCCAGGGTTCTGGGGCGTAACTGAAACTTGATTGCGCGCTTCCTCCGCCAGCGCGGTGCTGAGATAACGTTCGCCGGTGCTGCAACCGATCGTCACGATCAATTTGCCCTTGTTCTCGGGACGCTGGGCGACTTGCAGCGCCGCCCAGACGTTGGCCCCGGTGGAGATGCCGGCGAGAATTCCTTCCTCGGTCGCCAGCCGGCGCGCGATGGCAATGGCGTCCTCGTTGCTGACCGTGATCACGTCGTCCACGATTTGCAGGTTCAGGTTTTTCGGCACAAAGCCCGCGCCTGTGCCCTGGATTTTGTGCGGGCCGGGTTTGACCGGCTGTCCGTTGCGCGTTTGCGTGATGACCGGCGAATCCTTTGGCTCGACGGCAATGGCGCGAAAACTCTTCTTGCGCGACTTGATTACCTCGGCGACGCCGGTGATTGTTCCGCCCGTGCCGACGGCGGAAACGAGGATGTCCGCCTTCCCATTTGCGTCCGACCAGATTTCTTCGGCGGTCGTGCGGCGATGGATTTCGGGGTTGGCCGGGTTGTTGAACTGCTGGGGAATCCACGAATCGGCGATTTCCTTGTTCAGGTCCTCAGCTTTCTTGATCGCGCCTTTCATACCCTCCTGGGCCGGCGTCAGAACCAGTTTTGCCCCCAGCAAGGCCAGCAGCGTGCGCCGCTCCAGACTCATGCTTTCGGGCATGGTGAGAATCAGTTTGTAACCCCTGGCCGCGGCGACGAACGCCAAGGCAATGCCGGTGTTGCCCGAGGTCGGTTCGATGATCGTTGTGCCGGGTTTGAGGATGCCGTCGCGCTCGGCGGCGGCGATCATGGCAATGCCGATGCGGTCTTTGACGCTGCCGAGTGGATTGAAGAACTCCCCCTTCAATGCAATGGTGGCATCGACATCCGCAGCGACGCGGTTGAGTTTGATCAGCGGGGTGCGCCCCACTGTGCTGATAATGTCAGGATAAACAGGCATAAGTCTCTCTTTCTCAAGCTGGTGCTTTCTGTTGTTCAATTGTTCACGTATAACAATAGTATGTCTATTGACATAGTAGAGATTACAACCTGTTTGAAAAGGCGCAAGCTAATTTTTGGCATTTTCTTAGCGTAAATTGCCGGCCGTTCGAGGGTGCGGCCTAACATATCCTCGGCAATTGCTCGCCGCTGGCCATGTCGAGAATCCGGCTGGCGCCGATGGCGCTTTTCAAAACCACCAGCGGCGGGTCGCCGTCTGCAACCGCGCCGATCCGTCCGGCGCCGGCTTCGTCCTGCCGCATGATGCTCAACGCCCGGTCCGCGTCCCTGGCTGGAACGAACGCCACGAACCGTCCCTCGCACGCCACCTGCAATGGGTCCAGCCCAAGCAGTTCGCACGCGGCATGGACGTCCTCCCGCACCGGCACGGATTTCTCCTCGATCTCGATTCGCCGCTGGGCCGCTCCCGCGATTTCGTTCAACGCGCTCGCCAGGCCGCCCCGCGTCAAGTCCCGCAGGCAATGCGCTTCCACGCCGGCGGCCAGGAGTTTCCGCACCAGCCCGCAAACCGGCGCGCAATCACTCTCGATCCTGCTCTGAAACTCCAAACCTTCGCGCACGCTCATGATCGCCATGCCGTGACGGCCCAAATCTCCGCTGAGCAGCACCGCGTCGCCCGTCCGCACGCTTCCCGGCGCGATGCACAGGGAATGTTCAATGACACCAATCCCCGCCGTGTTGATGAACAGGCCGTCGCCCTTGCCTTTGTCCACCACCTTGGTGTCGCCAGTGACGATCCGCACCCCGCTGCGCTCCGCCGCGTCGCGCATCGAACAAACCACGCGCCACAGCGTTTCCATGGAAAGGCCCTCTTCGAGGATGAAAGCCGCGCTCAACCACAGCGGCCGCGCGCCGCTCATCGCCAGGTCGTTGACCGTGCCGTGGACCGCCATCGAACCGATGTCGCCGCCCGGAAAAAAAATCGGCCGGACGACGTAGGAATCGGTGGTGAACGCCAGCCGCCCGGCCGGGAAGTTCAGCACTGCGGCGTCGTGGCGGCCGTCGGCGGGGGCTTCGCCGAACGCGGAAAAGAACATTTTCTCCAGCAGCTCGTGCATCAATTTGCCGCCGCCGCCGTGCGCCAGCAGAACGCGCGGATACTGGCGGATCGGGACGGGGCAGGCAGGAGTGAATTCCGCGGCGTGGCTCATGGTTCAGCGCGCAGGCTCGGCGGCCGGCGCGGGGCGGCGATAGCGATAGTAAGCCGCGCACGCGCCCTCGGAGGACACCATCGGCGCGCCCAGCGGATGTTCGGGCGCGCAACCCTGGCCGAAGGCCGGACACTCGGCCGGTTTGATCCGCCCCTGCAACACCAGGCCGCTGAGGCATTCGGCGCTCTCGGCGGTGTCGCGGTCCGCCAGTCCGAATCTTTTCTCGGCGTCCAATGCTTCATATTGACTCCGCAGGCGCAGCCCGCTGCCGGGGATTTCGCCGAGCCCGCGCCATTTGCGCGGCGCCACTTCAAACACCCGCCGGATCAGCTCCCGCGCGTGCTCGTTGCCGTCCCGGCGCACCACGCGGGCATACTGATTCTCCACTTCCGCCCGTCCTTCCTCCAGTTGCCGCACACACATCAGCACCCCCTGCAAAATGTCGAGCGGCTCAAAACCCGTCACCACAATCGGCACGCGGTATTTCGCCGCCATCGGCTCGTATTCCGCGCAGCCCATCACGGCGCAGACGTGGCCCGCCGCCAGGAAGCCCTGCACCCGGCACTGGGGCGACGCCAGCAATGTCTCCATCGCCGGCGGCACCAGCACGTGCGCGACCAGCATCGAAAAATTCTTGACACCTTGCTCCGCCGCCTGCTGCGCCGCCAGCGCCGTCGCGGGCGCCGTCGTCTCAAAGCCGACCGCGAAAAACACCACTTCTCTGGCCGGATTCTGCGCGGCGATCTTGACCGCGTCCGACGGCGAATAGACCATCCGCACGTCGCCTCCGCCGGCCTTGACGGAGAGCAAATCCGTCGCGCTTCCCGGCACGCGCAGCATGTCCCCGAACGAGCAGAAAATCGTGCCCGGCCGCGAGGCGATCTCGATGGCTTTGTCGATGAATTCAAGCGGCGTGACGCAAACGGGGCAGCCGGGGCCGTGGATGAGCGTGATGGATTTGGGCAGCAGCTCGTCAATCCCGAACTTGACGATGGCATGAGTTTGCCCGCCGCAAACTTCCATGATCGCCCACGGCCGCGTGGTGACGCGGGCGATCTGGCGGGCGTATTCGCGCGCCTTCGCTTCGTCCCGGTATTCGTCCAGGTATTTCACGGCCCCCCTTCGTTCAACTCCGGCAATTCCCCCATCTGGCGCAGATAGGCGAAGACCTCGTTCGCCTCGCTCTCCTCGACGCGGCTGAGGGCGAATCCGACATGCACGATGACGTAATCGCCGACTTTCGCCTCCGGCACGCAGGACAGGTTCACGTCCTTCTGGATGCCGCCGAAATCCACCTTGCCCGTGCGCGACAGAGGGTCATCGCCCGTGACGCTGGTGATTTTTCCTGGAATAGCCAGACACATCGCGCCAGACTTTACGGCCTGGACCCGCGCACGGCAAGAATTTGTCCCGGCCCGATCGAACGTCATTTAACCTTTATGAGACACTACACTGGCTTTTGCGCTGCTCCGCGCCACGAAGGACTGAGTAAAACAACCGGATTTTCTTCAATTTCCTGCTCAAACGCGAGTTTTCGGACAGTAACGGGAACCCCTTACTTTTTCGAAGGGTGATCATAGATCAGAATGCGAATAATAAGGAAGAGACCACCTCCGCCCACGCCCACAAAACATAAGATCGCGAAACCAGGATACCCAAAGATATGAAACGAAGTCTCCACCCGCATCAATAAAGCTGCGCCGACGATCAACGCAGCCAAAATCAAACCCAGGGAGATGCGGTTCGCAACCTTCTGAAGTCCCTCGATGATTACATTCTCGTCAATCGCCTCCACCTTGACCTTCAACTCGTTACGCGCGATGGCGTCGAGAATTCGATTGAGCCGGCTTGGCAGCCGCAGCAGAAGATCTTTCGTCTCTAAAAGGCCGCCGAACAGAGTGGTCGGCGAGAGAGCTTTCCAGAGCCGCTGCTGTAGAATTTTTAACGCGTTGCGTCGAATCGAAGCGTTGGGATTAAATTGAGGGTCGAGTGTTTGACCGACCAAGTCCAGGTTCAGCAGCGTTTTGCCCAGCAGGGTCAACTCCGCGGGCACCCGCAGTCCGTTCTCGCCCGAAATTTGCGTGATTTCCAGGACGACTCGCCCCACTTGAATCTGGTCCATTTTTGATCCTTGATGCTCGCTTACCAGACCCGCCACGCGCTGGCGGAACGTCCTCTCTGAAAAATCTTCTTTTAGCTCGCTGATTTTGATCGCCATGGCTGCGGCATCATCGCCGCGGCCATCGCTCACCGCCAGCAGCAACTGGAGCAGGTTGTCCTGCAACTGCGGCGGGATGTGACCCACCATGCCCAGGTCAAGCAAGGCAATGCGATGATCGTCCGTGAGGAAGACGTTGCCTGGATGAGGATCAGCGTGGAAAAATCCGTCCACAAGAATTTGCTTCAGATAGGCGTGAAAAAGTTCTTCCGCCAGATCTGCTCCCTTAAAATCCAGACGAGCCAAAGGGCTCAGTTCCGTGATTTTTTTGCCCTGGATATATTCCATGGTCAACACGCGCGAGGTCGTAAAATCCTCGATCGGAGTCGGCACGACGATCCCTGCAAATTCCAGCAGGTTTGCGCCTAAAGTGCTCAGATTGCGCGCTTCCTGGCGGTAGTCCAGCTCACGCCACAGGCTCTTGCGAAATTCCTCCAGCATCTTGCCGAACTCGTAACGTTTGCCCCACTGCGTGTGCTTATCCAAAAACCCCGCGATCTCTTCCAGCACCTCCATGTCCTCCGCGATGATTTCTCGAATCCCAGGCCGCTGCACCTTCACCACCACCATTCGGCCATCAAGCATTGCCGCGCGATGGACTTGGCCCAACGACGCCGTCGCCAGAGGTTTTGCTTCAAATTCTGAAAATCCTTTTGAAATCCGCACTCCCAACTCGCCAGAGACGATTGCCTCCACCTGTTCGAACGGAAATGGATCAATCCTGTCCTGCAATCGTGTCAGCGCATGGATATAAGCAGGAGGAAGAAAATCCGCGCGAGTGGACAAAAGTTGACCGAGCTTGATAAAGGTCGGCCCCATCTTCTCCAGGTCCTGCGCCAGTTCGTCTGACTTTGACTGGCCCGTCGTTGTCTCCACCGACGCATCCAGTTCCAGCGCGTCTTGCAGCCCGGCATGCTTCACAACATCCGACCGTCCATGCTTGATCAAAAGCAGAGCAATGTCCTTGTATCGTTTTAGATGTTTGGGCTTTAGAGAAATCCCCATTTCTTACTCCTCATTGATGGCAAAACTGACAGGAAACTACCTTTTGACTCCGCGCCGGCTCATTGACGCCGCGCGGTTGAGTCCGCAGCCACAGTTGGGTCAGCGTGCCCATGTCATTACTGATTGCTTTTGTGTGTTCGTCTCTGTTTTTCTTTCGCTTCTATTTCTTTGCGCTTTCAAGGGCACGTTTTCGCGTCGGCAGAATGGGCTGCTTCCAGGGAACGGGCCACCTTCAGAACCGAGTTTCTCCCGCCAAATGGGTTGGGCACGGTTTCTCTGGCCAGCGGATCCGGTATCCAACGGCCGTCCACCACCAAACAGTATTCGTAATTGCCGGGCGGCAAGACCGTTTCCTTCAGCCAGCGACCGTTCCCCAAAGGATGCATGGCTTTGGCTTCGGCGTGCCAGTCGTTGAATGTGCCCGCGATGCAAACGGTGTGGGCCGTCGGATGAGTGAATTCAAAGCGAACGGGCGCGAGTTGGGGGCCGTCGCTCTGGGCGTTATCGTGGTTATGATTGTGTTTCATGGCTGTGAGTTTAATTGATTTTTTTGGCGAAACTCATTTACCGAGCATTTTTGCTATGATGTAGATGACGATGGCTCCGAAAAGGCCTCCGCCTCCGAGAAGATAGACCAAGGAGTAACCGGCGGCGGCGAACATCACGGGGTGAATTATCAGCGCAAGCATAGGCGGATGAATAGATAAGGGTTCGATAACAGTCTCTTAAGCCAATGGCCTGCGGCCGGAAATGAGGTTAACCAGAATCATGACGACGGCAAGGATCAACAAAATGTGAATAAACCCGCCCATCGTGTAGCTGCTCACCATACCGAGAAGCCATAGGACGATTAATACTACCGCAATTGTGTATAACATATCATTTTTCTTTCAGTTTGTTTTGTTCGCAGCGGACCGGCGCGCTTTCCTGCCAGCCAACCATTATACGCCGCTCCAGTTACACTAAGTGATGCGCCCAGTCATTGCTATGGGGTGTAACCCTACCCTGCTGCGGATGACCATGGATTGCCCGGCATTCCCGGTTGCGAACGGAACCACGCCGAGTCACCGGCCATCGCGCTTTGGAACGCCGGTTCCGTCGGCGGAATCAACTTTCGATGGGGAGCACCTCATGATGCGTGGCAGGGTTCCGATCCAACTTACCGCGCGCCCATGAGCGTGGCAACGATTTGTCCCAGGGCGATGCCGCCGTCGTTGGGCGGGATGCGCTGAGGCCAATAAGGCCGGAATCCTTCCCGCTCCAGCCGGGCGTCCACCCTTTCGGTCAGATACCGGTTCTGGAAGCAGCCGCCCGAAAGCGCCACCTGAGGTTGTCCGGCTCGCCGGGCCACGGCGACGATGACCTCGGCCAGCGCGTTGTGAAATTTCGCTGAAATCAATCCGACGGGAAGCTTGCCCTTCACGTCCGCCAAAATGCCCCGCACGATGGGCCTCCAATCCACGACCAGCATGGACTCGCCATCCGTCTGCTCCTGGCATTCCATCTCAAATGAATACGTTTCATCCGTCTCGATGCCGTCCAGCGCAAACTCCAGTTCCATCGCCGCTTGTCCCTCAAACCGGACGATCTGCCGGAGTCCGAGAAACGCCGCCACGGCGTCAAATAATCGCCCCGCGCTGGAGGTAAGCGGCGAGTTGAACCCGCTTCTCAACATGCCCGCCAAAGCCGGCAGATCGGCCGCGGCAAAGGACTTCATCGGCGGCGCGTCGCTCGCGGCCAGCGCGCTTTCACCAAACACCTCGTAAATCATTCCCAGCATCGCCCGGCGCGGTTCCTTGACCGCCTGCGCGCCGCCGGGCAATCGGAACTGCCGCAAATGGGCCACGCGCCGGCACGCCGTTGCGGTCACCAGAAAAAATTCTCCACCCCAGACCGTTCCGTCCAATCCATGGCCCGTGCCGTCCCAGGAAACACCCAGCAGCGGCGGCGCCAGTTCGTTTTCGGCGGCGCACGCGAGCACGTGCGCGATGTGATGTTGCACGGAAACGCCCCGCGGGCCGGCCTTGTGGGCGAGCAGGCTCCGGGCGAATTGGGTCGAAAGGTAGTCTGGATGCCCGTCGTGGGCAATCCACCGGGGTTCGGCATCATAGAGCCGCTCAAAATCGTTGATGACGCCAAGAAAGGCCTCGTACGACTGGACCGTTTCCAGGTCGCCGATGTGCTGGCTGACAAACACCTGCGGCCCGATCGCCAGCGCCACGGTGTTTTTCAAATGGCCGCCCACCGCCAGGACCGGCGAGGCGGTGTCCAGCGCGGTCGCCGGCCTGCCGGCTGTCAAGCGCACGGGCAGGGGCGCATAACCGCGCGCCCGCCGCAAGACCTGCTCGCGTCCCAGCACCACGCGCGCCACGGAATCATCCAGGTGCCGGACAATGGGCCGGTCATGCACCAGGAACACGTCCGCGATGTTGCGGAGCCGTTGCAGCGCCTCGCGTTCGTCGATGCAGATGGGTTCGTCGCTCAGATTCCCGCTGGTCGCCACCACCGGAAATTTCAACTCGAACATCAACAGATGGTGCAGCGGCGAATAGGCCAGCATCACGCCCAGGTTCGGATTGCCCGGAGCGACCGCCGGCGCCAGCGCCGCGCGCCGTTTCAGCAGGACGATGGGAGCTTCGGGCGACGCCAGCAGGCGCGCGTCCGCGTCCGCCACGCGGCAATCCGCGCGGACAGCATCGAGCGACGGATACATCACGGCGAAAGGCTTCTCCTCGCGCTGCTTGCGTTCGCGCAGGCGCCGCACCGCCTCGTCGTTGCGCGCATCGACCAGCAACTGGAAACCGCCAATGCCCTTGAGCGCCAGAATTTTCCCCTCGCGGACGGTTTTCACCGCTTGCAACAAGGCTTCGTGGCGCGCGGCAAGCACCGCTCCCCCGGCGTCCCACAATTCCAGATGCGGGCCGCACTTGGGACAGGCATTGGGCTGGGCGTGGAAGCGGCGGTTCTCCGGATCGCGGTATTCCTGCCCGCATTGCGGGCACATGGCGAACCGTTTCATCGACGTGTTGGCGCGATCGTACGGGAGCGACAGCATGATCGAGAAGCGCGGTCCGCAATGGGTGCAGTTGGTGAACGGATACAGATGCCGCCGGTTCTGTGGATCAAAAATCTCGTGCAGGCATTCGGGGCATGTGGCCAGGTCCGGCATGATGATCGCCGTCTTGCCGCCGCCGGTTTCGCTTGGCCGGATTTCAAAACCGGCGTAACCGGCGGCATCCAGCCACCAGGATTCCATGCTCTGGATGAAACTGCGCGGCGGCTTCTCCGTCCGCAGGCGCAGGAGAAACTGCTCGAGGCTGGCGCGCGGACCTTCCGCTTCAATGAAAACTCCCTGGCTGGAATTATTGACCCACCCAGCCAGGCCGAGTTCCGCCGCCAGGCGATGCACAAAGGGGCGGAAACCGACCCCTTGCACGGCGCCCCGCGCGGCAATTTTCAACCGCGTTGTTGGCGGCGCACTCAAGCAGGCCAACTAAATAGGCGTTGGCGGCGATTTGTCAACCGCTACCGCCGGGCCGCCAGATACCGGTCCATCTCGGCGGCCGCCTTGCGCGCGTCCCGCATCGTCTCGATCATCGACACCGGCCAGCGCGCGATCGGGCCGGCGGCAAAGACGCCGGGCAGATTGGTCATCTGGGTGGCATCCACCAGCAGGCAGCCGCTTTCGTCCACCGCCAGCTCGCCAAGCTCGTCGCAATGGGGCAGGCGCGGCGGCGCGAAGCCGTAGGCCACCAGCACCACTTCCGCCGGAACGTCAAACTCGGTCCCGGGCAATGGCCGCACACCGTTCCGGCCGGAGGCGTCGGGCGCGCCAAGCTGCGTCCGCACGCAACGCACCCGCGTCACGGCGCCGTCCGGGTTGCCGATGATCGCCACCGGCTGGCTGTGGAGGAGGAACCGCGCGCCCTCTTCGGTCGCGTTTTCCAATTCTTTCGGATCGGCCGGCATGTTCTCCATGTCCCGGCGGTAAATGCATACGGCATCGCAGGCGCCGGCCCGAAGCGCGACCCGCAACGCATCCATCGCCGTGTCCCCCCCGCCGAGCACCGCCACCTGGCGGCCCGCCACGTTGACGGGCAGCGTGTGCAGGGCCGCGTCGGAGGTGTGGTGCAGAATGAACGGATACGCCTGGCAAACACCGCGCAACTCCGCGCCGGGAATTTCCAGCGGCACCGCTTCCGTGCGGCCCAGCGCAAAGAGCACGGCGTCATAGTCGCGCCGCAGCTCGCGCAAGGTCACATCCCGCCCGCAAACCAGGCCCATGCGGAATTGGACGCCCCGTTCCCGCAACGATTGCACCCGCCGCCCGATCACCGCCCGGTCCACCTTGAACCCGGCCATCCCGTTGACCAGGCGCCCGCCCGGCGCCTGCGCGCTGTCCACGATGGTCACGGCGTAGCCCAGGCGCGAAAGCGCGTCCGCGCTCACCAGGCCGCACAGTCCCGAACCAATGACGACGACCCGCTGGCCAGTGGCGGGCGCCGGAGGCGGCTCCTGCACCCCGTGCTTCCAGCCGTAATCGAGCAAAAACCGGGAAATGGCGCCGATGGGGACTGGATCGGATGGTTTCATGAGCACGCAAGCCGCCTCGCACATCCGTTTCTCCACGCAAAGGTGCGCGACGAATTCCGGCAGGCTCTGGGTGTTGAAAAGCAACTGTGCCGCCTCCAGGAACTGCCCGTCGGCGGCCAGCCCGAGCAATTCCGGGATGGGGATTTCCAGGGGGCAGGCCGCCACGCAGTTGGCGTCGGGGCACTGCACACAGCGGCTGGCCTGCTGGCGGGCGGTGGTTTCGTCGTAGGGCCGGGAAACTACCTTGAAATCGGACAGCCGGTCCGCCACCGGGCGCTTGGGCGGTTCCACCCGATCCAACTCGCGCCAGGCGTATTTGGCCGCGGCGCCCGATTTATCTCCTGTATCCGTTTTCATTTTATTAAGTCACGCTTATTCTGCCATGAATTTATATTAGCATTACTAACATAATCGCGGCGAAATGCAAGCGAAGTTTGCGCAAAATTTATTTCCGCCGTTCAGCGCCATTTCAGCGTTGAATCCGGCCGGGTTCTTCTCTACTTTGGCCGCGCTTTGAACGCGCGGCCCTGCCGCCAGCGTGTCAAAGTGAAAATTGACAGGCCGATAAATGCGAAAAAACGCCCTTTAACAACTGACGCAATGAACCTCTTCCGGCGAAAAACCGTCACCGCTCTGCAAGCCGAGGCAGCGGAGGACCGCAGTCTCAAACGCGCCCTGGGCGCCCTCAATCTGACGGCTCTGGGCATCGGCGCCATTATCGGCACCGGAATCTTCGTGCTCACCGGAACTGTCGCCGCCCAGAATGCGGGGCCGGCCGTGGTTCTATCTTTTGTGGCCGCCGGAATCGCCTCCATTTTTGCGGCGCTTTGTTACAGTGAATTTGCCTCGCTGGTGCCTATGGCGGGCAGCGCCTATACCTACGGCTACGCGACCCTGGGCGAACTGTTCGCCTGGATCATTGGCTGGGACTTGATTCTGGAATATGCCGTGGGAGCCATTACCGTGGCCGTCGGCTGGTCGGGCTATGTGACTTCTTTCCTGCGCGATTTTGGAATCAACGTGCCGGCACAGTTTTCGGCCGCTCGCGGCACGGAGTTGATCGACCTGCCCGCGACCGTGGCGGCGGCGTTGAAAGTGAGGCCGGGCTGGACGGCTCTGGCCCCGATGATGGATCAACTCCAGAAGGCGGGCATTGATCCCAGCTCCATGGCCCACGTCACCGCGGTGTTCAATCTTCCCGCGGTTATTATTGTCTTTATTGTGACCACACTGTTAGTGATCGGAATCAAGGAATCGGCCGGCTTTAACACTTTGATCGTCATCATAAAAGTTGGCGTCGTTCTGCTTTTTATCGTCGGCGCGGCCCATGCCATCAACCCGGCCAACTGGCATCCGTTCATTCCCCCGAACGACGGGCATTTCGGGCATTTCGGATGGAGCGGAGTCTTGAGAGGCGGCGGGATCGTGTTTTTCGCCTACATTGGTTTTGACGCCGTGAGCACGGCGGCGCAGGAGGCCAAGAATCCGCAGCGCGACATGCCCATCGGCATCATCGGCTCCTTGCTGGTCTGCACGGTGTTGTACATCCTGGTTTCCGGCATCGCGACCGGCGTGGTTCCTTACCAGCAAATGGATGTGCCGGACCCGATCGCGCTGGCGGCGGACCACGTGGGCATGGGGTGGATGAGCACGGTGATTAAGCTGGGAGCCATTGCCGGCCTTTCCTCGGTCGTCCTGGTAATGATGCTGGGCCAATCTCGTGTCTTTTACAGCATGGCCCGGGACGGCCTGCTGCCGCCCCTGATCAGCCGGGTCCATCCCCGCTTCCAAACGCCGTGGATAGGGTCCATTATCACGGGATTGTTCGTGGCCTTTTTCTCGGCGGTTTTCACAGTGCGTGACGCCGGCAGTCTTTGCTCCATTGGAACGCTGCTGGCCTTTGTCATCGTCTCGGTCGGGATTCTCGTGCTGCGGGTGCGAGAGCCGGATTTGCCGCGCACTTTCAAAACCCCCTGGGTGTGGTTCGTGGCTCCTGCGGGTGCTGTTTCGGCCATTTTGCTGATGTCTCCATTACCCTGGCCGACTTGGCGGAGGCTGATCGTTTGGTTTGTCATCGGCATGGTGGTTTATTTCCTGTACGGCATCCGCCGCAGCAAACTGGCCCAACCCCGATAGGCATTACTGCCCGGCATCAAATCTTCCTGGGCAGCGCGGTCCAGGCGCCTTTCCTGGCGCTGCTCTTGACGCAGGTTTCGATGAAGGCGATGCCCATCCACCCGTCCTCAATGTTCGCGTACTTTCTGCCGTCGCCGGCAAATTTCCCGCCGGCCTTCCACTGCCGCACGTCGGCTTCGAAACAGCGATGCAGCCGCGCGAAGGCGTCGTGGAACGCTTCCAGGTGCCCGCTCGGAAGCGTTGGCTCGGCCATCAGATCGGCCGGTATGTCCTTGGGCAGGAAGCCGTCCCCCGGCGTGACCGCCCCGCGCCAATAGGTCCGGTCGGGCTGGTTGGCCAGGCAAATCGTCAGGCTCTCCGCTTCTTCCTGGCGCCAGCGCAGCGTGCCCTTGGTCCCGGCGATTACGAGGCCAAGGTCATTCTTGGAGCCGATGCAAATTTGCGACGCGCGCACCAGGGCCTTGCCGCCGTTGCTCAGTTTGCAATAGATCGTAAAATGGTCGTCCAGTTGGCGCCCTTCGACGAACGTTTCCAGTTGCGCGGACACGGCCGTGACCTCCAGACCGGTGACGTAGCGCAGTTGC
Source organism: Verrucomicrobiota bacterium (assembly GCA_049510745.1). Taxonomy (GTDB): domain Bacteria; phylum Verrucomicrobiota; class Verrucomicrobiia; order Limisphaerales; family Palsa-1400; genus PLGF01. Next base: position 40,592 of record JBEKYR010000028.1, on the reverse strand, counting down.
ATCAGCGCGTGCGTCCCGATGTCGCCGCCGCAGCCCGAGCCTCCGGCGCGTTTCGGGTCCACGCGCCACGAAGCCTGTTGCTGGCCGCTGGCTTCGAGCTTGGTCGCCAGCCAGCCCTGGAGATAATAGCTGTCCACCCACCGCACCTCGCCCAGCAGGCCGCTCTGCACAATGAAACGGCTCAACCGGCTGGTCCAATGGCCCAGATACGTGTGCGCCACGCCGAAGGGAACCCCCAGTTTCCGCGCCGTCTTGACGAGGTCGCTTGCTTCCTTGAGGTTCAGGCAGAGCGGCTTCTCGCAGAAGACCGGGATGCCGGCCTTCATCGCCTTCATGGCCGGGTCGTAGTGGACAAAGTTAGGCGTGACGATGAGGATGTAATCCAGCCGTTGCTCTTCGGGCAGGGTCCGGTTGGCCGCGATCATCTCATCGTAGGAGCCGTAACCCCTGATCGGGTACGGCCAGTTAGCCGCTTCCTCCAGCGCGATTTTTGGCTCGGGGAAAAGCGCGCCCGCCACCACCCGGCGGGTGCCGTCAAAGTGAATTGCCTTCTCATGCGGATGGACGATGAACGCGCCGCGTCCGCCGCCCACCAATCCGACGTTAAGAGGTTTGTTTGGCATAATTCTTCGCTGCGGTCGTCTGAGCAACAGGGTTTGGGCCTCTGAATGCAAGCCGAATGCTCATAAGATTCCGGTTAAAGTTGGAGTTGAATTGTCAATTACCCGGCCTTTATAGTGACGCCGGTTTTTCAAGTCAACTGGCGACTTGAAGCCGCCTGGAACCGCGAACGCACATGTTTACCGCCGCTCAAATTGCCAAAGAACTCGACGGAGAAGTCGTGGGCGACGGCGCGACGCCCTTGACCGGCTTCGCCCCCGCCACCGCCGCCAAGGCGGGCGACCTGACCTTCGCCGAAAACGAAACCTTCTTCCTCAAAGCCGAACAAGGCGCCGCCGCCGCCATTCTCATCGACGGCCCGTACGCCCCGGGCCGCAAAGTCCTCATTCGCGTGGCCGACGCGCGCATCGCCTTCGCCCGCGTCCTGCCCCTCTTTTTTCCGGAACCGCCCTTGGCCCCGGGCGTTCATCCCTCGGCCATTGTGGCCGGCTCGGCGCGCGTGGACCCCAGCGCGCACGTCGGCCCGCACTGCGTCATCGGCGAGAACGTCGTCATCGGCCCGCAAGCGGCCCTGCGCGGCGGCAACCACGTGGGCGACCACTGCGTCATTGGCGCCCAAACCCACCTCTTCCCCAACGTCGTCCTCTACCCCCAAACGCAGGTTGGCCAGCGCGTGCGGCTCCACGCCGGCGCGGTCATCGGCTCGGACGGGTTTGGGTATGTATTTGACAACGGCGTTCACCGCAAAATTCCGCAAGTCGGCCAGGTCATCATCCAGGACGACGTGGAAATCGGCGCCAACGTCACCATCGACCGCGGCGCCCTCGGCCCGACCCTCATCGGCAAAGGGACCAAGATCGACAACTTGGTGCAGATCGCGCACAACGTCACCCTCGGCGAGCACTGCCTGGTGGTGGCGCAAGTGGGCATTGCGGGCAGCACGAAAGTTGGCAACTACACGACCTTGGCGGGGCAGGTGGGGCTGGCCGGCCACCTCAAGATTGGCAACAAAGTGATCGTCGCCGCCCAATCCGGCGTGATGCACGACATCCCGGACGGCGGGAAATGGCTGGGAACGCCGGCCCAGCCCGACCGTCAAGCCAAGCGGCAGATGATCGCGCTGCAACACCTGCCCGACCTGATCCGGCGCCTGGGCGAACTGGAGAGACAACTCGGCCGGCAGCGTCCGCCGGAGCCGCCCGAATAGAAGGCGCGCGGCTGGGCGGGGTCGGTTGGCGAAGATTCAAATGGCGGAGAGAGGGAGATTCGAACTCCCGGTACTTTTTAGGTACTCACGCTTTCCAGGCGTGCGCGTTAAACCACTCTGCCATCTCTCCACCTGCCAGATATGTCGCATGGATGCGCATCCGGGGCAAGCCGATTCTGTGCGATATTTGAATGGTTGTTGCTTGCTGCAAATTGTGCCGGCGCGGGGTGAGGGGCCTCTCTTATTCGAAGCTGATCCAATCCAAATCAACATTGTTGTTTTCCCTCTGAGTAACAAAAAGATCGTGGACGGCTGCAGGAACATAAACCAACTTTGAATTAATGACTTTCCATTCTGAATCCTTTCCGATTTCAACTTGTGCAAGCAAAGGACCGTCCACTTTATCAAGACGGATTTCAATCAATCCTCCTGTTGAGGAAACAGATCTGACATTCACTCTCCTTAAATCATTTTTTCCAAAATCAACGTCATTAAACTGAACCCATGTATTCGCCCCTTGAAGTGATATTTTCCAGCCTTCAAACGTGTTTGTTTCGCTCAGGAAAGAAACAGACACCCCTTCCCTGCCGATATCACTATACCTGTCGATCTGTATCTTGCTTTTGGCGTCCACGATCCCGACTCCTCGCAGGGTGGGAATGACTTTCTTAATCGTTCCGTCATCGTTGAAAGACAAATAGTCCGCCCTTGCCGATCTGTTCTTGTCGAAATCCGGGGACAAATCCTTGTCATGATAAAACAAATACCACCGCCCCTTGTATTCAACGATTGAATGATGAACCGTCCAGCAACCATCGGGAGATTCATCCTTGATCACCCCCGTTTGTTTAAAAGGCCCCATCGGATTGGTGCTGGTTGAATATTCAAGCCTCTCGAGTGTGGTTTGGACGTGCGGATACGTCAGATAATAAATGCCATTTCGTTCAAACACGAAGGGTCCCTCCAGAAGCCCTCTTCCGGGGAGATTTGTAATCGCCTGGAGCTGGGAATCAAGCTCCAGCATGTTCTCCTTCAGCTTGGCCACAAATATTCTATTCATTGAGGTATAGAGATATGCCTGTCCATCCTTATCGATGAACACACATGGATCTATCCCGCGCGCGCCCTCGATTGGCTTGGGCTCCGGTTTAAAGGGGCCATACGGCTTATCCGACACGGCAACCCCGATTCTAAATCCTCCCTTTTTTGCCCCTGCGGGAAAATAGAAGTAATATTTTCCGTTTTTGAAAACGCAATCAGGCGCCCACATGCTGTAGGACGTGGGATTGACCCAGTCAACATTCGTCTGGCTGACAATGACGCCATGATCCTTCCAGTCCGTCAGATTTTCGGAGGAGAAAACATGATAATCTTCCATGCAAAACCAGCCGGGGCGTCCCTTGCCTGGAACAACAGGAATATCGTGGGAAGGATAGAGATACACTTTTCCCTCGAACACCCTCGCAGTTGGATCGGCGGTGAATTGATCCATGATCAGAGGATTCGTGGCGGATGTGTTATTGACAAAAAACAGGCCCCCCCAACTCAATCCCATCAGAACAAGTTTGCAGTTCTTCATTTCTTTGTTTCCTCAAATGGTTCCCGCCATTCTATTCGCACAAATCCCCCGCCGGAGCAAGCCGATGGTCGTTTCTCACTTGTGAAAGCCGCGGCCCAACCGCGGGGCCGGGGCTTGGCTGGAAGAGAACAAGGAAGACTGCGCCTTGATAGCTACCCCTGGCCCTGGCTGTCTTTGCTCCGGTAATAGGCATCGACCTTGGCGGAAATGTCCTTGAAGCCCATATCGACTTCGTAAATCTGCTTGTATTGGTCCATCGCCTCCTCCGTCTTGCCCATCTTGTCCAGGACGGTGCCCAGGGTGTAAATGAGTTCCTTCTTTTCGTCGTCGAAGACGCCTTTTTCCTTGAGGGCGTTTTGCAGGGTGCGGGCGGCCATGTCGTTCATGCCTCTGAGGGCAAAGCATTGCCCCAGATAGCTCATGGCTTGGAGGCGCTTGTTCGGATTGCCCTGCGCCTTTTGGAACTCCGGCATGGCCTCGGCTATCCGCCCGGCCTTGAAATAAAGCTCACCCAGTTCGAAGCGGATGGTCAGATCATTGGAGTATTTTTCGGCGCGCTGTTTGCACTCGGTCAATACATACTCTTCCCGCTCGGCTTTGAGTTGGGCGGCTTTCTCGGCCGCATCGGGCGCCGTGGGATCCAGGCGGGCAATGGCGTCATCGAGTTTTCTCATCGTGGTGTCGGCAATCGCCTTTTGCAGCGAAGAATCCGTCGCGCCTTCCTTGGCGACGATGCGCTGGTAGGTTTCCAGGGCCAGATCGAACCGCTTCTTCTCCGTATAAAGCTCGGCCAGTGACCGGAGCAACTTCAAGTTGTCCGGCTCCCTGGCCAGGCGCGCCTCGTAGTCGGCAATCATCCGTTGCGCCACGTCCTCGCCTTTGACCTGGCGTTTTTCCTGTTCCAACGCCACCGCTTCGTCCTTGTCTTTTAGAATGTCGCGGTAGGAGCCGGTGCCGCTGGACAAGGCCTCGTAGCCGCCCTCGGACAGGGTTTTGCGGGCGGAGATGTCCTTGAGTTCTTCGGACAGGGTCAGGTCTCCGGGGTGCAGCCGCATCAATTCCGACAAAATCTGTTCGGCTTTCTCGCCTTGTCCGGCGGCGGAATAGGCGCGGGCCAGGGACTTTTGCGCGTCCTCGTCCTTGGGCGAGTTTTTGACCACGATTTGCAGGGAGAGAACGGCCGTCTTGGGCAATTCGGCGGCCATGGCGGCGTCGGCCAGCAGTTTGTGGGCCGCCACGCTGTTGGCGTCGCCGTTGAGAATTTGTTCAGCCGTCTTGAGCGCGTCTAATGGGTTCTTGAGCAATTGCAACTGGCCTTTGGCCAGCATGGGCTGCGAGCTTGCGCCGCTGAGCATCTTTTTGAAGAAGCCGGAGCCGCCCCCGGATTTTTTGGATTGGGCCACCCGCAAGGCTTCCCGGCATTCGTAAAAACCCGGCTCTTTTTCCAACACCTGGTTGAAGATGGCCAAAGCGTAGTCGTAATTATGGCGGTCCAGCGCCGATTTTCCCTTTTCCCACTGCTCGCGCAACGGACGCGCAATCTGGTTGGTCGTTTTCTCTGCCATGAGCAAACTTTATTAACTCCCGCCGGAAAAATCCACTGCAAAGATTGGTTGAAATTGACGGCGGGGTGAATACTATTCGCGCCGATTGATAAAAGGAACTGATGCAGTTTGCCGTTTTTAAAGAAGACATTCAGGGCGAAACCAGGGTGGCCGCCGTGCCGGACTCGGTCAAACTCCTGCTCAAAAACAAGCACTCGGTGCTGGTCCAGAGCGGGGCGGGCCGGGCCGCCTCCATTCCCGACGCCCACTTCGAGGCGGCGGGGGCGCGCATCGTGGCCGATGCCGGACAGTTGGCGGCGATGTCCGATTGCATCCTGAGACTGCGTCCGGTTTCGGCGCAGGACGCCCAGAGCTTGCCGGAAGGCAAGGCGCTGATCGGTTTCCTGGCGCCGCTGCGCCAGCCGGAACTGGCCCCCATCCTGGCCCGGCGCCGCATCACCAGCTTCAGCCTGGATGCCATTCCGCGCATCAGCCGCGCGCAAAGCATGGACACGCTCTCGAGCATGGCGACCATCGCCGGCTACCGGGCCGTGCTGCTGGCAGCGGGTCATCTGCCCAAATTCCTGCCCATGTTGACGACGGCGGCGGGCACCATCCGCCCCGCGCAAGGCCTGATTCTTGGCGCGGGGGTGGCCGGGCTTCAGGCCATCGCCACGGCGCGCCGCCTTGGCGCGGTGGTGGAAGCCTTCGACGTGCGGCCGGCGGTCAAGGAGCAGGTCAAAAGTCTGGGCGCGGCCTTTATTGAAATCCCGCTGACGGAAAACCTGGAAGACAAAGGCGGCTATGCCCGGCAGGTTTCGGCGGAGACACTGGCCCGGCAACAGACGCTGCTGCACGAACGGGCCAAAGTGGCCGACTTCATTATTTCCACCGCCCAGGTGCCCGGCAAGCCGGCCCCGCGCCTGATCACCCGCCAGATGGTCGAGGATATGAAGCCCGGCTCGGTCATAGTCGATTTGGCGGCGGAATCCGGCGGCAATTGTGAATTGACCCAGGCCGGACAGGTCGTCCACCACAATGGCGTGACCATTCTGGGGCCGGTCAACCTGCCGGCCACGCTCCCGCTGGATGCCAGCCGGATGTTTGCCCGCAACCTGGCCAACTTCATCCTGGAGATTACCAACGAGAAGGGATTTACGATGGATTGGAACAATGAGATTTTCGCCGAAACCTGCGTCACCTGCAACGGCGAGATAAACCAAAAACGGAGGACCACATAACTATGGGCGCGTTAGCGATGATTTATATTTTCATCCTCGCCATTTTCACCGGCGTGGAGGTGATCAGCCGCGTGCCGACGATCTTGCACACGCCGCTCATGTCCGGGGCCAATGCCATTCACGGCATTGTGCTCATTGGCGGCGTGATCCTGCTGGGGATGGCCGGCCAGAGCCAGCTCCTCTGCGCGCTGGGCTTCATTGCTGTCATACTCGGCACCCTCAACGTCGTCGGCGGCTTTGTCGTGACCGACCGGATGCTGGAAATGTTCAAAACCAAACCTTCCGCCAAAACCAGCGCCGACAAATGAGCCGCACTTCTGTCCCCCAAGCCGCCTATCTCGCGGCTTCGCTCCTGTTCATCTTCGGACTCAAGCGCCTGAGTTCGCCGCGCTCCGCCCGTTCCGGAAATCTCCTGGCCGCCATCGGCATGGCGCTGGCCTTGGGCGGGACTTTTCTCCTTCCGGGCATGGGCCATTTCGGGTTGATTTTGCTGGCCATCGGCATCGGCACCGCCCCCGGATGGTTGCTGGCCAAGCGCGTCAAAATGACGGCCATGCCGCAAATGGTGTCGCTCTTCAACGGCATGGGCGGGGCGTGCGCGCTGTTTATCTCGATGGGCGAGTGGATGGGCGAATCGGCCCCCGGCGGCGATTTCGGCCAGGCCTTTCCAATGCTCCTGGGAATGGTTTTCGGTTCCGTCAGCTTCACCGGCAGCCTTGTCGCCTTCGGCAAACTGCAAGGGCTCATCACCGAGAAGCCGGTGCGCTGGCCGCTGCAAAAGACCGCCAACGCCCTTCTCCTCGCCGCCATTGTCGTGACGGCGGCGGAGTCGGTGCTCCGTCACAGCGAGGCGGGCTGGATCGTGGCGCTGGCGGGGGCGGCGCTGCTGCTGGGGGTCTTGCAAGTCTTGCCCATCGGCGGCGCGGACATGCCGGTGGTGATCTCGGTGCTCAACTCCTGCACCGGACTGGCCGCGGCCGTGACGGGATTCGCCATGCACAACATGTCCATGATCATCGCCGGCACCTTGGTGGGCGCGGCCGGTTCGTTCTTGACCGTGCTCATGTGCAAGGCGATGAACCGTTCCCTGGCCAAGGTGGTTTTCGGCTCCTTCGGATTGGCTCCCGCCGCCGGCGCCGCCGCCGCGTCAGGCGATCAAACCATGCGCCCGATCGCCGCCTCCGAATGCGCCATCATGATGGGATACGCCCGCAAAGTGATTATCATTCCCGGCTACGGCCTGGCCGTGGCCCAGGGACAGCACCTGGTCCACGACCTGGACGAAGCGTTGGAAAAGCGCGGCGTCGAAGTCAAGTATGCCATTCACCCGGTGGCGGGACGGATGCCCGGACACATGAACGTGCTCCTGGCCGAGGCGGACGTTCCCTATCCCAAGCTTTTTGACATGGACGAAATCAACCCGGAATTCGACCAGGCCGACGTGGCGCTGATCATCGGGGCCAACGACGTGGTCAACCCGGCGGCGCGCACCGAAACGGGCAGCCCCATTTACGGCATGCCGATTCTCAACGCGGACAAGGCCAAAAACGTGATCGTGATCAAGCGCGGGCGCGGCACCGGCTTTGCCGGAATCGAAAACGCCCTCTTCTTCAATCCGAAAACGCGGATGCTCTTCGGCGACGCCAAGAAAGCGTTGCAGGAACTGGTCACGGAAGTGAAGGCGCTGTGAGCGGTTTGGATGGTCCCGGTGGGCGCTGGTGACAATGCGGGCTTTCGATTCGTTTAAGTGGCAAAACTATGGATGTAAATGTTATTTCGTAATGGTTCCTTGGCCCGGTTGGCTCAGTGCCGAGAGAACGGCGGATTTGATGCTCGGTCCGCGCAGGTCCTTTGCCAGCACTTTGCCATCGGGACCGATCAGGAGAATGGAAGGAATTCCCTCAACTCCGAAATAATTTGGGATTTCGGTTCTGGACCATTCGCCCAAAAAACCCTGTATCCAGCCCATTTGATTCTTTCTGGCATAATCGCGCGGGGCGGCGGCCTCGGCGTCCAGGTTCAGGCCGACCATGATGAAACGGGCATCGTCCTTGAAAGCCGCATCAGTGTCTTTGAGATTCGGCGTTTCCGCGACGCACCCTCCGCACCAGGTGGCCCAGAAGTCCAGCAACACATACTTGCCCCGCAAGTCCGAAAGCTTCAGCGCCTTGCCATCCAGCGTTTGGACGCTGAAGTCCGGAGCCGGGTCGCCGACTTTCAGGTTCACGCCTGCCCGCAACATTCTTCTGCCTAAGTCGAACGGGGCCTCTCCCGCGTTCCCATTAGGCGGAGGAATCTCAATAGGTTCGTTTATCTTGGCTATCGTTCTTCCTGCGCTCTCAATCCCGCCGCACATCCGGGTGCTCCATCGGCACATGGTTAAAGCACGAGTCATCGTTCTTCCTTCGCCCTCAATTCCGCCGCGCATCCAGTATTTCCCAGGCTCGACCAGGTCGGCCACGAAGGAACCGTCGGCGTGAAACTCAATTAAGTACGATCTGGAAAATGCTTCGTGGAATTGGCGGCCGGCCTCTGAATTATGCCAATCGCTCCACCACTTGCCTCTGCTTTCGAGTGTGTCAAATTCCTTGGGAATCGAAGGTCTGCTCATCACTTTGCCTACATTCACGTCGGGCTGAAGCCATCCTCCCAGTGAGGTGAAATCAATCTGGCTGGTCAGCCCCGCCTCCACTTCCATGCGTCCAATTACAGTCCGGCCTTGTGTTTCAATTTGAATTTTATTTGTTTGACCCGGCTTGATCTCGGCATATTGAAGTGGGGTCAACATTCTCTCGGGATGCTTATGCATTCCAGAGAGAATAAGTTGGACAGGCGGCACGTGGTCAAAACTAAATCGGCCTTTCGCATCGGTCACCGTCTTGTTACCATGTAGCGCCAGCATGTCCCGCAATTCTTCCGATCCCAGGGATCTCCACATGAGGCGGTATAGGAGACGTTGACCAGCCACGGGCTGCCCGCAGTTAAGCCGGACTCCGTCGATACGGCCCCAGGGCCGGACAACCATGGTGAAATTTCTGAAACAATCGCGGCCTGTAAAATTCCTGAAAAAATCGCGGCTTTCTGCCAAACCGAAACCGGCCTCGTTGGCTATCACCACTGCGTAATTTGTGCCCGTCCACGGCAGCCGAAATCGGCCATTGACATCGGTTTGCATTCGATCGAAACCGCCTTTGATGGCCGTGCCTGCAAGGATGCCCTGGACTGCCGGGCAGACGCACACAACCGGCGCATGGGCCAAAGGTCTGCCGTCTGGCACTTTGACCTGGACCATCTCGGATCTGATGACAGGGTTCATTCCCACTCTGACAGGGCAGCGCCTAAATTGACATTCCCCATTTGGTTTCTTGCCCACGACCAGCGTGGGCCTTTTTCGTGATTCTCTTCCTGCTCGACAGGTTTGCAAATCCTTTTTCTTCCTTACGCCTTCGCGCCGCCGTTGAAGCGGTCCACCACCGCCCGAATCGCCCGCGTATGCTCCGCCGTGCTCCCGCAGCAGGAGCCGATGATATTCGCCCCCGCCTCCAACACCGCCGGCAACGCCTTCACCATCTGTTCGGGCGTCTGCTTGTAAACCGCCTTCAAACCGTCCAGCACCGGCAGCCCCGCATTGGGCTGCGCCATCGTATAGAGATGGGAGGACGACCGGTAAAGCTGCACGATCTTCGCCGCCGCTTCCATATCGATCCCGGTGCCGCAATTGAGCGCCACCGCGTCGGCCCCGTGCTCCTGCGCGAATTCCGCCGCTTGTTCCGGCGAGACGCCCATCATCGTCTTGAAAAATGTCCCGTCCTTCGAGCGGTCGTAGGCCAGTGAAGCGATGATGAACGGCGCGCCCGCCGCTTTGGCCCCCTGGATTCCCAGACCCAATTCCTCCAGCGCCGTCTGCGTTTCCAGAATGATCGCGTCCACCCCGCCTTCCACCAGCGCTTGCGCCTGTTCCGCCAGAGCCGCCCCAACGTCGTCCGCGGTCAGGTCCCCGTAGGGTTCCAGCATCCCGCCCACCGGCCCGACATCTCCCAGCACGTAACCCTCCTTGCCGCCAAACGCCTGCCGCGCGATCTTTGCCGCCGCATGATTGATCTCCACCAGGTCCTCTGCCTGATGATGCCGCGTCAGCATGAACCGGTTCCCGCCGAACGTGTTGGTGATGAGGCAATCCGCTCCCGCTGCCGCATACCGGCTTTGGATGGCGAGCACCCGCTCCGGGTGCGTCAAATTCCACATCTCGCCGCAGGCGCCCTGTTCCAGTCCGGCGAGCATCAGTTGGGTCCCCATCGCTCCGTCGCAAACCAGTCGTCTCTTCTGCAGTGCCTGTTTCAATTTCGAGGGATTCATCACTGCTGCGAGTCTTGATTGCTCCCGGCTGCCTGTCAAGAGCGAGAGCGCCCCTGGAATGGGCGCATTTCTTTTTAGTGTCTGTTCTTGACTCTTAATCTCTAATCCTTCTAATCATAATCCCAGTCTCCCTCGTGAAACCCACATTCATTCGCCAGATTAGGAACCAGATGCCGCCACCCAAAAATGTGAAATGCGCCCGCCAGGGAATACCAACGCGGAAGACGCTTGCGTTCGTTTGACTCTTTCCCCAGCCTTTTCACCGATTTCTATTGTGCGCCGGATACTGAACGAGTTTGCTCTGACACACGCCCCGCCCCGCGGCGGCGCGTTTTGACCTATGCGTTACCGCGTTCTTGGCGAAACGGGATTGCGGTTGTCCGTCGTGGGGGTAGGCACCTGGCAACTCGGCGGGGAGTGGGGCCGCGTCTTCTCGCAAAACGAGGCCGACGCCATCCTCGACGAAGCCGCCGCCGCCGGCATTAACTTCATCGACACTGCCGAATGCTACGGCGATCACACCGCCGAAAAACTGGTGGGCGATTACCTCGCGCGCCGCGACCGTTCCCGTTGGATTATCGCGACAAAATTCGGACACCATTTCCGCGCCTTCATGGACCGCGACGACGCCTTTTCCGCCGCCGAGGTTCGCCGCCAACTGGAAGCGTCGCTCCGGGCCTTGCGCGCCGAGTCCATTGATCTTTACCAATTCCATTCCGGCTCGGACGCGGCCTTTCAGAACGGGGAGTTGTGGGGCGCGCTGGCGGAAGAAAAGCGGGCGGGAAGAGTCCGCCACCTGGGCGTTTCGATTTTGGGCAAGGGGAGTGAATGGCAGGCGCGCCAGGCCGGGCGTTTCGGAGCGGAGGCGCTGCAGGTGGTCTATAACCGCCTGGATCGCCGCGCCGAACTTCTGTATTTTCCGCCCGCCGAACGCGACCGCCTCGGTCTCCTGGCGCGCGTGCCGCTGGCCAGCGGGTTGTTGAGCGGCAAATACCGTCCCGGCGCCACCTTCCCCGCCAATGACGTGCGCGCCCGGTTTGACGCCGAAAAAATGCGGAGGGACATCGCCGAGGTCGAACGCCTCGGAAAAGAGGAAGTTCCGCCGGGTGTCCCGATGTCGCAGTGGGCCTTGGCCTGGTGTCTGCGCAACCCGCTGGTAACGGCGATCATTGCCGGCTGCAAAGACCCCGCGCAAGTCCGCGCCAACGCCGCCGCCGCCGAATTGGTCGCCGGCCCTTGAGATCAGCCGCTCACGGCCCGCTCACAAGGGCGGGAATCGAGCTTTGAATTCCCGGCGCAAAAGGCTACATTGGCATCGCAATGAATGCCCGTTTCCCATGGCTTTGGGATACCGATATGGACAACGCTGCTTTCGAGGGACTCCTCCGCGGCGCGGCATCCGAACCGCCCCGCGATTTTCACTGGGCGTTGCTCCGGTTGATCGAGTACGCGCCTTACCGGGAAATCCGCCGGCTGCTGCCGCGCGAGCGTTTTCTGGCGGAATGGCCGCAGTTGGCCCCGCGGGTCCGCTCGCGCACGCGGCGGGAGGGAATGGAATTCATGCATCAATGGTTCCGCCAGCACCCTGCTTCCCATGGTTAATGACTGGGACCAACTCTACGCATCGCAGGATTGGGCGCTGGCCCGGCTGCGCAAGGTGCAACAAGGCTTCCATCTCAGTGGCGGCACGGCGCTCAGCCGCGGTTACTACGGGCATCGGTTCTCGGATGACCTTGACTTTTTTGTCAATGATTCCCCGGACTTCGAACTGTGGCGGGACCGCTGCCTGGACATGCTGCGCCGGGACGGTGAAAAGGAGAACCTGCGCCTGGAAGTGGTGCTGCGCGAGGAAAGATTCGGCCGGGCTTTTCTTCACGGCGCGGCGCCGCTGAAGCTGGAATTCGTCAATGATGTGCCCTTTCGCATCGGACAACCGTGGAACCATCCAGAGTTGGGAGCGCTGGACACGCGCGAAAACATCCTCGCCAACAAGATCAGCGCCCTGACCGACCGCCAGGAGCCGAAGGACTTGGCGGACCTTTTCTGGCTTTGCTGCCGGGACACCCTGAACTTGCCGGCCGCCATTGAGAACGCGCAAGGGAAAGCCGCCGGCATTTTTCCCCCGCTGGTGGCGCGCGCGCTGGCCGACGGGTTGCAGCGGGGAGTTCCACGGGTCCATTGGCGGCAACCTCCCGGAGAAGCGGAATTCCGGAGAGGAATCGAGAGTTTGATTGACAGCATCATCGCGTGAGACGATTGTCTCACGGCCCTTTCATCGTCTGCGACCGCCCCGAATCGGGGAGCGTGACGCTGAAGACGGAGTCAAATGATTGATTCGGGTAGGCCCGGCCGCGGTCGTCCACCAGATTCCAATGCACCTGGATCACCCCGTTGGAGGTGGTTCCCGTGAAAGTTTTGATGTGTTCCCCGGCGGGGTCCTTGAGTTCAATGGAATAGACTCCGTTGGACTCCGGCAGCCTGGCGTAAAGCGTCGCGCCCCGGGCGTTGAAAAAATCGTAGCGGTGACTGAACTGGCAAAGATTACTGGAGAAGAAGGGCGCCGCCGGACCTTGGACGCGAACTTCGCCAGATTCTCCCCGCCGATGGCTCAGGAGCAGTTCGGCCCGGACGGCGTGCCGGCCCGGCGGATCATAGGTCGTGTTCCAGACCAGCAAACTATTGCCGTTGCCGGCCCGCCGACATTCTTGCGGTTCGCCGCCCTCGAAGCGATCCTCCGATCCGCCATCCACCACCAAATGAAGGCGCCCGATTTTGGCCGCGGCCTCGTAACTGACCGGCACTTCAAAAGTGGCCACATCCGGGTCGTTCGTCGTGATAATCTGTTTGACAGTCAGCAATTCGTCCAGGGAAAGATTGGTCTGCCCCGGCCCACTGCGGAGCGCTTCGCTCAACGGCCGGCCCTGATAGAGCGGCTCTTTCAATCTCGGAGCCGGCTTTTCCGCCAGTATTCTTTCGCCCACGGCTCGGCGCCCCGCCTCCCGCTCTTTGTCCGCCTCTTCCATGCGCTGCTCGGCTTCAGCCTGCCACTGTAGTGCGGCTTGACGCTCTTCTTCCTCCCGCGCGGCCACCGCGGCGGGAGTGGCCGGCAACGGCCAAACCACATCCGTCCCCTCGCCGATGCGGCCCGTGGGGTAATTGGGGCTAGGGTACCCCCGACGTCTGATCTCCGGCATTTTTCCCCCGTCATCGGTGCAATCCAATCCGACCGAATAGAGCAGGAAATGGCCGTCGTCGGCCAGACGATAGCGCAGCGGCTGGCCGTCCATGAAATCAATGGGCGGACTTTTCAGCAATTCCGGCGCGAGTTCTGGCAGCGACTTCGGATAGGAACCGTGGCGGCCGCGGTAGCGCTCCAGCGCGATGGCGGTGATGAGGAGCCGTCGCCGGGCTTCCGCTTCCGCCGTCCGGCCCAGCGGTCCCTGACCCTGCGATTGGAAACGCATCGCCATCTGCCTCGTATTCATCATCATCAGCGCTGGCGAGCGATACTGATTTCTTGGTTGGAAGGGAACGACGTTGGTTACTGCGGCCAGCCGGCGCATTTCTGACCAAGTCGGGACTTGGACGGCGGCGCGCAGTTGCAGTTCGCGGTCCCGATGGAAGAGCAAGAGGTTCCTTTCGTTCTCATAGCTCCCGTGGCGGAGGTACTGGAGCCGTTGCCAATAGGAGACCCATGCGCGCAAGGCTTCCTGGGGCGCGCGGATCATCTCCGTCAGCGGCAGGCCCGGCCCCGGCGGTTGCCGGCGCTCCTGTTGGCAGGCGTCAGCCGCGCTGGCGCGGGCGAAGGCTTCGGTTTCCGGCAAGCCTTTGAAGAAATCGGCGGACTCCCACGCGCGCTGGAGTTCCGCCAATTGGTCGTCGCGCCAGCCGCCCGCCTGGAGCGCCTGCCAGGTGGTGTTGTAAGCGGAGGTGACGTACGCGCAGCGGACCAGGTGCGACGTTTCGGCAGGCTCGGGGTCCCAGGAAGTGACCAGCGCGGTCGAGGCCAGAAGGTTGGTCCACGCCGCCTCTTTGTTTCCATCGCGCAAGTCGAGCATGGCGCGCGCGCCGAGAGTTTCGGTCAGCGTCCTGACCGCCGCCAGGTGCGGCAGCAACATGCCGTAGCCCGAGCGGGACGTGGGTTCGAAGCGGATGGGACCGGAGAGCGCCGCATCGCAAGCGGCGTCGAGCACAGCCTGGTTGTCCTTCATGGTTTCGCGCCATTGCGCCCAAAGGTCTTCGCCCGTGTAAGATACCGGCTTGCCATCGCGCCAGAAGACGACCGCCGAGTTGGGTCCCACCGCGGTCATCAGTGGCGTGTCAATTTGGCGAAACGCGCGGTTGCGGGCCAGGCCGGGAGAGGCCAGGGCGGCGGCGCGGGCGCGCATTTCGGCGGAAGTCGTGAAGTTGAATTCGCTCAGGTCAGTCTTGAAACCCTGCCGGCGCAACTCGCGCCGGGTTTCCTCGAGGGCGGTTTGCGCGCTATCCCCCCAGCGCGCCACGAAAAAGACGCAGACGACAGCGCCGATGGCCAGCCCCACCCAGATTTTCCAGCGCGGGCTCATGCTCCGTATTTCATCAACTCTATGCCGCCGGGCCGGAGAATTGCAATCTGTTCCAATCTCGAATTCTCACACAAATTCTCACCTAAAGAGGCTTACGGCGTGGTCGCGCGGTAAAAACGATGAGGGAAGCTGCCGGCGGCGGAATCCGTGACGGAGAACCCGCCGAAAGCGGAGGGGTTGGTGAAGAGCGGAACCCACTGCGCCAGATTGGTCGAGGCCGCGATCACCACCTGGCCCTGTCCCGTCAGATTCGTCAACTGCAAAATCAGTTTGCCGCCGGAGTACCGCGGCCCGCCCGCTCCGGTGACGAAGCTGACCGGGAAGTTGGTCACGCTCAACACGGCCACCACACTGGTGACGGCGCCGGCGGTGTTGGTCACAATCACCTGGTAACTGCCGGCGTTGCCCGCCCCCGCGCTGGCGATGTTCACAAAATTGGTTTGCGCGCCGGCGACCGTCGAACCGTTGAGCAGCCAGCGGTAGGTCAAGGGGGCCGCGCCCGTCACTCCCACGCTCAGTGTCACGTTGCCGCCGCTGGCGGCCGCCGCGCTTTGCGGCTGGGACGTGATGACCGGAAAGGGCGATTCCGTTCCGCTCAGGGCGAAAATTCCGGTGACAGTGCCGGGGCTGGCGCCGGCGGGCATGGTGAAGGCCACCGACCGGATCGGCTTGGTATGCAAGCCGAGCGACTTCAGGTTGATGGATGTTTGGTAGAAGCTGGGGAAGATGGAGGAGTCTTCAAAAACATCAAACTCATTGTAATTGCCCGTTGCCAGGATGCCAAACTTGGTGAGGGCCGCGCCCGCCGCCGCCGTGTTGCTCGTGAAGTAGTTGGTCGCGTTGAAGGGAAGGGGAGAACTGCTGGAATTATCCGCAAATTGCAGGACCAACGAGCCGGTCCCGCCGCCCTCGGACGAGGCGGCCAGCACGGACAACGACCGGCAGGCCAGCGGCGACACCAACGTCAAAGTGCCGGAGGCCGCGCCGGCGCTCAAATAGAGCACGTTGTTGCCGGCGTAAGGGCCGAGTTGAAACGTGGTCGCTTTATCCGCCGCGCTCGTAAAAAATCCGCTCGCCGGCAGCCCTTCCACCGCCGGCGCGCCCGTTTGGATATTGAAGGCGGAAAGGCCTGATTGGTAAAAACAAAACGAGGTGGCGGGGGAAAAGAACGCGTTGGTCCCGTCAAAAAGATCCGCGTAGAGCGGGCTGTTGCCGCCCACCGCCGTATTCTCAACCACCACGTCGTCGTTGAACCCCGTGACGGCCATCGGATAGTCGGCCGATTGCACGATAAGAGAGAACGGCAAAGATTGCGCGAGGTGATTGTTGAGGTTGGTGATCCAAATCGTGGCGAGGTTTGTCCCGGCCGGCAGACTGCCGGCGGCGGCGCTCAAACTGATGGTCAGGCCGGAAGCCGCGCCCGCCGCCACCGTTCCGCTGCCGGCGCTGGCGCCCAGCCAGGAGGAACTGTTGGCCAGCGTCCAACTCACGGAGGCCGCGCTCGTATTGGTCAGGGAATACGTTTGCGCCGTGACACTGAACGGGCCGCCCGCCGGGCCGACCGCCGCGAAGCCCGTCTCAGGCAGGACGAGCAGCGGCGGCGACAGCGTGAAATTCGCGCCCCAGACGTTGCCGCTGGAAGAGCCATTGTAGGTGGATGTGCCGGTCGAATAACTACCGCCAGCCGAGGCGGCGCCGGTGTTGGTGACAGTCAACGTATAATGCGAAGCCGCCGGAATTCGGGCCAGCGCATAGATTCCATTGGTGTCCGCCGTCGCGGTATAAGTGCCGCCCGCGGCGCGCACGGCGGTGATGATCGCGCCGGCGCTGGGCGCCCCCGCCGGGTCCGTGACGCGTCCGCTGATGATTTGGCCTGTGGCATTGGTAAAGACATTATACAGGCAGGAAGTCACTATCGTGTAATCCCCGTTATCGGGGGTGTTGATGGCCGGGAGCGCATACCACACATCGTCGTCGCCGCCCCAGCCCGCGTTCAGATGATGAAAGAGCGTGGCGGAACTGTACCCGTAACCGTCGCACAGCACACAGTGCCCGCCGGAAGGCCCTTGGATTCCGAGTGTCACGGGCAGGCGCGCATCCAGGTTGGGATTGATCATGCCCAACAAGTTCGTCCCGCCGAGGCCGTTGCTGTCGTCTTCGTCATAGCCGCCGTTGGCAAACTTGAAGGTGGTGGTCAGGACGTTGTAGGCGTGCGCCAAGTAAGCGGAAGAGCCACCCGCCTCATAGTCCATGTTGACGGCAACGCCGGCATCGAAAGTCAGAGCGCCCACCGCTTGCGCCTGGGTGTCGGTTGGGCCGTTCGGATTCAGGGGCATGTTGCCCCACTGGTAAGGCCCGCCGACGCCATTGCCGCCGCGCAAATTGGCCGTGGTCCCGGAACCGTTGACGGTGATGGAGAAGCTGCCGCTGCCCACTGAAGCCGTCGGGTAATGGAAATAATACATCAACTGCGCCAGGGCGGTGGCCACGCAGCCGCAGGGGTAATTATTTACGTCGCCGCTGGCGTTGGGGGGAGTGTAGTAATTGTAACAGGCGTCGCTCAGACTTTGGTCGGTGGTTTGGTTCCACAGCGTCTGCACAAACGGCGCCACCCACACCTGCGACACCGCGACAATGTACCCGTTCTGCTCGGAATCCGGCGGCGGATTGGGAGAACCGAGCAGGAGGCCGTGCCATTGATGATGGGCGCGCAACGCCTGTGCATCGCGCCCGCCGGTCCGCGCCCGCGCCATCCGCCGCGGCAGATCGCGGTTGACGATCACTGCCACGCCCTCGCCCGCGCTGGAATCGAACCGGCCGCGGGCGGAAAAGGCAATGATCGGCTCCACGAAATCGTCCGCGGACACAATGACAAATCCGGCCGGCGCCAGATGGACGACATGATAAAGCGCTGTCCCGGTGGCGTCTTTGACGGTTTCGGTGTTCTTGATCCTGGCGGACAATCGGGCGCCCAGCGGTTTTTCATCCAGGCGCAGCCATCCCTGGACCGCGCTCTTGGCCGTGTCGGGCGTGACGGGTGCGGCCAGCGTCGAGGAGCCGGCGGCCAGCCAACCCGCCAACGCGAAGCCAAAACACCGGGTCAGAAGGCGCTGCGGAAACGCACGGAATGATGGGATTTTCTTGTAATTCATTTGGCAGGCGAACGGTATTCGCCCGGCGGCGCAATGTCGAGGACGCAGGCTTCAGTTCCGTGGCTCACGGCACCGGTTCGCCCGCCGAGGCCTCGAGAATGAAGAACCATTGCTCGCGCGAAAGGGACAGGCCGGCGGCGGCGGCGGCGCTTTGCACCCGTTCGCGATTGGTCGTTCCCACGACCGGGATGATGCGCGCCGGATGCGCCAGAATCCAGGCCAGCGCCACTTGTTCAACCGTCGCACCGCCCAGTTCCTTTCCGACCTCCCCGAGCGCCCGCCGCACCCGCCGCGCCCTTTCGTCCTCTGCCTTCAGCAGCCGGCCGCCGTCCAAGGGCGACCATGCCATCGGCGAAAGGCGCAGGCGCAGGCACTGGTCAAAGGCGCCGTCGTAGAGCGGGCCGGTGTGTAACACAGAAAATTGCAACTGGTTCGTCACCAATCCGAACGGCAGGCGCGAGGCCAGCAGGTCAAACTGCCCGGTCGTGAAATTGGAAACGCCAAAGTGCAGCGCCTTGCCCGCTTGCTTCAGCGCCACAAACGCCTCCGCCACTTCGTCCGGGTCCAGCATCGGATCGGAGCGGTGAATCAGCAGCGCCTCGACCCGGTCGGTGCGCAACGCTTTGAGGGAATCGTCCACCGACGCCAGAATGTGGGCGCGGCTGGTATCATAGTACTTGACTCGTTGGGCGGACCCCGACGGCGGGATCAATTTGATGCCGCATTTGGTCACAAGCTGCAGCCGGTCGCGCAACGCGGCGTCTCCCGCCAGCGCGTCGCCAAAAAGCCTCTGGCAGGTGTGCCCGCCATAAATGTCCGCGTGATCGATGGTGGTGATCCCAACCTCGACCGCCTGCTGGATCAGGGCGCGGATTTCGTCACTGGTCAGGCGGGCGTCGGCCAGGCGCCACGCGCCCAGCGCGAGACGCGAAGCGGGCGGTCCGCCGGCGGAAAAACGAATTTGCGGCACAGTCATGGGCATTTCTATTTGCGCTCCCGGCCGTTCCGCGTCAAGAGGTTCTTCCTCCAGCGCATCGACCGGACGCGCCTCCCAAATTCCAAATTCCAGATTTTCAGTTGTCAATTACAAATCGCCTGGCGGGTTCCCCCTCCGCCATCCTGCGCCGGATGAGCATTTGACACGCGCCGGATTTCCGGTCAAATGTACCCGTTCTGCGCTTGCGTCGCCCAGTGTTGATCTGGCTTGTTCTCTGCCTGGCCGGGCAGAGTCGCGCCGCTTTTGCCCAGTCGCTTCCTTTGGCGTCGGCGCGGGACGGCGACGGCGTCGTCTATGAAGGCGGCTCCGGGCCGGGCCGGAACAAGCACATCGTCTTTCTCGCGGGCGACGAGGAGTACCGCTCGGAGGAGGGGTTGCCCATGCTGGCGAAAATCCTTGCCGCGCATCACGGTTTCAAATGCACCGTCCTCTTTTCCATCAATCCGGCCGACGGCACGATTGCCCCCGACGTGCAGACCAATCTCCCCGGCCTCCAGGCGCTGGACTCGGCCGATCTCTGCGTGATGCAACTGCGCTTTCGCCAATTGCCGGACGAACAGATGAAGCATTTCGTCGATTATCTCAACGCGGGCAAGCCGATCGTCGCGTTGCGCACCAGCACTCATGCGTTTTCCTACGGGACGAACACGCGCAGCGCCTACGTCAAGTATGATTATCGCAATCGGGACTGGCCCGGCGGCTTCGGCCGGCAGGTCCTGGGCGAAACCTGGATCGCTCACCACGGTGACCACGGCAAGGAAAGCACCCGCGGCCTCCTCAACCCCGCCATGACCAACCATCCGATTCTCCGCGGCGTGACGGACCTCTGGGCGCCTTCGGATGTTTATAAGGTCCTTCACCTGCCGAACGACGCCCAGGTTCTGGTTTGGGGCCAGGTGCTTTCCGGCATGAAACCGACCGACCCGCCCGTCTCCGGCCCTAAGAACAATCCGCTCATGCCGGTGGTTTGGCTGCGCGATTACACGGGCGAGAACGGCAAGACCTCGAAAGTCGTGACCACCACGATGGGCGCGGCGGTCGATTTGCAGAACGAAGGCCTGCGCCGCCTGCTGATCAACGCCTGCTATTGGGCCGTTGGCTTGGAGGACAAAATCCCCGCCTGCGCGGATGTGAATTACGTCGGCAAGTACAAACCGTCCTGGTTCGGCTTTGGTCAGTTCAAGAAAGGAATCCAGCCGGCGGATTTGCGGATAGGCTTGACCGATATGGTAATGCCGGATCAATGAGCGGTGACGAGCTTGGACCGTTATCATTCTCCTCGGCCTGCTACTCGACATACTGTCATATGACAGTATGGCTTACTGGCTGATTTCAAATTCGGCGCGCTCCTGAACAGAATGAGGGTATTTCAGCGCTCCTCGATGCTTGGGGCGCCCTTGATCTTGAGCACGACCGTCGAGGAAATCGGATCGGGCGCCGCCGCCGGCAACGATATGACCAACCCTTCCGCGGCGCGGCGCACGGCCAGCGGTTTCTTTCCCGCGCCGGTCAGCAGATAGCATTTCGTCGCGTCGTTTTTGAGGCCGGGTGCCAGCAACTGCCCGTCGCCGGGCCACTTGAAAACGTGCAAATAAAGGGTCGCGCCGCCCGCCGTCAGCTTTTTGGTGCAGCGGCCCCACGGCAAACTCTTGAACGGGCTGGCGGTCGTGCCATAAATGGCCGGGCCGTTGACTTTCATCCACGCGCCGATGGCGCGCAGCCGCTCGACCGACGGCCCGGGGATCAACCCTTCCGAAGTCGGCCCGACGTTCAGGAGGTAGTTGCCGCCTTTGCTGGCAATATCGACCAGATTGTGAATGAGCGTCTCCGCGCTTTTCCAATGATCGTCGTAACTCTTGTAGCCCCAGGTGTCGTTCATCGTCATGCAGGTTTCCCAATCGCGTCCCGGATAGCCGGTCGCCGGGATGCGCTGCTCCGGCGTTTCGGTGTCGCCCTTGAATCCGCTCCCCAGCCGGTTGTTGTAAATGATGCCGGGCTGCAGGCGCAGCAACGGCAGCAGCATCGACGCCCGCTCCCTGTTCATATCGACCGGCGTGTCAAACCAAAGAACAGAAATCTTCCCGTAATGGGAGAGAATCTCCCTCACCTGCGGCGCCGCGACGTTGCGAAGGTAGTCGTCCATGCTCCCGTCCTGCGCCGGGTCCCAATGGCCGCCCGCGGCCGCCCCGCCGGGATTGTTCCAATCCTGCGCCTGCGAATAATAAAAGCCGAGTTTGACGCCCTGTTTCTTGCAGGCGGCGGCCAGCTCCTTCAGCGGATCGCGCCCGAACGGCGTGGCCTTGACGATGTTCCAGTCGCTCGCCTTGGAGTCAAACATGGCGAAACCGTCGTGATGCTTGGAGGTGATGACGATGTACTTCATGCCGGCCGCCTTGGCCAGGGACACCCATTCGTCCGCGTTATATTTGACCGGGTTGAACTCCTTCGCGTATTCGCGGTATCTGGCCACGGGGATTTTCCCGCGGTTCATGATCCACTCGCCAATCCCCGGCACCTGCTTGCCGTCGTAAGTCCCGGCCGGCACGGAATAGACCCCCCAATGGATGAACATGCCAAAGCGGGCTTCCCGCCACCATTTCATGCGCGCGTCGCGCTGCGCGGGAGTTTCGTTGGCGTAAGGATCGGGGCTGGCCGATTCGGCCTGGGTCGCGGTCGGCGCGGGCGTCCGGCACGAGCAAACAAGAAGCGCGAGCGCGACGGGGGCGGTCCGGTGAATGAATTTGAAAATGTTCATATGACAACTATTTAGTAGTTCCTCCAAATCTTAATCATAATCATAATCTTAATCTTAATCCCCGTCCGAAAGAGGATGAAGATTAGGATTAAGATTAAGATTACGAGCCGCAAACCGCCACGCAAAAATCACGGAAAGAGCACGCGGACGGAAGGAGCCGACGGAACATGGCCGGCGGGCCAGTTGGTGGTTGGGCCGGCCACGGGCTGCCATTGCGAGCGAAACGAGCCACTGGTAACCTGTTCAACGCTGCCATCGCCCAGCAGGATGTTTCCGGCGCCAGCCGAATTCCCTGCGGAATGCACCTTTAACGACCAGCAAACTGGACCGGTTTTCGAGTTGGTTTGAATGGCGACGTCATTTCCTTTGCCGCTTTCGGGGGAGAAGCCGTAATCGCTGCGAGGCTTCGTTCCGCCGCCCAAATTGCGGTCACCCGCCAGCAGCGACTGAGGCTGGCTACCGTCGGCGCTCAAGCCCACGAAATAGGAGAGCGTCCGATTGTCTTTGAAATCAGAGGCGTCGCGACTGCTTCCAGTCTGAGGCCCTCCGATAAACTCTCCGGCAGGCTGCCGTTCATCCGATGGGCATATGAGCACCCTTGGTGATCGCCCCACATAGTCTGCCATGATCGCGTAGTTGGTCCAGCACAGGGAGCCTTGATCGGCGTTGGTCAGAAACTCCCGCCATCCGCCGTTGGCCACGGATTCCGACGCGGGAAAGCGGCCGTTATGATCGCTGGCCCAAATGCGATAAGCGGTGCCGATTTGTTTAAGGCTATTTATGCAGGATACGCGATTGATACTGGCCCGCACGGGGTGAAGGGGCGGCAGAATCATTGTAACCATCACAAAAACAGCAATGACCGCCAAGATCACCACGATCAACTCGATGCGAGTGAATGCCTCCGATTTATGAATCGGCGTCGCTTTCATAATTCCGCCAAGTCAAGCTAACACGAAGCGGTCGCCGTTGCCAACCCGGTTCCTTCTTCCCAAATCTTAAGACGGGCGCGAAACATTCAGGGGAGTACACGCGCCCTTATAGGTCTTCCAAAGTTATTCACCGTCGGCTGCGGTGCTAAATTCGCTGCGCTCACCTTGCCGCCGATGAATAACTTTGGAAGACCTATAAGGGCGCGTGTTCTCCCCGATCCGCAGCCGTCCTTTCGTTACGCGAGGATCAGGGTTCTTCCTTCATCCTTCTTCCTTCTTTCATCTCTTCATCCTTGTTCGGGAAATGCCAAAAAATGGCTTTTGCCCGCGCCCGGACATGGTATCGTATGCTCAATAATGAGATTGTCTTTTCGTAGCATCACTTTGGCCGGCGCGGCTCTTATCGCAACCGTCTGCGTTGGGCGCGCGGATGATCAGATTCGGACTTACACCGTTCCCAAGGAGCATCCGCCGATGGCCATGCCCCCCGGCCATCCGCCGATGGACGCGCCCGACTTCGCCGTCAATGCCGCGCCCATCCATTGGACCGTTCCCGAGGGCTGGCAGGAATTGGCCCCGACCAGCATCCGCAAGGGCAACTTCGTCGTGCCCGGCAAAAACGGGGGGAAGGCCGAAGTGGCCATCACTTCCTTTCCGGGATCGGTCGGGACGGAACGGGACAACGTCAACCGCTGGCGGCAGGAATTGGGGTTGCCCCCGGTGGAGGAAAGCGCCGTCTCCTCGCAGCCGGTGACGGTCGATTCTTTCCAGGGCAAACTTTTCGACCTCGCGGGTTCGTCGGCGCGCACGGTGGTGGCGATGGTCTCCCGCAACGGCGCCACGTGGTTTTTCAAAATGCGCGGAGACACCGAGGTCGTCGCGGCGGCCAAGCCGGCCTTTTCCGATTTCCTGAAATCAATCCATTTCAGCGGCGCGGGAGAGGAAGCGCCCGCGCCGGCAGTTGCCCCATCGGCAGCCGCCGCCCCGGCGCCCGCCCCGCCAGCGTCGGCGGAGGCCGCGTCCGATTTGCCAAAATGGGTGGCGCCGGCGGATTGGACGGAGACAGAGCCTGGCCCGATGGTCCGCAAGAAATTTTCCATCGCGGACCAGGCGGGCGCCAAGGCGGCGGTCAGCGTCAGCTTTTTCCCCGGCGACGTCGGCGGCACGTTCAACAATGTCAACCGCTGGCGCGGCCAGATGGGCCTGCCGCCGGTCAAGGCCGACGAACTGGCCGGCGTGACCGAAACGCTGGAAACGGCGGGCGGCAAGGCGACCTTGGTGGATTTTACGGGGATGGATTCGAGAACAGGCCGGCCGGCGCGCCTGGTCGGGGCCATCGTGCCGCGCGGGGACAAGACGTGGTTTTACAAGTTGCTGGGAGACGGCCCGCTGGTGGGGAAGGAAAAAGACAGCTTTGTGAATTTCGTCAAGGGCGCGCAATATCCGTAGGCCATGCCCACTCGCGTTTTTAACTCCTTTGCGTCGCTCCGTTTGACGGTGGTTTGTCTCTGTCTGGCGATCTTGCTGGTGTTTGGCGGGACGCTGGCGCAGGTGCATTTGGGGCTTTACGCGGTGCAGGCGGAATTCTTTCGCAGCTTTCTTATTTACTGGACCCCGCGCGGGACGCACTGGAGAATTCCCGTTTTCCCCGGCGGCTGGCTCATCGGGCTGGTGCTGCTGGCGAACCTTTTGGCGGCGCACATCAAGCGGTTTCGATTCGAGCGCCGCAAAACCGGGATTATCCTGGTTCACGCCGGATTGATTCTCCTGCTGGCGGGCCAGTTTGTGACGGAAATTTTCCAGACCGAGAGCCAGATGCGCATCGAGGTCGGCGGGACCAAAAATTACTCCGAAGACAGCCGCAAGAACGAACTGGCCGTCATCGATGTCACCGACCCCGCTAAAGACCGCGTGGTGGCCATCCCCGAATCGCTCCTGGCCAGGGGCGGCGAGATTCGGACGCCGGAACTGCCCTTTGCGTTGCGCGTCGAAAACTATTTCCCCAATTCCGCGCCCGCCGGCCCGATGTCGGGCGGGGCGGAAAAGCTCAAGGCCGGCGCCGGCATTGGCCGGCGATTGTTCTTCAGCCCCGCGCCCGTCACCCGGCGGATGGACGACGAAAACAAGCCGGCGGCGTTGGTGCAGGTTGTTTCGGACAAAGGCCCGATTGGCGATTGGATCGTTTCCACCTGGCTGACGCGCTATCCGTGGGTGGGAGGATTGCAGAACGAGGTTGGAGGGCTGTTGTCCGGTGTTTCACTGACCGAACCGCAGAGCTTCGCGTTCAACGGCCGGACCTATCAACTGGCGTTGCGGGCGGCGCGCTATTACAACCCCTACAGCATCACGCTCCTGGCCTTCAATCACGATGTTTACGCGGGGACGGACATTCCGAAGAATTTCTCCAGCAAAATCCACCTCAACGATCCCGGCGCGGGCGAGGACCGCGACATTCTTATTTACATGAACAACCCCCTGCGCTATCGCGGCGCAACTTTTTTCCAGGCGAGCTTCGAGCCGGGTGACCGGGTGAGCATCCTCGAGGTCGTGCGCAATCCCGCCTCGCTGGCGCCTTACATCGCCTGCTCGCTGGTCGCGCTCGGACTGGTCGTCCAATTCTTGACGCACTTGGCCGGCTTCGCCCGGAAACGCGCGCTGGCGGCCAAGCCGGTCGCCGCCCGCACTCCGTCCGCCGCCCCGCCGCTGGAACCCCTGCTGGCCAACGGCGCCCCCGCCAAAAGGAGTGACCCATGAAAAAGTGGCTGCCCTGGATTGCCGCCGCGGTTTTTGCCGCCTGGTTCTTGTCCGGCGTGCAGGCACCCAGACCGAAGGACGGTTTTGACCTGGCCGGTTTCGGACGCCTGCCCGTTTTGCTGGACGGGCGGGTTCAGCCTTTCGATTCGGTGGCGCGCAATTCGCTTTTGAGCATCAGCGGCCGCTCCATTGTGCGGGTCACCAACGGGCCGCCGCTCTCCGCCCTGGAATGGCTGATGGACACCCTGGCCCGGCCTGAAGTGGCGGACCAGTTGAAGGTGTTCCGCATCCAACACCCGGATTTGGAGGGGTTGATGGGCACGGAAAAAATCGGACTCGAATACTACTCGTTCAACGAGTTGACCAATCAAATCGATTCCATCCAATCCCAAGCCCAAAAGCTGGTGGAGGCGGAGCAGGCCCAGGGCGAGGACGCGGCCAAATTGCGCAACGGGTTCCAGAAGGACCTGATGCACTTGTATAACAGCCTGGTGCTTTACCACCGCCTCAAGAACAGCCTCGAACCGGAAGGCGCCGGTGATTTCCAGGAGGAATTGCGCCTCTACCAGGCTGCGCTCGCGCCGGGACGGCTGGCCGTCGAACAGACCGACCAGGGCAAGCCGGCCAACCAAGAGGACTTGCAGCGCATCGGCACGTTTTTCAATCGTTACGACGAGGTTTCCCGGCTGGCTTATCCGATGATTATCCCGCCTCTGCCCGGCCAGCCGCGCCAGGCCTGGTGCAACATCGGCACCAACTTGATGCAAGCCCTGCGCTCGGACGAATTGAACCCGGCGGTCACCCATTACGCCGCGATGGCCGCCGCCTATCGCAATCACAAACCGGCTGAATTCAATCAGGCGGTCGCCCAATACCGCGCCTGGGCGCAGGCAAACGATCTCGATCTGGCGCTGCAAAAGGGCGGCCAGGAATTTTTCTTCAATCAAATCGAGCCGTTCTACAAAAGCATGGTCATTTACATCGCGGCGCTGCTGCTGGGCTGCGTTTTCTGGATCAATCTGTCCGAGCCGTTGCGCCGGACGGGGCTGGCGCTGCTGATCCTGGCCTTTGTCATTCATTCCATTGGCCTGGGCTTTCGCATGTACCTCGAAGGCCGCCCGCCCGTGACCAATTTGTATTCCTCGGCCGTCTTCATCGGCTGGGGCGCCTGCCTGCTGGGGATCATTCTGGAACGCGTTTTCAAAGGCGGCATCGGCCTGGTCGTCGCCGGCTTCATCGGCTTCACCACTCTGATCATCGCCCACCACCTCGCCCTGAGCGGCGACACCATGGAAATGCTGCGCGCGGTCCTGGACACCAACTTGTGGCTCGCCACCCACGTCGTGGTCGTGACGACGGGCTACGCCTCGATGTTCGTGGCGGGATTGCTCGCCGTCATTTACATCGTGCGCGGCTTCTTCACCCGCACGCTGACGCCGGACCTGGCGCGGGCGTTGAGCCGGATGGTCTATGGGATTGTGTGCTTCGCCACGCTGTTTAGTTTCGTCGGCACGATTCTGGGCGGGATTTGGGCCGATCAATCCTGGGGCCGCTTCTGGGGATGGGACCCGAAGGAAAACGGCGCGCTGCTCATCGTCTTGTGGAACGCCGTCATCCTGCACGCGCGCTGGGGCGGCATGATCAAGGAACGCGGGCTGATGGCCATGGCCGTCTTTGGCAACGTCGTCACCAGCTTTTCCTGGTTCGGCGTCAACATGCTCGGCATCGGACTGCACTCCTACGGATTCATGGACAAAGCGTTCCCGTGGCTGGTGGGATTTGACATCAGCCAGGTGGCGCTCATTGTCCTGGCGCTGCTGCCGCCCCGTTTCTGGGCCAGTTTCAAGGCGGGTCTTCCCGCAACCCCGTCCGAGCCGGGTCTCCCGCCCCGGCCCGCGGTTGCCAACTAGTATCACGACAATGAAGTTATGATGCACCTTGGCATTTCTTTGGGGAGCGGGGGCGCCCCGGTCGCCGCGAGGTGCGTCTCGCGCCCCGCTTCGTGGCTGATTCCCTGCCATCGATTCTTCTTCGGATGGATGGCGCGGCGCGCGGTCGCGTTCAAAAAGCAAGAAGGCAGGGATGTGTTTGGCGGGACGCCAAACACTGCGGGCGGGACGCCCGCGCTCCCCGGAATTGCCATCCTCGGCCTGATTTTTCTCCTGCACTTCCCCGCGCTGGCGGAGAACGCCCGCCTGCCCTACCACCATCTCTACCGCATTCAGAAAATCCAGGCCGAGCTGCGCCAGGCCCACCCCAATCTCCAGATCGCCCTCCAGTTGCGCTCCGCTTTGCCCAATGTCAAGACTAGCGACTTGGAGGCTTATATCGACTCCAAATCCGGCAAAATCCCCCTCAATATCAGCCCCGACGGCGACATCGCCGTGCCGTTGCGGGACGATTTGCTGGCGGAGGACCCGTGGCTCATCACCAACCAGCCCAAAGGCACGATGCAACTGAACTGGCAGGCGGGCCTGGCCCGGTCCGTCGTCCGCCAGATGACCAACTCCATTCATTACGGGCTGGTGATGCGGGCGACGCGCGATTGCGAGGACGTGCAGGCGAAAATGCGCCAGTTCTTTCCCGATGCCCCCAAACTGGTCATGTCAGGCTTGAAATTGATTTTCTCTCCGGGAACCAAGCCCGCCGCGCTGGTCATCCACGCCAAAAGCGGCGACCGGAAATTGGAAGCGGACGCCGGCGGCGAATTGATCGTGCCCCTGGACGAGTCCCTGCTCGAAGAAGACCCGTTGATGACGCTCTCGGCCCCCCCCGCCAAAGTCCAACTCCTCTCCCGCAAAAGTGAAGAGTGAGATGAAATTCATCCGGACAAGACATGAAATACGAAATGTTCAGCAGAGTATCGCTCAAGGCCAATCTTCCCAAGCACCGGCTTCGGCGCGGAGATGTCGCCACGATTGTCGAGCACCATCCAGGCCGTCCGGGGCAGGAACCGGGTTACACCCTGGAAGTGTTTAACGCGGTCGGAGAAACCGTTGACGTTGTCACCGTGCGCGAGTCACAAATCGAACCGCTGACGGCAAAAGGCGTCCTGCACGTGCGCCCGCTTGCACAAACCGTGTCATAGGCGGGCAAGAAACCAAATGCCATGAGCAAGTTCACCAAGACTCTGATCGAGGAAATCAAGACTGCGCCCGAACCGGTGCAGCGCGAGGTGTTTGACTTTCTCGTCTTCCTCAAAACCAGGCAGAACACGTCGGAAGAAGGAGGCGAAAACCTCCTGCCGTTGGCCCAGACCGCCTGGGCGGCCGACTGGAGCACCGCGGAGGAGGACGAGGCATGGCGCGATTTGTTTCTGATTTCTTGTTGCTACTTGACGGGTCCCCATTTTTTCTGGAGATAAACGGCCAGCGCGGCCAGTCCGCCCAGCAGGATCGCCGCGCGAATCACCCGCAACAAGCTGATCACCCAGGCAATGCCGATTCCTAACGCCGCCCATTGCACCCACCAGTATCCGGGCCAGGCCACCACGTTGATAATCACCAGAAACAACAGGATGACCGGACCGGCAAACAGGAATTTCAGCGCACGCCATGTTTTCCGCATAATTATTTTCCTTTCATATCGAGGGTTGACGAATACGTTGGCACAACTTCAAAACGGACCCTTACTGCTCCCTCGCCAGCGGGAGCAACTCGGAGACGTTCACCTGGCGCGACCGTTGCAGGATGTCTCCGGAGTAGCGGCCCTGTATGGACCGGCCGTCCTCCAGCATCGTCGAGAACACGTCCTTCAACTGCGCGGCCGTGAGGGTTCGGCCGCTGGCGTAGTATTTCCTGGCCACTTGTCCAAGGGCGTAAGTCGAGGCGAACGCGAAGGCCGAGCCGGTGGCTTGTCCCACCAGCCCGCCCAGCAGCCCTCCGGTCAACCGGCGGGCGAAACCGCCGATCAATTGCCGCGTGAACCCCTCGAAAACCTGCGAGGTGAGGCCGATGCCCACGGTGGCGAGAAAGTCTTTGATGTGTCCGCGGTCCAGTTCGTATCCGTAAGCATGGCCGACCCGGTAAACCAGGCGCATTTGCAGCGGGACGATGGCCATCGTGGCCAGCGTGTGCGGCATGATTTCCAACGCGCCGTTCAGGATGGAGGCATTCAAGATCAGCCGGTCCAGTTCCGCCTCCCGGTTCGCGTCCAACAACGGCGGCACGGCGGCGCCGGGTGGCTGGGCGGCCAGGGCTTGGGCCGTTTGCTGGTGATTGTCCGTGGCGGAGGTATCGAGCTGAAGCGCCTGATGCAAGTCGGAGAGGAATTTCTTTTCGGCATCGTTCAACTCTCCGTCGGCATGGCAGACGCACACCGCCATCTCGTATCCCAGCGCCCGCGCCGACGGGCTTTGAAGCTGGCTGGCGGCAGTCGCCAGCGAGAACTTTCCTCCGAGCACGTCCTGATAGACCGAGGCCACGTCCAGGCCCTCCCCGGAAAAGCCGTTGACGATCTGTTGGATTCGCGCGCGTTCGTCTTCGTCCTGTGCCCCATCCGCGAAAGCGGCGAGCACACACAGGCCAATGATGGCGCGGTGTTCCTGTTGTTCGACTGGAAGCGGTTCAATTGCCATGGTGTGATTATGACGCCATCCGGGCCGGAATCCCATTCCAATCCATCGCCGATTTTGTAACCGCGCTGCCGCTTTTCATTGGGGCATAAACGGTCAACCGCCCGCTGCTTGGCCGGGAATCTTCCTCGCCGGACGCTGCAAGATTCAGTCCCCAGCCCCGTATTGAAGTTTGAAGCACTGGAAAGACTCAGCGCAGCAAACATCAAACATAAAAACAAAACGTATGAAAAGATTATCCATTCCCATCCTGGCCCTCGTGTCAGCCGCGTTGCTCCTGACCGGATGCGTGGGCGGCCTGCAACTGGGCGGCGGCTCGAAGACCGACGTTCGGAAGCCCACTATCGGCCAGCAGTTGATTGACCTGCAAAAGGCCAGAGACGCCGGGGCCATCACCGATTCGGAATATCAGTTTCAAAAGGCAAAGCTGCTCGAAAACAAATAAGCCGTTTCTGGCTCATTTGTCATTCAGCACGGCTCAAGCTCGCTGCTCGCTGGTGGGGCAAAACTATAGTGTGACCCGTTCGACACGCGCGGTGGAAACGATTGTCCACCATTAACAAAACTAAGGCTGGATTACTTCTCCGGATTCGGCCAGACCCAATCCCCTTTATCCATGTCAAGAGTGGCGTGCGTCGGATCTTTCTTGCGAACGACGATCCCGCCGTCATCCACTCCATTCCAGCCCACGGAGTAGAGCAGGAATCGTTCGTCGTCAGTGCGCCGATAATGCAACGGCTGGTCGTTGATAATGTCATGCGGAAGTTTTCCCATGAAGCGGGGCGCCAGCACGTACAGCGCGGCTGGATATTCCCCATCCGCCAAACGATGGCGCTCCAAGGCGCAGGCCACGCGCGCCAGATCCAGTGAGGATTGGGCGAACGCGAAATTCCGCGCGTCCCTCCCAAAATCAGGACACAAGCTTGATGCTGCGAGGTTGTAGGGCGAACGATGCTGGTGGTTGTTCGCCATCGCTTCACCGCAACGTTGTGCGACTCCAGCGGAAATGATTCGCCGGTCAACCTCGGTATCGGTTCGAAGCGATTCCTGGAACGTTCGGGCCACCGCAACGTCGTTCTCATAAAACCAGCCTCTTGGCATGAAATATATTAATGTGCCTTCGTTAAAAACCCGGTCCCACAGGGAGTTGTTGTCCTGATCAGGACCGAAATAAAACTGTGCCCAAAAATCATGAAAGCGCCCTCGCTCTACGGAATCAAGCTCCTCGATTGCCCCGGCACGCTGGCTGCGAACGAAATACTGGTAGTCGGACAAAAAATCGAACTTTGCCAGTTCTTCTTCGATCATAGCGAGTTGGGTGTCCGACCATTTGTGGTCGGCCAAGCCTTGCCAAACCGGTTGCAGCGCCAAGTTTATCTTGGCCGTGCGCCACAGTTGGCGCCACCGTTCGCGCCACGGCTCGTGACGAGCGAGATTTGCCAGATACAACATGAGTTTTACATCCTGCAATGCCTTTTCGCTCCGGCCATTTTCCAATTCGGCAACGGCACGTAACCGCAAAACCCCCACGCAATCCTGGAGCGGAGACAGGTCCGGCTCGGAGAATCCATTAGTTGCTTCCGGGCGGTATCTGAGTGGAAATCGGAAGAACGGACGGCGACTGGCTTGCCGCA
The DNA here is from genome assembly GCA_049510745.1 of Verrucomicrobiota bacterium. Classification (GTDB taxonomy): domain Bacteria; phylum Verrucomicrobiota; class Verrucomicrobiia; order Limisphaerales; family Palsa-1400; genus PLGF01. The sequence goes on along the minus strand of JBEKYR010000028.1, from coordinate 8,682 downwards.
ACTCCTCGATGGCTGAATCGTATTTGCTCAACGCCAGCAAGACGTCGGCCACAGGCGACTGAGGTTGTGGTGTCACGGGAAATTCGTTCGTCGCACGCTGGGGCGGAATTGTATTGGGCCGGTTTGGATACCGGTCTGTCCACCAGTTCGAGTTGACTGGGGCGCGGTAGTAAGCTTGAAAAACTTTCAGATCAATTTTCTTCCCACATTGCCAGTTGCCCTGAAAATCATTGGTGGGCCAGGGCTTCCAGTCGTAGCGGGCATTGATCCTGATGTCCAAACGAGGCGCGGCGTTGGTGCTTGCCTCTTCAACCCCATACTCATTAAAAACAATGCGGCGGAAACAACTATTGGAGACAATCGGCGAGAACGCGAAATTTTGGTCATCCGGCACGGCGGGCGGGACAAAGCTGGACAAATCAAATCGTTCGCCTTTGGCTTCCGCGGCGCGTTTGTATTGCTGCCAATCTCGTTTCCCGCGCCAATCTTCTTCGGCGTAAAACAAGGCGAGCGCTAAAGCGAAGCCGGCAAGCCCATACAGATAACGGCGAATCATTCGCCAACTAAATAACCGTCGGAGCAATCCCAAACCCCGAATGAACAGCCATGCAAGTAAGAACCGGACCCAAAAAACCAGGAACGCGAGAACCACCAGCCCCCCAAATACAGCCGCACTTTTGGTGATAATTCCAAGTGGAGCCGAATCGGAGGCTGAAAAATCATCCAAGTCCATCCCCATATTGAGTGCCACAATCAGCCAGATAAGAACACCAACCGCCGCACCGGATAATATCCGGAAAAAGGCCGGCCAACCCATCCACCATTTGCGCCCAAGACATTTGTTTTTTCCGTTCATTCGACCAACGAGCACTCCAGGCGATTTTGCAATCTCTCTTTTGGTCCAGACTGATGTTTTCAGCAAGGGCTGAATGCGCTTTCTCATTCACAGCCGTCGCATCATCCAGATTGTCGAAAACTCCTCCTTCCATGAATTTGATACATGCTCGCTCCCTTGTAAACATATTTTTTTGAGAATTACACCTCTCAAGCGTTGGTCATTTTTGCGCGAACTCTCAAATGGCTGGCGCGGTCTTCCACGCGTCGGCCTCCAGTTCAAATTTTTGTATCCATGCGGCGGGCGCCGGCGTCTATTCCATTGGCGCGGTCCGAGCAGCCGCGGCGATGCGATGAAAACGCGCTTCATTTCAGGCGGCCTTGTCCTGGCGGCCCTCAGCGCAATGGCGGCGGGGGAACGGTCGGCGACGATTTACGAAAGCGCCGCCGTCCTTACGCCTCAGAATTCCATTGACGAATGTGTTTTCGCCCGGTTGAACGAGTTGAACATTCAGCCGGCCCGCGTCTGCTCCGACGCGGTCTTTGTCCGCCGCGTTTATTTGGACGTCATCGGCACGCTGCCGAAAGGCTCCGAGGCGGAAGCGTTCGTGCTGGACCGTGATCCGAACAAACGCGGCGCCTTGATTGACCGCCTGCTGGAACGGGACGAGTTCGCCGATTACTGGGCCATGAAGTGGAGCGACCTGCTGCGGGTCAAGGCGGAGTTTCCGATCAATTTGTGGCCCAATGCCGCCCAGGCCTATCACCGCTGGATTCGCGCCAGCATCAAGGACAACGTGCCCTACGACCGGTTCGTCCGCCAACTGCTCACCGCCAGCGGCAGCAATTTCCGTGTCCCGCCGGTCAACTTCTACCGCGCCTTGCAAAACAAGGAGCCGCAGGCCATCGCCCGCGCCGTCGCCTTGACGTTCATGGGAACGCGGGCGGAAAAGTGGCCCGCCAGCCAATTGGCCGGCATGGCGGCCTTTTTCTCCGAAATCGGCTACAAGCCCACGGCTGAGTGGAAGGAAGAGATTGTTCTCTTCGACTTGACCAAGACGACCAACCGCCTGGCCCGCTCGGCGGCGTTTCCCGATGGAACCCCCGTCCGGTTGTCGCCGGAGCGCGATCCGCGCCAGGTCTTCGCCAACTGGCTGATTGATCCGGAAAACCCCTGGTTCACCCAAAATATCGCCAACCGCGTCTGGTCCTGGCTGCTGGGCCGCGGCATCATCCAGGAGCCGGACGACTTCCGCCCGGACAATCCGCCGTCAGACCCCAAACTCCTGGCGCTGTTGGAAAAGGAGTTGATCGCCTCCCATTACAACCTCAAGCACCTCTTCCGCCTGATCTTGAACTCGAAAACCTACCAGCTCTCTTCGGTGCCCGCGACGGACAACCCCGACGGCGCGGCCCACTTCGCGTTCTATCCGGTGCGCCGCCTGGAAGCGGAGGTTTTGATTGACGCTCTGGACCAGATCACCGGGACGACGGAGAGCTACTCCAGCGCCATCCCGGAACCGTTCACCTTCATTCCCGCAAACGTGCGCTCGATCTCGTTGCCGGACGGCAGCATCAGCAGTTCCTTCCTGGAAATGTTCGGACGCCCGCCCCGCGATACCGGCCTTGAATCGGAGCGCAATAACCGCCCGACGGCCGACCAGCGCCTGCATCTGCTCGATTCGAGCCACATCCTGCTCAAGATAGAGCAAAGCCGGATGATCCAATACGCGATGCAATCCAACAAAACTCCGCGCGAGATCGGCGTCGGGATGTATCTGGGGATTCTTTCCCGCGCTCCGACGGCGGACGAGTTGAAGATTGCGGAGAACTATTTCCAATCCGGCGGCGTCAACAAGCGTCAAGCGTCCGTGGACCTGGCCTGGGCCTTGCTCAACAGCGCGGAGTTTCTTTACCGGCACTGAGCAGAAACCGGAGCGGCCCTGGCCGAATGAAAAAGAAAGGCAAAGTGAAAGCATGAAAACGCAATCAATGGCGGAGGGCGCACCGTTCCAACCGTATTCGGACGCCGTGATTTCACGCCTGCGCGGCACCGCGATCTCCCGGCGCGAAGCGGTGCGGCGCGCCCTCCTCGGCGCGGGCGGCTTGCTGCTGGGCCACCACTTGACTCTGCGCGCGCTGGCGGCGGCGCCGTCGCCCCAGGCCAGAGCCAGGTCGGTCATCCAAATCTGGATGTGGGGCGGCCCGTCGCACCTGGACACCTTTGATCCGAAACCGGAAGCCGGCTCGGATTATTGCGGCCCGCTGGACAAGCCGATCTCCACCAATGTGGACGGAATAAGAATCTGCGAACTCATGCCCCTGCTGGCCAGGCAGGCCGACAAGTATTCCATCATCCGCAGCATGACCCACGGCGTCAACGCCCACGAAACGGCCTCTTACATCGTTCAAACTGCCCGCGCCCAGGGGGGGCGCGATGTCTATCCGTGCATCGGCGCCGTCGTTTCCCTCTTCAAGGGCTACAACGCGGACTATCGCGGATTGATTCCGCCTTACATTGTGCTGACCGAGCCGCAGGGACGCTTTTCCGAAGCGGGCTTTCTGGGAGAGCGCTTTCAACCCTTTGCCACCGGGGGCGATCCCGCGAAAACGCCCTTCGCGGTCGAAGGCGTGGTGAGCGAGAGCATTTCCGAGCGCCGCCAACGGGAGCGGCGCGAGTTGCTGCGCCAGTTGGACACGCTGGCGCATGTCCTGCCGGGCAACGCCGAGCTGGCCGCCTCCGCCCAATGTGAAAAAGAGGCCTACGACCTCATCCTGGGCGACGCGGGCAAGGTCTTCGATCTGGCGCAGGAGAAGGACGAGTTGAGAGATCGCTACGGCCGCAACACTTTCGGGCAATCCTGCCTGGTGGCGCGGCGGCTGGTGGAACGCGGTGTTCCTTACGTCACCATCAACTACAAAGGCGGCTGGGATACGCACAAGCAGAATTTCCAAACCATGCGCCGCCGCGTGCCGGAAATGGACAAGGGCATGGCCGCTCTGCTGCAGGATTTGGCGGACCGCGGCCTGTTGGACAAGACCATCGTGTGGTGGGGGGGTGAGTTCGGCCGAACACCCAAGGTCATGTGGGAAGCGCCGTGGAACGGGGGGCGGGGCCATCATGGCGAGGTCTTTTCCGCCGTGGTCGCCGGCGGCGGCTTCAAGGGCGGCCAGGTGGTTGGCTCTTCCGACGCCAGAGGCGAAGAGGTTAAGACGCGGCCCGTCTATCCGTGCGACCTGCTGGGCAGCATGTATGAGCTGCTGGGCATTGATCCGGCGGCGAAATTGCCCCATCCCCAGGGTTTGGATGTCCGCGTTACGCCCTCCGCCGCCGAGGCAGTGAGCCGGGGCGGACGATTGAAAGAAATCATGTGAGAGCCTCCTGGCAATTACGCGAATGACAACCCTGTTCCGAACGCATTTCATCTTGACTCTCGCGGCCTGGCTGGCGCTGGCCGCGGCCCTGCGCGCGCAGCAGCAATTCACCCCGCATATCGGCTACGTCTTTCCCGCCGGCGGCCGGCAGGGCGCTTCGTTCCAGGTCAAGGTCGGCGGGCAGTATCTGGGCGGCGTCACCAACGCCTATGTTTCCGGCGCCGGGGTTCAAGCCGTCGTGCTCGATTACGTCAGGCCGCTCACCCAGCAAGAGCTCAACCAACTGCGGGAGAAGCTCAAGGAACTTCAGGAGAAAAGAGCCGCGGCCCAAGCTGCCGGGGACCGCGCCGCGCCCGCCGCGGCGGGACAGGCGGCTGCTCTCAACAACCTTCTTGACTGCGCCCAACCTGCCGGGGGCCGCGCCACGCCCGCCGCAGGGCAAACCCGCCCCGTCTGGACCGCCGAGGACAGGAAAATGGCCGCCGACATCCGCGAGAAAATCGCCCAGTCCCAAAAGAAATCGGCCAATCCGGCGCTGGCGGAAACTGTCACCGTCAAGATAACCATTGCTCCCGACGCCGAGCCGGGCGAACGGGAGCTAAGGCTGGGAGCGCCGACGGCGTTGTCCCAGCCGCTGGTGTTTTGCGTCGGACAACTGCCCGAATTCAACAAGCCTGAACCCCCCGTTGCCAGCCAGCCCCTGGCCGCCAACCAGCCGGGAAACGGCAATGCCCGCAAAGCCGCCGCGCCCGTGGAATCGCGCATCGTCCTGCCGTGTGTGGTCAATGGCCAGATCATGCCCGGCGGCGTGGACCGGTACCGCTTCCAGGCGCGCAAAGGCCAGCGGCTGGTCATCGCCGCCACGGCCCGCGAACTGATCCCCTATCTGGCCGACGCTGTTCCGGGCTGGTTTCAAGCCGCCCTCTCGCTTTACGACGCGCAGGGACAGGAAGTGGCCTACGCCGACCACTTCCGTTTCCATCCCGACCCGGTTCTTTTTTTTGAAGTCCCCAGGGACGGCGAATACGTGCTCCAGATCAGGGATTCCATTTACCGTGGCCGCGAGGATTTTGTCTATCGCATCACCGCGGGCGAACTGCCGTTTGTCACCGGCCTCTTCCCGCTCGGCGGCCCGGCGGGCGCTCAAACCACCGTCACGCTGACCGGCTGGAATCTTCCCGTCGCCGCGCTGACCCGCGATGACAGGGACACCGCGCCGGGGATTTATCCAATCTCCGCGCGCCGGGGGAAGTATGTTTCCAACCATCTCCCCTTTGCTGTGGATGCGTTGCCGGAATGTTTCTCACGGAAACCGAACAATTCGTTGGCCACCGCCCAACCGGTCACTCTTCCGATCATCGTCAACGGGCGCATTGAGCAACCGGGTCAGTGGAACGTCTTCCGCTTCGAGGGCCGCGCCGGGGACGAATTCGTTGCCGAAGTGATCGCGCGCCGGCTGGATTCCCCGCTGGATTCCGTCCTCAAACTGACCGATGCCGCCGGCCGCCAACTGGCCTTCAATGACGATTACGAGGACAAGGGCGCCGGGCTGCAAACGCACTACGCGGACTCCTACCTCCGCGTCACCCTGCCGGCCACCGCCTCCTATTTCCTTCACCTGGGCGACGCCCAGCAGCAGGGCGGCCCGGACTATGCCTACCGCCTGCGCCTTGGCCCGCCCCGGCCCGACTTCGCTTTGCGCGTCGTGCCCTCCAGCCTCACCGTGCGCGGCGGCCTGTCCGTACCCTTGACAGTCTTTGTCCTGCGCAGGGATGGGTTTTCCAACGAGATTACACTGGCCTTGAAGGATGCCCCGCCGGGATTCGCCCTCAGTGGCGGCACGGTGCCGGCCAATCAAGACCAGGTGCGGCTGACCCTCGCGGCTCCGGCGCTCTCCGGCAAAGGGCGCCTCAGCCTCTCCGTGGAAGGACGCGCGCGGATCCAGGATCAGGAGGTCGTCCGTCCGGGTGTCCCGGCGGAAGACATGATGCAAGCCTTCGCCTACCGGCATCTGGTGCCGTCCGGGGAATTGGAGGTCTGTCTCGTGGATCGCCCCCAGCTCAGGCTTCCCTTGAAAATCCTGGATTCAACCTCCGTAAAAATCCCCGCCGGTGGCACGGCCGGGGTGCGGGTGCGAACCCCCGGCAGCGCCTTCACCAACAATTTCCAACTCGAATTAAATGAGCCGCCGGACGGCATCTCCATTGCAAGCGTTTCCGCCGCGGGCGCGGAAACGGAAATTATGCTGCACAGCGATGCGGCCAGGATCAAACCGGGGGTGAAAGGAAACCTGATCGTCAATGTCATGGCCAAAAGGCCGCGGGCCGCTCCGGTCGCGGGAAAGGCGCGGGGCAATCAGCCGCGCGTTGCCCTGGGCACGCTGCCCGCCATCCCGTTCGAGATCGTTGCCCCGCAGATAGCGGCTGACTGAAGTTTTCTTAAATCTGCCAGCCTTTGCGGTACTCGCGTTTGACCACGGCGGCGGCTTCGGGCGCGTTCTTCGCCTTCATGCCGGGGCCGTCCCATTCGAGTTTCTTGCCCACCCGCAAGGCCACGCAGCCCAGCAGGATGATTTCGGTCAGATAGGCCGCGATGTCGAAATTGGAGTAAGGCACCTCATGTTTGCCATCCTTGCAGGCCTGGAGCCATTCCTTGTGCTGGCGCTCATCGGGCGCGCCCTCAAACGCGTTCCGCGCCAGTGTCTGCGGAATCGCTTTGGCCGCCGCGTGATTCTGGAGGCCGGTCATTTCCGTGTCCCCCTTGAGTTTGACAAACGCCCGCAACTCCTGGTCGCCGTCGTCCGGCGAGAATATCGTTCCCTTTTCCCCGATCATCAGGCACCCGCTGTTGGAGACTCCCCCCAGCAGCGCCTCGACATCAGCGGTGATTTCCGCCGGCGGTTTGCTCCCGCCGTCCGACCAATAGAGCGTCACCGCCGGCATCCCTTCACGGGCTGGAAACTCGAAGCGAATGCGCGAATTGGTCGGATACATCTCGGAGTTAATGCCCGACGAACTGGCTTCGATCTCCGTCGGATAGCCTAACTTCAGCGCGCGGAACGGCCAATTCACCGTGTGGCAGGCCATGTCGCCGAGCGCGCCGGTGCCGAAATCCAGCCAGCCCCGCCAGTTGAACGGCTGATACACGCCGGGCCCGCCGATGCCCCGGTGCGGCCCGTCGGGCCAGGTCGCCTTGAAGGGACGCTCCGGCGCGGTGCCCAGCCACAAGTTCCAAGCCAGATTCGCCGGCGCCGGATCGCCGCCCGGCGGCCGGTCCAGGCCCTGCGGCCAGATGGGCCGGTTGGTCCAGACATACGCCTGATGCACCGGCCCGATCAACCCCGCCTGCACCACCTCCACCGCCCGCCGCAGCGTGTCCGACGCGCTCCCTTGGTTGCCCATTTGCGTGGCGACCTTGTATTGCCGGGCCAGATCGCGCAACGTGCGCGCCTCAAAAACATCGTGCGTCAGCGGCTTCTGACAATAAACATGCTTGCCCAGCTTGATGGCCGCCGCCGCGATGACGGCGTGCATGTGGTCGGGCGTGGCGATATCGACGGCGTCAATGGTTTTTTCCTTGTCCAGCAACTCGCGGTAATCCTGGTAGGTATTGGCCGAGGGAAGCTGCTGTTTGATGCTGTCGAGCACGGCGGCATTGGTGTCGCACAACGCCACGATATTTTCGCCGGCCCTATAAACGCACACCAAATCGCTGCCCCCCTTCCCCGCGCAGCCGATGTGGGCAACGTTGAGTTTGCTGTTAAGATTCTGGCCGCGCAGCAGATAGGGGCCGGTCAGGACCGCCCCGCCGGCGGCCAGCGAGCCGTATCGGATGAATTGCCGCCGCGAATGCCGCGAAAAAGTAATCTCTTTGATCATTGCGGACTGCAAATTGGCCAACCCGCCCGTCAATTGCAAGCCGTCAGTGTTGGTGTTTCCGTCACTGAACTTTGCGCTTGTGGATCATGATTTTGTTGCCATCCGGATCGCACACCAGGGCGAGGCGGCATCCGGGCGTGTCCATCACGTCAAAGGCGATGACCACGCCTTGCGCTTTCAGGCGCGCCATTTCGGCGTCGAGATCATCGACCTCAAAGGCCACGACCGTTCCGTCCGGCGACGGCGTCCAACCAGGATAGGCGCCGAGACCGAATGTGGCCGCTCCAATGTCGTATTCGACCCAGTTGCCGGCGGGGGATTCACTTGTCGGTTTAAGCCCGAGGACGCCTTCGTAAAAGGCGCGGGAGCGTTTCATGTCGGTCACAGGCGCGCCGACGAAGGCGATTTCGATAATCATGATTATGGCGAACCTACCAGCACCCCTTCGACACCGTCAAGAGCGCCGAAGAGATCATCGATTTCGCAAGGTGGTCGGGATTTCTGGTTGGAGCAGACATCCGATTTTTTGGCCGGGCGGCAGCGCTGCGTCTGGCGTTCCGGCCTCCTTGGGTTTAGGACAAAGCATCGCTTTAAG
>JBEKYR010000027.1:0-65496 GCA_049510745.1 Verrucomicrobiota bacterium | reverse complement strand
GACTTGATCATTTATGTCGGCGGCATCACTCCGGCGCAGGAAGGCGAAATGTTCGATCGTGATTCGATTGAACTGCCCGAAGTGCAGGAGAAACTCGTGCAGGCGCTCCAGGCCACCGGCAAGCCGCTGGTCATGGTCAATTGCAGCGGTTCAGCCATTGCGCTGCCCTGGGAGGACGAACATCTGCCGGCGATTCTGCAAGCTTGGTATCCCGGCGAGGAAGGCGGCCGCGCTGTGGCCGAAGTCCTCTTCGGCGAGGTAAACCCCTCCGGCCACCTCCCGTTGACATTCTACCGGGCCACTGCCGACCTGCCGAGCTTCACGGATTACTCGATGACCAATCGCACCTACCGCTACTTCAGCGGCACTCCTCTATTCGCGTTCGGCCACGGCTTGAGCTACACGAAGTTCGATTTCAAAAGGGGCAAGCTTGGATCGAAAAAAATCCCGCCCGGCGGCACGGCGAAAGTGACGTTCACGGTGAAAAATTCCGGCAAACGCGACGGCGATGAAGTGGCGCAGGTTTATTTCCGCCACGTCAACTCCGCTGTTCCGCAGCCGAAGCTTGCGCTGTGCGGTTTCACCCGCGTACAACTCAAACACGGCAAATCAAGCCGAGTGACGGTCGAAGTCCCCGCCCAACGCCTGCGCTACTGGGACACGCAGACAAAGCAGTATGTGGTTGAGCCGGGTGACTATGAAATTCTCATCGGTGCGGCCTCAGACGACATCCGGCTGAAATTACCCATGACAATCACCCCCCAGTGAGACGAGAAAACAACAACAACAAAATACTATGCGAAACATTCTTACTCAAACCCTGTCTGTCTGTGCAACCGTCGGCGTTTTGACCTTCGTCACCGGCTGCGAGACGACCGATCGCGGATCCGCGCAGTCTTCGGCGCAACCCCCGCCGGCCGCGGCAACCCCTCCCGCAACATCCTCCGTGGCGCCCGCTCCGGCGGCAACGGAATCAGTTGTTCGTATTAAAGCCGGCGCGTCGGCGCCGTTCACCGATTCCAGCGGCAACGTCTGGCTGCCCGATCAGGGATTTGATGGCGGCGACGTGATTGAGCGCGATGCAAGCACGGCCATCGCCAACACCAAAGACGCCGCGCTTTATCTGTCCGAACATTACGGGATGAGCTCCTTTTCCCGCAGTGTTCCCAACGGCAAATACATTGCCAAGCTTCACTTCGCCGAAACCTTTGAGGGTGTCACCGACGCCGGCGGGCGCGTTTTCTCCTTCAATGTCCAAGGGCACGAGTTCAAGGATTTTGATGTTTTTGTCAAGGCCGGCGGTTCAAACCGCGCCTACATCGAAACCGTGCCGGTGGAAGTCACCAACGGGAAATTCACCATCACTTTCACTAGCAACGTGGAAAATCCGGAAATCAACGCGATTGAAATTGTGCCGCGGTCTTAATTCAACTTGGTTGCCAGTGTAAAGAGACGGACAGGGCTGGGATCATTATCGTCGCCCGCTGTGGGTGTGGCGAAAACTTCGCAAGCCCATCGGAGGAGTTGATTTTTCGAGATGTGAGGTGCATACATGACGCGCACAATGCTGTCGGAACAAACCGCCAGCTTCATTTTTCCCGGCGACATCGTGAACGTCACGCCGTTGGGATCTTTTTTGACGCCCGGCACGGCGATGGGGGGCAAAGGTTCGCACCACCGAGAAACAGACGGCGCAAACAAACACGGTGCTAAGAAAACGTTTCATGCCGATATTCTCAGGTGGTTGTTGTTTCCAGTTAAATGCGAAATCACACCGTCAGTCACCACTCCCGCCGGCGGGCAGGACGGAAATTTCAGCAGCACTCGTCCAGCCCTTCGCATTGATCTCCCGCAAAGCCGTGAAGCGGAAAAACCGGGCCTTGACGGGAGCAAACGTGACTTCCTGAAGAGACGGGTTGTTCCGAATGTTGGCGAACGTGCCCGATGCAACATTGGTCGTCCAGTTGCGTCCGTCCACACTCGTTTCAAAGCGGTAACGTTCGACGACGCCGTTTGGGTTTCCGTCTTGCCGCGGCAGATATGTGAACCCGGCAATCCGGTGCGAACTACCCATGTCAACAGCCAGATAGTGCGGCAACGCCAGATCGCTGTTCCAAGAGGTATGCCAGAAGGTGGCCGAGTTGCCGTCAATCGCGTTGGCGGCGGCGTTGTCGGCCCCGGCAGTTTCCTGGCTATCCACGCCGACGACTTTCCAGCCGGTTGGCGACAAACCGACGAAGGGTTTTGAAGCCACGATGCCGATCTGGCCGTTTGGCATCAGGCAGGCAGCTCGCACGGTGCTGCCCGACGGCACGACTATCGGCGAATTGTAAACAGCCGAGTTGGTCATCGGTGCGGTTCCATCAACCGTGTAAACCATTTTGCAACCGCCGGTGTTGCTGATGGCCACCAGACCCTTGATCTCACGATCTGAAATGGTCGGAGGCAACGCGGAAATGGATTGTTTGAAGAGTCCGATTTCCGCCAGCGTCGGCTCCATGCGTGAACCGGTGATGCGGAGGCGCACCCGGCTGGTGGTCACCGGCGACTTCAACCGAATGAGTCGGCGATGCCCGACGGTCTTAAGTTCGTCCGACGCGATCTTTTCCGCCGCAACCCACGCCGAGCCGTTCCACGTTTCAATGGCAAAAGATTCAATTCTTTGACCGCGGTGATCCACCGCTTCCTGCAACGAGATGACATCAAAGGTGACGGCAGCCGGCAGCGTCAAGGTCAATGCGCCGTTAGTGTGCCCCGGCGCGGCTTCCCACCAGGTGTCGAGGTTCCCATCCAGCGCCAGCGACGGGCTGTTGGCGGCGTTGGAGTTGTCGGCAGTGAGTTTGCCGCCAGCGGCGAGGTCGGTTGCGAAAGTTTCGTTGACCGCCTGCGCCATCCGGCTTAATGCCTCGACTTGATCGTCCGGAATCAGACCGCGCGTGTCGGGAGAAAGGTTCAAAATCAAATTCCCGTTGCGCCCTGCGGAAGAATAGTAAATGTCAACCAATTGCGACAGGCTCCTGGGGTGTTTGTTGGGCGACCAAAACCATTGCCCGTTGGCGAGAATGGTGACATTCACTTCCGCCGGATACCACCAGAGATACGAATCGGGCGTGAGTTTGGCGCGACTGCCGAGGTCCCAAGACGTCATGTCCGGCCAAATGAAGGTGTCGGGCGACTGCGGCAGCGGAATGACACTCCATTCCGTGGTGCGGCCAACGCCACCTTCATTGCCCACCCACCGCACGTCCGGCCCTTTGCCAAAAATGACTGCTCCGGGTTGCAGGTGGCGGATCAAATCATACCACGCCGCGTAGTTGTAAGTCTCCTTGACACTGGGATCCGGGTTGGCGCCGTCGAACCAGACTTCCTCAACCGGCCCGTATTCGGTCAGCAATTCGTAAAGCTGGTTCAGAAAATACCGATTGTAGTCGTCCACCATGTAGGTATAATTCGTAAAACCCGCCGGCGGCGTGCGGCCCAAAGCCGGATTCGTCTTGAGGCTGGCCGGATCGGTGGGAATGACCGAGAAAACATTGCTGCTGCCGTTGCCGTAATAACCGCCTGGATTTTTCGGATTGGTTCTCAACTGGTAAAGATCGGCAGGCGAAAGGTAAACGGCCAGCTTGAGGCCGTGGGCGCGGGCGGCATTGGCCACTTCCCGCACCACGTCGCCCTTGCCGTCCCGCCACGGACTGGCCGCGACCGAATGCGGCGTGTAGCGAGTCGGCCACAGGCAGAATCCATCGTGGTGCTTGCTGACGAGCACGATCATTTTGCCGCCGAAATTTTGCATCGCGTTCAGCCATTGGTTGGCGTCCAGTTCCGTCGGATTGAAAATCGAAGGTTCTTCACGACCGCTGCCCCACTCGACGCCATTGAAAGTGTTCACGCCGAAGTGGAGGAAAAACGTCCGCTCCAGCCGCATCCAGTCCGTCTGATTGGCGCGCGGCAAAACCTTCGCCGCTTTTTCAGCGATGACGGCGTCGGAATCACCCTTGGAAATCACCTGCATCGTGGAATATGAAATCTGATCTGGCGCGGCGACGCTGATGGTCGCGAGCGAATAGCCCAGTGCCAATGTGGTCAATAGGGTTCGATCCATTGTCATTCTTTCTCGATTGAAGTCAGTCTGGATTCAGCTACTCACGGCTGCCACAGGGCGCGCCAGAACTGCTTCGGCCCGGAGATGGAATTGGTGAAGTTTGCCGTTGAGCCCGAAAGCGTATTGGTAAACTGGTTCGTCCAACTTGCCATGTCTGCGCTGCATTGCAGGACGTAGCTGCCGCCCGATTGTCCCCGGAGCTGAAAACCGAACTTCCCCGGAGGAGCTGGCAGCACAGCCAGCGACGGAGGAGGCGCCGCACTCAGAACCATCACTGAGGCGGAGAACGGAGCGAAGGTGACGGAAAAGCCGTTTTGAACGCCGGTGAGGTTGGTCTGGGCAGAGTCGGGCGAACCCACACCCGTCCGGGCCGCCGTGTCCTGCGGAATGCCATAGCTGTAAACAGTGGCATTGGTATAGGGAAGATACCCGGACAGATTGATGGTGGCGGTGAGATGGGACGAAGAACTCTTGTTAATCACCAGCAGGGTCAGCGTGCCATTCGTCCGCTTGACCGAATACACGCCCAGCAGCGGGTAATCGCTGGTGGCAGAAACCACGGTGTCACCGTCTGCGGCGAAATGGGGCATCAGCTTGGCCACATAATAAGTCGGATAGACGTAGCCCGACCCGCCTACCCCGCCAGAACCATACACAATGCCTCCGTCAACCAGAAAGCTGCCGCCGCTATTGGTGCGCCAGCCGTAGAACGCCGGGTCGGGATCGGTAAGGGTCGAGGCGCCATTGCGAAAATCCCACCAGAGGCGCGAGTTGAACTCGGTCTGCAGGATCTGCCCGATGGTATCGGCGTAAAAGAGGCCACCCGTCAGACTCACGCACTGCTTGTCGCCCCCCGTGCCGTTCTCGGTGGCCTCCAGTGTTACATTGGTGCTGGCGCTGCCCAGGTAATCCGTCAGCATCTGGCGCAAGGAAGCCGCATCGGAAGCCCACTTCTTGGAGTAAAGCAGGTCCTGGGTGTCCCCCGCCGTTGGACCATAATTGTGCTCGATCAGGAAGTCCGGAATGCAATTGTTACTGCGCATATAGGTGAGCATCACTGGCGTCCAGCCGTTATGGGTGATGCCAGTGCGCGGGTTGACCACGGGATGATTGGTGTAATTTGAAGTGCCGTCCTCGGTAATATCGGCCACCGCGCCAATCTTGATGGTTGGATCGGCGGCCTTCATTTGCGCGTAGTAATTGGTAAAACGCATCGCGTAGGTCCAAGGATCATGGGGCTGCCACGGCGGATTGGTGTTCCAATCCCATTCCCAACTGCCGCCGACTTCGTTTCCAACTTCCCAGTATTTGAAGTTGCAATGATTGGTAACATTAAACATCCGCACGCCATACGCCGCCTCGTCCGCATCGCTGGTGCCGTAGTTCACAATGATAAAAGCTTGCGCCCGGGCGTTGGTGGCAAGCCAGATAAAGTTGGGGGAGAACGATCCCCAGTTCCGTGCGCTGGTGGCCCCGGCGCTCCAAGCCTCATTGGTCCAGTGATAACCGTCGCCCCAGCTTCCGCCCGGCCAGCGCAGACAGGGATTCCCCATGCCATTCAGGAGTGTAATCGAGGCGGGCGTCTCCACGTCGCCGTCCCAACCGACCTGATTGATCCCGAAGACCTTGCCGTCCACCTTCCGCACGGTTTGGCTGGCAAGAATACCCACGTGAACCCCTGCGGGTGCGGGCGCGGCAACCAACCGCAAATCATCTATGAAAAACGGTTGGGTAGAGGTTCCGTTTCCGATCTGAAACCCGGTCAGGTTGGTCACGTTGTCGATGCCCAGCGCTGCGAGGGACAATGTGACTTGCTGCCACTGGTTCGTCGGCGCGGTCACCCAAATCCTCGGCAATCCCGTTCCGTTCGTCTCGCCGCTGACCAGGACAGTTTGTCCGCCGGTCGTCCCGCCATCAAGCCAAAAGCTCACATTCGTGTAAATGGTCGTATCGACGCTGGTGTCGCTCTTCAGCCACCAGGCTTGCCAGGTGCCGCTGGGAACACACGCCATCGAGTTGCTGCCGGCATACACCGGATTATTCGTGGGGTAACGCGGCATCCAGGACCAGTTGTCGCCCCAGCCGTTGTTAAACCGGTCCGAATAGATCAGCATGTCATCCGAGGCGAAAGCCGGCAGCACGGATAAGAGCAACATGACTCCAAGTGGAAAGGACAAAAGTTTCATTGTTTCGATTCAGCATCACAGTTTTCAATTCGATTCAGCGACCCACGGCATGGAAGGGCGCGGCGCGCATGGTTGCGTTTGCATGACAGCCGTCACCGGCTTGAGACCCTCGGAAATGGCGGTCAGCTTGAATGCGCCGGCGCCGCGTGTGGATTGCACGATGATTTGCGCCAGGCCGTTGAACAGGCTGCGCGACCACGGCGGGATGCTTGTGTGCCCAATGATTTTCACGGTCACATTGGGGTTCAAACCACCCTGTCCGGCAACATTATTGACACCAACGGCGATGACGTTGTCGCCGGCGTGGACAAATTTTTTGATGTCGAAAATCGGCTGCGCCTGCCAGTCGTGTGATTCGCCGATGAACTGGCCGTTCAAGAAGTACCAGCCTTCGTCATCGCAACCGCCGAAGCAGATTTGCGCGCCGGAGCCTTTCAAGTCTTCGTCCGTCAACGTGAAATGCGCGCGGTAAATCGCCGTGGTGTTTTCCGTTTTAATCGTCAATTCACCGCTGCTGGTTTTGGCATTGAGAGCGTTCCAGGCAGAGTCATCAAAATCATTCGCATAGTCCGGCACGGCGCTGCCGTTGTGCGGAACTTTTGCAAGCTGCCAGCGCCAATCATTGAGGGCAACACTGCGCCCGGGCACGTTCGGAACGAACAGGTCCGGCTCGTGGCAACTCGGATCGCCGTTGCCCACGCCGATGATTTTGCCGGCGCCCTCGATGGCGAAATTGATTTTGTTCTGCGCCACCGGCACCCTGCGGCCCTGCTCGTCCAGCGCGGAAACTGTGAACACCGCCACGTCCTCGCCGTCAGCGTTGATGGTTTTGCGGTCGGGCGTGAGTTGAATTTGCGTGGCGTTGCCGGTGGTTTCCACTTTCGTTTCGGCAATGACCTTGCCGGCGTCGTCAAAACCTTTCGCGCTCAACGTCCCTGGCGCGTATTTCACCTGCCAACTCAATTTTGAATTCGGCTTCATCGTCTGCTTGCCGAGCGACGCGCCGTTCAGGAAAAGTTCCACCTGTTTGCAATTGCTGAAGGCCTGGACCAGGATTTCCTCCCCTTCCCTGCCGGGCCAGTTCCAATGCGGCAACAGGTGCAGCACGCTGTTCGTCGTCCACCACGATTTGTAGTAATAAAAAACATCCTTCGGGAAGCCGCACGTGTCGAGAATGCCGAAGTGTGAGTTGATGCACGGCCACCAATACGGCGTCGGCTCGCCGCGATAATCAAAACCGGTCCAGACGAAAGCGCCGGAGAGCCAGGGACGGTCGGCGAAGAAACTCCACCAGCTTTCGGCGGTCGTGGTCCAACCGGGCCAGACAATGTCGTAAGCGGCGACGTAACCGCGCGGCCGGTCGTTGGTGTAGATGCCGCGCGTGCCAACGACGCTGGCCTGCTCAGTGCCGACGTTTGGCTGATTCGGATGCTCGGCATGATATTTGTCCATTTGCGGACCGTAGTGATAATTCCAGCCGCGCACTTCGATGACGGAATTGATGCCGCGGAACACGTCGTCCTCCGGCGCGGCGTAGGTCACAGGACGCAACGGGTCGAGCTGCTTGACGTAATCCTGCATCTTGTGCGCGACGTTGGCCGCTTGCGGCGTGTCCTGCACGGCGAATTGCTCGTTGGCAATGCACCAGACGGCCACGCACGGATGATTGCGGTCGCGGCGGATTTGGTCGTCCCACTTATTCATGTTCCCCGAATCGGCGCCCATCAACCGGCTCTCGTCCATGACCAACATGCCGAGCCGGTCGCAGGCGTCCAGCAACTCGGGCGTGGGCGGGTTGTGGGAGGTGCGGATGGCATTGCAGCCGAACTCCTTCAACCTCTTCACGCGGAATTCCTGCAACGCATCCGGGATGGCCGCGCCGACACCAGCGTGGTCCTGATGATTGCAGGTGCCGTAAAGTTCGTAGTGTTTGCCGTTCAGCAAAAAGCCGTTCGTCGGGTCAAAGCCCACGGTGCGGATGGCGAAGACGGTTTCCTGTCGGTCAACCATTTTGTCCGCAACAGAAATTGTCGTGACGAGTTTGTAGAGTTTTGGCGATTCCGGCGACCAGAGAACCGGCGAGGAAAGTTTCGACTCCAATTTCACCGCGCCCTGCGATTTGCGCGGCAATTTTTCCGACCCGGAAAATTTCTCCAGCGATTTGCCTTCGGGCGAAATGATTTCGCAGCTCACAGCCGCGGTGGCACCGTTGGTGAGGGTGTTCAGCACGTTGACCTCGACTTTGATCTCCGCCTTGTCTGACGGAACGTTATTCTTGAATTGCGAACAGACAAAAATTCCATCTGGCGCGACGGCCACCGGCGCGGTCTTGTCCAGCCAAACGTGACGGTAGATGCCCGCGCCTTCGTAAAACCATCCCTCGGTTTTTGTCGCGTCCACGCGCACGGCGACGGTGTTCTTGCCGCCGGAATGCAACACGTCCGTGATGTCCTCGCGGAACAGATAGTAACCGCCCTCGTGATGTCTCACGCACCAGCCGTTGACCCACACCGTCGCGTCGCGGAACACGCCGTCGAATGCCAGCCAGATACGTTTGCCTTCGTCTTTTTCTGGCAATTCAAACGTGCGGCGATACCAGGCGATGCTGTTTGTTGGATACTTTCCGCCCAGCGCTTTGAAACCGTGGCTGCCATCGGCGGCCGAGTCGAACGGCAGTTCAACCGCCCAATCGTGCGGCAACTTGACGACGCGCCAGTAGGAGTCGGCGAACCGTTCCGACGCCGGTCCGGAACCGGTGCCGGAATTTTCCAGGTGCAGCGCATCCGGCCACTCGTCGCCGAGATGGAATTTCCACCCCCCATCGAGCGAAAGGTGTTCGCGCGGCGAATCGGCCGCCGCAAACTGCGTAACCAATATTGCGGCGCATACGCCGGCAAAAAATGCGTGGAACAGCGGAATACTCTTCATTTTCATATTGACGACATGTTTTGGCGAGACTAACGGCTGCGTCATCGGCAAGTCAAATAACAACTGCTGGCACAAATGTCAAGCGCTGCGTCTAACGAAAAATAGGCTGGCGACGAACGCGAAAGGATTGTGACAAATGTCATACTTCACATTTGTCACATTCGGAGAGAGACGGCTTCGGACAAGATATCGGTCTAACTAGGATGGCCGAACAGACTTGACTTTCGGCGTAGTTCCGATGAACTAAAAGATATGCAGCGCTTGTTTTCTCCCGGAGGCCGTCGCGGATTTTCCGTGTTTGCCGGCTTGGCGTTGCTTGAGGCGTGCGGGGTGGCATTCGCGCGAGGAGACGATACAATGGGGCCGCCCGCGCTTCTGACGAACCTGTCGCAACTCCGACGTTGCGCTGAACGACAGCCACCAACAATCCATCCTTTCCGAATCCTGGCAAACGTGATCGACGCCAATTTGGCGGGCAAGGTGTTGTTGCTGCGCGACGGTTCCGGCACCGAGTTCCTTCGGCTGGATGTTCCAGACCGGCAGATCGAACCGGGAGCGACGGTCTGTCTGGAGGGAAGTGGATGCGGGGTAAAGCCGAAGAGCTTCGGGCTGGAACTGGTTCCCGGACTGGTTGCAGATGATGATGGGATTCATTCAATGTTGGAAAAATCCGGCACGGTGTTCCTCCGTGAGGGCGCCAACCCGATCACGGTTCAGTGGTTTAATCGCACCAGAGACTTCGGTTTGAGCGTAGAATATGAAGGACCGGGGTTGCCACGCCAGCCGGTGCCGAGTTCCGCTCTTTCGCCAGTCAGCGTTAACCCTGTTGCCGGAGGCGCCAATCTTGCCCCTGGACTTGACTATTGCTGTTACGAAGGCGCCTGGGCACACTTCCCGGATTTGACAAAATATTCCCCGGTAAAAACCGGGATCACCAGCAATTTTGATCTCAATGTCCGGACCCGGAACGAAAATGTCGGCCTGAAATTCACTGGCTTTATCACCGTCCCAAGCGCCGGCGTATACACCTTCCACCTCGCGTCCGACGACGGTAGCCGGCTGTTTGTTGGTGAGTCGTCCCTGAGTGTAAGCGTGTTGAGCAACGGGCCGCCGGCGCTTGCCGCGGCCGAAGCGGCTCCCACTGCCGTCAAAGGCGACAATCGTCCTTGGTTGACTCTTGAGGGAACACTCAGTTTTGTTGGAGTGCGTGGCGCCGGCGGAGAATTGTCAATGCGAGCTGGGAACGATGACATCCGCGTGGAGGTCTTTGAAACCGGTGAGTTCACCCCGAATTTTCCGCCGGGCGCCTGGGTTCGAGCTTCGGGATTCTATCAAGATGTTGTCACGGAAAACGGTTCACACATTCCAGGAATCCTGTTCGCGCCCAGTTGGATCTCCGTCCGCCCGGTTCCACCGTCGGAAAGAAATCCATTTCCCGCATTTGACGGTGCGCCCAAGAACCAGCCGTCAGGCCGGACGCCGCGCGGGGAGACAGCAATTGCGCCAATTACAACCGTAGCGGATATCAAGGCGCTTTCCGATGAAGCGGCGCGGCGGGGGTTTCCGGTATCCATCCGCGGCGTTGTCACCGCGGTTTTTCCCTCCTTCATCCGGGCCGCGGCTGTGCAGGATTCCACCAAAGGCATTTTCGTCTCGCTGCGAGAGGGCGGAGAATCCGAACCGTTTCAGCGTGGCGACTTATTCCAAATTGATGGTGTCACCGGATCGGGAGCGTTCGCGCCGATCATTGCCGCGCGCCGCGTTACACGCCTCGGGGCTGGCCAGATGCCTCAACCGGTGCATGCGACTTGGGACCAGTTGGTCAACGGGAGCCTCGACACTCAATATGCCGAAATCGAAGGCGTTGTCACCGCCGCTCACGGCCAACAAATCGAGATGCTCACCGACGGCGGCAAGATCACGCTGGAGATAACCGACTTTCAATCGGATGCTCTTGCAAACTACGAGAACGCTCTCGTTCGGATTCGAGGCTGCATTTTATCCTCTTTCGATCAACAGCACAATCTGGATGCAAGGTCGCTGAGCGTCAGAGGCAGCGCTGTGGATGTCCTTCAGGCGCCGCCTCGTGATCTTTTTCAGGCCCAGAAAAAAAACATCGGCGAACTCCTGTTCTACGATCCAAAAGCGGCGCCGTTCCGGCGGCTGAAAGTGACGGGTCAAGTGATCCACGGCCAGCCGGGAGAGTATTTCGTCATCGATGGAACCAATGGCGTGCGCGTGACAACCAGGAGTGCGGCGCTTTTTTCGGCGGGAGACCTGGTGGAGGCTGTCGGTTTTCTCGAACTAAGAGGCCCGGCGGCAGAGCTTAAAGAGGCGGTGATACGCAAGACGGGCTGGGCGCGTGTGCCAGCGCCAACGAAAGTCGCACCCGAACACCTGCTCCAAGCCAACTACTCCGACACCTTGGTGCAAGTGGGGGCCACATTAATGGACCACTGGCAGGACGGTTCCGACGACGTGCTGGGGCTGCAGTCCGGGTTTTTGGCATTCAGGGCGCGTCTCGCCGGCCGCGGCCAATCCGTTTCCTGGCCGAAGTCCGGGAGCCGATTAGAGCTGACCGGCGTCTATGCGCCACTGGGAAGCCGACTCGGCGATACCACAGTCAATGGGTTCGAACTGCTCTTAAACTCGGTGGCGGACATTCGCGTGCTGGCAACCCCTCCGTGGTGGACGTTGAAACGGGTTCTCATTCTCGCCGGCATCCTCGCGGTGCTGCTCGTGGCTGTTTTGATTTGGAACAAGGAACTGCAATCGAAGGTCGAGGAACGCAGCCGGCGGTTGGAGCTTGAGATTTCCAATCGACAGCGGGCTGAACTGCAACGCGCCGCCGAAGCGGAACGCGCGCGCATCGCCCGCGACTTGCATGACGAACTCGGAACCGGCCTGACAGAAGTCACTTTGCTGGCCAGCACCGTTCCTTGCGAATCCCAGGGACTCGAGAAAATCAAGGACCGCCTCCGCGTCATTGCCGACAAAGCCCGCGCCCTTGTTTCGGGACTGGATGTGATTGTTTGGGCAATTGACCCAAACCGCAATTCGCTGCAGTCATTTGCCGATTACCTCGGCCGCTACGTGACGGAACTTTTCGCCGCCACGGACATCGTCTGCCGTTTCAAGATTCCTATCGAGTGCGACCCGGTCACGCTCACGGAAACAGCGCGGCATAGCCTTTTTCTGGCGGTCAAAGAAGCGTTGAACAATGTCCTCCGTCATGCGCTGGCAACGGAGGTCGAATTGCAAATCTCCCAGCTTGACAATGGCCTTCAAATTGTGGTCGCCGATAATGGTCGCGGTTTTGACTGGAACACGGTTCGTCGCGGCAATGGACTGACGAACCTCCAGGAACGCTTGCAAGCGCTAAACGGCCAGTGCCAAATCGAGCCGCAGGTTGGAAAAGGAACCATTGTGAAATTGATTGTTCCTCTGCCCCACGATTGGAGTTGTTCCCGCATTGGCTCCTCATCACCCCCCCCACATGACCACCATCGCCATCATCGAAGACAATGACACCATGCGCAAAATGCTTGTCGATCTCATTGACAGCACACCCGGTTACCATTGCGTCTGCGCCTGCTCCACTTCCAAAGAAGCCCTCGTTGAGGTGCCGAAGCGCTCTCCCGATGTCGCCCTGATGGACATTCACCTCCCGGACGAATCCGGCATTGCCTGCACCTCGCGATTGACCGAAAGGATGCCCGGCCTTCAGGTGATCATGGTCACCATTTATACCGACACCGACCTCATCTTTCAGGCGCTAAAAGCCGGCGCCTGCGGCTACATTGTCAAGCGCTCGCGGCCGGAAGAGATCATCCACGCCATCGCCGATGTCCGCGCCGGCGGGGCGCCGATGACTCCGGAAATCGCGCGCATGGTGGTGCGGTCTTTTCGCGCGCCTTCGGCGGCGCCCAACGCGGAGGGTTTGTCCGCCCGCGAGGCGGAGATACTTGAATGGGTGGCACAAGGGCTGTCCAACAAGCAAGTCGCGCAAAAGACCAGTATCGCCGCCGGCACCGTGCGCAATCACTTGGCAAACATCTTCAAAAAGCTGCACGTACGCTGCAGAACCGAGGCAGCCGCCAAATTCCTCCGCGCGAAATAGCGCGGCGATGCCTCTCCCGGCAACCATAACGACCGCGACTCTCGCGCTGACTAAATTGTGACATTTGTCATATCTGCCTAAATTGTGACATTTGTCACATTGACCGGTGAGTTCCGTTTTGCTATTACTTCTAACAGTTCAGCCGTTTGTTATGATCCGGTCAGGACCACAGGGATGTCGTAAAACCGAAAGCATCGGCTCAACAGTAGTTGATAAACATAATTGAAAACCTCGCATTATTATGAATGATACACTCGCACAACCCAGCCAAAGGCCAACACCCCATCTGGCTCGCTCTCTTGCCAAACTCACGTTACAGGCGTGCGGCGCGCTGGTGGCAGCCCTTTTGGCTGGGTCCGCCCAGGCTCAACTCACCTGGACAAACGGCGGCAACCTCAATACAACCGCAGTTTACGACGGCTTGGGAGTGAACAGCGCTGTCAATCCGTTGACCTGCGGCAGCGCGGGCCACCTGGGGGACTGGTATATCGGAAACGGCGCAGTTGGCACCCTGTACGTCAAGAGCGGGACATTAACCATCAACGCCGACGATTTCAAAGGCGCCATAAATGGCGGCACCGGCAATCTGATTCTAGCCACCAATGCCACCTTGGACATTAATATGATCGGATCATGGAGTGCCAGCACCGATAACTACAACGATTCCACCGGAATATGGACGATTTCAAATAACGCCGTGTTGAATTTGTTTGCTGACGGTGTATACGAGCAGCGCTTTGGGTGCGGCAGCGGTCCTAACGACCGCGGCACGGTCAATGTGAATGGCGGCACATTCAACCTGACCGAGACAAAGGCTATCACCGACGGCAACGCGGGTGTGTTCTTTGGCGCAAATGGCAACAACTCTTTAGGCACTTTGAATTTGAACGCCGGGACGTTCAACGACGAAATGCCGCTGCCGCTTAGCTTGGGCGGTTATTATAGCGGCATGCCGAACTCCCCTTCAGCCGTCTCAAACGGACTCGGCGTGATAAACATTCTCAACGGCTCATTGGTTATGACAGAAGTTTGCCCGACCATAAATCCAAGCGAGGCGACGCTCACCGTCCAAGGGGGCAGTTACGTCAACTTCATTGATGGCGGAACGGGTTCTCTCTCCTTAACCAACTGGCAATGGACCGATTACGCCGCGCTGGCAAGCGCGGGGAGCCTCTATGTGGACGGGTATCCATCGGCGATCAGCAACTTCAAGTTCACCACCAACAATGGGCAGGGTGTTTTGCAGGTCGGGACCAATTTGCTCATCGGCGCTATGGCTTCACCAAGCAATTTTGTGTATGCCGGCAGTGCGGTGACACTGAGCGTCTCGAATATTATCGGGACGGCAACATCTTTCCGGTGGCAATGGGACAATGGCTCGGGCGGCGCAAGCTTTAGCAATATTCCCGGGGCGACCGCTTCGAACACTGTGGTGGACACCACTTCACTTCAGGGTCCCTACGAATACCAATTGATCGCCGATTTCGGGCAGTCCGAGTCCGTTACGAGCGCCATCGTGGAGCTTACGGTCAACCCCGCTTCGGCGCCGATTCTTGTGACGGATATTTCTCCCGCCGGGACCAACGAAGTTTACGCCGGGTACTCCTTCAGCATGAGCGCAAGCTTCACAGGGTTGCTTCCCATCACCAACCAATGGCAATTCAGCGCGAACGATGTCACATGGACCAATGTCCCCGGCGCGACGAGTACCACGCTGAAATTTGCCACGGTTTTGCTTGAAGACAGTGGATTCTATCGGCTGGTCGCGTCCAACGCGCTTGGCTGGGCGAATTCGAGCACGAATGAGTTGGTCGTGGAGACTCTAACACCGAGCCTGGTGGGTGAATGGCTCAACGGAGCAACCAACTTCGCCGATGTTTCGCGCTATTCGCCGATAGGCACACACGACGGTTACATCCTGGGTGGCGACTATGTGTTCACGAATGATCCGCCGCCCGGCTTCCCCGGCCAAGCGCTTTACTTCTTCAACAATGATACCGGCCTGGCCATCAGCAATTCGTCGTCCACGTGGGACGCGAAGTACACCAACACGTTCGATGAGGGGATAGGACCCGCTTTCACCGTTTCGTGCTGGGCGAGAGGCTTGCCGGGCCAATGGAGCCCGTGGGTGTCCAAGTATGGCGAAGGTGAAGCCGGATGGCAGCTTCGCGAGGACGGAAGCGTGAGCCCCCCGGCCTTTGCGTGTTTCACCGTTCGAGACAATGGCGCGGGTGCGGCGGGCGTGGTGGGCGGGGGCGATTTTGGTGGCGGTGATCTGGACGATATGGTCACCCGGACCATCCCGAGCAATGATGGCAAATGGCACAACTACACTGGCACTTTCAACGCCGGAACAGGCATTCGCAACCTGTGGATCGATGGCGTGCTGGCTGCCCAAGAGACCGGCAACACGCCATATATCTTGGCTCCGGCTGAACACCTCTGCATCGCCGCCAAAGACAGCCCGTCCGGCAACAGCTTTGGCAACTATTCGACCTTCGAGATCTACGACGTGCGCATCTATAACTACGACCTCAGTTCCAACGACGTTCAGCAATTGATCGCCATACCCTCTAACGCTCCGCCATATATCCTCCAGCAGCCGGAATCCGCATCCGGGACGCCGGGCGCCTACGCCTTTCCAGGCTCAACTGTGGTCATCAGTGCCAATGTCGTTGACGGCGGGGCGCCCCTTTCGTATCAGTGGGTGTTTGACGGCACCAATAAGTTGGCCAACGGCGGCGCTATCTCGGGCGCCAACACGAACACGTTGACTCTCTCCCATCCGTCGCTGGCCGACGTGGGTACGTATCAGTTGATTATCACGAACAAGTACGGCACGAATGAAACCAGCTATTTTGTGATTTATAATCCGGAGGACAGCATCTCCTGGTCGGCGCCGAAGCCGATCACAACTCCCGACGTAACGCTGGCCCAGCCAGGGTCGGTTGTATATGCGGCCACCTTTGGCGGATCCGAGACCATCCTGACGCTTAACAACGGCACGAATTACGACTTCACGTCGGACGTGGATGCGTTCGCTACTCTGGATGGGACGGGTGGGGGTGGGATAAATGGTGACTCCAGCTTCAATGACGGCGAGACTAACGCCGATGATGCCACCTGGAACCAACTGCTGTCCTCATACTTGCACGCTAATGACTATGGTGGACCCTTTACCATAACCCTCACTAACCTGACGCCTGGAATCCGGTACAGCGTCCAGCTCTTCGCACTCGACGATAGTAGTGGAAATACCATAGTTGAGGCGATTTTTAACGATCCGGTGGATCCCACGGACGCCTCCGCGGAAATCGAAATGGGGCAAAACGTCTATATTGTGGGGACGTTTGTGGCGCCTGGCACGTCGGAGAACATCATTGAGCAAACGCCTAGTACCGGCACCGGTTATATCAACGCCCTCGTGGTGCGGCTGGGACCGCCGCAGGTGTCTATCGTCAATAACCTGAACGGCACCGTCACGGTCACTTGGGACCAGACCACAGTTGGCGCCCACCTCTACTCGGCGCCCAGTTTGTCCAGTTTGAAGCCCGGCAAGTGGACTGATAACGGCACGAGCGGCTCGCTTACCGTCCCGGCAACTGGCACCGAGTTCTTCGAGGCGGGGATCCCGTAACATCGCATACAAGCGAATCGGATTAGAGTCTGGGAGGGGCAGAGGATCGCACCTCTGCCCCTCCTGTTTTTGCCCAAAATGAAAGGCCAATACTTCCGCTTGCTAAACCCGTAAGGCGGACGCCTGTAATTGAGATCTGCCTCAGAGAGGCAGAGGTTTTCACCTCTGTCTCTTTTTTTGTCACCCTTCGGTGGTCATGGCGGTTTGGGGAATGATTTTTGAATTCAAAACAGCTTGGTTTCCAGCCTGCAAGAAACCGCGATGCGCCCCATCTCCTGCGCGGGGCAAATTAACCCTCGACCCAATCCCGCCCTGCCATTATCGTTTCCGCATCTATGATGTTCCGAGGGCGAAATCGAAGCCGCCCTGAAAGGACACCATGCTGTTGACAGCATGTTTTGAACGTTATGAGCCGCCGGAAGCCAAAGCGTAATTCCGCCGGGAATCCTGCCGCGCCATTATCCGGGCGGCCATTGTGGCGGTTCCGCCTGATAGCCCTGACGGGAGTGCCGCTGCTTTTCTTGGGCCTGCTTGAATTGGGTCTCCGACTGGCCGGTTTTGGATGCCCAACCGCATTCCTGCTGAAATCATCCAACCACGGTGAGGCGACCTTCGTGCAGAACAACCAATTTGGCTGGCGGTTTTTTGGTCCGCGCATGGCCCGCCTGCCGGACGCGACTTCCATCCCGCGCGTGAAGCCGCCCGGCACGGTTCGGATTTTTGTCTTTGGCGAATCCGCTGCTTATGGCGATCCGCAACCGCGCTTCGGGCTGCCTCGCATGCTGGAAGCCATTCTTGGCTTGCGTCATCCCGGCAAAAAATTTGAGGTGGTTAACGCCGCCATGACCGGCATCAATTCGCACGTCATACTGCCCCTGTCCTGCGGCTGCGCGAAGGCCCACGGGGACGTTTGGGTGATTTACATGGGGAACAATGAAGTCGTCGGGCCGTTCGGCCCCGGGACGGTCTTTGGCAATCAAACGACGCCCCTGCCATGGATCCGCGCCGGACTGGCGCTGAAAGCGACACGGACCGGCCAATTGCTCGACGCGTTGCGGGGAGGGGCGCGGAAAACCGCCGCCGGGAGCGGCGAATGGGAGGGCATGAGGATGTTCATCAAATATAAATTGGCCGGTTCCGACCCGCGCCTCGGCGCCGTTTATGAGAATTTCGGGCGAAATCTCAAAGACATCATCGCCGCGGGCCGAAACTGTGGGGCGAAAATCGTATTAAGCACGGTGGCGGTGAACTTGAAGGATTGCGCTCCATTCGCGTCGCTGCACCGCCCCGATCTTTCGGAATCCCGGCTAAATGACTGGCAACGCTTCTTTGGCGCCGGCGAAAAAGCCCGGCAGACCGGGGATTTTCGGCAGGCGGTCACCGACTACGATCAAGCGGAACGGATCGACGAGAGCTTTGCGGAGTTGCGTTTCCGCCGCGGCCAATGCGCGCTGGCGTTGAATGAGGTCGGGGCGGCCCAAAAGGAGTTTGCCGCGGCGCGCGATCTGGATGCCTTGCGTTTTCGATGTGACAGCCGATTCAATCACATCATCCGGCAGCAGGCGGCGGGGAATGTCGCGCTGGCCGACGGTGAACGGGCGCTGGCGGAGGCAAGTTCGGACGGCATTCCCGGCGCCGGATTCTTTTATGAACATGTTCATCTCACATTCCAGGGCAACTATGTCCTTGCCCGCGCCATCGCGGAAAAAGTGGAAAAAGTATTGATGCTGCCGGAAAGCGTTTCTTGGCCGGACATGGCCCAATGCGCGCAATGCCTCGGCCGCACGCACCGCGACACGCAACTGGCCCTGTCCGACATGCTCGGGCGGCTGGCGGATGTTCCCTTCACTTTTCAAGCCAACCACGCCGAACAAATGCGCCGCCTGACAGAAGCCGCGCGCAAATTGCTGCCGGCCAATTCAGCGGCGTCGCTTCGCGAGGCTCGATCCGCCGCCGAGGCCGCGCTCGCGCCGCGGCCCGACGATGCCGCGCTGTGGGAACAATTGGGCGAAATCAAGCAGGCGCAGGGAGATTATGCCGGGGCGGTGGCCGCGGCTCAACGTTCGCTTGACACTGTGCCCAGCAGCGCCCAGTGCTGGCTGCTTTACGGCACTGTGCGGGCGCAGGAAGATAAATACGAGGAGGCCGCCGCGGCCTTTAAGCGGGTGTTTGCGCTCGATCCGCAAGCCGTTTGGGGCCGGCACAACTTCGCCTTGTGCCTGGAAAAACTTGGCCGCCGCGAAGAGGCTGTCGTCGAATTCAAACGCGCCCTCGCCCTGAAACCGGATTATGGCACGGCTTGGCTGGCGCTGGGCCAACTGTATGAAAAAATGGGGCGCACCAACGACGCGGAACAATGCTACACCGCGGCGTTGACCAATCGTGTCAACCAGGCGGACGATCTGGCCACGCTGGCGCGTTTTTGCGTCAGCCGCCGCTGGTTTGGGCTGGCCGTCACCAATTTTGCCGCTGCTATTGAGCTTAGCCCATCGGATCCCGGCTTGCGCATGGAAGCCGGTCGGGCGCTGGCGGCATTCGGCCGGCATGACGAAGCAGCGCGACAATATCTGACGGCTGTTGAACTGGAGCCCGATCAGGCGCAACCCCACATGCAACTGGGTGTTGAACTGGGCCGACTTAGGAAGCCCGCTCTGGCGGAGGAGGAGTTTCGGCAAGCCCTGCGACTTGATCCCAATTTAATTGAGGCGCAGGTGGACCTGGGTATCGCCTTATACGAACAGGAAAAGCTTGAAGATGCCCTCAAACAATTTGAGGACGTTCTCCAGCGCAACCCCAAGGATGCAGCCGCCCTGCACTATGCCCAGCTATTGCGGAATCGGACCCCTTTGCCAGCAGCCCGATAGAGCTTGTCCCAAAAAGCCGGATTTGGGGAACAGCATAAGTATGGCTTAGAAAGTCAATGTTAAGGTCTTATTGAGTGGAGTTTGGCGTAGTCAACCATTTCTTGACAATGGCAATGCGCCTTTCGGTTTGGCCTCGCCGGCGTTGCAATCGCTTGAATCTCCACGAGCGACCGCGCTGTTTGAGTTTTTCGGGGGAACGCGGGCAAACCCCGTTGTAGATGCCCTCGGCGGCCAGTCCAACCCGATTGGTGTGGCTGTCAAATCCACGGTCTGCGGTGGCCGCCTTGAGCCGCGCGCCGTACGCTTTTTCCATCCGGCCCACGCGGCGCGGCAGCAGTGCCGTATCGGCCGGAGCCTGCTCTTGAAAGTATTCCCAATCGATAATCAAGCCCTGTGGGTTTTCGGCCAGGAACAACGTGTTGCCAAACTCCACCTCGGCCCCGGCCTTTTTGCGCACGATCACACGCACGTCCGGGGCCGCACGGCGCCGCAGGGATTGACTTTACGAGGGAGACTGGAATTCTACGAAGGAAGTTTTGAGTCAGGGATTGCCTTCTAAGCAGTGGGTCAGGGGTTCGACTCCCCTCGGGCGCGCCATTCCATCGAATGAGTGTTTCCACTCATTTTCAACGGCCATTCAATCTGATAGATTCCGTCCGAAATGCCGACGTGCAAGACGCTTAAGCTGCCGAAAGCTCGAACTCAAATTGCCCTTTTTTTCAATCACACCATGAATTCATCACGTTGTGTCTTCCTTTTCGCTGCCGCAATCTGGTTTGCGCCCGCCACGGGGAGCGCTCAAGACACCCGGGCGCCGTTTGACGACCACCAGAACATGATGGATCAACTCGGTATCAAGGCTCTTCGCCGAGGTCCGGACCCCAACAACCAATCCACCTTCGACGAGGCCACCGCCAATCCTTACGCCAGCAGCATGCCCGATCCACTCACCATGAAGAATGGCGCCAAGGTGAGGCGCGCCGACCAGTGGCCCGCCCGCCGCGCCGAGATCGTCGAAGACTTCGAGCGCGAAGTCTATGGCCGTATTCCGACAAACACTCCCAAGGTGACTTGGGAAGTGACCGGTGTCACCAACGGCCAGAGCGGCGGCGTCCCGATTGTCACCAAAACCCTGGTCGGCCATGTGGACAACAGCGCCGATCCGGAGATTTCCGTCAACATCCGGGCGAGCTTCACGGTCCCTGCCGGCGCGACCGTTCCGGTGCCGTTGATGATAGAGTTCGGCGGGTTCGGGGGCTTTGGAGGTCCGCGCGGCTTGCGCCGCGGCGGCGCAACAAATTCGGTCACGCAGGGAGCCTCGAACGCGGCGCCTGGCGGCGCCAACCCGCCGCGCGGCGGTCTTGGCGCGCTTGGCGGAATTCCCTGGACCGAACAAGCCATCGCGCACGGCTGGGGTTACGGCAGCATCAATCCATCGAGTATCCAGGGCGACAACAATCGCCTGACCACTGGCATCATTGGCCTTGTCAATAAAGGCCGGCCTCGAAAACCGGATGATTGGGGCAGTCTGCGCGCCTGGCAATGGGGTGTGAGCCGGCTGATTGATTACTTCGAGACGGCTCCGGACTCGATGGTAAACCCGAAAAAAGTCGGCATTGAAGGGCTTTCCCGCTACGGCAAGGCGGCGATCGTCACCGAGGCATTCGAGCCGCGCATCGCTGTGGGTTTGATTGGCTCGTCCGGCGAAGGCGGCGTGAAACTCCACCGCCACATTTATGGCGAGGCGGTCGAAAATCTCGCTGGCGGCGAGTATTACTGGATGGCTGGCAACTTCATAAAGTATGGGTCCGCGGACCCGGTCAAGACTGCCGCCGACCTCCCGGTTGATGCCCACGAGCTAATTGCGCTTTGTGCGCCACGTCCGTGCTTCATCAGTTATGGTGTCGTTGAACATGGCGATGCGAAATGGGTGGATGCGCACGGCAGCTTCATGGCAGGCGTCCTGGCCGGGCCGGTGTATCGCCTGCTCGGCAAAAAAGACTTCGGCACGCCGGGTGATTACCTGACCGACTCCATGCCGCCCGTCAACCAATTGATCGGCGGCGAACTGGCCTGGCGGCAACATGACGGCGGACACGATGTCACCCCCAACTGGCCCGCATTCTTTGAATGGGTGGCCCAGTACATCACATCACCTCTGGCGCCCTCACGCTCGCCTATCAGTGGTCCGTGAACGGGCGAATCTTCCACGTCACCTTCCCCGCCAGCGGGTCATTGGCCAATTGAAAGGCCCCCCCTTGTTTGGCCAGGGAAAGTTCGCGCAGGCTGTTGTCCGACGGCAGACAAACCAGGCCTTTGGCCGCAGCTTCTGTTGTGGAAAAAACCACCAATTCCAGGTTCGACCAATCCATCTGCATGGTCGATTGGGCCGGCTTGATCTGCGGGATCACCGTGCCGTCGCGCACCAGCATGACGACGGGGATGCGGCCCGCTTGAATCTTCCGCCAGCCGCCGGAATAGGAAACACCCGTTTGGTAGTCAATCCAGTTTCCGGGCGGGAGATAAACATTGCGCGCCACGGTGTTTTCTTCCAGCAACGGGGCCACCAATATGCCGGACCCAAAAAGGTATTCATCCTCCACCAGCCACGAGCCGGGGTCATCAGGGTACTCGACAAACAAGGCCCGCACCATCGGCAGCCCGTGTTGCGCGGAATCCATGGCCTGGGCATAGACATAAGGCATCAATTGATATTTCAGTTCATCGGTGCGGCGGAAATCATCCATAAAGGCCTGGCCGTATTCCCACGGTTCTTTGGGCGCCGTGCCATGGCATCGGGTATGCGAAGAGAGCACGCCAAAGGCCAGCCAGCGCCGGTATAAATCATCGCTGGCCCGCGCCACGAACCCCCCCACATCGTGGCTCCAGAAGGTGAATCCCGACAGCCCAAACGACAACCCGCCCCGCAACTCGGCCGCCATCCCGCTGTCCGTGTTCTCCGCGTCCCCGCCCCAATGAATCGGGTAACGCTGGCTTCCCGCCCAGGCGCTGCGCGCCCAGATGATGTTTTCCCCGGTGGTTTTCCGCGTGATGTCGGCCACCGCTTTGTTATAGCGCAACGGATAATAATTGTGCTCGTAAAAACCCGTCCGGCCCGAGGCGAAAATCCCGTTGTTCGGCGCCGCTTCCCCAAAGTCCACCTTGATCGCCCCCACCCCCATCTTGAGCAGATTCGCCAGCTTCCCCTGATACCACTCCAGCGTGGCCGGATTGGAAAAATCCAGCACCGCGTCCTCGTACGTCAGGTTGCCTTTCGGGTCCCGCACCACCATCCCCTTCTCCACCAACTCGGAAAAAAGAGTGTTCTTGGGCACAAAATAAGGAAGCTGCCAAAGCGAGATGTGAAAACCGTCGTTCTTGAGGTCGGTAATCATCTTCTGCGGATCGCTGAAGCGCGTGGTCGAAAACTGGTAATCGCAACGCCAATCCGTTTCAAACCAGCCGGTATCCAGGTGGATCACATCACAGGGCACCCGGTTCTGGCGCAGTTTAGCCGCCACTTCGCGCACTTGCGCCTCGCTTGAATAAGTGCATCGGCTCATCCAAAGGCCAAACGACCACAGCGGCGGCATCGGCGCCTTGCCCGTCAGCGTGGTGTATTGATCCAGTACCTCTTTGGGCGAACCGAGAAACACAAACAAATCCAGCTCGTCATCCCCCACCATCATCGCGTTGACCCCGCTGAAATAATTCCCAAAATCACAAGTGATCGGCGAACTGGTGTGCAGGAACATCCCGTATCCCCGGCTGCTCATGAAAAACGGAATGGGCTTGTACATCCCCTGGTTTTGAATGCCATTGGGGTCGTCCGTCCAAAGCACCAGCCGCTGCCCGCGCTTGTCCAAACCCGTGAACGATTCTCCGCAGCCGAAAATCTTTTCTCCGGGCGAAAGCGTGAACGCGGCGTTCATGCTCCGGGAATAATCCGCCGCCCGGCGGACAAAAGAAAAAGGCACGATGGGCGTGTAGGTGGTGCTGTTGTCCAAAGCGTGGTCCGTTTTGGTCAGCAGCCGTCCCTGGGCATCCCGAATTTCAATGTGAAAAGGATTCTCCAAAAGGGTCACCGAACCAAACTGGCTGGCGTAGCGATGGCCGCCCTCCACCTTGCTGTATTTCCACGAGTCATCCTTGGCCACCGGTCCCGCCAGCATAAGCGATTGGGCGGCGGGATGAAACTCCGGCCCGCTGGCCGCCCGAATCCGCAGGGTCCGGGGCGAAACAAATTCTATGGAAAAGGGCAGCGCGGGGTTGGCGGCATATTCCCGCTCCGGGAATTCATTGGCCGCCACGGGTTTGAGCACCGCCAGCATGTTGTCAAAGGCCTGGCGCGTGAAATACTGGGCGCGCTGATACGAGATCTTGCCGGCATGAGTCGCCGGATCAAATTCAGCCACCCGGTCCGCCAGATAATAGGTGTTGGCCAAATCCCGAAAATCCCCGCTCACATCCACCGGATCATTCAGGAGCGTGGAGGGCGGATTGCCCGCCACGGCTGAAACAGTTTGGAGGGAAAATAAGGCCAGCCCCAGCCAGGCCAGCGCCATCGTGATTCTTTGTCTTCGCATAGAAATTAAGGTTTGCTCCCGCATTAATGGGTAAGATTCAATGCCTTATCTTGCGGCGGTTGCCAACCCTTGTCTTGTCCTCAAAACAGACGACCCGCGTTGAGCGCGCCTCCAATTCCAGTCTTGCGGTTGAGCCGCGTCTGTTTGCACTATTTTCCCAATGAACCGCGCCCTGCCAACCCAAGTCGATTTCATTTCCTCTTCTTTGAGGATCGCCCGCCTTGGTCTGGCTTTGGCGCTTGGGTTCGCCGGCCAGGCTCCCGGGGTCGCCCTGGCCGATCTGCCCAACTACTTCGTCCGCAACCTGCTGGTCGAGGACGGCCTGCCGGAGGACTCCGTCACCTCGGTCGTGCAGACCGACGACGGCTATATCTGGCTCGGCACTTATAGCGGGCTGGCCAGGTTTGACGGCGCGCGCTTTACCGTATTTGACAGCGGCAACACCCCGGAGCTGGCCAGCAGCCGCATCACGTGTCTCTTTCAGGACGATCAAGGAACCCTGTGGATTGGCCATGAAGCCGGGGAACTGACCCGCTCCGACAAACACGGACATTTCCATGCGGAACCGGTTCGCGCCTCCTGGAAAGGCCGGAAGATTTTTGGGATCGCCGCCGATGACACCGGCGACGTCTGGCTGGTCAATGATCAAGGCATACTGGGGCGCGTGAAGGATGGAAGGGTTGCCTCGCCGGAAGCTGGCCGAAGGGAGAAACTGGTTGGCTTTGCCGGCGGTTTCGATGGGTCGGTCTGGGTCACACGGGACGGCTACGCTTCCTTTCTGCGCCGCGGCGTCTTGACTTCGCAGCCGTTGGACGGACCCCCGGAGCAATCGTATGTCCAGGGGATTTGCCCAAGCCGCGATGGCAATCTCTGGGTGGCCAGCCAAAACCTTCTGCGCAAATGGAATGGGACCACTTGGGTTGACGCCGGAATGCCGGCCCCTTGGCAGGATTCGCCAATGACCGCGTTCATTGAAACCAAAACCGGCTTGCTGGCGGTGGGGACTCAGGATAAGGGACTCTTTTTGGTCAGTCCCCAGCGCGAAACGATCAACTTCAGCCGCACCAATGGCTTGCTCAATGATTGGATACGGAGCCTGTGCGCCGACCGCGAAGGCAATCTATGGGTCGCAACCGGCGGCGGCGGCTTGGCCATCCTCCGCCCAAGTTGTGTGGCGGCGGTCAATCCCCCTGATCAATGGCAGGGACGCCCTGTGCTCTCGGTTTCCCCAAGCCATGAGGGCGGCGTCTGGATCGGCACCGAGGGGGCGGGTTTGTACCGTTTCAAGGACGGCCAATGGTCACAGGTTGGCACCAACGCCGGTCTGATGAATTTGTTTGTCTGGTCCGTGACGGAGGATGCGGACGGGCGCCTCTGGGCCGGCACCTGGGGCGCCGGCTTGTTCGTCCAAAAAAATGACCTCTTCGAACACGCGCCGGGGCTGGAGGAAATCACCGTTCCGATGCCGGCTCTCTTGTGCATCCGGGGGGGCGGCTTATGGGTGGGGACTGAGGCAGGGTTGCTGCGCTACGACGGAAAAAATGGCGTCTGGTTTGGCCAGAGACGAGAATCTGTCCGAATGGACGTGCGCGCCATCGTGGAAGACAGCCAGGGGACGGTTTGGTTCGGCATGTTAGGTGGCGGACTGGCTCGCTTAACTTTGAGGAATGGTGAATTGCGACATTTTGGCAAGCCCAATGGCCTCACCAGTGATTTCGTCCAGTGTCTCCATTTCGACGACGAAGGCGCACTCTGGATTGGCACTTTTGGCGGCGGTCTGAACCGGTTGAAAAACGGCCGCTTCGCGGCCATTACCGCGCGCCAGGGATTGCCCAATGATATCATTGGTTGCATTGTGGACGACGGCAACGGCAGCTATTGGTTGAGTTCGCACGCCGGCATTATCCGCGCGGCCAAGCAGGAACTGGATCTGTGCGCCGACGGCAAAACCAATTGGGTTCATGCCGTCACCTTCGGCAAGAGCGACGGCCTGCCGACACTGGAGTGTTCCACCGGCTTCCAGCCCGCGGGATGCAAAACCGCCGACGGCCGGCTCTGGTTTCCGACCGGCAAAGGCTTGGTCGCCGTGGATCCAAAGGACATCCACGTCAACCGCCGTCCTCCGCCTGTCGTGGTGGAGGAGGTGCGAGTCGATGGCCACCCCCGCGCCACTGGCGCCTCCACAGAGGGACCCTTGCGGATTGCTCCGGGCCAGCACCGGATTGAAATTGACTACACGGCCTTAAGTTTTGTCGCCCCGGAAAAGGTGCGCTTCCGCTATCGGCTGGAAGGCTTGGAAACCGACTGGGTGGACGCCGGGACCAAGCGCGGGGCCGACTTCACCTACCTTCCACCGGGCAACTACCTCTTTCACGTCATCGCCTGCAACAACGACGCGGTCTGGAATGAGAAGGGAGCCGACTTCGCTTTCAATCTCCTGCCGTACTTTTGGCAGACTTCGTGGTTTCTTGTCATTTCGGGAGCAGCCATCATCGCCGCCGTCGGCATCGGCGTCCATCTGGACCTGCGGCGCCGGATGCGCCGCCGGCTTGAGGGATTGGAACGCCAGCGCGCCATCGACCGCGAGCGCGCGCGAATCGCCCGGGACATACACGACGATTTGGGCGCCAGGTTGACTCGGATTTCGCTTCTGAGCGACGGCGTTCCGATCGAAACGGTCACTCCCCCCCAGGCAGGCGATGCGCTCAGGCGCATCTTCAGCACCAGCCGCGAATCGGTGCAGGCCCTGGACGAGATCGTTTGGGCGGTCAATCCGCGATTCGACAGCTTGGACAGTCTGGCCAGCTACCTGGGGAATTTCGCCCAGGATATGTTGGAAACCGCCGCCATCCGCTGCCGCTTGGACATGCCGGTCCATCTGCCCGTGCGGCCTTTGACCACCGAAGTGCGGCACAATCTCTACCTGGCCTTCAAGGAAGCGTTGAACAACGTGCTCAAACACGCCGCCGCCACCGAGGTCCGGGTCTCTCTCTCCTTTTCCTTGGAGTCGGAGGCCCTGGTCTTGTCTGTCGAGGACAATGGAAAGGGGTTCAACCCCCCCGCCCCGCCGGCCAGTCCTTTGTCCGCCGGAGGCGATGCCGAGGACGGTTGTGGATTGGCCAACATGCGGCAACGGCTTTCCGAGATCGGCGGCTGGTGCGAAATCCATAGCACCCTTGGGGCCGGCTCGGCGGTGCGGTTTACCGTGCCGTTCAGACCATGAACGATATTAATGACAGAGGCCCCTTGCGCCGCCGGGCTTGTCCTCATTATTGACGACGCGACATGGACGCCTCTTTACCCTATCATGCGCAAGAACGTGAACATTGCCGTCTCCATTGTCGAGGACGATGCGCCCGCGCGCCAGATCCTGGCAGCCTTAATCAACCGCGCCAACGGGTTTCGTTGCGTGGGCGAACATGGCAGCGCCAAAAGCGCGCTCGGCCACCTGGTCCAGGAAAAGCCAGACGTGGTCTTGATGGACATTAATCTCCCCGGTCTGAGCGGCATCGAGTGTGTGCGCCGCTTGAAGCCGCAATTGCCCGACACCCAGTTCGTCATGCTCACCGTCTATGAAGATGCCGACCATATCTTCGATGCCTTGTCCGCGGGCGCCAGCGGTTATCTGCTCAAACGGGCTTCGCGCGAAGGCCTGCTGGCGGCCCTGCAGGATGTCCACGCCGGCGGTTCTCCCATCACCAGCAGTATCGCCAGGAAAATCGTGCAATCCTTTCGGCCCGCCACACCGGGCGCGCCGCAACCGGGCGAACTGTCCCAGCGGGAGCAGGAAGTCCTGGGGCTCTTGGCCAGGGGATACGCCGGCAAGGATATTTCCGACGCCCTGGGCATCAGCGTCACGACCGTCAGCACCTATGTCCGCCGGATTTATGAGAAGCTGCACGTCCACTCCCGCGCCCAGGCCGTGGCCACCTACGCGCAAATCAACCTCGATGAGGGCCGATGGAGCAAACGTTCTTAGCCCATCCCCCCTTTGTCCTCTGTTTTGAGGACTATACAACCTGCCTGGTTTTTGGGAGAATGACCCGCATGGAACCCGTGTTTTTCGCAACGATGCCGCAGTCGGTCGCCCCCGTCGGTGCGAAAACACCGTGGCCTGCGACGCCCAGGCTCCGGCAGGACATATAAACCCGTATCTGACAACCATATCCAACCCCCAACAAACAATTGGCAAAACACTCCTTGGTCTAAAAACAGAAAGTACGACTCCAAAAATCCTATGAAAAAATTACAGCTTCTTTTCGCTACGACTTTGACGCTGATTAGCAGTGCCGTCGCCTTGTACGCCGGTCCGACTATCTCGGTTGGCGTGAACTTCAACGGGGTTGACGGCGAAGGCATTGACACTAATCAGACCGATTCCTTGATGACTAATGAACTGGCTGGCGCTCCCGGTTTTGCGCAAACCAATTGGAATAACTTCGACCGGTGGGGCGACGTTACCTCCGGCATCTTGGACGCCACGGGGGCCGATTCGGGACTGCATATGCAGTGGGATTCGGTTTGGTCTTATTCAAGCGGGGCTTACGCGACCTTGGGCACGTCGGATTCGAAATTGATGGACGGCTTTAATTCCACCGACTGGGCTGGCGGCCCGCCCGGACCGCTGACGGCCGGCTCGTGCTACGGCGCAGCCTTTAACCAAAAGCCGCTTGTCTATGTGGGCGGCATCCAGGCCTGGCTGGCGGAGAAGGGATCACCCAGCTATTCTGTCGTGTTTTACGTCCAAGGCTGGCACGGATGGTACGGCACCAGCGAACATTGGGTTCAGGCGGTGACCAGCGGCAATCCCTCGTGGTGGAATATGGTTGAAGGCGGCGACTTGACGCCCCATATGTTCTGTCAAGATAACGGCCCCTTTAATGGAACCTACACGCAAGTCCCTTCGACCTCCACCAGCTACGCCAACAAGACCGGTTCGGGGAACTACATAGTTTTCAACGGCCTCACTAACGACGCGATATTGCTCCGCACCGATGAACCCACTGGCGATTATCAGGCTGGCAAACTGATGGGCTTCCAAATTGTCCCCACCCCCGCAACCCCCATAACCTCGGTGCCGGAGATCAACTACAATCCTGCTTATGCCTTGTCTCTAGTGACGTTGACCGAGGTGGCGTCAAGCCTCAGCTCGATGACTTATCAATGGCAAACGGATGGTGGCGGTGGTGGCAGTCTGACCAACATTCCCAATGCAACGAATTCCGCCGTAGTGGTTGTTCCGCCGGATCAAGGCTCGTACGCTATTAACTATGCCTGCGTCGTGGCCAACACCTTTGGCACGGTGACTTCTTTGGTCGCCGTTCTCAATGTCACCGCGGCCTCCCAGCCCATCCTGACCAGCGATACGACTCCTTTGAATGGCGATCCGGTTCCTTTCAATATTTACGCCTTCGCCGGCGGCACGGTGACCTTGGCCGCCGCCTTCAACGGCACCCAGCCCATCACCAACCAGTGGCAAGTGAACGCTGGCAGCGGCTTCACCAACATCGGTCCGGCGACGATTACCAATATGAACTTGGTTCTGGCCAATCTTCAGTTGTCCGAAAGCGGCAGCTATGAGCTTGCTGCCACCAATGTGAAGGGCAATTTGAGCAGCGACCCCGCCACGCTGACGGTGCTGGCAGACCCGCCCGCGCCCACTCCGAGCCAGGCTTATGCCTATGACGTTCTCTCCGAATCGCCGGTGGCCTATTGGCGCTTGGACGAGGCTGGCGATCCCGCCACCGCCACTTACCAGGCTTATGACGCCAGTGGTAATGGCTTGAATGCCATCTACGGCTCGGGAGTGACGACCGGCAACCCCGGCCCGCAATCCCCAGAGTTCGTTGGGTTCGAAACCACTAATACTGCCGCAGGCTTCTCCCAAGGCACGGCAAACGGGACTTTGGTTGTCCCGCCCTTGAACTTGAGCAGCGCCAATGTGACGATTACCGCTTGGATTTATCCCACTGCGGATGCTCCCACGGCGGGCGGTTTGCTGTTCAACCGCGGCGTGGCGGACGCGGCCGGCTTGAACTTTGGCGGCAACACGGACACCAACTCCAGCTCCCCCACTTTTGGGCAAGCTGAACTGGGTTACGTTTGGAACAACAAATCGAGCAGTTGGAATTTCCATTCCGGCTTGTTCGCGCCGCTTAACACTTGGGCGTTTGTGGCGCTGACGATTACACCCACGAACGCTTCGCTCTATCTCTGCTATACCAATGGCACGACTACCAATGCCTTCAAGATGGTCAATACTGCGGCCAACAGTCTTGAGACTTTTGGCAGCGCGACGACGACGTGGCTCGGCGGGGATCCGAACGCTTCGACCGGTAACAAGGACTTTACGGGTTTCATAGACGAAGTGGCTGTCTTTGGTTCAGCTCTTTCTGACGCGCAAGTGTTGAACCTCTACTTCACGGCCCAAGGTGGTGGCGTGGCTCCCATGATCTCCCAGCAACCGGTTTCGGTCGCGGGCTTGTCCTCCGTCTCGACCTTTGTCGGCCAGACGGTCACTCTGACAGCTTATGGCATTGGCTATCCGGTCCCGGGTTACCAGTGGCAGGGCGGCACCGGTGGCGTCTTCCATAACCTCGCGAACGATGGCCACCTCTCGGGCGCCTATTCCAGCACCCTCACCATCCACACCACCCTTGCAGACGCGATGAATTACCAACTCGTGCTGACCAATTCTTATGGTTCGGCCACCAGCA
Source organism: Verrucomicrobiota bacterium (assembly GCA_049510745.1). Classification (GTDB taxonomy): domain Bacteria; phylum Verrucomicrobiota; class Verrucomicrobiia; order Limisphaerales; family Palsa-1400; genus PLGF01. Next base: position 34,357 of record JBEKYR010000027.1, on the reverse strand, counting down.
GCGTGGCGACGGTGAGCCTTACTCCCATCCCGCTCAACGGGCTCTGGACGGTCAATTTCGCCGTTATCGGCCCCAACAACGGTGCGCCGACCACCGCCTACAGCGGCCCCGGCGTCCTGGGCAGCGGAACCTTCTGGAACGCCCTGAGCGGCGGGCAGTTTGCCAACTCGACCAGTTACTGCGACGACGGTGTCACCCCCAGCGGGATTGACCTCCAGGCGACGAATTACCCCGGATCCTGGTTTATGGGATATCCGGAGGACAATGGCTTGTTGGATCCCTACGTCAATACGCCAACCGCATTTGTCTTCACCAACTTGCCCAACGGCACCTACAATCTGGTGGTGTATGGCATCAGCGGAACATATCAGGACGATTCTCGGGGCACCGAGTTCACAGTCAATGGCGTAAGCGAGGACAACGTTTTCCAGCAGGACTTCATCTTTGCCCCTGGCGACAACACCGCGCTCTTTGACAACGTCCGCGTTTCCAACGGCGGGTTGATGGTGAACGAGACACCCATTGGCCTCCTTTCGAACGGTAACCCCAACACGGAACCTGACTTCAATGGAGCCCAAATCCAAGCGGTCAGCCTTGACCCGGTCAGTATCACCTCGACCGTCAGCGGCAGCGCCCTGACCCTGAACTGGGCCAACTATGGCACCTTGATGAGCGCAACCAACGTGGCCGGGCCTTGGGTGCCGGTGCCCGGCGCTGTGTCGCCCTTCGTAGTTAGCACGACGAATACTGCTGTGGAGTTCTTCCAAGTGAAGGTCCATTGAGCCAGTGCAACCCTAGAACATGAATTAACACGAGCCGGCTGGGGCTGTATTCGCTCCGGCCGGCTTTTTCAAAATCCGCATGTCGCGATTAATTAGCGCCGATCATATGAAATATGTGCCGGAAGATTGGAACGATGAAAAGCCACCCGCACGCGGATATGGATTTACGCTGATCGAATTGTTGGTCGTCATCGCCATCATCGCCATCCTCGCCGCCCTCTTGCTCCCGGCCCTGGCTAACGCCAAAAAGCAGAGCCAGGCAACCAAGTGCAAGAGCAATCTTAGACAACTCCAGATTGCGTGGATTTCCTACGCGGGGGAGAACAGCGACACCATCACCCAGAATCTTGCCAGCGACGGCCCCCATTTTGCCGGCACGCCGACAGACCCGCTCTCCCAGCCCGGCCAGCCTTGGGCCAGTTGGGTCCTCGGTGACATCAGTCAAGCGACAGAAGCGACCAATGCCGCCTTCCTTACGCACGGGCTTCTCTATCCGTTCCTGGGTTCCACGGCCGTTTTCAAGTGTCCCGCGGACATGAAAATGGGGGCGGGCAACATCCCGACCGTTCGCAGCTATTCGATGAACGCGTGGATGAATGGCATTCCAGCGTGGGGCGTTTCCATCCCTTGTATTGACTTTTTAAAGCTCTCCAAGATTACGCAACTGCCAACGGCGAAGGCCCTGGTTTTCCTGGATGAGAATCCCGCCACGATCAATGACGGCTACTGGGTGCAGGATCTCGACAGCAGGACGCAATGGATAGACTCTCCCGCCCACTACCATGTCAATTCCGGCGGGCTTTCCTTCATTGACGGTCATGCTGAGATCAGAAAATGGACTGATAGAAATGTTCTTGCGGGTATGGATGGCGGAGCCTCCGGCTTCCCAGCGAGTCCACCTCCTGGCCAACCCTTGTCTATGCAGGACTTGCCTTGGGTGCAAGCCCGATGCACGGTCCAGGTGCGCTGAACGGCCCGCCGCATCGCCAGTCCATTCTTGTTAAAGCCTCACGTGGGCAGCTTGTCTTTCTTGCGATACGCCAGCCCTTGAAACTGGGCCACCAAATCCCCGTGGTCGTCCTTCACCTCGACCACGTATGATCCGATTTTGAAGTTCTTGGACACTTCCCTCGCCTCGGCCCAAAGGGTGCCGGTGCGCGCGGCTTTCATGAACGTGATGCTCGCGTTGATGGCCACCGCCACCGTGCCATGCGAATTGGCCGCCAGCGCGAAGGCAAAATCCGCCAGCGTGAAAATCGCCCCCCCTTGAATCGTCCTAAGCCCGTTCAAATGGTGCGGATGCAGCACCATCTTGGCCGTCGCGCGTCCGGGTGAAACGGACAGCAATTCGACATTCGCGCGCTCGGCAAAATGGTCGTTCTTGAAGCATTGCCTGACGTTTTCCATGTCCGTCACCCTTCCCATTGCCGGAACAGCTCACCGCTGCCCACCACGTTGATGGCGCTTTTCCGCAAAACCCGGATGGCGTGGTCCGGATCGTCAAAACGAAAAACCATCACGGCCTTCCTTTCCCGCTTTTCGGTGAAGGCATACATGAACTCGACGTTGACGCCCGCCTTTTCCAGCACGTCGAGTATTGCCGCCAGCCCGCCGGGCTTGTCCGCCACCTCCACGGCCACCATGTCGGTGACCTTGACCAGGAAGCCCTCTTTCTCCAGCAGCTTCCTGGCTTTGTCCCAATCCCGCAGGATCAATCGCAGGATGCCGAACTGGTTGGCGTCGGCTAGCGAGAGAGTCAAAATGTTGAACCCGGCCTGGGCCAGAATCCGCATCGGGCGGCTGAGGGCGCCGGGTTTGTTTTCCAGAAAAAGGGAAAGTTGTTTCAATTTCATGCAGGCCTCCGGTTCACATTTTCCGCTGGTCAATGACGCGCTTGGCTTTGCCTTCGCTGCGCGGGATGGTGTGCGGTTGCACCAGCCGCACTTTCGCGCGCAGGCCCACCGAACTCTCCAGACTCGCCCCCAGTTTGGCCTGCAACTGCTCCAGCGCCCCGATGGTGTCGCCGAACACTTCCGGCGTGACCTCCACCTGCACTTCGATTTCGTCGAGGCCCTTTTCCCGCGTCAGAATGATTTGGTAGTGCGGCAAAGTTCCTTCAATCGTCAGGAGCGCCGTTTCTATCTGCGACGGATAAACGTTCACCCCGCGAATGATAATCATGTCGTCGCTGCGCCGGGCGATGCGTTTGATGCGGCGCAACGTGCGGCCGCAGGCGCAAGGCTCGGAGGTCAGCGTGGTGATATCGCGCGTCCGGTAACGGATCATCGGCATGGCCTGCTTGCCCAGCGTGGTCAGGACCAGTTCCCCTTCCTCCCCGTCGGCGCAGGGCTGGCTGGTTTTCACGTCAATGATTTCCGGATAAAACCAATCCTCAAACACGTGCGGCCCTGCCTGGCATTGGCATTCCATCGCCACACCCGGCCCGATGATCTCCGAGAGGCCGTAAATATCGTAGGCCTTGATGCCGCTCTCCGCTTCGATGCGGCGGCGCATGGATTCCGTCCACGGTTCGGCGCCAAAAACGCCCGCCCGCAGCGGCAGGTCCTTGATCTTCACCCCCAGTTCCGGCGCCTGTTCGATGATGTGCAGAAAGTAACTTGGCGTGCAGCAAATCGCCGTCGCTCCAAAATCCTGCATCACCGTCAACTGCCGCCGCGTGTTGCCGCCCGAAATCGGAATGACCGTCGCCCCCAGCGCTTCCGCCCCGTAATGCGCCCCCAGTCCGCCGGTGAACAGGCCGTATCCGTAAGCGTTGTGGATGACGTCGCCCGCGTGCAATCCGCACGCCGCAAAGCTGCGCATCATGACGTTGGTCCACACCTGAATGTCTTCCTGCGTGTAAGCGACAACAATCGGCTTGCCCGTCGTGCCGGTCGAAGCGTGCAGGCGCACGATGTCCTTCATCGGGCTGGCAAACAACCCGAACGGATAGGTGTCGCGCAAATCCGTCTTCACCGCAAACGGCAGTTGGGTCACATCTTCCAACGATTGCACGTCCTCCGGCGTCAGATGCCGTTCCTCCATCCGCTTGCGGAAGAGCGCGACGTGATCGTAGGCGCGCTGCACGATGGCCCTGAGCCGCTGCAATTGCAGATCGTGCAACTGGTTGAGCGGGAGAAAATCCGGCGCACTGATGGGATGAAAGCTCTCTTTGGAATGGATCAGGGGTTTCCTCATAACACATCTTCCGGCGCGCCCGCGGCGCGGCCGCCTTCCGCAATCGCCTCTTCGTTGGCCGCCTCTGGTAGGGCGGACCTTTTTTGCATTGCTTCGATGAACCACCCCGGCGGGCGAATCGGTTTGCCATCGGGGTCTGCGAACGCATGGACGGTGTAGCCGCGCACCACGGGTTTGCCCGTCGTGTTCTGAGTGATTTGAACCTCGAACCGCAGCCGCGCCCGCCCCGACATTTCGATGACCGAGGCGATGTCCAGCAAGTCGTCGTAGCGCGCGCCCCCTTGAAAATTTAGATGCGCTTCCACCAGCGGCAGGAACACCCCTTTGCCCTCCAGCGCGGCGTAAGACATTCCCAGCCTTCGCCGCATGAGCTCTGTCCGGCCGCACTCGAACCACTCCAGGGCGCGCGAGTTGTAGAACGTCCCCATCTGGTCCGTTTCGCTGTAGCGGACCCGCAACTGAAGCACATCTCGCAGTTTGCTCATCGTCTGAACGATTTACCGTCCGCCCGATTCACTCCAGACCTGCGCGAGCACAACCCGGCAGACTCAGCGAATCCTATGGCGGCAGTCTCCACGTGACCTCCCCGATTTTGGCAATACCATCCCCTTTTTTGCTCGTCAATGATCCCGTTCACCCAAAGAAATCAGGCCTGCCGCCGCTTCGGATAACCATCTGTTTGAAAGTGCCCTTCGGCGTTCGGCGTGGCCGTCCGTCAGGCCGCAATGCAACTGGCGGCTTGGCGCGGCTCATGATGAGCCGGCGTATGATGATGCCAGAGGAGAAACCAGATTCTCCGGACGCCTCAATAATAGAAATACGGGCCGGAGGAGGTGCGGCAAAGCATCTGTTTGAAGGTGCGCCACTCCACATGGCCGTCCAACGTCCCAACATTTTCTCCTTGGGGAACGGGCCTGTTCTCCAAGTGTCCGCTGACATGGCCCTTTGGCTTGCCGTTATAGGTATAACCGCCGTCAACGTTTTGCCAAACGTAGGTGAGCATCGTGGCATAAACGTCACTTTGGCCGCTATCAGTGAGGTTGGCGCAGGCCGTGAGGGGGCGCTTGCCAATCGGGCCTAATGGGACGCCGTTTGCAAACCCAAAATAACCTGGAGTCGTGGTCGCTCCCAGTTTTGCGTTGGTGTTCGTCGCGAATGAACCTCCATACGCCGCCGTGCCGACAAAGGTCTGGGCGTATCCTTGAACCCGGAAACCGTCGCCGGGCTTTGCGCCTGGATCGGGATAAGGAGCATTCTGATAACACCACAGGGAAGGCCCGCCGCCGGGCACAGTGCCATAGGGCTTGGTCCCAAACCAATCAACCGGGCCAAATATGGGTTCTGTTCCCGGGTCATACCAAGTCAGTGGCGTCGTTCCATTGGCGATCAACTGGTTCGCCAGAGCGGCGTCCATATCCCAACACCAGTTGCCGCCCGATCCATCGGGAAGTTTATCCTTGTTCTCCCCCGCGTACATCGTCAAGGCCACAACCTGCTGTTTTTCGTTGTTGGCGCACAAGATGTGAATGGCTTGGATCTTCGACTTGGCCAAGGCTGGCAGCAAAATGGCGGCCAGAATGGCAATGATCGCAATGACAACGAGTAATTCAATTAATGTAAACGCCGGCGCTGTTCTCGGCGAACATCCCTCGGCGTGCGGCACTTGTGCCGCCACCCTCCTCTCGGATAAGCTATGGTTCATGCCTTACTGGTACCATTCAGGCATGAGTCCATCAACGCCAATTTGCGTAAAAGAATCGCCAATTTGCGCACGCGCCTCCGGCGCTTGATGTCCCCCCAGCGATCGCCGGTAGGCCAGCGGACTGACGTTCCGGACTGAACGGAAATAACGGGCGAAATGCTGCACGTCGCCGAACCCCATTGCGTCGGCGATTTCCCGCACCGACAGTTGGGTTTCCACCAGCAGTTGGGCGATCTTGTCGGTCCGCACGCGCCGGATTTCGTGCAGCACCGAGCAACCCAGCTCCCGGCGGAATCGCTTCTCCAACAGGCGGCGGGACACCCCGGCTTGACGGGCGACCGTCCCGACACTCAAATCTCCCCGCCGGGAATTGGCGCGGATGAAGCGCAGGGCCTTGGCCAGGCTCGCATCCTCGACCGCGACGACGTCGGTTGAGCGGCGCACAACCACGTGAGTGGCACGGACCATAATCCTTCCCGGAACTGTCCCGGTGCCGCGCATCAGGCAATCCAGGGCGGCGGCCGCCTCGTAGCCCGACCGGTCGAACGTCAGCGCGATGCTCGAAAGGGGCGGGTCGGACAATCCGCAAACGACCTCGTCATTGTCCACCCCGATTATGCCGGCGGCGCCGGGGACAGAAACGTCCCCGACTTTGCAGGCCTCGACGACTTGGCGGGCGTGGTCGTCGTTGCACGCCATCAGCCCGACGGGCTTGGGCAGGGTTTGCAGCCAGCGGGCCATCGCCGCCCGCTCCCGCCGCCACGATGAGCCGTCGAACGGAGTCGCCAGGGAAAAACTGGCCGTGGTAAAGCCGGCTTGCTCGATGCGGGCCGAGAAAGTGCGGCGGCGCATTTCTGACCAGGACGCCTCGGCCTCGCCTGAATGCCCCGACCCGCAGTAGGCGAAATGTTTGAAGCCGCACGCCAGCAAATGTTCGGCCGCCATCTGCCCGATCGCGTCCGAATCAGTAACGACGTTGACCAACCCCGCCACTTCCGTCCGCCCGTGCCCCACCACCACCGCCGGGATGCCGAAGGCGAGCACTTCGTCCAATTTGTCCACGTCCCGCATGATGATGCCGTCCGGGTCCAGGGACTTGAGTTTTGGCCAGACCTTTTCCAATCCGCCCGGCTCCCAATAGAAAGACCAAGGCCCATGATGATGGGCGTAATGGGCGATGCCCCGCAGCAAGGAACGGCCCGAGCCGCGCGAGGACTCGACCAGCAGGAGGACTTTTGGGATTGGCGACATATTTCGGCGGCGGCGATTTTCAGAAACAACAAATTCGGCTTCGGGCTGCTTTTTACTAAACCAAAACGGACGGACGGATTCAAGAGAATATGGGTTCAGCTATCCGAAGCGGCTTGTCCGCCCCTCCGTGCGCTGCGGAACGCTTTCAGGCGCGCGACGATTTCATTGATCCTGGCTTCTCATCCGGGACTTAAATCGACGCTGGGCAGAAACTTCGGCGCTTTGCGGTGTTTCGTTGCCTGCTCGAACGCAAACGCAATCTTGAGCAAGACAGGCTCGCTGTAGGCCCGGCCGAAAAAGGAGATGCCAACGGGCAAACCTGAAATATCGCCGGCGGGCACGGTGATGTTGGGATAGCCCGCCACCGCCGCCGGAGAAGAACTGCCACCGACGTCACGATCGCCATACACCAAATCCGTCATGCCCGCAGGCCCGCCCGATGGTGCGACGATGGCCTCGAGTTGATGGTGGTCCATCACCGCGTCAATCCCTTCAGCGCGCGAGAGTCGGCGGCATCGTTCCAATGCCTCGAGATAAGCCTTGTCGGTCAAGGGTCCCCTTTCCTGCGCGCGCAAAAACTCCTCCTGGCCGAAGTAGCGCAACTCTTTGTCGCGGTTTCGCTCATTGAACTCGATCAGGTCCTGCAGCGTGCGCGCCGGCGCCTTCGGGCCAAGCGAGGCGAGATACGCATGGATGCCGGCCTTGAACTCATAACTCAACACCGTGCCCTCGGCGTCTCCAAATCTTCCCAGCGCCCGATCGTCGTCCAGATCAATGAGTGTCGCGCCGAGCCGCTTCATCTCCTCCAGGGCGGCTTCCAGCAATTTGCTCGAAATTCCGGCGGAACGAAAATACCTTCGCGCCACGCCGATCCGCGCCCCCTTCATCCCGTTTGGATCAAGAAATTTTGTGTAATCCGGCGGCGCTTTGTCGCGGCTCGCTTCCGTTGCGTCGTCCCGCGGGTCAACGCCTGTCAGCGCCCCCAGCAAGAGCGCCGCGTCCGTCACCGTCCGCGTCATCGGCCCGGCCGTGTCCTGCGTGTGCGAGATGGGAATGATTCCCGACCGGCTGATCAGCCCCACAGTCGGTTTGATCGTGACAATCCCGCAAACCGCGGACGGTGAAATAAGAGAGCCGTCCGTTTCGGTGCCCACCGCCGCGGCGCAAAGATGGGCCGACACGGCCACAGCCGAGCCGGAACTGGAACCGGAAGGATTGCGATCCAGCGCGTAAGGATTTTTCGTCAGCCCTCCGCGCCCGCTCCAGCCGCTGGTGGAATGATCGCCGCGAAAATTCGCCCACTCGCTCAAATTTGTTTTTCCCAAAATGACCGCGCCGGCCGCGCGAAGTTTTTGCGCCAGGAACGAATCCCGCGGGGCAATCGAGCCGAGCAGCGCCAGCGAGCCGGCCGTCGTCATCATTCGGTCGCCCGTGTCAATGTTGTCCTTGATGAGCACCGGAATCCCATGCAGCGGCCCGCGCGGTCCGTTGGCTTTTCGCTCGCGGTCGAGCGCCCGCGCAATGGTCGGCGCCTCGGGATTGACCTCAATCACGGCGCGCAGCGTTGGCCCATGCGCATCCAGTTTATTAATCCGCCTCAGGTACCATTGGACGAGCGAAGCGGAGGTTTGCGCGCCGGAATTCATGGCCGCTTGCAGGTCGCCGATCGTGGCCTCTTCCAGACCGAAGGACCCCGATCTGGACAAGAGCGCCCTGGAGAAAGGCGCGGCCCCGCCGGCCGGAACTCCCATCAGGAACGGCGCGCTTCCGAGCGCCATCATTTTAAGAAAACTTCGCCGGTTCACGGCCTCACCTCGAAAGGTTCAAATCCGCATGGACCAGTTCGGGCAGGTACTTGACAGGGACGGACCCATGCGAAAGCACGGCCTCGTGATAACGGGCCAGATCGAAGCGGCCGCCCAGTTCGCGCTCGATTTGCTGATGGAGCCGGTAATGCGCCATGCGCCCAACGAAGTAGGTGCTCAATTGCGTCGAGCTTTGTTTGGCGCGGATGAGTTTGAGTTTCGCTTCGCCCTGCGATTGAAAGGCGTCTTCGGTCAGAAACTTCATCGCTTGCTCATCCGTCATCTGCGTGCAGTGCATTTTGTGGTCGAGGATCGCGTTGGCCACGGCCCGCAAGTAGAATTTCTGCTGCATCAGGCGCAAGCGCAGATCGCCGCCGCCGTAGCCTTCGTTGAGCATCGTCACTTCCCCATAGACCGCCCAGCCTTCCACAAACGGCCCGGATTGATACACCCGCCGGATCAACGAAGCATCGCCGTTGGCGCGTTCGAGTTGGACGTAATGTCCGGGATACCCCTCGTGAATCGTCAGGATTTGCAGCATGTGGCTGTTGTATTCCTCCAGAAAACTTTTCACCTGCTCCGCCGTCCAGTCCGACGGCGGCGGACTGACCGCGTAATAACTTGACGCCTTCGGATCGAGCGGCGGGGCGTTGTCCAGGTACGCCAGCGAATTGCCGCGTCGAAACTCCGGCATCTCGATCACCTGGCAATGATCCGGCTCGGGCAGGCGAAGGTAATGGCGCTGGCGGATGAACGCCTTGATCTTTTCCACCGTCGCCCGCGCGTCCGCGACCAAATTCTCCGGCTGGCCGTGCTCCTGGTCCACCGCGTCAATCACTTTGGTGATCGTCTCGCGCCGGCCTTCGGCATCGTCCGCCGGCAACACTGTCCCTGGAAAATATGCCGGCCAAAGCTGGCGCGCCACGACATACATGTCGCCGCGCACGCGCCCGAACTCCTCCTCGGCATCGGCCAGCACCTGGTCGGCGCTCTGGCCGCAATCCAGTTCCAGTTCCAGCTTGCGTTTGAATTTCCTTTCCCCCAACCGCCACTGCCCGGTGGCGCGCGACATCAAATCGCCTTCGAGGAATTTTTGGTACTCCCGCAACTGCCCGGCGACGCCGGCGGCGGCGGACTTGAGGCGGTCCAGTTGCGGTGTTTCCCCGGCCAGTTCAAAAATATCCTTTTCGTAAAAAGAAATCGCGCCGCGGTTCTGGCGGATGGCCGTTTCAAGGATCGCTTTGGGCGGATGGGTCAGGGTCGTCTTTGCCGCCGCGATGATGCGCCCCATCTCCCCCATGCGGGCCAGGCAGTTGGAGATGTTGGTTTCCTTTGGCAGCGTGGATTGGGTGAGCAGCAGATAAACGCTGTCGTTGAGGTAGCTGCCGTAAGTGCGCGGGTCTTCCTCGAACGGATGCGTGTTTTCCGCCAGCCAGATTTGCGCCCGCAACTCGTGTTCAAATATCTCGAAATCAATCTGTCCGTCGCGGGTCAGCCCTTTGTAGTCCACTTGCCTGGGCAGTTCCTTGAGCGTTTTCCGCGCCAACGCCAGCCAGCCCTCGCGCGCCGCCGGCGAAATGTCCTCCAACAAATTGTCAAAGCGATGATCCCCCAACTGCGTCGCCTCGAACGGTTCCTGGCGGAAACGCTCGTCGAGATAGTTTCTGAAAAAGGAACTTAATTTCGCGTCCTCCGCTCCCTGGGCCGCAGCGGGCGGCGGAGCCACTGTCAAAATAATCAGCGCTCCGAGAGGGACAATCCAATTTGCATGGTTCATGGTGGTGCTTCTCCTTTCGTCTTCTTTTCCGTCATTGCGGCCCGGTTTCTTTCAAAAACTTCACGAAATCCTTTTCCCACAGCGCGGCTTTGGTGTGGCTGCCGTGGCCGGCCGTTTGGTCGCTTTCTGGAATCACGATGGCCCGGCCCTGCTTGACCCGCTGTATCTCCCGCTCGAGGATCCCCTGGTCTGGCGGATTAATGAGATCGTCCGCGGAATTGATCGCCAGCAGCGGCGCTCTGATTTTTTCCAAACCGGGACCGGGATCGTAATCGCTCGAAGCCTGGAGCGCGTAAAGCACGTCGTTCGCGTCGTAGTTCGTGCAAAACCTCGCTACGTAGGCGTCAAGCGCGCTGTCCGCCCGCTGCAACGTCGGCGCCTCCCGCGCGCGCAGGGCCGGATTTTCGCCCATGAAATAAAGCATTTCCGCCGCCAGGCGCAGGCCGTGGGGCTGGGCTTGGTAATTGCCCTCCTGCCAGTCCGCCCCGCCGCGAATCGCGTCCATGATGAGGCGGCGCCAGACGCGGTTGCGGCCCGATATTTGCGCCGGCAAACTCGCCAGCGGCACGAGCGCGTCCATGAAGTCGGGATGAATCTCTCCCCACAGCCAGGTATGCATCCCGCCCATGGACGTGCCCATGACCAGGCGGAGATGATTCACACTCAATCCGTCTGTCAGAAGCCGGTACTGCGCCTCGATCATGTCGCGGTAGCCGTACTCCGGAAACTTTGCCCGCAGCCCGTCGTTCGGTTTGCTGGATTTTCCGTGGCCGACGTTGTCGGGGATGATGAGATAATATCGCGACACGTCGAGGGGCTGGCCTTTGCCAAAAAGTTCGCCGGCGAATTCAGGCCGGAGAAACTGCGCCCCGCTTCCGGTGGTGCCGTGAAGAATCAAAACCGCGTTGCGAACGATGCCGTGCTCGTCGCGTCGCGCCAAACCGAGCGTGCGATAATGCAATCGCAATTCAGGCAGAGTTTGGCCGCAGTTAAAACGAAAATCACGGATGGCGTAATCGCCCTCCGCCGGAGCCGGAAAATCCGCCGCTGGCGAAAAAGCCGCCGCCCCCACCGCCAGCAGAACCAGGGAAACTTTGATTTTCATTCTAAATGGTCCGCGTCTGCCGTGTTTCGATTCGCCGGTGCCTTCCGGGCAAACTGTGTCGGGGCACATGCGATGCGCTCGAACGGCCCGCCGGATGCCGGAAAAACACCAGCACTATTTCCGATCCATTCAATTGCTCGACCCAATAACATGGAACTCTGTCCGGCGCAAGCGGTTTTGACTTTAAGAGCTATTGGAAAAGCACTTGGAAGCCCTGTAAAATCAGTGAAAATCCAGCGCAGGGAGGCCGTCAACAACCTGAATAGAGATCGGAGGTCAGAGAATGGCGCTCAGCCGATGCTTTTCCTTCTTTCAATCCAGTAATCGGGGCGTCTCCGCGCATGAGCAATGGCCAGAATCCAAATGGTGTCAGCCCAAATGTCATAGGCGACGTAATACGAAAAAACCTTCAAGTTCACCCGGCGGTAGCCCTTGGGCCGGAGTCGTGGCAATTCGGGGTTGTTTCTGATCCATTGAATGGCGCCACGAACCTCTTCTTTCAGTCGAATGCCAAGGCCGGATTCAATTTCCTGATAGTATGCAACGGCCTCGTTGAGTTCAATTTCCGCCTCCTCGAGAATTTCGAGCTTCATGCTGGAAAGCGGCGGTCCAAGTCGGCAAAAACCTGATCAAAGCTTCTGGAACGCGCCGTGCCCGCCCGCACAGCCTTCATGCGCCGGCAAATCTCTTCATCCCACGCGGCCTCGACCTGAGGGGAAAAGTCCCCATCTTCTTCCGTCAATTCCAGAAGAATGCGGGCCAGCGTCAGACGTTGAACGGGCGGCAATTCCAACGCATCTTTTGCCAATTCTGAAAGCACTTTCATGCGCATCAAACTACTCCTTGGCGGCTGATTGTCGAGATGGTTTCCATTTCTGATTTCCGCTTTCCACCTTCCCCAGCGCACGATCCGTGCCGGTCAATTCGCAGGGCACTTCCATTTGGCCCGCGATCTGCTGATTTCCCGCTCTGATTCGTGGCCGACGCTTGGGCCGACTTTGGCGGCGGGATGGTTGCGGAAGGGGTGGCAAGGAGGCATCGCCTATACCAAAATTAAATCCACGAACAATGGATCTTTTCTGTCCAGCGGAAACCATGTTGACTCCGCGAACGCACAGTGCAGGCGTCCTACGATGCGCCGCAAGGGCAATATTGACAAGCCAATCCCGAGTGTTTACCCTTCCGCCATGTTCAAATGGGTAAAAGCAAAACGAGAACCCACTCGACAAATTTCAACTTGCCATCCGCAAGCTGGTGGAAGAACTCATGGTCCAACGCATGGGCGAGAGCGACAAAATCGTGACCCGCTATCTGGACGACGCTGAATTCCAAAACGCCGCATATCCAATCCTCTCAAAAGCCATTTTTGAATCCATCCTGACAGCAGAGAGGTCACGCGAAACCTAACCATGAACACTGAGCGTCTTCGCACCGCGTTGGACAATACCGTGAAAGTGTACGGTGCCTTGGACTCCACTGCCAAGTACACGATGCTGTTGTCAGGTCCAGACCGCGCGCAAAGCCATCCAGCCAATGCGGAACCATCGATGGTTGCTCTAATTGAGGCTCTACGAAAAGAACCCGAGTTGGAGATCTTTAACAACAAAGCGCTGGTAATCGCCGGTGTGAAACGCCTCTTCAACTATACGAATTTGGCAAGCTGGCTTATCAACCGCTCGTTGGAAATCAAAATTGACCAGACTTTGGAAGATCTCGCAACGTATTTGAAGGCCAAGGAGTTTCAATGCGATCAAGTCTTGGCCTTCTACGGACTAGACCTCGACCAGCCAGCGGATTTAGGAGAAGGGATATCTCTTCTCCCTTGGGAGCATCTGCCGGAATCGCCCGAAAAACAACTGGTCAGCATTTCTCGGACACAGATCATTCATATGATCTCTGGGAAGCCCAGCGCTCTTTATCGAAGTTTCAAAACAATCAAGCGTCACATCAACGCAGAAAGCGACACCTCGAGCCAAAAAGAGCACACTCCTGATTTCGTGCTCCATGATGCGCTCATATGTATTGGCCTGGCTATGCCGTGGCGCTGGCAAATACTTGCATCATGGATCGGAATTCCCAAGTGGGTACCGACTTTCAGCCCCTATGAGCCAAGCCGACGCATTGATCAGTGCTGGCCCCAGAAACTCCTGCCTGCCGCCTTGGCTGAGGCTAAAAAACTATTCGCATCGTTTCATAAGCGTGATCAAAATACCCAAGCCCATATCAGGCTTGCGATGGAGCGCCTAAACCAGATGGCGGAAAAAGGTGTGGTTGATGCCGCAATAGATCTGGGCATCGCGCTCGAAACTCTCTATTTAAATGACTCGGGTGACGACCGGGGCGAACTGACCTTCCGGATGAAGATTAGATCAGCCCGCTTTCTCGGTCGCGGGGAGGCAGACCGGCAGAGAATTTTCGATCTTGTCGGCGAGCTTTACACACTAAGGTCCGTTGCGGTTCACAAAGGAAAGCTGCCTACGAAATATACCGTGCGTTCAGTTCGTGAGCTTCTTGATAAGGGGTTTGATCTCGGTATTCAAACGGTCAGACGATTCATTTCGGAGGGCAGTCCCAATTGGAATGAGGTGCAGATGAATTAGGGACACGTCTTCCGACGGCTTGCCGAATAGGAGTTAAGATCATTACGATAACCAGATTGCTTAGGAATCCAGCGTTAAAAGGTTTTGTTGGAAACCGGTGTTCATTGTTGGAAACCGAACATCTTTGTTGGAAACCCTGTTCTACGGATACAATTTTCATTTCCTCTTGTAATCCCACTTATTCCACCGTCACGCTTTTCGCCAGGTTGCGCGGCTTGTCCACGTCGCAGCCGCGCGACACGGCGATTTCGTAGGCGAAGAGTTGCAGCGGCACGGTCGCCAAAATCGGATATAGCGGCTCCTGCGTACAAGGCAAATAAATCACGTCGTCGCACGCGCTCACAATGTCCATGTCGCCTTCGGTCGCCACGGCGATGATCGGGCCTTTGCGGGCGCGGATCATGGCCAGGTTGGCCATGGTCTTTTCATACATCGAATCTTTCGGGACCAGGAATACGGTGGGCGTCGCGGGATCGATCAGCGCGATGGGGCCGTGTTTCATTTCGGCGGCGGAATAGCCTTCGGCATGGATGTAGGAAATTTCCTTGAGCTTGAGCGCGCCTTCCAACGCAATCGGATAGGTGTAGCCGCGGCTCAGGAAAAAGAAGTCGCGCGCTTGCGCGTACTTGAGCGCGAGCTTTTTTATGGCCGGCGCTTGCTTCAATAGCGATTCGATCTGTTTGGGGATCGCTTCCAATCCGCGCAGAATTTCCAGCGCGCGATGGACCGAGAGCATTCTCATGCGGCCCAAGTGGACCCCCAGCAGGGCGAGGATGACCAGCATTGACGTAAACGCCTTGGTCGAGGCCACCCCGATCTCCGGCCCCGCGTGCATGTAAATGCCCCCGTCGGCTTCCCGCGCCACCGTGCTGCCGACCACGTTGCAAATGGACAGGACCCGGTGCCCGCGTCGTTTGGCCTCGCGCAGCGCCCCGAGCGTGTCCGCCGTTTCGCCGGATTGGGAAATGACCAGCAGCACCGTGTCGCGCTCCAGCGGCGCGTTGCGGTTGTAAAATTCGTGCGCGAATTCCACTTCGACCGGCAGATGGGCCAGTTCCTCGATCAAGTACTCCCCCACCAACGCGGCGTGCCAACTGGTGCCGGTCGCGCCAATGACAATCCGTTCGATCCCGCGCAATTCAGCCGCCGTCATATTCAAGCCGCCAAAGCGCGCGGTGGCGCCTTCGATATCGACGCGGCCGCGCAACGCGTTCTCGACCGCGCGCGGTTGCTCATAAATCTCCTTGAGCATGAAATGCGGGAACGCGCCCCGCTCGGCGTCCTGCGCCTCGAACTCCAGCCGGCTGATCTGCACCTTGGCCGTGTCGGCCCCCAGGTTCTGCACGTCGAACCGCTCCCGCGTCACCGTTGCCACGTCGTAATCATTGAGATAGACCGCCTGCCGCGTGTGGGCGACGATGGCATTTGTGTCGCTCGTCAAAAAATTCTCGCCCTCGCCGATGCCGATGATGAGTGGAGAGCCGCGCCGCGCGCCAATGATGACGTCGGGATGATCGGCGCTTATCACGGCGATGCCGTAAGTGCCGATGACTTCCCGCAGCGCGTCGCAAACCGCCTGGGTCAACGCCTGGGCGCCGCCGCCGGGCAATTTTTCCCGGTAATGCTTGCCGATCAGATGCGCCAAGACTTCGGTGTCCGTCGCGGAAAGAAACACGTGGCCTTCGGCGGCGAGGTTGTGTTTGAGGCGATCGCAGTTTTCGATCACGCCGTTATGGACCACGGCGATTCTGCCGGACTGATCGAGGTGCGGATGGGAATTCTCATCCGAAGGCGGGCCGTGCGTGGCCCAGCGAGTATGGCCGATGCCCAGCGGGCCGGACACCGGCTGCGCGCGCAGCAACGCCGCCAGGCCCTCGTCGATGTTGCCCTTCTTTTTCCGCACGCGCAACTCGCCGTCGTCCAGCACGGCCAGCCCCGCGCTGTCATAGCCGCGATATTGCAGCCGGCGCAAGGCTTCGACCAGAATGGGACTGGCGTCCTTCCTGCCTATGTATCCGATGATTCCACACATAAATTCACTTTCTTGGGCAGCCGCTCCCGATCTTAATCTCAATCTTAATCGTAATCGTAATCTCCTTCGGATTAAAATTACGAGCAAGATTAAGATTGGAAAAACCGCCCAAATAGTCAGTTGTGGTCCGATGGATATTGGCTCGCTTTTCGGCGGCCTTGCACCTATTCTGCCGCATACAGCTTGTGAGTTCGCGCAATGCAATTTCCGGCTTTCTCTTGGGAGCGATCCTGATGGCGGGGGCGGTGTTCCCCGTCCGGGCGGTCATTTTGTGGAGCGATTTGGGGGCCACTCTGGTGCATGATTCCGGGCCGGGGACCGATATTCTCGGCGGGGCTGTCAAGGAGAACGATTCCAGCACCAACACCCTCTACTTCAAGTTCCACGTCGCTCCGCTCTCGGATGTCAGCACGGAGGAATACTTCGCCGGCTTTGAACTTTACGAGGGGGACACGGCCCGCCTGGCGGTGGGCAACTCGCTCAAAGCGTGGGCTTACAGCGCCTTCAACACCAGCGAGACCGGCCTGAGCAACACGGTCCCGGGCGACTTGGACCTGCATTCTTCGCAGCCGGAGTCGGCGGGGCTGGGCACGTTTTACCTTTACGAATTGCCCCGCCGCGGAATCGAACGCACCATTGTTTTCAAAGTCCAATATCTGCCGCGGCAAGAGGACCTGGTCACGGTCTGGCTCAATCCGGACCTCAGCCCCAACGCCACCGAAGATTCCCAGCCGGAAAGCCTCACCACCAAGTTCAAGGCCAATGCCACCTTCGATCAAATCCGCCTCCGACACGGCGGTGGCGGAAAAGGTTGGACGTTCAGCGACATGGCGATCGCGACTTCCTTCGCCGATTTTGTCACCGCGGCCAATTCCGGTCCCGGCCAGGGTTCGCCTCCCTTCACCTTTCGCGCCTGGCAGCGCGAGCAGGGGTTGCCGGAGAACTCGGTCCGCGCGCTGGCTCAAACCCGCGACGGCTATCTTTGGGTCGGCAGCGATGGCGGCTTGGCGCGCTTTGACGGCGTGCGGTTTGTCAGTTTTGGCACCCGCGAGGGGTTGCGCAGCGGGCCGGTCTCCGTGCTGTTGGAAGACAGCCGCGGAACGTTGTGGATCGGGACCGCGGCCGGCGGCTTGAGTCGCTTGGAGCACGGGAAGTTCACCAATTTTACCGTGCGGGACGGTCTGCCCTCCGATTCCATCACGGCGCTGGGCGAGGACAGCCAGAATCGGCTCTTTGTCGGCACCGAGGGGGGCCTGGCTGTCTGGCAGGGAGGAACATTTGGCGCGCTCAACGGAGCGGAAGCCTTCCAGGGCAAGGCGGTTCCGGCGCTTTTCCGCGACCCGCATGGCAGCCTCTGGATAGCAGTGACGGGCGCCGGCGTTTTCCGATTCACCGGCACCCGCCTGCTGGCGGTGACCAACGAGCTTGTCGATGCCTTGCTGCGCGACGCGCACTGTTTGCTGCTCGATCACGCCGGCCGCCTCTGGGTCGGCGCGGGAGATGATTATGTCTTGTGCCGCGAAGGGGAAAAGTGGCGGCGCACCGAGATCGTGCGGCACTTGGCGCGCCCCTATGTGAGCGCGCTGGTGGAGGAGCCTAACGGCACCGTTTGGGCGGGGTCGGTCAGCGAGGGTTTGTTCGGTTTCAAAAGCGGCGAGCCGCTCGCGCCCAATGCCAGCAGCGGCCTCTCCGACAATTCCGTGCAGTCGTTGCTGGTCGATCGTGAAGGCAACATGTGGGTCGGGACGGGAGCGGGGCTGAATCGCTTGCGGCGGGGCAATCTTTCCGTGCGCGGCCAGAACGAGGGGCTGGGTTATGGCGCGGTGCAAGGCCTGGCCGAGATCGAACCGGGAATCATTTGGGCGGGCAAGCCGAGCGACGGTGTCTATCGCTGGAGCAACGGAAGTTTCAGCAAGATTACCAACGACCTCTTGCAGCGCTTTCCCCGCGTCAATTCGCTCCTCATGGCAAGGGACGGCAGTGTCTGGGTGGCCAATGCCAACGGCTTGCTCCACTTCCGCGACCCAAAAAACACCGGCGCGGAAACAAATTTTTCCGCCTTGGAAGGCTTGAATGTTCTCTCGCTGGCCAACGGCAGCCAGGGGGCAATCTGGGCCGGCACGCGCGAAGGCGAGCTTTGGCAATTACAGAACGGCGCCTGGCGCAAAGAAAATAATTTTCCCCGCACTCACGCCATCGCCGCCATCGCGCCGGCGCCCGACGGTTCGGTCTGGGTGGGAACCCAGGGCGACGGCCTCTACCAATTCCAGGGCGGCGTGCGCCTGCACTTGGACAAATCGGCCGGGCTGTTGAGCGACCTGGTCCGCGCTCTCTACCTGGACGCCCAGGGCACCCTCTGGATCGGCACCACCGGCGACGGCTTGAGCCGCTGGCGCGAAGGCCGCGTCACAACCCTCACTACCCGCGAGGGGCTGCCTGACAATACGATTTCACAAATCCTCGAAGATGACTCGGGCCGGCTCTGGCTGGGCAGCGACTGGGGCATCGCCCGCGCCCGCAAAGACGAGTTGGCCCAGGCGCTCAACGGCAATAACGCCCCACTCAACCTCCAGATTTACGGCCGCGCCGAAGGAATGGTTTCCGAGGAATGCACGGGCGGCTTTTCTCCGGCCGGCCTCAAGACCAAATCCGGCCTGCTCTGGTTCTCCACCCTCAAAGGCGTGGTCGTGGCCGATCCCAGCCCCCAAACCGCCCCCGCGCCCCCGCCCGATGTCGTGTTGGAAGAAGTCATGGTCGATAGCGTGGCCACCCCGATGACGGACCTCCGCATCGCCCCGGGCCGGCGGCGCCTGGAGTTTCGTTACACCGGCCTCAGTTTCAGCGCCCCGGAACGAGTTCGTTTCCGCTACCGCTTGGAGGGGTTGGATTCCGATTGGGTCGATGCCGGCGCCAGCCGCGCCGCCCTCTATAGTTACGTGCCGCCAGGCCATTACCATTTCCATGTCATCGCCTGCAACAACGACGGCGTCTGGACCGAGTCCGGGGCGAGCCTGCCGCTGACGGTGCTCCCCCATCTGTGGCAGGAATGGTGGTTTCTCGCTTTGGCCACCATCGGTCTGATCGGCTCCATCGGCGGAGGTATTCGGGTGATCGAAAAAAGGCAGATGCACCGCCGTCTGGCGCAGTTGGAGCGCGAGCGCGTGCTGGAACGCGAACGGGCGCGCATCGCCCAGGACCTCCATGACGACCTCGGTTCGTCCCTGACCCGCATTTCCCTCCTGAGCGGCCTGGCGCGGCAAGACAAGGACAACGCCGGCCAGGTGGAGCTTCATATCAATAAAATTTCACAGTCCGCCGAGCAGACCTTGCGGGCGCTGGAGGAGATTGTCTGGGCCATCCGCCCGGGAAGCGATTCCCTCCAAAGCCTGGTCGAGTACATCGCCCATTTCGCCAACGAGCTTTTTGAAGGCGACGGCCTGCGCTGCCGCCTGGACCTGCCGGCCGATTTGCCCTCCCGTCCCCTGCCCCCCGAAACGCGCCACAGCATCTTTCTGGTGGTCAAAGAGGCCCTGACCAATTCCCTCAAGCATTCCGCCGCCCGCGAGGTGCGCGTCCAGGCCAAGGTCGCCGACGATGTCCTCCACATCATCGTCCAGGACGACGGCAAGGGGTTTGACACCCACGGACAGAGCCGGGGTAACGGCTTGGGCAACATGCGCCGCCGCGCCCAGGCGATGGGCGGAAACGTCACCGTCGAGAGCCGGCCCGGCCACGGAACCACCGTGAGCTTGACGCTCCATTTTGCGCCGGTCCAGACCGACGGAAAGGCCGCGCCTTGACCCAAATCCTCGTAAGAACCGTTGCAGTACATCCCGGGGAGAGCACGCGCCCCCGCGTGCAGCGGTCGGCGCCCTCGCCGACCGATTCTTCGCTCTGTATAGGTCATCGCTTGACGGAAAGGCCGCGCCTTGATTAATTTTATTGCCGCACGTTCATGTCATTGCCAGCGGGGGTGCTTCCGTGCCATCAATGGTGTGTGACGACCCCTATGACAGAGAAGACTCAGATCAAGGTCGCAATCGTCGATGATGACGAGGGCATCCGCGCCAGCCTGGCGACCCTCATCCGCCGCGCTCCCGCCCTGCGCTTCGCTGGCGACTATCCCGACGCCGAAACCGCCCTCAAGGAAATCCCCAACCGCCCGCCCAACGTCGTGCTCATGGACATCAACCTCCCCGGCATGAAGGGCGTGGAATGCGTGCGCCAATTGAAAGCCCTCCTGCCCAACGTCCAATTTCTCATGTTGACAGTTTACGAGGACAGCGATTCGCTCTTCAATTCCCTCAAGGCCGGCGCCAGCGGCTACCTCCTCAAGCGCACCGCCTCGGCCCGCCTGCTGGAGGCGATCCAGGACGTTTACGACGGCGGTTCGCCCATGACCCCGCAACTGGCCCGGCGCGTCGTCCAGTTTTTTTCCAGGCAGGCCGGAGACAATTCGCCGGTGTCGCGCCTCGCGCCGGGGGAGAAGGAATTTCTGGATCAACTCTCCAAAGGTTACGCCTACAAGGAAATCGCCGACCGGATGAACATCAGCATCGACACCGTGCGCAGCTACGTGCGCACGGTCTATGAAAAACTCCACGTCCATTCCCGCACGGAGGCGGTGGTCAAATACCTGCGCGGCTGAGCCGAGCGAGCGAAAAAAAGGCTGATTTCATCGGGCAAGGTAAACCGGAATCGCCAGACGGCATGATGCGAAGCGCCAAAAACCTGCTGTGAAGGCAGGGGAATAGATGTGGAAGTTCTCCGCGAAAACGGCGTCGTGCGATTGTCGCGGCACCGTCAACTCGGTTCGCATGTCTGGACCCGCTCCCCTGGCCTCCAAGGGTTGCTTGAAGATGAACTGTGCCCCGATAAAAATGAAGGATGGACAGTCAAAGACGCCTCCCCTGTGGGTGCGGCTTAACCTTGTTTAATACTCTAATAACTGTCATAAAAGCGCTTGACGCCGAAGCTGGAAAAAGGCAGCATCCAAGACATTATGGCAGATAATCCTCCATACCTTATATCTTCCGGTACTTTGACCAGTGCGTTTGAGAAGATCAAAAACGCCGCTACGCCTGAACGTTTTACAGGTGATTTTGTTGCCACTGTGCTCGGCATTAAAGGTGGAACCGGTGCGGCCCTTCCCCCGTTTTTTAAACGCATCGGCTTTGTGCGGAGCGATGGTACTCCCAGCGAACTTTATAATCAATTTCGGAACCCTGGTTCGTCGAAAAAGGCTGCCGCCACTGCGTTTCGTACAGCGTACAAACAACTTTTTGAGCGGAACGAATTCATCCACAAAGCAAGCGACGAGGATCTCAAGGGGGTTGTTGTCGAAGCGACAGGTTTGGAACCTGACAATCGTGTTGTAAGCGCCATCGTTGGCACTTTCAAAGCGTTCAGGCAATTTTGCGATTTTGATAAACCAGGAGACGCAGGGGAGAACGTCGAAACGGATGCGCACGAAGCCGCCGAATCGGAGAGACGCGATATGGGCCCTGGTGCCGTGGGCGTTGGGATGAACCTTGCATATACAATCAATTTGAACCTTCCGGCAACTGACGATATCAAGGTGTTCGACGCAATTTTTAAAAGCTTGAAAGAACATCTTCTGAAGAAGTGAGCGACATTTGTGAATTCAGAAGAAACCATCAAACTGTTTGGTATCTCCAACCAACTCTTGGAGATTGGTCTCTCAAAAGTTGAGGCCGATTTAGACATAGATCTCCAGCGTAAGATCGCTAAACGCGACGAAAAAGACAGTGTATATTATCCGCAGTTTGACAAATCGATTCGAGCTGAAGCTGTTGAAATGTCTAAGCACTACGAAATTTTCTATTGCTTTGAAAAAACGATCCGCAAGTTGATATCGGATTCTCTTGATGCAGTTGAACCAAAAACTTGGTGGAATTCGCAGCGTGTACCAGCGAATATTCATGCGGAGGTAGAAAAGCGAATCCAAAGAGAAAAAGACTCTGGCTTTACTCTAAGGTCAGAACAGCCGATTGACTACACCAACTTTGGCGAGCTTGGAGAGATAATAAAGCACAACTGGATTGTGTTCGGGTCGATCTTTGACAGCCCGAAGGCCGTCGAGCGAATCATGAACAACCTCAACTTGCTCAGGAATTCGATAGCTCACTGTAGCCCCTTGGCAGAAGATGAAATTGTTCGCCTTCGATTGAGTGTTAAGGACTGGTTCAGATTAATGGAGTAAATCCTGCACGAATGTCAGATGGTCCACGGTAAATCTCAGGCGGTGGCAGTCTGTCGGATGATTGGAATCTGATACTAGAATCCGATACTGTTTGCCAAATTTAGGGCAAATACGTGATGACTCAGGCAGACAACGAATCGATAAAACCTTTGTAAACATTGGTCGGAATGAGGTCTGAGGATTCC
This sequence comes from Verrucomicrobiota bacterium, assembly GCA_049510745.1. GTDB lineage: Bacteria > Verrucomicrobiota > Verrucomicrobiia > Limisphaerales > Palsa-1400 > PLGF01. The sequence goes on along the minus strand of JBEKYR010000027.1, from coordinate 11,697 downwards.
CGCAAACATTATTGACTGATTATGAGTCAGGGGCATTCAGCCGATACGGCGCAACTAACCGGCCCGCCAGCGGCCAGCGCTGAAAAGAAAGATGCTTGCCGGCTGTCGCGGCGGCTCAGAGCGACAGATGCACCGTCTGAGATCATGACCGCGCTCCGTGCTTCGTTCATTGAGACCCTAAAAGATCCAGAACTCTCGCCTAACGAATCCAGAGTGAAACGAGGAGCGCATAAAATGAGAGGGTCGAAAACCGTGCCAATATAGAAAACCGAGTAAACCGCGAAATACCCAGCGCGGCAGCCGCAACCAAAGATGAATTGCCGCAAAGATCACAAAGATCACAAAGAAAAAAACATAAGCTCTTATCTCTGTGTTCTTTGCGTTCTTTTGCGGCAAAAAAAATCTCGTCAGAAGAACAAAATTTTCAGACAGGATGAACAAGATGCACAGGATGAAGAGGGGAATTCTCTTTCCTGAATCTGTTCTTAATCCTGTTCATCCTGTTCATCCTGTCCGTCTTTTTTTTGGTTGCGGCGCCCGGGGCCGTCATCGGCGGTGGCGCACAAACCAGATCAGCACCAGGAGCGCAAAGATAAACAGCAGCACCGCCACCGCCGTGCCGGCCATCTTCAGTATCTCCGCCTGGTGCAGGAGTTTTTCCCGCTTCGCTCTTTCCGCCTCGCGGAACAGCGCGAATTGCGCCTCGAGCAAGTTCGGATCGGCCGATTCGTCCCGCAGCCGCAACGCTAGCCAGCCGCCCCGCCCGCTCCCAAACGCTTCCGGCAGACGGCTCAGCGCGTCGGCCGGCGGGGTCGAAAAACCGGCGTCTTTTTTCCAAAACGGCGCCTCCTCCTCCGTCCAGACGCGAAACAAACTGTGGTTCCGCGCCACCACTTGCAGCCGTTCCCACAGCAGCGGACGCAACGTGTCGCTCAACGCGAAATCGGAAAACGTTTCCGAATGTATCCTGCCGTCGGCCCCCGCCAGTTGGAGGCCGACAGTGCCGACGACCTCGCCCCGATCATTGACGGCGACTTGAAATTCGGTGAACTTTTTCTCCAGGTCCTCGACGGCGAACTGCGCCGCCTTCCACAATTCCTGCAACTGCGCCAGATCATCGACTGTCGCCCGCCGGATTTCAAACGTGCCGCGCGCATTCACGACCGGATCAATCGCTGTCGGGATAGGAACCGAGCACTTTGACGAAGTTGCAGACCTCGGCCAGGTGAGTGACCGCCTTGGCGACTTTGGGGTCGGTGGTATGGCCGTCGCAATCGACGAAAAAGAAATACTCCCAGGCCTTGCGCTTGCTGGGACGGGACTCGATTTTGGTCATGTTCAATTTGTAACGCCGGAACGGCGCCAGGGCGTGGTAGAGCGCCCCGACCCGGTCGGCGATGCTGAACATCACGCTGGTCCGGTCCCGGCCCGTGGCCGGTCCGCATTGATGGCCAAGGACCAGGAATCGGGTGGCGTTGTCGGTGAAATCCTGAATGTCGCGCTCGATGATTTTCAGATCGTATTTCTCCGCCGCCAGCAAGCCGGTGATGGCCGCCACCTTGCCCTTCAACCCCGTTTCGCGGGCCGCATCCGCCCCGCCCGCCAATTCGGCCGCGCGGGCGTTGGAGGACGCTTCGAGGATTTCCGCCTTGGGCAAATTGCGTTGCACCCAGAGGCGGCATTGGCCCAGGGCTTGCGGATGCGCGTAAAGCCGCCTCACCTCCGGCAGCGTGGCCTCCCCCGCCAGGCAATACTGGATGGGCAGAACGATTTGCGCCACAATCTGCAGATTGCTGTCAACAAACATGTCCAGCGTGTGCGTCACCACCCCCTCCGTCGAATTCTCCACCGGCACCACGCCGTAATCCGCCCGGTTCTTGCTCACTTCGGTGAAGATGTCGGCGATGGTCTTTTGCGCCGTGTAGCGGAGGCTGGAGCCGAATTTTTGCACCGCGGCCTGATGGGTGAACGTCGCTTCCGGCCCCAGGTAGGCTATCGTCATCGACTTCTCCAGCGACAACGCGCTGGACATGATTTCGCGGTAAATGGCCCGCAGCGACTCCTCCTTGATCGGCCCCTGGTTGAGTTTGCGAAGCCGCTGCAAAACCATCCGCTCCCGATGCGGCGCGTAGATGGCCTCCCCCGCCTTGAGCTTGAGCTGCCCGATTTCCAGGACGTGCCGCGTCCGCTCGTTGAGCAGCTTGACGATTTGCGCGTCCAGGTGATCGATCGCTTTGCGATGCTTAAGAATGTTCATTCGCGTCGGTGGGAGGCGGAGCTTCCGTTAGGGCCGGGCCGGGCGCGCTCGCCGGCGGCCCGCCCCCCGGCGATTCCACTTCGGCCAGCGCCAGTTGCTCCGGCGGCACGGTGGCCAGGCCGGGGTCCGCCGTCAGCAACCCCTCGGGCCGCGTCACCGGGATGCGGCGCAATTCGTCCGCCGCGGGCAAATCCTCCAGGCTGCGCAATCCAAAGTATTCCAGGAACAGCGCCGTCGTGCCGTAGGTCATCGGGCGGCCCACCACTTCCGCGCGCCCGATCTGTTCCACCAACCCGCGCTCCAGCAGCGTTTGCATGACCCCATCGACCGTCACGCCGCGGACTTGCTCGATTTCCGCGCGGGTCAGCGGCTGGCGGTAAGCGATGATGGCCAACGTTTCCAGCGCCGGCTGCGACAGCCGCGGCGGACGCGCTTTGGACCCGACCAGCGCCACGATCCACGGCGCAAATTCCGGCTGGCTGACAAATTGCCAGCCGCCCGCGATGCAGGCCAGGCGGTAACTGCGCCCGGCGGCCTGATGCTCGCTCTGCAATTGTTCCAAAGCGGCGCCGATCTCGTTTTCCTTGGTTTTCCTGAACGGCTTGGCCTCCTCGCCGTGTTCGGCGGCGGCGGCCAGCAGCTCGCGCAGTTCCTTGGGGTTCAGCGGCTTTTGCGCCGAGAATAAGATCGCTTCCAATATCAGTTTCAGTTCCATTTCGACAAGGCCGGACGCCGCCGGCTGAAAGATGTTTTAATTCGGCGCCGGTTGGTTTTGCGGCGCGGAGACTCCCGGCGCGCGCATGATTTCAATTTCTCCAAAATCCTCCCCCTGCACACAGATCAGTTGCTTGAGCCGGATCAACTCCAGCAAGGCCAGAAACGTGCAGACGATTTCCGCCCGGCTGGCGGCGTCGCCGAACAATTCGGCAAACTTCACCGCCGCCCTTTCCGCCGTCAATTTGAGCAGAAACTCGATCTTTTCGCTTACCGTCCATTTGTCCTCGAAAATATCCCGCAAATCCTCCCGTTGCCCCAGCCGTTTGAGCACGGCGGAGACGGCGTTGACCAGATCAAAGAGCGACGCTTCCTGCCGGCGCGCGGCGGGCGCCGCCGTTTCCGGCCAGACCGGCAGGCGCGGAAAGCTGTTCTCCTGCTCGGCCTCGCGCGCCTGCAAGAGCGCGGCGGCGTCCTTGAATTTCTTGTAGGCGACCAACTGCCGGATCAATTCCCAGCGCGGGTCTTCCCCCTCGTCCTCCTCGGCCGGCAGCGCCTGCTGTTCCCGGGGCAGCAATTCGCGGCTTTTGATGTACATCAGGGTCGAGGCCATGACGAGGAACTCGCCCGCGATCTCCAGGTCCAGCAGCCGCATGACCTCGACATATTCGATGAACTGGGTGGCCAGGCGCGTGAGGTTGACCTCATAAATATCGACCTCCTCCTTTTTGATCAAATAAAGGAGCAAATCCAGCGGACCCTCAAACACCTCGAATTGGACTTTGTATTCGGCCATGGATCGGTATTGACGCAGGCCAATGCTAAGTCCCGCCCCGCCCGTTTGGCAACGATTTTTAACCTCGCCTTGTGCGCCACGGAAGCGTAACCTGATTGCATGAGTTCCGTGGTCGAAATGCCGAAAAAAGTTTGGACGGAGGCCGAGTTGCGCGCTTTGCCCGAAGACGGCTATGGTCACGAATTGGTCAACGGCGAATTGGTTATGAGCCCCAAAAACGATTTCTTCCACGGCGACATCTGCTCGGAACTTCTGTCGGCCCTGCGGGCGTTTGTCAAAGCCGGCCGCCTGGGAAGCGTCCTGGACTCCAGCACTGGTTTCTGGATGAAGAACCGCAATTGCCGCGCGCCGGACATTTCCTTTATCGCCCGGCCGCGTCTTCAGGCGATGGGGTTCAAGCGTTCGACCCGGTCGTTTTTTCCGGGCGCCCCGGACCTGGCCGTGGAGGTGCTTTCTCCCAACAACACCCGCCGCGAAATCGACGAGCGTCTCACGGATTTTTTTGACAGTGGCACGCGGCTGGCCTGGGTTATTGATCCCGAGTCCCAGCGCGTGGAGATTTGCCGCTCCCTCACGCAACGCCGCGTCATCGGCGCCGGCGGCTTTTTGGAAGGCGAAGACCTTCTCCCCGGCTTCCTCTACCCCGTCGCCGACCTGTTCAAGGAATGGGACTGGGAATAGGGTCGAAGCGAAAGTGAAACAACCCCCTCAAATTCCTGCAAATGCCCCAGTATGAGGCGGTATCCGAGTTTGTTTCTCATCTCGCTATGTTGCCTTCTCAACGGTTGTGAGCTTAAGCCTTCAGATCACGGCGGACTAAACCCCTCAATTCAGTTTATTTCACAGTTCAAAGGTTGCTTGTCCGGAACCGTGCCAATCAAAGTTAAAATCAGACCCAAAGTTGACCCGGATATTCCTTCACTTTCTGCCAATGGGCATCCTGTTGACACCGATGCCACCTTTAACCGGCTTGCCGGGATTTATACGTTCGACGTGGACACGACGTTGCTGCCAAATGGGCCTGTGGAATTGCGGTGCTATGCCGATTTCCAGCAAATGAATCCACCGGAGGTGCGCAACAATTTTCCCAGTCCGCCGCTTCACGTCATGGTTTATAATCCGATATCGTTTTCCGACATTTACGATGCCAAGGGAAATCTCGTTCAATATCATTTCGATGGGATATTTAGCGAGACGGTGGCTCAATTTCGGTTCTTAATCTGGCCTTCTTTGACCAACGGTCCGGGTCCGGCAGATTATGAAATTGACATATACAACGCCACCGGCTCGAAGCTCGTGAACGTGGTTCGTGGTTCCACTACAAACGGATTAGCGCAACCGCGCTGGTTTCTTACGGATTTGAAAGGGAATCATTTTACTGAATCGACATTTAAGTGCCAAATTAGGGCTTGGTGGCCAAGCCGTTCCGCGTACCAATCCGCCGTCCCCGGAAGCGGAACTGCGGCAACCGCACGATAAGACATCACTAGAGCCAATGCGTCACCTATCTGTAAATCTGTGTCCATCTGTGGCCCGCACGCTCGGCCCTCGGTTCATCCGCCTTCATTTTCCCACTCACTCGCTGATCCCCCTTCCCCCTGCCATCCACACTCCGCTGTGGAACATTCTCAGACGGGTTGGCGCGGCCATCGCTGGCGTGATAGAGTCCACAAATGATTTTCTTGTCCCCCAAATGGATTGGCGCGGCGATCTGGCTGGCCCTGGCGGTTTCCGTGCAGGCGCGGACCGCGGGCCGGCAGGTGTTGCCGGGGCATCTGCCTGCCGCTGTGGCGCGGCTGCAACCGGTTGGGGACTTGCCGGAAACCAATCGCCTCAGCCTGGCTATCGGTTTGCCGCTGCGCCACCAGGACGCTCTCAACAGCCTGCTGCGCGATCTCTATGACCCGGCCAGCCCCCGCTTCCGCCAGTTCCTCAAGCCGGACGAATTCGCCGATCGGTTCGGTCCCAGTGAGGAGGATTACCGGGCGCTCATCGCCTTTGCCCGCGCGCGCCGCCTGCAAATCCTTCGCACTCACCCGAACCGCCTCTTCCTGGATGTCGCGGCTTCGACCGCCGACTTGCGCGAAGTTTTCCATGTCAATATGAAGTTGTACCGGCATCCGTCGGAGGCGCGGTCGTTCTACGCGCCCGACGCGGAGCCGTCGATTGATTTGGGCGTGCCGCTGCTGCACGTCAGCGGCCTGGACAATTACGTTCTCCCCCGGCCGCGGCTTCGGCGCGGCGGCGGCGGTCCGCAGTCGCACACCGGCTCCGGTCCGGGCGGGCAATTCATGGGCGGTGATTTTCGCGCCGCCTACGCCCCGGGGATCGCGCTGGATGGCAGCGGCCAGTCCGTCGCGCTGGTGGAGTTCGACACTTATTACACCAACGACATTCTGGCCTATGAAACGCTGGCCGGGCTGCCGCCCGTGCCCATCACCAATGTCATCGTCGATGGTTTCGGCGGGCCGCCCGGAACGGGCAATACCGAGGTCGCCGTGGATATTGACCTGGCGCTCTCGATGGCGCCCGGCTTGTCGCAAGTGCTGGTGTACGAGGCCCCCTTCGGCCCCACATCTGTCAACAATGACTTGCTCAACCAGATGGCGGTGGATGATCTGGCCAATCAGATCAGTTGTTCCTGGGCCTTTTCCATCGACGGCACATCGGACCAGATTTTCCGGCAGATGGCGGCGCAGGGACAATCGTTTTTCAACGCTTGCGGCGACTCCGGCGCCTATTTCGCCACGATGGCCCCGCTGGACTCCGACCCTTTCATTTCGGAGGTCGGCGGCACGACTTTGACGACCAAGGGTCCCGGCGGCGTTTGGCAGGCGGAGACGGTTTGGAACTGGTTCACCACTCGCCAAGGCTCCGCCGCCGGAAGCGGCGGCATCAGCTCGACCTTTCCCATCCCTTACTGGCAACAAACCGTCAATATGTCGTCCAACCAAGGCTCGACCGTGTGGCGCAACGCGCCCGATGTGGCGTTGACAGCCGACAACATCGTCGTGATTTCCGACAACGGCCAGACCAACCAGGTCGGGGGAACCAGTTGCGCCGCGCCCTTGTGGGCTGGCTTCACGGCGCTGGTCAATCAGCAGGCGGCCCAAAACGGGCGGCCCCCGGTCGGATTTCTCAATCCCGCCGTTTACGGCCTCGGCCAGGGCGGCCTTTACCCGTTGTGCTTCCACGACATCACAACGGGGAACAACACCAATGACGTGGGCACCAACAAATTCTTCGCGGTGGCGGGGTTCGATCTTTGCTCCGGCTGGGGCACGCCCGCCGGCCAGCCGCTGCTCAACGCCCTGGCGCCGCCCGACAGCCTGGTCGTTCTTCCGCCGGGCGGAATCTCCTTCGCCTTGACCAACGGATGCGCGGCTTCGGGCGGGCCGCAAACATTAGTATTGACCAACGCCGGCGCCGCCTCCCTCGACTGGTCCCTCGTTCCCCCTCCCGCCTGGCTCCAGCTTTCCGCCGCCAGTGGCTCCGTTCCGCCCGCCTCCGCCGCCAGCCTGACCCTGGCCACCAGCCCGGGGGCGACAAATCTGCCCGTCGGCGGGTACGCGGTCGATTTGCCGTTGAGCAATCTCACCGCCGGGGTGGCTCATGCCGTTCCCATTTTCCTGGCTGTATCTGATCCGTTGATCCTCACGCCCGCGTCGGGGATGGCTGTCAGCGGGCCTGTGGGTGGGCCGTTCAACGTGACCTCGCAGACGATTTCGTTGAGCAACGCCGCCGGCGCCCCGCTCACCTGGACGGTCAATTCAGGGTCGCCCTTTCTGAACGTTGCGCCCGGAGGCGGGACCTTGGCGCCCGGGCAGGTCGCCGCCGTTGCGGCCACGCTGGCGCCCGGCGCGAGCAACCTGCTCATCAACGCGGCCGGCGGGGGCATTTCCTTTGCCGACTTGGCCACAGGCGCCACCCAAACCCTCCCCTTCACGCTGGCGGTGGGCAACGGCGGTTTTGAGACGGGCGATTTTTCCGACTGGACTTTCACCGGCAATGGCTATCCGACGAACCTTGTGGGAAGCGTTCCTTTGTATCTGAGCTATGTCCATACCGGCGCCGCGGCGGCCATCTTCGGCGAGCCATCCTTCCTCGCCACAATCTCGCAAAGTTTGCCCACCGCGGCGGGCCAGCGTTACCTCATTTCGTTCTTTCTGGATAATCCGGTGGGCGGGAATCCCAATGAATTCAAGGCCGCCTGGAACGGCGCGACCCTCTTTGACCAAAAGAACATGCCCAAATTCCTTTGGACCAACATGCAGTTTGTCGTGGCCGCTTCCAGCGCCGCCACGACTCTTGAATTCTTCTTCCGGAACGCCCCCGACGCCTTCGGATTCGACGATGTGAGCGTCACCGCCATTGTGCCGCCGGGGTTTGTGTCCGTCGCCGCCACCAATGGCGCGATGCTCTTCACTTGGAACGCGATGCCGGGATTCTCCTGCCAGTTGCAGTACGCCACCAATCTGGCCGCCCCTCTTTGGATCAACTCCGGCGCTCCGGTTGTGGCGGCCAACGGTACGGTCGCCGCCATGGATGCCGCCCCCGCCGATCCGCAACGCTTTTATCGCCTTGTCCAGTCCCTTCCATAAAAAAGAAGCCCGCTCAGGCGTTGGGATGGAATCGGCGCATGGCCGCTTCGTCCTCCGCCATCCAATCGATCCTCGGCTCGCGCAACGGCGCCAGCGCGTCGGGCAAGGGCGCGCCTTGGGCCTGAAGGCGTGCGGCGAGATACAACAGCAATTGTTGTTTGTCACTTGCCGACAAGGCATCAGTCGCCGCCTCAATCTCAGCAAGGGTGGTCATGTGAAAAAGCTATCACAGCCTTTGGGCCGCTACAAGACAAAATGAAAAAACGCCGGCGCGGGATTGCGTTTGCGCCGGCGATCCTTAACCATCGCCGCCGTCATGCAAACCGAGAATCTACAATTGCCGCTTGATCTTCCATCTCCGGCCCTCAACCCCGCGGCCGGGGTTTCGATGCGCGAGCAATTGGGCGCGTTCCATCAATTCGGCAAACCCACCATCCAACTCGCCGCCAAAATCGCGCTGGCCGGCGGCGGCGTCTTCGATGCGCTGGTGTTTGTCAATGAATTCTGGACGGCCAAACAGCGGGCGGCCAACAATTTGCACGAGATTTCCTATCGCGCCTGCTTCAAGCCGCAGTTGCCCCGCTTTTTCATCGAACGGCTGACGGCCCCGGGGGAAGTGGTCTATGATCCGTTCATGGGCCGCGGCACCACCCTGCTGGAGGCGGCTTTGCTGGGACGCGTTCCCTGCGGATGCGATGTCAATCCGTTGAGCCGGGTGCTGATCGCCCCCCGTTTGCGCCCGCCGGGCTTGGAGGAGGTTCGCGCCCGCCTGGCGCGGATTGATTTCAAGGACGCGGATGAATTTCCCCAGGACTTGCTGGTATTCTATCACCCCGAAACTTTGCGCGAAATCGCCGCCTTGAAAAAATATCTGCTTTCCCGCCAATTGGATGCCGTGGACCAATGGATTTGCCTGGTGGCCCTCAACCGGCTGACCGGCCATTCGCCGGGATTCTTTTCCGTCTATACCCTGCCCCCGAACCAGGCCGTTTCGATCAAATCCCAGCGCAAGATCAACGCCGACCGCCAACAAACGCCGCCCCGACGCCACGTGCCGGAACTGATCTTGAAGAAAAGCCGCTTTCTCCTCGGCGATTGCGACGCCTCGGTGCGGGGCGCTCTGCGTTCCGTGGCGGACGGAACTCTGCTCCTGAACGAACCGGCTCGCGCCACCCCGCAAATCGCCTCCGATTCCGTTTCGCTGGTGGTGACCTCCCCGCCCTTTCTCGATGTGGTCGATTATGCCGGCGACAACTGGCTGCGCTGCTGGTTTCTGGGCCTGGACGCCAAATCGGTCCGCTTGACCGTGCCCAAGGAACTGGAGCAATGGCAGGCCGAAATGACCGCCGTGTTCGCCGAGTTGCGCCGGGTCCTGCGGCCCGGCGGCCACGTCGCCTTTGAAGTCGGCGAAGTGCGCGGGGGCGCCGTCAAACTCGAGGAAACCGTCGTCCGCTGCGGTTTGGACGCCGGGCTGGTGCCGTTGCTGATCGTGATCAACGACCAGAAATTCACCAAAACGGCGAACTGCTGGGGTGTCGATAATAATTCCAAGGGCACCAACACCAACCGGATCGTGCTCTTTCAGAAGGCCCCGTCTCCGGCATCCGCCCCGTGAACCGCGATTATCCGCGGAACGCGAGCGGGCTGCTCTGCGGCATTTCGTGGGCGCACGGCTGGTTGATGGGCGCCTCGGGTTGGCGGTCGTTGACCCTGACCAGTTTGTTGGCCAGCAAATACGCCTCGACTTCCTCGCCGCTGATGTCGGCCAGCATGCGGCCGTTGACTTCGACGCACGGGCTGAGCATCTGGCCGCTCTTTTCGATCATTTCCTGGCGCTGGTCCGGGTCGTTGATGATGTCCCGGTCTTCAAACGGCAGGTCGTATTTGCGGAGGACGGCCCGCACGCCCTGGCTCCAGCCGCAGGTCGGTTTCAAATATGCGATGATTTTCGGTTTATCCATAATCATTTAATTTTGCTTCAGTATGCCATAAGCTGGCCTTCCGTCAAACCGCAAAATTTCCCGGCTTCCAGTTGACATTTTTCGGTTGTGGCCTGATGTTTGGTCAGTTCCAGGCAGGGTATGATCCAAGAACAGGAGCAAACGCAGAGGCGCGCCGCACTTTTGTGCTGGGTGGGCCTGCTTTTGCTGGCGGTTGTTTTTCTGACGCCGCATGGCGGGCAGTTCGAAAGCCGGTCCTTCTACCAGGTGGCCCGGGACTCGACGTGGCAGAACTGGGGCGAATGGCCGGCGGCCTGGTGCAGCGTGAAGATCATTCTGCTCTGCCTGGGGTTGGCCCTGCTCCTTCTGTGGATGGCTCTCCTTTTGATGAACTTCGGGCGCACCGCCTTGTCGTGGCTCATTCTTTGTTGCGCGGTCGCGCCCGGCTTGGGGATTTTGCTCGGTTTATATTTTTTGGTGAAGGCGCTTCTCTGAACAGGATTTAAGCCGGGCCGGCATGACCTGCCGGCATCGGTTTTGGATTGCCCGCTCCGGCAAACCGGGGATACTGGAGCGCAGATGCCAGCACGCGTGAGCACCGTCTTGGCGATTGCTGTGGGGCTTTCGCTGGTCCAGGGCGCCCGGGTCTTTTTGGGGCGTCGCTGGCCTTTTGGTTCCTACCTGGGATTCACCTGGGCTTTTTTCGCGGCGTTCGCGGTGGCGGAATTCGTCTCCTTCCGGGCGGGGAACTGGATTCTCGGGACCGTTTCGTTTTTGGCCCTGCGCGAGTACTTTTCCATGGTCGAAATCCGTCTGCAGGACCGGCTTGCCATCCTCGCGGCCTACGCTTCCATCCCTTTCATGTTCCATTTCGTGACCATTCAATGGTACGGCATGTTTATCGTTTCCATCCCGGTCTATGCTTTTTTGGCCATCCCGCTCCTGGTCAGCCTGGGCGGAGGCGAGAAGGAGGGCACGGTGTTTTCCATCGGCGTGATCGACTTCGGATTGTTTCTCTTTGTTTATTGCATGGGCCATATCAGCTACCTGATGTCGTATTCGATCTGGATGGCCGCCCTTCTGATTCTCAATGTGGCCGTGTGCGACGTGTTCAGTTGTCTTTTGCGGCGCGAGAACTGGCCGGCCTGGGGCGGGCTGGCCGCGCGTTTTTTCCTGCCTCTGCCGGTGACCGTGCTGCTGACGGTCGCTTTGTCGCCCTGGACCGCCATCCCGGTCCGGCACGGTGTGGTTCTGGGAACCCTGATCCCGGCGCTGGTCATGATGGGGCGCCACACGGGCAACTACGTCGAAGCTGACCTGGGCGTGGCGGAAGAGACGGTCGGTCCGGGGCGGGGGCAGATTCTGGACAATCTCAAGTCCTTGTTGTTC
>JBEKYR010000026.1:0-65683 GCA_049510745.1 Verrucomicrobiota bacterium | reverse complement strand
GCTGGATTTGCTGACGCTTTTTGCCAAGCCGCCCGCTTGGACGGAGGGCCAGTTGTAGCAAGTGAACGAATACCGGAAGCTTGCAAATCAACGACTTACGCTTGGAGAAAATGGAACTTAGGCTAGATTTCGGAGACGAGTTCCAACTGAGGCACATCCTCGCGCTGGTTGGGGTGCTGGCGGAGTTCATCCAAGCTTAGAACCGCGCCGAATTTCTTGAAGATGTCCTTGAACCGCTCGTGATCCTGCCCCCAATAAATCATCGCGCACGACATGGGCGCTCCTTTGCCGCCGTTTTGGCCGTTGACCAGGAACTTCAGCCTGGTGTCGGCAAGGAAACAAATGGATCGGGCCTTCCCGAAGACATATTTTTTCCAGTGACCAGTATTCGTGGCCACAGGCACCAACGCCAGCACCTCAGAGCCGTGCATTTTATGGGCGGCCGCGCAACGATAGAGCCAGTTTTTGATGCCGGTTCCGCGTCTTCGATCCAATCCATAGGGAGGATTCACAAAAATCCGCCTGAAGTTCCAACTGGCTTTTAACCCATCGTGCTTTGGGAGACGATATTCCGTGGCCGCGCGCACGATCGAGTATTCATTGGAGCACGGGTCCAGATCAATTTCGCCATCAAAGAACTCCCGGACGGCGTTGACATAATTCTGGGGAGTGCCCCAATTCTGGCTTTGACTGTTGACGGTTCGACCGGCGCTCATTTTGAAAATATCGCGTTCCAGTCCTTCTCGGACAGGACCTTGATCTGTTCCTTGAGTTCTTTGATCGTGAATTTTCCGGGCCTCTTCCTGTCGTAGGGAGCAATGACGTTGAACCAGCCTTCGATTTGCCTGATGTTGGATTTAAAATAGCATTGCAGAACCCGGTCAGCCTCGAAATCCATCTGCACTTTGGTGAAGCGGTTTTCCGTCTTTCCCTTCGCATAGCTTGCGGCAAAAGCAGTTCTGACAGGCTTCGCTGCCGGCGCGGCGCTGAGGATGAGGTCATTGACAAATTGAACCAACCCGGCGTCAGTGAGGAACAGGAGCCAGTCATACGACTGCGCCAAAACCCGAAGCTCCTTGTTATGATCCTCCGATGTAAACCAATTGCCGTGATTGCTCACGATCCCGACTGTCAGTATGAAATCTCTCAGAAGTTCCGGATCGTTGCAATGCACCACTTCGTCAATAAGTTTTTCATACGATTTGTAATAAAGCGTTCCATCCCGCTTTGAAATCACCCCCGTTAGCTCCCCTGAGTGAACCCGTATCTTTTGCAGACACGAAATTGCCCGTGCGACATACGCTCCCTGTTTTGCCTTTTCAATTGTCTGAGGCCCCTTCCGTTGTCCCTCTTCCACACCCACGCGCTTGCACTCGAATATCGCAAACGGCGGACGAAATTGCCCCACCAAGTCCAATTCCAGCCTGCCGCCAGTCAAAACCCGTATCAGACCGACCAATACCACGTCCGCCCGTTCTCCGAGGACACACGCATTGCGCAGAATTCCCGATTTCGAAAGAAGGGCATGGCCTTTTTGTTCGAATTCACGCAGATGGGCCAATTCAGCTCCGAAACATTTCGAGACCTTTCTGGCGGTCACGGGAAGGTCATCGCCGCTGACTGTGGTCGCTTGCGCAAACTTTACGGGGTGCAGGGAATATTCCACGTTGTGAGTAATCCCCGGATTCTTATACTCCGGCAGGCCTCTCTCGATGGCGATGCAGTGGCTTAACCCCCACTGCTTGAGCAGGTAATACGTCACGATTTCAACTAACGTGCCCAAGGCCCGCCCCGCGGCTTTTTTCCGGTCTTCGGTGTGTCCAAAGACGCTGCTCGCCAGGGCCTTCTGCAACTGATCGATTGATTCGTAAGCCATCGGAATGCCATTTAAATACAGTGCGTCCTTCGACGCAAGCACCCGAAATTTCGCCAGGTGAGGCGTCCGCCGCGACACAGCATCAAGGCGGCCGACTCGCGCCCCCGCCGTTCTGCAGATCGCTCAAGGCCCTTTGCGCTTCGCTGTAATTCGGGTTGATGCGCAGGGCCTGGCGGTAATGGGCTTCCGCTCCGGCGCGCTTGCCCTGGCGCGAAAGCGTCAGGGCGAGGTTGAATTCCGTCTGGTAATCGTTGGAATTGAGCTTCAGGGCCGTCAAATAGAAAGGGATCGCCTCGTCCAGCTTGTTCTGCGCGGCCAGGGCGTTGCCCAAATTGCCATGGGCGCCCGCGTCGTTCGGTTGCAGGCGGATGACGGCCTTGAAGGCGTCCGCCGCCTCGGCCATCCGGTTCAGCATCGCGTCGGACAGGGCCAGGCCGTTCCAAGCCTCCGTCGAGCCGGGGTCCGTCTCCGTCGCGGCCTTATAGTGTGCGCTGGCGTCGCTGAGCCGTCCCGCGCGGTAGAGGGCGGCGGCCAGGTTCATTTGGGCGGCCGTGAAAGCCGGATTCAATTGCACCGCCTGCTCGAACTCGGCCAGGGCCTCGCTTTCCCGGCCTTGCGACTGCCAGGTCAGGCCCAGGTTGCGGTGGGCTTCGCTGGAGCCGGGGTTGAGCTGGAGGGCTTGCTGGTAGGTTTGGACGGCCTCGGCAAACTCGGCGGCGTCGTGCCGGGCGCTGGCCGCGACCGCCAGCGTGTTGGCCAGGTTGAAATAATGGAGATACTCGGGATTGGTCTGGACGGCGGCCCGGTAATGGTGAAGCGCCTCGTCGTACCGCTTCAGGTCAAGAAGAATTCCTCCGAGATTGTTGTGGGCGTCGGCGTAGTTCGGCTCCCCCTCCAGCGCGGCCGTGAACTGCGCCATCGCGTCGTTGGTCCGCGTTTCCCGCAAATAGAGATTTCCCAAGTTGTAGTGCGCCATGTAATTGTTCGGCGTCGCGTCAATCATCCGTTTGAACAGCGTTTCGCTGTCCTTCCAATAGGTGATTTGCCGGCGCGTCAGCAGGGCGCACGCCGCCAGCAGCACCGCCGCCGCGCCCGCGGCCAGCCTCGGCGCCCGCCATGCCCCGGCCAGTTCCCGGCCGCCCCACGCCAGGATGATGAAAAGCCCGATCAGCGGGACATACGTATAGCGGTCCGCCATCGTCTGCATTCCCACTTGCACCAGGCCGATCACCGGCACCAGCGTGCCGAGATACCAGAACCAGCCCACCGCCAGGTAAGCGCGCCGGCGAAGTTGCAGGATCACTCCGGTTGAAACCGCCGCCAGCAGCAGGGCCGCCAAAGCCACCTGCCAGAGCGGCCACGGGCCGGATTTGAGGTAGAGGCCCGCCAGGCCCTCCGGCCAGAACATCTTTTCGATGTAGCGCGCGTAGGAAACCAGCGCGTTGCCCAGGCGGTCTGCCAGGGGAAGATTCTTTAAACCCAGGACCGTCCCGCCGTGTTGTTGCAGGGAATAGGTCACGACGCACAGGCAGGCGCTGAGCAGGAAGAAGGGAATCTTTTCCAAAATCAGACGCGAACAGGACGGTCCCGCAGCCCCCTTTTTTCCGGCCGGGGCCGTTTTCATCCGTCCCAGCGGCCAGTAATCCAGCAGGAGCAGCGTCAATGGAAGCGTGACCAGCATCGGTTTGGACATCAATCCGAGGGCGAAGAAAAGAACCGCCAGCGCATAGAAAACTTTGGGCCTTGAACCCTTGCCCCGCAAACCTTCGGGGGCGGGAACTTTGGACTCCTCCGCGTAGCGGACGTAGGCCCAGGTCGTTAAAAACCAAAAGAACGTGCTGAGCACGTCCTTGCGCTCGGCCACCCACGCCACCGACTCCACGTGCAAGGGATGCAGCGCGAAAAACGCCGCCACCACCGCGCTGCGCCAGACCGCTCCGGTCATCCGTCTCAGCAGGTGAAAGAGCAGCACGCTGTTGGCGGCGTGGTAAAGCAGGTTCACGAAGTGCGGCCAGCCCGGCTTCAGTCCGAACCATTGGCAATCCAGCATGTGCGTCAGCATCGTGATCGGATGCCAATTGCGCGCCACCTCGCTCTGCCACGCCCATTTAAAGCTCTTGGCCGTCAAGCCGGCTTGCACGTGCGGGTTGGCCGTGACGAAGTCCGTGTCGTCATAGTTGACAAATTGGCAGTTCGTCACCGGCCAGAAAACCGCCAGCGTCACCGCAACCAGCGCGATGGAAATCCACCTCGGCGTATTTCTGGCCGGGGGCGGCGCGGTTGCGGGCGGCTTTTTTGCGTCGGTCATTTCAAGGCGAAGAGTCGAAAAAAGTTGGATTCCACTTGCGCGGCCAGCTCCTCCAGCGGCCGGCCCAGAAATTCGGCCGCGAATTCATAGACCGCGCCCAAATTGGCCGGATGATTGACCGGCTTCCCGGCGGCGTCAAGCAAAGGAAAACGGTTGCGTTCCTCCGGCAGCGGCTGGTCCGGCGCGTCCGTCTCGATGAGCAGCCGGTCCGGCGGCACGTGGCGGAAGGTTTCGCGCTGGCGGGCTTTCCGCTCGTGGGCAAAATAACCCGGCAGCGAAAAATAGGCGCCCAGCCTGGCCAGGGCCGGGATCATCTCCGGCGCGCCGCCGTAGGAATGCAGCAGGAAACCCCGGCCCGGCCGCGGCTCGGCGCGGAGGATCTCCAGCAACCGGCCCCAGGCCCGGAGGCAATGAATGCTCGCCGGCAAATCCCGCTCCGCCGCCAGACGCAGTTGCCAGACGAAAACTTCCTCCTGTCGCGCCACATCGGCGTCTTGGATCCAGCGGTCCAGTCCGATTTCTCCGATGGCGGACGGCGCCTGCCCCAGGAAGTCGAGCAGTTTTTCCCGCCACTGCGGGGTGCATTCCTTCACGTACCACGGGTGATAGCCGAAGGAGGGCAGCACCTGTGGAAACCGCCGCGCCAATTCAAGGACGTCCGGCCAATCCGTTTCGCTGGCGCCGTTGACCACCATCCGGGCGATCGGCTCGGCTTGCACCGCGGCCATCACCGCGTCCAGATGCGGTTTCAACCGTTCGTCCTGCAAATGATTGTGGGCGTCGTAAAGCATCAGTCCTTCACGTGGCTGCGGGCGCAGGCCCGGATGCTCTCCCAAATCCTTCCCAGGCTGTTGCGCCGGTTGGGCGTCAGGTGTTGCGTGATGCCGAATTCTTCCAGGAACGCCGGGCTGGTCCGCACGATTTCCTCCGGCGATTGGCCGCTGTAAAATTCGCACAGCAACACCGCGATTCCCTTGACGATCGCGGAATCCGAATCAGCCCGGAATTGGCACCGGCCCTCCGCGAATTGCGCCACGAACCAGACCTTCGCCAAACACCCTTCCACCCGAAACGCGTCCGTGCGCAAAGCCGCCTCCAACGGCGGCGCGGCCCGGCCGCGCCCGACGACATACGCCAGCCTGTCCTGCGCGGATTTCAAGCCGCCTAACTTCGCTCTCAGTTGCTCCTGCTTCTCGGCAATGGTCACTTCGCCCCAGCATATTGCGGCCGCAGCCCAACTTCCAACGAAACTTCCATCCCCGGAATGGCGCCCCACGACGCGCGAACTTTTTACTGTCGAACTTTTTGCTGGATTTGCCCGCGCCGGGTGTTATACTCAATCCATCGTGACAACGACAGGAACCATCAGCACCATACTGCACCACAAAGGCGCCTCAGTTTGGACCATTTCGCCCCAGGCGACTGTGTTCGAAGCGATCCAACTGCTGGCCAAAAAAAACATCGGCGCCCTTCCCGTCGTGGAAGAGGACAAGCTCATCGGCATCTTCTCCGAGCGCGATTACACCCGCAAAGTGGCGCTGGAAGGCAAGACCTCCCACTCCACAAAGGTGCGCGACATCCTGACCACCAACGTGGCCACGATCACACCGCAGGACACCGTCGAGGAGGCGATGCGCCTGATGACCGACAAGCATATCCGCCACCTGCCCGTGATGGAAAACGGCAAGATGGTGGGTTTCGTCTC
The DNA here is from genome assembly GCA_049510745.1 of Verrucomicrobiota bacterium. Lineage (GTDB taxonomy): Bacteria > Verrucomicrobiota > Verrucomicrobiia > Limisphaerales > Palsa-1400 > PLGF01. Next base: position 59,794 of record JBEKYR010000026.1, on the reverse strand, counting down.
CATCGGGGACATGGTCAATTGGATCATCTCCGCGCAAACCGCGGCCATCGACCAATTGCAGGCCTACGTGTCGGGCCGGTGAAATTTTGAGTGTTTTTCGTCGGATTCGTTTACATACAGCGCGAACAGCGCGTCGGTTTGATTCTAAGTTCCTCAAATTAAACTGGTTGCATCTAAAATCTCACCCGGTGCAGGCGAAAGAGGCGGCAAAACTCAAGAATCGGTTTACACTTTCGTCAGCAGAACCGCCAGTCTCTCCAAGTGATGCAAGGATGGCGATCCATATGTAATATGTTTATCATAAACATGTTAAGTTGAAGCCAAGGAACGTTTTTTGATGGTGAAAACCGGTGCTGGCATACCTTCTGCTTAAACGAAGTGGCTGATAGGGGCACGCGAAGTGTATTGAGATAGCAGGCGGATCAGCAATGTATATTAGAGGTTTGGTTTTGTTAGTCGCGGGCTGTGTCGTTGTAGGTAATGCAAAGGGGGATGACGTTTTTGGAGTCAACTTCGTGGTCAATCACCGTACTACCTTCGATGAACTCGGTGCTTACGACGGCGGTTCGCCATTTACCAGCGACGTTTACGTAGGTGTTTTCGACGCAACCACCGGAAGTCTCGTGGGTCCCGATGTGCTTTTTGGGCCTGGTGTGCCAGGCACCCAGATCGGCAACACCTTTTACGAGACCGTCACCCCCTTTGTGCTCCAGCCCGGCGACTATTTCGTTATCGCGGTGGGCAGCGACCCCAGTTTGAGCGGAGCCACCGGCACCGGGTTTTCCGACTTCAATCCTTATCAGAACCTTGGCGACACCCTCAACCTGCCGGGTGGCGGCCGCTTTAATTCTGGCACCACTTTTACCGGCTCCAATCCCGGAAACGGTGGCGGAAACGGCGGCGGAAACGGTGGTGGAAGCGGTTCCGGCTCCGGCCACCATGCGCTCTTCCAGGCGATTGATCCTGTCCCGGATGCCGGCCTGACTCTGGCCCTTCTCGGCGGTTCGCTGGCGGGACTCGGTTGGCTCCGCCGGAAAATTTGAGATTACCATAACAGTTGGCAGTTGGCACGCTTCGCAGAACGCCCGTTCACTCCTCAACGGGCGTTCTGCCTTTTTACGACCTGCCCCGATCCTTGGCGACTTCTTCAGGAGCGCGACCGTCTCGGTCGCACCCGTCGGCCCACGCGCCAGCGTCAGCCCAACAATTTGTTCACTTGTCCCGCCGACGGAATCTTCCGTCCAAAACTTGCCCGCCTGTTGAGTAAATCCGTAAGCACATTGCTTACGATTCGGGCTTGTCGCCCGGAAATTTTTGATTTCCCTTGCGGGCGGGAATCGGGTGCAATAGGGAAAAGTCTCGCAAGTCATGAAACTGAAAATCCTGGTGGTGGACGACGAGCCGGATTTGCTCGAGTTGATCGACGTTAATCTCAGGGCCGCCGGCTACGCCGTCCTCCTGGCCGCCAGCGGCAGGGAAGCTCTGCAAAAAGCGCGCGACGCCGCCCCGGCCTTGATTCTGCTCGACGTCATGCTGCCCGAACTGGACGGGCTGGAAGTCTGCAAAATCCTTCGCCAGGACCCCGCCACCCGCGCCATTCCCATTCTCATGCTCACGGCCCGCGCCGCGGAAATCGACCGTGTCCTGGGCCTCGAACTGGGCGCCGATGATTACGTCACCAAGCCCTTCAGCGTGCGCGAACTGCTCTTGCGCGTCAAAAACCTGCTCCGCCCCAAGCCTTCCCCGGAAAGCCGCGGCGACCTGATTCAATTCGCCGGCCTGCTCATCGACCGCCCGCGGCACCGCGTCACCTTCGAAGGGCGGCCGCTGGACTTGACCTTGACGGAATTCAAACTGGTCACCGTCCTGGCCGAACGCCGCGGGCGCGTCCAGTCGCGCGACCAGCTCTTGAAGGACGTGTGGGGCTACAACAGTTTGATTGACACCCGCACCGTCGATACCCACATGCGCCGCCTCCGCCATAAGCTGGGCCGCGCCGCCCATTTCCTCGATACCGTGCGCGGCGTCGGCTACAGGTTCCGCGACGCCTGAAGCGGAAGGTCGAGGCCGAAATCAACACTCCCATGTCATGGATTCCTGTTCTGGCCGGGTTCGTCGCGCTGGCGGCGGCGGGGTGGCTCGTCTGGCGCGGTCGCCTGGCGCGCACTCGCGCCCAGCGCGCGCAGGCCGACGCCCTCGAGCGCCAGCGCGAGGAAATCTCTTCCCGCCTCCTCACCCAGTTCCAAGCCCGCCAGCAAGCGCTCTTCAACAGCATGATTGAAGGCGTTCTGCTGCTCGACCACCAAGGGCGCGTGCGCATGATTAACGATTCCCTCCGCAAATTCTTCGATGTCACCACCGATATCCGCGGCCAAACCATCATGGAAGCCTTCCGCTGGCACGAACTGGCCGCCCTGGCCCTCCGCCTCCAGAACGAAAAAAACGTCTCCGGCGCCGAACTGGAAATCCACCGCCTCCGCCGCCGCTGCTGGCAGGTCAACGCCGCCGTCGTCACCGGCGACCAGGCCCTCGAGCAGGGCCAGTTGTTTGTTTTCCACGACGTCACCCGCCTCAAGGAGCTGGAGAACATCCGCACCGAATTCGTCGGCAACGTCAGCCACGAATTGCGCACCCCGCTTTCCCTCATCAAAGGCTTTGCCGAAACCTTGCTTGACGGCGCGCTCCACGACCCCCAGCAGGCCACTCGTTTCCTCCAAAAAATCGACAAACACTCCGACCGCCTCCTCTTCTTGATCGAGGACTTGCTCGTCATCTCCCGTTTGGAATCCGGCCAGATCGCCCTCAACATTCAATCCCTCGACCTGCGCGACCTGGCCCAGCGCGTCCTTGAAGACCTGGCCGCGCCCGCCGCCGCCCGCCAGACCACCCTGCAAAACAACATCCCCCCGCAGACCCTCGTGTGGGCCGACTCCAACCGTCTCCAGCAAGTCCTCTTCAACCTCGCCGACAACGCCATCAAATACGGCAAAAACGACGGTTGCGTCACCGTGGCCGCGCGCGACTCCGGCGCCGACAAAACGGAAGTGTCCGTGACCGACGACGGGCCGGGCATTCCGCCGGAGGCCATCGGGCGGGTCTTCGAGCGGTTCTATCGCGTGGACCGCGCCCGCTCGCGCGAGAGCGGCGGCACCGGCCTGGGCCTCGCCATAGTCAAACACATCGTCCAGGCGCACGGCGGCGAAGCCTGGGTCAAGAGCGACTGGCAGAAAGGCGCCGCCTTTTTCTTCACCCTCCCCAAAAAAGCCGCCCCGCCCGCCGCCCCCGCTCCGCCCTGAGCCGTATCCAAGCAGAAGGATTGGGGAGCGTGGGCGCTCCCGCCCGCCGCCTTCGGCTTGCCCGACAAAGCCTTGGCGACGGCAGGCGCCTCGCCGAAGACATTCGATCCCGGAGAGGGTTCACGCAGCGGCCAGCGCGCGCACATGGGCGATCGCCATTCACGACCGCCGCACGGCGAATCGTGCCAAATTGTGCCGAATCGTGCTGAATCGTGCTGAATCGTGCCGAATGGGAATGTCCCTATTCCAAGGGCCGGAAGCCCGGGGGCAGGTTCGATTTGGGCGGTTGGGGCGGCGGCGGCGGCGGCGGTTCCGCCACCGGAGCGTCGATCTGGATCACGGGGTTCTCCTCCTCCGCCACCTCTTCCACCATCGCCTCCTCCGCCGGCTCTTCCACAAGCTCCGGCAGGCCGAGCCGGGCGCGGGCCTTTTTGGCCGCGCCGGTGCGGGGATAATCCTCGACGACGCGGTGCAGCAGCGCCAGCGCCTTGGGCTGCTGTCCGAGCCTGTAATAAAGGTTGCAAAGATGAATGGCCGCCCATCCCCACCGTTCCGGCGGCAGTTTATGCTTGAGCACTTCCTCGTACTCCAGCGCCGCCGCCAGATTGTTCCCCAAGTCCTTCTCATAAATCTCGGCGATGCGCAGCGCGGCGTGCAGTTCCCGCGGATGATGTTTCAGGAAATCCCGCAATATTTGCACCGCCTCCAAAAACTGTCCGTTGGCCCACACCGCCTCGGCCCGCTCGTACTCCGGATCCCGCACCACATCGGCCACGTCGTAGAAAAGATAATTCGCCGCCTGGCTGCCGACGAAGTGGGTGACATCATGCGTGATCAGCAACCCAAGCCCGATGAGTGACCCGATGAGCGCCGCCAGATAACGGATCATCGTCCCGCGGATCGCGCCCTCGTCCCGCAGCACAACCGGCTTCCTCACCTTTTTCCTGGCGGGAGCTTTTTTGTGCGCCGCCTGTTTCTTGACCGGCGTGGCTGCGGCTTCGTTGGACGACACGGCCGTGGGTTCGTTGGAGGACACGGCTGCGATGGGGGCGGCGTTGGTCATTCCGCCCGGCGGGTTGGTGGTCTCCTGCGCCGCGTTCGTCACGGCGTTGGTGGACGGCGGGCTGTTGGAATCCGTGCTCGGGGCGGGCGCGGGTTCATCGGCGGTGGCCGCCAGGGCCGCCTCCTTCGCGGCCTGGGCGACGGCGGAATAGTTGGAGTAAAAACCCCAGCCAAACCAGGCGGCCAGAATCAGCAGCACGGCGTAGGCCGTCAGTTTCACCTTTGGGTTCATCCAATTGTCAATCTGCCGCCATTGTGCCGCATGACAAAGGATTTTTCAATCCGCTTGCGCGAATCCCTCCGTCCGCAATACGACCGAGGGAAGCTCCGAGAAAATCCCGCTCGCCTCAGGTATGAACTTTGAGGCGATGCCACATTTTCACTGCGGAATGCACAAAAAAAACTGTGTTTCGCCGCCGCACTCTTGCTACGCTGGCTCATACGCTTGTAATGAATGAATTCTTGCCGATTGGAAAATACTCGTTTGGGATGGGCGACCGCTTCGCCCGCCAGGCCCAGCCCCAATTGCTGACTTGCATCCGCGCCGCCCGCCAGGGGGCCGACATCGTCCCGGTCTGGAACAAATCCAACCGCGAGCATCTGACCATCGGGTCCGAGCCGGGCCAGAGCCGCGCCGCCGCCGCCGCCGCCGTCAAGGCCCTCAACTGGACCAAGCCCTGGTTCCTGGACGCCGACCATATCCGCCTGGAAACGGTGGACCGCTTCCTGCCCCACGCGGATTTCTTCACCATCGACGTGGCCGATTGGATCGCCCGGCCCGCCCCGGCGGACGCCGTCCGCCTCTTCCTGGACCGCCATGCCGAATTGACCGGCCAGATCGGCGTCGAGGGCATCGCGCGCCCGTTCCGCACGGACCGCGCCGGGATCGAGGCGATTGTCAACAAGTATTTGCTGGCCGTGATCGAGGCCGGGAAAATCTACCGGCACATCGCGCAAGCCAAGGGGGCGGCCAGCTTCGTCACGGAAGTTTCCATGGACGAAACCGACGCTCCGCAAACGCCGGCCGAGTTGCTGGTCATCCTGGCGGCCCTCGGCGACGAGGGCATTCCCTTGCAAACCATCGCCCCCAAATTCACCGGACGCTTCAACAAAGGGGTCGATTACGCGGGCAACCTCGAACAGTTTGAAAAGGAGTTCAACGACGATCTGGCCGTGGTGGCGTTCGCCATCCGTCAATACGGTTTTCCGGCCGGCCTCAAGTTGAGCGTCCATTCCGGCAGCGACAAGTTCTCGATTTATGCGCCCATCCGGCGGGCCTTGCGTCGGTTCGGGGCCGGCCTCCACCTCAAAACCGCCGGCACCACCTGGCTGGAGGAGGTCATCGGCCTGGCGGCGGCGGGCGGCGGCGGGCTGGCGCTGGCCCGGGAGATTTACGCCGGGGCGCTGGATCACATTGACGATTTGTGCGCGCCGTACGCGGCGGTATTGGACATCGACCGCAGCCGGCTGCCCGCGGCGGCCGCGGTGCGGAGCTGGACGAGCGAGCAATTCGTGGGGGCGTTGCGGCACGATCAGAAAAACCCGGCTTACAACCCGCATTTGCGCCAGTTGATCCACGTGGGGTATAAAATCGCCGCGCAGATGGGAGCGCGGTATTTGAACGCGCTCGACCAATACCAGGCCTCGGTGGCAAAGCACGTGACCGAAAATCTCTTTGACCGGCATGTCCGGCCGCTGTTTCTAGCGAAAGACTGAAATGAAATTCATCCACGAAAAATTCCTCTTGCACAACCGCGCCGGCCAGCGGCTCTACCGGCAGTACGCCGAGGCGGAGCCGATCTTCGATTTCCATTGCCATCTGCCGCCGCGCGACATCGCCGGGAACCGCCAGTTCAAGAACCTCACCGAGATCTGGCTCGAAGGCGATCATTACAAGTGGCGCGCCATGCGGGCCAACGGCGTGGCCGAGAAATTCTGCACGGGCGACGCCGATCCCCTGGCCAAGTTCCGCGCCTGGGCCGCCACCGTGCCTCACACCCTGCGCAACCCCCTCTATCACTGGACCCACCTGGAGTTGAAACGCTGCTTCGGCATCGACCAACTGCTCGATGAGCGGAGCGCCACCCGCATCTGGCACGAGGCCAACGAACAATTGGCCCGCCCCGAATTCTCCACCCGCGGCATCCTCCGCAAATTCAATGTTGCCACTCTCTGCACCACCGATGACCCGACCGACGACCTGGCGCCTCATGAAAAAATCGCCGCCGACGGCCTGGCCACCGCCGTTTTCCCCGCTTTCCGGCCGGACAAGGCCCTGGGCGTGCATCAGCCGGAGGCCTTCAACAAATGGGTCGGCCACCTGGAACAAGCCGCCAACACCGACATCGGGAACCTAAACGCCTTCGTCGCCGCCTTGCGCCGGCGTCACGACTATTTTCACGCGCACGGCTGCCGGTTGTCCGACCACGGCATGAACCAATGCCTGGCCCGCCCGTGTTCGGACAAGACCGCCGCCGCGATCTTCGCCAAGGCGCGGCGCGGGCAGGCGGCGTCTCCCGAGGAACACGCGCAATTCGGCACGCACCTGATGCTGTGCTTCGGGCGGTGGGACGCGGAGAAAGGATGGGTCAAGCAACTGCACCTGGGCGCGCTGCGCAACAACAACACGCGCCTGCTGCAAAAGCTGGGACCGGACACCGGTTTTGACTGCATTGGAGATTTTCCGCAGGCGCAGGCCCTGGCGGCCTACCTGGATTTGCTGGATCGCGACGGGCAGTTGCCCAAGATGATCGTCTATAACAACAACCCGGTGGACAACTATGTCTTCGCCACCGTCATTGGAAGTTTTCAGGACGGCACGATTGCCGGGAAGCTGCAACTTGGCTCCGGGTGGTGGTTCCTGGACCAGAAGGAAGGCATCGAATGGCAGCTCAACGCCCTCTCCAACCTCGGTTTGCTCTCCCGGTTTGTCGGGATGATCACCGACTCGCGCTCCTTCATGTCCTATCCGCGCCACGAATACTTCCGCCGCGTGCTGTGCAACCTCATCGGGGCCGAAGTCGAGCGGGGCGAACTGCCCAACGACGAGGCGCTGTTGGGGACAATGATCCGCAACATCTGCTACCGCAATGCGCGCAATTTCCTGGCGCTGCCCGAGATGAAGACGGCGGCGCCGGCGCGGAAAACCCGCCGGGCGGGGGGCGCGCTGGCCTAGCCGGATCGGGCGGGGAAGACGGAAAATTAAAACAATCAGGCAGGCACATCCCACGCGATGCCCACCGGGATCAATGGGCTTCTCAACAACTCCTCCAAGCCTCGGTTGCTTCTCATTTCTTGAGCCACGCCCTTCTGCTCCTGATGATGAGGCGCGGGTTGATCGAAAAAGTGTGCCTCGGTCACCAAAAGCATCCGCTTGACTCCTTTTGGCAAAGTCTGGAAACCCGGATAATTCAAGATGGTCGTAATCATTTGCTGCTCCGCCTGAAACGTGCTCTTCATATACACCTATGTTAATTGACCCACCCCAAGCCCTATTTGTTTCAGGTGATTTTGCGGGAGGCGTTTTGGCCCTGCGCCTTGCTTTTCGACACCGCCGGAAGATGCAGTGCCGCCAAGACGCTGATATTCAATCATGCCACGTTTGTCATGGTTGTTTCACCGCCGGTTCCGGCATCGCCGGCACGGAGACATTGGTCTTTACAGTCGGCACGGTGTCGTCTCCCGCCAGTTCATCAGGCAGAATCGTGATGACAATGCGCCGGTTCCTGGCTCGTCCCTCCGGGGTCGTGTTGTCAGCAATAGGACGATATTCGCCGTAACCGACCGCTCCGACGCGGTTCGGAGCAACGCCCACTCTTTCGGTGAGAAAATGCACAGCGGCAAGGGCCCGGGCCGCGGAAAGCTCCCAGTTGCTGGCAAACCGGTTGCGGATGGGCACGTTATCCGTATGGCCGATGATGTGAATTTTGAGTGCGGGATGTCCCGCAAGAATGGCCCCAATCTTGCGCAGCACAGCCTCGCCATCCGGTTTCAAGATCGCCTCGCCGGAGTCAAACATCACGCGGTCGAGGATGTTCACGGTGAGCTTGCCTTGCAGGTTGGAGATGGTCACGTCCTTGGATTCAAGGTCCGAGCGCATTTCATCTTCCAGCCCTTTGGCCATCTGACCGGCCATCTCCTTTTCCTTCTCCAATTCGGCCGCCTGCGATTTCAGGGCTGCGATCTGGTCTCTGGCTTGGGCGCTTTGGGCCAAGGCGTTCGTGAGGCTGGCTTTGGCCTCATCCAGGCTGGGCTTGAGTGATTCAAGGCTGTGGACCTTGCCCACGGCCGAGGCCCACAGGAGCAAAACTGCGACCAGGAGCACGGCCATCACGCCAGCCACGATCCAAGCCGGTTTGGATCTGTCCGGACCGGGATTTGCCTTGGCCTCTGGTTCGGTGAAGGGATTCTTGTCGTCGCTCATCTGCGTCGGGTGGATTTAATCAAGCCGGCCCAATTGCGTCCAGTGATAAGCTAAACGCGCCCCCTTTGGCCAAAGTTCAGCTTTTTCCACCCACTCCTGCGTCAGGGGCTTCATAGAGAACCTTTCCCTTGGCGAGAATCTCCTGGGTAAAGCAATCGCCCCACTGCAGCCGGCGGGCGATGAATCCCGGCGTGCGGACGATCAGGTCAAGAGGAAAATCTGCCGGAATACGCCGGCGGATTTCGAGCGATTTGCGGCCTCGTCGGCGATTGAACGGCATAATCACCAGCACATCCACATCGGAGTCTTCCGTCGGTTTGCCATAGGCGTACGAGCCGAAGAGGACGATCTTGCGCGGACGAAACTCCCGCGCTATCGCGTTGCTGAAGGCTCGGATTTGCGTACGCTTAACCAAGGCGATGTCATTAGACCGCGAACGTCCCGCTGTGTCAACCCATCTTCCAACAGCCCTGACGTCCGGACGGAATCAATCCCTGAATGGACAAGCTCATAATTTGAAAACATATTTCTGGTGAGCTTTCCCGTGCCAACCCGGCCAGAAACAATCCGACGACGGCGCACGGTCAAGCCCTGGGCGCGCGTTTCCCAAGCGCCCAAAGCCGCACTTACCCCGCTTCACAGGAACGTCCGACGGCATACACGGTTCGACTTCTGGCGCCGTTGCCAATCGCGGGAGCGGGATTCCCCCCATCCGAATTTCACCTCTGCCGCGTCCAATAACGACGCAGTATTGGCGCCATCAACAAAACACCAAAACCCCCACACCCGACCGACCGCCAGCAACTACGTATTCATGGACGTATTCCATAACCCACTGTCAATCAACATACTAACTAACCTTAAATGTGAATCAAAACCGCAATTCACACCCTTTTCCGATGCCAAGCCACAAAACGAGCCATCGTTCCGTCGGCAAGCCTTTGCGGAGCATCCACAGGCAAGCCAAGCTCCGCAGCCACTCTCTTTGCCAAATCCTTGTGCGCCAACGGATACAACTGATGTTTCAAAATAAGTGCGAATCCTCCATGCCCCAGCAATTCATACACCCACACTTTTGGCAACATCCGCGCCACAAATACCGGCACAATCCCCAACGCCTTGCAAAGCTGAATCTTCACTTTGAATTCTTCGTGAACCATGTAGCCCAGCATATTCTTGACTTCAACGCCGTAAGCGCAACCGTCCCGTTCAAAAATAAAATCTAGGTTGTGATCCGTCTGCGTCCACTTCTTCCCACCAAATTCTCGCGTGCTTTGTCCAGCCATCACAAACCTGTTTTTTGCAAAACCTTCCAGCACCATCAATTCCCCATGCCTTCCCAACGCCCCGCCGATGTTCGGATCAGAGTACTCTTCCACCAACTTGACCAACTCCGCCGCGCTACGCCGATAATACCGATACGACTTGTTCCACAGTAATTTTATCGGCCCGCCGGTTTTCAATTGCCTCCATTCCGACACAATTTTCCCACTGGCTTCCAAGTCTCTGATTGCGCGATTGGTCACCCAATGAAAAAAATCGTCCTCGTGTAGGACTTCAATTTGCCGTGAGAAAAAAACACGCTCAGGATGCTGGTTTATGAATTCCTCGACTCTATCCCGCGCCTAACGCTCCTTCGGATCGGGCGGAAAATTATCCCCTTCGTGCTCCAAGATAATCTCATTCGGCTTATTCATCACTTCTCAGAATTCATCAAGTCAAATCCTGCTGTTATCTCAAAAAACCATTGATTTTATTGAAGTTTTTGAAGAATGGCGACCCTAAGGGGAATCGAACCCCTGCTACCGCCGTGAAAGGGCGGTGTCCTAACCGCTAGACGATAGGGTCGTCCAAGAACGCTGCAATATAGGCGCTCGCAACGGGTTGTCACGCCCATTTTCGCCCGTCTCTCCGATAAACCAAAAACAGGTCGCCGCCGGCGCGCTTCATCGAAACGAGCCGCAGACGCGCGGCCTCCGCCAGCCGTTTGACTCCCGCCCCGTCGGCCAGCGTCGGCGCGGCGCGCCCGCCGAAGATCACCGGGCACATCGTCACATGCGCCTCATCGACCAACCCGGCCGCAAACAGCGCCCCGTTGACTTCGCCACCGCCTTCGCACAGCAACCGTTTCACCTTCCATTTCGCGCGCAGCCAGCGCAACGCGGCGGGGAAATCGATTTCTGTTTTCCCGGCGACCTTCACCTCGTCGGCCAGCGCCCGCAGCCGCCGCAGCTTCCGCACCGAAACCAGCCCGCTTGTCAAGATGATGATGGGCGAGAAACGGTGTTTGAATATCTCCGCCTCCGGGTCAATCGTGCCCGCGCCGCTGACGATGACGCGCAGGTTGTGCTCCGCCAGGCCGCGTTGGAGGCGGCGCCGGCGGTATTTCGCGGGGCCGGGGCCTAAATTGACGCGGTCCAAATCGACCGTGCGCGCCCCCGCCATCACGGCGTCGGCGCGGGCGCGCAAGTCAAGCATAAGCTCGCGGTCGCGCGGGCCGGCAAACGGCTCGAAATGGCGGCTGGCCGGGGCGATCTTGCCGTCGGCCGTGAGCGCCACGTTGACCAAAACAAATGGAAGCCCGCGCCGGTTCATCCCATCGCCATCGCCATCGCGGGCGCGCCGCCGCCGGCCCAGGCTGGAGGGTTTTTCAAATGGTAAAGCATCTCGCTGGCTTTCGGCGCCAGCAAGACGGCTTCCGCTTTGCGGCTGGCAAAGTCTTCCTTGCGGATGATGTGAAGCTGGCGCGACAGCTCGCTGGCCGCGTCCCAGGCCGCTTCCGGCGTGCCCGCATAAAGCCCGGCCAGGGCGTCTCCCTCGACCACCAGGCAAAAGCAGAGCTTTTCGACCGAGACCACGGCGCCCGCCCGGTTCACCACCCGCCGCATCGGCGTCCACTTGTGATTATGGAAGGCGACTTTGCCGTACATTCCCCGCCGTTCCTCGAGCGAGATTTCCAGGCGCCGGCAGATGGGAAACCCCGTACGGAAATCAGGTGGTCTGTGGTTCATTTTGAATACGCGCCAACACGCCAGCAATCCAAGCAGCAATTTGTTGTTCGGTTTGCCCGGCTTGCCGCAATATCAATCGCGCTTCAGCTTCAGCAATTAAATCCTTACGGCGCACGTTGGCGTACCTGATGTCTCCGGGACGTTTGTAGATTTCAACCTTGTCCTTTTGCTGCAAGTACCGAAAGCCCAATCTGCGAAGCTCTTCAACAAAAAGCCGCCTGGGGATCATGTGCAAGTCCAGGTTCGATACGGAAAGGTGCATCTATTCCACCATCTTCCCCTTCCGACGATTCCACATCCACCGTTTTCCATCCGCGCAGCTTCAAAAATTCTTCAAGATCACCAGAGGAAAGAAGGTCTTTAAACACAATCTCCATCGCATGATTGCAGCACTCAACCGCTTCGTTATACGTGTCGCCAGAGGCGGTAAGCCCAATTGGGTCGCAAACGCCAATCCATTGACCGGAAGCAGCATCACGATGAATTCTCCAAACAATTTCCCCTTGCACGACCTTTCTTTTCTTGCTGGCAGTATGCCGGATCATATTTTTCATAAGTTTGTCCGTATCTCCAACGGTTAAAGGACTGTACCGCTGGTAAACAAAATTAACAACACCTTTTTCGCAATGCGGAAATACGGTTTTGACGCCAATGAACTTCCCGGCGAAATACCGGCGCTTTTCGGCCCAGGTGGGGCTGTGACCGCCACCGCTTCAACAACGCCCTCAATCCCGGCTACCCGGCGTTGGCGCCCGAGCCGGGCGACCCGGCGACCATCGGCGTGGCCGCCGGCGCTCCATTTTGAACGGTCTCATCCCGCAACACGGCCATGATCAACGCGGCCAGCAGCAGAAAGGCCCCGCCCAGCATGACCGCCTTGACCGGATCGTTGCCGAACGCGTGCTTGACCACCGGCTCCAACGCCAGCGAGGCAACGATTTCCGGCAGGACGATGAAGAAATTGAAAATCCCCATGTAAACCCCCATCCGCTCCGCCGGCAGCGCGCCGGACAAAATCGCGTACGGCATGGCCAGGATGGAGGCCCAGGCGAGGCCCACGCCGATCATGGTGCATTGCCATAGAATTTTGTCATGTATAAAACCAGTGGCCAGCAACGAAACCCCGCCCAGCGTCAGCGCCAGGGCATGGACCGTTCTGCGGCTGGTGGCGCGCGCCACCGCCGGCAACACAAACGCCCCCGCAAAACAAACGATCGAATACCACATAAACGTCCGGCCTCCAAAGTTGGTCCCTTCGTCGAAAGCCGCGCTGTGCGCGTCGGTGGTGTGGAAAATCTGCTCCGCCGTCGCCAGCGAGAAGAACATCCACATGCAGAACAGCCCCATCCAGGTGAAGAATTGCACCACCGCCAACTGTTTCATGGTCGCCGGCATCTCGCGGATCGCTTCTCCCACCGCGGGTCCGCTGCACACCAGGCCAATCACGATGCCGAAGCCGGCCCCGGCCAGGAGATGCCACGGGGTCAGGGAGTGGTCCACCACCGCCCCGCGCGCCACCGCCACCAGCGCGCCCGCCAGCGCGCCCGCGGCCAGAAAGGCCGGCTGCAGTTTGAACGGGCTGGATTTGCGCCTGCGAAATTCTTCCAGGTTCGCCGGCGGTTGTTCGCGCGTGCTGCAGACGGTCCACAACACCGCCAGCAGAAAAACCGCCGCCCCCGCCTTGTAGGAGTATTGCACCGTCAGCGGCACTCCGTTGGCGGCGTTGCCCGAGACTCCCAAATGGCTGAGGATGTCGGGCAGGGCGTTGGCCATCGCCGCGCCAATGCCGATGAAAAAGCTTTGCATGACAAATCCCACCGTCCGCTGCTCCAGCGGCAGCAAATCCGCCACGAACGCCCGGAACGGTTCCATGCTCACGTTGATCGACGCGTCCAAAACCCATAACATCGTCACCGCCACCCACAACGAAGGGGAATCCGGCATGAAGAACAGAGCCACGCTGGAAAGGACCGCCCCGGCCAGAAAGTAGGGCCGTCTTCGCCCCAACCAGCCCCAGGTGCGATCGCTCATTGCGCCGATGATCGGTTGCACCAGCAGGCCGGTCATTGGCCCGGCCAGCCAGAGAATCGGAATCCTCGACGGCTCGGCCCCCAACTTGGCGTAGATGGCGCTCATGTTGGCCAGTTGCAGTCCGAAGCCAAATTGAATTCCCAAAAACCCGAAACTCATGTTCCAGATTTGCCAAAAACTCAGCCGGGGTTTGTCCATTTGCGGGCCATCCTACGGCGCGCCCGCCATTTATGCACTCGCATATCTATGCGGTGGGGGGCGATCATCACGGTCGTCTAGTCTGACTGACATGGCGTTTTCCTTGACACTCTGCGGAAAGCGGTGATTGATTGGCGGAGGCCGATGGTGCGGCTCTCCGAAGCCGGGCAAGGCCGATTGAAAAAAAGTGAACCGCGCGCAAGATGTCGGCGTCTAATCCGTAGTGGATTGTGGAGGCCCGCGAAATCTCGCGGCCCCGGATGAATTTTGGTTGGAAGTGAAAGAGAGAAATTGAATTTCGATACAGCTATGAAGACAAAGACTCTAACGTTAACGAAAGCGGGCGCCCTCACACTGGCTGCCGCCCTTGCGACTGTGACGCTGACGGGCTGTTACACCCCGGAGGGTCGCCCGGACAACGCCGCAACAGGCGCCCTTGCTGGCGGCGCTATGGGCGCCGCCACTGGGGCCATTATCGGCAGCGCCAGTCACAGCGCTGGCGAGGGCGCGTGGATTGGCGCGGCGGCTGGCACGGTTCTTGGCGCATTGATCGGCCATTCCGAGGATCAAGCGCAGGAGGCGCGCCTCCGTCAGCAATATCCGGACACTTACGCCCGCGCCCAGCAAGGCACGCCGCTGAGCCTGGCCGACATCAAGGCCATGAGCAAGGCGGGCGTCAGTGACGACACGATCATCGCCCAGATTGTCAATTCCCATACACTCTACCACCTGAGCGCCGACAATATCATTGATCTGCACGCGTCCGGTGTTTCCCAGAAGATCATTGATTTCATGATCAACACGGCCAACACCGCCACGGCCGCTCCGCCCTCAGTTGTTGTGGCTGGTCCGCCGCCAGCCCCTCCGGTGGAAACGATAGCTGTTGCGCCCGGGCCGGGTTATGTGTGGGTCAACGGCGAGTGGGTGTGGAATGGCGGATGGTATTGGGCGGCCGGCTATTGGATGTTCCCTCCCTATCCGGGCGCCGTCTGGGTGGGGGGCTATTGGGGCCGCGGCCCGCATGGCTGGGTGAGGTACGGAGGCCATTGGCGCCGGTAAGCCCGCCGCCCGTTTCGTTCAGTCCAAAAAGGGCGCTTAATCATGGCAGGCACACTTTACATTTAGACGGCTAAAAGTAAAGTCTGGATTCAAGCCAGCGGCGCGCCGGGCGCATCTCAGCAAATCAGACACCCGTCAGGACTTCGGAAGGCCGCGCCTCGATCCACCGGGGAAAATGACGAATGACGAAACCCGAATGTCTAAAGAATGCTCAAATGACTCAATGACGACAAGTCGGCCCGCATGAGTTTCGTCATTGGGGCTTCGTCATTCTTTCGGCATTAGAGCTTGGACATTCGTCATTCTTGCGGGCCTGTCTGCGGCCAGTCATAAACGCTCATTGCCAATAGGGTTGCTAAAAACCGGGATGCGCCCCGGCGCGCCCACCGGGAGCGGTTCGGGCAGGGGAACAAACTCGCCGATCTGCCGCCACAGTTCCGAGAAATCTTTATTGACATCACCGCTGAGGCAATCGGTCACCGTGCCGGCGGCGTCGGGATGCTTGTTGGTCAGGGTGCGGAAGCTGAACTTGGGATGGTAAAAGGCATAGACGAGCCGGCGCATGTTCTCGACTCCCTCCCGCAGACAACGGCCGTAAGCGGCGAAGCGTTTGGCGGAGAAATCGCCCTCGACGATGGCCTGATGCACCGCGTCCCCGGCCAGCGTGCCGCTCTTGAGGGCCAGCATGACGCCGGAGGAAAAGACCGGGTCCAAAAAGGCGAAGGCGTCGCCCGCCAGCAGCAGGCCGTCGCCGCCGCAATGCCGGGAATGGTGGGTATATTCGCTCGTCAGGTAATAGGGGCCGGTCTGCCGGCCGGCGGCCAGGTGTTGGCGGATCCATTGGTTCTCGCCGACTTCCCGCTGGAAGATGACCTCGGGCGCCTTGACGCCGCCGCGCGTCAAGTATTTTCCTTCCGCCACCACCCCCACGCTGATCCGGTCGTTGTGCTGCGGGATGTACCAGAACCAGCCTTTTTCCGGCACATACGCGACGGTGGTGGCGCCGGCGTCGATGCCCTCGTCGCGCCGGGCGCCCTCATAATAGGTCCAGACGGCGACCTTGTTGAGAAACGGGTCTTTCATGCGCCACTGATTGCGGACGGCGCAAAAGGCCTCCTTGCCCGAGCAGTCGAGCGTGATTGGGGCGCGGTATTCGAGCACCGGTCCGTTGGCGGCGCGGGCGCGCACGCCGACGACGCGCGGGCCGTCCTTGAGCAACTCGGTGACGGTCGTTTCCTCCCGCACCAGCGCGCCCTTTTCGCGGGCGTTGTCCAGGAGCAGTTGATCGAATTCCGAGCGAAGCACCTGCCAGGTCTGCGCGATCGTGTCGCGGTCGTAGCGGTTGAAGAAGTAAAACGGCTGGCTGGCCCGGCCCGAGGGCGAAACAAACTGCACGCTGTATTTCTTGATAAAGGCCGAGCGGCGCATCTTGTCGATCAGGCCCAGCCGTTGCAGGGGCTGAAACGTGAACGGCAGCAGCGATTCGCCAATGTGATAGCGGGGAAATTTTTCCCGCTCCAGAATCAGCGCGCGATGGCCGTGCCCGGCCAGAAGGGCGGCGGCGGAGGACCCGGCGGGTCCGGCCCCGATGATCAGGGCGTCGTAGCGATGTTCGTCTTTCATTTCAAGGGGGAGGCAGGATTTCCACGATCTCCGCCAGGGGCCGTTCCCAGGCATCGACCAGTGTGTTGCGCCGGGCATGGAGCAGGCGCGGCCCGGCCAGGTTCAGGGCGCGGCCGATGAATTCATCCGAGGCCACGCGCAGGTAGGCGGCGGGCCGGCTGGAAAAGGCCAGGCCGAAGGCGGCCAGAATCCGGCCCAGCGGCTGCTCTTCCCGCAGGATCTCCCGCCGCGCCCCGGTGGGAAAAAGGTCAAGACTAATTTTAATCGCGCCGAATTCCACCCGCCGCCCGCTGCCGCCCAGCGCCAGCGCCACCTCGCGAAAGTAGTCCTCGTCCACCGTGCGCCGTCCCAGGACAAGGACCTGGAGTCTGTCCCGGTAAAAATTTTCCAGGGTGGAAGTCATGTCGCTGTTGTGGACGAGCAACGAGCGGCAAGGCTCGGGGATTTCCGCCGGCGCGACGCGCCTGACGGCCGGGAGGGCCGCGCCGCAGGCGGCGTAAAACTCCTCCAGCGGGTAGAGGTCGGAATGGAGCGGCCGCGGAGCACACGGCGGGCAGGGGGCTGTGTTGGTCTTCAGGCGTACCTCGCGTTCTGATGTTCGGGGAGAAAAAACTCGTGCAGCAGCCGGTCCACTTGCAGCAGACCTTCGCGACTGAGGCGGACCACGCCGTCCTCGACCCCGCCAAAGCCCCCCTCGCGCAACCGGCGCAACGGTTGGGCGAACCGCTGGCGGACATCGACCCTGAATTTTTCCTGGAAATAATCGCACCGGGTTTGCCCCAGCTTGAGTTGCAGAATGAATTCGCGGATCAACCGCTCGTCGGCGCTGGGGGTCATGGCCCGGCAGATGGGCCATTGGCCGGCGCGGATGGCGTTGATGTACGGCTCGAAATCGTGCTCGTTCTGGTAATGCGTTCCCTGCAAATGGCCGAACGAGGCCACGCCCAATCCGATCAAATCGGCCCCCGCCCACAGCCGGTCGCGGTAGAGGAAGCGGGTCTTTTCCTTGGTCTTGACAGCGGTGTAGGCGCTGCCGACGGTGTAGCCGGCCTTCTCCAATTCAGAGAAGGCTTCGGCGACCCAGGCGCGTTTGGTTTCCCAACCGGCCACCGGCGCAGCCAGTTTGCCCGCCGCTTTCATTTCCTTGTAAATGGTTGTGTTGTACGGAATCTCCATCTGGTAAATGGTCACGCTGTCGGGCGACATCCCGATCGCTTTGCGGACGCAGTCGCGCCAGTTGGCCTCCGTTTCCTCGACCATGCCGGCGATCAGGTCGATGTTGATCTGGGGAAAGCCCAATTGCCGGGCGTCTTCGTAGGCCCGCGCGATTTCCTTGCCGTGATGGGCGCGGCCGTTGATTTCGAGAATGTGGTCGTCAAAATTTTCCACGCCCAGGCTCAACCGGGTCACGCCCAGGTCCCGAATCGCCTGGAGTTTGTGACGGGTCAGCGTGCCCGGCTCGCACTCGAAGGTGACCTCCTCGGCCTCGTCCCACGAGATCAATTGCTTCATCCCATCGGTCAAATGTCGGAGTTGATCGACCGACAAATAGGACGGCGTGCCGCCGCCGAAATAGACGAAATTGGCCTTGCGCCCCGCGACCATCGGCTGGCTCGCGTAAAGGGCCAGCTCGCGCAACGCCGCCTCGGTGTATCCGCGGATGGCGGCCGAATCCTTGTCCGTATAAACCTTGAAATAACAAAAATGACAGCGTTTGCGGCAGAAGGGAATGTGCAGATAGACGCCCAGCGGCGTCCGGGCCGCCGGCGGACGTTGCAACGCGGCGCACGCGTCTGGCACGAATTCCGGCTTCCAAAACGAAAACGGCGGGTAATTGGAGACGAAATAATTGCCGGCCGTCGTTTGCTTCTCGATGGGCGGGGCCGGGGGAGCGATGGTTTCCGAGGTCGTCATAATTGGCGCGCTGAATCAAACTGTTTCATAAACCGGTCACTCCGCTCTTTTTTGGCCGAAGCAATAGACGGCGCCGTCGTCCGAACCTATCACTATTTTTTCATCGGCCACGGCGGGCGAACTGGCGACGGCCTGGCCGATTTCGTAGGACCAAAGTTCCTTGCCCTCCCGCAGCGAAACCACATAGAGCGTTCCATCATCGGAACCGAACACCACCTTCGCGCCGGCCACGACGGGCGAACTCTCGATTTTTCCCCGCGTGGCGAATTTCCACAGGCTCTTCCCGCCGGCCCGCTCCACGCAGTGCAGCACCTTGTCGTGTCCGCCAAAGAGAACGCGCTCGTCCGTCACCGCCGCCGCCGACATATAAGGAAAATCCAGGTCGTGGTAGCGCCAGAGAACCTTCCCTTCCGCCAGGTCCACACAGAGAAACTCATTGTCGTAATGGCCGACATACGCCCGATTCCCGGCCAGCGCGGCCGAGGCGGCGATATAAGCGCCGGCGTCGATCTCCTTGACCTTCGTTCCCTTGTCCGCGGACAGGACATGCACCAGAGCGTCGCATCCGGCGAAGACGACCTGGCCGTTGGCCACGGCGCAGGAACCGTTGATATAATTGCCGGTTTCGTAGGTCCAAAGCGCCTGGCCGTTGGTGGCATCCAGGCAATAGAGTTTGAAATCGTAGCTTCCCACCACAACGCGCCCCCCGCCTCCCGCGGACGCGGCCAGATTGGCGGAGCCGATGATTTTGCCTTCCGTGACATGCTTCCACAACTGCCGGCCGCTGGCGGCGTCAATGCAATAAAAGGCGCCGTCGAGGGTGCCGACGAACACCGAATCGTTGGCCAGAAGCGGCGGCGCCTGCACCGGCGAGCCGGCTTTGAACGCCCAAAGCTCGCGTCCGGTCAGAAAATCCAGCGCATGAACCTGGCCGTCATTGGAGCCGATAAAAACCTTGCCGGCGCCGATCACGGCGGAGGACTTGACGGGACCGCCCGTTTTGAAGGTCCAGAGCAGCGCGGGTTTGTCCGGCAGGGTGCCGGCGGCCACGCCGGTCAGGGCGGGATTGCCGCGGAAAATGGGCCAGCCCGCGGCGGGCAGCGACGCGGCGGCGCAACAGAGCAGGAGCGCTGTCGCGCTTTGCAAAAGCACGGCACTGCGAGGTTTGTCAACTCGTTGCATGATTCGATAATTTGGCCGGGGAAAACATCGCCCGGCGGCGGGGATTTGGCAACCAAAATAATACGTGTAGGTATTAACTGAGGTATTTAAAGCGTTGAAATCCCTGGTCTGGCGCTTGACTTTTCACCGAAACGGTGCAAAGTGGTGCAAATGCGTCGAACGGTGGATTTGGATGCCGAGCTGGAAACCGAATTGTCGGACGTGGTTTCCTTGACCAAAGAGAAGCCGGCGGCGGTCATTCGCCAAGCCTTGCGGGCGGGGCTGCCGGCGGTCGCCAACCGCTTTCAGTCGCCCCGGCCGGCCGGCTATTTCGCCGGCGACTACGGTCCGGACAAAGAGCGGGTGGCGCTCGAATCGGCCATGAGCAAGGTCAGGCAAAAACCCGAACGATGAACCTTCATCAGTGGGAGATTTGGAAATGCCGGCCAGCGGGCTTTGCCCGCGATCATTGGTTTGTCATCCTTTCCGGCCAGGAACGGCTGGATAATCCGCAGCGCCTGCAAGTCAACGGCTTGGCCTGTTACAAGCTCCAAGGCGACCCAAAAAAGCTGGACGTCCGCCTCAACGGAGCGGATGGCTTCGACGGCCCGACGGCGTGCCAATGCGATTTCATTTTCGTCCTGGACAAGACGAATCTCCATTCCTGCCTCGGTTCGGTGACATGGGAACGCCAACAGGCAATCAAATCCAAGTTGAAGGAAGTCCACCGGCTCTGATTCTTGCCGCCGCGTTTTGCGTTTCAACCCCGTGCCTCCTGCCCCTCTGCCATGCGCAAGAAGTAACTGGTTATTGCCAAGATAAGGGAAGTCAGAATGGCCACCGGGAGCTATTTTTCTCCGGGCTTGGGTTCAAGGCGAATAGACCAGGCCGGGGTGAAGTTGCGAAATCGTTTTCTTTGGCCGTAACCTGCTTTTTGCAGGAACGGATTGGAAAGAGGCCGCGTCAGGTGGCGTGTGTCGCCGGAGGATCAGATCATGTTGTGTGCGGGTGTGAACATCGGCGCCTTGTCGGTCAAGGCCGTTGCCCTGAATGGCGAGCGAAGGGAAGCCCGGGTTGCGCCCCACTGTGGTCGTCCCCTGGAGACGCTCAAGGCGATGCTGGCGGGCGCCGAGTTCGCCGGCGTTGATTATTTCGGAGTCTCGGGTCAATTGGGGCACGTGACCGAGGTCGCGGCCATTCGGCGCGCCTTGCGTGAATTGGAGGAAGAGTTCGATGCCGTGGTCTCGCTGGGCGGAGAGGCCTTCCTGGTCTATTTTCTCACCCGCGGCCGGATCACCAATGTCCTTTCCCACAACAAGTGCGCCGCCGGCAGCGGCGAGTTCTTTGTGCAGCAAATTGGCCGGATGGGACTGGGAATGGAGGCGGCGATCCAACTCTCGTTGGAGGGCAAGGTCGTGCCGCTGGCCGCCCGGTGCTCCGTTCACTGCAAGTCGGACATCACCCACAAGCTCAACCGGAACGAGGCCGCGCCGGCCGACATCCTTCACACCCTGCATGACAGCATGGCCAACAAAGTGGTTGCGCTGCTGGAAAAAGGGCAGCGTTCGCGGCGCCGGGTGCTCTTGATCGGGGGCGTGACCCGCAACGCCGCCATGCTCGCCGCCTTGCGCGCGAAGCTTCCCGAAACGGAGTTCGTGGTGCGGCCGGAAAGCCCTTGGTTCGAGGCTTGGGGCACTGCTTTGCTGACACACGACCAACCCCTTCACCGCTCTCCGAAGCTCTCGGTCCAGCCGCGTCTGGGCCGGCTCCCGCCGCTCAATCGCTACGCCGATCGGGTCCAGGTCATCCCTGCGCCGCCGCGGGAGTTGCCCCCTGACGGCCCCATGGTGCTGGGAGTGGATGCGGGTTCAACTACCACCAAGGCCGTTTTGCTCAATCCCGCCACCGGCGGCGTGGTCGCCTCGCACTACCTGCGCACGCAGGGCGACCCCGTGGCCTCGTTGCGCGCCTGCCTCGCAGCACTTGCCGATCAGGTGGGCGACCGCCCCATCGGCCTGATCGGAACCACTGGCTCGGCGCGGGAAATTGTCGGCGCCTACCTCGGCACGGAATTTGTCTTCAACGAAATCTCCGCCCACGCGGCCGGCGCGGGCCATTTCGACAACGAGGTGGACACGATCATGGAAATTGGCGGCCAGGATTCCAAGTACATCCATCTCCGCAACGGCGTGCCCATCGACTATGCCATGAACAACGCTTGTTCCGCCGGCACCGGTTCCTTCCTGGAAGAGAGCGCCCGGAGCGACCTCGGTGTGACGGTGTCCGAAATAGCCAGCGTGGCGCTGGGGGCCGCCTCCCCCGTGCATTTCAAGGCGACCTGCGCGGCGTTCATCAACTCCGATATTCGCGCCGCCCAGCAGCAGGGGCATTCGCACGATGACATTGTCGCCGGGTTGGTCTATGCCATCGCCGCCAATTACCTCACCAAGGTCAAGGGGCCGCGTTGCGTCGGCAAAAAGGTGTTTCTACAGGGCGGCGTGGCCCTGAACCGCGCGCTCGGTCATGCTTTTGCTCATCACGTGGGCCGCCAGGTGGTGATTCCTCCCCATCCGGAGTTGCTGGGTGCATTGGGCGTGGCGCTCCTGGCCTTGAAACGCTCCAACGCTCCGGCGGACTCCGCCGTGCAACTGCGCGCCCTGGCCGCGCCGGAACTGGAGCGCGTGGGCCGGTTCACCTGCCATGCCTGTAAGCTCTATTGCGGCATCGACCGTTTTAAAGTGGGCGGCCGGGTGTTCCCATTCGGCGGGCGATGCAGCCTGTTTGAGAATGTGTGGAAGCGAAAATCCCGCGCGGCCTCGGCTCCGGACCTGGTGGAGGACAGAACCCGCGTGCTCTTTGGCCGCCCGCCGGGCCTGCCGGCAAACGCGGGCCGGAGCATTGGCCTTCCGAAAGCGCTGCTGACGCACTCGCTCCATCCGCTTTTTTCCACTTTCTTCTCCGGCTTGGGAATCGAAACAGTCCTCTCCGGCGTGGACCCGCAAGGCGAACTGAAGTCCAACGCCGGCTTTTGCTTTCCCGTGCAAATCGCCCACGGCGCGGTGCTCGACCTCGCGCGGCGTGGTGTCAACCATATCTTCCTGCCGCAGGTGATGCACATGCCCGAACCCAACTCGTGCGGCGATTGTTACCTCTGCCCGATCACCCAGGCCAGCCCCTCGTTTATGGCCAAGGCCTTTCCAGACCTCCATTTCCTCTCGCCGCTGCTGGATTTCTCCAAGGGCTACGGCCTTTCTTCCGCGATGGTCGAGATGGCCGTCCGGGAGTTGGGGCTGCCGCGTGAACTGGCCGCAAGCGCTTGGCCGGCCGCCGTGCGCGCCCAAGTCGAGGCCGAACGCACGCTGCGGGGCCTCGGCCAGAAGACGCTCGACCAGGCGGTGGCGGGAGGCAAACTGGCGATTCTCCTGGCCGGCCACAGCTACAGCGCCTTTGCGCCGGAAGCCTCCCAATCCGTGGCCAAAAAGCTCTCCAGCATGGGAGTGACCGTGATCCCCGCCGACTGCCTTACGCCACTCGAAGCAGGCCCCACCGTCTGGCACTTCGCCAACCAGATTTTGAACGCCGCGGCCGTTGTGAAAAAGCATCCCAATTTGTTCCTCCTTTGCGTGAGCAACTTCAGTTGCACCATCGACGCCTTCACCCAATCCATCCTGGCTTCACTGATGGATTCAAAACCCCACCTGATCCTGGAGATCGACGCCCATACCGCCGACGCCGGCATCCAGACCCGCTTGGAAGCCTTTCTGGACATCGCCGCCAATTACCATGCGCGGCAAACCAGTCCCCTTCAACCGTTCAACGTCTGCAAATTGGCCGCCGGCGGCCGCGTCGTCCGCACCAACGGCCAGTCCGTTCGCCTGGATGACCCCCGGGTCAAAATCCGTTTCCCGAACTTTTCCCAATACCACTCCGAAGGCCTCGCCCAGGCCGCCCGCTGGCTGGGGCTGCACGTGGGGGAAACAGTTCCGCTGGACCGAAATCAGCTCGACCGGGGCCTGGAGCACACCTCGGGGCGCGAGTGCCTTCCTCTGCCCATCTGCATCGGGCAACTGCTGCAAATCAGCCAGCACCGCCCACCCGATGAAATCACCGGCTTCTACATGGTGCGCGGTGGCGCCCCGTGCGTCTCGGACTGTTATATGGGCTATTTTGAAAGGTTCATCGCCGAGCAGCGGCTGCCCGATCTCTTTCTGCTCAATCCACGGAAAGATAACGACTGGTGCGGCCTTGACCGCGCAGCCCTGGTCCAGAGCGTGTCCCCGGCCATCCAATTGGCGGACATCCTGGTCGAGATCGAGCAGGTTCTGGGCGCCGTCGGATGGCCCGGCAGTGTCGAGCAACTCCGCGCCCAATGGCGCCGCTTCCTGGCTGAGGCCCGCTCTCTTGCCGAGTTCAACGCCAAACTCCCTGCTTTCGCCGATTGGCTGGCCGCCTTGCCGCGCAAGCGCGACCCTTCGACGTGCCCCAAAGTCGTCATCACCGGCGACTTCTTCACCCGCTTCAGTCCGTTTTTCATGGAAGGCGTCCACGAACTCTATGCCGCCGGCGGCATCATCCTCAAGCCCGTCGATCTCGGCGACCTCGTTCAATACGCCGCCTATCACGACGTGGCGGGCACGGCCAGCGACTGGGGCATGAAACCCGGTTACCCGGCCCTGGCCAAAGCGTGCCTGCGAATGTTCCAGCCCGACGGCCAGCAGTATTTGCGGCAGTGGATGAATTATCAGGCCGAACGTTGGTATGAAGGCCGCTACCGCCAGCTTTTCCGCAAGACCGGCCTGCTCGTGGCCGGGCCGAACAACGTCTCCTCCCTTTTCGAAAAAGCCTCCCGCCACATTTCTCCGGCGATTTTTGGCGAAGTCATTCCCAGCGTCGGCAAAGGATTGGAGGCCGCCAGCGAAGGCTACGACGGCATTTTCCTCATCGGTCCGTTCAACTGCCTGCCCTATCGCATTTCCGAAGCCATCCTCAAACCGCTCAGCATGCAGACAGACATGCCCCTGTTGACCTACGAGAGCGACGGCTACGCCGTTTCGCCATCGTTCCTCAGGCAGGTGGAAGTCCACATCGAGCAAGTCCTCGAACGGGCCGCCCAGCGGATCGGCAAGGAATCGGCGGCCAAGCCCTGGAGCCCGCTCTCCCCGCTCAGCAAAGCGAAAGCTGTTTAGAGTCCAAAAAAGGCAGATAGAGCGGGTGGATGACAGAGCCGCCCCGTCTTAGTTATGAATCTCATTCCGAATTCCGGGCTGACCCTTTTCAAGAAAGCTCTTTTCAAGAGACGCAATCTGTAAGTTGCTCTCGTCGTGCGGTTTATCGAGTGCTTCGCCAGCCTGATGGAACAGTCAAGCCGATGACCTTGCGGGGAACCGCATGTCAACCCCCAACGGTTCAAACCCGACGCGTTCATCATAAACTGGACAAAACTCTGGTTTGCGGCCATTTTCCTTAAATGAGTGTGTTTAAGAAACTCGATTCAGAACATCTGGGCCGCATTCAAGAGCTTAGCAAAGCTCTGGCGGAGGATGGCAAAGACCCTGCACTCCGAGATATTTTCCATTCTGCACCAATCCTTCCTTCCCTCAACGAGCCCAAAGTTATTTTGGGTTCTTTTAAGCTTTCGAGTATTTACGCGAATTACCCGTTCACAAAAAGACTCTTTGTCATCCTCTGTCCGCATTGTTTAAAGCAGGAAGAATTTCCATCTCTTCGCGAGATTCTCACCCATTCGGATGTAATCCCTATCCTCGTAGCAAATTATTCTGACTATGCTCCAGACGTGGTTCGAGCCGTACTGGAACATCCACACATCAGCAGGAACGAGTTCTATTTTTTCCGTAGCATAAGGGTTCTTTCAATGGGAAACACAATTATTTGCGGTCACTGCATGGAAGAGGCGGAAAAGAGGATGCTGCAAGACATTGCGAAATCAAATTCGCCGCCTGGAGCAAAAGAACTAGTCGGTGAGTGCCTCAAAAACTTGTATCCAGCCATTGAACCAGATTCCGATTTGTTAGGCATGCTTGAAAGTGTTGTGAAGAGGAATGATGCAGCAGCGCTCGGTGCCATAGTTGGCACAAGTGAGATGATTTATGGTCTCAGAACTTGCCAAGCTTATGATTCGCGCTCGATGCTACCTGTGCGTGAAGTCCCGAAGTTGCTTAATGGAGCAATGAAGGTTCTGCCCGAAACTGAAGAATTGGACATAAAACAAATTTCGGAGGTGGTAAGTGCTCCATTAAGGTTCTCGTTTGCTGCTAGCACAAAACCAAAGGATTTCTTCGCGGTTGCAAACGAACATCGCGAGACCTTAGCTCCAATTGTTGACCAGATTGTTCAATCCTCAATTCAAGATGGAGAAATCATTGTTAGTCGGTTGAGCAGTCGGCTCGCAGAGTTAAGCGCCGAATTGAATAGTCTTCGCACAAACAAGCGATATTTGGGTTACAAGGCGGCCTTTGGGTTCCTACGCACAAATAAAGTTCTTGTCGCCTCTTCGCTTGTCGCTGGTGCGCTCGGATTAGCAGGCAGCTACTTTGGATGTGGGGTGTCTCTTGTGTCGGGTGTGGGTGCGAAATATGCCATTGGAAAACTGCGTCCGGCTGGAAAGTTTCGAGCGACTCCTGAAACAGACGCATTTTTAGGGCAGGTGAAAGCTTCCTTGCGTCCGCAATTACATCGCTTGCTCGCCAGCTACACCGGCGTGAGCCTTCCAGCCATTCAGATTTCAGAAGTTGCGGAAGACGTTCAGCAACGCCTCAAGGAACCGCCTGCGAGCAAAAGGCTAAAATCTGTCACGAACGAGGCCGGCAAATTAGCAAGGGGTCAAGCCCGGAAAACGGAATAAGGGAGCAGGGGTCACCCATAGTTTGGTTCGTTTTTGCTCCGGAGCCATTAAAAAGCAAGAGTTGGGCTTAGAAAACTGGCGTTTTTAGGTGGGTTGCCGGCGTCGGCCCGTTGCGCCGGTTTGTCCCTGTTTGCTTGACATCCCCTGATTCCCCGGCGCCAGACCGGATCAGACGAAACGCATCCCCCTGGATACGAGGCTTCCGCCGTCGCTAAAGCTATGGCGGACAGGACGGCGGACGAGAAGGCCATAAGGCGCGAAGTCGCAAGTAGTTCTCAGCTTCCCTTGGCGCCTTTGCGTCTCTTGCCCTTTGCGTTGTTCTGAAAGGGGTCGGCCCGGAAAACGGAATGGGGTTTGACAGTCGGGCGACGGGGGAGCAGGAGAGCCGACGATGGCACGACAGATTCGCATTGAGTACGGGGGATGAATCGCGCGCGACGCAAGCGATCCGGCGGGTTAAACAAGCCGCCGCCCCTGGCCACCGGGCGGGGTGAACACCCCATAGCGACAGGAAGGTTTCGGGGTTATTCTGTATTGATAGATGATCCGAAAGATGGAATGGTGTTGCGCGCGCTGAAGAAAATCTTCGCCCGGCATGTCGCGGAGGAAGCGCCCTCGGCTGGGAACGGCCATGCTCCTGAGCAACCCGCTGCCGAGGCCCTTGCCACGGTGCTCCCGCCACCCCGGCCGCAAGTTGCGCCCGCCACAGCGGACGCGATCATCGGCCGCTTTGAGCCGCTCCTGGTTCACTGCCCAAATAACACAAAAGTCCTCAAGACGCTGGCCGAAGCCTATGCGCGGAAAAACATGTTCGACAAGTCTCTATCCTTTTACCAGCGCGCCCTGGCAATCGCGGGAGGCAAAAATGCCGACATCGAAGAGGCGATTGAGGCGACAACTCTGAAGAAATTTGACCTGGCGTTGAGCCAAATCGACCCGAAGGCGCCCGATCACGCCGACCAATCCGAACGGATGCAGAACCAGCGGCTGGAATACCAATGGCACACGATGGAGGAGCCCCCGCAAGAGGACCGCCATCATGGCGCCGTCTCCGGTACCTCACCGCAAGAGCGAAGGTCTTGAAGGGGAATCATTTCTTCGCCTTCAGGGCGGCCTTGGTCGCGGCTTGGAGTTCGTCCAACTGCGGTTTGAGTTCCTCTTTCTCGGTGCGGCTCATGCGGTCGATGAAGAGGATGCCGTTGATGTGATCGAGTTCGTGCTGGATGGCGCGCGCCAACAGGCCGCCACAGCGAAATTCAATGTCCTCGCCGGCTTTGTTGCGGGCGCGGACTTCCGCCATGCCGAAACGTTTGATTTCGGCGTAAATCTCCGGGAAACTCAGGCAACCTTCCGTTCCCGCCACCGAATCGCCGATCCCCTTGACTTCGGGGTTGATCAGGACCAGGGGCATCAGGGCCATGACGTCGGCCTCCTTGCCGCCCATTTCGAGGGTCGAGGGGCGGTCGGGGGCGGCGCCGCGCACGTCCAGGACTGTCAACTGCAAGGGGCGCCCGACTTGTTGCGCGGCCAGGCCGACGCCCTTGGCGGCGTACATGGTATCGAACATGTCGTCGATCAGCTTTTTGATTTCGGGCGTAAGCTTTTCGATGCGCGCGCCTTTTTGCCGCAACGCCGGGTGGCCGTATTTGACGATTTCCAAAATCATGGGGCGGGTCATGGGCGCGGCGCGGCGGCCGGGTGCGACTTGACGGGGTCCTGCATCATCGCGGCGACTTGCGCGATGGAAGGGCTTTGGCCGGTGCGGACATAGAAGCCGCTGGCGGTCACTCCCGTGAGCACGCTCATCTGGTTGTCCAACCCCAGCAGTCTGCCCAGGCAGAACCCGGAGTTGAAATGGTCGCCCGCTCCGGTGGTGATGAGCGGCTTGGCGGTGAACGGCCCTTCCACGAGATCGACCTGGCCGCGGCTGATGGCGAAGGCGTAGGAGACCGGATGAATCACCAGCGTGCCGGCCCGGAGCTTGGCGGCAATTTCCAAACCGCATTCCGCCAGGGCCTCCGGCGTGGCGTTTTTGGGTTTCAAGCCGAAAACTTCGCCGATTTCGTGCGCTTCCTTCTCGTTCAGTCCGAGAATGACGTTGAAGTGCCGTTCAAACTGGCCGATCAGATCGAGCGCGCGCAAAATATCCTCGCGTGTCCGTTTCTCCGGGTCCGCCAGGTCAAAAAAGAGGGTGCGCCGCGGGGATTTCATGGCGGGGCAAATTTCCCTCAGGATGGATTCCCAGACCTGGCTCATGTAGGGCAGCATTGTCCAGTTGACAAACCCGACGAGGTCGGCGGAGCCGAACTTTTCGGCAAAGCGCTCGCGTCCGAAGCGGGCCAGGATGTTGGCCCAGGTGACTTCCTTGAGCGAGGCGTGTTTGCCGATCATGATTTTGCCGTCCTCAAATTCCAGGGCGTCGGTCGTGCCGGGATTGGCGATGCTGTGGACCTCGGCGCGCCGGGCAAAATCCGCGAAGACCGGATGGAGGTTCGGGTAGCCGAGGAGGCCGAGGTAAGTGACCTTCAAGCCGAAGCCGGCCAGGGCGTTGGCCATGATGGGGCCGTTGCCGCCGAGTTTGGTCGTTTGATTGACCAGTTCCAAGTTGGCGCTTTTGCCGGCGGCGGCGGCGAGCCGTTCCGCCAGCTTGGCGATGGTGGGGAGGCGCTGATAGACTTCAGCGTTCTCGCGTTTGTCCACCACCTGGAGGATTTCATCGACGAATCCATCCAGGCCGACAAACGCGGTCATGCGCGCCGCCTGGCCGGCTTTGGCCAACAACATTTGCGCGCACTGGGCGCGGAGTTCGCTTGGGTTCATAAGTTTCCGGGACATTGCGGCAACGGGCAAAAATCAATCCAGGTCGATGCCTGCCACCTTGAGAATCCGTTCCAGGTCGATGTCACTGAAAAATTTGATCTCAATGGCGCCCTTGCCCTCATGGTAACGGAGCGACACTTTGGTTCCGAAACGTTCCTGGATTTTGTTTTGCATGGAGGCGAGATGGGCGTCCTGGAGCAGCGGGCCGGACCGCGGCCTGCGGCCGTTTTTTTGGGCCGGGTGGTTTTGCAGGAAAGTGACCAATTCCTCGGTTTTGCGGACATTGAGGGATTTTTTCAGGACCCGCTCCGCCGCGAGCTTTTGGTCTTCGGGGGAAGCCAGGCCCAAAATGACCTTGGCATGGCCCACGGAAAGGCGGCCATCGCGGACAAAGGCCTGCAATTCCGGGGCGAGCTTGAGAAGACGCAAGGCGTTGGCCACGACGGCGCGGCTTTTGCCGACCTTGGCGGCCGCCTCCTCCTGGGTCAACTGGAACTGGCTGACCAACTGCGCGTAACCGTGCGCTTCTTCGATGGCGTTGAGGTTCTCGCGTTGGAGGTTCTCGATCAGCGCCAGCTCCAAAACCACGCGGTCATCCACCTGGCGCACAATGACCGGCACGTCCGCCAACCCGACGATCTGCGCGGCGCGCCAGCGGCGTTCCCCGGCGATCAACTCGAAATTCTGCCCAATCTGGCGGACGATCAGCGGCTGCACGATGCCCTGTTCCTTGATCGAGTCGGCCAGTTCCTTGAGGGAATCGGCCGAAAAATCCTTGCGCGGCTGGAGAGGACAGGGGCGCACCCTGGCCACCGGCACGCGCTGGACGTGTTCGCGCCCCTCGGCGCCGGCGGGCGGAGGCGGGGTCTGAAAGACATGGTCGCCCGCCCGCGGCGGCGCGCCAACACCGCCGAGCAACGCGCCCAGCCCACGCCCTAAAACTGGTTTAGCCATGCGGCAGAACTTAAAGGGAAACCGCGTGAGGTAAAAGGGAAAAGTAGGGTGAGTTTCCAGGGCGCGTCTGGTAACCTGGCGCGGTGAGCAACAAGAGCGAACGAATTGCGCGCCTGGTCCGGGACGCCCCCGCCGGCGGCCTCGATCCGCATTATCTTGGCTACTTTGACCAGTTTAACCGCGGACTTTTTTACGAGGCCCACGATGTTTTGGAGCAGCTCTGGCTGAAGGACCGGCAGGGCCCGAACGGTTCCTTTTACAAGGGATTGATCCAACTGGCGGGCGCCTTTGTTCATCTGCGCCGGGAGCGGCTCCGTCCGGCGGCGGCCCTGTTCAAATTGGCCGACGCCAATTTCAGGAAATACCCGGCCTGCCACGAGCATCTGGCGATGCCGGCGGTCCTGGCGTTGATCCAGCATTGGCTGGCGCGCCTGGAACAATCCGACTTCGCCTCCAACCCGCTCCAGACCGAGGCGCGCCCGGCGTTGCGGTTGGAGCGATAGGTTCAGGAAACGGGCATCATCCCCGTTTTCCGCGCGTAATTGAACAATCCGCCCGCATCGACAACTGGCCGAACGTCGCCCAGCGGCTTGATCGGATAAACTTTTCCCGTGGCTTGCACGGTCACGGACAGCTTGTCCAAATCGACGGTCACGACATCGCCGGTTTTGAGCGCGTCGCAGAGGCGGTCGGCGCATTCGCACGGATACAGTTCGCCGGTGGCGACGGAGTTGCGGAAGAAAATGCGGGCAAAACTCTGCGCCAGCACGATCCTGCAACCGGCGGAACCGAGTGCGATGGGAGCGTGTTCGCGCGAACTGCCGCAGCCGAAATTGCGCCCGCCGACGACGATGGGATAGGCGCTGTCCAGTTGCCCCGGTTTGACGAAGCGGATGGGGTAAAGCGAATCGGGCAAGCCCCCCAGCGCGAGGCTGCCGAGCTTCTCATATTCTTCCGGAATCGTGGGAACGAGGTTGAGATATTGCGCGGAAATAATCTGGTCGGTGTCGATATTATCGCGCACCACATAGACAGGCCCTGTAAAGACAGATTGCATGGCGGGAATCTGCCCGCAGCCGGGACGTTTTTCAATGAGATTCGCGGGACTGGACGGGCGCGGCCAGCACGAGTTCGCGCTCCGCTTTTTCCAGTGGCCGCCATTTCCCCGCCGCCAGCTCGGCCAGCGCGAAGTTTCCAATCCGCACCCGAAGCAAGCGCAGCGTGGGGTGGCCCACCGCCGCCGTCATGCGGCGCACCTGGCGGTTCCTTCCCTCCACCAATTCCATTTCGATCCAGCAATCGGGCACGGTCTTGCGATAACGGATCGGCGGGTCGCGCGGCGGGACGGCCGGTTGCGGTTCCAGCAGGCGCGCCCGGCAGGGCAGCGTCTTTCTTGACTGGATGACGACGCCCTGGGACAGGCGGCGCAACTCCTCCGGCGTGGGAATGCCCTCGACCTGCGCCCAATAAACCCGGCGATGGCCGTGGCGGGGATGGAGGAGTTTGGTGTTCAGGGCGGGTTCGTCGGTCAATAATAACAGCCCTTCCGAATCCGCATCGAGCCGCCCGATCGGATAGACGCGGGGCGGAAGACCAAAGTCCGCCAGCGTCCGGTTGGCCGGGCCGCCGCCGGTGAACTGCGACAGCACGGCGAACGGTTTGTGAAATGCGATAAGCATTCCCCAAAGCCTTTACCATGACGGGGGGACGGCTCCAAAAATAATTTTCACTTGGACAGCATTTGTCCAACCGCCCCCGTTAAGGTAGTCGCAAAAGAAGAAAGGACCTATGAATACAAGACAGATCAATCAGATGGAACTGACCCTCCCTGCCAAGGCGGCGCGCCTGGGGCGGCAGGCCCGGCAAAGCCGGCGGCAGCGCGCCCAGTGGTGGTTCGGCCAGATGCGCCGGGTGGTCGATGCCGCCATGGAATGGAGTCCGGCGCCCGCCGCGCGGCCGGAGCAAGTCTATTTGACGCTGACGGCGAAGAGGTCGTGAGGCCCCGCGGCAGACTTCACGCTTTCCACCCTTCCCGGTAAGTGCCGTCAATGAACGGGGCGGCCTCCGGGCGGTTTTTGGCCCGCATGTTTTGGGACAGACAAGGCGTTTTACCGCCGCACAGGCCGCTCGAACACGCGGTAGTTGGTTTCTTTCATGCCCAACCGTTCGTAGGCCTCGCGCGCCTTGTCGTTGTCCGCGTCCATGTAAAGCCGCAGACCGCAGACGTCCGGTTGCCCCGCCGCCTTTGCCAGCACGAATTCAAACAGCGCCTTGAACACCCCGTGCCGGCGAAAGTCCCGTTGCACATAGACGCTTTGCAGCCACCAAAAATCGCCGTTGCGCCAGTCGCTCCACTCGTGGGTGACCAACAACTGTCCGATGACGCGGCCGGCGTTCTCGGCGACAAAGTAGAGGCCCTTGGAGGGGTCGCGCAGCAGGGCCTCCACGCCCACCCGCACCCGCGCCAGCTCGAGATCGAGATGCTCGGTTTCTTTGGCCAAATGCAGGTTGAATTGGGCGATGACGTCCAAATCTCCAGGCGCCGCTTGTCGGATGCGCAGTTCGATGAGAGGATTTTACGAGCCAGGCCGGCGCAATCAATGTTCTTTGTCGCGGGGGCGGCGCGCCGGAAAACGCCGCGGCCTGAATCCCCACCGCCGCGCCCACGAGCGCCGCCAGGGCCAATCACCAGGACCGGAGGCTTTTGCACACCCTTACAGCCCGCCGTCGAACAGGTAGCGGTTGGCCGGATTGTCATTGCGCACGGCCAAGTTGAATTTCTTGACGCCGGCCATGCGGCATTTCACAAAGTAGGCCGATTCTTCTTTCGACCAGACGGCCTCGCCCACGGCCACGGTTGGAATCGCTTCGCGCGGGTCCATGCCCGCTTTTTTCATCTCGGCATATTGGTGTTTGGTTTGCTCCACATCGGACGCCGGCGCCACTTTTCCCATCGCCTCCCAGTCCGATCTTGTCATCGAGTCGAAGTAAGCTCTCGCGACCTCGGCGGGTGACATCCGCCCATAGGCATCCTCTTTGGCCAGCGTTTCCGGTTCGTTGCTCCATTCCAACTTTTCCATCGGCTGAAGTTTGGTGTCATACAACCCGTAGATCACGTAACGCCTGGCTGAATTGGTATTAGACACCCGCACGTTGATTTCCGTTGGCGGCAATTTGATCTCATAGGGGACGTACCAGCCGGGATAGGGGCTTTTTTGGTAGGGTTCGCCGACGCTGACCAGTTCCAAGCCTCCGAGGTACTCTTTCATGCGGTCAAATTTCTCGCCGGTCGGAGCCTCCGGCCAGAATTTGGCCATTTCGTCCCAGTCCTTCCTCGCGCAGGCTTTGAAGAAGGCTTCGGCGGCCTGCTTGGGCGTCATCTGCTCGTACTTTTTATTGTCCGGCAGGATTTGGAGATCGGCTTGGGCGGCGCTGACGCCCCCGGTGATGTTCCAATTGTCGGGATGCCTTTGGTCATCGCCGGGCCGCACGTACGGAGTGGACTTCCAAATCGACTTTTGCCCGTCTGGATGAGTGATCTCCACCTCGCACGGAACCATGTAGCCGCGTTTCACCCAATTCGTCTGTAGGATGGTCGGTCCAACCGAAACGATGGCGGTGACGTTAAGTTGTCCGTATTCGGTTTTGGTGTATTGCTCCAACTGGCCGCCGATGACCAAACCCGCTTTCTTGTAGTCCTTGTCAATGAGGGCCTGGAAGAACTCCCGGGCGGTCTGGGCGGCAGCCTGCTCATCCGACAGGTTTCCTTGGGCGACACCGCTCACCTGGGTGGCTTGGTCGGAGATGCTGACATCCGCCGGCAATTGGTCCCGCAGAGAAAACATTTTGTCATCAATCGGGACGTTGTACTCAAGGAATTCCACCTTGGACAGCAAGACCTCCTCGCCATTTCTCGTCGCATAAGTCTCGATGCTGCTGATCAGGTCGGTTTTTTGGTCGATCAAATAGATTCGCTTGAAGTCAGTCCTTTTCTTGCCCGTCACCACGATCTTGATGGGCAGTTCTTTGTCGGCCGGCTGCTGAATATCCAGGTCAACCTTGCCCGCCTTCTCATCTTCCTTGAGCTTTTCGGTGGCCAATTGAGGCTGGATTTGTCCGAGCAGGTCCTGAATCCCTTTGACGAGTTTATCGTCATGGAGAGTGAGAAAACCGTGTTTGGTCTGGAACCAGACTTCCGTTCTCTCAGGCGTCCAGGTGATCAGCTTCGCGCCGTCTTCGGTCACCGGCTGGTAATTCCTGATTTTTGCCACGTGGCCGGATTCGTCGGACGCAACCCAGAACTCAATCGGTTCCTGATCCTTGACCAGATGCATTTTGATGTGCAAAAAGCGAACGCCTTTGGAGGCCGCAATCACTTGATCGAGTCCGAAAGCGGATGGCGCCGCTTTGTCAAAAATTAGTATGCCGGCCACCAGCGCCGCGACTGCCACTCCCGCGGCGGTCCATCTTGTCATTGGGGTTTTCATAATCATTCTCCAGGTATTCGGCAGGAGGAATCCGGCCGGTTCTTTTTGTTTTCTTTCCGCCAGCGCCTCGTCGATGGCCCGATGCACCCGCGCATCGAGTTGAGCGCTTGGCTTTGCTTTCAAATCCGCGATCCGCTTTTCAATTGGCTCGTTCGGTCGCATGGGAAATCTCCGCGTTCATCCTGGTCTTGAGTTTTTCCAATCCGTAGCGGTACCGGCCCAAGACCGTGTTGATCGAAACGTTCTGTGACTGCGCGATCTCGATGAATTTCAATCCGCCACGAAGGTGCAGGAGCACGACTTCTCTTTGCTCGTAGGGCAATTCACCGATGGCGCGGGCCAAAAGGCGGCATTCCTCGCTGAGAATCGCCGCGCCATCCGGCCACGGTTCGCTCGACGCGATGGGCAGCGCTTGTTCAAGCGGCTCCTGCCGGTGGCTGCCGTTGGCCCGGAGGACGTTGCGGGCGCCATTGGCCACACAGGTCGCCAGATAGCCTTTCAAGCTGCCCGTGAGCCGAAAATGCGGCAGCCGCAGAAATGATAAAAAGACATCATGCACAACATCTTCCGCGGCGGCGGTGTTTTTCAAGAGAGAGACTGCCAAGGCGACCAGGTCGCTTTTGTGCTTCTCATAAATCGTGCGGACCGCTTCGCAGTCGCCGCGGTTAAATCGCCAGATCAGCACCTTGTCTTCAACGTTCACACAGCCGCTTCCAATACGATCGGATAATCAATCGTCACAGATACAACACCCGACACACAGGCTTTAGTGTACACAGTTTCCAAAAGGTGTTAAAGACCCTGTTTTCTCTTGCCAGCGCCGCGCGCGGGGCGTTTTCTTCACGGGAGTGCAAGACCTGATCTCCAAGGCGGATGTGTTGCTGGAGGCCCTGCCTTATTTGCAGCGCTACCGGGGCAAGACCTTTGTCGTCAAGTACGGCGGCAGTTTTATGGACGCGCCCGATCCGGCCGCGCGGGACGGGGTGGCGCGCGACCTGATTTTTCTGGCGGCGGCCGGGATTCAGCCGGTGGTGGTTCACGGGGGCGGCAAAGCCATCACGCGCGCGATGGAACAGGCCGGTCTCAAAGCCACCTTCATCCAGGGCATGCGGGTGACCGACGAAGCCACCGCCGGCGTTGTCGAACGGGTTTTGTCGCGCGAGATCAACCCGGAAATCACCGCCACTCTCAACCGGCTTGGCGGTCAAGCCAAAGGATTTTCCGGGACGGACATTTTCACGGCGCGCAAACTCTGGCTGGACGCCGGGGCGGGGCAAAAACTGGACGCCGGGTTCCTGGGCGAGGTGGCCGCGGTCAAGACCGGGCCGCTGCTGGAATGCCTGCGCGCCGGGGTGACGCCGGTGTGCAGCCCGACGGCGCGGGGCGAGGAGGGACGGATTTACAATTGCAACGCGGACACGGCCGCGGCGCAAACGGCGATTGCGTTGCGCGCCTGCCGGCTGATTTTTATGAGCGACGTTCCCGGCGTGCTGCGCGACCCGAAGGACCCCTCGTCGGTGATTTCGTGTTTGCGCGCGGGCGAGGTCGGGCCGTTGAAGGCCGCCGGTGTGATTGACAGAGGGATGATTCCCAAAACCGA
The DNA here is from genome assembly GCA_049510745.1 of Verrucomicrobiota bacterium. Lineage (GTDB taxonomy): Bacteria > Verrucomicrobiota > Verrucomicrobiia > Limisphaerales > Palsa-1400 > PLGF01. The sequence continues at coordinate 23,293 of JBEKYR010000026.1, read as the reverse complement.
CAGCGCGGTGGCGGCGTTAAAGGCGGGAGTGGAAAAGGTTTCGTTTGTGGATGGGCGTGTGCCGCACGCGATTCTCCTGGAGGTTTTCACCCGGGAAGGATTCGGAACGGAATTGGCGCCGTGATGGAATTGGATTCGCGCAAAGGTTGAACCCACGAGACAAACATGCCAAAGTATCGACCGATGATTCATGAGGAAGCATGCTTTTTGCGCGAAGCGACCGGCACCACCGCCGTCGCGGAAACGGCGCGGACTGTGGCCGCGGCGCTGGCCCGCTATGACGTGCCGCACCTCATCGCCGGCGGGTTGGCGGTGCAGGAGCATGGGTATCCGCGCATGACCGTCGATGTCGATATTGTCGTGCCCGACGTGCTGGAAGCGGCGGAGTTTGGGACGGCGGATTTGTCCGGGTCTTTGGCGCGGGTGCGGGATGTTCAGGATCGGCTGCGAGACAAACGCACGGGCGTGGTCATCGACTTGCTGCCGGCGGGCAAAGTGGTGAAGGCCGGCTGCAAGGTGCCGTTTCCGCAACCGAGAACGGCCAGCGACAAACTCCAATTCGTGACGCTGGAGGAATTGATTTCATTGAAACTGGATAGCTGGGCCAATTCCCCTTTGCGGCGGATGCGCGATAAGACCGACGTGGTCGAGTTGATTCTCCGGCGGGAGCTGCGGCGGGACTTGGCGGTGGCGGCGGCGGTGCGGGGCTTTTACCTGGAAGTATGGGATGGATTGCAGGCGGAAGCATGAGAGAGATTTTGCCAGCTCCATCGGCGGTCGTGCGCAACGAAGCGCATTCGATCCAGGAACGGTTTCAGAAGAACGTCATCCCTTCCTACGCGCGGTTCGATCTGGTTTTGGAACGCGGCGAAGGGTCTTCCGTGTGGGACGTCAACGGCAAACGCTACCTCGATCTGGGCGCGGGAATCGCGGTGTGCGCGCTCGGCCACGCGTCCCCCGACATCGCGGCGGCCCTGCTGGAGCAGTCGCGGAAACTGGTCCACGTTTCCAACCTTTACTACCAGCGGCCGCAGGGGTTGCTGGCGGAAAAACTCGTCGGGCTGATCGGGCCGGGCAAGGTTTTCTTCTGCAACAGCGGCGGCGAGGCCAACGAAGGACTTTTCAAACTGGCCCGCAAATTCGGCCACGACGAAGGCCGGTTTGAAATTCTGACGGCGGAGAACTCCTTTCATGGCCGGACGCTGGCCGGCGTTGCGGCGACCGGGCAGGCGAAAGTCAAGAAAGGTTTCGATCCGATGACGCCCGGTTTCCGGCAGGTCCCGTTCAACGATCTGGCCGCCGCCCGCGCCGCGTTGTCGCCGGCGACGGCGGCGATTCTGATCGAAGGCGTGCAAGGCGAGGGCGGGGTGACGGCAGCCACGGCCGATTATTTGCTGGGCCTGCGCCGGTTGTGCGACGAGAAGAATCTGCTGCTGCTCATGGACGGGGTGCAATGCGGCTGTTTCCGCACCGGACGCTTCCAAAGTTTCCAACGAATTCTGGAGGAGACCAGAGCGGAGGGCGCCTCGACGTTTTTGCCGGATGGAATCGCGATGGCCAAGGGCCTGGCGGGCGGAGTGCCCATCGGGGCTTTTTGGGTGCGGGCGCCCTATGCGGACTTGCTCGGCGCGGGCACGCATGGCAGTACTTTCGGCGGCTCGCCGCTGGCCTGCGCGGTGGCGTTGAAGGTGCTCGAAGTGATCGAACGCGACGGCCTGGCGGCCAACGCGCGGGCCGTGGGAAGTTTTCTCTTGTCCGAACTGACGCGGCTGGCGGAGGCGTTTCCGCAGGTCATCCGGCAGGCGCGCGGGTTGGGTTTGATGATCGGAGTGGAACTGGCCGGGGAGATTCCGGCGTTTGCGGCGAGTGAAAAAGCGCCGGCGATTGAATTTATCAATTGCCTGCATCGGGCCGGGCTGCTGGCCATTCCCGCCGGCACGAAGGTCATCCGCCTGCTGCCGGCGCTGAGTTTGAAGCAGTCTGAAGCGGCCGAAGCCGTGCGGATCATTGAGTCCGTGGCGGGGCAAATATCACGATGAAACATTTATTGAGTCTGGAAAAATTGGCGCGGGAAGACATGGAACACATCCTGGCCGCCAGCGCGACCATGAAAGCGCAGCGCGGGCGACCGACCGCCCTGCCGCTGGCCGGGAAAAGCTGGGCCTTGCTCTTCTCGAAGTCTTCCACGCGCACGCGCGTCTCCTTTGAAGTGGGCATCCGCGAACTGGGGGGGCAAGTGATGTTTCTCAGCGCCAGCGACGCGCAGTTGGGGCGCGGCGAACCGATCAAGGACACCGCCCGCGTGCTGGGGCGGATGATTCACGGCGCGGTCATCCGCACTTTCGCGCAACGGGACGTCGAGGAATTCGCCCAATACGCGCGCATCCCGACGATCAACGCGCTGACCGACCAGGAGCATCCGTGCCAAATCCTGACGGACATTTTCACTTACCAGGAGAAACGGGGGCCGATTGCGGGGAAATGCGTGGTCTTTATCGGCGACGGCGCGTGCAATGTGCCGATTTCCTGGATTTTTGCCGCGGCCAAACTGGGTTTTGAACTGCGCATCGCCGCGCCGAAGAAATTCCAGCCGCCGGCGGAGCTGTTGCGGCGGGCGGGCGGGAAAATCGTCTGTACGGAGGACGTGCGCGGAGCGGCCCGCGGCGCCGACCTGCTCTACACGGACGTGTGGATTTCGATGGGCAAGGAGGCCGAGTCGGCCGAGCGCCTGCGGGACCTGGCCGGCTACCAAATCAACGAGGCGCTGGTGAAACTGGCCAAGCCGGACGCGCTGGTCATGCATTGCCTGCCGGCCTATCGCGGCAAGGAGATTGACGAAGCGACCTTCGAAGCCCACGCCCAGACCATTTTCGACCAGGCGGAGAACCGGTTGCACTGCCAGAAAGCCATTCTCGAATGGCTGGTGAGTTAGGGACTGGCGCAAAAATACATTTTGATTGTGAAGAGAATGAGCAGGAGGCTCATCGTGATCATTGCCAGCGCGGCACACACGGCAATGATCTTCTTTTCTCTTCTCTCGGCTCGCGGCGTGGCGACTTCCTGTTGGTAAAACTTTTGCGTTCCCGGCCGGCGCAGGAGCAGGACAGCGCCCGCCACTACGATGAAGGTTGATAACAGCACCAGCCATCCGCGGACGCCGCCGTTGTGGAAGTCCCGGTCTTCAATCCTGGTCTGATAAACGATCCCCTTTTGGGTCAGCGCTGCAAGCAGGGAGTCATCCAAGAGCGTCGAAAGGTTGATCCGCGGATTCTCAGGCAGGCTGATCTCCAGGGACCTTGAGCCATTCCGGTATTGATAAACCGCAAACCGGGCATCCTTGCGTTCAGAGATAATGCTCCGCGCCGCCGTCTCGGGAATCGGCTTGAGGGACAATGTCGAGCCCGAGAAGAAGAGCGCAAACAGGAACATCCCGACAATGAACGCCGGCCCGGCCATTCCCAACGTCACCCAAGCATTGTACGACTTGCTTGTCGTCCGGGTTGTTTCCGGCGCTTCCGCTTCGCCCCGGCGGGCGTCCCGCTGCCGCTGCCACACCCAGATGGCCAAGGCCGCTGCCACCAACCAGTAAAATGCCGCCAGTGACCAGGTCCCTGCGCGAAAAAGCCAGGGATGAGAATGAATCATCGAAGGGCGAACGAACAACGGGGGCAGAACGAACACGAAGAAGCCGATGGCCAGTGTGCGCCAGAACTGGGTGATCCGTTTGCGTCCTAGGGAAGACTGCTGGCTGGCGCGCCCCATCTTGCGACCCGTCCAGCGGCCAAAGAACCCGAAGACGCCGAACAGAGAGAAGAGAATCATCATGCCCCCCGTTAAGAACGCGCTCAGTATTCCTGCTCCGGTTGCGGCCTTGGCGGCCGAGCCGCCTTTGGTTGCGGTCGTGGTCACCGTCGCCGCCTTGGCTGTCGTTGTCAGCAGTGGCAAGGCCGCCACCACGCCGAGGGTGAACGCTTTGCCCGGACTGGTCTGTTTGAGCGCGCCGGCGACAAAGGCGAGGAATTGCTCTTGCAGCAGCTTGCGCCCCCGCGACAGCCGTTGCTTGACCGCGTCCTCACTCAACTCCAAATCCTGGGCCACAGCCCCGATGGATTGGTGCTCGCGGTAAAACAAGACCAGCGGCTCGCGATAGATTTCCGGGATGCGTTCGAGCGAGCGCCAGAGGATCGCCTTTTCCTCCTCGCTGATGACCTGATCCGGCGGCAGCGGTTCCGGTGAAACCCATTCATCCACCGCTTCCAACGGTTCGGCTGCATGAATCGGCTCGCGCCCCTGGCGCCGGAATTCCTTGCTGATGAGAAAACGGGTGATGCCGCACAACCAGGGCCGCAACTTGGCCGGCTCGCGCAGTTGCGCCAGTTGTTTCCAGGCGGTCACGAAGGTCTCCTGGGCGAGGTCTTCGCTCTGGCTCACGTTGCCCGTGGCGCAATACGCCAGGGACGAGATCAAGGTTTGATACCGTTCAACAATCTGGCGGAAGGCATCCCGGTTGCCGTCCAGGCTTCCGGTTACCAACTCGGCATCGTTGAATTCCGCCCTCTGCATCGCTTCGGTTGTCATCATATCACTTTATAAGCACCGGAAAAGGGCCAAGAGGTGACAAAAAAACGCATCCGTCTGAGCGGCCACGTCTGGTTTCGGGTGGCTGCGAAAGATTTATTCATGCTTTTAATCCGTCGAACGGGCATGTAAGCTTGACTGAGTAAATCTCAATCAGACGTGCCATCGCCACAAAATCGGGAAGAAGAGCTGCTTGCGCTCGCGCTGGAAATGCCTGCGGCCAAGCGCCCGGCGTTGCTGGATGCCATATGCGCGGGCGACCCTGCCTTGCGCCAACGTCTGGAAACCCTGCTGGCCGCCCACCAAAAGGCTGACGAATTGCCGCCGTCGGGAGCACCCGCAATTGTGGCGACCATCAAGCTCGATCTGGCCGACGCCGAGGATGAAGCCGTTGGCAAGACCATTGGCCGTTACAAGATTCTGGAGAAGGTAGGCGAGGGCGGGGGCGGAGTGGTCTATGTCGCCGAGCAAACCGAGCCGGTGCGGCGACGGGTGGCGCTCAAGGTCATTAAACTGGGCATGGACACCAAGGCGGTGGTGGCGCGTTTTGAAGCCGAGCGCCAGGCGCTGGCGATGATGGATCATCCCAACATTGCCAAGGTGCTCGATGCCGGCGCGACCGAAAACGGCCGCCCCTATTTCGTAATGGAATTGGTGCGCGGCATTCGCATCACCGACTATTGCGACCAGAATCATCTGACCACCAAGGAACGGCTCGACTTGTTCATCCACGTCTGCCACGCCATCCAGCACGCGCACCAGAAGGGCATCATCCACCGCGACATCAAGCCATCGAACATCCTCGTGGCGCTGCACGACGGGGTGCCGGTCCCCAAGGTGATTGATTTTGGCATCGCCAAGGCCACAGTGGGCCAGACGTTGACGGACAAGACCGTCTATACGCAACTCCAACAGTTTATCGGCACTCCGGCATATATGAGTCCCGAACAGGCAGAAATGAGCGGCCTGGACATCGATACGCGCAGCGACATCTACAGCCTCGGAGTTCTCCTTTATGAACTGCTGGCCGGCAGCACGCCGTTTGATGCGAACGAGTTGATGTCGCAAGGCATTGACCAGATGCGCAAGACGATCCGCGAGAAGGAGCCGGTTCGCCCGAGCACCCGACTAGGCACGCTTAAGGGCGAGGCATTGACGACCACGGCCAAACGGCGTTCCGCCGACAAGTCCAAGTTGGTCCATCAGCTCCAAGGTGATCTCGACTGGATCGTGATGAAGTGCCTGGAAAAAGATCGCACCCGCCGTTACGAGACGGCCAATGGGCTGGCGTTCGATCTCAAGCGGCACCTGAACAACGAACCGGTCCTGGCCCGGCCGCCCAGCGCGGCCTACAAATTTCAGAAGGCTTTCCGCCGGAACAAAATGGTGTTTGCCGCCGGCATCGCCGTTACCGCCGCGTTGTTGCTCGGCGTGATTGTCAGCACGTTGCAGGCGGTGCGGGCGACGCGGGCCAAACGCGAGGCAGTGTCGGCGCAGGCTCGCGAATCCGTCCAACGGCAAAAGGCCGAAGCCAACGAACAGAAGGCTGTCACCGCGCAAGCCAATGAAGCCAAACTTCGTGAGCAAGCCGATGCGGCTCGCCGGCAGGCCCAAGCCGCAGAACTCGCCGCCCGCCAGCGCGCCTACGCTTCGGACATGAACGTCGCTGCCCAAGCATTGGCCGCAAACAATCTCGGCCGAGCGCTAGACCTGCTCAACCGTCAGCGGCCGGAAGCGGGCCAGAAAGACCTGCGCGCTTGGGAATGGCGTTACCTCTGGCAACAAACCCACAGCGATGCCCGGTTCACTCTCTGCCAAAAGAGCGAAGTCGAATCGCTCGCGGTTTCCGCCGACGGCAACTGGCTGGCTATCGGCGTGAAACAAAAGGGCGGGCTATTCGTGTGGGACCTTCAGGCTCGAGAGGAGGTGGCTCATCTCGCGCCCGGCGAGGATGAGGTCCTCGCTGCTTTCTCACCGGCCGACTCCTTGATGGCATTCACCAGTGTCAACTTCTCGTCTTCGGGGAAGAGGCAAGCCATTTTGCGTCTTTGGAACGCCGCCAGGCGGCAGATGGTGGCTGAATTCCCGCTGGACAATGAATGCGCCGGACTGGCGTTCGCCAAAGACGGCAGGGCGCTGGTGACTTCCACCGAAGGAGGACGCATAACTTTCTGGCATGTGCCTGATGGGACAAAGTTTACTAGTTATCCTTCGGAACAGGCTAATGATGACCCGGGGAACGTCTTTGCCGCAACTTCGGATTTAGGCCTTGCAGCCTATTGGACGAGGGGCGGACGCGTTCACGTTATGGACACGCGCAATGGCAACGAGCTTTGGACGGTGGTCGCGTCGGAGCACGAAATTACCGCCTTGGCGTTTTCACCGGACGGCAAAACCCTGGCGACCGCCGCCGGATACTCCGAGTCGGACATCCGGCTTTGGGAGGTCGCCACCGGCAAAGAGATCGGGCGGCTGGAAGGCCACACATCGTGGGTCGGTTCCTTAGTGTTCTGGCCGGACGGAAAAAGACTGGCCTCTAGCAGTGCGGATCAAACGATTCGCATATGGGATTTGGCCAGTCGCAAGTCTTTGGACGTATTGTGCGGTCATCGTCAGGAAGTGTGGCGGCTGGCGCTGCTCCCCGATAATAAGACCCTGGTCAGCGGGAGCAAAGATGGCGTGGTTTGTGTGTGGGATGCCTCAGTAACTCATCCACGGCGGGAACGCGTCACCTTGCCAGGCAAAATATCCAATTGGCGCTTTGCGCCCGATAGCCGCTCGGCCGTGACTTTGGATCGTGAGGGCAAGGTAGCGCGGTGGAGCGGCCCGGATTTTCAGGACAAGGAACCCTGGCTGGAGATCGGAACAAATCACCAGGGAGATGCCTTTTCCCCTGATGGTCGCTTCCTGGCGGTTGGCTCAACCAACGGGAACATCTCGGTTTGGGACATCTCGCCGCGTGTTCTGTGGCGTGAATTCAAACTCGGCGATGGCAGCGTGATCCCCCTGGGTTTTACCGCCCAGGGAAACCGATTGGTAGTCCGGGTCCCATCCGACAATCATTTCTCCGAATGGGACTTGGCAGCGAATCGCGAAATTCAGTCCTGGCCGGCACCCGCTCGTTTTATCGGCCGCGCCATCGGCTCATCGCCGGACGAGCGGTTGTGCGTTGCCTTCGGTTTTGACGGAGATGTCTCCGGCCGAAACCTGGCGGAACACAGCAACACGAACTTGCCGCTTGAGGCGGTCCAGGTTGCCTATGAGGTCGCTTTCTCTCCCGACGGGGGACGATGCGCCGCCGCCAGTGAATTGGGATATGCCCGGGTATGGGGAACTAAAACCTGGCGGGAAGAAGCGACGCTACGCGGTTTCCTCAATGCCGTTTTCTCGGTGGCGTTTTCACCGGATGGCACACGTCTCGCCACCGGCGGGAGCAACCCGGACGACGCCGTGAAACTTTGGGATGTGGACAGTTGGCAGGAGGTGCTCACTTTGGAAGGCGCGGGATCCCTGTTTGTGAGCACTGCCTTTTCACCGGATGGTAATGCCATCGGCATGCTGACTGGTGACGGCTTCCTCCACGTCTGGCAAGCTCCCCCTGGGAGGAAATCGCGGCGGCGGAGGCGAAGGACCTGCCTTCGCCAGGCTACGGCGGGCAAGGGAAAGCAGAGATCAAGCAGCCATGAAGCTGACTCGCGAAGAATTGTTGTTTGCGCGAGCCCATGCCGCTGGCGTGAACTCCCTGATCTGGGTGATCTTGGCCGCTGGCAACCGTGTGAACAAATCCTTCAGATATTCGAAGGGATTGATCCCATGCCGCCGACAACTGCCCAGTAAGGTGCAAATCACCGCGCTACGTTCGCCAGCTTCAGGATGCCCTATAAACAAAAAATTCTTTTTCCCCAGAGCGGACGGGCGAATCGAGTTTTCAATCAAATTTGAATCCATCTCCAAAACGCCGTCGTTCACGAAACGCGTCAGCGCTTCCCAGCGCTTGAACGCGTAGTCAATAGTCTTTCCCAACAGTCCTTGGGGCAAAGTGCGACGACGCACCAACTCCATCGCCCGGCGCAATCGTTCCAAGACCGGATGGCATTGCCAGTTCCGCATCGCCGCCCTCAACCGAGGACCGGCCTTCTTCTCACGCAGGAGCTTTTCCACCGCATAGAGCAATCCAATTTGACGCACAAACCACGCCGCCGGTTTGCTCTCCGCCAACGCTTCGTGGAAACCCCTCGTGCAATGCGCCCAGCAAGCGACCAGGGTCAGTTCGCCTTTGCGTTCCTTGGCCAAAGAAACGCATCGAAAGCGATGTTGTCAGATATTGCCGAGCCGGCGCCGATGCGCTGCTCACCTTCCCTGCCCGCTTTCTAACCCCCGTAGCGCCGCAAGTATTTGATTGACACTGTCAGGTCCTTGGGCCAGGGGGCCTCGATTCTCACCGTTTCGTCCGCGCCGGGGCGCTGGAGGACAAGCTGTTCGGCGTGGAGCGCGACGCGGGAGATGAGCGGCCGTTCCGTCCGGCCCGGCTTGAGGCGGTAGCCTTTTTTGAGCGTGGACAACCAGAGGGGAGGGCCGCCGTAGAGATCATCGCCGACGATGGGCAAATGGAGGTGCTTGAGATGGGCGCGGATCTGATGGGCGCGGTCGGTCAGCGGACGGCATTCCAGGAGCAGGTAGCCGGCGGAGAAGGTTTCGCGGACGGAAAACCCGGTGTGCGAGTGCTGGCCGTTTTTCGGATCGACGCGCATGAAACCGGGCCGCAAGGGATGGGCGGCGAGGCTGGCGTCGCAGTCAAAGGTGTTTTGTTCGGCGGAACCGCGGACGAGGGCGGCGTAGATCCTGGCCGGTTTTTCGGAGCCGAACTGGGCGGCCAGCGCGATGAGGGTGGGTTTGTCCTTGGCCAGGAGGAGGACGCCGCTGGCGGCGGAATCCAGGCGGTGGGCGTTCATGAGGTAAGCCAGGCCACGGTCCCTGGCCCAGGGCGCTTGGCGCTCAATGCCCAGGTGGAGCAATTTCATCAAGTTGGCCCGGGCCGGGTCGTCGCGGGGAGGCGACACCGGCAGGCCGCCGGGTTTGTTGAGGGCCAGGAGATGATCGTCCTCATGGAGGACGGGGATTTCCCAGAATTCGGCGGTGGCGGGGAAGGAGAGTTTGATGGTCTGGCTCACGCCTCAACCCGTCGGGTTGGCCCGCTCGCTGGCCGGCGGGACCAGGCGCAATTGAATCTGCCGCTGAAACCATTCATTGAACGCGGCCATCTGGCGCTGCTCGCGCATCCGGGCCAGGTAAGCGGGGAGTTCGCGCTGCATTTTGGCCTCATCCACCGGCAGTCGCTGCCGGACATACACGACAAACCCGCCGTCGGGCGTGGGGACAAACTTCGAACACTCGTCGGTGGGCAGGCTGAAGGTAATCTCCTGAAGTTGCGTGAAGAGAGTCTTGCTGGAGATTTGCGGCGGCAAATTGGTCGAAGTGAGCGCAAAGGGGGGCAGGGCTTGGGGCTGGATGTTCTCCGCCGCGCAAATGGAGTCGAACGTCTTGTCCGGCTGCGCCATCCCGGCCTGGAGGGCGGCGGCGAATTTCTCGCCCGCCGCTTTGGCCAGTTTCAGCGACTTGTCGCGGCGGTAATCGGCCGTGACTTTGTCGTAAACGACCGAAAGCGCCTGTATTTCACTCGGAAACCGCTTTTGCAGGCCGACAACATAGACGTTGCTCTCGCCGAGGAGCGGAGAGGGGGCGTAAAGCAGTGACCGCTCCTTGTCGTCGGGATCCTCCTCGCGCAGGGAGAAAAGGACGTGGAGCTTGATTGGCGCCACATCCATTTCCTTGGAACCGGTCTTCTCGTCGAAGGGGGCGGTGGTTTTGACGGTCAGGTCCTTGGTTTTGGCGAGCGCGGCCAGATCGCCGGGCGAATACGGGTGCAGGTCATCGTGCCCCTCGGACAAGGCGGTGAGGAAGGCGTTGGCCTCCTTTCTCGCTTCGGTGAAGGCGGCGAGCTGGCGGATTTGCTTTTTGATCCGGGTGACGGCCGCCTCGGCCGTGAGCGGCTTGCCGTCGTCGTCCCGGTAGGTGTCGGGGCCTTGCTGGTGATAGACCTGGTCGGCGCGATCGTCGAGGTTGGTGCCGAGCAGCTTGTCGGCCTGGCCGAGGTAATTGCTGGAGTCAAATTGGATATAGTTGACTTGGACGCGGTCCGGCAGGCGGTAATCGGCCTGGCGCTCGGTGTAGAAATCCACCAGTTCGGCGTCGGTGGGCGCGGTCAGGGCGTAAAAGTTGGTGGCCGGGAAGGTGACCCACTCGGTGGCCATCGGCTCGTTTTCGCGCCGGTAAAAGAAGCCGGCTTCCTTGGCGGTGATGAGTTTGCCGGACATGCCGACGAGGGCGGAGAGGTATTCCTGGCCGCATTGGTGGCGGATGAAACGCTCGAAATCATCGAGGGTCACGTTGCCCCGGCGCATGAGTTGGTTCTGGACGAAATCCTGATTGAATTTCTCCAGGGGCATGGGCTGGTCAGCGGGGACTCCCAGGATTTGTTTGGTAAAGCGGGCGGCGGCTTCGGTGGTGACATTGATCTTGAACTCCGTTAATTCGGCGTCGAGCAGGAGGGCTTGCGAGGCATAATGCTCCACCTGCTTCTTTTGGTCCTCGCTGTCGGGCCATTCGCCCGAGCGGAAAAAGAAGAAGATGCGTCCTTCCCGTTCGGCGGCCATGAATTGATCCGGGGTGACGGGATCGCCATTGATGGAACCGAGGTCGGCGGAGACGCGACGGCCCATGCCGCCGCCGCCGTAGTTGCGGTTGGGGGAAAAATAGACGACGAAGGAAACAATGGTGGCCGCAATGATAACGACCCAGAGCCACTGTTGGTGGCGGCGGAGTGTGCCAATCATACAATATCCAAAGTTAAGCAGCGCCTGCGTCCTGGCCGACTTGGCCCGGGGGTCAAGCGCGAGGGGCCATCTTAAGGGCAAAACGGCGTTGCGCAAGAACGGATTAGTCCGAATTGGAGGAGGCGGCCTTTGTGAGGTTTTTCGTCACTGGTCGCTGTCGCCGAATCCGGGTGTTTTTTGATTTTTCATTTTTTGGCCGGTTTTACCCGGATTTAGCCGGATTTGGCCGGATATTTCCGGATTTGTCCGGGTTTTTGGCTTCGTTTTCCGGGTTGAATCCGGCATTTTTTGCCGCTTTTCGGAGTGGTTTCCGGTGCCGGCGGTGCATGGCGTCTGCGGTTGGACCGGTCGCATGCGAGGGCGAACGTCCAAGGTTTGACTGGCTTGATCGGGGAGGCGATGGGACCAATGCGACGAATGGGACGAATGGCGGATGCGATGGGAGAGGTCTCCGAGCCACGGGCCGGTGTTGACCGGGCCGCACTGAGCACTTTGCCTGTTGCACGTGTCATTCATGCTGGCTCGATTTAAGCACAGGTCTATCAAGAGGAAAAACCTACGGAAGGAAAAAAAAGCGAATATAAGAATGAGTGAACTGTAAGAGAATGAGCGAGTCAGTGAATCAGTGAATTTATGAGGGTGCGGAATGGCGGGAGCGATGTTGACCACAAAAGGCACGGAATAGACGAAAAGGGGTGCGGAATTGCCGCGAAATTCTATTTCGCTGGAGCTATGGCGGACGGGGAGAGCGCAGCAGGGCAGCCGCAACCCAATCTTCACCACGAAGGGCAGAAGAGCACGAAGGAAAACCATCCAGATGGGCCTATCCAATACTTCGTGCTCTTCGGTTCCTTCGTGGTGAGAGAGTTTTCTCAGAAATGAGGGAATTTGGGATGTTGCACTGCAAAGACCACAGAGAGAGGAACTTATGTCTTTTTCTTCGGGATCTTTGTGCTCTGTTGCGGCAATTTCATCTTCGGCTGTTTCGCGGTTCTCCGCCAATCGTGGCGGATAACCTCACTGTTTCAGTCCTAAGCTTCGCCGCGCCTCGAACCGGAGGGACCGACAACACTTAAACGCAAGCTTCGCTTCCCGCAATGTCGCCGAATGACCTGGGTAACGGAAATCAACGGCGTAGTCTGACATTGCGTCAACCGTTTTGGCAAAAGCCAGCCACAGCGGTTCGACGCTGGCGCAGAGATTTAAAAGGCAGAGTAAATCGTGCGTGCGGGGGAAGACGATGCCGGCCTCGATCAAGCGCGCCTTAAAATATTTCTCCACGCACTGCTGGGAAAAAAAGCAGGCGGCATCCGGCACAACATCTTTGCTGCGGCGGAGGATTTGCGAGGCGACCTCGTTCTCGGCTTTTTTGACCCACTCACGAGTTGTGGGTTTCATACATCACCTTCCCGTTTTCCATGATGTCGCGGATGAAGAAATCGCCGTGACGCAGGCTTCTCGCCACTTCCAACGGTGTCCGCACCAGGAGATCGAGCGGAAAATCACGGGGGACAGCATGCCGGATGCGCACTGACATTCGTTCGCCGCGTTCACGCACGCGAGGCATGATCACCAGCAAATCGACGTCGGAGTCGGTCGTGGGCCGGCCGTAAGCATGGGAGCCGAATAAGATGATCTTGCGGGGGCGAAACTGTTTGGCCACCGCGTTGCAAAAGGACCGAATCTTGGCCGGATTAACCATGCGTTTTCAGCGTAACTCCACAAGGATGGATTGGCAAGACTTGGCCAAAGGAGGCGGCCATGTTTTGCCAAGGGGGAAGCCTGATTTATTAAGCGCACGGCAACCAAGGAAGGCCCGGCGCGGAGCGGATGAATCTGCAATTGCAGATTGAAAATTTTCAATTTGCAATTTTCAATTCCACCCCTGTCACCGCGATCAAGCGGCGGCCTGGCGGACTTGGCGGGTGGCGGCTTCCCAGGCGCGCACGAAACCGGGCAGGACGAGCCGGATTTTCTCCATGCTCTCGTGCAGTTGGTGGAGCAGGGAGTGCGCGCCGACGTTGATCCATTGCCGATACCAATAGATGGCTTCCTGGCTGAGGGACGGTTCTTCGGCGGGGAGGATTTGATGGCGCGGCGCGCCCGCAAGCAGTTCGCACAGGACGAGGGCCGCGCGTTGCCGGGGGGAATTGGGAGCGTGCGCGTCCCTCCAGAGCGGCAAGGCTTGTTCGATGTCCTGGCTGAGCATCAGAGCTTCGGCGCGTTGCACGAGGAGGCTTTGATTCTGCGGGAAGTGTTTGACGGCTTCGCCGGTCCAGTTGCAGGCGAATTCCAGGGACTCGGGCCGGCTGAGGGCGATCTGCCCGCCCAAATGCCAGACCAGAAGGTCGGCGGGATTTTCCTCCCGCAACTGGTTGAGCAGCTTGAGCGCGTCGATGGGGCGGCCTTGCGCGGCGTGGAAACGGGCGAAATCAAACCGGACCGGGCGGGCGGACGGGTCGTCGGCCAGGGCGGCATCGAAGGCCTGCCGGGCGGCGCCGGCCTCGCCCAATTTTGTCAAGCATAACGCCAGGCAGTGGTTCGGCCCCGCCTTGAGGATTTCGCGGTTGATGGGGGAAAGAACGGGGCGGCGGCGTTTGGCGACGCATTGGCGCATCTGTTCGGCGGCCTCGGCGGGCTGCTGCAATTCCAGATAGGCCAGGCCGAGGCTGAAATGTTGCGAGGCGGTCAGGCCGGCGGATTGGGCGAAGGGAATCTGCCAGAGTTGAACGATTTCGGAGAAGCGTTTGGCGGCCATCAAGTGGGAGGTGAACTGGGTGAGGAGGGTCTCGCGCAATTCGGGCGTGACCTGCGCCGGCGGCAGGGCGGAAAGGAGATGGAAGGCCTCCCAATAGCGGTCGATGCCGGCCTCGATTTTTCCGGAACGGACCAGTTCGAGGCCCAGGCTCATGAGGAGATTCGGTTCGTCGGGGAGTTCTTCGATGGCGCGTTCGAGGAGGCGCAGATTGCGCTCAATCTTGTTCCGGCCGGCCACGAGTTCGTCGGTGTAACCGTGATGCAAGAGGGTGGCCTTGCCCAATTGGTGCTTCAACCCCCATTGCTGGCAGCGCACCTGGATGCTGCTGAAGGCCTGCTCGTGAACCCGGCCGAGGAAGAACAGGCCGGGCGCGTTGCGGAACAGGCGCGGCACATAGCTGCAGCCGTCCTGTTCGCGGCCTCTGTCAATAATCGGCATGCGGTAGCCCATCACGGCGGGCGCCTGGATTTCGCGCGCCAGGATTTCCGCCTGGCCCTCCATCAATTCCTCGTCGGCGTCCAGCGCCAGGACCCAGTCGCCGCGGGCGTGTTCGAGGGCGGCGTTGCGGGCGGCGCTGAAATCGTCGCACCAGGGGAAATGATAAACCTCCGCGCCGTGTTCCCTGGCGATTTCAACCGTGCGGTCGGTCGAGCCGGTGTCCACCACGATGATTTGCCAGGCCAGGGCGCGGACCGATTTGAGGCAAGCGCCGAGGAATTTCTCCTCGTTTTTGGCGATCAAACAAACGGAGAGGCGCGGGGCGGCCGGGGCGGCGGGCGGGTTGTCCAGGGCCGGCGGCAGCTTGAGCCATTGCGGCCTGGCGTTGCCGCGCGGGGGGTTTTTGAGAAACTGTTTGGGCGGCGCCCAACCCGGAGCCAACTCGCGCGCGTGCCGGGCGCAGAGCCGGGCCGCGTCGCCATGTCCGGCGGCGAGGGCGATTTCGCCCAGGAGCAGATAAGCTTCCGGATGGTACGGGCGGGAGAGAAGGGCGGCGGCGGCGGCTTCCCAGGCGGCGGGCAGTTGCTTGCGGCGGAGAAGGTCGCGGGCAGGGCCGAGCTGGCCGGCCAGGGCGCAAGGCGGGAGCGAAAGAGCGGCGGGTTTGCGCGGAGATTTCTTTATGACAGCCTGGGGGAGCGTCTTGTCGATCCAGCAACGGCCCTCGAAGGCGGAGGCGTGGGTGCGGGACAAATCGGGCGGCGCCACGCGGAGAGCGAGGCCGGCGGGGGCGGTCGAGGGCAGACGGTAGCCCAATTCCAGCGGCGCGTCTTGCGCCAGTCCCCACTTGGTTTTGAACAGTTCCCAATTGCGCAACATGCTGGCGCGATAATCAATTTTGGCCCCTTTAAAAGTCTGGCCCCCGGTGTGATGCACGAATGAATCCAGGACGACGCGGAGTTTGAAGCCGGCCAAACCCGCGCGGATGCAAAGATCGTCGTCCTCGAAATTGCCGGTGCCGAATTGCGGGTCGAGGCCGCCGACTTTGTCCAAAACGGCGCGACGGAGCATAAGGCAGAAACCAACCAGGCGGGCCGTCTCGAGGGATTGGCCGGCGTGCGCGGCGTTCCACTGGGCGGCGAACTTGGGCAGTTGTTCCAGGCTCGAATAATTGGCGGCGGAAACCAGTTGCGGGCCGGAGACGGAATTGGAAACGGGGCCAACCAGGCCGCAGTCGGGATAGAGGTCGAAGGCGGCCAGCAGGCGCTCCAGCCATCCGGGGGTGACGACGGTATCGTTGTTGAGGAGGAGAATGGCGTCGCCCTTGGCGCAAGCCAGGCCCTGGTTGTTGCCGGCGGAGAAGCCGAGGTTGGCGCGATTGAAGATGACGCGGACGTTTTCGCGCCGGGCGGCGTATTGGCGAAAGTATTGCGTGGTGCCGTCGGTCGAGCCGTTATCGACCAGGATCAATTCGTGGGCCTGCGGGGTGTGTTTTTCGATGCTGGCCAGGCACTGCTGGGTGTCGCGGAGCTGGTTGTGGGCCAGGAGGATGATGGAAACCAGTTTTCCGGGCGGCGGAGCATAGAGGCGCAGGGTCGAAGACTGGCAAACCTGGCTCTTGCCGCCTTGGTCAATAATAACGTCCGGAGTGGCTTTCTCCAGCCATTTGCGGTGGAATCGCACCACGTTTTCGGCGGCGCGCCGGAACCGCTCCGGGCCGCTTTGGGATTCGTAATGAATGACGACGCTGGCCGGCTCATAGACGGCGAGCCAGCCGCGTTCCTGGAAACGCAGGCACAGGTCCACGTCCTCGTAACCGTTCCAAAACTCCTCGTCGAACCCGCCCACCTGATCGAAATGCGATTTGCGCGCCAACATGCAGGCGGCGGTGACGGCTTGATAGACGCGGCGCTGGTTGGCCAGGGGAAAGTCCGCCTTCTCCTTGGCAAAGAGGTGAAAGGCCAGCAACGGATCATGGTCCCAGCAATCGGCCAGGGCGACGCCCGCGTGTTGAATGGTGCCGTCGGGATAAAGCAGTTTGCCGCCGACGGCGGCGACGGCGGGATCGGCCTCGGCCAGGGCGAAAAGCGCGCCCAGCCAGTTGGACTGAACCTCGGTGTCGTTGTTCAGGAAGACAATGTAATGGCCGCGCGCGGCCCTGGCCCCTTGATTGCAGGCTTTGGCGAAGCCGGTGTTTTCCGGATTCAGGATGGCGCGGAGGCGTCCGGCCGTTTCCTCGGCCCGGAGGAAATCGGGGGTGCCGTCGGTCGAGCCGTTGTCCACGACAATGATTTCGTGGGCCGGGGCCGGAGTATGGGCGGAGATGGTCTGGAGGCATCGGCGAGTCAATTCTATTTTATTGAAAGTCGGAATGATGATCGAGATTACAGGCCGTTCGTGGAAGGCTGTTTTCGGAGGCAAGGCGAGAGCCTTTTCATACGCTTGCACCCAAAGATCGGCGTTTGCCTCCAAGGAGCGGCTCGCCAGGACGGTTTGATGGGCGTTTTCGGCAATGGCTTGGCGCAAACCATCATCCAGAATCAGCGTCTTTATGGCGCCATGCCACACTTCGACCGTATTGGCCGCCAGCCAGCCGGTTTTTCCATGTACGACCGACTGGTTGTAGGGCTCGAGATCCGAGAAAATGGCGGGGATTTTGCAGGCGGAATATTCAAGCCATTTGATGTCAGATTTTGTCCGGTTGAATGGCGTCACCTCCAAAGGCACAAGTGCCAGGTCCACCGGCAGCGTCTTCATCCGCTCGACGTACTGCCGATAGTCTGGCGTGAACTCGGCGATGCTCTTGATCCTGGGCCTGTTGTGGAGGCTGGCCGGCAGGTTGCCCCAGAACAGAAACTCGACTCTATCCCCGAACTCCTGGATGATGCGTTCAATCGCCGGCTCGATTAAAGCAAGGTCGTTCTGGTGCGTCAACGTGCCGGCAAAGAGAATGGTGACTTTCGTCTTCTGCGGAGCCTTCGGCGGCAACGGCAGCCAGAGTTGGGGGTCCACGGTGTTGGGCAAAACCTCGATGTGGTCGTTATAGGATGAATAGACCTCTTTAAGCTGGGGCGTTGAAACGGTTACCAGATCGGCATTCCGCAAATAATCCTCTATTTGTGGCCGAATCAACTGGAACTGGCCACAGGCTGGATGGCTGCCCGGAACCAGTGTCAGCGCGTCATCCAGTTCAAAAACTATTCTGGCCGCTGGATTTTTGATGGCGGCCCGCAAGACCTGAAACGGCATACAAATCGGCATGGTCCGCTGGATGACGATAAGTTGAACTTGCTGGAAATTCTTTTGATTGAGTGTAATGCGGCCATTTTGCGCCTCACATAGCGGCAGATATTCGATCCGGCCCTGGGCGTGCAAATAATTCAAAGGCGCCACCAAACGGAGATATGCACAGGCGGTTCGATCAGGGTCCAGTGAAAGAACACCGACCTTGATTTTTGGACTACCAGCTTGCGCGTGAGCCAGCCGCCCCGGTTCGGCGCGCTTTTTCTGCGGGGTGAAAGCCGGCGCGCCGGTGTCGGTCGGGATTGGTCGAGACGGCCCCAGGGCAGGTTGCGCCACGGTCCGCGTTTCAAAGAACCGGTAAATTTTGTCGGCCAACTTCCGCGCAAGGGCGACATCGCGCTCGGGGGACATCACTTGCTTTCGGGACTCTTCCACGATGTCGCTTTGTTCTTCGAAGGTGTTATCGTCCCGGGCGTAAAACACCTTGCAGCCGCACAGCGCGGCCTCGCAGGACATCAACGTGTGCGGGTCCAGCGTGTAAAAGTTCTTCGCCTTTCGCAGCATGGCCAGTGTCCTCATGTGCGCATAATGGTCCGCGTAAGGCGCGCCGCTGTTTTCAGGGGCGTTTGCGGCAGGAACAAGCATGCAATCCATTAGCGGCAGCGCTTTGTCCCTCCCCTTTCCCGCGTAAAGCACGTTCTCGATGGTCTTTGCCTCCGGGAAGCACCACTCGCTGTCAAGAATCGGAATGGTGATGACGTCCTCCTCAGTCAACGGAGAGTCGCAATGCGCTTGCACGTCGGCCAGATAATTGTGGTGATAGACAATCGCGCATTCGTCTTTCGCTATTCGGTCACCGCCGAAATAGGCGTGGGCGTAGTAGAGCATATATCGGCAGATGCGATTGGCGCCGATGCCGTTGCCCCGAGTGGCGTCGGGATAAACCACGATGTCGTCGGGCAGGGCTTGCGCGCGCACTGGAATTGTCGGGTCGTAAAAGCACGGGCTTGTCACCGCCACCGGGATGTCCGCCGAACGGAGCAGCGCGGCCAGATAGTGCATCACGCGAACTCCGGCAGAGCAGGAGTTGTAATCGAAGGTATTCACCAGGATGGGACTCATCGTATTCAGCGTGGGGCTGGGTTTCATTTTTCGTATGCCTTCAGCATCCTTCCCCTCGTGTTGCTGGTGAGGATTGGCGAATGGGGCCGCCGCCGGCTTGGGTGGCAGTGGGGGCATCGAGATTGGGGCGCCGGGCGTGTCGGAGGCGGGCTTGCTCATGAGCTTTTCTGGCCTGGTTTATTGAATAATGGCACCGTCCGGCCCGACTGCG
Source organism: Verrucomicrobiota bacterium (assembly GCA_049510745.1). Taxonomy (GTDB): domain Bacteria; phylum Verrucomicrobiota; class Verrucomicrobiia; order Limisphaerales; family Palsa-1400; genus PLGF01. The sequence goes on along the minus strand of JBEKYR010000026.1, from coordinate 4,053 downwards.
CCTTTTGCGTGTCGGCCAGGTAAGCGCCGGCCTCCGGCGGGCGCGCGTCGCCATCGGGCCTGTCCAGGAAGCCGCAGGCCAGGGCTTCGAGGGCGAAGGCTTCGTTGGCCAGGGCGATAAGTTGTTCGGGAATCGAGATGCCGGGGTGGGGCTGGCAGAGAGCAGGGTTTTCGGACGCGGTGGAGAATCCTTTCATAATTCAACGCGGCACGAGGCCGGATTAATCGACGGGTTGCAGCAGGCTGAGAACGTTTTGAGACAATTGGTTGGCCTGAGAGGTCAGGGCCATCCCGGACTGGTTCAAGATGTTCTGGCGCGCAAAGGACACGGCCTGGTCGGCGCCGGCCTGATCCTGGATTTCCCAATCGGCGTCCAGCACCTCGACCGAGGCGCCGCTCAGGCGCTGAAGCGAGGGGTCCAATTGGCTGGCGTCCGGAGTGTTCTGCGAGGTGGCAGCCGGCGCGCTGGTGTCCGCCCGGTTCTGGGAACGGGCCAGAGCGGCGGTATCGGAAGAGAGATCAGTGTTGATGAGCATGGGATGGAGTGTCACAGGCCAAAGCGACCGCCCTGGGGGAGAGGCGCGGCAGCTTGCCGCGGGGATGAGTCAGGGCTTCCCGGTTATTCTTCTGGATTTCATCATAGACCTCCTGGCGATGCACCGGGACATTGATGGGCGCTTCAATGCCGATTTTGACCAGGTCGCCATCAAGGCGCATGACTTTGATTGTGATGCGGCCATCAATTACGATACTTTCGCCGGGCTTGCGGGAGAGGATGAGCATAGGCGTGTCGGGAATGAAAACGTTTAGGAAACGGGAAGGGGATGCTGTAAGGCATATTGGGAGGCATTGACAGGGATGACCTGTTTGCCAATAAGAGTGCGTCGATTGATGACGATTGGCCCCCTGAGATTGGCCGTGGCCCGCCCGTGGGCGCGCAGCGTGACGATGTTGAGGACGAAGGCGTCGGAAGGCTCGATCAAGTCAAGGAACTCGACATCCAGCTCGCTAAGGTCGGGCTGGTAGTCGGCCAAAATGAAATGGGGCGGCAGGACCAGGAAGGCGCGTTTGGGGTCATCGATCATCTGGAGCCACAGGAAGGGCGCTTCTTCGGGGCGCGTCAGCAGCACGTAGTTCTTGACGCCCTCGAATCCGAGCAGCCCGTCCGGGAGCTGGATCACGTCATTTCCATTGGTGGCGCGCGTTTCCGGTGCCATAAGTTCTAAGGTATTCATGCTTTTATCTCATCGGACTTACTGGCATAAGCAACGGCCATGCCACGGGGTTTTTTGGCCGGAAACAGGGCCAAACCAGCCCTTGGAAGGGGAAATGACCGGCAAAAATGACCCTCAGCCGGCCCGGAACGGACATATTTGCCGCGCTGGGGGAATCAGAATTTGCCCACAAGGTTGTCGCCGACGTAGAGGCGAAAGTCCTTGATCCGACCGCCGCCGGCACTCTGACGCGGCACATAGCGGATGCCCGTGATGACTTGGGAACGGCCCAGGTCCAGCACCAGTTGGTGGGGATGCGGGGGCGAGGCGCTGACCCATTGGGTGTGCCAGAAGCTCTCCGTCTGGCCGTCAATCGCGTTTTCCGCCGAGCCGTCTTCCCTCTCGAGTTCCTCGCTGTCCACAAACGCCACCGTCCAGCCGTCGTGGCTGATGTTCTTGCCGTCCGCGCCGAGCAAATCCAGTTCCGCAATCGTCGCGTAGGCTTTCCCATCGTGCGCGTTGAGCGATTCAAGGCAGAAATACCGTCCGCGGGCCGGCGCGTCCAACTTGACTTCCTGTGCGTCCGCTCCGGGCGCAAAGGAACCACTGTGGACCGGCGCGACAGAAGCGAGATTCAATTTCACGTTTGGCCGGCGCGTCCTGGCAAAATCCAGACCGGGACGGAGTTGGTTGAGGATCGGTTGTTCGAGTCCGGCAACGGCCGGCTGGGAAGGGCCGGCCAAATCCAGAATCAGGATTTCATTGGGGCCGGACCGCAGCCAGCAACCGGGAACGTAAGCCGTCTGCGTCGGGCCGATGTTCCAGAAACGTCCCAGGCAATGGCCGTTGACCCACAAGTCGCCTTTGCCCCAGCCGCGCAGGTCCAGAAACGTGTCGCCGGGGGTTTCAAGGTTGACCGTTCCGCGCCAGAACGCCGGGCCGTTGCTCCCGGCGGCGCGGAATTTCAGGCCGTCCAGCATTCTGCCGTCCAGAGGAAGGCGGAAGATGTCCCAGCCGGTCAGCTCGTTTCCGGCCAGCTTCACAGACGCGATGAGGCCCTTGCGGTCAACCATTTCGGGGCCGAAATTGATCCGGCCGACCGGTTCGACCAGGAGGTCCAGTTGCGCCGGCTTGGGGCGGGCAGGCAACTGAAGGCCGGCGCCCGCCCGGCGTCGGTCAATGATGCCGACACGCTCCCCGTCCAGAAAAACAAATCCAAAGTCGTGAACCGCCGCGGCCTCGAGCCGGGCGGCCGGGCCGGCGGGAACGGTGGTCCGGTACAAAATGCACCCGTAGCCCTGGTCGTATTTCTCCATGTTGCCGGGCTGAGTGTCATGGAAGGGGGCGGGCAAATTGGCAAAAACCGGGGCGGACTCGGTCAACGTCACGGGCGCAAAGGCGATGACGGGATTTTTCGCGGGCGGTTCGGGCAGCGTTTCGCCGGGCATCAGATGTTTGGCGAAGAGTTGGCGGGTCTGGAAGAATTTTTCCGTCGTCCAGCCCGCCTCGCTGATCGGGGCGTCGTAATCATAGCTGGAAGTGTCCGGCTTGAAGGGCCGGTCGCAACCGGACCAGAGGCCAAAGGTCGTGCCGCCGTGCGCCATATAAATGCTGAAGGAAGCGCCGGCCTCGAGCATCTTGGCCATGTCGCTCAGATAGCGCGGGGCGTTGCCAAGATGATGCGGCTGGCCCCAGGTGTCGAACCAGCCGGGATAAAACTCGCTGCAGAGCAGCGGGCCTTGGGGGCGGAGCGCGCGGAGCCTCTTGAAATTGTCCGCCGGATCGCTCCCGAAATTGACCGCCTGAAACAAATCGTCGCGCCAGCCGTTGGTCATCACCGAGGGCGGATTGCAGGCGAAGAGCGGCACGTCAAAGCCGGCGTCGAGCAGCGCCTGGCGTATCTCGCCCATGTAGCCGGCGTCGTTGCCGAAGAAACCGTATTCGTTCTCGGCCTGCACCATCAGAATCGGCCCGCCGCGGGTGATTTGCAGCGGGGCAAGCACGCGGCCGACTTCCTTCAAATAGTTTTTCACCGGGCCGAGGTAACGCGGATCGCGGCTGCGCAGGGCGATGCCCTCGCTTTTGAGCAGCCACCACGGCGTGCCGCCCATTTCCCATTCCGCGCACGAGTACGGCCCCGGACGCAGGATCACCCACAGCCCCTCCTCTTGCGCGATGCGGCAGAACTCGGCGTCGTCCGCCTGGCCGCTCCAGTCGAAAACGCCCGGCTGCGGCTCGTGCAAATTCCAAAAGAGGTAGGCGCAGACGGTGTTCAAACCCATCGCCCTGGCCATTTGCAGGCGGTGGCGCCAGTAAGGGCGCGGCACGCGGGCGGCGTGGAGTTCGCCGCAGCGGATTTGAAACGGGCGCCCGTCCAGGAGAAAGTCGTTCGTTCCGATGGCAAACGAATGGGGCGTATTGGCGGAAAGGCCGGGGGTCGCTGTCAAGACAGCCAGGCCGGCGCACGAGGCGGAAATTAAGGTTCTCAATGAGGTCATAGTTGATGCGGTGTTTCAGGGAATCTCCCAGCGCGCCTCCGGCGGCGGCGCGGGAACGGGTTGGGCGAGCGCGGCAAAAACCGCGAGCGCCGGAACGAGCCGGAACAAGCGGCGGGCGGACGATCTCATAGAATTGCGGCGGGAACAATGAACCGAATCCGGCGCCAATGCAACAAGAACGCATTTCCAGCCGCGTCTTCGGCCGCCTCTCAGTTTTTGGCAGGGATCGGACAGGGTCGCAGAAGCTCCAAAAACCGGGAGGCGCCCTCGGTCCGCCCGGATTCCACATTTTTCTCGACAGAGGGGAAATTTGAATTTAGACTCCCCGCATTCCGGCTTCAA
>JBEKYR010000025.1:0-66601 GCA_049510745.1 Verrucomicrobiota bacterium | reverse complement strand
GCAGGCGACAGTCACGTTCGCCATCACTTTTCTGTGTTGGCCCGCTTGGAGCCAGGAACCGGCTGCGGTGCGGGCGGCGCGCCAGGCGGTCGGCTGGGCCTCAGCGGGGCGGTGGCAGCCCTACACGAACAACCCCGTTCTTCCCCTTGGCCCAACGGGCGCTTGGGACGCGGGAGCATTAGGGTCGATGACCGTGTTGCAGGTGGGTGAAATGTTCCACATGTATTACGAGGCGTGGGGCGTCCGCGAAGACACTTCGTCGGATTACAACTCTCTCCAAATTGGGCATGCCACCTCGCGCGACGGCCTCCACTGGACGAAGGATCCGACCAATCCCGTGCTGCCGAAGGGATCCGGCAATGACTGGGACCGCGACGGCACCTGGGATCCGTTTGTTTTGTATGAGGACGGCGTGTTCAAAATGTGGCATGGCGGCGGTATGGATCAGCATTGCGATTGGGGGTACGCGGTCTCGACCGATGGCGTTCATTTCCAGAAGAGGGGCCAACTCAGTCACCTCGGAAATGTTGAGGACGACCATGTGGTTCATGACTCGGCCAGCGGGCGGTATTTCATGTACTACTGGGATAGGCATTACGAACCGCAAGCACTGTACTGCGCCCAGTCGCCCAACGAAACCAACTTCGACTTTGCGGGCGCCCAGCCCATCCACATTGCGGGCTTGCCCTACACCAACACGATGTACAAATTCCCGCATGTGTTTCAGGATGGCGGCCGGTGGTTCATGTACTTTGGCAAGTTTGTGCGCCCCGGTTGCCTGGGCTGTTGGACCGGCTACGCCGCGTCCGAGGATGGTTTGCGCTGGCAACTGCAAAGCCCCCAGGTGATGTTGTGTCACGACGCGTTTATTCTGAAGATGGCGGACGACCTTTATTTCATGTATTACGGCCCAGACGGTTACTTCGACCAAAAGGCCTGCGACATTCGGCTGGCTGTTTTTAAAGGCAAGCCGAACGCTGCCAAAGGCTTCGACGTCAACGCGACCATCAGCAACAAAAAATGACAGCACAAGTCTTGATATGAAAATTAAATACATTCCGTGTTTCTTGGTTTTGCCTCTTCTCCTTGCCACGCTGAGCAGTGGATGCGCCAGCGCCAACCAGCCTGTCCGGCGCGTCGGGATGGTCATCGGAATCCGGCCTGATAAAATTCCGGAATACGAACAACTGCACGCAGATTCGAATCCAGGGGTGCGCGATCTTTTGACCAAATACCACATGCATAATTTTTCGATTTTCATGCAGCAAATTGACGACAAATGGTACGAGTTTGGTTATTGGGAATATACTGGCGACGATTTCGATGGGGACATGGCCAAGCTGGACGCGGAACCGCGCAACATCGAATGGCTAAAAGTATGCGATCCGCTGCAAATACCGCTTTCCGGCGCCAAAGGGTGGACGAAAATGAAACGAGTCTATTTCAACCCTTAAGGAGCTTTCGGTGTCATTGCTGGAGGACATGATAAACAGCTTGCATCGAGTTCTTTGGTTCAGTTTTGCAGGTTGGTGGAAAGGCGAAAGGCTGCGAGGGGGGAGTCGCTCTGTGGCGATATCGAAGCCGCAGAAGAGTTTTTTATGAAAATCAAGTATTGTTTGCGTGTTGGTTCTTTGCTCTGTGAGGCGGCGGTCACGTGTGCGCTTTACATGTTGTGCTGGTCCGCTTGCGGCCAGCAGTCCGTTGACCCGTTTTTAGGTATCGCCGCGTGGCAGCCCTATACGAATAACCCGCTTCTTTCCCCCGGTCCGTCAGCCTGGGACGCTGGCGCGCTGGAGACGATGACGGTGGTAAAAGTTGGGAATTGGTGGCACATGTACTATGAAGCCTGGGCGGTAGGCAATTATGACGGCCTCGGCGCCATCGCAATTGGGCACGCGACTTCGCTTGACGGCGTGCATTGGGTAAAGGACCCGGCCAATCCGGTTCTGCCAGCGAGCGCCAACGATTGGGATGCGGCCGGAACGTGGGATCCCTCCGTCATCTACGAGGATGGCCTGTTCAAACTTTGGCATGGAGGGAATGCTGGTGATTGGGGATATGCGACCTCCACAGACGGAGTGCATTTTGTGGAGCATGGGCAATTAAGCCACCTGGGGACGTGCGAGGATGACCACGTTGTTCATGACGCGGCCAGCGGGCGTTATTTCATGTACTACTGGAACAGGCAGTACGAACCGGAGGGATTGTACTGCGCTCAGTCGCCCGACGAGACCAACTTTGATTTCGCAGGGGCTCAGCCCATCCACATTGCGGGTCTGCCCTATACCACAACGATGTACAAATTCCCGAATGTGTTCAAGTATGGCAGCCAGTGGTTCATGTATTTTGGCGAGTTTATCCGCCCCGGTTGTGCAGGGTGTTGGACTGGCTACGCCACGTCGCAAGATGGGTTGAACTGGCAGCTGCAAAACCCTCAGATGATACAATGTCACGACGCGTTTGTCTTGCCTATGACAAACAACCTTTACATTATGTACTATGGCCCGGACGGCTTATTTGACCAGCCAGCCGACGACATACGGCTGGCCTTTTACAATGTGATTCCATGTGTCGTCATCACAAACCAGCCGCAGGACGCGGTCGTATCTGTGGGCGGGACGGCTGCCTTCATGGCGGGCGCGGCTCTCGTTGGCACAAACAGTGCGCTGAGTTACCAATGGCAGACGAATGGAGTGAACATCACTGGAGCAACCAATCCGGTTTATACGACGCCGACGCTGACGCTGGCCAACAATGGCACGCTCTATGATTGTGTCGTGTCGGCGACTGGCGCAACAAATGCAATAACCCGCACCGCGCTCCTCTTGGTGGCACCGCCGGGGACGAGCTACGCGGATTCGGTCATAGCGGACCATCCGGTCGTGTATTATCGCTTTGAGGAGGGCGCTGGCGCGACGACGGCGGTTGACTCTTCAGGCGCGGGTAAGAACGGCGTTTACAACAACGTTTCTCTGGGCAACCCCAGCGCGGCAGCGGACCTCGGGCAGGCGGCCGGATTCAACGGTTCGAACAGCTTCGTAACCATGCCGGTGTTGAGTGGCGCACTCAGCTTGGGGGGAAAAGGCAACGACCGCTTTACGATGGAGGCTTGGATCCAGCCCCAAGCGCTGAATGGACCTGAAGCGATTTATGCTGTCCCGTGGCAGCTCGGCGCGGTGCATCTTCATTGTTGGGCAGCCAACGACATACGGTTTAGTGTGAACGGCAACACGCCAACGGATGTGGATTTTTTCAGTCCCTCAATTTCGGCAGGCCAGTGGGCTCACGTGGCGGCGGTTTACGACGACACAGCGTCCAATGTGACCATGTACATCAATGGGGCGCCGGTGGGCACCAATATTTACACGAGCGCCGGCCCAGCCGATTTTGAGGCTGGCTGGATTGGGGAGTTTAGCGGTGGGCGATTCTACGATGGGTTGATTGATGAATTTGCCATTTACACCAACGCGCTTTCAGCCGCCCGCATCCAGGAGCATTACGCAGCGGCGCTAGCTAGTGGCCCGCCCGTATATGTAATCATCACAAGTGAACCCCAGGATGCAGGCGGGTATGCGGGCGGCACTGCCATCTTTACAACGGGCGCGACTGTTGTTGGCTTGACCAACTATTTGCTGAATTACCAATGGCAGACGAACGGCGTGAACATCGCTGGAGCAACGAACGCGGTCTATATCACCCCGGCACTGACACTCGCCAATAACGGGACGCACTTTGATTGCGTTGTGACAGCGGTCGGTGCAATACCGGCGACCACCCGCACCGCGCTCCTCTTGGTGGAGCCGCCAGGGCCGACCTACGCGGATTCGGTCATAGCGGACCATCCGGTTGTGTATTATCGGTTTGGGGAGAGTATCGGGGCGACGGCGGCGGTTGACTCCTCTGGCAATGGCAACACCGGCATTTACCACAACGTTTCTCTGGGCAATCCCAGCGCGACACCTGGCCTGGGGAAGGCGGTCGGGTTCAGCGGCCCCAACGCCAGCTTTGTCGCGGTGCCGGCTTTGGCTGCTGCTAACAGCTTGGGCGGCAGTGGTGACAACCAAGCCACATTCGAGGTCTGGATCAAGCCTAGCCAGCTCTCCGGAGCGGATGCGATTTACACCGTGGACCAGTGGCATACCGGCATTGTGCATCTTCTTGTCAACGGCGGCAGCATACGGTTCACTGTCGCAACGCCGCCTTACGATGTAAATTATCCCGGCAGCCCAGCAATTGCCCCAGGCCAATGGACTCACGTGGCGGTGGTTTATGATGCTACGGCGAGCACCGCGACCCTGTATCTCAACGGGGATCCCTGGAGCACCAACGATTACACGACAACAACGGTCCCAGTGTCTCTGGATGCCGGCGCTATTGGCGTGCAAACTGATGGCGGAGATCCACCTTACAACGGCCTGATTGCTGATTTTGCCATTTACACCAACGTCCTTTCGTCCGCCCGTATTCAAGAGCATTATGCGGCAGCTCTGGTCCCACCCCCGGAGCTTTCGATCAGCCGATCTGGCAATGAGATCATTATCTCATGGAAGACAACTGGTTTTATGCTCCAAGAGATCCTCCAGTCATTAAACAACGCGAGCTGGGTGGATATTCCTGGCGCGACAAACAGCCCGGCGACTCTGCCCATTACAAACCGTTCGATGTTCTACCGATTAAGGAGTTAATAGATGAGGCCGAACATCCAAGCGCAGATTGACCTGCGGCGTAAATATACTAAAGCAACGTGACAAAGAAACAAGCTCTTTTGCGAGGTGAGTTAGTGCTCCTCCGCGCGACAGTGACATTCGTCGTCACTCTTCTGTGTTGGTCAGCTTGGGGCCAGGAAACCGCTGCGGTACGGGCCGCCCGCGAGGCTGTCGGATGGTGCTCGCCAGGAGCATGGCGGGACTATACGAACAACCCCATTCTGTCTCCCGGCTCGTCAGGTTCCTGGGATGCTGGCGCCATCGAGACGATGACAGTGGTGAGAGTTGGCGATTGGTACCACCTGTACTACGAAGGTTGGGCCGCTGGCAAACCTAACGGTCTTGGCGTTATTCAGATTGGGCACGCGCTTTCGCGTGAAGGCGTGCATTGGACGAAAGATCCAGCAAATCCAGTGCTGCCAAGAGGAACCGGCAACGATTGGGACTATAACGGAACTTGGGACCCATTCGTTATCTACGAGGATGGCATGTTTAAGATGTGGTATGGTGGCAGCAGCGGGGATGACGTGTGCGAGTGGGGTTACGCAACTTCAAGGGATGGCGTGCATTTTGTGAAGCAATGTCGGTTAAGTCACCTAGGCCGGGTGGAGGATGATCACGTTGTTCACGACCAGAAGAGCGGGCGCTATTTCATGTACTACTGGGATAGACATTACGAACCGCAGGGACTGTACTGCGCCCAGTCGCCCAACGAGACCAACTTTGATTTTGCAGGCGCCCAGCCCGTCCACATTGCGGGCTTGCCCTATACGAACACCATGTACAAATTCCCGCATGTATTCCAGGATGGCGGCCAGTGGTTCATGTATTTTGGCAAGTTTGTCCGCCCGGGCTGCTCGGGGTGTTGGACCGGCTTCGCCACCTCGCAGGATGGCCTGCGTTGGCAGTTGCAGAACCCCCAGGTGATGCAGTGCCACGACGCGTTTATTCTGAAAGTGACGGACGGCCTTTACTTTATGTACTACGGCCCCGAAGGCTACTTTGATCAGCCAGCCGACGACATTCGGCTGGCGGTTTATAAGGGCGAGCTGAGCGCCCTTGGAAAGAATGGAAAGTGATTTGCCTTGACTCACACCAGCATTTTTGGCGCTACAATCCGGCTCATCAGGTCTGGATGACGGACCAGATGGCCGTCCTGCGGCGCGACTATTTGCCGGATGAACTCAAGCCACTGCTCCAAGCCGTAGGGTTTGACGGCGGTATTGCTGTGCAGGCACGGCAGATGGTCGAGGAAACCGAGTGGCTGCTTCAGTTGTCAGACGCGCACGACTTCATCAAGGGCGTGGTGGGCTGGGTGGACTTGCGGTCGCCGGAACTCGGCGCGCAACTGGAAACATTTTTGCGGCATCAGAAACTGGTTGGCGTCCGGCACGTCGTCCACGATGAACCCGACGATAATTTCATGCTGCAGCCGGAATTTCAGCGCGGCATTGGGCAGTTGCGCGAGTTCGATCTGACTTACGACCTGCTCTTGTTCCCCAAGCATCTGCCGGTGGCGATAAAATTGGTGGCGGAATTTCCCCAACAGCCGTTCGTGCTCGATCACATAGCCAAGCCGGCCATCCGCGACGGGCAGGTGTCGCCGTGGCGCGAGGACCTGCGCCGGTTGGCGGCTTTGCCGAACGTCTTCTGCAAACTCTCCGGGTTGGTCACCGAGGCCCGATGGAAACAATGGCGGCCCGAAGATTTCCGCCGCTACCTGGACATCGTCATCGAGGCGTTTGGCACGAATCGCGTGATGATTGGTTCGGACTGGCCGGTATGCACGTTGTCCGGAGAATACGCGGCGACGATGGGCATCGTAACTGACTACGTTCGGAAATTTCCCGCGGAAGTTCGCGCGCAGATTCTCGGCGGGAATTGTGCCAGTTTCTACGGTCTTGATTGATGATGAAAATGAACTCCACCATGACTGCCGCCGTGCTGCACGGCGCGAAAGAAATCAAAATCGAACCGCAGCCGCTGCCGGAGCTGAAGCCGGGAATGGTTTTACTGCGCGTGCGGCGCGCGGGCATCTGCGGCTCGGACCTGCATTACTTCGAGCACGGCTATTGCGCGGCGTTCGTGCCGACGCGCCCGTTCATCCTCGGCCACGAGTTCACCGCCGAAGTCGCGGCTCTGGCGGACGGGGTGGATGTGGTGAAGACAGGCGCGCGCGTCACGGTGAACCCGGCGCGTTCTTGCGGCTTTTGTGAATACTGCAAAGGGGGCCGTCCCAATCTTTGCCGGAAGATCATCATGCTGGGAAGCGCCAGCACCAAGCCGCCGACGGACGGCGCGTTTGCGGAATTTGTGATGGTGCGTTCGGATCAATGCCACGCGTTGCCCGCCGGGATGGACGACTCGCTCGGCGCCATGATTGAGCCCTTTGCCGTGGCGCTGCACGCGGTCAAACGCGCCGGCGCCATTTCGGGCAAACGCGTGCTGGTGGCCGGTGGCGGACCGATTGGTTTGCTCGTGGCGATGACCGCTCGAACCTTCGGCGCGGCGCCGGTGGCGTTGAGCGACATCGTGGCGACGCGCCGCAAAACAGCAAGCCAGCTCGGCGCGGATGTTGCGCTCGACCCTTCGGTGGCGCATTTGGCGGAGCAGGTCCGTGAAATCGCTGGTGACGGCTTCGACGTGATTTTTGAGGCCTCCGGGGCGAAACCCGCATTGCGGCAGGCGTTTGACCTCGTGCGGCCCGGCGGCACAATTGTGCAGATCGGCACGCTCGGCACGGACGACATTCCGCTGCCGGCCAATCAACTGATGAACCGCGAAATCAATTTCATCGGCTCAATGCGTTACGGGGACGTCTTCGACGAGGCCATCCGCCTCATTGCAGCGAACCGGATTGATTTGCGTCCGCTCCTCACGGGCGTCTTGCCGCTCGCGGACGCCGGCCAGGCGTTGCGGTTGGCGGCGGACAAGAGCCACGCCTTGAAAGTCCAGATAGAAATTGCCGGGAACTGACCCATTATGAATATATCCATGATTGATGTGGTGGTCATCGCCATCTACTTGGTCGGCATCACAGCGTTTGGCATCTGGATCGGCTACCGTCGTCATTCCAATTCGGAGCAGTATTTTCTGGCCGGTCACTCGCTGAACTGGTTCACCGTGGGCGCGGCAATCTTCACCTCGAACATCTCAACCATCCATCTCGTCGGCCTTGCCGCTGGCGGCGCGAAGGACGGCATGGTCATCGGCAACTTCGAATGGATGGCGTGCTTCACTTTGATTTTATTGGCTCTGATCTTCGCGCCGTTCTACATCACCTCGCGGGTCAAGACGCTGCCGGAATTCATGGAGCGGCGTTATTGCCCGTCGGCGCGGACGTTTCTGGCGTGCATCGGCCTGCTCGGCGCGCTGCTGATTCATATCGGCATCAGTTTGTTTGCCGCCGCGAAGGTGTTTGAAAGTTTTCTCGGCGTGCCGATGTATGCCACGATCATTGTGCTGTCCCTTTTCACCGTGACCTACACGGCCCTGGGCGGACTGAAGGCGGTGGTCATGACCGAGAACATCCAGGTCTGCCTGCTGCTCGGTGGCGCCATACTCGTCACGACTCTCGGCCTGCAAGCCTTGCCTTCGGTGGGCGTCCATGACCTGGCCTCGTTCAAGGCCGCGGTGATGCCCGGTCAGTTGCACATGCTGCATCCGGTGGTGGATGCGCACGGACACTTGAGTGAGTATTCCTGGCTCGGCGTGCTGCTTGGGTATCCGATTCTCGGCATCTGGTATTGGTGCGCTGACCAAACGCATGTGCAGCGTGTGCTTGGGGCGAAGAGCCTGACGGCGGCGCAGAACGGCGCGCTCTTTGCCGGGTTTCTCAAAATCACTCCGGTGTTCCTCATGGTGTTCCCCGGTGTGATCGGCTACGTGCTCTGGCAGAAAGGCGCGTTCCATCTGGCGAATGTCGCCGGCACGAACACGCCCGACTACAACACGATGCTGCCGGCGCTGATCAATCACCTCGTGCCGATTGGGCTCAAGGGTCTGCTGGCGGCCTGCATGGCGGCCGCGTTGATGAGTTGCATGGCGGCGGCGTTGAACAGTTGCGCCACCATCATCTCCCTGGACATTGTGAAGCGTCAGCGGCCCGAAATGCCGGACGAGCGCGTGGTCATCATCGGGCGGATCACCACGGGAGCAATTATGCTGCTCGCGATGCTCTGGTCCACGCAAGGCAACCAGTTCGGCACGATCTTCGAGGCGATCAACAAGATCCCGATGACCTTCGCGCCAGCGGTGACGACTGTGTTCGTGCTCGGCGTGCTGTGGAAACGCGGCACCTGGCAGGCGGCCATGACGACGCTTTACGCTGGCTCGATCATTGGTGGAATTTACTTCGTGCTGGATATGCCGGGCATCGGAAAAATGCTTCTGAACGGCCGGGCTCACGACGGTTTTGGCGGACTGGTCACCGACCCGGCGCAAGGACTTGGGATTCCGTTCATGCTGGTCGGGCCGATCATCGCCGTGCTGTGCGTGGTGATTTACCTCATCACCAGCCTGCTGACCCCGGCCATGAATCCGCAGGAAGTCGCCAAAGTCTGCTGGGATCATCCGCTGTCATTCCTCAAAGGCCGCTTCGCCGGCGCCAGTGATCCGCGCCTTGTGGCGGTGATCCTGGTCGCCACCGTCGGCGTGCTCTATACGATCCTGCGCTAATCATAACCGGCGATCATAACGGAAACGATTTAGAACAAAGAACAGAGACAACAAAGGACTAAGAATATGAGACAAGCGATTATGACCAAGCCCGGACACATTGAGTTTCGGGAGGCGGCTGCCCCGGCGCCGGGTCCCGGGCAGGTGTTGTTGCGCATACGGCGCATTGGGGTCTGTGGCTCGGATATTCACGTGTGGCACGGCAAGCATCCCTTCACCCCGTATCCCGTGATACAGGGGCACGAATACAGCGGGACCGTGGAGGCCGTGGGGCCGGGTGTGGAGCGCCTGAAACCCGGCATGAAGGCGACCGCGCGGCCCCAAGTGGTCTGCGGCACTTGCGACCCCTGTCGGCGCGGGGATTATAATACCTGCAATAGCCTCAAGGTGGAGGGGTTTCAGGCTCCGGGCTGCGCCCAGGATCTCTTTGTGGTTCCGGCGGACCGACTGGTGGTTCTGCCCGACACCCTGACCTACGAACAGGGGGCTCTGGTCGAACCGGCGGCGGTGGCCGCACATTCCACCGGCCGGGCCGGTGACTTGAGCGGCCGCAATGTGGTCGTGCTCGGCGCGGGAACCATCGGCAACTTGGTGGCCCAGGCGGCGCGTTGCCGGGGCGCCAGGAACGTCTTGATTACCGACCTGAGCGAGTTCCGTTTGGAAAAAGCGCGGGCCTGCGGCGTGGCCCATACTTGCAACGTGGGCAAAGAGAAACTGCCGGATGCGGTGAAGCGGGCATTTGGCCCGGAGGGGTTTGACGTCGCCTTCGAAGCGGTGGGCGCCGAGTCGGCGCTGGATGACGCCATCCAGACCATCGGAAAGGGCGGTCGGATCGTGGTGGTGGGGGTGTTTGGCGACCGTCCGCGGGTGGACATGTCGATCGTCGGTGACCGCGAGCTAAGCCTGGTTGGCACCCTCATGTACAAACATGAGGATTACGAGCAGGCGCTGCGGTGGATTGCCTCGGGAGCGGTATTGACGGGACCACTGATTACCGGCCATTTCGCTTTCGAACAGTATGCCGAGGCGTATCGGTTCATCGAGCAGCAAGCCGGCAACACCTTGAAGGTCATGATCGATGTCAACTGAGTTACCCAGATCGCGCCCGCTCTGTGTCGGCATCGGCGAGGTGCTGTGGGACCTGTTGCCTTCCGGCAAGGCGATCGGCGGGGCTTCGCTCAACGTGGTGGCTCACGCCGTCCAGTTGGGGGCTCGCGGGGCGATTGTCAGCGAGGTGGGCGATGACGCGGACGGCTGGGAGATCCGACGGCGGTTGCAGGTGCTGGGGGTGGACCCCACCGGCGTGAGAGTGCGACCCGATCTTCCGACGGGTTTGGTGGACGTGCAATTGGACGCCTCTGGCGTGCCGACTTTCACCATCCGCGCCCCGGCGGCATGGGACGCTATAACGATGGACGCCGGGCGGGAAAAGTTGGCGGGCGAGGCCGACGCCGTGGTTTTTGGCTCCCTGGCGCAGCGTGATCCGCGTAGTCGGGAGGGGATCGGCAGTTTCCTGTGCGCGCTACGCCCGGGCTGTTTGAAGGTTTTCGATATCAACCTCAGGCCTCCTTTCATTTCCGCCCCAGTCATTATTGACTCGCTGGAACTGGCCGATGTTTTGAAACTCAATGATGCGGAGTTGCCGGTGTTGGCAGAGATCCTCGGCCTGGCGGGGAACGAAACCGACCGGTTGCGGGCCCTCCGCAAGCGGTTCGACTTGGACCTGGTGGTTTACACCCGGGGAGAGCAGGGCAGCCGGCTGCTCTCGGCCGCAGGGGATGAAAGCCATCCGGGTTGCCCGGCAAACGTGGTTGACACCGTCGGGGCCGGCGACGCCTTCACCGCGGCCGTCACGGTCGGGTGCCTCCGCGGCCTGGAACTGACCCGGCTCCAGGAACTGGCCAACCGCGTGGCGGCTTTCGTTTGTTCGCAAGCCGGCGCGGTGCCTCTCCTGCCCAAAGAACTGGCAGACGCCTTTGCGGAGACCCGGGGGCGTGACCGTACAAACAATATCAACAACACAAATAAAGGAGTTCAGTAGTGACTATGAAGAGTTCAGAGATCGAGCAGGTTTGTTTCGACCGAAGTCTGAAGGGGATCGGCCCGGAAACCGTTCATAAGGTCAAGCTGGCCAGTGGCGTGATGATGCCCGTGGCTGCGTTTGGCACGTTTCATTCCGATTGGGCGCAGGCCCACATGAAGGACGCCACGCTTGAGGCGATCCGGTTGGGCTGGCGCCACCTGGACACGGCGCGCGCCTACGAGAACGAGGCGGTGGTGGGCGAAGCGATCCGCGGAGCGATCCGCGCGGGCCATATCTCCTCTTCCAAAGAGCTTTTCATAACCGGGAAGCTTTGGAATGGCCACATGGCCGCCAAAGACGTGGCCCCCGCCCTGGATGCGACGCTCAAAGCGCTCGGCGTGGACAAGATTGATCTGTACCTCAACCACTGGCCATGGCCGAACGTGCATAAGCCCGGCTGCACGGGCGAGCACCGCAACCCTGACGCTGTGCCCTATATCCACGAACAATTCATGGAAATGTGGAGCGAGATTGTGCGTCTCAAGAAGGCTGGGAAGGTCGTAGATATCGGCACGTCGAATCACACCTTGGCCACGATGCGGCTTCTCCTCCGGGATGTTTCAAAAGCCGAGCGCCCCGTCCTCAACCAGATGGAAATGCATCCGTTGTTCCAGCAGACGGAATTGAGGCGGTATTTTGAATCGGAAGGGATTGTCTGCACCGGCTATATGTCGCTGGGGTCTCCCCGCCGGCCGGCGCGGGATACGTTCAAGGAACATCGCGCAGACATGATGGACCCGGTGGTCCAGGAGATCGCCCGTGAGCTCGGGGTCGCCCCTGCGCGCGTCTGCCTCAACTGGGCCGCCCAGCGCGAGAAGAAGAGTGGCGGATATGTGGCCATGTCCACTCGCTCCGATTGGATGTTGGAGAATCTCAAGGCGGCGGTGGAGGACCTGCTTACCCCGGAGCAGATGCTGCGAATCTCTGGCGATGGCACGCCGGCGCATCCGGGGATCGACGCGAATAACCGGCTGATTTGGGGGCAGGTTTTCCTCTGGCCGGAAGCCGATGGCGACTGGCGCGTTTTATGGAATGACAGCCAGGTCTTCGAAACCAGGGCTGATTATGCACGATTCAAGTCTTCCTGGGAAAAGCATCATAAGGTGACGCTTGAAACCACCGTCAGGTTTTGATGCCGGGCGCAGTGTGTGAAACGGGAGTCCATCAAACGATGATACTGGAATTATTATGAAGGAAGTAGGAATGATAAACGGGCAGATCGATTCTGCCCTCAATCGCCAAGGGCACATGGATGCCTTGATGGTGGTCGATGCGGGGTTTCCGTGTCCGGACCAAGTGGAACTGATCGACATCGCGTTGTCGCAGGGGGTTCCGCGAGTGCTCGACGTGCTGGCGGAGCTGCGGAAGGTCCACTCCGTGGAAAAAATCGTGATGGCGCGAGAGACTCGGGAGCACAATCCCACGCACTTCGACAAAGTCGCCAAGTCGTTCGGCGACAACGTCGCAGTCGAGGTTATTCCCCACTCGGAATTCAAAACGCGCAGTCGGGACGTGAAAACGATCATCCGCACGGGGGATTTCACGGCCTATGCCAACGTCTTGTTGATTTCCGGCACCGACGGGCGGTGGTATCTCGAAAAACCATCACCGCGAAAGAAGAAAAAGTAGGCCCAAACAAACTCACACGCACGGAAGACCCCTTGGAATCAGTTCAGCCATCGCCCCATGAAATACAATCTCCTCGGCAAAACCGGTTTGAAGGTTTCTTGTTTAAGCTTCGGCGCGTCCGCGCTGGGCGGCGTCTATGGCCAGGTGGACGAAGCGGAAGGCATTCGCGCCGTCCACACTGCGCTGGATTTGGGCATCAATTACTTTGATGTGTCGCCTGCCTATGGGGGCGATCGGGCCGAAACGGTGTTGGGAAAGGCGCTTGAAGGCATCCCGCGTGACCGCTATTACCTCTCCACCAAAGTCGGCAAGCACACTCAACCTGGCAGTTACGGCGAGGACACGTTTGATTACTCATGCACTCGAATTCGCGCCTCGCTCGACGAGAGCGCTCGTCGCTTGGGCGCCGATTACTTCGACATTGTCCACCTTCACGACTTTGAATACGAACATCGCAAGCACGTTAAATGGGCGCTGACCGAAGGCGTAGCGACGCTGCTGGAACTGAAGCGAGAAGGCAGGATTGGCAATGTGAGCTGCGGCATTTATCCGATGGAACTGTGGCTTCGCATCTTTCGGGAAGAGCCGATCGATGCCGCGCTGGTCCATAATCACTGGACGTTAGCGGACCTTCGGATGATTGAGTTGCTTCCTCTGGCGCGGCAAAAGAATATCGGCATTATCAACGGTTCGCCGTTTGCCAGCGGCCTTCTCACCGGGCGAGAAGCCCCTCATTGGCATCCAGCCTCTGAGGCGGACCGCAGCCTGTTTCGTCGCGCTAGTGTGTTCTGTGACCAGCACGGAGCCCCGATCAGCAAGCTCGCTCTTCAATTCTCCAGCCAACACCCGCATCTCCCAACCACCCTATTCAGCAGCTCCCGTTCCGAGTCTGTCCGCCGTAACGTTGCGTGGCATGAGGAACCGTACGACCCTGCCTTGGTAGCCGAGATCCAGCGTATTCTCGCGCCAGTGATCAACAAACAGTGGGATTTCGATCAAACAGCGCTAACGCCGTTCAATTGCAGCGCATTAAAATCGGGTTCAACGGCGGGCTCCCAATAGCCGCCCTTCCTCGCCCGCATGTTGGAGTTGGTAAACTGCAATCCGGCGGCAGCGACGCAAAGTCCGGCGCGAAGCGCTTGGACCAACGTCCGCCACCGTCTTGGGTCAGGAGACCGAGGCCATCCACATGCGTTGCCGCTGCCCCAAGTTCGGACGGCAAGGCTTCCATGAAAATGCCGGCGGATCCTGATTATCGGACTACAACCAACGTTCATAATGTCTGACCACCGACTCATTCCTGCGCTGACGCTCGGCTTCCTGGCGGCTCACTTAGCGGCGGAGCCGCCGCTTCCGGCAGTAGTCGAATCCGCCCATGCGCTCGTTTTTCAATCCAAGGACACGCCCCAGACTCAGAGCCTGGCGGCCACTGAACGCTTGGACACCAGCGCCGAGCGCACTTTGACTGAGCAGTCGCTGCTTGACGCAGTTCGCTGGCTGGAAATAAAAGCGAGAACAATGATCAAAGCTAGTCGCCGCGAAATGCCGAACGGTGTGGCCGCGTTTCCACCGCAGGCTGGAGCCGGCTACGAAGCTTTTTGGCTGCGCGATTATGCTTACATGCTTGAAGGGTGCGCCGACGCCTTCAGTGACAAGGAACTGACTGACTCGTGCCGCGTGTTCATCGATGCGTTGCGCGAAGATGGGGCTGGTGTCGATTGCGTGATGTTCAGCGGTCGGCCGATCTACATGCCCGGCTACGGCCGCATGGGAGACAATCCCGTCGCGGACGGCTCCCAATTTACCGTGGAGGTGGCGTGGTGCACTTATCAAAAGACAAAGGACGGCAAGCTCTTGGACCAGATCCTCGACAAGCTCGTTAAAACGATGGGCGCAACGCCGCGCAACCCCAACACCGGCTTGGTTTACATCAAGCCAGAGGGCTGGGACCGATGCCCTTACGGCTTCACCGATTCAGTGCGCAAGCAGGGTGATGAGTTGTTCTGCTCTCTGCTCTACGTCCAGGCCTGCCGCCAGTTGGCCGACCTTTTGGACGCAGGAAAGCGCTCCGACGACGCGAAGCGCTGGCGGACCGAGGCCGATCGATTAGCGCCAGCGATTCGCGAGACGTTCTGGGATGAGAAAATCGGGCTGTTTCGCGCGGCCACGGCTTTTTGCAAACAGCCAGATATTTGGGGTTCAGCTTTCGCAATCTACCTGGAGGTGGCCACGCCAGCACAAGCCCGCACGATCGCGAACTATTTCAAAGGACATTACCGCGAGATCGTGCAATGTGGGCAGATCCGCCATCTTCCCGCCGGCCAGTATTGGGACTTAGCTTGTGCCAAGGACACGTATCAGAACGGTGGTTATTGGGCCACCGCCACTGGCTGGTTCGTCAATGCTCTGGACCTGGCAGATCCCCGACTGGCCGACCAAACCGTGGTGGATATGGTCAAAGACTTCCAACTGCGCGGCGTAACGGAATGGGTGATGGGCACCAATACCGCCGTTATGAACTACCTGGCCAGCGCCACGATGCCTTTGGCCGGGGTTCGCAAAATGATGGCACGCAGGGGCAAACCGCTGTCTTTCCAGGACATTATTACCAAGGAACCCAATGCTTCAGCCAATCTGGCCTTTGTGGGCAATGGGGCACACCCTGGCGCCGCTTTCTCCGAATACCTGCATCCCAAGCACACGGCCATCGGGCTGAGCAATAGCCCCATTGCGATGGGCGACGCAGCCAACCTTGTCGGCAAGGAACCGACACACAACCATTCGATTTCCATCCCGTAAGATTCCGACTTGCCTCCGCGCGGAGCCTCAGAGCCATCCCGCGGCCTCAGTTTGAAGTGCAGGCGCAATATAATCGACTTTCCCGCTACGAACCGACGTGTCGGGACTGGCTCCGGCCCGCACTTTCGCGCGCGCCGGCGGGCGCTTTACGCTTGATTAAACGCCGCGCTTTGGCGACCGCGTCAGGGTTGGTGCTGGCCAGGTCAGACAGCGCCCGCAGCGGGCGGCATACCATCAGGCCGCGCAGTCTCGTGACCTCGGTGGGTGCCAGTGTCGCCCGGTGCAGCACGACCGCTTTGGGAGTCGGGCTGTTTCGACGAAATGTTTTTGGAACGCTCATGTGAACTTTGGCCGGGTTGAAATCACCCAACTCGAACAGGCTGAGGGCGGTTTGGTGCGACATCGCGGCCACCGGCTTTTCATCCCGTCCGCGTGACCAGAGCAGCCAGGCCATCATTTCCCCGTCCTCTGGCGGCGGAAAATGCGCCATCCGGTAGATGCCACGGCACACGCGCTCCCAATTCCCCGCATGGACGTGATACGGGTGTGTGTTGTCCGCGTACCCTGCCTCAATGGCCTGCTTGGTGGTAAAGTAGCCTTGCTGGTCTTGCGCGACCGTCATCAGAGCAGCGAAAGGATCGTTTTTCTTCGGCATACACATATCCTCAACTTATTTGAGGATTTGTGCAAGTCTGAATTCTGAAATCAAACGCCACCAAAATGCCAAGTGCTCCTGCCGGGGGTCTTCCTTCGGATGACACTCATACACGTCCCGCATCCGAAAGGAGGGGTCAGCGTAAATCCACTCCGAAACCTCCAAAGGGTCCGGACAGCGGGGCCGCGTAGCCGGGTACATGACCATTGGCGAACAGTGGCCTGCTCAATGAGCCGGCTTTGTTAGGGCGCGAACTACCATCACCTGATGCTCAGGAATGGCCCTGCGTTGTGCGTATTTCTTCAGGGTTCCCCACCCAACTGGCGAACGACAATTAAGATTTTCCAGCGCCTTGACTCACGGATTTCGTTAACCACCCGACCTCCTTGGCGGCGTAGGGCCGGTGCCGTTCTGTCTGCACGCCCTTCACCTCTCCCAGAGCCATTGATTTTCGCCGAAACTTGTCAGCCTGAAGTCGTTCGGATCCGAGCTGCACGCCTGGACCCAGCAGATTTTCCCCCGTTCACAGCCTGCGAGGCAGGAAGAGGAACCTCGTCGGCTGGTGTGACATGCACATGGCTTACGCCAAACGCATACTTGACAACATGCGGACAGAATTGACAACACCAAGGGTCGTTTCCTCATGGTTCCCCACCCGACCGTCCTTGACGGCGGAGGGCTGGCGCCGTCCTGTCTGCACGCCCTTCACCTCTCGCAGAAACATGATGACGCAACAAAATGAAAAACTTCCAGAACGATGGGACGCGATTTCACTCCCGGGCGCCGAGCACACCGAAAACGCATTTTCCAAATGTCTTCAAGTGCTTGGCAAGAACCGGCAGGTGCTCAATTGCGCCATTCCCCTCACGCGCGCCAAGACCTTGACCGACTTTCAGCTTCCCGATGGATTGGATATCCAGGCCTGCATGACAGCTTCGGTGACTGGCAACTTCCCCGAAGCTCTTAGGGAGTGGAGATACCAACCAAAAATTAGATGCGACACAGTAGAGTAGAGAGGGAAAGCACGGGTTGAAAGGCCCGAAGGTCAATGACCGCCGCTCCCCTCCCCCTCGTCGAACCGGACGTGCGGCTTTTCCGCATCCGGCTCTCATGCAGTCTGTCGCCGCAGGCATTCACAGGTAAATTAACCCCATTCGGTTGAGATGGTCGTAGAAGCTCGACCCCGCTGGCGGGCGGTAGCCGCGCTGACTCCTGCGCTGGAGATGATACGTCAGCCGTTGCCGAACATACGAGTTGATGTGCCGACGCGCCTTGCGCGGATACCCCAGACTGAAATACTTCCCCCATCCTCGCAGGTGCCGGTTGATCCTCTTAATAAGTTCGGGCAATGGCGTGAAGCACTGTTCCGGCCCGGTCATCTGCCGCAACGCCTCCCGCTCGCGGGCCAGCGCCTTGGCCGATGGTTCCAGGTTCAGATACCGGTGCCCTCCGCCGTGAAGGTCTCGGTTGAACCCAAAGGTGTAGCCCAGAAAGTCCAGGCTGGCCTTGGGTTCTTTCAATTCCACCACGCGCGTCTTTGCCCGGTTCACCGTCAGTCCCAGCCACCCTTCCAGCTTGGCCTCAATGAAACCTCGTAGCTGCTGGCTTTGATACCGCGCCAGCACGACAAAGTCGTCCGCATACCGCACCAACTTGGCCTTGGCCCATTGGGCGGGCCCGTCGGCACGATGAAACGCTGTGTCGAACCAGTGCAGGTAAATGTTGGCCAGCAGGGGCGAAATGACTCCGCCCTGCGGTGTCCCCCGGTCGTTGCGCTTGACTGTGGGCGGGCCTCCGTCCTTCTTCTCCACCACCGGAGCTTCCAGCCACATCCGTATCAGGCGCAGCACCGACCGGTCCACCACTCTCATCCGCACGCACGCCATGAGCTTGTCGTGCGGTATCGTATCGAAGTAGCCCTTGAGGTCTGCATCATACACCGCGCAGTAACCGGCTTGCAGATGTTCTTGGATTTCCCGCAACGCCAAGTGCGCCGAGCGCCCCGGCCGAAACCCGTAGGAACATTCCTCGAAGTCCGCTTCAAAGATCGGCTCCAGAATCAGCAATGCCGCCATCTGGACGACCCGGTCGCGTACCGTCGGTATGCCCAGCGGTCTCAGTTTCCCATTGGCCTTGGGGATATATACCCGCTTGACCGGCTTGGGGCGGTAAGTCTTCCGGCGCAGTTCCGTCTCGATCTCGTTGAGAAACCGTTCCAGCCCGCCTTCGGACTTTTCCACCCCTTCTATACTCATCCCATCTACGCCAGGGGCGCCGCCATTGGCTCGCACCTGGTCCCAAGCCGCCACGAGCGTCTGCCTCTCACAGATGCGCCCATAGAGCGTGTAGAACCGATACTTGGGTTCCTGTTTGGCCTTTTGGCCCAGCTTCTGTCTCAGTTGAAAGAGGGGCGGCGGCAGTATCAGACTCTGACGGACTTGCGCCCGCTCGCGCATCCACTCCGCTTGTTCCGTTCTGGAATAGTTTGTGCTACTCAATCGGCTCTTCCTTCCTCTGACTCGGCTCGTTCTGCATTAGGGCCCCTTGGCTCCACGATCATTACTCGCTTCCCCGCTACTACGGGCCCTTCCGACTCCCACGCCCAGTCCCGCCCGGTTATGGATTGCCAAACGAAATTGGCCCCCGACTCCCTGCCTCCGTACGTGGGCCTCCCAGGTTCCTTGATTGATCCTTTGGCGCTCGCGCTGTCCGCTTTGACCCCGGAAGGTCGCTGGCCCGCATGTGTCCATGTCTTCGACCAGCGTGCTGGCTTCATTATCTCTGACAAACTGGCCACCTTCACTTAGTGTAACGAGGCTCATTTCGGTTCGCTTTCGCTACAGCTCGGCGCGCGCTTCCCGCAGCTTCTGCGCCGACGTTGCCGCCGTCGCAGTGCGGGTCGCTTCATGTTTCATGGACATTTACATGGCTCACCTTTCAGTTCGCACGATCAACCAGGCTTGGCCTGGCGCACCAGCTTCCACAGATGGTCCCACTGCCGGCCGAACATGCGTCTCTCCTCCATGTGCCCTGGCTCCAGTCGCCGTCTCAGGCCACCTGGCTCGGGATAAACGCCCGCCACACCTGCGCTACCACCACCAGCTTTGGCAGGATCTCAAGCCCAAGACACTCCAAGGGGTCAACACGACGCTGATCGTCGGCCTGCCCCAGATCGGCTTCGCCCTGGCACCCCACATTCAACTCGAAAAGGTGTTTTTGTTCCTGGGATCGCTCGCCCGCGGCTTGGGCCCCGTGCAATTGTTCCCGGCGCGCTATATATATCCGGATGCTCAGTTGGGCGGCCTGGCTGACGTTCCCGCGCCCATCTTTGCCGACATCCTGCCGGCCACCGGCGGGTTTGCCTACCCGTGCGTGGACTGCGAACCCGACCCCTGGCGCGTGCTAGCGCGCTTCGGCAACGGGGATCGCTTTTACGGCTACCCCTTCAGAGCAGCCGCCAACTCCATGGAGGACTTCACTCTTCATGACCATGAGACTGGGGCCATGCTGTTGCCGAGCGGCCGGCGGGTCGTCGCGCGCCACAGCGAGAGTTGCGTTTACGCCACGCTGGATCCGAAGCTCAAGGATGAGATGATGATGGACCGCGACGGGTTTGAGGGCGCCACGTGCCTGCTGCGCGGCGCGGTTACTCACGATGGCCTGCCTTTTCAGCTTCCGGTGGAACTGTAGCCGATGGTGCTGGCCATCGTAATGACCCACTGGAAGATGGAGCTGGATAAGCCTGGGGACTTGTCGTGCTACACCTTATCGACGGAGCACGCTGCCGTCCGCGGCTTCAATTACTTCCAGCGCATCGAGCCCTTCTACACCAACTTTATGCGGCTCATCATGGAGTTGTCCAAGGACCCGAATTTCAAGACTTATCCGCTTTCCACTCACCTGACTCACTCTTGGCTGGGTGGGAATCTTCGGCTGGCCAACCAGTTGAGCCAATCCGAGTGCGATCTGGGGCCGGAGATCATGCGCTCCTATTATCACCAGCAGCTGGATTGGCAGGCGGGCATCGTCAACCTGATGAACCATGTCGCTTTCCGAACCAATGGCGACCGCGCGGGATTGATTTCACTCACCGGCCGCGAAATCGAGAGGCAACTGAGCCTGGATGGGCTGGCCATGCACCAGATGCACCGGCTCCTCCGGTTCGACTCACACTTGTTCCAGAGGCCGCTGAAGCGTGTCTCCTATTGGCCGGATTTTCACCCAGGTTGGACAGACTTGGATCAGCAATTCTCGACCGAGTCCCTACCCCAGCTTTAGCCACAACAAGGAAAACAAGGATCTCCGCTCACTCACTGTTGACGGCATGAACACAACAGAAAACAAACCGCAAACTACCAACATCGATGAAGCAATCCAGACCGTTGTCGCACGCGTCAAAACAGAGTACAGCGTCTCCCTGGAGGAGGGAGAGCCGATCCGACTTTATGTGGATGGGCTATGTGAGAACCCCGGCGCCATGCACATCGGCCTCTTTGCTCGCCAGCGTGATCAGTGCCTGTTCGCAGAGCACATGTTCGTCGGCCACGGCACCTGCAACGAGGCGGAATACCTGGCTTTGAAGTGCGGGCTCCGGATCTTACAGGAAGTTTATCCACAACCCACCTTGGCCACCCCTGCGACCATCACCGGCGCGGACATCAAGAACGTGGCGCCGTTGGTGGAAAAATTCAGATCGCCGACGGACGAAATATCGGCTTTCTTCAGCGCAAAGCTGCACAATGCGGTAAAGCGCGCCCCAGCCAACACAGAACCAGGCCCTGAACTCGATGCCTTCAAAGGGAGCCTCGCTACAGAGCTCAACGCCATCATCCACGGCCAGCCCATCTACAACGCCCTGATGCTTTCGGGGATCGCTTTGCGGCCCGCTACGCAGCAACTCCTGGATCAAAACCCCCAGGGTATGACACTGGCCCGCCTCAATAGGCTCGTGTTGGAGGACGCCTACCCTGCGGAGATTCAGCCCAAGGCGCCTGTTCAGACGTTCTCTGACTCTCAACTCGTCACCAAGCAGATCGCCGGCCTCTGGCACGCCAAGGACAAGATGCAATCCTACTGCGTGTTCCTCCGCAAGATGCGCAAAACGTACCTCTATGATCTGACAAAAATCAGCCGCAACGACAACCAGATCGCCGACAGCCTGGCCCAAAAATACATCCAGAAGAATTCGGGGCGCAGCATGAGCATCGACCACGGGCGATTCAGCCCCGCCAAGCAGGTGCCTCCAGCGGTGAAGCGAAACGACCTCTACAACGCCGTGGTGCCCAAGGAAACGACAGAGTTTATCAAGCAGCACAACCTGCGGCCCAAACTTCTCCGGCTGATCCAACTGGTCAAGGCTGGTGAACACGACGAAGCCATCGCCGCGGCCAGGCAGTTGGAGGCAGATGCCCTCATGGTTCTGGAATCGGCGCCGAAGACCAACGAGATGCTCAACATGTGGCTGCACAACACCATCGACATTATTCGGAAGAGCGTCCAGATGATCATCGATACCATCGAGAGTGGCGATGAAGGGGAAGTCGAGTACGTTGCTCAGGAACTCGCCCGAGACGAGGGTACTGGCTCAGAGATCTACGAGTCCCAAGCCGAGATGGCCAGGAATGGCTTCAACCCTTTGCAAGATGCCGGGCAGGCCGATGGCGAAGAAGAAATTTAAGCAGGAAATGGATCGAGCTTTTCAGCTTCGCACGCAGCCCAAGTTTCATCAGGAAACTCCGGTGGCACATCGAGGTAAGCGCCCGCGAAATCGAGCGCGAATCTGCACGGCTTGCCACTGCCTCTCATTTGGGCGGCACACAAATAATCGGAGTGGAACCCCTGTGAGCACCGGATCTTTTTCTCATCGGCACGCCTCGATCCCCACTCAAGTTAGCCCGCCTTGGTTGCCTTTGCTGTCGTGCTGCTGTTTCTTGATCTTGGCCCATCTTGCCCTGGCGGCGGCCACGAGTCTTGCCCGTATCGCGACGCTTGATCTGCGCACGGTCTTTTGCTTCTGCTGCGATCCGCGCTTGGGCACCGGCGTCGACGGCGGGGCCGGAGGCCGCGAACTCCCGTGCGCCGCCCAGCAGGCCGGGACAGAGGAAGTCGAAGAGCGACCACAAATCCGAAAGCCGGTTCTCAATCGGCGTGCCGCTCAGCGCAATCCGGTGCCGGCAGCGCAGTTCTCTCACCGCCCGGCTCTGGCGCGCGCCCGGATTTTTTATCGCCTGCGCCTCGTCCAGAACGGCCAGGCTCCAATTGACTTCCTTCAGCCAGGCCAGCCGAATGGCCATCGAGTAACTTATGATGACAAGGTCCCTGCGCTCCAGCGCTTTGGCCGGGTCTTTCCCCGTCCTGGTAAGTTCGTCGGCGGGAGTTTCCGCCGGATGGGCGTAGAACACCGACAGCGAAGGCGCAAACTTCTGAATCTCGGCTTTCCAGTTGGCAATAAGCGAGGCTGGCACAATCAGGAGGCTTGCCCCGATCTCGCTGGCGGCAGGCGGCGGCTGGATTCGTCGGCGCTTGAGCACCAGCAGGAGGGATAGAACTTGGATGGTTTTGCCAAGACCCATGTCATCCGCCAGGCAGGCCCCCAGTCCCAGCCGGTTCATGAACCAGAGCCAATGCGCGCCTTGGCGCTGATACGGCCGCAACGTCGCCTGCAAATCCTGGCCCGGGTCTGACTCGGCGGAAACCTCCGGTTGCTGCATCTCCTCCAACAACTTCTTCAGGGCGCCTCCGGCCACGACGCTCGACCACGCCGCGCGCGCCGCTTCCGCCTCCGGTTGGCCGGCTTGACTGCCCTCGAAGCCGGAAAGAAGGCGCAGGCCTTCGAGCAGTGGCATCCTGCCCGGGCCGCCAGCGGCCTCAACCTTTTTCCAGTGATCCATGACCTCCTGGAGTTTGTCCCGGTCCACCTCGACCCACTTGCCCTTGAGCAACACCAAACCGCTGGCCGATTGCAGGATGGCCTTTAGTTCCGATTCCGTCAGGGGCTCGCCTTCCAACGACATTTGCACTTTGAAGTCCAGCAAACTATCAGCGCCGAGCAGGTTTCCCTTGGCTTCGCCAATCCGCACAGTCACCTGCGGCCGGGGTGGCCGCCCCGCCTTCCACCAATCCGGAATCCGGACCACCAGGCCGCTTTGCTCGGAAAAAGGAATATTTTGCAGAAACGAAAACGCCTGGTGGGGCCGCCAAACTTGCGGATGAAAAATCGCGCATGAGTCCAACAACTCGCGGGCCAGTTTGCTCTGTTCCGCCGCCCGCTGCACCGGCGACAATAACGCGGCCAGCGCGGCACGATTCTTCGCCCCTGCATATTCTTCCAAAGCGCGGCCCAACGGCAGATGCTGAACTTTCCCCTGCTCGGAAATGCGATGGGTGTAGGTGGCCAGGAAAGCAAAGGGATACGCCGGGTTGCGCTTGTTCTCCGCCAGATGAAAAGTGACGCGTCCAACCGCATTCCAGACCGGGTTGCAGTTCTTCAGGTACGCCACCGCTCCGCCCGGGGCTTGGGCGATGGCGGCACGAACATGAGCATCCAGCTCGTCCCACAATCTTGCCAGGACTGCGCCATTCAAATACTCCAGGCCCCTCATCGGCGGTGCCCCTTCCGCCAGCGCGGACCACTCGGCCTCCGCCGGCTTGGAAATCGTAATCGTGGAAGCATCCTGCAAATTCGGGTTGTGACAAAGCGAGATGAAGAGTCGTTGGGCAACGCCACGCCAAAATACGAAGGTGGGCGGCAGTGGTTCATGCAAGAACTCCGACACCAGCGTTTCCAAACCGCGCGCGAGCGAGGCGCTGAAAGCCTCAGTCAGGCGCGCAGCAGTCGCGTGGCTGAGTTTCGGTTCAGCTTGGTCGTCCGGTTCGACAAATAAATGTCCCCCGGGCGACAATGCCAGGGAATATGACATGACGCACAAAGCATACAATCCGCCTCACCCGGTACGCCATCAGTTTTCAGGTGTGTTGAGGGAATTCGGGGTCACGATCCGCGGAAAGCGGACGTCTTGCTGCCAAACCTGCAGCGGCAAGAAATTCAAACGCGGTTGCAGTCGTTTACCCACTCACTGTTAGCGGTTGGCAAACCAGACCACGTATTCTTTGACGGGCCAGAAATTCTTGTCCGATTTGGGTTTCACCTCCACATCGGCCAAAGGAACGCATCCGGTTTGTCCCTTTTCCCTAACCGTGACCATGACACCCATGTCAACCTCCTCTTCAGCCAGCGCCAGCACCTCCATTTTGTGGCCCAGGCGGAAGGGGGATTTGGCTGCGCCGGCAGAGAAATAAGCATCGTCCTCATCCTCTTCGCGCGTTACGAGGAATGGAAAGGTTAGTTGTTGACCGAGCCAATCCATCCAATTCCGCGCCCGCCATTCTTCAAGTTTTTTCTCGAAGGCGTCTTCACATTCGGGCAAGTAGCCTTTATCCCCTTCGCACAAGTCCCAGCGGTGATCGTCTGTGTTGTTCATAGCGATGGTCCTGATATTGGCTTTGTCCCGCCAGCCAGCGCAACTTGATTTCAACGTCGGTGCGGGGATTTGTTTTTTTGATTTCATTTCACTCGGCGCGGTGCTATTACCTCTCCGTGAACTGCAGACTCGAATGAGAAAATTCCGTCCCATCGTTACCAGCCTTGATGAGGTCATTATCACCCGGGAAGGGGATACGGCTGTCATTCAATACAAAGACCCGGCTTACGCCACGACCCACTTTCAAATCGGCCCGCAGGTTGTTGAGATGACTGATCAGGAGATTGTGGATCTGTATAACGACTCGCTCCGGGCGCAGGCTCAATTGGCGGCCGAATACAAACACGTTGTTGTCGAAATTCCCCTGGGCCAGCCGCAAATCGAATATCACGCTGACTCCGATCAATGGACTGCAAGGGGAGATGTCCTTCGGTGCCTTATTGATGACGCTGCGGAAGGGGAGAGAGAGCCGGTCATCATTGTGGACGACAAAGAGCTGACATGGCGTGAATTTGGCCGCCTGGTCTGCACCTATGCCGGCTGGGGAATGAGGATTGAGTTTGTTGCGGACGACAAGACGCATCGGCGGCCAAAATTGGAAGTCCGGCAGCCGACGAAGTGATTGCCGCGGCAGGACCACCGTGGAGGGGTTGGATCGTTGGGCCACGATTCCGTTCAGAATGATTTCGCCTCAGGATTGCTTTAGGATGAATAGTTCAAGCATGGCTTCAACTATCCGCCACAAATCAATCAAAACCCTGCAAAGCGCTTTCCCCCGGGAAACCCTTTTGACAGTCGGCAGTCGCGGAAATTAGGCGTGTCCTCGGCATTGGCGCATCATTATTTGAAGTCGGATTGACTGACACGATTGGGGCTCGGCGTCTTTCTGTTTCCCAACGACACCTTGCGCCGGGAGGACTCGCTAAAATTCCTGTCCCGCTATGTTGAGGGTTTCCATGTCGGCGGCAACCGCGGTACCTGGCACTCAACGGGTGGCCCTGCTTTCCACGCCGCGAAATCTGGCAAGTGGCACCTGGGGATGATGCCAATGGGCCGAGAAAAACGTCTGAACCGGCCCCCAGCTT
The DNA here is from genome assembly GCA_049510745.1 of Verrucomicrobiota bacterium. Lineage (GTDB taxonomy): Bacteria > Verrucomicrobiota > Verrucomicrobiia > Limisphaerales > Palsa-1400 > PLGF01. Next base: position 40,487 of record JBEKYR010000025.1, on the reverse strand, counting down.
TAGGCAGCTTTCGCCGCCCGGAATTTGGCCCACCGCGCCTTCGCAGCGGCCGACAAAGCTGCGCGGCCCTTGGCGCTTATACGCCGCTTCTTCGGAGCCGTGGCAGTCTTGGCCGCTTTTGCCTTTGCCCAACGTGCTTTCCGCGCCTTCGCCAGGGCCTTTACAAGTTTGCGCCGATGGACGGCGGACAGTTTGCGCTTGGCGGGAGCGGGAGCTTCGGTTGGTCTGGCCTCGCCGGCTTCCCCGGCCAAAGCTTCAAGTTGTTTCTGTAACGACTCAATTTGCTCCTTGATCACGATTACTCGTCGCAACTCAACTACTGTAAGATCAGAAAGTGAATTCATTAGGGCAAGGATGCCTACGAATCCTGGAGAGTCAAACCCACTTTTTGTGCTGGGCGGGGAATAGACCTCATGGCTCTGGTTCTGGTTCGATAAAGGAACCGGTAACACGACCGGGGTTCCAACCGAGATCTTCGTCGATCTCCGCCCCAGTCTGGCGATCAAACTCCCAGCCGCCGGCGCAAATAATGCGATCCGCTGTCACCTCGGTCACTTTCAACCGCATAGGTATGGGAACTCCTCCCAACCGGCGCGAGACAAAATCCCCGACCGCTATCTCTTCAAGTCTTTTGCTCATACATCTTTCCCGATGGCGGAAGACTGTTCAACCGCCGTGACGGCTGCGGCGTGCCCCTTCGGCGCTCCCCACTTGATCGCCTTGAGCCTTGGCGAGCGTTCGTGTACATCGCTGTAATCCTGTTTCATAGCTTCACTTACGTTGGCACTCCAGAGCTTCCCCCTTGTGTGCGTTAGGAGCAGGCGGTTTGCCAGCCCTCAGATAATAACCTCCTCTCCCCACGGGAACGCCCGCACGATGACCTTCGATGGCTGGGAAGGAGCGGACTCTTCAAATTCAAAATCCAAGACGGCATAATGAAAGGCCGTTTCTGCCTGGCCGACGTTAATACACCTGGTTTTTTCGAAAAGGACGTGCCAGGCACCGTTGGCTAGAGGGCTGTGGTGGTCGTGGCCGCTTAATGTTAGCTTTGGTGAATAATGCTCAACGGCATCTATCCACCCAGGGTTGAATACGCGCGGATGCGCCAGCGGCAGCCCCACGAGGCTTTCATGCATGAGCCAGAGCGTCCTGCCCGCCGACCCGAGACGGCGCATGAGTCCTGGCAGCCATGCCTCCGGGTCGGCAGGCAAAGGTTCGCGGCTGGAAGCGGGACATAATGCCATGTCGTTGCTGTCGGCTGGGAGATGAGCGCACCAATGAAACTCCGATCCAGTCATGCATGGAAAGCCAACGATGACCAGCGGGCCAATCGTGCAGGCGGTCCCGTAAAGGGCGGTTAATTTGCGGCGTTCGTGCGGCCAGGCGGACACAAATTGTGTCCAATTACTGTCTTCGTGATTCCCGCGTACGAAAAGAACATGCTCGACCGGAAGTTCAGCCAGGATTTTCGCGCACCCGGCCGCGGTGAACTGGCGCTTGGAACTTATTGGAAATGCATCGAGGGCGTCTCCAATGATGGCCACGACATCAGGCCGATGTGCTTGCGTGGCCAAAGAAAGGCTCCCATAGTGCAGCCAGGATTGGTGCATGTCGGCGGCTGTGAGCACTCGGACACGAATTGATTTTTCACTCTTCACGTTGGGTTTCCTGTGAGCATATCGTCCACAACTCAGCGAGGATTCTCCACGGCCTCTGTGCTTTTTGCAAATTGTCGGAACAACCGCCGACGCGCATGGGCAAGAACTTCCGGCGCAGAAATACCACATGGCCAAAACAGTCCTACGACTTCGCCTGCCTGGCGCAAATGTATAGCCGAACTATCCCTGTGCCTCGTGAATCTTACCTAATCCAACAGTCGAACCGTGTGGTCATACAAGATCGCCGGGACGGCGGCGCCGTGACTGAACCAAACATAGTCCAGCAATCCGACGCGGTGGTAAAACACAGGACGCACAGGGCGACCCCGGCCCTTGGAGGTTTCGGCGGTGAAAACCTCATCTTTCTCCGTCGGCCTAAGACCCCTCCTGGGCGGGTTTCCCAACACCTGAACGACCGCGCCGGACATGTTGCGACCGCTCCCCCAGTCCGGATTGTCCCACAAGTCCACAGAATAGGCTGGCTGGTTTTGCCAACGGCCCATGCTGCAACGTAATCGAACCCGCTTTCTCTTCAGGGGACCAGAATTCATGGGGAGAAAGAGGTCCTCGTCCTGCCGATGGATCCGCGTCCACCAGACCGCGTCCCGCAGGACCTGGGACATCGGTATCGAACCGGATTCCCAAAAAGGACTTGGATCGTTCTCGAAGAGCACGAAGAGGTTTTCTCCCACGGCGCGCGCTGCCGCAGTGAGCTTCTCCGCGTCCAAGTCCAAGTCCAGGTCTGCCTGCTTGAGCACTCGACCACCGAGGCTGCAAACCTGGGCATTGAAAACAACAAAGTGGCTGCGGTGCCGCTTGCAGTAGCTGCTTTTCGACATCGCGATCAGGCGTCCTTCGGCAAAGCCGTGTTGCTGAAGGACAGCTAAAACTTGGTTGTGGTGCATGAATTACGCGTGGACCAAATTATTCCTCAAGCTGGGCCTTTAAATCTGGCACACAGGATCTTCGGTGGCCGCCAGACTTGGCCCTTTTATAACGTATCCTTCCGGGAACAGGGTCTTTGGTCCGGGGGTGAGCCCGGACCTCCATCCAGTCGCGGCTGTAGCCTATAAAACGGCCGTCATCTCTCCCGCCGAGGCGCCGGGCAACATCGTCCCTCATAATCCATGGCCCAGAGGCAGCCTGGCAAAGCTCCTGCGCGCCTTGGTGGAGCGCGGGCCGGAACTGCTCGACGACGAGGGCTGTCAAGAGCTTGGAATCTCGCTGCGGTTTGGTCCTCAGGGCCAGTTCATGCCGCGCCAAGGAGGCCGTTTCCGGGTTGGGCCTTTCTCTCTGGTTCTGTTGTTTCCATGCCTCCTGCATGCGGGCATCTCACCCCCGAACGCGCGGGAGCGAAAGTCTTTTCCCAATACAGACGTTTTTATCCCAAAATCTGGAATTATTCCCATTTTTCGGACGCTTGGAGCCATCCGGCATGCCCTCGCCGCTCCGGCCGAGTTTGCCATCAAACACGAAAACATGAAAAAATCGTCTGCACAAAGCACTCCTGCCCCCGACACAAAACTCCCCTGGAAATATGGACCGGGGCTGCAACGTGGAACCCTGTTGCTGCGCCGCCTTCGGACTGCGATCGACGGGATTTCCGGGCGTGCGCTGAAATATGAAGAGTGGTTCGAGGTGATCGGAGAGCCGAAGAGCACGCTGGGCAACTGGCTCAATGGCGATGGGCAACCCTCCCCGGAAGCGCTGCTCCGTATGTTGGAGATGTTGCCAGCATCTCTGCGACACCACATTCTCAACGACCCCGACTTCTGCCGCTGCCGTCCCGTGGTGGAACATCCGCGGCTTTCGCACGACCGGGTCAACGTGAGCTGCCTGAAAACTATTATTGCAAAAACGGAGGGCCTCACCTTGGTGCAGGGGGAGCGTGAGACGTTGGTTACCTTCCTGGTGACGGCCCTTGGGCATTCCTGCCGGCTCCTCTCCACCAAACGTCGGGAGGTTCTAGGTTTGGACTCCCACGCGCCGGACTGGTTTGTCCCTGTCCCCAACTTGCGGTACTTCGACAACCTTTTGCACACCCAGAAGTTGCACGAGGAATTCGCCAAGGCGTGGCCGCGGATGAGCAACAGCAATGGAACGCTCATTATTCTGAATGGAGGCTGGGCACAACTGCCTGAATTCCAAGAGAAGACTCGCGTCTTGGCCCGCCATTGCCACGTGGTCTTCAGCGACAAGTTGCGGCCTCGGCCTATGCAGACGAGCAACGTGTCGACTCACATCATAACGGTGTCGGCTGACCGGACTGAACCCGAACACATCCAAGTTGAGATTCAAGCGCTCTAGCCCCTGGGGCGTCGAATAAAGTCCGGCTTTGGGATTAAGTCCCCACTTCTGGAAAGTGAACTTTCGCAGTTTTTGAGACGCCACTTCGGCTTTGTCGGAGTATTGTTGGAACCGTTGACCAATGGACAAACGATGCAGGAATTTGTGCCCCCTTCCTTCAGTGAGAATCTGCCTGCTTGAAAAAATGCGGTCTAAGGTAACCGGCATTTCGGGGCCGCCGACAATCCCGTCTTTTTGCTGAGTGCCAATGTGGCAACCAGTGCGCGAGCAGCGCGTTCGAATCACTTATCTCTCCCCGAGGTTAAATCAGGCTCTCTGCGGCGGCAATAGGCGATCGTCTTATAATCAATCCCAGCCATGACCGCGTGGGAAATGAAATAATGCCGAAACCATTGAAAAGTGAGCTGCCACATGCTTGCACAGATCAGCCCGGTCCTGGCAGGAACAATCGAGGTCAATTTCCTTCGGCGTCGGAAACAAGTCCTTTTCGGGGCGGGTCACGATCTTGTCGCTGCTGGCGGACTCGGGGAGTGGAAGCTGCGACTTTTACTCGTAATCTCTTCGTTTCCCGCACCCCCCTTCGAGGCGCTATTACAAATATTTCAAGTGAATTCGGCTCCATTTCCAAAATTGCTTGTGGGGATTAGCGGCAGGGCCAAAAGTTAGCAAATTGCCTGTCCTGTTTGGCAGATCCTGGATATCTGGCTCAATGCGCCACACCTAAAGCCACTTGGCAAAACTTGAAACCGACATAATTCTCATATTGAGCACGATAAACGTGACATGTTTATCGTGCTCATTTAGTGTATTGAACAAATGACCAGTCTCAAAGAACGCCTGCTCAACTAAGAGAGCAGCGCGGCGATCTGGTGGCGTCGTTTTCATCCACCCGGTGCAGGCGGATCAGTGGGTCCAAGATCAGCAGCATGGGCCGGAGTTGTTGGACTGTGTGGCAGAGGCGTGAGCGGTCGGTTGGGGTATCCAGCCGAAGCGAAGGGTCGGTAACGACTTCCACCGGCAGGGAGGCAAAGGGCATCTGCGCGGTCGCAGCGATGCCTTCCAGCCGCTGACGCACAACCACCAGAGAGTCTTCGGCCGGGAAGATCAGCACCGAGCCGAACCGAAAGCAACTTGCGCTCCTTTAAGCTGGCCGCCAGTGAGGCTCCAGACTGCTACCTTGTATTCCCCGGCAAAAGAATAACAGTGTTATTCTTTTGAGAATTCTAGCTTTTACGATGGAAAAGGTCTGAAAAACTATGCTAAGTCCTGAATATCAATTGGATAGCTCCCGTACTGCTTAACGCACCCGAACGCAGTTAAACCTATGCTTACATAGCCTTTTAGGATTTTCAGTCCTCTGCTCTACCAACTGAGCTATCCTGCCTGACCCGCGTTCATACTATGCACGTTGTAAGGTTAATGGCAAGCCCGTTTGCGCAAGTTTGGACACGGACGTATTTTCAGCGGCCAAGGCACGGCTCCCGGACAAACTCAAGGAGTTGCGGAAGCCCAAAGCGGAAGTCGGCACGTTCGCCGACGGCCGGGTGCAATTTTTGAGTTTCACCGGCTGCCGCGTCGCCGAGATGAAACAAGCCGCCGGCAGGACGCGAATTGGCCCCCGATCAATCGCCTTACCATTCAGCCGCCGCTCTCGCGCCGGGTCGATTTGTCGGCAAGGACGGGCTTGAAAACAATGCCGCTTTGGTGGAAGATTGCTCTCGTGAACGCTGTAAAAGTAGATGAGGCGCATCGAATTGAGCTTTCCGTGCTCCGGCCCGGCGACTATTACGAACCGGAAGTCCTCGGCGAGAACGAGGTTCTGCTGCGGAAGGTGGAACTGCCCCGTCGCAGACCGACCTTCGCCGAGGCAATGGCCGCAATTGAAAGCAGTCCGCTTCGGTTTACGAAAAGCTGGGATGAAATCAAAAAGGAGACCCGGTGATTCTGTTTGACAGCAGCGTTGTCATTGATGCCCGCGATCCCGACAGCCCGTTTCACGATTGGGCCAAGCGCCAGATTGCGGCGGCGGTTCAGGAAGGCGGCGAAGGAGGCGCTGTGAACACCATCGTCGGTAGCGAGGCGTCGGTGCGCGCCGAAAACCGGGACGCTGTCCCCGCTTTGCTCGAAGGCTTGGGTCTGAAGCTGGCGCCCTTGCCAATTTCAGCAGCGATTCCGGCCGCAACGGCATTTGCCATCTACTTGGACCGATTGAAGAAAGACGGACGGAAAACTGAAAACCGCGTTCCTCTCCCGGACTTCCTGATAGGCGCTCATGCCAAGGCCGACGGAATGAAGCTCGTCACGCGCGACCCGGATCGCGTTAAAACCTATTTTCCAGACGTTCAACTCATTACTCCTTGAGGCGTCCGGATGCGGCTCCGGCTGTGTCAATACGAGTTTCTTTGTATCCCTTTTTGCATCCCTGAACGAGTTTTTATGGCATAGCATGGCCAAAACCGGCCAAAGGAGAAAGCATCAGCTTGGGTCTGGTTACGAGGGAAATCAGCGATTGCACGACAATGCAAATGACAGCAAAAAATGTGTTATCGGATTTTCAGTCCTCTGCTTTACCAACTGAGCTATCCTGCCAACACCATTGCAGCACCGAATATCCGCTGCAACACGCCGCCACAATGCCACAAGCGGCCACGGAAATGCAGGCCCTTAAAAAGCGGCCCGGATGGACTTTTCCAAACTGGTTGACTTGGGCGGGTTTTCTGGCAGGCTGCGCTCGTGCTTGGCAACCCAATTACTTTATGAGCCTTAAACTCGAACCCAAAGCCATCAAAGCCGCGGCCGCCAAACTCAGGTTTCGCACCCGGGCCTTCATCGACGGCCAATTCGTCGAGGCCGCTTCCGGCCAGACTTACGTTTCGATCAATCCCGCCACCGGCCAGCCGCTGGCCAAAATCGCCTCCTGCGAGAGCGCGGATGTGGACAAGGCCGTCAAGGCCGCGCGACGCTCTTTTGACAAAGGGGTTTGGGCCAGACGCTCCCCGGCGGAACGAAAGCGCGTGCTGCTTCATTTTGCGGACTTGCTGGAGAAGAACCTCGACGAACTGGCTCTGCTGGACTGCCTCGATGCCGGCAAACCGATCGCCGATTGCCTGACCATGGACGTGCCCGATACCGTGAATTGTTTCCGCTGGCACGCCGAAGCGATCGACAAGGAATATGAGAAGGTCGCCCCCACCGGCCCGGGCAATGTCGCCATGATTGTCCGCGAACCGCTGGGCGTGGTGGGCGCCATCCTGCCCTGGAATTTCCCCGTCCAGATGGCCGGCTGGAAGCTCGGCCCCATCCTGGCCACGGGCAATAGCGTCGTCGTCAAGCCGGCGCGCCAGACCTCCTTGAGCGCTCTGCGCCTGGCGGAAATCGCCGCCGAAGCCGGCCTTCCCGAGGGTGTCCTCAACATCGTGCCCGGCAACGGCGCAGTCATCGGCGCCGCGCTCTGCCGGCACATGGACGTGGACGCGGTCGCGTTCACCGGCTCGACCGAGGTGGGGCGCCAGCTCCTGAACTACGCCGCGGAATCCAATCTCAAGCGGGTCGTGCTCGAACTGGGCGGGAAGAATCCGCAGGTCGTGCTGGAAGACGCGGGAGACCTGGATGAGGTGGCGCGGCAAGCCGTCAACTGCGTGTTCTGGAACATGGGTGAGAACTGCAGTTCCGGCTCGCGGCTCATCGTCCATCGCAAGCTCAAAGACAAGCTTCTGGCAAAGATGCTGGAGGTGAGCAAGGAATGGATTGTGGGCGACCCGCTCGATCCGGCCACCAAAATCGGCCCGATGATCGAGGAAACCCATCTGAAGAAGGTGCTTGATTACATCGAGAGCGGAAAGAAGGAAGGCGCCCGCCTGGCGCTGGGCGGCCAACGCACTTTGCTCAAAACCGGCGGCTATTTCGTCGAAGCCACCATCTTCGACCAGGTCAAGCCCTCCATGCGCATCGCCCGGGAGGAGATTTTTGGCCCGGTCCTCTCAGTGCTCTCCTTCGACAGCGAAGAGGAAGCCATCGCCCTGGCCAACGACACCTCGTACGGCCTGACGGCGTCGGTTTATACGCAGAACGTCAGCCGCGCCCATCGGGTGGCCCGCGCCCTGCGCGCCGGCACCGTTTCGGTCAACTGTTTCTCGGAGGGCGACGCCGCCACGCCCTTTGGCGGATTCAAGCAATCCGGGTTCTTCGGCCGGGACAAGTCTGTTTTTGCGCATTACCAGTACACCGAGCTGAAGACCATCTGGATGCAGTTGGCGGAAGCGACGCAAAAATGAGGAATCCCAATTGAAAACGAGTTCTCACAAAACAAACCGCGGCGCCTTCCGGGGCGTCTTCGCCGCGACGGTCACCCCCATGAAGGCCAGCGAGGAAATCGATTTTCCCCGGTTGGCCGATTTCACCGATTACCTGGTCCGGGAGGGTGTTCACGGCCTCATTCCTTTGGGCAGCACCGGCGAGTATTACGCCCTCTCCGCCGCCGAGCGCGAGCGCGTGCTGCGGGGCACCATCGAAGCCGCCGCCGGACGGGTCCCGGTGGTAGCCGGCGCCAACGCCGGCTCGACCCGCGACGTCATCGCCTATGCGCGACAGGCCGAGCAGCTTGGCTGCGACGGGGTGATGCTGGCCGCGCCCTATTACTCGCTGCCGCGACCGGAGGAGCTGTTCGCTCATTTCCGCGCGGTCAACAACGCCATCGGGATTCCTATCGTCCTCTATAATTATCCGGGCCGCACGGGCGTGGACATGCCGCCCGAGTTTATCGAGCGCCTGGCCGGATTGAGCAACCTCCGCTACGTCAAGGAAAGCACCGGCGAGATGGCGCGCATCACGGAGCTGCTCCGCCGATGCGGAGACCGCCTGGGCGTCTTCTGCGGCTGCGACACGATTGCCTTGGAAAGCCTGATGGTGGGCGCCGTCGGCTGGATCGGGGGCGTGGTCAACGTGCTGCCCAAGGCTCATGCGAAGCTTTATGAGTTGACGGTGGTTCGGAAGAACTGGGCGGCGGCGCAAAAGCTGTTTTTCGGGATGCTGCCTCTGCTGGAGTTGATGGAAGGCGGCGGCAAATACACGCAGTTCGTCAAAGCCGCCTGCGGTTTGGCCGGCCAGCCGGTTGGCCCGCCGCGCCGCCCGCTGCTAATTCCCACCGCCGCGGAACGCGCCCGCCTGCGGAAGGCGTTGAAGGTTCTTCGGGCTTAGTTCTTTACCGCATGGAGGAGAAGGGCTGGATCACGGCGGAGTGGGGGAAATCGGACAACAACCGCCGGGCGAAATTTTATTCGCTGACCCGCGCGGGGCGCAGGCAACTGGAAGAAGAGACGGCGATTTGGGAGCGGATTCACCGCGCCATCACGCTGGTGCTGCAAACAGCCTGAGCCGGAGGAGGAAGAAAATGAAAATTCGTGGCACTGATTTCGTCATGTTCCGAGTTTCCGACCTGGCCGCTGCCGCGCGGTTCTACCGCGACACACTCGGCCTGCCGCAGGAGATTTACGGCGAAGAATCGCAATGGGCCGAGTTCAACTGCGGCCAGGTGACGCTCTCGTTGCACGGAGGCGCCAAACTTCCCGGCGAGATTGCCGGCGGCCGGATCGCTCTGGCCGTGGAGGACATCCACGCGGCTTACGATGAGCTGAAGAAGAAAGGCGTGAGTGTTGTCAGCGAACCCCGCGACTACGGGGTCTGTTGGGCCGTGGAGGTGCGCGACCCCGATGGCAACACCGTGATCCTTCACCGGCGGGCGGACGGAACCTGCGGACAGAATACGACGACGGAAGAGCAGGACGCCACCACGCTCGTCGCCATGGAGCGGGCGGCGCTGGACCGCTGGGGCAAGGGCGATCCGTCCGGGTTTCTGGAGATTTCCGCTCCGGAGGTCGGCTATTTTGATAACACGCTGGAACGCCGTGTGGATGGCCTCGAAGCATTGACCGCACGGTATGAGACGATACGCGGCCAAATCCATATCGATTCCTACGAACTGTTAAATCCCCGGGTGCAACTCTGTGGCGGGGCGGCAGTGCTGACGTACAACTTCGCCGGCCATGCTGAGGGGCAGGCTCATCGGTGGAATTGCACCGAGATGTACCGGCGCACCCCGGACGGTTGGCGCATCATCCATACCCACTGGTCGTTGACGCGGCCGCTCGACAAACCGTAACGCCAGCGGCGCCCCGACCTCTTGCCGGCCAAGGCGGACCTGGATGTGGGGCAAAAAACGTCGGTTTCCCGACTTTTGGATTAGGCAGCATTAACACGTCATAAGTTCGTTTGGTACAAATACTTTCTCCGTTTTCGTCTTGATACGCGCGCTTGAGCCGTCGGAAACATTTACACTTCCATGAACTAATGGCCGGCGGAATTCGTTCCCGCGCAGTTTTTTTTAATGGACAAGTGATTCACTATAAGTTGGTTGTGAATCGTCAGTGACACTTGGCCCGGTTTGTCAAAAAAACGGCACGCCTCCTGCTAATGGATTCCATTAGTAAACTAGACCGAAAAACAGGTCGAACCGCTTAAATTGAGAGAAATGCCTTTATGATGAAGGTCAATTATTTGGCGATCTTTTTGGCCGCGTCGGGCTTTGTGCCGGTGTTTTCCGCCAGCGCTCAAACCACGGCGACGGGCAGTCTGAGTTTGGAAAGTCTCAGCCTAACCGGGTCAGGTATTTCATGGCCCGTCGATTGGTCGTTGAGTTCCTATGCGCTTGCCGCCAGCACGGATGGAGGAATAGATTTCGGAACGAGCAGCGCCAGCGTGCTTTACGCCAGCGCCGCCAGTTCGGGCGCGGCTCCAAATGCCGACGTTTCGGGCCTTTCCGGGGAAGTCCAGGGCGCAGTGACACTCCCAGGCGGATTTAATGAGTTTGGCTACACCACGGCCCAGAGCACATTTGAATCCTCCTTTACGACTTCCGGGGGACCTCAGTCTGTGACCTTTAGCGCCGCGATCGCCTCCAGTCTGACGGCCTTGGCGGATTTGTCGGGCAATGTGCTTTACAGTGACGACTCGTTCAATCTTCTGGTGGACGGTCAAACCGTTCTCTTCTTTAGTGACGTGGTCAGCGCGACTCCCGGCCAGTCAGCAATTGACATCCAAAGCCCGGCGCTGACCGGCGCCGTCTCGCTGACCGATGGAACGCACGACCTGTTCCTCGAATTGGACACGGAACAATCAGCCTACACCGCCGCGCCGGACAAGGTTGGGACTTTTGCCTTGCTGCTGCTCGGCTGGGCTTCCCTGGCCGCCGCCGCCCGATGGGGGCGCAAGTTGCCGGCGGCGGTCGATGGACTTTAGACTTTAGCACTGAGTTTCGGTGCTTGCCGCGCCGGCGCGTTGGGCCGGCCCCCGGCGTTTATGAGGGATTAACGACATTGCAGCATTATGAGCACGCGAATATCATTGAGCCGTTGCCGCCATGACCTTTTGTTTTTGCTGACGCTGGCGGCCATCACCCCTGTCGCTTTGGCCAATTATATTGGCGGAGAGCGTCCCAGTTTATGCGCCGAGTGCGGCGCGCCCAATTCTTACACCGGTGGAAAGGCGGGCGTCGGGCTGACCGAAGGCAACGACCGGGAAATCCTCCCGATCACCACCGTGCAGAGTTCCAGCGCGCCGACGCTTGACCTCGCTCTGACTTACAATTCCTACAATGCCGACAGCTCGCATGCTTTGGTGGACACCGTTCTCGGCTACGGATGGACCCATTCCTACAACGCATTCCTCTTCTCGCAAGTGGGCAGCATGTTTCGCATGGACGGCGATGGCCGGACCGAGAAATTCACGGCCGGACCCGGCGGCGCCTATTCCTCCGACACGGGCTATTTTGAGACGCTGGTCAAGAACTTCGACGGCTCGTTCACCCTGACCACCAAGAATAAAACCAGCTACCGCTTCGCGATTGTCTCCGGCGCCCCCTTTCAGGTGGGCGGCCCGGTCTATCGACTGCAAAGCATCACCGACCGGAACACCAACGTCACCACCCTGGCCTACGCCGGCGGCAACCTGGCGAGCGTCACCGACACTTACGGGCGTTCCCTCCAGTTTACGTACAACGCCTCGGGGCTGATGACAAAGGAAACCGACCCTCTCGGTCGCGTCACCACTTTTGCCTACGACAGCACAGGCCGCCGCCTGGCTTCCGTCACCGACCCCACCGGCAAGGTTACGACTTACACCTACAACGCCCTGAACCAGATCGCGACAAAAACGGATGGCGACGGGCGGCTCTACACCTATCAATATCAAGCCAACCTGCCGGTCGGCATCAAGGATAGCTCGTCCGGCAGCTTATTCTCCCTGTTCAACCCGAATAACTGGGCGACCTCATCCAGCACCCTGGCCGGGTCGCAGGAGCGAGTCTATACCCCTTCCACCAGCCAGCAGACCGACGGCCGCGGGAACGTCTGGAAATACCAGTATGATACCAACGGCTACCCAACCAACACCATTGCTCCTGACGGCAGCGCGACGCGCTACCAATACGATCCCGGGTCGTTGGAGGTTTCGACCATGACGGACGCCAACGGCAACGTGACCAGGTATCAATACGATGGCGAGGGCAACCGCATCCGGATGACCGACGCGCTGGGCAATGTGACCACTTACACCTACGAGCCGATTTACAACCAGATCACCAGCATGACCGACCCCAACGGACGCGTCACCACCTATCAATACGATGGTTCGGGGAACCGCACCAACACCACGGATCCCCTCGGTCAGACGCAACGGATGACTTACGACAGCCGTGGCAACGTTCTGACGCAAACCGATCAGCGGGGCTACACGACCACTTTCAAGTACGACGCGATGGGCGACCGCACCAACATGACCGACGCCCTCGGCAACGTCACGACCTACCAATACGACGCCGTGGGAAACCAGATCAGCACGACCGACCCCCGCGGAAACACGACCACCTACCACTACGATGGACGCAACCGGATGACGTCCATGACCGATCCGATGGGGCATGTCACCTCTTATCAATACGATGCGGACAATGATCGCATTCGCGTCACGGATCCCAACACCAACAGCACCTCTTATGCTTACGACATCCGTGACCGCCTCATCCGCACGACCAATGCGTTGGGGGGCATTACCAGCAGCGCCTACGACGCCAACAACAACGTCATTACCCAAACGGATCCAAACGGCCACTCGACCTCCTTCACCTATGACACGCAGAACCGCCTGATCCGCACCACCGACGCGCTGGGGAATGTCTCCGCCACCGCTTATGACGGCGTGGGCAATGTGACGAGCACAACCGACGCCAACGGCCATGCGACCACTTACACTTATGATGCCTTGAACCGGAAGATCACCCAAACCGACGCTCTCGGGGACACCACCACCTACGACTACGCCAACACGGCCGGCCCGCCGTGCTGCGGAGCCACGGCTGGCTCGGCCCTTGTTACAGAGATGATCGACGGCGACGGAAAGATCACCTACTATAATTATGACGAGTTAAATCGCCTGGTTCAAACGATCCGCAAATCCGGCGGCGTGACCGATGTGGTTACCCCTTCGGACGCCGTCACCACCACCGTCTATGATGCCGACAATAACGTCATAGCAACCACGGATCCAAACGGCAACACGACCACCTATAGTTATGACGCGCTGGATCGCCGCGTCTCGACGGTCGATCCCACCGGGGACACCACGACGACTGTTTATGACGCGGCGGGCAATGTCATCGAAACCATTGACCCGCGCGGCAACACCACGACCACGGTTTACGATCCCGCCAATCGCGCCATTGAGACGGACGACGCGCTCGGTTCCGTCAGCAGGACCGCTTACGACGCCGATGGCAATGTGATTGAAACCGTTGACGGGCTGGGCAACACCAGCACGAATATCTATGACTCCCTCAACCGCGTCGTCGAGACCATCGACCCCCTGGGCCACACCACTGTCACGGTTTACGATCCTGTTGACAACGTCATTTCACGGACCGACCGCGATGGCCATACGACCACCTTCGCCTACGATGGCATAAATCGACAGGTGAGCGTTACTGACGCCCTCGGCCACACCAGCTCCACCGCTTACGACGCCGTCGGCAACGTGACTTCCGTCACCGATGCCAATGGCCACACGACGACTTATAGCTATGACGCCCTTGACCGCCGGATCAAGGAAACGTATCCCGATACGCCCGCCGACACGCGGACGTACACGTATGACGCGGTGGGAAATCTCATTTCGCGCGTTGACCAGGAGGGCCGCACCACCACCTGGCAGTACAACGATTTTTACTACATGACGAACCGGAGCTATTCCACGGATCCAGCCGACCAGTTTGGTTACGACCTGGGCGGTCGTCTCATCACCGCGGCGCGCAGCACTTGGTCAAACACCTTTGCCTATGACGGGGCAGGCCGCGTGGTCGGCGCCACCCAGAATGGCGAGTCGGTCACCTACGTTTACAACGTGCCAGGAGGCACCCGCACCATGACTTATCCGGGGGGCAGGGTGATCACCGAACACACGGACCTTCGCGGGCGGTTGGCGGAGGTGGATGACGGCCTGGCGCCGTTTGTCGCCCAATATACATATGATACGGCCAACAATCTGGTGACGCGGACTAATCGCAACACCACGGCGGCAACCTACAGTTACAATCCCAACAATTGGGTCACCAATCTCGCCCATGATGAGGGCGCTTCTCTCATCGCCGGTTTTGCCTATACCTACGACAGCGAGGGCAACAAAAGTTCCGAGTTAAAGCAGCACGCCCCCGCGGATTCCGAAACCTACGCCTATGACGCCATCAACCGGCTTGTCCAGTATGATGTCGGCGCCATTTCCGGCGGCAACATTCCATCGCCCATCATCGCCAAGACCTGGACCCTGGATGCGCTGGGCAATTGGTCCTCCCTGGTCAGCAATCTTGTCACGCAAACGCGGACCCATAGCGCCGCCAACGAGATCCAAACCATTAACGCTCAGACGCTCACCTACGACGCTGACGGCAATCTGGCCGACGATGGAAGTTATACTTACGGCTACGATATGGAAAACCGGCTTACTTCGGTGATACGGAAGAGCGACTCCGCCCAGGTGGGCCGCTATTTCTACGATGCCTTGGACCGCCGCATTATCCAGATCGCAGACCCTGCCGGCACGCCTTCGACCAACGTCTTTTTCTACGATGCCGACCGAAATATCGAGGAACAGGATGCCAGCGCCGCGACCCAGGCCACCTATACTTACGGCAGCAATTACCTGGACGATGTCCTGACGATGGATCGCGGGGGAGACAGTTACTACTACCACGCGAACTCGCTTGGGAGTCCGGAGGCGCTCACCGATCCCACCGGCAATGTGGTTGAACGCTACAGTTATGACGCCTACGGCGAGGTCACCGTTTTGGACGCGTCCTACAACCCGCTGCCGCTCAATGCCTGGGGCACACCGCACAGCCCGGTCGGGAATCCCTATCTGTTCACGAGCCGCGAGCTGGACGAGGAGGCGGGCCTGTATCATTACCGGACACGCGGTTACGACGCCAACAAGGGCCGGTTTTTGCAGCGCGATTCGGCCGGGTATGTTGATGGGCTGAACCTTTATCAGTACGCCGGCGACAATCCCACCGACAGAATCGATCCTTATGGGAAAGGCTCGGATGAGGCGATCAAGTATATGGAAAAGGAATGGGGCTGCGACGTGGTCTATGCCTATCAAGGACTGGCGATTGTCTATCAGTGGGCGGTGAGAAATTACAACCGGATGCAAAACGAAACCAAGAGACTCAACAAGGAATGGCGCGCGGCGGACTTTGTCAAATGGTACAAGACCCTGTGTCCAACAGACAAGAGCATAGTGGACCATTACTTGAAGTGGTTTCAAAGACTGCCAGGCCCGGCGGAGGGGCTGAAGGCGAAGCCTTACGTCATACCGGCCACGGACAGATACCAGATGAAGTCGATCACGTTCATCCGACCCTGGTGGGCTCCCAAGGGAATCAGCCAGACAGAGGTGATCGTCGATACTCAAACCGGCCTGCAAATGCCCTTCGACGGCCAAGGCGGAGGAGTGAAATACTACCCGAAATACCGTTTGCCCGGCATGTTCACTTCCGGCGGGCCGGAGAACTGAGGATTTTTCCTGAAAAAGGGTTTGGCCCTGCAAATAAAAATGGTAATACTCATCACATCGGGAAAAGCAGGCTGCGCTCCGGGCGCTCCGCCAGCGGGTCATTGATTCGTCCTTTTGCCGTCTCAGCCTCGGCATCGGCCGGCGAAGATTTTCAAAAAACATTTGCGGCCTCGTGCGTCAAAAACACCGGCACGGGTGACGTCATCCTCAAGTTCGTAAATGTGTCGGCAAACGCCGTTCAAGCGCATGACGGTTGAATTCCAGTAGCCTCACGCACGTTGAAATGGTGGTTGAGAATTTCAGATAAAAAAACAACAATGAAAAAATGATGCTCCACTCGACTTTGAAATGGATTGCCCTTGCGGCAATGGCCGCCGCAATGTCGTCGCGCGCTGAAAACTCTTCGCCGGCCGCCGGCGTTACAGGGACGGATCACGCCGAATCCTTCACCGAAACGCCCGGGCAGCGTGACGCGCGGATGGCGTGGTGGCGTGAGGCCCGCTTCGGCATGTTTATTCACTTCGGTCTTTATTCCATCCCCGGACGCGGTGAGTGGGTGCAATGGAACGAGCAGATTCCCGTCGAGGAATATGCCAGGCTGGCCGGCCAGTTTAATCCCACCAATTTTGATCCCAACGCCTGGGCGGAAACCGCCAAGGCTGCCGGGATGAAATATATGGTGCTGACGACGCGCCATCACGACGGCTTCTGCCTCTTCGATGACAAGGGCAACGACTTCACGAGCGTCAAAACCGCCGCCCACCGCGATTTGGTGGCGGAATACGCGGCGGCCGTTCGCAAGGCGGGCTTGCGCGTCGGGTTTTATTATTCGCCGCTCGACTGGCGTTTTCCCGGATTCTTCTTTCCGGACTTGCAGCGCCAGAGCGCGGAGGCGATGTGCGGCCAGTACCATCGGCAGATGGAGGAATTGCTGTCCAATTACGGCAAGCTGGATGTGCTGTGGTTTGACGGCGGCGAGGCCGACTGGCTGAACTTTGGCGGGGACTGGCTGGGCGGCGCAGAGTGGAAGAAACGTCCCAAGGATCAACATTACCACGGCGGGTTCAGTTGGCAGCACGATCAGGTGTATGCGATGCTCCGCCGCCGCCAGCCGCAAGCCATCGTTAATGGCCGCGCCGACATGCCGGAAGACTTTCATTCCCGCGAAGGTGACAATGCGGTGGGCAAATTTGATGACCAGCAGCCGTGGGAACTTTGCACGACGCTGGCGGGCGCGTGGGGCTGGCAGCCAAACAAGCCGGTCAAGCCGTTGCGGGATTGCATCCAATTGCTGGCCAAAGTCGCGGGGCGCGACGGCAATCTGCTGTTGAACATCGGCATGAGGCCGGACGGCCAGATTGATCCGCCGCAAGTCCAACGCTTGCGCGAGATCGGTGAATGGCTCGCCAAAAATGGCGGGAGCATCTACGGCACGCGCGGCGGACCGTTCCTGCCCGGCGACTACGGGGCTTCAACTCATCGTGACAAGACCATTTACCTTCACATCCTGAAATTGCCGGGAGACAAAATCCCGTTGCCGGCGATTCCGGCGAAGATCGTGCGCGCATCGGCGCTGACCGGAGGCGAGGCCGCCTTCACGCAAACAGAGCACGGTATTGAGATTTCCGTGCCGCCGGACCACCGCAGCGACACGGACACCGTCATCGCGCTCGAACTCGATCAGCCGGCCAGCGCGATCCCGTTGACCGCCGTGAATGCAATCGCGAAATAAAATGAAATTTCGTTCGCCATCCGCCGCCATCGGGCGCTTTTTCGGGAGAATTCTCCTCGCCGGGGTCTCATTGCTGCGCCGGCCGGCAGGCGGATTTTGAGTTTTTCGAGCCGTTTGTTTTGATTTGACTTAAGGCGCGCTAATCAAGATGCTCAATGAGCGACCGCGTCGCGGGCCAGTGACGACGCGGCGGAGCGCGGAGTATTGCTTTGCCAGGGCGTTCCGCCGCCACCGGCCGATTGCATGACGGACGGGTTAACGCTTTAATTATGAACGCCAAGTCCAATCGTAGAAGCTTCCTGAAGAAAACCGCGGCGGCCAGTTTGTCGGCCCCGCTCATCATGAGCCTGGAGGAATACGCGCTGGCAGGCCAGGAGAGCGCCGCCGCGCCGCCCCCGGCCGCCCCTTCCTCCAAGGCCACCCTGCCCACCGGCACGCTTGGCACCGTCAAGATCAGCCGGCTGATCTGCGGCGGCAATCTCATCAACGGCTATGCTCATAGCCGCGACCTAATTTACGTCTCCTCGTTGCTCAAGCACTATTTCACCGAAGAGAAGATCATGGAAACCTGGTCCCTCTGCGAGCAGCACGGCATCAACACCATGATTCTCTATCCGGGCGACGCGCAGGCGGTGAGCCTTTACGGGAAATATCGCGCGCGCGGAGGCCGCATTCAGTACCTGGCTCAAATCAGCCCGGGCAAGGACGACCTCAAAAACGAGGTGCAACGGGCCAAGGACGCCGGCGCGGTGGGCGCCTTTCTGGTCGGCAACCTGAGCGATGCCTGGACGCGGGACGGCGACGTGAAGTTGATTGGCCAGTTGCTGTCGATGATCAAGGCGCAAGGCCTCGTCGCCGGCGTTGCGGCCCACGAGCTGCGAACGGTCAAGGCGGTCGAGAAGGCAGTCGAGCAGGCCGGTGTGGCGCCGGATTTTTACATGAAGACCCTGCACGATACCAACTATTGGTCCAAGCGCCGGCCCGACCAGCTCCAGGAGGTGATCGATAATTACGGCGTGGACAATTACTGGTGCATGGACCCCAAGGAGACGATCGCTTACATGGATGACCTGCCGCGCCCCTGGATCGCCTACAAGGTGTTGGCGGCGGGCGCCATCGATCCCAAGGCAGGGTTCCGCCATGCGTTCCAAAACGGCGCCGATTTCGTTGCCGTTGGCATGTTCGACTTTCAGATTGCCGAGGACGTGGCGGTGGCGAATGAGGTTCTTAAAACGACGCAGAACCGCGAGCGCAGTTGGCATGGCTGAGGCGGGCTAAAACAAGAGCGACATCCGGCCCGGTTTGTGCTTAACTGGGCGGGTGCAAATCGGCTCGCTGGAATTAAAGTCGAACTTGTTTCTTTCGCCGCTGGCGGGTTACACCAACCTGCCCTTCCGGCTGACGCTGCGCGAAATCGGCGGACTGGACCTGGCCACCACCGATCTGGTCAACGCCCGCTCGCTCCTGGAGAAGAATCCAAAGGCCCTCAAACTGATCGAAACCTGCCCGGCCGACCGGCCCCTGGCCGTCCAACTCTTCGGCTCGGTCCCCGGGGAAATGCGCGACGCGGCGGTGTATCTCGAATCGATCGGCGTTTCGTCCGTCGATATCAACATGGGCTGCCCGGTGCGCAAAGTGTGCCGGGTGGGCGGCGGCTCGGCGATGATGACGGAAATGGAGAAAAGCGCGCGCCTGGTGCGCGGCATGGCCGAAGCGGTCAAAATTCCCGTCACCGCCAAAATGCGCCTGGGATGGGACGAGGCGAATTTAACCGCGCCCGCTCTGGCGGGTGTCCTGGAAGAGGCGGGCGCGGCGGCCATTTTTGTTCATGGCCGCACGCGCGAGCAGGGTTTCGGCGGCAGGGTCAATCTGGCGGGCATCCGGGCGGTGGT
The DNA here is from genome assembly GCA_049510745.1 of Verrucomicrobiota bacterium. Classification (GTDB taxonomy): domain Bacteria; phylum Verrucomicrobiota; class Verrucomicrobiia; order Limisphaerales; family Palsa-1400; genus PLGF01. The sequence continues at coordinate 20,784 of JBEKYR010000025.1, read as the reverse complement.
GCAGGCGGTGCGACGAATTCCGGTCATCGGCAACGGCGATGTGACCACGCCGCAGGCGGCCAAAAGAATGTTGGACGAGACGGGTTGCGCGGGAGTGAGCATCGGGCGGGGCGCATTTTATCAACCGTGGATTTTCCGGCAGACGGCGCACTACCTGCGCACGGGCGAGTTGTTGCCGGAACCGGATTTTGACGAGCGGGTGCGGGTGATGTGCCGGCACCTGGAGTGGATGGCGCAGGTGTTTGGCGAAGCCCACGGTTGCCGCCTGTTTCGAAAGGTCGGGCCGTGGTATGCCAAACAGTTCGGGCCGGCCCGCGAGTTCAACCAGCGCATCGTGAGTTTGTCCAGCCTGGCCGAGTTTCATCAGATACTTGACAGTTACCGGCGATGGCGGGCGCAATTCCTGGACGACCACGGCCAGTTGAAGCCCAATTTTCGTCCGGCGCCGCTGGGCGCCTCGTTCATGCAGGAAGCGGACGCGGCCCGGCGGGAGCGGATTCCCGCGCCGAAAGGCCCGGTGGAGGTTTGGTGACCTCAATGATGATGATGATGATGGCGGAAGAGCCGCTCGCGGTTGGCGTAGAGATACCAGACGATGAGGATGTTCACCAGAGTGATCAGCAGCAAACCGACAGAGAATTGGCGGGCCAGTTCGTAAATCTCGATCGGCACGAAGAAAGCCGATTCACCAATGGCCAGCCAGCCCGCCCAACTGGCGCGGAAGATGAGTCCGGCGCCCTCGACGAACGGAAAGAGCGAAAACAACACGGTGAACACCGCGGTCACTTTGATTTTTGATTCGGTCAGGTCGGCGATTTGGTCGGCAATGTGCTGCAGGAATTTGTTTTCCGGGTGGATTCTGAGAATTTGGAAAAGGCGCTCGACAAAGTCGGTCTTGAGCAGGTCCGCCCACTCCTGGGAGAGATTATGCGAGGCCTTTAAATACAAGACGATGCCGAAAATGAGAAAGAGAATGCCCTTGACCAGCTTGAAAAAGATAATGGCATAAAGCGTGGGGGCGCGCTTGAGCGGGGGATCCTGCGCTCCCGCCGCCCACCCTTTCGCGGCAGCGTCTGTTTGCGTTGACATTATCGAATTCTCTCCAGCAGCAGGGTCGGCAATTCCTCAATTTTTACGCGAAGTTGTTTCATGGTATCGCGGTCGCGCAACGTCACCGTGTCCTTGAGTTCCGGGCCTTTTTCACCCAGGGTGTCGAAATCGACCGTCACGCCAAAAGGCGTGCCGGCCTCATCCTGACGCCGGTAGCGGCGGCCGATGGCTCCTGTATCGTCATAAAATACCGTCATGAGCGGCCGAAGCAAGTCCCTAATTTGCCGGGCCTTTTGCACCAGCTCGGGCCGGTTCTTGAGGAGGGGGAAAACAGCCACCTTCAAGGGGGCGATGCGGGGATGGAACCGCATGACCACTCGTTTCTCCAGATTGCCCTTTTCGTCCGGGGCCTGGTCCTCGCAGTAGGCGTTGCAGATGAGCGCCAACGCCAGGCGATCGACGCCGGCGGAAGGCTCGATGACGTGCGGCACGTAGTAGCCGTTGGCCAGGCCCGCGGCGTCCTGGGCCGCCTGTTTCTCCGCGCGGTCGGGCGGCTCATTCATCTTGACCAGGTACTGGCGGCGCGCCTGGAGGTAACGGGCGGAGAGGGCCGCCTTTTTCGCCTCGTCCAATTTGGCCCACGCGGCCTTGAGTTCCTCGTCGAATACCGTCATCGCCTTGCCGGAAAAGCGCTGGTGCTGCGACAAATCAAAATCGCCGCGGGCCGCGACGCCCTCGAGTTCTTCGCCGGTCAGCTCCCCTTTCTCGTCGCGTTTGCTGAAGGGGAACTTGTAAAGGATGTCCACGGTGGCGCGGGCATAGTGGGCCAATTCCTCCGGCTTCTGCCAGTATTCCACCAGGCTGGAGCGCGGCAGGCCGATGTTCTCATAAAAGGCGAGCCGTTCCTCGACCCAGTATTTGTGCCACATTTGCCAGCCCCAGTTGGGTTGCGGTTCGCCGGGATGGCCGGGAGTCTCAGGCCGGGCCACGCTGCCGCAAATGGCTTCGACCGCCTCGTCCGGGCGGATGAAGAATTCCAATTCCATCTGCTCAAACTCGCGGGAGCGGAAGGTAAAATTGCGCGGGTTGATCTCGTTGCGAAAGGCCTTGCCGATCTGGCAGATGCCGAAGGGGACCTTTTGCCGCGCCACCTCGGCCACGGTTTTGAATTGGGCGAAAATGGCCTGGGCCGTTTCCGGGCGCAAATAGGCCACATTCTCGGCGCTTTCCACCGGGCCGACGTAGGTCTTGAACATGAGGTTAAACAAGCGCGGTTCGGTGAGAAGACCGCCGTTTTCGGGGTTGAAGCGGGTCGAGTTCTCGACTTCCTCGGTCGTTTCACCCAGGAGGGTCAGGGACTGGGCCGCGGCCAGCCCTCCGCCGGGAGAGCCTTGGGCGTAAAACTGTCTGGCGACCTTCCGCGCGCGGTCCGGGTGGTCGCCCTTCTGGAGCAGCACAGCGAACGCCCGTTCGACCTTGAATCCGGTCTCCTTGGACTCGGCGCCCGCAAATTTATACACGACGCCGCTTTGAGGGTCGATCTGATCGGCGCGGAAGCGCTTTTGGGTCAGGAGACAATCGACCATGGGATCGGCGAAAGTGGTGGTATGGCCGCTGGCCTCCCAGATTCTGGGATGCATGATGATGGTGGCGTCCAAGCCGGCGACGTCATCGCGGCGCTGGGTCATGACGCGCCACCAAAAATCCTTGACGTTGCGCTTGAGTTCGGCGCCCAGCGGGCCGTAATCCCAGAAGCCGTTGATGCCGCCGTAGATTTCGGAGGACTGGAAAACCAGCCCCCGGCGTTTGCACAAGGAGACAATCCGTTCCATCAAGTCATTGGCTTTGGGTTCAACCATAGCCGAAGTGTTCTGAAAGAGCCGCGCGATGTCAAGGAATGGCAACGCCCGGGGCGCATCTCGAGGGGTCAGCGCCGCCAGAGGGCAAGCCGCAATCGCGCGGTGCTCAGGAGGTTTGTCGTCACTGATCGCTGTCGGCGGATCCGGGTATTTTTTCAATTTTCATTTTTTGGCCCGATTTAGCCGGATTTACCCGGATTTGGCCGGATTTGTCCGGTTTTGTCCGGGTTTTTGGCTTCGTCTTCCAGGTTGATTCCGGCTTCTTTGACAGCTTTTCGGAGCGGTTTCCGGTGCTGGCGGTTCATGGCGTCTGCGTTTGAAGCGGTGCGGGGCTGGGCTTTAACGTCAACGCTCCATGCGGATAGGCTGCCTTCCGTAGCGGTGTGGCCGTCAACGTCTTTGGCTGGTCTGCGCGGACCTGGCACCATTGCTGGCGGCCCGCAGACCAGAACAAATTGCCGGGATGACCGCTTGGCGGTGCGGTCCGTCCTGCGGCAGGCGGGCAGGTTTGTTGCCGGGCGGCCGCACTTTATGTCAAAGCAGCGAGTGCTCACACGTCGAGAATCTAACACATGTTTATGTATGCGCAAGTATTTTCGTAAGTTTTTTTGAGATTTTCTTTGGGAGGAGATGGACGGGGACGGAAAGAGGATTATGATTACGATTAAGATCAAGGAATGCAGGAAAGGGACCGGGAAAGACATGGAACTTGCGCCCGGATGCCGGGGCCGGGCAGGCGGCGAGCGGAGCCGGTGTTTGGGCAACGGACGCTGATGAAGGCGGATTGACCCTGGGAGATTTTCCGCGCAAAGTGGCGCCATGCCGAGTCGCTTTCACTTGGACATGGAGCGGAGATTTGAGGATCATTTGGGGGTGTCATGAGCAACGCCCTCGAAACCTACCTCGATGAGTTGCATGCCATTCGTTCGTCCGGCGCGGCGACGGAGGAGACTTCCGGCTACGGCGCGCTGGCCAATCTCTTCAATGCCATCGGTCACACGCTCAAACCAAAAGTCCTCTGCTTCATCCACCCGAAGAACAGCGGCGCGGGTTTTCCGGACGGCGGGCTGTTCACTCCCGATCAACTGGAGAACACGAACGAAGAATCTCCGCTCCTCGGAATCCCGCTGCCAGCGCGCGGTGTCATTGAAGTCAAATCCACCGGGGCCGAGGTTGACGACATGGCGGAGAGCAAACAAGTCGGCGACTATGTGAGGCATTACGGGCAGGTGTTGGTGACGAATTACCGCAGCTTTCTGCTTTTGAAACGAGGCGACAACGGCAATCCGCTCCGGCTCGAATCCTTTCAACTGGCGCCCGACGAAAAATCCTTTTGGGTGGTTGCGGCGCAACCGCGCAAAGCGGCCAATGAACTTGGCGAACGCTTTGCCGAATACCTCAAGCGGGTAATGCTCCACGCCGCGCCTTTGAATAATCCCAAGGACGTCGCTTTCTTTCTCGCCTCGTATGCGCGGGATGCCCGCTCGCGCGTGGAAGCCGCCAAAGATTTGCCGCAACTGGCCGCCGTGCGCAGCGCGCTGGAAGAAGCCCTTGGCATGAAATTCGAGGCGGAGAAGGGTGAACACTTCTTCCGCTCGACGCTCGTGCAAACCCTTTTCTACGGCGTGTTTTCCGCGTGGGTTCTCTGGCGCAAGGAAAAGCCGCAACGCAAGGATGCTTTCGATTGGAAATCCGCCGCGTGGACGCTCCATGTGCCGATGATCAGCGCGTTGTTCGACCAGGTGGCCACGCCAGCCAAACTCGGCCCGCTCAAACTGGTGGAAGTTCTCGATTGGACGGCGGCCGCGCTTAACCGCGTTGACCATGCCGCGTTCTTTGAACGGTTCGTCGAAGACCACGCAGTCCAGTATTTCTACGAACCGTTCCTGGAGGCTTTCGACCCCGAACTGCGCAAGGAACTCGGCGTCTGGTACACGCCGCCGGAGATCGTGCAATACCAGGTCGCCCGCGTGGACACTGCGTTGCGCGAGGAACTGGATATAGCCGACGGCCTGGCCGACCCGCGGGTGTTCGTGCTCGACCCCTGCTGCGGCACCGGTGCGTATCTCGTCGAGGTGTTGCGGAGAATTTCTCAAACTCTCACGGAAGAAAAAGGCGAGGATGCCTTGGTCAATGTCGAACTTAAGGAGGCTGCGCAGAAACGAGTCTTCGGTTTTGAAATCATGCCCGCGCCGTTTGTCGTGGCCCATCTGCAAATGGGTTTACTCCTGCAAAATCTCTCTGTGCCCCTCGAGGATTCCAAGAACGAACGGGCTGGAATTTTTCTGACCAACGCGCTCAGCGGGTGGGATGAGAACATTGCCAATCCACAGCTCGCGAAATGGCCAGAGTTGGAAGCCGAGCGCAAAGGTGCGGGCAACGTGAAGCAAGAAAAACCGATTCTGGTCATCCTTGGCAACCCGCCTTACAATGCTTATGCGGGCGTCAGTCCAAAAGAAGAGCAGGGACTGGTGGAGATTTATAAAGGCATTTATTGGACGCAGAAAAAAAACAAGGCGGGGGAAGATTTATTTGATGAACACGGACAGCGAGTAATGGAGCGCCATTACAAACTGTCTGACCCCGTTAAGAAAGGCGGCTGGGGTATTAAAAAGTTCAATTTGGATGAGCTTTACGTTCGGTTCTTTCGAATTGCAGAGCGGCGCATTGCCGAAAAAACCGGCAAAGGAATTGTCTGCTACATTTCAAACCACTCATGGATCAGCGACCCATCGTTTGTGGTTCTCCGCCAGAATCTCCTCAATTCGTTCGACAGCTTTTGGATTGAGAATATGCACGGCAACCGGAAGATTTCCGAATACGCGCCAGATGGACGCACAAGTGAAACTGTCTTTGCTCTCGCAGGTTTCTCGCCTGGAATTCAACAAGGCGTTGCCATTTCTCTTTGGGTCAAAACTGGTAAGAAGCAAAAGAAATCTGTCTTATTCCGTGATGACCTGAACGACGCCAAATCTGCTGACCGGCGCGCCCATCTTCTCGAAAGTCTCAAAGAAAAAAAGTTTAATGTTCAATACAAGCAAGCAGAACCACTAAAGGAAAACTGGTTCGGTTTTAAACCCACTGACATCGCCGCTCATTATTTGAGCTGGCCCAAAATCACCGAACTCTCGCTTCGAAGCCCGTTTGCTGGGATTGCTGAAGATCGTCGAAAAGCACTGATTTCAATCGAACGCGAACCGCTTGTTGAGCGGATGAAAAAATATTTTGATCCAAAAGTTGAATGGACCGCTTTACACGAGCTCGGAACAGGATTGACCCGTAACGTGCCGAGATTTGACGCCCTGAAAGCTAGAAAACTATTGTTGTCTGTCGAATCATTCGATGAAACTCGCGTTGTTCGTTTTGCGATGAGGCCGTTTGACACGCAATGGTGTTACTATTCTCCAACCCGTCCGCTTTGGCGTGAGCCACGTCCTGATTATTGGGCAAATTATGCCGTTGGATCTCCCGCCGTGGTATCTCGCTTCAAAGCTGCAAAGTCTCCGGAAGGGGCGCCTATAACCGTTGCCCGCACTCTTTGTGACTACCACATGATGCCGCCCAACGCATCGGTTTTTCCATTTCGATTGAAGCAACGAGAGAGGCAAAAGGAGGAAGACGATGGCAATGGTAAGTTCGGTAGCATCCTCCACGAAGCCGCTCCGGCTTACAAAACTGGCGGAGAAAAACTCACTGCCAATCTTTCGCCCGCCGCTCGCGCTTATCTCGCGAAACTCGGCATCAAAAACCCTGATGCGGATGCGGAGACGACAGGATTGATTTGGATGCACGCACTGGCCATTGGATATTCGCCGGCGTATCTCGCAGAGAATGCTGACGGCATCCAGCAGGATTGGCCACGCATTCCCTTGCCGGATTCCAAAGCCGTTTTAATTGCGTCTGCCGAATTAGGCAAGCAAGTTGCTGCGTTGCTTGACGCAGAAATGCCAGTGGACGGCGTGACTGCTGGAAAAGTTTTCCCGGAACTGGTGAAGATTGCCGTCGTTACCCGGTTGACGCGCGACATATTGAATCTTTCCCTAACCGCTGGCTGGGGACACGCTGGCAAAAAAGGCGTGACGATGCCCGGCAAGGGCAAGATGCAAACACGCGCCTTCGCCCAGGACGAAACCGTTGCCGCGCTGGGACAAACCACGCATGACATTTATCTGAACGACTTCGCTTGCTGGAGTAATGTGCCGGAAAATGTCTGGGACTACACCATCGGCGGTTATCAGGTGATCAAGAAGTGGTTGAGCTATCGTGAATTTGCATTGCTCGGCCGCGCGCTGACGCCGGAGGAAGCGCGCGAAGTCACACACATGGCCCGCCGCATCGCCGCGCTGATCCTCCTTCAGCCGGAATTGGATGCCAATTACCTGTGCGTGAAGGCGGGAACATTCGATTGGAAAACATGAAAGACGCCGCGCAACCGGAACTCTTTGCCCCGCCGCCGCGCGATCCTTTCGATGTTCCCCGCAGTGATTCGGCGAGGCCGAGGCTGGTGGACGCGGAGTTTGTGGCGCGTTCCGTGGCGGTGATGCGCGACATGCCGGATGCGGAGCGACAGTTGCGCAAGGACATGGCAGAGAGGTTGGAGAGCATCCGCGCGATTGATCTGGTTTATGGCAACGAGCCAAACGAATGGGCGACGGCCACGCGCGAGCGATTGTGGCTGGAACACTTCACAGCCGAAGCGATCTTGCGCTGTTTGAAATCGGCGACAAACCCGCCTCTTTAGCCGTCCAGTTTTTTCCCGGCGTTTCCGGCCGGCGATTGGCAATGAATTACATTCTAAATTTTTACTGGTCGGCATTCCACGGCAGCCCGTTCGAGGTGGCGCTGGCGGCGTTCCAACTCTGGATGCTGGTCGATGCCATTCGGCGCGAGGAATGGCTGTGGGCGCTGCTCATCCTGATTTTTCCCGGCCTGACGGCGCTGTTTTACTTTTTGATGGTCTATCGGGCCGCGCCCTCGGCGACGCAAGGGTTCGAGTTGCCCGGCGCGGGCAAGCGGCAGCGCATCAAGGAATTGGAGGTCCTGATTCACAATCTGGACAAGCCGCATCATTACCTTGAGTTGGGGGACATTTATTTTCAAAAGGGAAACCTGGCCAAAGCGGAGGAATGCTATCGCGCCTCGCTGGAGCGCGATCCGCAGGACATCGACGCCCGCGCTCACATGGGCCAATGTTTGCTGCGCCAGAAGAAAGCGGAGGAAGCCTGCACGCTGCTTTATCAAGTCTGCGTCGAAAATCGCAAGCACGACTACGGTTATACGCTCATGGCCTACGCGGAAACGCTCAAGTTGCTCGGCGATCGGGCCGGGGCCATCGCCGTCTGGCAGGAGGTGCTGGAGGAACACGACTACGCCCGCGCCCGCGTGCAACTGGGCGAACTTTACCTGGCCGAAAACAAGGGCGACCTGGCCCGCCTGGAATTCCAGGCGGCGATCCACGACGACCGCCACGCCCCGGCCTATCAGCGCAAGCGGGACCGGGTGTGGATTCGCCGCGCCCGCGCGCTCTTGCGACGGGGGACAGGTTAATGATGGACAAAGGCGGCGCGTTGGCCGCATGATGAGCGGCAATGAAAGCTCAACAAAACATGATCTCCTCCGTTCGTCGAATTTTCACCGCGCGCGCCACGGGACTGGCGGCGTTGGGCCTGGCCGGGTTGCTGGCGGGCTGCGCTCTGTTTCATCCGCCCCCCTTCAAGGGCGTGGCGGGCGTGCAACTTTACAGTGTGCGCGCCCAATTGGACAAGGACGTGCCCGGCACGCTGGCCGAGGTGCGCAATTGGGGCGTGAGATTTGTGGAACTGGCCGGCACCTACGGCCTTCCGCCCAAGGTTTTCAAAGAGAAGTTGGATGCCGCGGGACTGGACCCCGTCAGCGGCCATTTCTCCTTTGAGGAGTGGAGCAAAGACCCCGCAGCGGTGCTGAATGAGGCGACCGACCTGGGCCTGGTGTATGTGGGGTGCGCCTGGATTCCGCACAATGACCCCTTCGACGAGGCGGCCTGCCGCAAAGCCATTGACGTGTTCAACCGGGCGGGGGATTTGGCGGCCCGGCGCCACATGCACTTTTTCTATCACACGCATGGCTACGAATTTCAGCCGTCCGGCAAGGGCACGCTCTTCGATTTGCTGGTGCAACGAACCAATCCCGAAAACGTGAAATTCGAGATGGACATTTTTTGGATCGTCCACGCCGGCCAGGACCCGGTGAAATTACTGGGCGAATATCCGGGCCGCTGGGAGCTGTTGCACGTTAAAGATATGCGAAAAGGGACGCCCACGGGCTTGCTCACCGGCCATTCCGACGTGACGAACGACGTGGCGATGGGAACCGGCATGCTCGATTTGCCCGCGATTTTGCGCGCCGCCCAGAACGTGGGAGTCAAATGGTATTTCATCGAAGACGAATCGCCCGATTCCGAGCAGCAAATTCCCGAAAGCCTCCGGTATCTGGACACATTGAGGAATTAAACGCCGGCCACGGGGCGGAGGGATTCCTTACTCCACCGGCCGGCCGTCGGGATCGAGCCAGTGGAGTTGGCCCCAGCCCAGGGCGCGGATTGGGGCCTCGATTTTTGACCGGTCCCCAACCACCACCCAGACCAGGCGCCTAGGTTGCACGACATCGGCGGCGGTTTGTTCAACCTCGCTTTGCGTCAGCGCGCGCACTTTGTCCGGGTAGGTCGCAAAATAATCGTCGGGCAGGTTGAAGCGGACCATTTCGGCAATCGAAGCGGCCACGCGTGATTGGGTTTCCCATCGGCCCGGCAGTTCGAGGGTCTGGCTTTTCTTGGCGGTGTCCAGTTCCGCCTCGGTCACCGGTTGCGGCTCCAGGATGTTGCGCAGTTCCTTGTCCAGCTCGACCATGGACTGGCTGGTCTTGTCGGTCTGCACCGGCGCCCAGGCGATGAAGGGGCTGGGGCCGCGCGCGCGCGCCAGCAGGGTATGGGCGCCGTAGGACCAATGTTTGTCCTCGCGCAAATTCATGTTGACGCGCGAGGTGAAGGTGCCGCCCAAAACGGAGTTGAGCGTCTCGCGCGCGATTTCTCCCGGCTGGCCCGCGGGCGGCGCGATGTCCGCCGCCATGATCATCGATTGGAGCGAGCCGGGCCGATCCACCAGGTAAAGGGCGGACGACTCCCTGGCGGCGACCGGCCCGATGTTCTTGCGCGGAACGTCGCCGGGCTGCCAGGCGCCGAAGAGTTTCTCCAATTGCGGCTCGACCGTCTTCAAGTCCGTATCGCCCACAATGACCAGGGTGGCGTGGCCGGGCTTGAACCACGATTGGTGGAAGCGCGCCATGTCGCCGCGCGACATTTTCGCCACGGAGTCCTCCGTGCCGGAGCCGGTCAGCGGGTTGCCGTAGGCATGGTCCGGGCCGAAAAGCAGGCCGGGCAGGAGCCGCATGGCCATGGAGCGCGGCTCGGTTTTCTCCCGGCGGATTTCCGCCAGGCGCTGCTTTTGCAGACGGTCGAAGTCCGCCGCCGGAAAGGAAGGATGGAGGATGACATCGGCGAAGAGCGCCAGCGACTTCTCCAAATTGGGCCGCAACGCGGAAAGATGGACCGCGCTGGTGTCGAGGTCGGAACTCGTGCCCAGGTTGGCGCCGAGGCGCGCGAGTTCATCGCTGATTTGCAGGGACGAGCGCGTGGTGGTGCCTTCCTCCAGCATCGCCATGGCCAGGCTGGCGGCGCCGGGCGCGGCGAATTGGTCGGCGGCGTAACCGGCATCGACCAGCAAATCGACATGGACCAAAGGAACACCGTGCCGCTCGGCCAGGATGATTTTCAATCCGTTGGCCAAGGTGGCCCGCTGCAATTCGGGGAAATTCACTTCCGGGGCGGGACCCGGTTGCGGCAAATGCGACCGGTCCACCTCGTCTTTGGCGGCGGCATATTTGGGAAAGGGCAGCACGCGCAGGATATAAACTCCGTCGGAAAGCCAGCGCCGGCCGGCGTCGCGCAGATCGGCCGCAGTGGCGGCGCCCGCCTGGGCCAGGACGGTTTTGTAATAATCCGGCGAGCCGCGAAACGTCTGGTTCATGGCCAGAATATCCGACACGCCCCCAAAACCGCCGATGCGCTCGATGCCCCGGCTGAAGCGGGCGAAGTATTGAGTCTTGACACGCTGCAATTCGTCCGGGGTGGGACCGTTCTTGAGCAGCCGCGCCACTTCCTCCCGCGCCGCCTGCTCCACCCGGTCGATGTCTTGTCCGGGCCGCACGGTGACGACGATGCCGAACTGGCTGTTGATTTCGCGGGCGTCGAGGTAAGCGGAAACGTCCGTGGCGATCTGCTCGTCATAGACCAGCCGTTTATAGAGGCGGGAAGATTTTCCTTCGGACAACACGTCGCTGAGCAAATCCAGCCGGGTCGCGTCCAATTCCCCGTAGGGCGGGGCGTTCCAGACTTCATAGAGGCGGGCCTGGGGAACGTGATCGCCAACCACTTGGCGCCGCACCCCGGTCATCGGCGCTATCCAACTGGTGAAACGCGCCACCGGCGGCCCGGACGGGATGCTCTCAAAATACTGCCGCGCCTTGGCCACGGCCTCGTCCGTATCGACATCACCCGCGATCACCAGGACGACGTTGGCCGCGCCGTAATAGGTCTTGAACCAGTTGCGCACATCGTCCAGCGACGCGGCGTCGAGGTCTTCCATCGAACCGATCACCGTCCAGGAATAAGGATGGCCGGCGGGCGCGGTTGCCTTGACCATCAACTCCTCGACGACGCCGTAAGGCTGGTTCTCGCCCTGGCGCTTTTCATTTTGGACGACGCCGCGCTGTTCATCGAGTTTGAGTTGGTCCACAGACTCGAGCAGGTGGCCCATGCGGTCGGATTCCATCCAGAGGGCGACATCGAGGGCGTTTTTGGGAACGTTCTCAAAAAAATCGGTGCGGTCTTCGCTGGTCGTGCCGTTGAGATCGGTCGCGCCGATTTTTTCCATGGCCTCGAAGAAGGCGCGTTGATCGTGCCCGGTGCCCAGATGCTGGCTGCCGGTGAACATGAGATGCTCGAAGAGGTGCGCGAAGCCCGTTTTGCCGGGCCGCTCATTTTTCGAGCCGACGTGGTACCAAAGATTGACGGCGACAATGGGAGCCTTGTGGTCTTCATGGACCAGCACGGTCAAGCCGTTGGACAGGACGAATTTTTTATTGGCGATGTTGATCTCCGCGCTCAAATCCGTTCCCGCAACCGAGGCGGCGGAAAACCCGAGGCAACAGAGCGAAACGAAGGCGAGGCAAAACGTTCTCATATTCTTGATGGCAACGATAGTGAACGAAGGTCTTCCATTTGTCCATCCAGCGTGGAGAGGCCGGCAGGGAGAGCGGGAGCGATTTGATTTGACGGAACTCACTTTGTAATACAAAGTGAAGCGCGTCATCATCAGAAACACGTATGAAAACAATATGGTTCAAGCGTTGCGGCTGGTTCCACGTCCCGGTGTCAGTTCCGGGCGCAATCGTGTCTTTTCTCGCTGTTTTATTCTGCCTGACGGTGTTCAGGGCCGTGGACAGGCATTCTCACTCGGCGAGCGACACCCTGTATGGGGTCTTCCCCTTCTTCGTTTGCGCTTTTCTGCTGGTCGATTGGATTGCCGGCAGGACGAGCCATCCGACAACCTGATACATTACAAAACTGTCATGCCAGGGTCATTGTTTCTTTAATGACCCTATGTTAGATTGCCGCCCTATGAACTGCCAAAATCATCTTTCACGCGTTTTGTTTGTGGCTGCAATAGGGATGTCGGCCTCGATCGGACCGAGCCAGACCGCGGCAGCCGCGGAACCTTACAGGATCGTCAACTCCTCCCAAACCATGGGCACAGGCGGGATCGATTACGTCTATGCGGACAGCGAGGGCCGCCGCCTTTATGTGCCCCGCGGCAATCAGATCCTGGCCTTTGACCTGGACACGCTCAAATCCGTCGGCGCCATCACCAACGCGGGGGGGCACGGCGTTGCGGTTGACCCCAAGTCCCACCACGGCTTCAGCAGCAGCGGCCCGGTCACCATGTTTGATACCGAGACCCTGGCGCTGATTAAGAAAATCGCCGTGCAAGGCCGGCCGGACGGCATTCTCTTTGAACCCGCCTCCGAACGGGTCTATGTTTTCAGCCACAGCCAGCCCAACGCCACGCTGCTCGACCCCAAGGACGGCTCCATCGTCGGCACGATTGACCTGGGCGGCGCGCCGGAACAAGCCGCCAGCGACGAACAGGGCCGTCTTTACGTTGACCTCGAGGACAAAGACAGCATCGCCGTCGTTGACGTCAAAACTCTCAAGGTGACGGCGCACTACGACCTGGCCGGCAAGGGCGGCGGGCCGGGCGGCCTTGGTCTGGATGTGAAGAACCACATTCTCTTCGCCATGTGCCACGAACCGGCAACGTGCGTCGTCCTCAGCGCCGACGACGGAAAAATCCTCGCCACCCTGCCCATCGGCAACGGCACCGATAGCGGCGGTTTCAATCCCAAGACCATGGAAGCCTTCAGTTCCCAGCGCGACGGCACGCTGACCATCATCAAGGAAAACAGCCCGACCAGTTTTGAGGTGGAACAGACCGTGCAAACCAAGCAGGGCGCCAAAACCTGCACGTTGGACACGAAGAAGAACCAGATTATTTTGATCGCCACGGAGCGGGCGCCGGCTCCCGCGGCCAGCGCGGGCGGGACCGCCCCCGCCACCAATACTCCGGCCAACGCGGAACGGCCGGCTGGCGAACGGCGCGGGGGACGCGGCGGGCCTGGATTCCTCGATATACTCGTGGTGGGCCGGTAAAAGAGGTCACTCCCAGTGCCCTGTGGTGAGCACAATGCGAAACCGCGCCGTGCCGCTTTCCATGCGCAACGGCTCGCCGGGGCGGGAAACCCTGTGCAACGCGGATCTTTGGTATAAGGCAGGTTTTTTTGGCTTATGTTTTCTCCCCCTTCCGCCGATATTGTGTATGTTAGGGAGCAGAATGACAGGATTGTTCGAGCTTTTCCGAGCGCGCCGGCGTTGGCTGGCCCGGTTTTTGCCGGGTCTGGCCCTGCCTTTGGTGTTGTCGGGCTGCCAATCCCGCCCGGCCCGTCTTCCCCTGGAAGCTCGCTACCAGCCATCCAATATCTACAGCAAAGGCCCGATGCTCGATCCCGAGGTCAAACGCGTCGCGCTCCTGCCGATGGCGCCGCTGTTGCCCACGGAAACCTTTCAGGCGGGAGTGGATTCGTTGCAACCGCTGCTGCGGGCGGAATTGGAGAAGGCCAAGCGGTTCGAGGTGATTGTGGTCACGCCCGAGCAACTGCGCCGTTGGACCGGCCAGGGCGTCTGGAAGTCCGAAGACCAATTGCCGCCCGATTTCTTTGATCGCCTGCAAGAGGAAACCGGGTGTCATGCCGTTTTCTTCAATCAGTTGACCCGTTATCAACCCTATCAGCCCGTGGCGGTGGGATGGAAATTGACCCTCGTTTTTAACAAGGACCACGTGATTTACTGGCAGGCGAACGAGGTTTTCGACGCCGGGGACGGGGCGGTGGCCAACGCGGCCCGCGCTTACGAAGCCGAGCATATCACCACCCAGTCGCCGCTGCCGGACCCCAACGCCATCCTCAGTTCGCCCAGCCGGTTTGGCCAATACACATTGCACGCCCTTTTGACCACCCTGCCGCGAAGATAGATTGCGAAACCGCCCTAAAGTTTTTGGCCCGCCAGCCGATATAAAAGTGGCAGACAATCGCGTGATAGGTCCAACGAGTTGTTAATATGGAAATCAATACAAATCTGAGCACAACGGGCGTAAACGGGGCCATTGGGGGAAAACGTACCGCGCCCACACCCAACATGCTTTCGGATCGCGTCTCTCTTGCAAACTCCTCGGCCTTGGAACAAGCTTTGCAAAACACCCCCGCCAGCCGCCCTGAAATGGTCGCGCGGGCCCAGTCTCTTATCGCAGACCCCAATTATCCTTCGGGTGACACTCTCACCGCGTTGTCCTGGCAATTGGCCAAAAGCCTGTCCGCAGAAAATCAGTAAGTTGTTCACCGACAGCCTCTTATGATGCAACGTAATAAGCCGTGGGAATCCTACCGGAGGGTCGCCACGCAAACCGCCACTCCCGGCCAACTGGTCCTGATGCTTTACGATGGGGCGATTGGGTTTCTGGAAAAGGCCCTGACTGGTTTTGGCCACACCGACCCCCTGGCCTTCAACCAGACGATTAATAATAACATTTTGCGGGCGCAGGCCATCATTCACGAAATGAACGCCACCCTCAATATGGAGGCGGGCGGGGAGGTTTCCGCCAATTTCCGGCGCCTTTACAACTATTTCTACTGCCGGTTGCGCGACGCCAACCGCCGCAAGCAGCGGGAACCGATCGAAGAGACGATCATGCGCCTGCGCGTGTTGCGGGATAGCTGGGCCGAAATGCTCCACAACGGCGGCGAAAGCCGCGCCGCCACCGCCACGGAATCCCTCGAAGCCGCCGCCGCCTGACCTATGGAACCCCGTCAGCGCATCGCCGCAATTCTCAAACAGTGGCTGGAGAAGACCCATGCCGAAGGCGAGGCCATCCACGCCGCCGACCTGACTGCCCTGGGAAAAATCCAGGAGTCGAAAGCCGAGTTGAGAGCGCCGCTGGCCGAGGCCATTGCCCAATGGCGGGCGAAAAACCCCGACGAAGCCGACACGCACCCGTTCCGCGACGAAGTCAACCAACTGCTCGCCTTGGAGACGCATCACAGCGAGCTGTTGGCCGCGCGCAAACGCAGAGCGCAGGAGAAAAAAGTCCTGCTGGAGCAAGCCCTTTTCAATTTGCGCCGCGTCCGCTCCTCGTACGTGCAAGCGCCGAACCGGGTTTTCAACAAGTACTCCTGATCTTGAGCCAAGGGAACCCGGAGTTGGATGGATCCACTGTAAGTTGCTGAAATCAAACATGATGCAATTTAAACCCTGCCGCCATCCGCCCAAATCTCGCCCGCCAAAAGTGTTAATTAAACCGCCAAGAGTTAACTAAACCAACATTCACGATTTCAGACGGTGCATCTGTTGCTCTCAGCCGCCGCGACTGGCGGCACTCACGCGCAGCGCCCGCGCCTACGGCGCCGCCGTCAAGCGCGCTGGGGAACCCAATGGAACGAAAGGCGACACGGCTAAAAAGGGAACGGAGTCCAAATGTTGAATTGAGCATATCTGGACCCCGCCCAAACCGCACACGCGGTTTGGTGAGACTCGCAATTACCCCTATACGCCCGGGGAGACCTGCCCGCCACTAGGTCTTTCCCTGCCGCCGTTGGGAAAAACCTTGGATTCAGCTTAGGCCACGGTGAAACACGTCATTGGGAGAAGGGCGGGAACCATGCCCATTTCACGTGAGTGACATGGGCAAAAACGAAACGGAGTCCAGATATTGAGCTTATCCAGACTCCGCCCAAACCGCACACGCGGGTTGGTGAGACACGCAATTATGAGCAACGCAGGAAGCGTGCCGACCGCATTTTTGTTTTCCTTGCAATTGCGACGGACATCCCCGGCAGGTGAGACTTTTGCATAAAGGCCGCTGCCGTTGCTTCCATCGCGTGAAGATCTCCCAGTATAAAACCCGTCTGGCTGTTGCCTTCCGCCTCACTTGCACCTTCCAGCGCCCTTGCCACCACCCCGACCGCCGTCCCAGCCAATGCCCGCGCGCAAAACGAGCGGCGCGTCCATTGAACCGGGTGTAATTTGTTCTGTTCCGCCCTTGACTGCAAGTTTGCTCCCGGATTTTGACAGATTGTTTTAATGAAACAAGTGCATTAACTGGAAAGGGGTGACAAGGCGACAAGGTCATGGAGAAGGCTTTGAAGAACGATCAGGGGAAGCGGTTTGGTATTCCCCATTCATCCCGCTCACCAACCCAGCCCAGTCCTGCAATATTCCCCTTTCGTCCGCAATCAGCTCAACCCTCCCGCACAAAGGAGATTGGTCCGGCTCAATCCTCCAAACTCCGAGATCGAGCATCTGTAGGGGTTGATCCGCTTTCCTCAATGGTGTGGCGAAAAAATGTCCTGCACTAAACATCGCAGCCGGCAGGGTCATTGAGGTTTGAGATTGGGTCGGGGAAAAGGCTCGCAAAAAGCCGGAATTTAGCCAAAATCAGAGATGATGGTGCGGACCCTGAAATACGTGCTCGTGGGCGTGGCTGTTTGGGCCATGCTCTTAACAACCAGAGCTGAGGACATTGCGTCCATCACAAATTCGTCGCCGATGATTGAAAAGTTGGCGGCGGAACTGGCTCCCCGACTAGCACAGGCGCGTTACATGGAAGCCAATCCAAAGCCAGTGGTGGTGTCTGGATGGGAAGGCTTTCCGACTATGCAATGCACTTACTCCGTGCTGGATAAGGCGCTCAACACAAATAAAACCGCCGTGGTCATTTTGCTCGATCCGGATGCGCATCGTTTGGCGCGTTGGATGGTCAAAGCCTGTATCTCTGTGAAAGGTTCCGCCACGACCAATGATCTTAAAAAGCTGGCGGATTTCATCATTTGGCAATCGGGTGGACAATTTCCAGTGCGGGGGATTGTTTATGAGGATATTCTGCCGGCCAACGGCATCAACGAGGTTTATTGTTTTAGGGACGGTGTCACGGTCAAGATCAAGGGTGTGGACCATCGCAGCGAGAAGCAACCCACCCCTGGGCAGATTGAGAAGTCGTTAACCGCGACGCTCTATGATGTTACGTGGGTTGGCAAATATGCGCGGATTCAAAGCACGACGCGGGAAGAATATATGGCTGCAGGCGGCACAGAGAACGTGGAAGGAACGAATTGGCTGGAGGTTAGCCGCAAGCTGTATCAAAAAGCGTGGAACTCAGGAACCAATGAATTGATGGCGGCATGGGTGAAGGCCAATTTGTAGCCGTGCTTTTTCAGAGAGGCTGTTCAAAATCCGATCAATTCGGTTGCGAGATTGCCCCGGCTCAATCCTCAAAAATCTCCCCACCGAAACTTTGAACCTGTCGCAGAGGGGTTCCAGGGTCTTCAGCGTGATGTTTTGATCCCCCAGTCAAAGCCGGTGCATGGTCGAATCGGCGAGGAATGCGAGGAGGTTCGTTGATGATCTTCTGACCAGCGAACCTGGGGAGATTTTGAGATTGGCCGATGCGTATGCTGTTTTCCGCTGTTTGTTGAAGCAGCGTGAGTTGCCCGACATCAAACGCCCTGAGTTCAAGGCTGTGGTGGCGCCGTTGATTAGGGAGGAGTTCAACGTGGCTTTGAGAAATGATTTGCCTGGGGTGGATGGGAGCGGTGTGAGGGGGGTGGAAGGGGGTTAAACTGCTTCAGTCAGCGTCGGGTTGAAATGAGGGCCGGTTGAAGCCTCAAGATGACCTGGTTGAAGAGAATGGAAAGGTGAGGAGAGGCTGGTCTGGGTTGGCCGTGGTGATGGAGAGGTTGAGGGAGAGCATCGAAAAACCGTCCGTTTTGAACCTGGGTCAGAATCGGAGCCGGGGGGTCGAAATGGCTGGTTTTGACCGTGCCAGCAGCAGACACTTGCCCACCGTCTCCCGGTGGACACCCAGTTCACGCGCAATCCGCCGGTTGGACCAACCAGTTTTGAGTGACCGCTGACATAAATGTCTTGCAATAGGACATTCACCCAGTATCAAATGCTTGTCGCTAAAGCCTCGCTTACTTGGGGGCAGAAATGACTAATACAATGAACACCGAATCGCCCTTCGGCGGTCTTCGCGATCAGGTCCGACGCTGTTTCTATTGTTGTGCCCTAGTGGTATCGTTGAGTTTCACGGTTGCCCAGGCGCAAACGGTGACTTATTCGCTGGGCACGGCCTCGATTGTGGTTGGGCCAACTGGCGGAAACAACAGCGTAGTACTCGCGGTGTCGCCCGCAACAGGCACATGGACGGCCGGCGCAAACGCTGCTTGGTTGCATTTGAGCGCGGCCAGCCAGGGTGGCACCGGCAGCGCGAATGTCGCGTTTGGTTTCGATGCCAATCCTGGTCTGACCCGCTCTGCAACCCTGGACATTAGCGGCCAGATCCTCACCATCACCCAAGCTGGTTCGACGTATGTCCCCGCTCAATCTCTGACGACGTTGGTATCCTCGGGATTATCGAACCCGCATGGCGTAGCAGTAGACGGAGCTGGCAATGTTTACATCGCTGACAGTGGCAACAATGCTATCAGGAAGTGGGTGGTAGCCAGCAACACCCTGACTACACTGGTCTCCTCTGGGTTGAGCGGTCCCTACACTGTCGCTGTAGATCGGTTGGGAAATGTTTACATTGCCGATTCAGGTAATAACGCCATCAAAGAATGGAGCGTAGTCAGTGGCAATGTAACAACGCTGGTCTCGTCGGAATTGCATTCTCCATCGGGTGTTGGGGTGGATGGTACTGGCAACGTTTATATCGCCGATGGTTATGATGACGATGTCTATGAATGGATGGTGGCGAACAGCAACATCGTCACATTATCGTCCCTGACACCGAATTACCTGTGTTATCCTCCTGGCATAGCAGTGGACCTTGCAGGCAATGTCTTCTTCGATGACACGTGCAACGACGCAATCAATGAGTGGATGGTGGCCACCACCAATGTCGCTACGTTGCCTCCACGAGGCTTCTACCTCCCCGCTGGTGTAGCAGTAGATGGCTCTGATAATATTTACGTCGCCGACCAAGCTGATGATTGGATTTGGGAATGGTCTCCCGCCAACGCCTCCTTGACGCAAGCGGTATCGGGGCTAAACCGCCCAGATGGCGTGGCGGTCGACAGCGCAGGCAACGTTTATATAGCCGATACAGACAACAACGCCGTCAAAGAACTGCAACGCGTCTTTGTCGATCCAACACCAAAGTGGGAAGGTCTGGCCGCTGGGGTCGATGCTTTGCCTGCGGCCTTACCCGCTCCAACTGTTCTGCCCGGCTTACCCGCTCCTTCGAGCAGTCAGCCGTGGCTTACGATCACCGCCGTCACGAATGGAATCGTCGGTTTCGCTTTCACTGCTGCCACATCCACCCGCACAGCAATTATCACGTGGATGGGAGAAAAGTTCAGCGTTACGCAACGCGCGGCCAGCCAATCCCTGGGCACGTCTTCATTAGTGGAAGGACCGTCGGCCGGGGCCGACAGCGTGATTCTGTCCGTATATCCGTATTCCAGCACTTGGACTGCGTCTGCGAATGTTGCTTGGTTACATCTCAGTCCAGAAAACCAAAGCGGCACCGGTTGCACGAATATGGTATTCACCTTCGATTCGAATCCAGGCGCGACGCGCTCCGGCACGCTAATCATCGACGGCCAGACCTTGACTGTAACCCAAGCCGGTTCAACTTATGTTGCGACACAAACGGCAATGTCGCTGGTCTCGTCGGGATTGTCTGTTCCCTTCGGGGTTGGGGTTGACCGCTCCGGAAATGTTTATATTGCTGACTCTTACCATAACGCGGTCAAAAAATGGACGGCCACCAATAACACGTTGACGACGCTGGCATCGTCGGGATTAAGTATTCCCTACGATGTCGCCATCGACACCTCTGGGAATGCGTATATCGCTGACAGCGGCGACAGTACGGTCAAAAAGCTAACTGCAAACGGCAACCTGACAACATTGGTGACAGACGGTCCATATTCTTATCCGAGAAGCGTCGCGGTGGATGGCGGCGGCAATGTATACTTCACCGATGGCACGCTTGTCCAATGGGCGGCCGCGAGTGGCAATGTCACTACGTTGGATTCAGCCGCTGGTTCTGTGGCAGTGGATCACGCTGGCAATAATGTTTACTTCACCAGCAACAGTACACTTCAGCAATTAACGCTGAACAATAACGGCGTGACAACATTGGTCGACCTTGGATTTGGTCCGACTGGCATC
>JBEKYR010000024.1:0-68708 GCA_049510745.1 Verrucomicrobiota bacterium | reverse complement strand
CTTTGGAAGACCCGATGGTGAATAACTCCCAACAAAAATCCTTGACGGACGACCTCAGAGCTCTCGCGTGTCGCCATCGGCGCCCTCGCCGATGGCATCCCCCAATTCCATAGGAAGTGTATGAGATTCAAAGATGTGGCCGGCGAGGGCGCCGGCCACGACACGCGTGGGCGCGTGTCCTCCCCTGAATGTTTCGCGCCCGTCTTAGGATTTGGGTTCCCCGGCGGGGGGTCAGCGGCGCGCTGCACCGCGAAAGCGTTCGGGGCTGTGAGGCGCAAGTCGTTGAGGTATTGGGGGAAACGCACGGAAAGAAGGGAAAAATCAGCTTTTTTTGATGAAATTACAAAAATTATCTAACTTGTTGGAAAAGAGCATGTTGCGTGGTTTTTTGCCTCTTTTTTGGAGTTTTTTGGTTAAAAAAATGGGGGTGGGGCTTGACTTTGTGCGGCGTTTAGAGGATAAGTCACACAGTTGTGCCTGCATGTTGCAGGCAAGAGCATGATATAGTGTCGCGCCGTCTGTGCCGTTTTCAGATTGAAAAAGTGGCGGAGACAGGTGCGGGAGAGAACCGAAAACGATAGAAACTAAAATCCTGTCAAACAAGTTATGACTAATAAACTGAAAATGTTAAGCATGGCCGTGTTGGCTACCGTTGCAGCGGTGACCTCCACGCAAGCCGCAACCGCCACCGTGACCAGCGCCACCGTGTTGAATACCGTGGGCGTTCAGCTCACTGTTTACACGCAAGAGGCCCCTACCACAAACAACGCCAAGACCCTGATTAGCGAGAAGGTTAAACAGAGCGCTTTCAACACCAAAGCGTTGCTGGCCGCTCTCCAGGCGACAATGGCGGACAAGGGCTTCAATACCAACACGGCGAAGCTGGTTTTGGCCCAGTCTTACACTGATACCAATGTCTATGTTTTCCTGCAAACCAACACTGCCACCACCAACGTAACGACAAATTATAGCACTCAGACCAACTATGCTGGTCTGACCAACGCTAATGGCAATACTATCGCCACGAACGTGGTCTTCACCAACAGCACGTCCCAATACGAGGTTGTTGATGACAAAGTCGTGTATCCTCTGACCAACAACGACTTCTATTTTGGTTTCGACGAATACGCCAAAAGCGGCACCGAAAAGGCGACCAATGGCGTTGGCATCAACGGAACGGGTTCAGGAACAGCGTATGGTTTCGGATATGTGTCTGTGAACTCGCCTGCCGATTGGACCTTCGACGTTTCCGGCTTCGGCAGCGGCACCGGTGTTTCGAAAAACTTGGGGACCCACAAAGCCCCCATCTTTATTGAGATCAAGGACTTCAGTTCGGCTGTCGCCGGTACCGGCTCCATGGGTGGAACCCTTGTCCCTTATTATATCACCAATGTTGTTGGTACCAACACCATTATCACGACGAACACCTACCTCACCAACGCCACTTCCGTACTGCTTAAGGGCACTTTGACGGAGAGCTTCTGGAAGATTACGACCCCGTAACGGGTTTGGAAGAGATTCTTTGCGGGACAGTGGAGATTCCACTGTCCCGCTTTGCTTGGAAGCCGAGTTTTTTTGGAGGCGGCGCAACGCCAGACGGATGCCGATATGAGATTCAAAGTAATTCTGTTCACCGCAGCGCTGGCGCTCGCCATTGTGGCGGCGGCGGTGTATTATCGTTACGCGCCCGGTTCCCCGCCGCCGGCCCCATCGCAGACAGTGAGCGATGTCGCGACCAGCGACGACGGCGCCAGTTCTCCGCCATCCGCCGCTGCCGCCCCGGCCCGCCGCACTCAAGTGGGAGCTCCCCAGCAAGGCTTGTTGCTGCCCGCTGACGAGAGCGGAGCGGAATTAACCGCCTCCAATCACGCGGACTACGTATTGGAGCGCAAAGCGCAATTGGTCGATTTGACGACGAGCAGCGATCCGGCTGCGCTCAAGACGATACTTTCCGAATTGAACAATCGAGACCCGGAGATTCGCAAGGCGGCACTTTCCGCGACCGTTGAGGTTGGAAACCCGGATGCTGTCCCCGCGTTACAGAATCAATTGGCCTGGGCGGAAGACCCGCAGGAGAAGGTGGAGATCCAAAATGCGATCGACTTTCTTGGGCTGCCGTCGGCCGATTCGGTCAAGGAAGAGGCCATGGCCGCACAGGCAGCCAACGAGCCTCCCGCTGCCGAAGGCAATTAGCCTTTCGAGTTTGAAGGGACAAAAGGGACGGGGAACGTAACGGCGATTTAACGTGTTTCGAGGGCCGACGTTTCGTAGGGTTATCGCCATCTATGCGGATTTTCGCTTGCTTCATTTGTCTTCTCGCTCTGGCGGCGGGGCGCTGTGCCGGGCAGTCGGCCGCCGCGCTGGCGCGGCAGAAAGGAATCGGGTTTGGGAATGTTGCGTGCTATTCTTGACACCAATGTTGTCGTTTCCGGCATCCGCTCCAAGCGCGGCTCGGCGTTTGAACTCCTTCGGCTCCTGGGGTTGCGGCGGTGGACGCTTGTTTTAAGCAACACTCTTTTGACCGAATACCAGGAAGTACTTCATCGCGGGCAGCCTTCACTTCCCTTTACACATGAGGAGATCGAACGGTTTCTGGACAGTCTTTGCCACCGCGCCGAACAACGACGCCCATCATTCCCCTGGTGGCCGGTTTTATCCGACTCGGACGACGAAGCAATGGTTCGTCTGGCAATCGAAGGCCGGGTGGACTATCTTGTGACCCACAACGTCCGGCACTTGCGGCCCGCCCAATCACTGAAGGTGCGTGTCGTTCCACCGGGCGAGTTTTTGCAGGAACTGAGAAAGTAACTTATGATCACGATTGAAGCCAAAGTACCCGATTACCTGGCAAAACTTGCGGCCGAGGTTGCACAGCGGGAAAAAACCAGCCTCGACCAGATCGTCGCCCTGGCCTTGTCCGCCCAAATCGAAGCCTGGAAGATTCGCGACGATATGGCGACGCGCGCCCAGCGGGCCAATGTGGCGGATTTTGACGCTTTGCTGGCCAAGGTGCCCGATGTTCCGCCGTTGCCGGGCGATGAACTGCCGCACGGTTATACACGCGATTGACAGTTCTCGCTCGCCCTACTCGAAACTGCGTGGATTCTTATGCGCTTCCATACTTGTCTGCTGGCCCTGCTCGCTCTGGCGGCGGGGCGCTGTGCCGGGCAGCCCGCGGTGGAACCGGTCAAATGGCCCGGCCCGCAGGCCGACGGCTCGGTGCTGCTGCACAATCAATGGTCTTTGCGCCCGGCGGGCCGACAGATCGAATTGGGCAGTTTTCCCGTCAACGTGGCGGTCCATCCCGCGGGCCGGTTTGCCGCCGTGCTCCATGCCGGCTACGGGCCGCATGAAGTCGTCGCGGTCGATTTGACCACGGACGCGGTGACTTCCCGCGCGCCACTGGGCGAGGCGTTCTATGGGCTGGCCTTTTCCGACGACGGCTCGCAACTTTTTTGCAGCGGCGGCGGGGATGAAGTCGTCCACCGCTTCTCTTTTCGCGAAGGCCGGTTGACCAACGACACCGAGATCCGGGTGCATGACCCGACGCTGCGCGGCGCGCCGTGCGGCATCGCGGTGGACCGCGCGGCCCGCCGCCTCTTCGTGGCCAATGTCTGGGGCGACTCCGCCTCGGAGGTCGAGATCGGCCCGCCCTCGAAAACGATCGATTTCAGCCTGGGCCAAAAGCCGGCGCACCTGGCCATGGCGCCGCTGATTCCCCCCGCCGATTTCGACACCACCGCCGCCGAGAAGCGATCGGAACTGGGCTTTTACGGCAACGACGCCGATCACACCTTTCCCTACGGCTGTTGCCTGGATGAAAAGCGGCAGCGGCTTTACGTGAGCCTCTGGGCGCAGGCTTCCGTCAAGGTAATTGACCTGAAAGCCGGGCAGGTTCTCGCCAACTGGCCGGCGGAGGAGCATCCGTGTGAAATGGTGTTGACGCGCTCGGGGAAATTGCTTTACGCCGCCAATGCCAGCCGCAACAGCGTCTCAGTCCTCGACACCGCTTCCGGCGAATGCCTGGAAACAATCTGGGCGGCCTTTTTTCCCGACGCGCCCCCCGGCGCGACGCCCAACAGCCTGGCGCTGTCGCCCGATGAAAGGACGCTCTTCGTGGCCAACGCCAACGTCAACGCGGTGGCGGTGTTCGATGTCAGCGTCCGCCGCCGGAGCCGGTCACTGGGTTTCATTCCAGTGGGGTGGTATCCCACTTCGGTGCGGGTGACGCCCGATGGCCGCCGCCTGCTGGTGGCAAACGGCAAGGGCGCCACGCCCAAGGCCAATCCGCAAGTGCCGGCGCCCGGCAAGAGGCCCCCCCAATACATTGCCAGCTTGTACAATGGAACCTTGAGCGTGATTGATCTGCCGCGCGGGCCGCAATGGGAAACGCAGATGGCGGCGTGGACGGCGCAGGCTTACCGTTGCACCCCGCTCAAAGCCGGACAGGCCGTGACGGTCGCGCCGCCGGCCGGCAGTCCCATCCCCGCCAAGGTTGGGGATCCCAGCCCGATCAAGTATTGCCTCTATATCGTCAAAGAAAACCGGACCTACGACCAGGTGTTGGGAGACATGCCGAAGGGAAACGGCGATCCCAAGCTGTGCCTCTTTCCCGAACGCGTCACCCCCAACCAGCACAAGCTGGCGGGCGACTTTGTCCTGTTGGACAATTTTTACGCCGACGCCGAAGTCAGCGCCAGCGGCCACGAATGGAGCATGGCCGCCTATTGCACGGATTTCGTGGAAAAGACATGGCCCTTGAACTACGGACATAATCGCAACGGCAAATTTCCCTATCCCGCCGAGGGTTTTTTCCCAATCGCCTCGCCGGCGTCGGGGTATATTTGGGACCGCGCCAGTGAAGCGGGCGTGAGCTACCGCAGCTACGGCGAATTCGTCGGCAACGGCGAGCGTCCCGACGAGCCGGCGCGCGCCCGGCTCAGAGCGCTCGAAGGGCACATTGACCCGCTGTTTCGCGGTTTCGACCTCGGTTACAGCGATCTGAAGCGGGCGGACCGTTTCATCGCGGAATTTCAGCGCCTTGAAACGGCTGGGCAAATGCCCCGCCTCCAGATTATCCGCCTGCCCAACGACCACACCCACGGCGCCACTCGGTCTTTCCCGACACCCGCGGCCTACGTCGCCGAAAACGACCTGGCGTTGGGGCGCATCGTCGAGGCGGTCAGCCGCTCGAAAACCTGGGGGCAAACGGCCATTTTCGTGATCGAAGACGACTCGCAAAACGGCGCCGACCACGTCGAGGCGCACCGCACGACCGCGTTCGTCATCAGCCCGTATGCACGGCGCGGCGTGACCGATTCGACGATGTATTCCACCACCAGCATGCTGCGGACGATGGAGTTGATTCTCGGACTCAATCCGATGTCGCAGTTCGACGCCGCCGCCACGCCGATGTTTGCCTCGTTTCAAGGCGAACCGGACTTGCGGCCCTACAGCGCGCTGCCGTCGAACGTCGATCTTAACGAAAAGAACACGGCCGCCGCGTGGGGCGCGCAGTTGAAGATGAATTTCGCCAGGGAAGACGCGGCCGACGATTATCTGCTCAACGAAGTGGTGTGGAAATCGGTGCGCGGCGCCAATTCCCCCATGCCGGCCCCCGTTCACGCCGCTTTTGTCTTCGCGCACAAGGAGGACGACGATTGAAGAGAGTCAGTGAATGAGTGAATCAGTGAATCAGCGAGGGAGCGGAAGCGGGGTTGGGCGAAATTAATTCGTGCTTTTTTCGAGGGAAACCCCTAGCTTGCAGCATGGTCTGGTTCATCGCCTTGCTTTGCCTCGGATTGGTCGGCGTCACGGGATATTATACGGGTCCCGTGCGGGCGGGGTTTTCGTTTCTTGGGCTGGTCCTGGGCGCGCTTTTGGCCGGCCCGCTCTCGCCCCTGACCAGACATTTGCTGCCGCTCTTCGGACTGAAGCATCCGGTGTGGGGGCTGTTTCTGCCGCAGGCGATCGCGTTTTTGGCGGTGCTCATCATCTTCAAGATCGCCGGGCACGTCTTGCACGAGAAAATCGCGGTTTATTTCAAGTACAAGGTGACCGACGAGAGAAGACTCATCAGTTGGCGGCGGCTCTATGCGCGCCTGGGCCTGTGCGTCGGGTTGCTCAACGGCGCGGTCTATTTCATCCTGTTGATGATCCCGGTTTATGCGGGGGGTTATTTCACGACGGAAGCGGCGGGGGAGGGCGCTCCGGCCAAGGCGCAATTGTTGACCAACCTGCGGGCGCAGTTGGGCAGCCTCAAAATGGACCGCGTGGTGGCGGCGTACGACCCGACGCCGCGCCAGGTGTACCAGGCGGCGGACATCGTCAGCCTGGTGTTGCATAATCCGCTGCTGGAAAGCCGGCTGGCGCATTATCCGACCTTTCTGCAACTGGGGGAGCGGAAGGATTTCCAGGACCTGGCCACGGACGTGACGTTGCAGCAATTGATCGCGGAGGGAAGAATCATCGACGTTGTCAATCATCCGAAGGTGCAGGCGATGCTGACCAACGCGGCCATCACGAGCGAGATTTCCGCCATGATTGGGAACGATTTGGATGATTTGCAGCAGTATTTGACGACCGGCCAATCGGCCAAGTTTGACAGCGAAACCATCCTGGGCATCTGGACGGTCAACCGCGGGGAAAGCCTGGCGCAGGAGCGACGGCGGCATCCGGGATTGACGCCGGTGCAATTGAGGCAACTCCAGGCGGAGATGTTCCCG
The DNA here is from genome assembly GCA_049510745.1 of Verrucomicrobiota bacterium. Taxonomy (GTDB): domain Bacteria; phylum Verrucomicrobiota; class Verrucomicrobiia; order Limisphaerales; family Palsa-1400; genus PLGF01. The sequence continues at coordinate 61,983 of JBEKYR010000024.1, read as the reverse complement.
ATCATCACCGGACTTTCCCTGACGGCGCTGCCGAACCAGCAAATGCTTTTGAAAAAGCTGGACCCAACCAGTCTTGACAACAGTATTGTGGCCACCGGCACCTGGAAGAGGGACGGGGCCGCCTACCAGGTCAATCTTCCCGGTTCCAGGCCGGAAACGTCGGTCGTCGAGATCCCGGAGAAGGGCAAACTGCTGCTGCCCAAAGACAGCTACGTGCTGGTGTTCGACAAGGAAATGTAAACTGAACAGCGGCAGGAAAGTTCAAAGTTCAAACTCCCGGTGAATATCCACGAATTCCAGGCCGAACAATTGCTGGCGCAGTACGGCGTGCCCGTGCCGCCGGGCGAGGTCTGCGGCACGGCCGCCGCCGCGAAAAAAGCCGCCGAGAGCCTCTTCGCCAAAGGCGATGCCCTGGTCGTGGTCAAATCGCAAATCCACGCGGGCGGGCGCGGCAAGGGGACGTTCCAAAGCGGATTTCAAGGCGGCGTCAAACTCTGCCAAAGTGCCGCCGAGGTTTTTGAAATGGCCGCGGCCATGCTCGGCCAGGTCCTGGTCACCAAACAGACCGGTCCCGAAGGCCGCGTCGTGAGCAAGGTCCTCGTCACCAGCGCCCCGGCCATCAAGAGGGAATTGTACTGCGCCGTGCTCCTGGATCGCGCGCTGGCGCGGCCCATCCTTATGGCCAGCACCGAAGGAGGCATGGACATTGAACAAGTCGCCGCCGGGCATCCGGAAAAGATCATCAGGGAATCGATCGATCCCGCCGCCGGATTCCTGCCTTTTCAAGGCCGCAAAGTGGCGGTGGCGCTGGGGTTGAGGGGCGACCTGATCGCCGCGGGAGTCAAAGTGTTCGCCGGCCTTTATCGAACGTGGTGGGAATGCGACGCCAGCCTGGTGGAGATCAATCCGCTCTGCGTCATCGCCGGCAAAGACGGCAAGGACAGTTTGCTGGCCATCGACGCCAAGATGAGCCTGGATGACAACGCTCTTTACCGGCACCCGAACATCCAGGCGATGCGCGATTTGGCCGAGGAAGCGCCGCTGGAAATCGAAGCCAGCAAATTCAATCTCAATTACATCAAACTCGACGGCAGCATCGCCTGCCTGGTCAACGGGGCGGGACTGGCCATGGCGACGATGGACATCATCCAGCATTTTGGCGGCCAGCCGGCGAACTTCCTGGATGTCGGCGGCGGCGCCAGCAAGGAGCAGGTGACGGCGGCGTTCAAGATCATTTTGAGCGATCCCAACGTCAAGGGCATCCTGGTGAACATTTTTGGCGGCATCATGCAATGCGACATCATCGCCGCGGGCATCGTGGCGGCGGCGAGGGAGACGCATTTGAATCTGCCGCTGGTGGTGCGATTGGAGGGCAACAACGCGCAACTGGGCAAACAGATACTGCGGGATTCGGGCCTGCCCATTATCAGCGGCGATTCCATGGCTGACGCCGCGCAAAAGGTTGTGAAGGCGGTTGGAAGATGATAAATTGGCACCATGAAAAATCGTATGGGGACATTTTATACGAATTGCAAAGTGGCGAACCACGTTGACCGGAAGAAATCTGCCGAAGTGCCACAATTGCTCGTGGACTCCGGCGCGGAGTTCACCTGGATTGACGGCGAAACATTAAAAAACATCGGCGTCAAGCGTGAGAAAAAAGATTATACCTTCGTCATGGCGAATGGTCAGGAAATCACCCGGGCTGTCGGCTTTGCCATCATTCATGTTGGCGACGCCATCACGATTGATGAAGTCATCTTTGGGGAGCCGGGAGATTTGCAAATTCTCGGCGCGCGCTCGCTCGAAGGCATGAATCTGCGCGTGGATTCGCGCGCGAAGAAACTCGTGGCAGGCGGACCGATTCTGGCAGCGGCGCAGAAAGTGGTGAAGGCGTTTGGACCGATGACAATCTGACAGAAATTCGCTCCATTCGATTTCGACGACGATAAGACTTGGGAGCAGGCGTTTCAATGATTCTATGAAGTTCATGCCACAAAAACGCGCCCACGAAGAGATGATTTTGAAGGAGACTTTGCCGCCTCATGACGTGGCGACGGACGATGATGTTGATTTGTCATTGCTGAAAGACAGTCTGACGAAAACACCGTGGGAACGGATGCAGGCCAACGACGACGCTTTGAATTTTGGCGAGTCGTTGCGCGCCGCGATGAAAGCACGTCATGCAAAACTTAAGTGAACTGACGCGAAGATTGATTTCGTCGCAGGTCGAGTTTGTTTTGGTCGGCGGATTTGCCGCGGTGGCGCACGGCGTGACGCTGGTCACGCGCGACGTGGATATTTGCTGCCGATTCAGCGAAGCGAATTTGATGCGAATCCAGAAGGCCATGGCCGATTTGCATCCGGTGCATCGCTCAAGGCCGGATTTGCCGCTGCAACTGACATCGGACCAGTGCGCGCGCTTGAAGAATTTATATCTGAAGACGGATTTGGGAGTTGTTGATTGTCTGGGTGAAGTGCTGGGTGTCGGCAATTTTGAAGAAGTTTTGAAACAGAGCGTGGAAGTGGAGTTGCCGTATGGCGCATGCCGGATTCTCGACATCGACGCGTTGATCCGCGCCAAAGAAGCCATGAACCGCGATCACGACAGAATCACCGTGAGGTATTTGAAAAGAATCAAGGAACAACAAAGCTAGATTTATCATGTCCATCCTCGTTAAACCCGACACCAGGGTCCTTGTCCAGGGCATCACCGGCAGTTTCGGCGCCAGGCACACCCAACTGTCCCTCGATTACGGCACGCGGGTCGTTGCGGGCGTCACTCCGGGGAAAGGCGGCCAGAACTTTGGGCACGCGGGGAAAAATATCCCCATTTTTGACACCGTGGGGGACGCCGCCCGCCAGACGGGCGCGACCGTTTCCACCATTTTCGTGCCGCCGCCCTTCGCGGCCGACGCCATCCTTGAAGCCGTCGATGCCGGGCTGGACTTGATCGTCTGCATTACGGAAGGCATCCCTGTCAACGACATGATAAGAGTCAAACAGGCTATGAGGGGAGGCAAAACGCGGCTGATCGGCCCCAATTGTCCGGGCGTGGTCACGCCGGGCGAAGGCCCGGACTCGACCGGCGGCTGCCGGATCGGGATTGCGCCGGGCTACATTCACAAGCGGGGCCATGTTGGCGTGGTGTCCCGCAGCGGCACCTTGACTTACGAGGCGGTCTGGCAATTGACCTGCCGCGGCGCCGGGCAATCGACTTGCGTGGGCATCGGCGGCGACCCGGTCAACGGCACATCCCACCTGGACATCATCAAGATGTTCAACGAGGACCCGGAAACGCACGGCATCATTATGATCGGCGAGATCGGCGGGTCGGCGGAGGAGGAGGCGGCCGAATGGATTCAAAAAAACTGCAAGAAGCCGGTGGCGGGTTTCATCGCCGGGGCGACCGCGCCGCCCGGCCGGCGGATGGGTCATGCGGGCGCGATTGTCAGCGGCGGCAAGGGGACGGCGGCGGCCAAGATCGCGGCCTTCAAGCAGGCGGGCATTGGGATCGCGCCGACGCCCTCGGACATGGCCGGCACGCTGCTGAAAATGATGTGAACGGTCAATTGCGCGCCGCTTCGGAGTGGCTTTGGGCGGCGTTTTTTTTCTTTTCCAAGACGGGCCGCAGGGCCGGCACCGCGTCGATGACCCGTTTGTAGATGCGGACGGCCTGGTCCCATTGTTGCTGGTCTTCACAGAGGCGGGCGGCGAACTCGCCGGCGCGGTCCAGCCAGTAGGGATCAAAGTGGTTGGGATCGTATCCGTAGAGAACTTTGCAGTAATGCTCCAGGGCCTGCTGCGGCAAGTGCTGCTTTTCCGCGATGACCCCAAGGCCGACCTCCGCCTGGCTGCGCACGGCCACGCTGACATTGCTGGCCGGGAAACTGGCAATCGCCCCATACAGCTCAATCACCTTCGCATAGACGCCGGGGTCCGATTTGATGTCCGCCCAATGGCCGTAGTAGTCGCCCAAGCGGCCCAGCGCCTCGACGGCGATCGGGTTGGTGGGCGCGCCATTGGTCAGCCGGCTGAGGGCGGCGATGGCGTCATTGAGATACGTTTGGTTGGTCGGGTTGGCCTGAAACTGCTGGAAGATGGTATCGCCCAGCGCGAACCAGCCTTGACTGGCCAGGGCGGGCGGGGCGTTGGTGTCCTTGACCAGATCGGAAAAATACTGGCGCGCGTCCTCGACGGCCTGATGGGCCAAGGCGGCCTTGCCGGCCATCAAGCGCGCCTGCCAAGCCAGATCGCCGACGCCGCCAAACTTCTGGAAGAGCACTTCATAATTTTTTTCCGCCGACGGAAAATCCTCCTGGTCGTAGTAGAAATCGGCGACCCAGTTTTGCGCCCAGGCGGCGAGGTTGGTGGAGTTGGTGGAAAAGCGGGCGACAAAATTGGTGAATTTCATCAGCGCGTTGGTCTCCATTCCGGCCTGGTCATAGGCCAGGGCCAGGGAGAACTCGACCTCCGGCAACAGGGGATCGTGGAGGTAATTGGTGACCCACTGGGTGTAGCCGCTGATGGCGGCGGGCCAATTTTGTTGGTGGTCGTAGGTGCGCGCGATGGCGTATTGCACCTCCGGCAGCAAGGGCGAATTGGGCGAGCGCTTCATCAGGTCGGTGAAGACTGTTCGCACCATGTCGTAGTCATATTTCCGGTTCAAATCCTCCCCCATCAGCAGCTTCCAGTTCATATCCTCCCCCATCAGCAGCGAACTGCGATCGCCGAAGTAACTGCCCGGATACCATTCCAGGATTTTCTTCGCCGCCGCGCGCGCGGCCTCATCGTCGCCCCGGCTGATGTTCGCCTCGACCAATTGGTAGAGCGCCTGGTCGAAAAGCTCGTTGGTGACGGCGGGAAATTTGTCGAATTGGGCCAGGAGCAGGTTGTAATTGCTCACCGCCCCGGCGTAGTCCTGCCCGGAGAATTGCGCGTCGGCCAGCTTGAAGCGGGCCACGGCCTGGTCCTCCGAAAAAGGCAAATGGTTGGCGGCTTCCTCGAAATCGGCCCTGGCCTGGCTGATCTTGCCTTGCGTCCAATAGCACCAGCCGCGGTCCAGATGCGCCTTGGGGACGAGGGGGCTGTTGGTGAAATCACGGATGACAATGGTGAAATTGGTCAGCGCGTGTTCCAATGAATTGGTGGGCAGGGGCGCGCCATTTGTGCCTTCCGCCAGTTTCGGCGGGGGGAAATTGGCCTTCAAATACAATTCACCCAGGCTCAATCGCGCCAATTCCAGGCCGGGCGCCCGCGGACGCCGCGCGACGAGGCCCTCCAGCGCCGCGATGGCCTCGGCGGTGGGGTTGAGCGCGACGGTCAACTGGACCGTTTTGGCCAGCGCCTGCTCCTGGAAAGTGTCCGGCAGGGTGTCCGCCAGATTCCGGGCATAGGTCGGCAGAGCCTCCGCCGGCCGGCCCAGCTTTTCGAGAATCTCTCCCCGCAGGAACACGCTCTCGGCCTGGTGACGCGGGCCGAAGGCGACATCGAGCAAATTGGTGCTCTCGTTCAAGGCTTCCTCGGCGCGTCCGGCGGCCAGTTTGATCCGGCACAACAGGTATTGGCGGCGCCATTGGAATTCGGGTTTGAGTCCGGCGGGGTCGATGGCGCCGGCCACTTTTTCGCCATCGGGGTAGTTAGTCTGCGCAAACAGGGCCTCGCCCAATAAGAGTGACCCCATGGTGGCAAAGTCGCCTTTCGGGTCCTCGGCCGCCATCAGGCGGAAGGCGCCATCGGCCGGCTGCAACAAGCGGATGACCTCCGGCCACCGGCCCATCCGGGCGCAGGCGTCGGCCTCGTCGTAAGCGGCTTCCAACGCCCTTGGAGAGTGGGGGGAATTTTTCACCAGGTTGGAAAACCCTTCGGCGGCGCGTGGATAGTCGCCCGCTTTGAGGCGGGCCTTGGCGATCCAAAAGACATAATCGGGCGTCAGGTCCCTGGCTCCGGCGAAGGTTGCTTCCAGCAGATTGATCGCGCCGTTGTAATTGGATTGCTCCAGGCGGGCGCGCGCCAGGTAAAGAATGGCGTCGGCCCGGTGGGTGGAATTGGTGAAGACGGCCAGGAAATTGCTGAAGTTGGTTTCGGCCAACGGATATTGGAAGTCCTGAAACAAATTGAAGGCCGCGCGAAAAGCGGCCTCGTCCGCCGGCGGAGCGCCCCGCGCGGACTGGCCAGGGAACCCGGCGCAGCATAGAAGGGCGCCCAGGAGAAAGGCCGCCGGGCCTTTCCCCTGCCACGTCCGCTTCATCAAATCGCGCGCCTGCACCGCCGGAGTATCGGCCAGGCCGGCGGGAGAGGCGATGCAAAAATTTCGATGCCCGGCCCGAAAAAGGGGGTCCCCACCCCATGTGGAAAAAAGAGTTTTGACAGGATGAACAGGATGGACAGGATGAAGGGGAAATTCTTTTTTCTGAATCCATTCTTAATCCTGTTAATCCTGTTCATCCTGTCCGTTTTTTTTGGTTGCGGCTCCCGCGCTGTGCTCTGTTGCGGCAATTTCATCTTCGGCTGTTTCGCGGTTCTTTGCCAATCGTGGCGGAAATCATGTCAGCCCCCAAACGGATCAAACCCCACGCGCTCATCAGCAATTGGACAAAACCATGGCAAGGCAACACCAGCCAGCTTTGAGCGGCGGTCGAAAAGTGACGCCCCCTCGATTGGGACGGGGCCTTGACGGCGATGGCAGAGAGTGAGAGGCTTTGAACATGAACAAGGCGGAAGTCGTTGGCCCCGCCGCCCAAGGTTTCGGCGAAGAAAGCGGCCTTGGCGGGTTGGTTGCGCGAGCGCAGCACCGTGTCGCTTCGCTGGCTCACCGCGCGCCTGGCAACGGGCCATTACACCAATGCCGGGCGCGGCCCCCGGAAAATAAGCCCCGGCGGTCTGCGCCAGTTCCAGCAAGCCAGGGCGAAACTGGCGCTTCTGAAAAACAAATGAGGAGACAAAATGATTCAATACCAACATCCTAGGAGTGACCCTCTCTCGTTTACTTTATATTAGGCTGTATTTATTGCGTGCGCATGTCTCTGACCAGAGAATAAGCAAGTGAATTGAAAGATGAGCATAATGGCGTCCTTGGCATACAACTTTGTTCTCGCTTCTCTTATGCTAGCGGAGGCAACTTTTGAGTGCGATCGATTAGGCTTACCTGAACGACTGCCCATCAAAATCGAGGACCTCGCGAGGGTTAGCGTATACGACCATCGGGTCTGTGGATACATGGGGGTTATCGAAACCCAACACTATTCCTTTTCATTCGGAATGTCGGGACGGCTTAGCTACATTACGAAGCTGACGGAGCCGGGAGGGATTTCTCTTGAGGCGTACCAACGGAGCCTCTCCTCGACGAACGTTACGATTACTACGAATGATGCGTACCGAATTGCCACCAATTGCCTGCGAAAACTGGACGTGTCGGTGGTTCAATTGGAAAAGGAGCAGCCCGAGGTTACGGAGTTTCGAATCCCAGGCGGAATGGATGGAAATCCGCCGGTCCCGATTTACTGGCTGGATTGGGGGACGACCCCTGCAGTCCAAGTGCTACTTTCTGCGGTATCTGGGGACATTCTCTGGATCAGACAGGAGGACGAATCCTACTCCTCACGACCTGCGCCATTAGTGCGAAATGTCGACAAACTGTTAAGCATTCCCGATGCAGAATTTTTGAAATACACCCCCGAGCAGAGAAGCAATTTAATTACTGAATTTTCTGCAGTTCGATATCCTTCGGAAACAAATCTCGGCAAGCATCCGTTTACAACGAACACGAGTCCGCATCCTGAATCCATTAAAAGGCCAGAGGGTCTAAAGCATTGGGGTCAACTTCATACATTCAATAAAGCATTGGGGTCAACTTCATACATTCAACAATTGAGTTGACGGCATAAAGTCATCACGTTTTACAGTTTTTGATCAGTGTTCGCTGAAAGATATGATCCTTAAGAAATCAGTTACAGCCACAGATGAACACAGATAGACACAGATCAGAAGGAGTTGGGGAAAAAACAGGAGTCACCCAACGAGGGATGGCTCTTAAAATCTGTGTTTATCCGTGTCCATCTGTGGCTTCCTTTTTTTTCTTAAAATCCAACTGCCGGATTCAGGATGATTCACACATCAGGAATTGGATCGCTGTCCTGCGCTCTTTGCAGTTGGAAAGCAACTGCTGGGTTCAGTTGTCAATAACTTTCAAACCAGCCGTCCGTCCACGAGCTGGAAGCGGCGGGACATGCAGCGGGCCAAGTCCTCGGCGTGGGTGACCAGGATGACGGTGACTTGCTCCTCGCGGTTCAGCTCGCCGAGCAGGCGCGCCAGTTCGCCCGCGGCGGCGCGGTCCAGCGCGCCGGTGGGTTCGTCGGCCAGCAGGAGGCGGGGCTGGTTGATGAGGGCGCGGACGATGGCTGTGCGCTGGCGTTCGCCGCCGGAAAGCTGGCCCGGACGGTGGTCCAGACGCCGGCCCAGGCCGACGCGTTCGAGCAGGCGGCGGGCGCGGTCCGGGGCGGTGGCGCGATGGGGGTTGTCGCCACCCGCCAGGGTGGGGACAAGGACGTTTTCCAGGACGGTGCATTGCGGGAGCAGATGATGGGATTGAAAGACGAATCCAATCTGGCGGTTGCGCACGGCGGCCAATTGCGCGTCGTCCAGTTGCAGGAGGTCTTGTCCGTCGAGAGAGACCTGGCCGCTCGTGGGGCGGTCGAGGGTGCCGATGATGTTCAGGAGGGTGCTCTTGCCGGAACCGGAGGGGCCGATGATGGCGGCGGATTCGCCCGGCTGCATTTCGAGATTAATGCCTTCGAGCACGGCCACGGGCGGGCCGTCGAGGACGGAATGATAGGATTTGCAAACATCCCGCAACTGCAAAAACGGCGCCATGTCTTGGGCTTACTGCTGCAACAGGAAGTAACCGCTGTTGGTCCTGCCCAGGAACCATCCTGCGCCATTGGTCGCCGCCTGATCCTGGAGGACGACGCCCGTGGCGGTGACGGGGGGCGCGCCGGTCGGATGGAAGGTGACGGTCATCACACCGGTGGCCGGGGCAAAGGTGACGGAGAGCTTGTTGGTGGGATTGGTCAAGGCGGCGTTGTTGGTGAATTTGCGGTTGACGAAGGAGAGGTTGCTGTAAACCAACTGGATGCCCTGGCTGGCGTTGGAAATGGTCAGGGTGTAGTTGGTCGGCGGCAGAGTGTTTGCCGGCACGTAAACCGAGGCGAGCACGTTGGTCTGGACGATGAATCCGTTGGTGTAGAACGGTTTGGCCCGAAGCGGCGTTTTGATCCAACTGACATCGCCCGAGAGGGTTTGCGGGGGAGTATTGGTCGCGATATTGCTGAAGGTCAGCCAGCCCCACAACGAGCCTTTGCCCGAGTAGAGGGAAATATAAACGGGGATGTCGCCGTACTGGGAAATCGGGACGGATTGGCTGATGGCGGCGCCGTCGCCGAGATGACCGGCCAGGGCGGAGACGCCGGCGAGGTTGTTGGTGAACATGGCGGCGCCATAGCCGCCCGGCGAGGCTTGCGGCGCGCCGGGGCCGGGCGGAATGATCAGGGTGTATTTGCCGGCATAAGCCGTCGCTTTATCGGTCTTGGCGTTGAACACCGCCCGCTCGCCGTAAATGGGGGAAACCCAAGCGGCGTTGCTGACGGAGCCGGTGAGCAGGTTGTCGGGCGGATTGGTGTTGACGTCCAGGTGCAGGAACACGGTGACGGGGGACTTGCCGGAGCGATTGATGGTGTGCCGGGCGTCGCCTGTCAAGCTAAAGGAGCCGCTGAACGGATAGGCGCCGCCGTCCAGGAGCAAGCGGGCCGAATAGGCGCCCTTGGAGGCGGTGAGGTTGGCGGTGATGAAGCCGGAACTGGATTCGGTGACCTCGGTGAAATTGGTGGGAAAGAGACCGTTGTAGGCGCCGGCCACATTGGTGAAGGGGTTGGGGCCGAAGCTGGCCTGGAGAACGAGGTTGGAGGACATGATGAAATTGAGGACCGGACTCTCGCTCAGGAGGGTCAGGTTGGTGGGAGAATCGCCGCTCATCCAGTTGCTGAACAGGAATCCGGACGAGGGCTTGGGCACGCCGGTGACGGTGTAACCCCTGCCGATGAACAGCGCGGCGCCATTGGCTTCTCCGAGGATTCCGCCGGGACCATTGGTCAGAAGGGTCAGGGTGGAGACGACCTTGCGGAAGACGGAGTGGGTGACGGGAGCGGAGGCGACGCCGTTGGCATCAAAGCTGGTCGCAGTGATGCGGTTGGTTCCGGGAAGGAGATCGATCGCGCGCGACCAACTGGTGGAGCCGGCGGCGGAGCCGAGTAGATTGCTATTGACAACAAGTTGCACCAGGGTGATGCCGGCTTTGCCGGCGGCGGTGCCTTTGACGGTGACGCTGGCGGCGGTGGTGGTGGAATTGTTGGCGGGCGAGGAGATGGCGACCGTGGGTCGAGGCTCGTTTTCGACGATCAGGACGGCATCCGCACTGGTGACGCTGCCGGAGGAGTTCCTCACCACGACGGAGAAGGAGCCGTCATAGTTGGTCAGGACGGAAGGGAGGGTGAAAGTGGAATTGGTCGCCCAGGGAATCTTCTTGCCGTTGAAATACCACTGGTAGAAGAACGGCGGCACGCCGCCGGCGGTGACGGAGAAGGTTGCAGTCTGGCCGAGGCCGGCGTTAATGCCAGCCGGTTGCCTGACGATGAAGGGAGCCCCTTGCACGACGAGGACGGCCGGGGCGCTTGTGACCGCGCCGAAGGAATTGGTGACGACGACGGTGTAGGAGCCGGCAGAGCCGCCCTGGGCAACGGGGATGGTGTAGGAAGTGTTTGTGGCTCCGGCAATGCCGGCGCTGTTGAAATACCACTGGTAGGAGAGAGGCGCGACGCCGCCGGCGGTGACGGAGAAGCTTGCGGTCTGGCCGGGACTGACGTTGGTACTGGCCGGTTGGGCGAGGATGAAGGGAACCGATTGCAGGGTGAGGACGGCCGGCGCGCTGGTAACGACGCCGACGACATTGCTAATGATGACGGTGTAGGAGCCGACAGAGCCGGCCCGGACGTTGACGTTGGTGTAGGAAGCGGCCGTGGCCCCGCCAATGTTGGCGCTGTCGAACTGCCACTGGTAGAAGAGATTGGTGGTGCCGGTGGCCAGGACGGAGAACACGACCGTTTGGCCGGGAGCGTTGGTGCTGCTTTGCGGCTGGGAACCGATGGTGGGTGGCACGCCCAAACCAATGTTCAAGTGCGCCATGCCGCTGACGCCGTTATAGCCGTCCACCACGACGTAGAAGGTGAGGCCCGCCGGAACGTTCGGTATGTCGAGGCTGGGCTGGCCATCCTTCTGGTAATTGGTGGTAAAGCCGCTGACGACTTCGACCAGGGTGGCGAAGGTGGGGGCGCCGGAGCCGGAATTGGTATAAGCGGCCAGGATGGTGTTAAAGGCGCTGCCGCTAGTATCCAGATGGAGCGTGCCGGCCTCCTGCGTGGTGTAGATGTACCATTCCGACGCGCCGCCGGACTGGCCGGCGGGGTTGGGTTCGGCCGCCTCTTTGGTTGCTCCGACGGTGCTGAAGGTCTGCGAAACGCTGAAGCCGCGCACGTCGCCCCCGCTGTCTTCGCGCCGTCCGACCGAATCGGTGCCGGCGCTCTGGGACAAATCAACCGCGTCGCCAAACTTGTCCTGCGCGCTGCCGGAGGGCGTGCCGGTGTTGTTGGTCACGATGACCTGGATATTGGCGATGGCGCTGGGGACGGAACCGACGTTGTTGGCCACCAGCACCGAATAGTTGCCGACGGAGGCGGAGAGGAAGTTTGAAATGACGAACTGACTGTTGCTGGCCCCGGCCACCGGCATGTTCTGGAAAGACCATTGGTAAGTCAGGGGCGACACGCTGGAGGCGGAAACACTCAAGGTGACGGTGGAACCCGCCGGCACGACCTGGTTGGTGGGTTGTTGCGTGATAGAAGGAACCGCATCGCCGGAAGCCGGATTCAAGACGCGATAGCCCGTGCCCGCGGGCAGGCCGAGCACGACCGTGCCGGCGGCGCCCTGGAAACCGTCCACCGCAATCTGGTAATCTGTGCCCGCGACGCAGTTGAAGGTGACCAAGCTGGTGAAGAAACCGCCGGAATCATCGTCGGCGGCGACGAGGGTCAGATTGGCGACGTTGGTTCCCGTATAGACGGCGAGCAAGGTGTCAAAGGTGCTGCCCAGGGTCGTGAGGGAAACCACGCCGGTGAAGCTGGCGTGCCAGGTGTACCAGATGGATTTGCCGCCCGGTTTGCCGTCGTGCAGCGGTTCGCCCGGCTCGCGGGTGGCGTTGAGGTTGTTGCCGATGACCGGGCTGACCAGCGGATTGATGCTGATGCGGTTGGAGAAATTATCGGCGGACTGATAGCCGCCGACATTGGTGACGACGACCGTGGCGAGGGCGCTGTTGGTAAGCCCGACGGAATTGGCGACGATGGCGTAGTAATTGCCCGAGCTCAACGGCTGCGCATTGGTGATGACGTAGGTGGAATTGGTCGCGCCGGCGATGCCGGTGCCATTGAGGGTCCATTGATAACTAAAAGGTTCCGCACCGCTGGCGCCGACCGACAACGTCACCGTGCCGCCGATCGTGGCAAAAACCGACTGCGGCTGGGCGGTGATGCCCGGCGGATTCAACACGGTCAAGACGGCGACCTGGCTGGTGATCGATTGGCCGCCGCTGGCGACCGTCACCGTGTAATTGCCGGCGTCGTCGTCGCCCACCTGGGCGATGACCAGGACATTGGAGGACTGGTTGGGCAAGGGCAGGTTGTTCTGGTTCCACTGATAGGTGAGGTTGGAGCCGGAGGCGGCGACATCAAAGACCATGCTGCCGCCCAGCGCGACCGTCTGGCCGATCGGTTGCCCGGAAATGCCAAAGACGCCCGCCGCCGGGACGACGCTGATGTTGACAGGCGGCGAGGAACGGCTCAAACCGAAGTTATTGGCGGCGACGGCGGTCAGGGCGAACGGGCCGGTGGCCGAATTGGTCCAGGAGATCGAGTACGGGCTGGAGGAAGCGGAGCCGATGTTGGAGGCGTTGGCGTAGAAGCTGACGCCGGCGATCGTGGCGCCGGGATCGACCGCGCTGGCCGCGAGCGGAATCACCCCGGGCTCGGCATAGACCTGACCGGGCAAGGGGTTGGTCAGGAGGACGGAGGGCGGGAAACTGACCGGGCTGACAGTCAAGGTGAAATTCTCCAGGAGCATGGCATTGAAGGTGGCAAAGCCGTTGCCTTCCGACTCGAAGGCAATGCCGGCAATGCCGTTGGAGCTTTGCAGCGTGAACGTGGCCGCCGGGACGTTGGTGGAACTGGAGATCAGCCCCTCCTGCGCCTGCGCCAGCGGGACGCCCAGGGCATCAAAGGCCTGCACCTGCCAGGCCGGATGACTGACAGACGGATTGGCCGTCAATTGCGGACGGGTGAAGGAGAACTGAGTCAACAAGTTCGAAAAGAGCAGGGTGAAACTGACCGGTCCGTTGGAGCCGGTTTGCGTCAGGACATTGGTGGGCGGCGCCAAACCGCCGCCGTAAAGGGCGGCCTGGCTCAAGACCGACAGGGTGGTGTCGGGGCTGAGGTTGGTCACGGTGATGCCATAGGCGGCGAAATACGAAGTGAGGGCCGCGCCGGTCGCCGGGGCGGAGAGCGAGTCAAAGTTGAGGTTGGTCGAATTGGCCCCGACGGCGACGGTCACCTGGACCGGAGCGGAAAACTTGGCATAACCGTTGGTGTCCACCACTTGCGCGGTGAAGGTGTAGGATCCGGGCAGCGCGTTGGAATACACGGCGCTGTAAGGGCTGCTCGACGCGACGCTCAACAACGCCGGCCCCAGATAGAAATTCACGTGGTCCACACTCCCATTGGCAGGTTGGACACTGGCGGTCAACGGGAAGTTGGCAGGCGCGGTCAGGTTGCCCGGAGCGGAGAGGGTGATGGAGAGCGCATTGGAGGCGGCATTGGTTTCAAGCACAAGATCGTCCAGCAGCACCGCGGCAAAGGACGCCGACCCCTGGGGGTCGGAATCAAACCGCACGGAAGTGATATTGGCGCCGGCCAACTGGAACACCCGGGCCGGAATGGCGGCCGAAGTCACCGGGATCAACGGTTCGCTGACCGACTCCAACTCCGTGCCCGAGGCGTCGAAGGCGTGCGCCGTCCAGGCGGGATGCAGGGCCAGGCTGCTGCCGGGCGTCAGCCCAACGCGGGTAAATCCGAAGCTTTGCACCGGGTTGGCAAACGCCAGGGTGAACGTGACCGGAGCGGGCTGGCTCAGGCCGACTTGCGTGAAGAGGTTGAGCGGCGAAGACGGATCAGCCAGGGCGCCGCGGGAGAGATCGTTGCCCTTGTCGGCTTCCAGGCGCGTGCCCTGGGTGACGTTGGTGAGCGTGAGGCCGAAGCCGGCCAGATAGTTGGACAAGTCCGCCCCGCCGACCGCGCCGGACGAAGTGTCCAGCGAATCGAAGTTGATGACGCTGACGCCGGAGCTAGTGTTGACGGTGACCGTGACCGGGGTGGAACTGCGCACGGCCCCGTTGTTGTCGGTGGCGACGGCGGTGAAGGAATAAGTCCCCGGGGCCAGGTTCTGCAAGGCCAGCGCGGCAGGAGAGCCAAAGGCGCCGCCAATCAGGTTTTGGCCTTCGTAGAAGTCGATTTCGCTGATCGAAGCGTTCACTTCGGAGGCTTGCGCGGTCAAAGTCACCTGGCCTGGCGCGGAGAGACTGGTGTTGTTGGCGCTGAGGCTGACACTGATGGCGTTGCTGGGGAAAATCGAAAGCAGCAAGTCATCCAGCGGCAGGTTATCGAACGAGCCGATGCTGTTGTTGCCGGTAAATGTCACCGACATGATGGCTGGAGCGGAGAGGGAGAATTGTTTGGCCGGCAGATTGACCGAACTGAAGACCTGCTGCTCGCGGACCAGGCCGACTTGGTTGCTGTTGGCGTCGTAGGCGGTGGCCTGCCAGGCCGGCGTGGCGATGCCGGGGCCGGCCAGCAGCTCGGTGCGCCACCAACTGATGCTCTTATAGGGCTGGTTGAAGACCAACGTGTAGGAAACCAACCCGTTGGCGCCGCTCTGGGTCAGCAGGTTATCGCCGGATTGGGCCACGGTCAGGTTTCCGCGCGCGATGTTCATGTCATTCTGCACGGCCACGGTCGTATTGCTGGTGACATTGGCCAGCGTGATGCCATAGCCGGACAGGTAATTGGCCAGCAGATCGCCCGAAACGGCGTTGGTGGAAGCGTCCACGCCCTCGAAGTCGATCAAATAGGTTCCCGGGATGTTGACGGTGATGTGGGTCACTCTTGAAGTGCTGGCCAACCCGCGGTTGTCCACCGCCACAGCGGTCAGGCGATAGCTGCCGGCGGCGAGATCGCTTACGGTCGCAGTGAAGTTGGTGGGGCCGGTGGTTCCCGCCAGGTTGGTCCCATTGGCATAGAGACTCAAACTGGCGATGCCAAAGCCGGAACTGGCGCCGGCGGTGAAATTGAAGGTGTCGGTCGTTGTGCAGGAGAAACCATTGGCTGGCGCGGAAATGGCCACGACAGGCGGGGAGATGCGCACGATGAAGCTGGTGGGGTTGGTGAGCACCATTTGGTCGCCCCGGTAATCGGTCGCTCCGGAGACCCACACCTGCACGGTGCCATCCATGTTCGAGGCAATGGTGATCGGGGGCGTCGAATAGGTGTCGTTGGAACTGGAGACAGTGCTCCAGGAGCCGTTGGCGGCCACGACCGGCTGCGAGGCGCCCGCGGCGGCATTGGTCAACAAGACGGTCGGCGCGACGGCGGTGTTCATCGTCCGGTCGAACTGGAGGCGCAGAACAAAATTGGTCGTCGCCGGGACCGGGCTGGGGAGGTTGGCGGAGATGTTGAGCAAAACGGGATAAAGCGGCAAAAAGTTTGCGACCAGGGCGCGGTTCCGCGTGGCGGTGAAGGCATAGCTGGCGTCGGTGCTTTGCACGACGCCGTTTTCCGTCCAACTGACAAAGAAGAAACCCGCATTGGTCGTGGCTGTAACCGTGACCGCGGCGTTGCTGGCGTAAGTGCCGGCGCCGCCAATGGTTCCCGCGCCGGGTGGATTGGCGGAGGCGGAGATCGAGTAGAACGGCAAGAAGTTCGCGACCAGGGCGCGGTTGTTTGTGGCGATGAAGGTATAGCCGGCGCTGGTGCTTTGTACGACGCCGTTTTCCGTCCAACTGATAAAGACGAAACCCGCGTTGGCCGCGGCTGTAACCGTGACGGAGGCGCCGCTGGCGTAAGTGCCGCCGCCGCCGGTTATTCCCCCGGCCGGCGGGCTGGCCGCAGTCGTGATGACAACGGGCGTATAAAAGTTAGCCACCAGAGTGCGGTTGGTTGTGACGGTGAAGGTGTAGCTGGCGCTGGTGCTTTGCACGACGCCGTTTTCCGTCCAACTGGTAAAGGCGAAGCCGGCATTGGGCGTGGCAGTAACCGTGACGGAGGCGTTGCTGGCGTAAGTGCCGCCGCCGACAACAGATCCCCCGCCGGAGGGATAGACGGCGGTGGAGATCGAGAAGAGCGGCGAGAAGTTTGCGACCAGGGCGCGGTTCCGTGTGGCGGTGAAGGTATAGCTGGCGTTGGTGCTAAACGGGTAGCCGTTTTCCGTCCAACTGGAAAACACGAAACCCGCATTGGTCACAGTGGCGGTCACCGTGACCGAGGCGCCGTTGGCGTAATTTGTTCCGTCGCCGGCGGTTGTTCCCGCGTCCGGCGGGCTGGCCGAGGTGGTGATGGTGAAAGGCCCGGTGTTGGTCAAGCTCAAGGGAGTAGCGACGAAGTTGGTCACTTGATTTGTGCCGTTCATCGCCACCGGCCCGGCCGGGATGTCATTGTAGCCGAAGGCGGCCAGACCGGAAACACCGACTTGGAAGGTTTCATTGGCCAGCGGGATTTGGTAGGAGCCGTCGGAGGCGGTGACCGTCTGGAGCACGCGGTTGAAATCCGGCGGAACCACCTGCGCGTTGTCCACGAAATTGTCCTCGGAATAGAAGCCGGTCAGGTTGGTGAACGCCAGGGTGGTGAAATTGGATGTGGCAACGAAGGGAATGACGACCTGGCGCCAATCCAGGCTGCCGTTGCCGGCTGAAGTTTCGCCATAGGCATAGGAATTGCCGGCAATGGTCACGCCCAGCGCGTTGTTGATGCCGTAATGGTTATACGAGCCATGATAGAAGATCAGGTCGTAAGAGGCGCCGGCGATGGTCGAAAAGGTTTGCGTGATGCCGCCGCCTGGCACGCGGTCGCCGGTCACGTCAAGGTACTGGTTGCCATCCTCGGCCGGGACGTCCTCCCAATAATAACCGGCGATGCCCACCTCCGAGCCGGGCGACCCGGTCACGGTCCAGCCCGGGATATTGGTCGAGCCGGGGCCGTAGGTCAAATAAGTGGAACCAATGTTCGGGGATTCAAAACTTCCGTTTTGAATCAAATTGGTGGCGGTGGCGGAAGTAATGGCGGCATAGACGATGGCGCCGGCGATGGGTTGATGATTGATGTCGGTGACGGTCCCGCTCAGGCCCAGAGTATTGGCGGAGGCCAGGGACCGCACCACGCGCAGGAGGACGCCGGCGGAGCCGACCTCGGTTTGCCAGTTCAAGCCGGCGCCCAGGGGCGGGAGGTTGAAATTGGCAAAGGAGCCTGCGGCCGACGGGTAGGTGATCAGCTTCAACACGTCGCCGGCGACGGGCGTGTAACCGTTCAGGAGATTGAGCGTCAGCGCGCCGTCGAGGTTCACAACGCTGGAAAGAGTCAACTGGCCGGTGAGGCTGGGGGCGGAGGCGCCGAAGCTGAGAGTGGCGACGGTCTGCTCGTAAGCGGAATAGGAGGGGAAATTGACGGTGCCGGATTCAACGTCCAGCGTGCCGGAATTGATGAAAGTAACGTAGTAAAAGTAGGTCGTGCCGGCGGTGGTTGTCTTTCTGAACGTGCCGTTGTTGACGAATATCAGGTTCTGCGAATAGGAGTAGAGGTCGCTGTCGGTCTGAACCAGCCAGAGGCCGTTGTTGGTGACGGCGGTCTGCGCGGTGCCGATCAATTCTCCACCGGACCAGACGACAGTGCCGAAATTGACCAGGCTGGATGAATTATAATAATTGATGTAGAGTTCTTTTTGGGCGGTGGAGGAGATGTTCAAAACGCCGCCGGGCGCCACCGTGAGCGAACTGGACAGGTAGCCCGCAGTCCAGTTCAACGTTCCCGTCACCAGGTTGGAGCCTTGGAGAGCGGCGCCGCTCAAGGTCAGATTGGTGATGGCGCCGTTGTTTTGGAAAGCCGGGCCGAGGATGAGCGTGCCGTTGTTGAGCGGCAGACTGGGGATCTGATCCGAGAGCAGGGTGAGAGTCCCGTATAATTCGACGGCGCCGGGGCCGGCAAAGCCGGCCGGCGTGGCGTTGGTAAAACTGCCGCCGGCAAAATAAATGGCCGTCCCCGGCGCGCTGATGTAATTGCCCCCGATCTGGCCGCCATCGTCGAAATAAACCGTGCCGGTTTCGGCATCGACTTGACCGTTGTTAATAAACGGTATGGAAACGTAAGTGTAACCGGTGCCGCCCAGTTTGCGAAAGACGCCGTTGTTCAGGAAGGCGGACGTATTGTAATAATAATACTCCAAATCGTTATCCCCCTGCGCCAGCCACAATCCATTATTGACGAAGAGTGTGGTGAGGCCTCCTTCGATGTAATCGCCCGACCAAAGGACGGTGCCGAAGTTGGTCAAGGCGCCGGATTCCAAATAAAGGGAGTACTCCGGATAGTTTGAACCGATGACCATCGTCCCATTGGTGGCCACGGTCAGCCACCCATCGATGTTGCCGTAACCGAAATTGAGCGTGCCGGTGACCAGGTTGCTGCCGGCCAGGGTGGCGCCCTGGATGGTCAGGTTGGTGATGGCGCCGTTGCTTTGAAAAGCCGGGCCGAGGGTGACCGTGCCGCCGGCCAGCAGCAGGCCGGGAATCTGATCCTGCATCAGCGCTAGACTGCCGCCGTCCAGTTGCACCGTCCCGCCGCCGGTGATGCCGGGGGGCGCGGCGGCGGTGTAAGCGCCGCTGCTGAAATCAACGGCCGCCTGGCCCGCCGTGTTGTAGGTTCCGGCGATCTGGCCGCCATCCTCAAAATCGATCGTGCCAGTTTCGGCGTCCACCGTGCCCGCGTTGTTAAAAGCGATGCCTTTAATTTCAGTGTATCCGGTCGTGCCCTGCTTAAGGAACGCGCCGTTGTTGATGAAGGCCGCGTTGGTGATGCAATCACAATAATAGCCCAGCATATTGTCGGATTGCGCCACCCACTGGTAATCATTGACGATCACCGTTCCGTCCTCCATGCCGATATCGCCGCCGGACCATTGCACCGTGCCGAGATTGGTCAGCGCGCCCGAGATCACATCAAATTCATTCGGCCCCATGAGGTTGAGAGTGGCGCCGGCGGCGATGGTCAGAGAGTCGCTCATGGCGCCGCCCGCGAAATTCAAGACGCCCGTGACGGTGTAGGAGCCGGCCAGGGTCGCGCCGGCCAGCGTCAGGTTGGTGATGGCGCCGTTGGCCTGAAAACCCGGACCCAGCGCCACCGTCCCGCCCGCCAGAGCGAAGCCCGGCGGCACATTGCTGAGAATGGTCAGCATGCCACCGGTCAGGTCGAACGATCCGTTGCCGGTGAAGGCCGGGAACTGCGCCAGCGTCATGTTCGCGCCCGCGAAATCGATTTCCCCGCTGCTTCCCGTCTGGTAAGCGCCGGCCAGCGCGCCGGAAGCGTTGAGGCTGATGTGGCCCGATTCCGCATCGACGGTTCCGTTGTTGACGAAGGCGTCGAGGGAGAAGTAAGTCGTGTTGACAGAATCCAGTTTTTGGACCGTGCCGTTGTTGACAAACGTGGACTGGTAGAGGTCGAGGTCGTTGTCCGATTCGATGAGCCACAGGTTGTTGTTGGTGATGGCGTCGGAGTCGCCGTAGATTTCGCCGCCGAGCCAGTTGACCCGGCCGAAGTTGAGCAGGGTGGCAGATTCCAGGTACATGTATTGCGGGCCGAAGAAATTGAGGGACCCGCCTTCGGTCACGGTCAACTGGCCGTAGATGCTGCCGCCGGTGAGGTTCAACACGCCTGTGACGACGTTGCTGCCGGACAACGCGGAACCAGAGAGCGTCAGGTTGGTGATGGCGCCTCCATTCTGGAAGGCCGGTCCCAGGAACAGACTGCCCCCCGCCAGCGCCAGGTTGGGGCTGACGGTGTTGGTCAGGGTCAAACCCCCGCCGGTCAGGCTCACCGCCCCATTTCCGCCGAAGACGGGATTGGCGCCATAGTCGAAACTGCCGTCGCTGAAGTTAATGTTCGCTCCCGCCGCCGCCGTAAACGAGCCGTCCAGGGTTCCGCCGCCGCTCAGATTCAGGGTGGCGCCGTTGGTGGCCTCGACCAAGCCGCTGTTGAGGAAGCTGGCGAGGCACGTCACATTGCTGCCGCCGGACGCCGTCCAGGAACCCTCATTGGCAATGACCCCATTGACAGCCAGAATGTCGCCTTGCATCCAAAAGGCCGTTCCGAGATTGATCAGGGTGGCGTTGGACAGGGTCAGCGGGCTGAGTCCCTCGATCTGGAGCGTGGCCCCGGGGCCGACGGTGATGGCGCTGTTGAGCACGCCGCCCGTCCAGACCAATCCGCCATTGACGGTGAGGAATCCCGTGCCGCCCAGAACGCCGCCGTTGAGGATGACATTGTTGACGCTGAAACCGTCGTTCAGGTTGATGACGCCGCTGTTGAGAAAGGCGTTATCCCCGGCGCCGGGGACGCCTGCGGGAGACCAGTTGCCGGAATCGGACCAATTGGCCGAACTGTTTCCTGTCCAAACATAATTCCTGCCCTCGGTAAAGGGATAGACCACGATGGGAACGGGAGCGGAAGTGGTCACGGCCCCCGCCGCGTCGGTCGCCACAGCCGTCAACGTGTAAAGGCCCACCGAAGCGCCGTACCACATGATGGGGAACGCCGGACCGGAAACGGAGGAGCCGATGAAGGTGTTTCCCTGGTAGTATTGAACCATCAGAACGGTGGTGTCCGCGTCGGACACGGCAACCTGGATGGGAATGGGGGCTTCACCGTAGAAGGTCTGGTAGTTGGTCGGGCTGTTGATGCTGATGACCGGACCGACCACGCTGCTGACCGCAATGGTCAGGTTCGTCGGGGTGTAATTCACGGTGGTGTTTGCGCCTTGCGGCGGGAGGAAATTGACGGCCGAGAAAACCCCGATTTCCGAGTAGTAAGTGACGGGCGTAAAAGAATCGCCCGGGGCCAGCAAAAGGCCGTTTTCCAGGTTGAGATTGAGCACGTTGGTGAGCACGGCTGCATTCTCGAATACAAACTGTCCGTAGCTGTTGAGGCCGCTGATGCCCACCTGCCAGGTGCCCCCGATGAGTCCATCGGATTCCCCGAACAGCATCTGGCCGCTCTCGACATCGACCGTGCCGGTATTGGCAATGAACCCGTTCTCGTAAGTCGCGCCGAACGTATTCGTCTTGACGATCAGGCCGGCGTTGTAAATAGTTCCCGAATCATAGAGGTCCTGGTCGCACTGAATGCTAAAGACGGCGTTGGACAGATTGTAGAGGGAGGAATAAAGATAGATGGTTCCCCCCGTCCAGTTGATCGTCCCCTGGTTGGTGCAGGGCGCCTCGAACTCCGTGTAATTCGGCCCGGTGATATTCATGACGGCATTGTTGGAAATAGTGACCGGATACTCGAAGTAGCCGCCGCCATAGTTGAAGACGGAGTTTGGAGCCAGGGTCAGCGGCCCGTAGAAATCGCTGTAACCCGTCATGTTCAAAACGCCGGTGACGGTGTTGGCCCCCTCGAGGATGGCTCCGTTCAAGGTCAGGTTCGTAATCGTGCCGCCTTGAAAGCCGGGCAGGAGATAGATATCGCCGCCCTCCAGGAGGAGGTTTGTTATCATGTCGCCGGCCAGATAGAGGCTGCCCCCGGTTATCGCGTAGGAGCCTGGGCCGGTGAACAGCGTGTTGGCGAGAGTGTTGGTGAAAGACCCTCCGGTGAGGTTGAAGGCAGCCCCCTGCGCCGTGTAATAGAGGCCCGTCAAACCGCCGCCCTCGTTGAGATTAATAACACCCGAGTCCACGTTCACCGTTCCGGCGTTGTTCAGCGGCGCGTCAAAAGACGTGGTGCCGGTGGCATTGGTCTTGGTGATCGTTCCGTAATTAATGAATGGGGCGTAAGTGTAGGTTCCCGTGTAATAGTTATAGACCTCGTAACTGTAGAGGTATTGGTCGCATTGAATGCTAAAGAGCGCGCCCTCAAAGTTGTAGAGGGCGTTGGTGGAATCGAGGTAGATGCTGCCGCCCATCCAGTCGATCGTGCCCGCGTTGGTCAGCGCGCTGTAAATGTAAACCGTGTTCGGCCCCGTCAGGGTCAAGACCGCGTTGCCGGCCACGGTGAGCGGCCCGGAAATATCGCCCCCGTTCATGGTCAGTGTCCCGGTCACCACGTTGGCGCCGGAAAGGCTCGCCCCATTGAGGGTCAGATTGGTAATGGCGCCGCCTTGAAAAGACGGGGAGAGGTTGACAGTGCCGTAGGTGTACTGAAGATTGGGAATCACATTGCTGACCAGGGTGATGGTGCCGCCGTCGAGCTGGTAGCCGCCGCCGCCCGTCAAAAGCATGGAGGGCGCGTTGCTAAACACGCCGCCGGACAGGTTAATGGTGCCGCCGGGCAGGGCCGTGTAGTTGCCCGTGAGATAGCCGCCGCTCCCAAAATCAATCGTGCCTCCCGGCCCGGCCTGATAATTGCCGCCGATCGTGCTGCCGTAGTCGTAAAAGGCCAGGGTTCCGCTGGCCACGTTGACGGTGGCAAGGTTGTTGAAGGGCAGTTCGAGATAAGTCGTGCCGGAAGTGTTGGTTTGGATGAAGGACCCGGCGTTGATGAAAGACCCGCCGTAGTAAGACGAATACCCCATCACGTAGCCGCCTTCGGAATTGAACGTGCCGCCGGGAAGATTGTTGATCGCGACGCTGGATTCCAGATAGATGTCCCCTCCGGTCCAATTGACTGTTCCGGCATTGCTGAGCGGACTGTAAAGGTAGGTATAGTAGGAGGAGGAGCCGGTTATATTCATGACCGCGTTGGCCGGCACGGTCAGGGGGATTTCGATGTAGCCGCCGCCCCAATTCAAGGTGGAATAGGGAGCCAGCGTCAAGGCTCCCGCATAGAGATCGCCGCCGCTCATGCTTAACACGCCGGTGACGATATTGGTTCCCACCAGGGTGGCCCCGTTGAGATTGAGGTTGGTGATCGTGCCGCCCTGAAAGGAGGGGCCGAGAGTAATGGTTCCTCCCTGGATGCCCAGGTTCGGAATGACGTTGCTGACCAGCGTCAGGGAGCCTCCCGTCATCTCACTGAGGCCCGCCCCGGCAAAGGTCGGAATGGCGCCGTAGGTAAACGCGCCGCCGGTGAGTTCGATGACGCCGGTCGTGGTTGCGTTATAGAGGCCGGTCAGCGCTCCGCCGCCGTTGAAGTTGATCTGGGCGTTGGTCTCCGCCAGGAAGACGCCGCCGAGCAGCGGGGCCGGATACGAGGGGCTGTTGCCGAAAACCAAAGTGCCGCCTTGCACATCCACCGTCCCGCTGTTGGTCAGGATCAGATAAATGGTAACGCTGCTGCTGTTGGTGGATTTTTGGAGCAGTCCGGCATTGTTGAAGAACTCCGAGCCGTAATTGTTGTCCATATAATTGCCGGACGTCAGATTGATGTTGAAGGCGGCTCCCTGGAGGTTGTAGATGCCGCTGCCGTACTGCACCTGAAAATAGCCGGCGTTCCAGTTCACCGTTCCGGCGTTGGTCAGGTTGGCCTGGGCATAAGAATTCCCGTCGATATTCAGCACTCCATTGGACGCGACCGTCAACGGCCCGGCGACGGTGGAGGCGCCACCGAGGGTCAACGTCCCGGTGACGGTGTTGGCCCCCTCGAGTGTCTGGTTGTTCAAGGTGAGATTGTTGATCGAACCATTTTGAAAACCCGGCGCCAACTCCACCGAGCCGCCGTTCCCGATCAAATTCGGGATCACATCGTTCAACAACGTCAGTGTCCCGCCGGTTTGCTCGTTGGTCCCCACTCCGCCGAAGGAAACCCCGGACGTCGGGAAGAACGCGCCGCCGGCCAGATTAAGGGTCGCTCCGAAGCCGGTCGAAAACGAGCCGCTCAGGACGCCGCCGCCGTTGAAGTTGAAGACCGCCCCGTTGGCCGCGCTAAACGAGCCGCCGAAATCGCCGGGCTGGTTGAAAGTCAGCGAGCCATTCAGCACTTCGACCACGCCGGCGTTGGTAAAGAGCACGTTGAGCTTGGTGACGCCTCTCCCCTGCGATTTCCTGAAAATCCCGCTGTTGTCTATCCACGGGGACCCGGACTGATTGTACATCGTCTGGTCGCAGAACACGTCGATGACACCGTCGGCGAGGTTGTTGATCAAGCCGCCGCTGGCGTTGCCGGGGTTGTACAGATACCAATCGCTGGAGCCGCGCCAGAAAATCTGCCCGGCGTTGGTCAACGCGGCCGTCTGGACCAGGGTCGCCGATCCGTTCAAATCAAGCACTCCGCCGTTGTTAATGGTCAGCACCCCGTCGATTTCGCCTCCCTGCCAGGCCAGCGTTCCCGCCACCGTGTTGGTGCCCGTCAACGTCGCGCCCGCCAGGGTCAAATTGGTGATCGCGCCCGAGGCCTGGAATTGCGGCCCCAAAAAAACCAAGCCGCCGGCCAGGACGAGGTTCGGGCTGACATCGTTGGTCAACAGCAGCATGCCGTTGGTCATGTAAGAACTGCCGCCGCCGGCGAAGGCGGCCTTGGCGTTGGTGAAGGTCCCGCCGTTGAGCACCACGCTGGAGCCGGGGGCCGCTGTAAAAACCCCGCTCAACACGCCGCCGCCGGAAAGCAAAATCGTGCTGCCGTTGGTCGCCAGCAACGTTCCCCCAAAGACGCCCCCGGAACCGAAGTTCACCGCGCCGCTGCCGACCGTGACCGCGCCGGCGTTGTTAAAAGCGACGCCGGAAAAGGTGCTGGCGCCCGTTGTGGGCGACTTGGCAAACGTGCCGTAATTGTCAAAAACCGCGCTGCCGCCGTTGGGATTGGAAAACAGGTCGTCCATCTGGGCCAGCCAGAGGCCGTTGTTGATCACGACCGTGTTGGAATCGGCCACCAGAGTGCCGCCATCCCACACCACCGTGCCATTGTTGATGATCGTTGCCCCGGTCATGGAAAGCTGGCCGTAGGGAGTATTCGTGGCGGGGCTGTTCAAATTCAGCGTGGCATTGGCGCCAATGGTCAATGCGCCCGCAACACCGCCGCCGTCCCAATTGAACAGATTGGAGATGGTCAGGCCCGCCTGGGCGTTCAACGTCGCGCCGCTGCTCAGGATAACGGCGCCGACACTGGCGGCGTTGCTCACGATGGGGGAACCGCCGGTGCCGATGAGAACGGTGTCCGATCCGCCGGGGGTGTTTTGGGGAGTCCAATTGGCCGGATTGGACCAATCGCCGGAAGCCGCACCGGTCCAGGTGTAGGTGATGCCGTTGGCCGGTGTGATCGACCCTTTCAGGCCGGTTGAGAGATAGGCAAAGTTCCCATTGAGGCTTGCCATAAAATCCAGGGTGTCGTTCTGGTTCAACGCGGAGGTGAAGGCGAACGGGAATTGGGCGCCGAATTGGCCGTACGCGGTCAGGACGTGAAAATTGGTGGCGATGGAGTTGGAGAGAATCAGGAGATCATGCGGGCGCGTGCCGGTGTCAACGAGGCGGAACAGCCCGTCAATCTGGTAAGTGCCGTTGCTGGGGGCGGTGAAGCGGACCATGACCGCGTGGGACTGGGGGTCCAGATGCAGGTCATCGGGATAATTCGGGTTCGAGGGAGAGTCGGCATTGGTGCCAAAATACTTGAGCAAACCGCTCCAGTTCGGCTGCGTCAGGCCATTTTGCCAGCCGACAAGCAAGCCCGAATCGGCAGTTTGATTGGACACCATCAGTTGGAAGGGGCCGCCGGCGTTGGTTTCCCAGCCGTAGCTCCAGACGCCGTTGGGATTGGCATTGGTGCTGAAGTCAGCCACGATGTCGAAGCCGTAAAGCGGCCCGGCAAACAGCAGGCAACCGAACAGGAGGAGTGAATCAAGGCCGCGCGACGGAGAGCGATGAAGCGGACCGCGGCAGCGACCGAACAATTGGAATAAAAAGGTTTTGGCAGGCATCACGGTTCAAGAGAGTATGTTTTCCTCCTGAAAAATCAACCACAAAATGCTTGGAAAACGCCCGGCTCCGCCCTGGTTTTTCAAGCGTCTGGAGGCGCCATTTCCGCCCAGCGCCCCGTGATGCCTCCCCCCGCCTCAGGCCCCGAATTTGTCGAACATCCGGGCGTTGGCTTGCATGAGGCGGATCAAATACTTGGATTCAAACACGCCCAGCGAACCCAGGTTGGCGCCGGTCTCGGTGAAACGATCCAATTTGTCCCAGCCGCTTAAGGCCGAGACCAGCAGCACCGGCTGCGGATGCCAGGAATGGCCCTTGACCGCGCAGGGCGTGGAATGATCGCCTGTGATGGCCAGCACGTCCGGCCGCTTCTCCAGCAGGATGGGCAGGGCGGCGTCAAAGGCCTCAATTGCCTTTTTCTTGGCCTCGAAATTCCCGTCTTCGCCATACATGTCGGTGTATTTGTAATGGATGAAGAAGTAATTGAAGTTGTCGTACTCGGCCAGGTAACGCTGGAATTGCTCCGCGATGGTTTTGGGCCCTTCGATCTTCGTCATCCCAGCCAGTTGCGCCAGGCCCTTGTACATGGGATAGACGGCCAGGCAGGCGGGCCGCAAGCCGTAGCGCTCCTCGATGGTGGGCAGGGCGGGTTGATGGGCGATGCCGCGCAGGAGGAAGCCGTTGGCCGGCTTTTTCCCGGCAATGACCGGCAAGGCCTGCCGCTGGAACTGCCCGACCAGCGCGGCGGTTTTCTTCTGTTTGACTGAGGCGGGATCGGTCGGATGGACTTCCGGCACCGGCAGCCCTTCCCGATTCGGGTCCGCGTCGCTCAGCGGCCCTTCCAGCCCCGGCCCGCGGAAGACGACGACAAAGCGATGGCCCGTGCCGGGTTTGATGAGGATCTCGGCGTCGCCGATTGTTTTGACTTTGCGCGAGAGCAAGGCGCAAAGCTCCTCGGTGATTTTGGTTTCCACCCGCCCGGCGCGGCGGTCGGTGACAATGCCGCTGGCGTCGAGCGTGCAGAAATTGGCGCGCGCGGCGACGTCGCCGGCTTTGAGGTCCACGCCCAGGCCGAGGGCTTCAATGACGCCGCGGCCAACCTGGAATTCAACGGGATCATACCCGAATAAACCCAAATGCCCCGGCCCGCTGCCGGGAGTGATCCCCGGGGCGACGGGGATCATGCGGCCCTGCGCCCCGATTTTGGAGAGGCCATCAAGGTTGGGGGTGTGGGCGGCTTCCAGCGGGGTCAGAAAGCCCTGTTCCTTGGTGGCGATGTCGCCCAGACCGTCCAGGACGACCAAGGCCAGCTTGGCGTTTGTTTTGATTGTCAATTTTGAATAAAGTTGATCGAGACTCATATAAAAGAAGGGCGCGTGCCCGGCGGCATGATGGGCAAGGTGGGCCGTCCCGTCAAGCGGCAGTGTGTCAATTACAAATTGAAAGCTGGGCGGGGGGAATTTGCCGCTGGTTTTTAAGCCCTTCGCGGTATGAAACATCAACCCGTCCGGTTGCGAAAGTCGGGTAAAGAGGCCGTCGGCGCCGGCGGCAAAAAATCAAAGAGGCCGGGTTTTTGGCCCGGCCTCTCTGACTGAGAACAAACGTTTTGAAATCGTTTTGTCAACCAGGGCAGCGCCGCGGAACATTACGCTGACACACACACGGAAACCCGCATTTCGCCCCGTCAACTGTCCACAGCTTACTTCATCCCGGAAAAGCCGCCAGTCACCAGTACTGGTGACAAGGGGGATCGGGATTATATAGTTGCCAAACCCAAATAATTTCTTCATTCTGACCATGAACAGCTTCCGTGAATCACCAAAACGAAAGACGCGCGTGACAATAATTATTGGTCTTATTTGTAAAGACGCGATTGTTTTGGCGGGCGATAGCCAAACCACCCGCGAAGGAATGAAGCGCACAGATGCCCAAAAAATCACTTCTATAAAATTCGCTGATCGCTCTGTTTTAATTGCACAAGCAGGCCATGCCGGAACTTCTGCACGCGCCATTGAAATGCTGCGAGAAACAGCCACAACCACACAAATCACCGATTATAGGATGCCTGCTGAAATGGCGCGTTCTGCAATGATCCAGGTGAAGCGCGAACTCAAAGAGCAATACTGCAATTGTACGATGTCAGAATTACAGGATTTAATCAGGAAAGATGAATTGCAGTCTGAACTCATGCTTGCATATTATTTCGATAGTCGGCCTTACATATTCACTGTCGATCTGGCCGTTGCGCGATGCGATAAAGAGACTTCCTGGTATTCTGCAATAGGCTGTGGTGCTAATCTTGGAAGTTATCTGTTGAGCGAACACACAAAACGAGACATGGATAAGGGGCTGGGCTTTACGCTTGCTGCCTATATTATAGAAACCGTCTGCAAGCATGATGCGTATTGCAGCTCTCCAGCTAAGGTTGGCCTGATACTCAATGATTTAGGCGCATCGGAAAAAATGAAAGACCCCAATTCGCAGACAATCCATCCTAGTGCTTTCGGGCTTAGTTTGGTGATTATTTCGACAGTAAACAAACTGCCGCGATGGTCTAATAAACTCGAAAAAATAATGCAGTCCGAAAAAGAGCGCCGGAACAAAACTATTGAGCGCCTCCTGAGCAAAGAGAGCGATAAGGTCAAGAAACTATGGAAAGATTTCATCGCCAAAGCGACACCAAGAACCGCTGAGAAACTGGCAAAGATGTTTAACGAAAGTGGAATTTCAAGCTTCGAGGGTTTTAAGTCGCAATAAACAAATAAAGGTTTATGAAGACAGAACAAACAGAATTGGATGCGAACGAGCTAAACCTGGTTGAGCTTGCGCAGCAATACAGCGACAACGACAAGGCGCGCGAATTGCTGGAATCGCTCCGCTGGCCCAATGGCCCGGTGTGTCCTCACTGCCAGAATGACGGCAAGGCAAAGCCGATTTATCGGCTTGAGCCAAAAGCCACTAGCAAAGCCCCGGCCCGCAAGGGCGTTTACAAGTGCGGAGCGTGCAGGAAACAGTTTACCGTAACCGTTGGCACGGTCTTTGAGGCCAGCCATATCCCGATCAGCAAATGGCTGCTGGCGGTGTTTATCCTGTGTTCCGGCAAGAAGTCCACCAGTTCACACCAGATGCACCGGATGCTGAAAGTCACGTATAAAACCGCATGGTTTATGACGCATCGCATCCGTTTTGCAATGGGGTTGGATGATTCCGACGCACCGCCGCTCACAGGCACGGTGGAATGTGACGAAACCTACGTTGGCGGCAAGGGCGACATGAAAACAAAGGTCGTGAGAAAAACGCCGGTCATTGCCCTGGTTCAACGCGGTGGGGCCGTGCGGACACAAGTTGTCCCGAATGTCACCCAGTTAAATCTTCGGAAAATCATCACCGCTTTTGTTTCCAAATCGGCCACCCTGAACACGGATGACTCCGGGGTTTACCGGGGCCGGTTCAAGGACTATGCCCGGCACGATATTGTGAACCACAGCAATTTTGAGTACACCCGCCAAAATGCGGACGGAACAAAATCGGGGGTCAACGGATGCGAAAGCTTTTTCAGCTTGTTAAAGCGCGGGGTTGTGGGTTCGTGGCATCATGTGAGCCGTGAACACCTTCCGAAATACGCGGGCGAATTTGAATTTCGGTGGAACACACGCGGCATTTCGGACGGCGCGAGGATGGTCAAGGCGATTGAATCCGTTGAAGGCAAACGCCTGACATATCGCCAAGTAGTTTGACTCAACCGATGCAGACGGCATTACGATTGACTGGTAAAAGCCAAACCACCCAAGATCAGATGGGGAAGAAAGCGAATCCGTGAAAAGAAAAAGTAAAAAGCGAGTGCGCGAGAAGATCGCGCCGCTAAATCTGGCGGGGATGAAAGTTGAGGACGTGCTGCGAAAAATGCTCGCCACGCCACCGCCGAAGAAAAACAAGAAATAAAGCGGGCACGAAATGCAAACACAGTCAACAAGTCTATGGTTTGCGAAATATACAATCCCGAGGGGGATCCGGGATTATATCGTTGCCAGACCCATTTAATTTCCCCACTTTGAGCATGAAAGATTTAACGAGGTGTCCGCCACAAGACGCTTCGCATTCGGGCAGATGAATCGCCGCCGTTTTCTTGAAGTCATGGCCCGCGGCGCAACAATGGTCGGCGCCGGGGACCTTTTCGCGCACGCCGCCGACGCGCCCGCCGGCAACCAACCCCCCTCGGCCACCGAGTTTTACGGTCTGGCAGGGGAATATGGTTTCATCTCCAGTGCCGTTCTGGGACCGCAACCGGAAGCCGCCATCCGCGCCCGGATCGCCACGATGGCTCGGGAGTATGCCATCCGCGAATTTCAATTTTACGATTGGTTTGCCGATTATTCCACTCCGGTGCGAGGCGCCGATTGGACTGATCCCTATTTCCGCCGCAGCCCAATCAGCCGCCATACAATAGAGGTCAGCATCGACGAGGTGCATCGACAGGGTGGGCGGGCTTGGGCGTATGTGCAGGCCGTCGGCGCGGAGGAGCAGGACCTCGAAGACCCCCGGCGGGATATACGGAAATTGCGCGATGCCAAGGGCCAATGGCACTGGCACCCACCCCGCGTCGAGAAACCCCGGTTCCCGACTTACTTTGCCAACACCGCTTGGGCGAAGCTTATGGTTTCACGCTGGGTCGGCCCGATAAAACAACTCGGTTTCGACGGCGTCCATTGGGATACCCTCGGCCCGATAGCGGGCGATTACGGCGCAGAGACAGCCGGCATGCACGCCTTTATCAAGACCGCCCGCGGGCTGCTGCAAAAGGAAGGCTTGCGGCAGACCTTGAACATGGTCGAGTTGTCATGGTGGGACCGGACGGTTGTGCGGAAGACTCTGGAATTTCCGTACGCGGAAACGTGGTCTCGCCACGCCGAGGATCACTACTACGCGGAGATGGACAAGCGGGACATGAAGGGCGTCCGCGGCGTTCTGGCGATGTACCCGTCCGTGGCCGTTCCAACCGGTTGGAGCGAGACGGATGTGATCTGCGCCCGGCACAACGAAGCACGGAAGCACCACCTGGTTTATCTGGTGGTTGGCGACGGCGCCCGGCGCATGAAAAACGAGTACTGGCCCCAAACCATCCCGCTCACCCCTGCGGAGACGGCCTGTTTGCAGACTGCGATCCCGCGCTAACATTGTGGGGGCGCAGCGTCAACCGCGAGCGACGTGAGCTTTGGCATGTCCACCCCCTCCATGGATTATGGGGTTGCCAAAACACCGGGATGCGCCGGGGGGCCGGCGAAGTTTTTCTCGACACGCCCGAGCAAGTATGGTAAGAGTATGGGCACGGGCTGCGGGAATCGTTGTTCAGCCGAAACAAAGCGCGGGCAGAGGGCCTTTCGGAAATCCTCCCCGCCAGTGGAGAGCTATTACCATGAAAACTAATCGAACAGGAAAATGGGCCGATTCCCGCAACGCAGGCGAGCAAGGACTGGTGTTGGCGGCTGCGTTATGGCTGGCGGCGCTGGGCGCCCCGGCGCAAACACTGACTGTCTTGTACGCCTTCAGCGGCGTCCCAAGCGCGGGCGATGGCGGAAACCCCGCCGGGTTGATGCAAGGGACCAACGGAAATTTCTACGTGAGCGGGGTCAACGAAGGGACGAACGAGTATGGCGCCATTTGCCAGCTCAAGACGTCCGGAGCGATGAAGCCGCTTTACTCGTTCAAGTACAGCACCGACGGCGCCAATCCGTCTGCCGCGCTGGTTCAGGGAACCAACGGTTTGTTTTACGGGGCGGCGCAGATTGGCGGCACCAACGGTTATGGGACCATATTTAACATCAGCTCCAACGGAACGTTCAACTCGTTATATTCGTTCGCAAAAGTGAAACCGAAAGGAACACTGCTGACCAACGCGGACGGCGCCACGCCGAGTTATGCCTTGGTGCTTGGCACCAACGGAAACTTCTACGGCACGGCCGAGGCCGGCGGCACCAATGGTTATGGAACGGTGTTTCAAATCACGCACCAGGGGAAAATGACCGTTTTCTACTCCTTTTCCAACAGCGTGGATGGCGCCACGCCCAAGGCTTCCTTGCTGCAGTCTGCCAATGGAATCCTTTATGGAACCACCACCTCCGGCGGTTCCAATGGTTACGGCACCGTCTTCGCGGTCACGGCGGCGGGGAAGGTGACGCCGATCTATTCGTTTACCAACGGCATCGACGGGGCCACCCCCGAAGCGGCCCTGATCAAAGGCAATGACGGCAAGCTCTACGGGACCTGCACGGCGGGCGGCACGAACGGGACCGGAACGATTTTTAGAATCACCACCAACGGAATTCTCACGCCTCTTTATTCCTTCACCGCGCAGGCCTCGACTTATCCCTACTACAATAACGACGGCGCCAGCCCGCGGACCCTGGTGCTGGGCGCGGACGGGAATTTTTACGGCGTCGCTTATGACGGGGGGCAAAACGGCTCGGGCACGGTTTTCCAATTCACCCAGGGCGGCGTGCTCAACCCGCTTTATTCCTTCAACTTCGTGGAAGACATCCTGGAGGCCACCAACACGGACGGCGCGGCTCCGATTGAACTGCTGCAAGCCACGGACGGCAATTTTTACGGGACGGCCTACTACGGGGGCACCAACGGCTGGGGGTCGTTTTTCCGCATCGGATTGCCGCCGCAAATCACGGCGCAGCCGGTGAGCCAGGCGGTTGCGCTGCACGGCAACGCCAGTTTCACGCTGGCCGCGACCGGGTCGTCGGGCTGCCAATGGCAATTTGACAACAATAATCTTCCCAACGCCACCAATTACACCCTGTCGCTGACCAACGTGCAGCTCACCAACGCCGGGTATTACCAGGCCATTCTGACCAACGCCAACGGCGCCACGCCCAGCGCGGTGGTGACCCTGAGCGTGACCAACGTGCCGCTTGCTTTCGCCACCGGCGGCGGCGCTCTGTCCTTCAGCGGCGGCCAATTATCCATCGTCCTGACAAATCTGGCCGGCCAGGGCGCCATCGTCATTGAGGCTTCGACCGATTTGATGAACTGGACGCCGATTTTCACCAACCCCCCGGCCTTTGGCAGCCTGGATTTTACCGACCCCGATGGCGCGGCGTACGCGTATCGCTATTACCGTGCGCTGACGCAGTAAGCGCGGGCACCCTTTGCTTTGAACCCGAACGTCCAAATGACCAAGGCCTGATGCAACCCGGCTTGATCCCACTGCCGCAACGATTGGCCGGCATCCGCCACATCGCGCTGGACATGGACGGAACGATTTACAAGGGGGAGACCCTCTTTCCCACAACACTGCCTTTCCTCGAACTATTGCGGAAGGCCGGCATTGGTTACACGTTCCTGACCAACAACCCCTCGCAGAACGAGCGCGATTACCAGGCAAAACTCCTCCGCCTGGGAATCCGCGTCGAGCCGGACCAGATTTACACCTCCACGCAAGCGACCATCGAATATCTCCGCCGCAACTGGCCGGCGACAAGGCGCCTGTTTGTCCTCGGCACGCCCGCCTTGGGCGAAGCGTTCGCCAGGGCGGACTTCACGCTGCTGCCCGACGATCCGGCCGCGCGGCCCGACGCGGTCATCGTTGGATTCGACACGACGCTGACCTATGGGCGGTTGTGCCGGGCGGCCTGGTGGATAGCCAAGGGCGTGCCCTACTTTGCGACCAACCCCGACTGCGTTTGTCCGAGCGACGAACCGACGGTGCTGGTCGATTGCGGCGCAATCACCGCCGCGCTGGAGAAAGCCACCGGCCGCGCCCCGGCCGCGGTGCTGGGCAAACCGGACGTGGCGATGCTGGAGGGCATTTTGAGGCGGCATTCGCTGGAAGCGCGGCAATTGGCCATGGTGGGAGACCGTCTTTACACCGACATGGTCATGGCGCGGCGCAGCGGGGCGCTGGGAGTGCTGGTGCTGACGGGCGAAGCGACCGCGGAACAAGCCGCCGCCAGCGATCCGCCGCCGGACATGGTGGCGCCGGGCTTGGCAGAAGTAGGGGCGGCCCTGCTGGAAGCGTGCGCGAGAGCATCCGCACGGTGAAGCGGGTGGAGATTGGGCTTTGAATTGGACCCCGCGTATTGAGGCGGGTCTTTAACGTCATTGAAAATTGAAAATTGAAAATCTTAAATTTGTAATCTTGGATCCCGGCTCCTGTCGCTTCATAATGGTTTCGGCTCCGCCTCCGCCGGCGATTCTTCCGGCTGCACCAATTGGCCGAAGCGCGGGATTTCCGGCCAGTACCAGGCCACCGCCATCACCACCAGGATCGTCGCCACCCCGCCGGACACGACCGAAAAGACCGGGCCGAAATACTGGCTCACCAGGCCGGACTCGAAGCCGCCGAGTTCATTCGAGGTGCCGATGAAAAGGTTGTTGACAGATGACACCCGGCCGCGCATCGCGTCGGGCGTGAGCAGTTGCACCAGGGTGTGGCGCACGATCACGCTGATGTTGTCGGCGAAACCGCAGAGGAAAAGCATGAGCAGCGAGAGCCAAAACCATTTCGAGCAGCCAAAACCAATCGTCGCCAGGCCGAAGATGAGCACGGCGCAAATCATCGAACGCCCCGCCTTGTGCATCGGCGGGCGATGCGCCATCAGCAGGGCGCACGTCACCGCGCCGACGGGCAGAGCCGCCTGCAACAGGCCCAACCCTTGCGGCCCGACCCCCAGGATGTCCTTGGCATAGACCGGCAGCAAGGCGGTCGCGCCCCCGAAGAGCACCGCGAACATGTCCAGCGTTATCACGCCCAGAATGACGCGGTGGCCGAAGACAAAATGGAATCCGCCCAGAACGGTCTTGAGCGAAAATTCCTCCTTTGGCGGAATCTTGTGATGGGCGCGCACCAGCCAGACCATCCCCAGGCAGAGGAGGGACGCCACGGCGTTGGCCAAATAGACGACGACAGCGCTGTGCGTCAGCGCAATCAGCGCGCCGCCCGCCGCCGGACCCGTCACGGCGGAGAATTGAAAGGTGCTGGCCGACCAGGTCATGGCCAGCGGAAACTCCTTCCGCTCCACCAACTGCGGCAAAAACGACGCGCTGGCCGACCATAAAAACGTCCGCGCCACGCCCGCCACCGAGAGACAAAGATACATCCACAAGACAGGCGCCTGCCGCCACGAAATCAACGCCAGTCCCAGCGACATGATCGCCAGCACCGCCTGCATGGCGATAATGACTTTCTTGCGCTCGCGCGTGTCGGCGACGTGCCCGGCGGGCAGCGTCATCACCACCATGGGCAGAAACGCCGTCAGGCCGACCAGGCCCAGGGCGAGCGAGGAGCGGGTCCGTTCGTAGAGTTCCCATCCCACCGCCACCGTGAGCATTTGCTGGCCAAAGGAGGCGATGAAACGGCCGGTCAAGTAAAATAAATAATCCCAGTTCCGCAGGATGGCGTACGGGTTGGGCGGGCGCTCCATTACATTTCGATCCTTCCCTCGAACACGAACTCCGCCGGGCCGGTCAAGGCGACGCCGGCAAACCGCCCGTTCCCCCGCGCGAAGCTCACCTCCAGCGTGTCGCCGCCCTGGACCTGGACTTGGACGGGCGATTTAAAACCGCGCAACTCCGCCGTGACCAGGGCCGAGGCCGTCACCCCCGTGCCGCAGGCCAGCGTCTCCCCTTCCACCCCGCGCTCGTAGGTCCGCACGCGGATGGCGCCGGGGCCGAGCACCTGGACGAAATTCACATTGGCGCCGCGTGGGGCGAAGAGCGCATGATGCCGGATCTCCCGGCCCAGCGCCTGCACCATCGCCTTGTCGGCGTCCTCCACGAACAGCACCGCGTGCGGCACCCCGGTGTTGACGGAATGAATCTCCGCCGGGCCGGTGCCCAGGAGGATTTTCCGGCGCAAGCGCAAATCCGCCGGCGCGGTCAGGCTCACCGTCACTTTCTCGCCGTCGAACCGCGCGGCGATGACGCCGGCCCGCGTTTCAAAACGAAACGGCTTGTCCACGCCGGTCAAGCGCCGCACAAAGCGCGCGAAGCAACGCGCCCCGTTGCCGCACATCTCGGCGCAACTGCCGTCGCTGTTGTAAAAGTCCCAGGCCCAGTCCGCCTGGCCCGACGCACACGGCACCAGGAGGATCACGCCATCGGCCCCCGCGCCGCGGTGCCGGTCGCACAACCGGACGATCTGCGCGGGCTGAAGCCGAATCTCCCGCGCCCGATTGTCGATCAGGATAAAATCGTTTCCCGCCCCGTTCATTTTGGTAAAGGCAATGACCATCGGGAAAGGCTAACAATTGCCCTCGCCCCGTTCCAAGTTGAAACTGCCGTTCCGCAGGCAAGGCCATCTCACCCTTTGGACCTCCTGCGACCGTGTCCGATCCCTGCCAAAAATTTCCAAATGCCCAATTGCAGGTCGTTGATAATCAATGACCCAGACTCCCCAAAAAACAACGTAAGCTCTTATCTCTGCGTTCTTTACGAGTTCAACTCAAGAACTCAAGCTGCTCGCGAATCTCTGTTGAACAATCGAACTTTCCGTTGCCATCCCAAACCAGCAGCACTCCCCGGTCGTGGATCAAATAGTCTTCCATCCAGCGGTTTTCTTTTGGCAGCGGATTCTCAATGACCAACACGAGCTTTGCCTTCTTCACATTCTGAATGTAGCGGTACTCGTAAAGCTGGGAAAGCCCCCGGCGAATCTGCGCGTGCGGATTGTCGTCCGTCGTGGATTTCATCTCGAACAAGTAATCCGCGTCTCCCCACCGGACGGAGAGGTCAATGTAACGATTCGCCTTTGGCATTGCGCCGCGCTGCCGCAAACGCTCGGCCATGAGCTTCACCAATGTTTCGTGGCTCGTGGTTGCGCGTTCACGCTTTGCTTGGTCAATGTAATAGGTGATTGCCTCCCGGCGACTTGCGACCCGCTGCGCCTGCTCTTCATATTCCTTCAGATCGTAACGAATCGGGAACATTGGTTCTTCGTCTGATTCGTAACGGACGATCGGCACGGCGACGGGGACTTTGTCGAGCACCAGACGACTGCCTACTGGCTTCGCGAGGCCGAGCTTCTCCAGCCAACTCGTGTAGGAGGACACGCGGCGTTTGACCATGCTATCAGCACCGAGGTCCGCCACTTGGGCAAGAAACGTTTTCAAGTCGCCTCGCGTAGCACCGGAATTTCCCTTGGACTCCAGATAAGCAAACAGGCGTTGGAAAAGTGGATCTCCGAGTACTGCACGAATGAATAGCCCCTGTTTCACAGCATGTTGCGCGTTGGCGAATTCTTTGCCGGCCGGGGTAACGGTTGAGCGGTGGGCGTCGCGCACCATAAGGCCAAGGATTTCAGCCGCGCGCCGGTAATATCTGCCCTGGCGCGGGTCCAGTCCGCCTATGGCTGCCGCGATGTCTTTATCATCGCGCGCGCCTCGCGCGACAGCATCAATAGTCGCCATCACTCGCTCGGGCGAATCCGCTTGTATTACGTCTTTGCTTGGAATCTTCACTCAGCAATGAAAAGATATTCAACGACTTCGTTCTTGTTGTCACCAACTTTGTGAGCGTGATTGCCGTGGTGATAACGGTGTGCCGATTCGCAAACCGTCACGTTCGACTTCTCATTCTTTAGCAACTCAACCATTTCGCTCTTGCTTGGAATGCAATTGGAAGAATACGAAACGACCAACGTTGACTTGCAGAAATGGTGGAACAGCTTTTGAAATGCCTGGCGCGCGCGGGCTTTGGTCGAGAAATCCGTTTCGTAAGAGCGAATCTTCTTCGTGGTGGTGTCCGTGATATCGAGGCCTCGCCAGTAGCGACAATAGCCTTCAACAAAATGGTAACGGCGTGTGTAGTCGCAGTCCGAATACGGACTGATATACGGAGTGTCTATGTAAACCAGATCAGCAAGATCAGGCTGCAAATCGAACACGTCTGAGTTGAAGGCTTTGTTTTGCTGACCATTTGAGAACACCGCTCCATTGAAGGCTGTGACGGCGAAGAGGAATTGCTCGCGCATGGACAGCTTCAGATCCACACGTCCATCCCAACCTTTGTGTCCAGTAAATGTGAACAGTCCGCGTGGACGTTTCTTCATGCAGGCCCGGGACGCGGCAGCCAGGGCCATCGAAGCTTTTAGTGGGGATTGCAACTCTTGGATATTTGCCCACAGGTTGTCGAGGAACTCACAGTCTTTTTCGTCGAAGAACAAATCTTTGTAAGTTTCGCGAACAAATGTTGGGGCAGATGAATTTAGACGAACCAGCTTGCCAACGTCTTCCTCTGTCAACATCGTTGAATTATTTTCGATTGTGGCTCGCGCTGTGTGAAAACAGAAATTCAAGAAGTCGTTTGCATAAACGCGAACGCCAGTTTGCTTAATGGCGTACCCGACGCAGCCACTTCCCGAGAAAGCATCAAGCGCTGAATTGAATTTCAGTTTGGTAAGGCTCTTGAGAATGAACGGGAGCAGGCGTTGTTTGCTCCCCATGAATTTCGTTTCAGGAAACTCTGGCTCGGCAGACGATGTGAAAAACACTTGCGGATGCTTTGTGGCACCGGTGTTCGCGACGACGAGCTCGGAGATACTTCCCCTTCCGCCAGGCTTGCAATTTATGAATCTCGGCGCGGAGACAACGTGAATGGAAAACCCGGCGTAAAGTTCGCGGGT
The DNA here is from genome assembly GCA_049510745.1 of Verrucomicrobiota bacterium. GTDB lineage: Bacteria > Verrucomicrobiota > Verrucomicrobiia > Limisphaerales > Palsa-1400 > PLGF01. Next base: position 23,110 of record JBEKYR010000024.1, on the reverse strand, counting down.
GCGCGGATGTTCGGAATTAGACAAGACCACGCGGCAGCCTTTTGCATCCAGTTCGCGAAAGACGCGCGCCAGTTCCACCTGGTCGGCCTCGCGGAATTGGTCTGGCGTGTAGCGTTTGAAATCCGAATAGGCGGAGATTGGCAGATATGGCGGGTCAAAGTAGATGAAATCGCCCCGGCGCGCTTCGTCTACGGTCGTGCGAAAGTCCTGCGCCTCCAGTTGTGCGTCCTGCAAGGCGGCGGACGCGGCGAGCAGATTTTCGCGCGAGTAAAGATTCGGAGTCTTGTTCGAACCGACGGGGGTGTTGAACTCATTCTTGGCGTTGACGCGCCAGAGGCCGTTGAAGCAGGTCTTGTTGAGAAAGATGGTGCGCGCGGCCCGGGCGAGATCGTCGGTCAGGTCGTGCTGCTTGCGGATGCGGTAGAAATAGTCCGCACCATTTTCGTGAAAGGATTCGGTGTGATGATCGAGCAAGAGCATCAACTCGACCGGCCGATCGCGCACAACCCGGAAACAATTGATGAGTTCCTTGTTGCTGTCGCGCAGGAACGCGCGCATATCCGGGAAACGGTGCTTGAGATGGAAAAACACCGCACCGCCCCCAAGAAACGGTTCGATGTAGCGGTCGATCTCGTGCGGAAAGAATTCCTCGAGCTGGCGGAGCAGACTTGCCTTGCCGCCTGCCCACTTCAGGAACGGTTGGGCTTCAAGGCGCTGTGGCACGACGAAGGGCATGGCGAGTTGTTCGTCGCGAAGACGTGCGGCGTGCGTTCCGGTTCGTTTGGTCGGACGGGCAAGCGGGTCGGGAAACTTGCGGTGGACGGTGTATCTGCGTTTTGGATCGGATCTCTGATCCAACCGCTTCCTTGGAGCGGCTTCTTTCCCTTTCGGAATACGCCGCGACTTCTCAGACATTGTCGTGGATCGATCCCGATCCCGGCAAAATGGTCAAGTCCTGATTTCTTGAGAACATTCACAAGACGCGACTGGAATACGTTTCTGTTTTCGCTTCAGGGTTCAAGTCTCGCGGAAGATTGGGCTGAGACAGGGCGACTGCGAGGCGAAATCGACCGGGAGTGGTTCAAACTGTACGGCTACCGGCATTTGAGAAAGGAGAGCCTTGGCGTCTGCCTGTGTTGCGCCTGCGACGGGCAATCGCCCGTATTGAAGCGCGGCGGAATGACCCCGACTCCGCCACTGATTTCATTCAGCGGCGGAACGTTGGGCGTGGCACAGGGACTGCAGCGGGACGGTCGCGCTCCCAAGAAGGCGCCAAGGCTTTTGCCAGTTGTCCCGTCCTCCATTGCTTCAGCGAAATAGAATTTCGCGGCAATTCCGCCCCCCTTTTCGTCTATTCCGTGCCTTTCGTGGTCAACATCGCCCCCGCCATTCCGCACCCCTTTTGCCCCACTCACTCATTCACTGATTCACTGACTCGCTCATTCTCCTCCAGTTCACTCATTCTTAAATTCGCTTTTTTTTCCTTCCGTAGGTTTTTCCTCTTGATAGACCTGTGCTTAAATCGAGCCAGCATGAATGATACATGCAACAGGCAAAGTGCTCAGTGCGGCCCGGTCAACACCGGCCCGTGGATCGCAGACCTCTCCCATCGCATCAGCCATTCGTCCCATTCGTCTCCTTGGTCCCATTGGCTCCTCGATCAAGCCAGTCAAACCTTGGACGTTCGCCCTCGTATGCACCATTCGCCGTCATTTGCAGGTGACAGGCTTAACGTTAAAGCTCCGTCCCGGACCAGTCCAAACGCGGACCCCATGCACCGCCAGCACCGGCATCTGCTCCGAAAACCTGCCAAAGAAGCCGGAACCAACCTGGAAAACGAATCGAAAAACCCGGACAAATCCGGAAAAATCCGGACAAATCCGGGTAAATCCGGGTAAATCGGGCCAAAAAATGAAAATCCTAAAAATACCCGGAACCGCGCTGCCGGTTGACAGGGCGGGCGGGATGGGGCAGCCTCCCGACACGGCGCGAAAGCTTCGCCAGTAATATCCGGGCGCCATTTATCACTTGATGAAAGAGAGCACCGCAAACGGCAGCATCCTCACGGTCAACGGCGGGTCGTCGAGCATCAAGTTCGCCCTGTTCCAGACCCACCCGGCCATGCGGCGGATGCTGGCGGGCCGGATGGAAGGGGTGGGTCTGCCCCAAGGCAGCTTTGTCGTCAAAGGTCTGGAAGAAACGGACAACTTCTCGCGACCGGTCATCCTGCCTGACCACACGGCCGCGGTGAACCTGCTGATGGATTGGATTCAGGAAAGAATCCAACGCGGCGCGCTGGCCGCGGTGGGGCACCGCGTGGTGCATGGCGGACCCAAGTACTGGGAACCGCAGCGCATCACCCCGGCGATGATGGATGAGCTGCGCCAGCTCAGTCCGTTCGATCCCGAGCATCTCCCGGAGGAAATCCTGTTGACTGAGGCTTTTCACCGGCGCTTCCCGGACCTGCCGCAGATCGCCTGCTTCGACACGGCCTTCCACCATGACATGCCCCGCGTGGCCCGGTTGCTGCCGATTCCGCGGCGTTATTTTGCCAGGGGGGTGCAGCGTTACGGTTTTCACGGGTTGTCCTGCGCCTATCTCATGGAAGAGTTGGCGCGGGTGGCCGGGGCCAAAGCGGCCCAGGGCCGGGTGATTCTGGCGCATCTGGGCAATGGCGCGAGCGTGACGGCGGTGCGCGGCGGCAAAAGCATCGATACCAGCATGAGTTTTACTCCGACCGCCGGTTTGCCCATGAGCACCCGTTCGGGCGATTTGGACCCTGGTCTCGGCTGGTATCTGGCGCGCGCCGAACAGGTGACGGCCAGGCAGTTCCATCACATGGTCAATCACGAGTCGGGCTTGCTCGGTGTTTCGGAAATCAGTTCCGATGTGCGCGAGTTGCTCTTGCGGGAAAAGGAAGACGTCCGCGCCGCGGAAGCCGTGGAGTTGTTTTGTTATCAAGCGAAGAAGTGGATTTGCGCGCTGGCCGGAGCGCTGGAAGGTTTGGAGACGCTGGTCTTCGCCGGCGGAATCGGCGAGAACGCCCCGGAGGTTCGCGCCAGAATCTGCCGCGGCCTTGAGTTCATTGGCATCAAACTGGACGGAACGAGAAACGAGGCCGGCGCGCCCGTCATTTCATCCGATGGCAGTCCCGCCACGGTGCGGGTCATTCGCACCGACGAGGAGTGGATTATTGCCCGGATTGTCTGCCGCGTTTTGGAGCTTGGCCGGGAAGCGGGCGATGATCGGCAGGCAGGTTAGCCTTCGCTCAGAATCGCCGCCATGACCGGCCCATCCACGTTGCCGCCGCTGAGGATGACGCCGACGCGGCCGGACGGGCGAAGCGCGCCGCTCAAAAGCGCCGCCAAACCAAGCGCGCCCGAAGGCTCGACCACCAGTTTCATGCGGAAAAACAGCGTTCGCACCGCTTCTTTGATCGCTCCCTCGCTCACGGTTTTCATGTCGTCCACGTTTTGGAGCACCAGCGGGAAGGTGAATTGGCCCAACGAAGCGGTGCGCGTGCCGTCGGCGATGGTGGCGGGGTTTCTGACGGTTTGCAGGCTTTTGGTGTGGAAAGATCGGGTGGCGTCGTCTCCCAATTCCGGTTCGACGCCGACGACGCGGCATTGCGGCAGCATGTTCCTGGCCGCCACTGCCGTGCCGCTGAGCAATCCGCCGCCGCCACAGGGCGCGACCAGCCAGTCGAGCGCTTTCAATTCCTCGATCATCTCGAGAGCGGCAGTGCCTTGGCCGGCAATGACCTGCGGATGGTCGAAGGGGGGAATCAGAGTGTAGCCATGTTGGTCGCGCAGGCGGCGGCTGACCTCTTCGCGGCTGGTGTTGTCGGGATCGCAGAGGACGACTTCGGCGCCGTAGCTTTTGCAGGCGGCGCGTTTGAGAGGGGAGGCGTTTCCGGGCATGACGACGGTGGCGCGCACGCCGAGCAATTGGCAAACCAGCGCCACGGCCTGGCCATGATTGCCCGAGGAAAAAGTGATGACGCCCCGTTTGCGTTCGGCCTCGTCCAATTGGGAAATCGCGTTGAACGCGCCGCGAAACTTGAAGGCGCCGCCGCGTTGGAAGTTCTCGCACTTCAAGAACACCTCGGCGCCCACCGCCTGGCTCACGGCGCGCGAGGTCAGGACCGGTGTCCGGTGCGCCTGGCCGCGCAACCGCCGGCCGGCCGCGAGGATTTGCTGGAACCATTCCGAAGACATGGGGTTTAAAGTAGCCGGCGTCAGGCGGAAGACGAAATAAAAAACAAAATACACCAGGGGCTTCGACGTTCAGCCTGACAACACCTGTGCCGGAGCCGACGACGATGATATTGGGATTGACGGGAGCGGCGGCTTTCCTGGCGCGCCGCCGGAAATAGCGCCGGCCGGTTTGGCCGTTTGGCCGGGCGCGTTGGTTTTTGCTTGGCATCGAGGGGCGTTCTCCGTAAAGTGCGCTGAGAAAGGCTACGGCATGAAGATTCTCTTTTCACTCACAACTCTCGCGCTGATGAGCGCTCTGTTTTTCGCTGCGCAGCCGGCGGGCGCGCAGGCGGCGCCCAAAAAGATCCTCTTCTTTTCCAAATCGTCCGGTTTTGAACATGACATGATTGCGGAGAAGGGGGGCCAGCCCAGCCCCGCGCAAGTCATCCTGGCCCGCCTGGGGAAAGAGAACCACTTCGATTTCACCTTCACCAAAGACGGCACCGTGTTCACGCCGGAAAACATCGCGAAATACGACGCCTTCTTTTTCTATACGACAGGCGACTTGACCGAGTCCGGCGCCGACCACTCTCCGCCCATGTCCAAAGAGGGCAAAGCCGCCTTCCTGGAGGCGATCCGCAACGGCAAGGGGTTCATCGGCGCGCACTCGGCGACGGACACATTCCATTCGCCCGGCAACAAGGAATTCGGACCGGCCCGGCTGGTGCAGGACGGGGAAAACGCGGATCCTTACATAAAGATGATCGGCGCCGAATTCATCATGCACGGCTCGCAACAGCGCGCCCGCCAGATTTGCGTGGACACGAACTTTCCGGGCCTGAGCGGCTTTCCGGAGGATTTCGGGCCGCTGGAGGAATGGTACACGTTCAAGGACTTTTCCCCCGCGCTCCACGTGCTGCTGGTGCAGGACACCTCGACCATGGACAAGTCCTCCGGCGGCAACAAGGCCTTTTACAGCCGGCCCAATTTTCCCTCCACCTGGGCGCAGCTTTACGGCAAGGGACGGGTGTTTTACACCAGCATGGGCCACCGGGCCGATATCTGGGCCAACCCCGTCTTCCAAAAGGTTTTGATCGGCGGCATCAATTGGGCGGTGGGCAACGTGCAGGCCGACGTCACTCCCAACATCGACAAAGTCACCCCCGAGGCCAACGTTCTCCCGCCAAAATAGCGGAGAGCCGGCGACCGGTTCCTTCAACGCCGGCGCGCCCACGGCTGGGCAGGGCCGCTTTGACCGGAGGGGCTTGCCAGAATACATTGTTCCCGTCAACGACATGCAAACCACGGTTCGTGTTCTGTTGGTGGATGACGAGGAAAGCTCGTTTTTGCTCCTGCGCCGCTTGCTGGACAAGGTGCCGGGCAAGACATTTGCCACCGAATGGGCGCCCAGCTACGAGGCCGGCCTGTCGGCGTTGAAGGAAAACCGGCACGATGTCTGTTTGCTCGACTTTCGCCTGGGCGCCCGCACGGGACTGGAATTGCTGCGCGAAGCCATCGCCCACGGCGTCCGGACGCCGATCTTGATTCTGACGAGGCACGACGCTCCGCACGTGGACCTGGAGGCGGCGCAGTTGGGTGCGGCGGACTTCCTGCTCAAGGACCAATTGGAGCCGGTCATGCTGGAGCGGGTGATCCGTTATTCGATGCAACAGGCCGCCACGCTCGCCGCGCTGCAAAAAAGCCACGAACGCTTTCGCCTGCTCTTCGAGCGCAGCATGGACGCCATCCTCATCTCCGATAACCGGGGCCATTTCGTCGAAGTCAACGGCGCCGCCTGCCGGCTGCTGGGATTGAGCCGGGAAGAGTTGTTGGAATGGAAGGGGAGCAGCGTCCTGGCCAAAACGCTGCATCCGGACACTCCCCGGCGGCCCGAACGGCTGGGCGAAATGGCCTTCAACAAGCCCAACGGCGAAAGCTGCTTCATCGAATTCGCCTCCACCCGACTGGCGCCGGACCTGAATTTGAGCATCCTGCGCGATGTGACGGAGCGGCGCAATCTGGAGCGGGAAATCCAGGAAATCAGCGAACGCGAACAGCGGCGGCTGGGGCAGGATTTGCACGATGGCTTGGGCCAATCCATGACCGGCATCGCCTTTTTGGCCAAAGTCTTGCAGCACAAACTTGAGGCCAGGGGCTTGGAGGAAGCCCGGTCCGCCGGCAGTATTGCTGCGCTCATCGACCAGGCCCTGGCCCAGACCCGCCGCCTTTCGCGCGGCCTCTGCCCCGTCGTCCTCGACGCCAATGACATCGAGGCGGCGCTGGAGCAATTGGCGGAGAATCTTCGCACCTTGTTCGCCGTGGCGTGCGAGCTGGAATGCGATCCGGAGATCAAAATTGCCGACAACGCCGTGGCCGTGCATCTTTACCGCATCGCCCAGGAAGCCGCGACCAACGCCATCAAGCACGGCGCGGCCAAGACCGTTTTCCTGAGCCTGACGGTGAAAAAATCGCGCCTGATTTTGAAGATCAAGGACGACGGCGCCGGCTTTCGGTCCACGGGGCCGAAAGGCAAGGGGATGGGATTGCGCGTCATGCGTCATCGGTGCCGGATGATTGGGGCGACGCTCACTATCCGGGCGCCGAAGGAGGGCGGCGTCACCGTCATCTGTTCGCTGCCAAAAGTCGATGCCCTGCAAAAGGGTTCCTCGACGATTCCAGTGGAATGAACAGCAACGTTTGGAGGGTCGTGATTGGTTTTGCCAATCCCAACGGGATTGAATCTTTCAGCCCAGGGTTGCGAGGCACGAGCTACCCTGGGTAAGATCAGAGAAGAATCACAACCCTGCAAGGGGTTGACTCTGTTTCCTAAGCCTTTGATATTCAACCCTTTCAGGGTTGTGTCACTCGCATGCAACTACCCAGGGTAGGCCTCTCGGAATCGGCCAACCCTGGGCTGAGTGATTGAATCCCTTCGGGATTGTAGAACGGTTATTGGCTGCGATTGGATGGACGCACCATTTCCATTCCACTGAAAACGTCGAGGAACCTGCAAAAGCCCGGAGACTCCGGACCAACGACGCCGGCCTGAAGCCCGGAGACTTCGAACCTCGAATTCTTCTACCCGCCAGACTTGGGTCGTTTCAAGCTTGCTCGGCCTGGACAGCTTTGCTGCCAGGGGTCGGGCCGCGTGTAAACGCTGGTCTTTTGTTTGGGTTTTACGGCGGCGGCGTTGCCGATGGCCTCCACTTGTTATGCCAGTAGAGACTCCAAAGGGAGTTCAACTTCACCATTTGGGCATGGCCATCGTCAAAACCGACGTTGATTGCTGCTGAGTTTGGCAGCAGAGAAGGAAACGGGAGAGGCGAGCCTCGAACGAAAGAACTCGCCGTTTTCCCCCCATGCCGCCAAATCGTGCAGCGCGGCATTCCCAGTATATTCTGGGCTGCTCCTTTTGAAAGATCGGACGCGGGAGCGTCGCCCTCCAGCGGCCACTCGTTCCAAACCACCGCGTCGTTAAAGAATGGCGTCTGTGCCGGTCTTTGAACTGACGTTGGCTTATTAAAAACGAATTGGGGATTGTTAACGACAACCGTGGGGGGTGAGGGCACCCATGTGGAAAAACTGGTAATATTCGGGTCCCAAGAGAAAAGCCAACCATTCATGCTATAGCTGCCATTGACCGGTGCAACTGTGCCCGTCGGCCAATTGCACCATGCAAGGCTGGCGCTGCCAATTATATCCGCGTCTGGATTCTCCTGGGTCGCAATATGAGTCGCCGGACAAAGGAGAATATTACCTGCTAATCCGTAAGGGCTTAAGCTTTGAACCCAGGAATCCAAATCATTCGTCTCGACTTCAACAATAGTTTGCCCCGTCTCGTTCATGTACATCAGCCCACTAGCGGTGATTTGTTTGAGATTGCTCACGCAATTAACATCGTGCGCGTGATGTTTGGCGGTGGACAGTGCCGGCAGCAACAGAGCCGCCAGAATCGCGATGATCGCAATGACCACCAGCAACTCAATGAGCGTAAACGCTCTCCACTGACGGCTTCGATTCATTTTCAGGAACCACCCCTGTCAAACATCACCCGCCCGCCGCCGGTTGTCAACACACCTGCATCCGGGCTTATTGATGACATCAATAATTCTCCAGGGCTGCTGCGGTCCTGAGTTTCTCCCATCGAAATCCGATCTTCTTTGACCATTGACGCGGCTCGCTCCATTTGCGCCGCAAATACCCTTCTTTTTTCGCGGCGCGGACGTTAAAATGGATGGCCATGACAGAACCAGCAAGCCGACGCCAAACTTGGGCCGTGTGTCTGTTGTTGGCCGCGGCGGCGCTGGCCGCGTTCTGGCCGGCGTTGCGCTGCGGCTTCGTCGATTTCGATGACGGCGTCTATGTCACGGAAAACCCGGACATCCAGCACGGATTGACCTGGCCCAGCGTTCAATGGGCCTTCACGGCGACCCACGCCGGCTATTGGCTGCCGCTGACCTGGCTGTCGCACATGGCGGATTACCAGTGCTATGGGTTGCAGCCGGCGGGGCATCATCTGACCAGCCTGCTGTGGCATGCGGCCAACTCCGTCCTGCTCTTCCTTGTCCTGAAACGCTTGACAGGCGCTTTCTGGCGCAGCGCGTTGGTCGCCGCGTTGTTTTCCCTCCATCCTCTGCGCGTCGAGTCGGTGGCGTGGGTTTCGGAGCGCAAGGACGTGTTGAGCATGTTCTTCGGTTTGCTGACGATTTGGTGCTACGCCCGCTATGCGGAGGAGTTCAAAGCGGAGGGTTCAAAGTTCAAAGTGTTCTATGCGGCGGCGCTGGTTCTGTTCGCGCTCGGGCTGATGGCCAAGCCGATGCTGGTGACGCTGCCGTTTGTTTTGTTGCTGCTCGATTATTGGCCGCTGCGCCGGTTCCAATTTGACGCGCCCTTTTCCTGGCGGCTGCTGCGCGAAAAAATTCCGTTCCTGGTTTTGGCATTCGGCTTCAGCGTCATCACGTTCCTGGCGCAGAACAGCTCGGGCGCGGTCAAATCGCTCTCCCGGTACTCGCTGGGCCAGCGCCTGGCCAATGTGCCTGTTTCCTACGTGCGCTACCTGGGCAAGATTTTTTGGCCGGAAAACCTCGTCGCTTTCTATCCGCAGCAGCGCTGGCACTGGTGGGAAGTCGCCGCCACGACGGGCCTGCTGGCGTTGGCCAGCGGATGGGCGCTCTGGCAGTGGCGCAGGCGGCCGTACCTGGCCGTGGGCTGGTTCTGGTTTTTGGGCACGATGGTTCCCACCATTGGCGTGGTGCAATCCGGGGATCAGGCGATGGCCGACCGCTTCAGCTACTTTCCGTGCGTGGGGCTGTTGATCATGGTGGTCTGGGGGATGCACGAGCTGGCCGCGCGGCGTCCGTTTTTCTTGAACGGCCTGATCTTGGGAAGCGGGCTGGCGGTGATGGCCTGCGCCGTGTTGACCTCGCGGCAAATCCGCTACTGGAAAGACAGCACCGTCCTGTTCTCGCGCGCGGTCGATGCGACGGGCCGCAACTATCTTGCCAGTTACAGCCTGGGCTGCATCGCGCTCGCGGAGGGCAATTACCCGAAGGCGGTCGAATACTTTGAAGATTCGTTGTATGCCGAAAGCGGTGACGTTACCTGGGCCAATCCCGCGCCGGCCCACAACAATCTTGGCTACGCCCTGCTGCGCGAAGGCCACGTTGCCCAGGCGGTGGAGCATTTTGAAAAGGCCCTCGTCAGCAAACCCGCCTACCCGGAGGCCTACTACAACCTGGGCTGCGCCTTTCTCACCAATCGCCAGCCCGACGTCGCGATCGATGCCTTCCAACACGGTCTGGCCATCGACCCCAATGTGGCGGACATCAACTACAGCCTCGGCGAAACCCTGCTTGAGCAGGGCCGGCCGTCCGAGGCGACGCCTTATTTGGAAAAGGCGCTGCAAATCCGGCCCGCCTTCGCCCGCGCCCATTATCAGTTGGCCAATGCCCTTGTTCGACAGGCCCGTCTGACGGAAGCGATGGCGCATTATCGCCGCGCCCGCGAACTGGCGCTGGCGCGGGGCGACCGCGTTCTGGCGGCCGCCGCGGAAGGGCCGCTGCGTCAATACCAAAGCGACGCCCACCCGCGCCCCCCTGATGGCGCTCGGGGCAAATAAGCGAAAGACGCCCCCCGCCGGCCGCGCCCGTCAAATGGCCTTCTGTTTTTGGGGCGGGGACGTTAGGATGGACGGCCATGACAGAACGAGGAAGCCGGCGCCAGACATGGGCCGTGTGTCTGTTGTTGACCGCGGCGGTGCTGGCGGTGTACGGGCCGGCGTTGCACTGCGGCTTTATTGAATTCGACGATACCGACTATGTCACGCACAACGGGCACATCCAGCACGGGTTGAATTGGGCCGCCATCCAGTGGGCGTTCACCACGGACCATTGCGCCAATTGGCATCCCTTGACCTGGCTGTCGCACTTGGTTGACTTCCAGCTCTACGGCTTGAACCCGGCGGGGCACCATGCGACCAGCGTGCTCTTTCATCTGGCCAACTCGCTCCTCCTTTTCCTGCTCTTGCGCCGCCTGACGGGCGCGGTGTGGCGCAGCGCGTTTGTGGCCGGCGTGTTTGCGCTGCATCCGTTGCGGCTGGAATCGGTGGTGTGGGTTTCGGAGCGCAAGGACGTGTTGAGCACTTTTTTCGGCTTCCTGGCGGTGTGGGCCTATGTCCGCTATGTGGAGGAGTTTAAAGTTCGATCCTCCTTCGCCAAGGCTACGGAGGACAAGGGTTCAAAATTCAAACTGTTCTATGCGGCGGCGCTGGTTCTGTTCGCGCTCGGACTGATGGCCAAGCCGATGCTGGTGACGCTGCCGTTTGTGCTTTTGTTGCTCGATTACTGGCCGCTGGACCGTTTCCGGCTGGGCTGGCGGCTGGTCCTGGAGAAGGTTCCATTCTTTCTTTTGGCGCTCGGCTCGAGCGTGGTGACGTTCCTGGTGCAACACCACGAGGGCGCTATGGCCACGCTGGCCCGGTTCTCTGTGGGCACGCGCCTGGCCAATGTCCCGGTGGCTTATGTGCGCTATTTGTTCAAAAACGCATGGCCGTCGAACCTGGCGCTGTTCTATCCGCATGAGCGTTGGGGGGCATTGGAAGTGGCCGGCGCGGTGGGCCTGCTGGGAGCGATCACCGGCTGGGTGGTGTGGCGGCGGCGGGCGCAACCGTATCTGGCGGTGGGATGGTTTTGGTTTTTGGGCATGTTGTTTCCCACCATCGGCCTGGTGCAGGTCGGCGAGATTTCCATGGCCGACCGATACAGCTATCTGCCGAGCGTGGGCCTCTGGATCATGGTGGCATGGGGCCTCAATGAGTGGGCCGGCTCGAACCGGATTCTTCGGCGGGGCGCGGCGGGGGCGGGCGGACTGGCTCTGCTGGCTTTGGCGGCGTCGGCCTCGGCGCAAATCCGCTACTGGCACGACACCGCCGCGATCTTCTCCCACGTGCTTGAGGTGACGGGCGAGAACTACATTGCGTATTACAACATGGGTTGCGCGGTGATGGAGAGCGGCGATTATCCCAAGGCCATCGAGTGTTTTGAGGGAGCGTTGTCCGCCGAGAATGCGGGCGCTTTCTGGATGGACCCGGCACAGGCCCACAACAATCTCGGTTACGCCCTCTTGCACGAGGGCCGTATCGCGCAGGCGGTGGCGCATTTTGAAAAAGCCCTTGTGACCAAACCCGCTTTTCCGGAGGCGTATTACAACCTGGGCCGCGCTTTCGTGGCCAATCACCAACCGGAGGTGGCGCTGGATTGTTTCCAGCGGGCCATGGCCCTCAACCCCAATGTGCCGGAAATCCACTACACCCTGGCCGAAACGTTCCGCCAACTCGGCCGGCGCGCGGAAGCCATCGAGCAGTATCGGCGCGCGCTGGAGTTGCGCCCCGGCTGGAGTGACGCGGCCAGCCAGCTCGCCGCCTTGGAAGGGGGCAAACCTTGAACTCTTCCTCCCGCCAGGCTTGGGTCATTTCATGCTTGCTCGGCCTCGCGGTGCTGGCCGTGTATTGGCCGGCGCTGGGTTGCGGCTTTCTTTATTACGACGATCCGGACTACGTGGCCTTGAACACCCACGTCCAGCAGGGATTCGATTGGCCGGGCATCCGGTGGGCTTTCACGACCGGCTACGCCAGCAACTGGCATCCGGTCACCTGGCTGTCGCATATCCTGGATTTTCAGCTTTATGGCTCCCACCCGGCTGGACATCACTTGACCAGCGTGCTGCTGCACGCGGCCAACTCGGTGTTGCTGTTCCTTCTCTTGCGCCGCCTGACGGGCGCGCCCTGGCGCAGCGCGTTTGTGGCCGCGCTCTTTGCCCTGCATCCGCTGCGCGTCGAGTCGGTGGCGTGGGTGTCGGAGCGCAAGGATGTGTTGAGCGCGTTCTTCGGTTTGCTGGCGGTGTGGGCGTATGTCCGTTATGTGGAGGAGTTCAAAGCACAGACTTCAAAGTTCAAACTGTTCTATGCGGCGGCGCTGGTTCTGTTCGCGCTGGGGCTGATGGCCAAGCCGATCTTGGTGACGCTGCCGTTTGTGCTCTTGTTGCTCGATTACTGGCCGCTGGGGCGTTTCCCCCTGGGCCGGCGGCTGATTTTGGAGAAGGTTCCATTCATGGTATTGACTATCGGCTCCTGCGTCGTCACGTATCTTGTCCAGCAGCGCGGCGGCGCGGTGTTGTCCCTGGCCAAACTCCCGCTGGCCGCCCGCCTGGAGAATATGCCCGTCGCCTATGCGCGCTACCTGGGAAAGACTTTTTGGCCCGGCGGCCTGGCGGTGTTCTATCCCTTTCCGCAACATTGGCCTGTCCTGGAAGTGGCGGGCGCCACCGTCTTGCTCCTGCTGGTCACCGCTGGCGTTGTTTGGCAGGGGCGGCATCGCCCTTTCCTGCCGGTGGGTTGGTTCTGGTTCCTGGGGATGCTCGTCCCGGTCATCGGGCTGGTGCAGGTCGGGGAACAATCGTGCGCGGACCGGAACACCTACCTTGCCCTCATCGGAGTCTTGATCATGGTCAGTTGGGGCATGGGCGATCTGGCCCGCCGCCCCGGCCAGCGCGTCGCGGCCGTGTGCGCCGGCGGATTGGCCGTGATGGCGTGCGCCGCGCTGACGCCGCGGCAAGTGCGCTATTGGAAAACGACCGAGACGCTTTTCTCTCACGCGCTGGCGGTCACGTCGAATAATTACCTTGCCCACTACAACCTTGGCTGCGCCTTGACGTACGAGGGGAACCTTCCCGCCGCCCTCCAATGCTTTGAAGAGGCGGTGCGGGAAAATCCGCGCTATTGGCTGGCTGAAAATGACCTCGGCTTCCTCCTCTTGCAGCAAGGCCGGACGGCGGAAGCCATCGGGCATTTCCAGCAGGTGATTGCCAGCCAGCCTCTCTTCGCCAAGGCCCACTTCAATCTCGGACGCGCGTTCCTGACAAATCAGCAGCCGGACGACGCTTTGCGTTGCTTGAGGAGAGCCGTCGCGCTGGACCCGAAGGAGGCGGACTTTGGCTTTTCTCTTGGCGAAGCGTTGCTGGATCGCGGGCAGGCGGGCGAGGCGCAAGGCTGTTTCGAAAAAGCGTTGGAGGCCCGGCCCGATTTCGCCGAGGCACAGTACAAACTGGCCAACACGCTGGTGCAACTGGGCCGCCCCGCCGAGGCGGTCGCGCATTACTGGCGGGCGCTGAGATTGCGCCCCGTCTTCGCCCCGGCGGCCAGCCATCTGGCCTGGCTGCTGGCCACCGCGCCCGACCCTGCCCTCCGGGACGGGCCGAAGGCGGTCGAGTTGGCGCGCGAAGCCAATGAGGACACGCACGGCAAAAGCCCGTTGATCCTGGGCGCCCTCGCCGCCGCCTGCGCGGAAGCGGGAAGATTCCCGGAAGCGATCGCGGCCGCCCAGCAAGCCCGCGGATTGGCCCTGGCGCAGACCAATCGCGCGCTGGCCGACGACTTGGAAGCGCAGTTGCGTCAATACCAGGACGGCGTCCCCTTCCGCGCCGCGCCCGGCCAGCCCGGAGACTTCGAACCGTGAACTCTTCCACCCGCCAGGCCTGGGTCATTTCCTGCCTGCTCGGCCTCGCGGTCCTGGCCGCGTTTTGGCCGGCTTTTGGCTGCGGGTTTGTCAACTATGACGATCCGTTTTATGTCACGGGCAATTGGCACGTCCGGGGCGGTTTGAACTGGCCCGGCGTCCGGTGGGCTTTGACGGCGACCGACGGGGCCAATTGGAATCCGGTGACCTTTATGTCGCATAGCCTGGATTGCCAGCTTTACGGGCTGAACCCGGCGGGACATCACTTGACCAGCGTGCTGCTGCATCTGGCCAACTCGGCGCTGCTGTGGCTGCTGCTGCGCCGGATGACGGGCGCGCCCTGGCGCAGCGCGCTGGCCGCCGCCTTGTTCGCGCTCCATCCGTTGCGGGTGGAATCGGTGGTCTGGATTTCGGAGCGAAAGGATGTGTTGAGCGCGTTCTTCGGCTTGCTGACGGCGTGGGCTTACGTCCGCTATGCGGAGAATTTCAAATCTCAAATTTCGAATTTCAAGTTCTATTACGCCGCCGCGCTGGTTCTGTTCGCGGTCGGACTGATGGCCAAGCCGATGCTGGTGACGTTGCCGTTTGTTTTCCTTTTGCTTGACTACTGGCCGCTGGACCGTTTCCGGCTGGGCTGGCGGCTCGTCCTGGAGAAGGTTCCATTCTTTCTCTTGGCGATTGGCTCGAGCGTGGTGACGTTCCTGGTGCAGGAACGGACCGGCGCGATGGCGTCGCTGGCGCGCTTCCCGCTGGGGGAGCGGCTGGGCAATGTCCCCCTGGCCTACGCGGGCTACTTGTCGAAGGATTTTTGGCCGGCGGAATTGGCGTCGTTCTATCCGCATGAGCCGCTCCGCGCCGGTCCGGTCGTCGGCGCGCCTTTGCTGCTGGGGGCGGTGACGGCCCTGGCGGTTTGGCGGGGGCGGTCGCGGCCGTATCTGGCGGTAGGCTGGTTTTGGTTTTTGGGGATGCTGGTGCCGACCATCGGTTTGGTGCAGGTCGGCGCGCAGTTGATGGCCGACCGATACACCTACCTGCCGTGCGTCGGCCTCTGGATCATGGTGGCGTGGGGGATGCATGACTTGGCGGCGTGGCGGCCCGCTCTGCGCGAGTCGATGATCCTGGCCGGCGCGGCGGCGGTCGCGGTTTGCGTTGTCCTGACTTCGCGGCACGCGGAGATTTACCGGGACAGCGGGACGTTGTGGGAGGCCACTTTGCGCGTTTGCCCGGAAAGCCTGATAGCCCATAATGACCTGAGCAAATGGCTGATCGAAAAGGGGCGCTTGAACGAAGCGCGCGCTCACTGCCGTCAAGCCCTCGCCCTTCGGCCTGATGATCCCGAGGCCGAACTGAACCTGGCCGAGATTTGCCTGCGGGAAGGGAACGCCGACGAGGCCGTGGCGCAATGTCTGAAATCCATCGCGGCCCAACCCCGCAGCGAGGAGTCTTACGACGCGCTGGCGCGGGCTTATTTGAAAAAGGGCCGGATGGACCAGGCGATTGCGGCGTTTGAAAAGGCGCTGGAAATCAAGCCGGATTTTCCCCAGGCGTGGTGCAATCTGGGCTTCGCCTTGCTCCAACAGCGGCGCCTGCCCGAAGCCGTCCGCGCCTACCAGAAGAGCCTGGAGTTGAACCCCGACTACGCCCTGGCCCAGAACGACCTGGGCGGCATCCTGCGGCAAATGGGGCGGACGGACGAGGCGATGGAACATTTCCGCCGCGCGATGGAGTTGGAGCCGGATTTTGGCGAGGCGCATTACAACGCCGCCGAAATCCTGCTTCAGCAAGGCCGCACCAACGAGGCCCTGGCCGAATACCAGAAGGCGCTCGCCAGCCTGCCGGACTTGGCGCCGGCGAAATCGAGGGTGGCCGAGATTTTGCGGCGCCAGGGAGGCAACGGCGGCCGCTGAACCGCTTCGAATGAAGGAAGAAGGCAGAAGGATGAAGGAAGAAGTGCGATCTGGTTCATTGCAGGAATCGGCACGATTCGGCACGATTGGCCATGCGGCGGTCGTGAATCGCGAGCGACTCCGAGTTTCGGCTTTGGCGTATGGTTCATCAATCGTGTTGAGATTTTTCTTTTTTTGGCACGATTCAGCACGATTCAGCACGATTCAGCACGATTCAGCACGATTCGGCACGATTCGGCACGATTTGGCACGATTCGGCACGATTCAGCACGATTCAGCACGATTCGGCACGATTCGGCACGATTCGGCACGATTCAGGACGATTCAGCACGATTCAGCACGATTCAGGACGATTCAGCACGATTGGCCATGCGGCGGTCGTGAATGACGGCATTGCCGGCGGCCTGGGTCCGTCCTGCGGCGAGGGACAGGAGGTTGCCCGGCGGCCGCACTTTATGTCAAAGAGCAAGCTCTCGCACGGCGCGAATATGACACAGGTTGGTGATTTTGCAAGGTTATTTGGCTG
This sequence comes from Verrucomicrobiota bacterium, assembly GCA_049510745.1. Taxonomy (GTDB): domain Bacteria; phylum Verrucomicrobiota; class Verrucomicrobiia; order Limisphaerales; family Palsa-1400; genus PLGF01. The sequence continues at coordinate 6,471 of JBEKYR010000024.1, read as the reverse complement.
AGAATTCAGGGGCGGGAGTGATCGCCACAAAAGAGCATCCGCCGTTGCCAAGGCGGCTATTCGACGGCAGGATTTGACTTCTTAAATCCCTGAACTCCTGTATCTTTGCAACAAGTGACTTGTTCATCAAGGCGGAATATGTCGCTTTCGGCTGGAGGAGCAGATAATCAAGTCCGGCATGCAACTTTACCAGCTTGTTCGAACTCATTGAGTCGGAGAAAGTTGCTTGGATAAGGGTAATCGTGGCTTGGTTTTCTGTGCTGCTGTCGTCAATGTGAAGTGCGTCAATCTGATAATCCCCAGCCCCGTCAATCAGGTCTTCGGGTTCGAGATCGTCGTACCCTTTGCCAGTCACGAGGTAGAAAACCAGCCTCAAAAAAGCCTCGTGTTTGTTGGCTCCATAATTTTTTGATAGCTTATTTACGCGGTCGTCAATTGTGCTCTGATAAAGTTTGATCGACATACGCGCATTGTATCGGACTCTGCGGAAATTGAAAAGCACAAATGATTTCAGCCGGTAGTCTCGTGCTGTACAAGAGCCGAGACTCGATTAAGCCCCCTGGGGGAGGTGCTCCGGCAGGGGGTTGGGGTTCGGGGCTGCCGCCCTATGTCACGCATTTGCAAGGAAAACCCCCGCCTTGCGGCGGGGCCTTTCCTTGCGACTTTATTTGGCTTCCGCGGGGAAGCTGCCCTTGCGGCGGCTTTTCCCGTCTCGGATGACCTGCGTGCCTTTTTGGACCGCTTTGATGCCATTCCGGAAGCTTTCGATGTTTTTCTCGGAAATCCACCGAATGATGGCTTCCTCGCCTTTGGCGCCGTTGAGCTTTGCTTTTAGGCCAGGGCAAACACATCCATCGGCACTGTCTTGAGGGGGGCGGCCTGCGCCAGCCGCCGGGTGGCCCAGATGCGGAACTGGGTGCCTCGCAGGGATTTGACCCGGTAGCCCACGGAAATAATGACGTCCAGGTTATAAAACCGAGTCTGGTATTTCTTACCGTCAGCGGCAGGTGTTAAGAATTCCTTAACAACTGAACCCGGGTGCAACTCGTTTTGGCTGACAACATTGCGAATATGCATGGAGACGTTTGGAATGGAGGTCTGAAACAACTCCTTGATCTTGATTTCCTCCGGCGTCAGGCCGGCGCCAAGGCGCGGGCGTGTGTGATTTCACGTTTTCTGACCGGCCGGACCTGAGCGGCTTCCACTGTCACCACAGCCGCTGTCTTGCCGTCCAGCGTGGTGAACTCGACTTCGTAAGCCAAGCCATCCCGATAGACATGCACTACCGTGCCGACGTCTCCGGCCTCCAAGGCCTCCGAGGGCACGGCGGTCTTCAACACCACTCGTTCGTGTTCTTTCATCATGATTGAGTTCCGACAAAAACAGTTGCTTGAGAGGTTGAATCCCCCGCAACCCCTTCAGCAAGCCCCAAATCCTAAGGAATTGTTTTTGAACCGTGAAATACACAGTGCGGCCAGCCGCAACCAAAAAAAAGACGGACAGGATGAACAGGATGAACAGGATGAACAGGATTAAGAACAGATTCAGGAAAGAGAATTCCGCTCTTCATCCTGTGCATCTTGTTCATCCTGTCAAAACTCTTTTCTCTGTGCTTTCAGCCTCTGCCGGACAAAATCTTGTTGGAATTGCATGATTCTCCACTATTGCAGTGCGGAATACGCGAAAGGGGACTCTTTTTCGTGTGTTTTGCGTATTTCGCGGTTAAAAAAGTCTTCTTGGGCGAGGATTCGGGGAGGTGATTCATTTTGAATCTTGAAGTTTGGGCGGTTGGCCCGAAAGCTTTCGGGGTTGCAATCTTTGAACTCGCTACGCATATCGCTGTGGATCGGGACGCGCCGGACCTGGCTTCTTGGTCTGCTGCTGGCCGCGGCCGTCGTCCTGGCTTATCAGCCGGCCTGGCACGCTGGGTTCATCTGGGATGATGATGTTTATGTCACCAATAATAAATTGCTCACCGCGCCCGACGGGTTGGAACGCATCTGGTTTTCGCTCGATTCGCCTTCGCAGTATTTCCCGCTGGTTTATACGGTCTTGCGGGTGGAACGCGGGCTGTGGGGACTGGACCCGGCCGGGTATCATTGGGTCAACATTCTGCTGCACGCGGCCAATGCGCTCCTGCTCTGGCGATTGCTCCGGCGCCTGGGCGTCCCGGCATCGTGGCTGGCGGCGGCGCTGTTTGCGCTGCATCCGGTGGAGGTCGAATCGGTCGCGTGGGTGACGGAATTGAAAAACGTGCTGTCGTTGTTTTTCTGTCTGCTGGCGGCGCGGGCGTGGGTGGAATTTGTCGAGGAACGCCGCGGCCGCTGGTGGTGGTATGGGGCGGCGCTGGCCGGTCAGGCGCTGGCGCTGGCGGCGAAAACGACCGCCTGCACGCTGCCGGCGGCGCTGTGGCTGATGCTGTGGCTGCAACGAAAACCGATCCGCCTTGCGCGCCTGCTGCAACTGGCGCCGTTCCTGGCGCTGGGGGTGTCGATGGGATGGGTGAGCGTGTGGTGGGAACGATACCACCAATTCACCGCCGGGCCGGCCTTCGCCATCGGTCTGGCCGGGCGCGTGCTCATCGCCAGCCGGGCGGTTTGGTTTTACGCGGGCAAACTGCTTTGGCCGGCAAACTTGTCGTTCAGTTACGCGCCGTGGCACATCAATCCCGGCGACCCGCTGGCGTGGGTCTGGCTGGCGGGCGGACTGGCGGCAGCGGGTGCGATTTTCGCTCTGCGCAAGAGCGCCGGGCGGGGTCCGGAAACGGCCGCGCTTTATTTCGTGGCGACGCTTTCCCCGTTGCTCGGCTTTGTCATGGAATACACGTTTCGTTACACGTTCGTGGCCGACCATTACCAATACGCGGCCAGCATCGGGCCGCTGGCCTTGGCGGCGGCGGGGCTGGAGACACTTTTTTCGCGCTTTGATCCACCCAGGCCCGCGCTCCGCGCCGCGACTTACGCCGCGCTGCTGGCGTTTCTTGGCCTGTTGACCTGGCGTCAATGCGGGAATTATTCCGACAGCCGAACGCTCTGGCAGGCCACATTGCGGAGCGATCCGGATTCATTCATTGCCCGCAACAACCTGAGCGCAATCCTTCTGCAACAAGGACAAATCGACGAGGCCCTTCGCCTATCGCGCGAAGCCGTCGCCATCGAACCGGACGATCCTGTCGGGGAGGTCAATCTGGGCTACGCGCTGCTGCAAAAGGGCCAGTTCGACGAAGCCATCGCTCATTGCCGGCGGTCGCTGGCATTGCAGCCCAACGGGCCGGATGCCTTCTACGACATCGGCCAGGCTTATTTGAAAAAGGGCGAAATGACCGCGGCCATCACCAATTTCCAAATGGCGCTGCGATTGAAGCCGGACTTCCCCGGAGCGTGCTGCAATCTGGGGTACGCGTTGCTGAAAAGCGGCCGGACGCCCGAGGCGGTCGCCAATTACGAAAGAGCGATCGCCCTGGACCCCGGTTACGCGCTGGCCCGCAACGACCTGGGCAACATTCTGCTGCGGGAGGGAGAAACCAACCGGGCGCTGGCCCAGTTCCAGCGCGCCGCCGACCTGGAGCCGGCCTTTGCCGAAGCCCATTACAACCTCGGCGGCGTCCTGCTCGATCTGGGCCGGCTGGACGAGGCGCTGAGTCAATATGAAAAAGTGGCGGCGCTGCGCCCGCAACTGGGCGAAGCGCATTTTATGATGGGCCAACTGGCCGCGGCTTACGCCCGCGCCGGCCGCGCCGCCCAGGCCGCGGTCACCGCCCGGCGCGCGCTGCAATTGGCCCAGGCCGCCCACGAAACGGCCCTGGCGGCGCGGTTGGCGGCGGACCTTCAAACCTACCAACAGGCCGCGCCCGGAAATTAGCAGACTCCAATGAAAACACGCTTGCGCAAAACCCCGCCGTCCAAGTTCACCGTGATGAACGAGCGCCTTTTCCGCTACCTCTGCCGGTGGCGCAGCGGCCCGCGCGACGCGGTGCTGGAGGCGTTGCGGGCGGAAACGGCGGCCTTGGGCGGGATCGCGGTCATGCAAATCGGGCCGGACCAGGGGACGCTGATGACATTGCTGGCGGGGGCCATCGGCGCGCGGACGGCCATCGAGATCGGGACGTTCACCGGTTACAGTTCGATTTGCATCGCGCGCGCCTTGCCGCCCGACGGCCGGCTGCTGTGCCTGGACGCCAGCGCGGAATGGACGGCCATTGCCCGGCGGTATTGGGCGCGGGCAAAACTGGAAGGGAAGATCGAACTGCGCCTCGGGCCGGCGCTGGAAACATTGCGGAACCTGGAGCCGGGGCGCCGTTTTGATTTCGCCTTCATTGACGCGCACAAGGCGGAGTATGACGCCTACTACGAATTGGTTCTGCCGCGCATGAGGGCCAACGGACTGATCCTGTTCGACAACATGCTCTGGCGCGGGCGGCTGGGCGGCCAACGACCGATCCAGGATGCCAAAGGCCGCGCCATCGACCGGCTGAATCGCAAGTTGGCGCGCGACAAAAGGGTGGAATCGGTGTTGCTTTCCATTGGCGACGGCGTGCGGATTTGCCGGGTGTTGGGGAAGTGAAAGAACTTGGCACCGCGCGGGCGCGGACTACACTAGCCAGCCCGCGACGCGACGCTATCAAGATGAAACGAAAAACTGCCATGATTGGATGGTGCCTCGGCACGGCGCTGTTGCTGGCCGCCTGCGCCGCACAACCGCGGCTGTCCGGGACAATCCGGGGCAGCACTTACACCTCGGCGCGGGGGGAATTTTCCGTGGGGTTCCCGGTCAGCGCCGAAGTGGGAGGGCGCATCGCGAGCGACACAGCGGAGAGCGTGACGTTCCGTGACAATTGGGGAAGCCGCATCACCTATTCGTCGGTCGTGTTTACGGCGCAAAGTTCGATGATGTCGATGCTCGAAGGCCAGGGACGCGAGAAGGCGCTGGACGAATTCGTCCGGCGCCAATTCGGGGACGTGGGCAAGATTCATTACCACGCGCCGGCAAGGGAAGGAACGGTTTCGTTTATTTATCTGAGGCCGGTTGGGCCGAAGACCGGGGTGGCGGCGTTCATTCAGGGCCGGCGGATTTATGTGGTCGAAACCGACCTGCTGCCCGGGGTGCAAATGCTGGCGCAAGGGGACGAGCGGTCGCAAAGCGAGCGGGAGGAATGGCTGGAAAACCGGGCGGTGGAACTGGCGCAATCCATCGAAGTCAAGTAAAGTGCGACGCATGACCTGGCGCATGGCCACCAAGCAGGATTGCCGGCTTTTGGCGGAGTTGAACCACCAATTGATCGCCGATGAGGGGCACCGCAACCCGATGAGCGTGGCGCAATTGGAAACGCGCCTGCGTCACTGGCTGGAGGAGGGTTACGAGGCGGTGCTCTTCGAGAAGGACGGCGAAACGGCGGCCTACGCGCTCTATCGCGCCCAGCCCGAGGAGGTCTATCTGCGGCATTTTTTCGTGGCGCGGAACCGGCGGCGGCAGGGGATAGGGCGGGAGGCGATGGGGTTGTTGCGGGGCCACATCTGGCCGGCAACCCAGCGGCTGGCGGTGTCGGTGCTGGTCGAAAACCAGGCGGCGATCCGATTTTGGCGGGCCATGGGCTACAAGGATTACTGTCTGACAATGGAGATACTGCCCTGTGGCGAAGTTCCCGCCTACGACCAGTGAGGCCGTTGGGGGGTGGAAATGGGAAAGTGTCTGGGCGTGAAACTCAGCAACAAATTGTCGGGAATCTTTACGGTTTTACACAAAGCCGAGCAATGAATTGATGATCTACCGCCTTTGAATCAAGGCAGAGCAACAAGGGCGGGAAATACCAGACTTCGGCCGGCGCCGGGCGCTGGCGGACTATTTCCTTCCCGATGGCGCTCCAAAGTGGAAGCCACCCTCATCCTCGTAACCCAAGGGGGCACCTTTGCGGAGGGAAGCCCGGATTTTCGCCAGGAAGCAGCCCACCACTATCCCCCCTAGCACCACAACTGTGATACTGATTTTGCTCATGGTAATTTACTCTAGCATAAACAGTGCCAAAATGATGGAAAACCCTTCGCAGGGTGCCAAAGGCATCCCCGCTGTTTTCCATTGTTGCCTGGGGAGCAAGGTCAGGCTGGCTTTCCGGGGTCCGTTCCGATTGCGGACCGAAAACCATGCCGCAGCCTTGCGCGTCTCATCTGACTGAATCGCAGTCACGCGGTCGAGAATAGCGATCGGATCGAGAGAACGTTCACCGTCTTTTGGCAATTTCTTGCCTTAAATTGCAGAAATTTTATGGAAAATTGGCCATTGAACTCCGGAGGGCCGCCCGCCGAAAGGGACCCCTGATCCTCGCGTAACGAAAGGACGGCTGCGGATCGGGAGCACACGCGCCCTTATAGGTCTTCCAAAGTTATTCATCGGCGGCAAGGTGAGCGCAGCGAATTTAGCACCGCAGCCGACGGTGAATAACTTTGCCGCGGCGGCAAAAATGACCTGTGAAAAACT
>JBEKYR010000023.1:0-70343 GCA_049510745.1 Verrucomicrobiota bacterium | reverse complement strand
GGCGACCAAAAAACTTCGGCTGGCTCACCAAACCTAGACGGCTCTTCCAAGAGTCCTTCCATCGCAATCGCTATTGGACTTCAAACCCACGCAATTACCGTGCTCTTAACTAAGTGCCATTCTGGGTTGACCCCTTCTTCCATTCTCTCTTCACTTACCAACTTTCTAGGACCCTCTGGCCTTTTACGGGCTAATTGCGTTGGCTCTTTTCACGGACCAGCGCCACGGCCTTTTCGAGCACTGGGTCTCTGCCGGCCAGAAAATCGGAGATCGTCGGGGCCACGATCACATCCGGCGCGTTGCCGTTGCCTTCGATGGATTTTCCGTCGGCATCGCAGATGTAGCCGTTGGATATTCTCACGACGAGACCACAGGGCAAGACCGCAAAGGCCGCCACGCCGGATAAATTGCCGTGGGTCGTCGAGCCGACAGTCACCACCCTTTTTGCGCTCCGGAGATAACAGGCGAACAGGTCGGCAGCGCTCCCGGTTACATCATTGACCAGCAGCGCGATGGGGCCGCTATATTGCCAGGGTCCAGTCGGTTCCAGAATGTCATCCTGGCGTTTCAGAGCCCCGTGACCCGGTCCGTTCTTAATAAAACTGATGGCGCAGAGCGTCGGTCGTTGAAGTAGCCGGCCCACGATACGTTGCTGGCCGAAGCCGCCAGGATTATCACGGATGTCGAGAATAAGGCCCGGTGCCGTGCGCAAGGCTTCCAGTGCCTGATCAAACTCCTGGGCGACCTCCTCGTGTCCGTCAAACGACGTGATCCGGATGTACCCCAAACCCGAGGGATGGCGGCCAAACTGGACAAACCGCTGCTCTTTCAAGTCGAAGGAGCAAGGCTGGCTGGGTGGACGGCCCGGGCCAAGCGTGCGCTGGAGCCTGAAGGTTTGTGCGTGGCCATCCGGCAAGCGCAGCTTCAGGTCCACCGTGGTGCCCCTTTCGCCGGCCAGCAGGTAGCGGCAGGCCTCGCGCCGGAAAGCCCGCTCCGAGGAGCAAGCGCGAAGCCCGAGCCGCAATTGCTCAATCTTGTCTTCCACCGACAAGCCATCCACCTCAAGCACCTCTGAACCCGGCTTGGCGCCAAGCCCAGCGGCTTCAGAGTCGGCGTTCACGGCCACTATGAACGGCTTGCCCTCAAACAGGGCCACCGTCAGTCCCGGCCCGCTGGTGGGAAAGGCAGGCTGGTAGTTCTGCAGCCAGGAATGGGTATCTTTCAGCTCATTAACCAATTGAAACAGCAAACGGTAAAACTGATCGGCGCTGGCGGCAGGGTCGAGCCGCTCCTGGTAGCGCCGGCGAACCCCTTGCCAGTCAATGGACTTCAGCTCGAAGCTGGCGTAGGTCTCATCAATGGCCTGGCACAGGAAGTCGAAGTTCTCACGCTGTTCCTGGGCTGAAAGAACCCGTGCCGGAGTAAACCCGACCGGCGCCGAGCCGTTGGTGACGTAGCCCTTGCCAACTGGCAGGCTGTTGGAGGAGGCCCCTGATTTGGGCGGCTGCGAGCCTTCGTCCTGGCGCGACAAGACAAGCACGCCCTCGTCCACCTGGTAACGGAGGCCAACCGGTTTAAGAATCTGTTCCAAAGCCTCATTGCAGGTCTTGCCCTCGATGGCCACGTTCCGCACCCACTGGCGGCAAAGCGGGTCGGTTTGGGCAAAGGATTTCTGCCGGTCATATCTCAGGCCCACCTGCTCCGCCAGACTCTGAACAATGTCCTGCACGCTGGCTTGCTCGCTCGTATACTTTACCTTGCTTCCCAACCGGGTGTCGGCGGGACCTGCTGGCGCTTGGGCCAATGTTGTCTGCTCCAGGGCGAGCGCGGTCAACAGGAGGCCGCTGGCTGCCAAGACGAGTGTGTATTTGAGGTTCCTTTTCATAATTTGTGAAACACTTGGGGTGCAGTTTGGTATCGGCGAAATCAAGTGATTGCCGCTCTCAGAGAACGAAACCACGGAGTCCCTGCTCGCAGAGAGACGTTGACCGTCTTAAGGACCGGCCTGATTGCTTTTGATCCGAGCTTCCTTCGCCGGATATGATACTCTCTGCCAAGAAAAGTCGTTTTAGTCAGCGTGCAGCCAAACGGCTTCATGTTCGTTGCCACCCGGCGAACGATTTTTCGAGCCAGCGAGCGTTCGCGCGATTTTTCCATGTGTCAAAACTAGCAACCGCATTATGCGACGGCCAGCTCGTTTAGTGAAACACAAATATCCAGTCCCTTCGAGCCGCGCCAGGGAGATCCAGCCGCATTTTCAAACCGGGGTTTTCACCGCATTTTCAAACCGGCGCTAACAGATAATTCGGGTTTCCGGCCGGGTCAACCCATAATGTGGCAATGTGAGGACCCTTTCACTGTAAGAATGAACGGGAGCGACTGCTTCCCATATTGATGGAAGGCGGAACATTACTCTGGTCCCGACGATCATAGTTCTGATTTCCACCGGAAAATCGGTTCTTCCTGACAGGCTTGGCTGGCGGTTCCCCCAATTTTTCAGCATTGCGGATTGCGCTCCGCTCCGGCTCCGAGGGACTTTTTTTTGCTGTGCCATGAGGCCGCGATTGGCGTGGGCCGGTTGGAGCATGGACGTTGTGGACTTGGTGGAGGGGGTGGACGGACACGGACAAACACGGACGGACACGGACGGGGTGGGGGGGCAATGGAGCGAAGGCGGATGGGGCCTCCGTTGCTGAAGCGTTGGAGGACGGGCAAAGAGGGGGAGCAGGGAAGGAGATTCGGCTCGACTTTGGCGGAACGGAATCGGAAATATAGGGGCGTGGCGGAAAGAGTTTTTAAACATCTGCACCGGGTCATTTATTCGGAATGCACGGTGGGCAATCATGTCTATTACGCGCGCTTCCTGGATATGCTGGAGGAGGCGCGCGGGGAGTTTTTCCGGCAGGCGGGCCGGCCGCTGGCACAATGGCAGGAAAACGGCACGGCCTTTCCGGTCATCGGCGTGCGGATCGATTACAAGGGGCCGGCACGCTATGACGATTTGCTGACGATTGAGTTGTGGATCAACGAAATGAAGGGCGTCCGTTTGAACATTGGTTTTCGGATTTTACATCCGGGCGGCGGCCTGCTGGCGGAAGGGGAGACGCGGCACGTTTGCGCGAGCGTGGAGGAGAAGCCGCAACGGCTGCCAAAGGAATTGATCGAACGGCTCCAGCCGTTTGTGCGCGTACAAAACGATGTCCGCTAAACCCCTTTTGCTTTCATTGCTCATGAGCAGCGCGCTCGGCCATCCGTCGCATGCGGCGCCCGAAGCCAGCCCGGCGGACCGGTGCCGGTTCATCGGCTTGCGGCAATTCGACGATTTCACGGCGGAGAATGCGGGGACGAACGCGGCGCTGCTTTCGCCGGTCATCAAGGCGCCGATGGCGTGGAATGAACTGGTGGTGTCGTGGAATGTGGCGGCGGTGAAGGGGGGCGCACTGAAAGTCGAGGCGCGGGGTATTTATCCCGATCACGAAACGAAGTTTTTCACGCTGGGCGTCTGGTCTCCGGCAGGGGAGCGTCACAGCGTGGGCGGCCAGAAAGACGCCGACGGGAATGTAAAGACCGACACCTGGATCGCGACGCGGCCGGGGGCGGACGCGCAACTGCGCCTGACGTTGAGCGGGGCGCGAACGAATCTCAAATTCCTGGGACTCAGTTTTTTGAACAGCCGTGTGGAGGCGGCGCCGTTGGCGGCGCATCGGGCGGCGTGGGGCAAGATCATCGCCACGACGGAGCGTTCGCAGCATGGCTATGCGCAGGAGAAAGGGTGGTGCAGCCCGACGTCGCTGTCCATGGTATTGACACGGTGGAGCGAGGTATTGCGGCGGCCGGAGATGAATCTGGATGTGCCGGAAGTGGCGAAGGCGGTGTTCGACAGCACGTTTGACGGGACGGGCAACTGGCCGTTCAACACGGCATTTGCGGGAAGTTTCGAGGGGATGCGGGCTTACGTGACGCGTTTGAGCGACATCGCCGAATTGGAGGAGTGGATTGACGCCGGCATCCCGGTGATAATATCGGCACCGTGGCATCTGCTCAGTCCGGGCCGAAGGAACACGGGGGAGGGGCACGTGGTGGTGTGCATCGGGTTCACGGAAGACGGGGACGTGGTGATCAACGATCCGGGGACCAATTTGCAGAAGGGGCAGCACGTGCGCCACGTCTATAGGCGCGAAGACGTGATCAAAGCGTGGCAGGCCTCGAAGAACACGGTCTATCTGGTTTATCCCGAAGGGGCGAAAATCCCGGACGACCGGTTCGGGCACTGGGACAAACCGCGGGGAGAAGGGGAAAGATCAGGCCCGGAACTCAATCACTGAATGTGTTGAAGATTGCACTCACAATTAGATTGGGCACACCGTCAAGAGTTTTTCCCGTGTCTTGTTTTATGCGATCACTTTCAGCGATCAGTCGAGACGGAGTCACCTTGGGGATGTTTGTGCTGGCTGTTGGCGTGGCCAGCCCCGGCAAGGCAGCGGGCGCTTCCACTGCGCGTATCAGCAAGGAAACCCAGGAGTGTCTGAACTGTCATTCGGAGTTTACGCCCGGGTTGGTGCAGGATTGGTTGCACAGCCTCCACAGCCAGGTTACGCCTGGGGAAGCGCTCAAGAAACGGCCAGTGGAACGCAGGGTGTCGAGCGAAAACATTCCTGATTCGTTGAAAGGGGTGGTGGTGGGCTGCTACGAGTGCCATGGCCTCAATGCGACCAATCATACGGATAATTTCGATCACTTTGATTTCCACATCAACGTCGTGGTGTCACCGCCGGATTGCCAGGTCTGCCACGCGGTTGAAGCGCAGCAATACGGCGAGAGCAAGAAGGCCCACGCATTGGGCAACCTGCAGAAGAACCCGGTCTTCCACAAAATGGTGGAGAGCATCACCAGCGTGGCGGATGCCAAAGGCGGCAAGCTGACGCCGGTGGGTTCGTCGGATCAAACCAAGAATGAAACTTGTTATGGCTGTCATGGTTCGCGGGTGGAGGTGGTGGGCAGTCGCAAGTTCACCAATGACCTGGGTGAGTTTGTGCTGCCCAAACTGAGCAACTGGCCGAATCAGGGCGTGGGCCGGGTGAACCCGGACGGCAGCCGTGGAGCCTGCACCGCGTGCCATGCGCGGCATGAGTTTTCCATTGAGGTCGCGCGCAAACCATTTACCTGCTCGCAATGCCATACGGGACCGGATGTTCCGGCTTTTGAAGTGTACGAGGAGAGCAAGCATGGGAATATTTTTCACTCGAAAGAGCGGGAATGGAATTGGGACCATGTGCCTTGGCGGGTGGGCGAGGATTTTCGCGCGCCGACCTGCGCCGCCTGCCATAACAGTCTCCTCGTTTCGCCGGGCGGGGACGTGGTGGCCCCACGCACGCACGATTTCGGCGCCCGGCTTTGGGTGCGGCTGTTCGGCTTGCCTTACACTCATGCGCAGCCCAGAAGCGGCGACACCGCGATCATTCGGAACAAAGACGGCCAACCGTTGCCCACGGCGTTCACGGGGGAACCAGCCAGCGAATTTCTCATTGATGCCAAGGAACAGGCCCGGCGACAGGAGATAATGAAAAACGTCTGCCGTTCATGCCACAACCGGGATTGGGTAGATGGGCATTTCGACAAACTGGAGCACACGATCCAGGAGACCGACCGGATGACCCGGGCAGCCACGGACTTGATGGAGAGGGCCTGGGATTTGGGCCTTGCGGACAAAACCAACCCATTCGACGAGCCTATCGAGCGGCAGTGGATGAAACAGTGGCTGTATTACGCGAACTCGATCCGCCTGGGATCAGCCATGAGCGGTCCTGACTTGGCGAGTTTCCAGACCGGTTGGTTTGATTTGACGACGCACCTTCGCGAAATGCAGGAGTGGATCGACACCAGGGCAATTGCCCCGCCCCCTCGCGCTGGAAGTGCTCGGCATGGAGGAGAACGGCTTCGTCACCAAGAAGGGAAGTGAAGGATGAAGGATGAAGGGGGAAGGGTGCATCGGAGGCGGTTAAGGCGGCGCGACCAGGGGTGAAGCTGTTCAGAGGCAAGCACTTGCGGGGAGGGGCTTCAAAAAACTACCACAAAAAGCAGTTTTCTCGTAAAAAACGGTAGAAAAAATCGCATCGGGATTTTGGCCTGAGGCGAAAACGGGGCCATTGCGGGCCGGGGGAGCATTCGCAAGGCGTTGCGGAGAAACGGGTTGTGACGATTTGAAGATTCAGAAACCGGGGCCAAAAAAAATTTCGCGTTTTCCTTCCGTAGGTTTTTCGACTTTACGCGCATGTGTTTAACTTGTGCGCGTGATGAGCAAAGACAGGCTCGAAATGAAAAGGCCCGCGCAGGCGGGAGAGAAGGGGGAAAAATGAACCCGACCGGGCAGTCCCAGTTTAATCAGGCGCGGATCGAGTGGGCGATCCGGCTGCGCTACAGCCCGATGCCGGAATTGAACACGAAGTGGGTGGCGGCGAACCTGAACGCGTTTCGGATCGGGGAGCTGAGGGTGATCGGGAAGATATGGGAGATCATGATGGAGCGGGACGGGGAGTTGGCGGTCAACGCGGACAAGCGGGCGGGGGACCTGGCCGGGCTGGACTGGAAGATCGTATCCGACGGCAGCGCGGAAGGGGACGAGCACGCGGCGGCGCTGAGCTATTTTTACCGGAACCTGCGGGTGACGCGGGCGCTGGACCAGGACGTGGCGGGCGGGGTGAGCGAATTGCTTCATCAGATGGCCAGCGCCCATTCGTATTATTACAGCGTGCATGAGATTCTGCTGCGGATAGACAACGGGGCGGCGCGGGAAGCGACGGCGGAATTGCGGCACACGCCGGTGTGGTTTTTTGAGAGCCGGCGGGGCTACCTGGGTTATCTTCAACATATATTTGACGTTTACGGCCAGCCTTGTCTCCAAGGGGAATGGCTCACGTGCGTGGGAAGCGGCTGGATGAGGCCGTTGAGCATGGCCTATGTCCTGAAAAACTTTCCCTTGCGCGACTGGATGGTGTTTTGCAGCCGGTACGGGAGCGGATTTCTGGAGGGGATAACGGACGCGCAAAGGAACGATCCGGCGTGGGAGGAGGCGCGGGAGGCGTTGGAGCGGATGGCCAACGACGGGGTGGTGCTGCACAACCGCGGGGTGACGCTGAAATTCCTGGAGACGCCGGCGAAGAGCGCGTTGCCGTTCGAGCCGCTGGTGGAGCACGTGAACCGGCTTTACGCCAAGTGTTACCGGGGGATCGATCTGGCCACGGGGAGCCGGGCAACGGAGCCGGGCCAGGGCCGGGCGGCAGTGGGGGCGAGCGTGCAAAAGGAGGAGTCGGGAATTTTTCTGGCGCGGGACGCGGCCTGGGCGACGGGGTACCTGAACGAACGGCTGGACCGGCCGGTGATCCGATTTTTGTTTGACCGTGAGCCGCGCGCCTGGATGGCGGTGGTGCCGCCGCTGGACGACACGTCCGAGATGGACCTGCGAAGCGTGCAAACGCTGGCGCCGATGGGATTGCGCATCAGCCTGGCGGAAGCTTACAAGCGATTCCGCTGGACAGCCCCCCAGGCCGGCGAGCCGTGCCTGGTAGCCCCCGTCACCGCAATCAGTGAATCAGCGAATGGAGAATCAGTGAATGGGAAGAACCCGGCGAAGCCGCCATTTTCACCTCAACAATCCACTGATTCAAAACTCACTGATTCCCCCATTTCTTCCGATCCCGCCGCCCAGCGCGCCGTGACCACCGACGCCACCCCGATAGGTTCCGGCGCCGATCCCCGCTCCATGCCCCAAAGCGCCAGTCCGAATCTGCCGGACGCGCAGGTGGATGCGGCGAATTTCTGGTCCGCCGCGGCAACCGGCAAGGGGGAGAATTGAGGTTTTTTCCATGAACACCGAGATCGATCTCATATTAGGCAACGACGCGGCGCTGGACGAGGAGGGCTGGGCCTTGATCGCGCCGTTCGGCGAGCATCCGAAAACCCGTTTGGTCAAGAAGAACGGGGCGCTGCGCGAGGAGAAATTCATCCAGGTGCTGGACAACGAGTCGGCGGACCAGCTTTTGTCCCGCGAGAACTCGCTCTTCCGGCGGCTCCGGCGCGCCCTGGTCGGCATCCCGGTCTATAAGGGGCATCCGGACTTGCGGGATTACGAGGCGGGGACAGGAGGGACGGCGGAGCGGAAGGAGATCATCGGGGCGATCGACCGGGTGCGCAAAAGCCGGCGGGGTTTGGAGGGGCATTTTGTATTGACACCAGCCGGGGCGGACGCGGTGGAGAAGCAGGGGCACAAGTATCCCAGCGCGCTGTGGTATGTGATGCCGGTGGGGCGGCGGGGAGACGCGGTGGTGGCGCGGCCGTTCAAGCTTTTATCGGCGGGCCTGACGCCGCATCCGAACATTTCCGGCGTGGAATCCCTGGCGAACGCCCGGGGCGCCGAGAGAAAAGAAGCAACGAAAGAACCAGATATGAAACTGATCACAGGCTGGCTGCTGGCCAACGGCGTGGCCGTGGCCGAGGCCGAAGCGCCGAGCGAAGCGCAGGTTCTCGAGGCCCTGCAAAGGTTCCACGACGCCAAAGCCGGCGAAGTGGCGGCCCTGGGCAACGAGAATACCGCCCTCGACGGGGCGAACGCCGAATTGAAATCCAAGGGAGTGGTCCTCGAGAACGAGAACGCCGCCCTCAAATGCCGGGTTGCGGCCGAGCGCGAAGGGCGGGCCGCGGCGGTGGCGGACCTGGCCATCGCGCGCGGCAAGCTGACGGTGGCGGAGCGGGCGGGAAGAATCCAGGGGCTGGCAAACGCGGCGGACTTCGAGCGGGACGCCGCGGCGCTGCTCGGGTCGGCCACGAAGTTCAAAACGGCCGGCAACGCGGAGAGCGGGAAGATACTCGCCAACCACGGGGCCGGGGGCGATCCCCGCGAGGAATACTGCGCGGCGGTGGAAAAGCACATGAAAGAAACGAGCGAAACGGACCCGATCAAGGCGCATCACGCGGTCATGAAAAAGGAGCCGGGTCTGGCCGAAAAGCTCAAAGTTCGCAGTCAACTGTAACTCCAAACAACGAACCCCAAAGTGAAAATCATGCCAAAAGAAACTCCCATCCCCGCCGCCGGTCCGGATCTGGCCGCGGAAAACGCCGCCCTCAAGGCGCGCCTCGCCGTATTCGAGGCGGCCAAAGAGCAAGCGGCCGCGGACGAAATCCTGATCGCGGAAAAAATGAACAAGGGACTGCGTCGTGAGCAGGCCGCCGCCGTACTGCGGCGGCAGCGTGAATACGACGACCGCAAAAACAAAGTTACCAAGAAAACCTAACCACAGAAAGCGCCTCGGCCGCCGCCAAAGCCGCGGGGGACCTGAAGAGCGCAAAGAAAAGAAAATTATGAAAAAAATGCTTCAATACATTTGTCGTCTGTTCCATCCCGTCCCGGCGGGGGCAACCGCCCTGGCCAACGAGTTGGGGGGACTGTTCGATAGCGGGCGGGAAACGCTGCAGATCGATCCCGCGGCAACGCTTCCCGTTGCGGGCCGGTACCTGATCTACAAGCGGGGATCGGGTCAATACTACGCAGCGGTGGGGGACGCGGCGAGCTTTCCGCTGGGGACGTCGCCGGACGCGCCGTATCAGAGCGGCGATTTTCTGGACGTGGAACGATTCGGCGCGATCAAGGGGACCCAACTGGGCATGAGCGCCGGAGCCATTGCGATCGATCACCTAGTCGGGGCCGCCGCCAGCGGGCAGGTGCAGGATGTGACGGCGGCGGCCAACGGCACCTATTGGGTGATCGGGCGGGCGACCAAAACGGTGGCGGCGGCCGGGCAGGAAATCACGTTTCTTGCGGTCGCCCCTTACGCGGTAACGGTGACGGGCGGCACGCTGAGCTACGGCACACCGGCGTAAACAATAAACTTCCAGAAGAGAAATTTGAAATTATGAAAGATCCCATTGCCCTTTCCAACGCGGCCCGGCAGGCCGCCCTTGAAAACCTGGGCGTTGCCCTGGGCAACGATTTTGCCCCCAACGCCATCGCCTCCAACAACCTCGGGGCGCATCACGGCCAGGTCTGCCTGGCGAACGACTCGCTTTTGCGGCAGTCGGAATACATCGAGGAATTGACCACTTTTGCCATCAGCTACGACGGCATGGTGGGCAACCGGCTGCGGCAGTTGCGCGACCTGCTGGCGCCGCCGCGGCCGAGCAACAGCCGGATCATCCGGCTGACGATCTATGACGAGAACGAACCGTGGCAGACGGTGGATGCCACGAGGGTCAAGCGCGGCGTCCTGGCCGACTTCATGCGGGTGCGGCAGAGGGCGGCGAGCAAGGTGGACCTGCAAGTGCCCAACCGGGGACTGACGGTTCTTCTTGACCGGGACCAGCTCAAAGACAAGCCCGAGTGGCAGCAAGTGCATACCAAATGGCTGATCGACCTGATGATGCGGGCGACGGTGCTGGAAGCGGTTTCGCTGATCGAGGCCAGCGCGATTGTCTCGAGCACGACGTGGGACGCGGGGAGCAATCCGGACCTGGAATTGAAACAGGACATCATCAACCTGGCCAACACGACGGGATTTTACCCGTTGGTGGCGGTCTATGGCGACCAGGCGGCGCTCAAGCGGCAGAACGCGTATGAGTCGCAATTGAACGCCGGCGCGCTGGCGCGGGCGGGCCAATTCACCGAGGAGCAGGTGGCCACGGCCATCGGCGTGGACCGCTGCCTGTTCAATGCGGAGCGGTATCAGCAATCGGCCGGGACGACCAAGCAGGAGATCATCGGCAGCAACGTGCTGCTGTTCACGACCATCGAGGCGGACGGCCCGATGGACGCGAGCAACGTGGTGCGGCACGTCTCCAACGCGGCCTACGGCGGGGGGGAATACGCCGTCTATATTACTGACATTGGAGTCAAGCTCATCGCCTTGACGGTGGAGAACTACGAATACCTGCACGTGCAGCACACGACGGGGATTCAGCAGGTCCAAATCAATTAGGAAAGGCGGAAGCAAGAATTAAGAAGTAAGAAGTCAACACGATAAATCGAAACACCTATGAGAAACTCCATCAAAACAGCGATGCTGGCGGTCTTCATCCTTCTGCCTTCATCCTTCAGCCTTCTCTTCGGACAGGCGACCACCCAGGTCCTGCCGCGGCAATACACCCTGCTGAGCAGCGTGGTAGTGAGCAACGGCCAGGCTCTCCTGACCAACGCGGCGCTGCCGACGGCGGGGCCCGGCTACACCAACGTGTATTGCTTCACCAACACGTTCATTCCGTTCAGCGGCACCCACGCCATCGGGCTGGTCGCGCAAATTGTCAATACGAACAAATTTGCGGCTTCCAGCAACCTTGTCATCACCGTTTATCCGGCCTACGACACCGGGGGAGGCAACGCCAGTTCCCTCAACGGGCGGTATGGGACAAACTTCACCCAAACGCCGGTGTTGGTCTGGACGATTGGCTACACGACCAACCAGACGGCGAGCACCAACCTGCTGGCAAGCCAATGGGAGCCGGCGACAAGTCTCGGCTACAGCATCGTCAATGGCGGAAGCGCCACGACCGGGGGCGCCGCCTCAAACATCTGGGTGACGCTCCTCCAAACCGTCACGCCGTAGGCGACTGAAACGGCGCCGGCGCGTTCCACAGTCCTGGCACGCCGGCGCAACACAAAAGAATCAAATGAATAAAAGAATCAGTGAATTGTTGAATGGCGAAGCCACTGACTTTTCCATTCACTAATTCACTCATTCCAACTTCAACTATTTCTTCCCATGCCTTGGAACACGCTTGCAACGACCGATGTGACCGCCGAGATTCTCCCGGATGAGGTCACCGCCCTGAACACCATCGAGGGAAGCGACACGATACTGAGCGCGATCCTGGCCACGGTCCTGGCCGAATTGCAGGCGCAGATACTGGTGGGAGGAAATCAGATCGGCGCATCGGGCACGGTCCCGGACCAGATTCGCGGGGATGCGATAGCGATCGTGCGCTGGCGGTGGTTTTGCAGCCTGCCGAAGACGGACCTGCAAAGCGAATTCAGAAAGGCCCAATATGAAACGGCGCAGAAGCGGATGGAGAAAATCCGGGACGGGAAGGAAAAAGTGGAGATTCCGGCCGCGGCGCAGAATGTGACCGGTCCGAGCTTCCGGGTGGAAACGGTGAGGCGGGGCCACGAGGTGCGGACCCACGACTTTGACACGCTGGGGGAAACATGAGTTTAGCGGCGCAAATCGAAAGCGTGCAGCCGGACGTTTACTACAAGCTGCTGTCCGAGCCGTATTTTCAAAACATCGCCATATTCAAAGTGCGCGAGAAGCGGCTGGACACGGAAGTGAACCAGGCGCTGGCCGGGCTGGCCGGGCGCAATGGCAAAGGCGGCGCCACCATTGAAGTTTTTTTCCCCACCCTCAAGAGCGCCGAGCCAAACACACCCGGGCCGGTCTGCACGCTGGAACAGAGATTCATCGTCAAGACGCAGGAGACGGTCAACAACGGGGCGCGGGGCACGGGGTTGAGCCTGGAGCAGATCGCCGTCAACCTGGCGCAGACGTTCCAATTGTTTTTCCTCGGAGGCCCGCTGCAGGGGTTCTACGCCGGCTCGCCGTTTTACGAACGGATGGAGACGGGCGGGAAGACGCCGTTTGTGGCGATGCAAGTGACGATGCAGGCGACGTTCGTCTTGACAGCGTTGACGCGGACCCTGGCGCCCGCGGCATCCGCCGCGGCCGGAACCGTGACGCTGGCCGATCAACAACCCGGCGGCGGCAGCACGATTTATTACACAACGGACGGCAGTTTTCCCGGGGCGGGAAACCCGAATGCCGTCCTCTATTCGGTTCCCTTTCCCGTTGCGGGCGGGACCGTGGTGCGCGTGGCCGCTTACAATGGGACCTTGCAGGGCAGCATGGTCGATACTTTCACAGTCACATAACAAACCCGATGAACCCGAAGAAAATCAGTGAAGCGAGAATCAGTGAACTGGAAACAATCAGTGAAGTGAGAATCAGTGAATTGTTGAATTCAGCATTCATGGCACTCACTCATTCAGACTTCACTGATTCTCTTCCGGTTCAGACTTGAATTATTGTTTTATGGTAACACGATCCACACTCACGGGCGGGCCGGCTTACGCGGCCTTTAACTCCAAAAACATCCAGTTCGCCGAAGACTCTTCGGTGGCGACGGCGCTGGTCACGGATGTGATTTCCACTGCGCTCTATGGGGAGGCGGACGAGATCGAAAAGGACCTGATCGTCAAGGCGAGCGGGCGGCCGCTGTTTTATGACACGGCGCAGATCGCGACGCTGTTTCCTTACCTGGCGGCGGCGATTGGCACGACATATCCCGGTTCGAGCGATGTTCCCTGCGCGTGGAATTCCAACAACGGCGACGTGGTGACGTTGAGCAGCGCGCTGATCGGAAAGATGCCCGATTTGGAATTGGGCGTCGATGGCCCGGTGCTTGGGCGGATGGAGATTTGGGGAGTGATCGCCAATACCGAGGACCCGAGCCACGCCAACGCCTATTACACGCTGGCGACGGGGCAGAGTTATGCCAACCCGGCTGTGCCAGGGACGGCGGTGCTGGGACGGCAGGAGTTTACCGCGGCTTGGGGAAGCGTGGCGGGCTTCAGTAGTTTTCAGGCGCAAGAGAAGTGGACCCTCTCGCACGAGTTGAAGCTGGAAGCGATCACGATCCAGGGCCGGACGCGGGCTTTCAAACTGGTCAGCTACCGGGCGATGGCCAAGTGCAAACCGCTCGGGCCGACGATGGCGCAGATTGACGCCGCGCTTTACGCGCAGGGAACCGGCGCGGCCGGGGGCTACCGGTTGTCAACGAATTCCGCCAACCTGGTCATCACCGGCAGCAGCAATATGACGGTGACGATCGGCAACGCGGCGCTCAAGACGGCGGGGTATGTCTTCGGCGGGAAACCGTTGCGGCTGGGGGAACTGGGCTGGGTCAGCACGCTGCCCATCGCCGCCGGCGGGGCGCCGGCCACCCCCGCGCTGGCTCTGGCGTAAAAACAAAAACTGAAAGCAGAAAGCAGAAAGCATATGACAACATGCGAAATCATCAGCGGGATCAAATTGATCCACGACGAAGTCGCCGCCCTGAAGGCGCAGTCCGAAAAAGACGGACATAACCCAAGCTGGCTGAGCGTGGCCAAGGGGGCGCTGGCCACGGCCATCCATCAGGTGGAACTGCACAAGACCTACGTGGAAAGCCAATTAACGAAGTCAGAATCAGTGAACCGGAAATAATCAGTGAAGTTTGAATCAGTGAATTGATGAATTCGGCATTCACTGATTCTCTGATTCACTCATTCAACTATTAGCTTGTGAAGATCACCCTCACCCCATCGGGCGCCGGCGCGACGCCGTTCATCCTGGCGGATGATTCGGTGCGGGTCGTTTTGCCCAATCCGCAATTGGCGTCCGGGTCGGGCGGGCAAAACAAGGAGGGGTTTGTCAACCGGCAAAAGCGGCTGGTGCAAAAGACCCATCTTTTCCGCGCCGCCTATGCGCTGGCCGTGCCGCGCTACAATCTGGAGAACCGGTTTTCATTCACCGTGCAACGCTCTTTCAGCGCGGTTGAAGATTGCCTGGCCTTTATCGCCGGGCACCCGGACAACGTCCCGGCCCAGGGCGGGGTCAAGCTGGAAAACCAGACGACGACCGGGGTGATCGTCCGCTACCTGCCCAATGCGGTGGTCGAAAGCGTCGAGTGCGCCCAGCACCAGGGGCTGAGTTGCAATGTCACCTACGCCATCTGCGGCAACGGGCCGTGGCAAAACAGCCCATGAGAACCCAATCAATGAATAGAAGAATCAGGGAATCAGTGAATGCCGAATGGAAACTGACTGCCCCATTCATCAATTCACTGATTCTCACTTCACTGATTATTGCCGGTTCACTAATTCAACCTTCACTGATTATGTTGCTATGAGCACTCCCCTTACCCCCCTGCCCATCCGCTTGTTCTGCGACTTGGCGGCGCCGCAAAACTTGCTCGATCTCAATCGCAGCGCCGCGCCCTATTTCTTTCGCGGAGACGACGTTGAAATCGACATCGGCATCGGGCAGGGCGGCAGCCTGCTCACCGGCCTGGCTTCGGCCGGGGCGGGCGGGATCGCGTCCGTCACCTGCCAACTGTTTGCGGCGGAAAACGACAGCAATGCGCCGATGATGAGTGGCACGGTCCTGGCGGCGAACATGAATCTTTCGCTCACGCAAAGCGAGTGGACCAACAATAGCGCGCCCTTCTATCACGCGGCGTTTGTCTTCCCCAACAGCCAGACGGGCGTCAGCCTCAGTGGCCAGGCGACCATCGGGTATTGGCTGCGCATCACCGCGCAGACCACGGATGGCACGCCCAAGACGATCACGCTTTTGAACGGTCCGATCATGGTCAAAGACGGCCCGATCAGCACGGCCAGCGCGCCGCCTTTGGCGGGGTTCCGCCTTTACAGCGTCGCCGGGCAGATCGTGCCGCAATTGCTGGACACAACGACGGGCCTTTATCACACGCTGGCCGTACTGAACGACGGCGGGGTGCTTACGGCGCAACTGTCTGACCAAGGCTACTAAGATGAAAATTATGAAAAAAATCAGCGAATTGAGAAACAGTGAACGAGAAACAATCAATGAAGTGAGAATCAGTGAATTGATGAGTTTCGCATTGTCCCTATTCACTAATTCACTGATTCTGACTTCACTAATTCTAACTTCACTGATTGCCCTGCCGTCTCCCGGCGCCAGTGTCAGCACCAACAAAGTGTTCGTGGTCAATACGAACAACACGCTGCCGCCCAATGAGACAAACTTTTTCGCCGCCAACAGCAATCTTCTGAACCAGGCTGTGGCCGCATCCGGCGGCGGCGGGGGAGGCGGCGGGCCGGCCAGTTACGATCCCAATTTCGTTGCGACCAATTCCCTCGGCCAGATCAGCCTGACCAACAGCGTCGTCACCAATAATGACCTGAACCCGCTGACCTTCCTGGACGGCCTCAATATCACGGGGACCACGGGCCACAATACCGGCAATGATTATTGGACCAACTGCGTCCTCATTGCCTTCACCAACGCCGGCAACGCTTATCTGGCCTACGATTACAAAATGCCCGGCCAGAAGTTCGTCATCCGCAACTTTGAGTTCCCCTTCGGCGTCGATTGGAACGAAACGGTTTCCAGCCGCGATTGGCGCATCTACTCCACCAACACCTTTCTCGCCCTGGACATCAATTCCAACGGCACCATTACCGTTGGCAGCAATCTAACGGTCAATGGCACCGTCAACACCACGAATATCATGGCGGCCGGTGTCACCCTCAGCGGCGGGGCGGTCGGCTTGACGCTGACGAACGACGCGCCGGTGACGCTGCTAAACCAATACTCCTCCGACGTGAATGCAAACTCGTTCAACGCCGGAATCACGCTGGACAACAATGGCAATGTCGATGTGCAAGGAACGGCCTACTTTACCAACGGCGCGATCTTTTATCTGCCGGTCTATTTAAACGGAGCCGGCCAGCTTCTGGTTATGACAAACGGCTTTGTGCAAATCACGGCTCCGCCGCAAACCAGCAGTCAGGAAACGATGGATATTTACTCCCCGGCCGGGATCAATTTTTCCAACGATCAATTCGTGGTCTGGGGCACGAGCAACTGGTATTCCGTCGTCGCCGGCCCGATGGGCAGCATCCAGGCAGCCAAACAGTGGTGGGGCTTCACCAACATCGCGGCCAATTACACCGCCGATATAGCGGACCGCTACATTTTCGCCGATGCCATCGCCAACAACATCCAGATCACGCTGCCGGCGCTGGGGCATTTCGGGGAGACGACGCAGACCAAGCCGGCCTGGACATTCGTGCGGGACGGCGCGAGCAAAGGCCCGGCCTACTGCACGCTGGATTGGAACATATTCCGGGTCGATACCAACGGGCCTCATAGCGTGCAGATTTGCACGGCGGATCACGCGGTCTTCCAGGGGATGAACGGCACGACCAACTTTTCGCTCCCGGCCGGATGCAACCTGCGGATCGTGACGGACGGCACGAATTTGCTGACGGAAATTCGCGGCACAAATTACGCGCTGCAAACCAACGGCTTTGCCAGTCTGGCGGGAACGAACGCTTTTACCGGGCCAAACAGCTTCACCAACATCGTCATCTCCAACGGCTACGAGCAGAACAGCGCCCTGGTCCTCAAATCCGCCGGCACCACGGTTACTCTTGACAACAACGGCGGCGGTGCGAGCCTGCACACCGGCGCTCCGATGCAAATGGACGGCGGCTTTCAGGCCGATTGGAGCGGGAGCCTTTACAAGATTTCATCGGACGGTATCGGCGATCTGAGCGCCGTTAGCTTCAACGGCTCCGGCTCCGGCCTGACCAGTCTCAACGCCGCCAACCTGAGCGGCACGATCCCCGCCGCTTCGGTTCAGTTTCCGACCAACAACCTGAATATAGTCGATACCAACGGGGGCACGGCCAGCCTCGGTTTCATCACGGTGACCAACGGCGGCCTGACCTGGACTGTTGGCGCCACCGGCAGCACCAACACGGCCAACAACGGCACCAACATCGTCTTGACAAACGCCACCCATGTTGATCTCAGCGCCACCGCCACCAACATCGGCGGCCCGAACGGCTGGACCAACGTCATCAACGGCCTGACCAACACCAGCTTCTCGACGATCCTTCATTTTGGTGTCTTTGGGCAAACTCAGACCTCAACGACGCGCTGGTATCCGCCGACTGGCCCTGTTGCGAACGGCCAGGCGGCTGAAACGAACGTGTCGGTGTTTCTTCCCGGGATTTTTTGTGTTTCGACGTTCAATTTGGCGGAAGGCACGAGTCTTTTAGCGGGAAGCAATCTTGTTTTCACCTTGCGAACAAACGGCAACGGCACCGGTGCGATGGCGAACAGCGCGCTGGCCGCCTATGCCGGACAATCAGGAGTCACCAACGGCGCGGCACTCTTATGGTTGACGAACGCCTGGATTGATCTGCAAGTCACCATGAGCGGCAGCGGCAGCTTCGGCCACTATTTCACCGGAACCATTTATTGAACCATGAACCCCATTTAGCGAAGTCACAATCAGTGAATCAGTGAATGCCATGAATTCAGAATTCACTGATTCACTGATTCAGACTTCAACTATTTTTCCATGACCTATTGGACCATCCAAGCTGCTGGCGGATCCGAAATGACCTTCGCAGACGCCCGCATTGAGTCCGCCCGCCGCCAGGCCAACAACCAGGCCGGCGACAATCTCGCCTTTTCCCTCATTACCCCGGCCGACGCCGCCGACCCTTTCCCCTATGGCACGAAAATCACCATCCGCCGCAACCGCACGGCCGCCGGGGGCGTCTCATTGCCTGGCGGTTTGCCCGGCAGCGGCTTCACCTCCTTCTCCGGCGGCACGATCTTCTTCGTCGGCTACCGCGTCGCCAACCTCCGCAGCGGCAGCGCCCAACTTGAAAAATTCGATTACAAATTCGCCGGACCGTGGGAATTTTTCTTCGAGCGCCTCGTCTTCCAAAAGCTCTGGTGGACGTGGAACGGCAGCCAGCTTGTGGCCGATTGGCGCAGCGCCGTCATCCTGGGCCTGAGCGTCTATGCCAACACGACGCCGGGGGCCGTCTGCCCCGGCGTGGCCGCCACCACGCTGATGACCATTTCGCAGCAAGTGAAGGAAATCGTCGCCTATGTCATCGCCCAAACCACCGCCGCCTATGGCAGCCCGCAACTTCAATTCGACGGCCTGACCAACGCCGTCGATGGCGTCAACTACGATCTCCTCCTCGCGCCCGGCCCCAACTGCCTGATCCCGGATTACATCGCCGGCTACGCCGCCAGCGGCCAATCCAGCGGCACAGCCGACGCCCGCACGCTGTTGCGCGCCCCGCTCGACGCCGTCAATGATGTTACGTGCGCCGAAGCCCTGCGCTACATGTTCAAATGGCTCGGCTACGTGGGAAGCACCGTCGCCTGGTTCGACTACACCACAACGCCCCCGACGTTCAAAGTGACCACGCGCGACCAACTGCCCAGCGTGAACGTGAGCGCCACCTGATCCGCATGAACCCAATTAATGAAGTCAGAATCAGTGAATGCCATGAATGCCGGATCGCGCGCAGCGCGCTGACTGCCCCCTTCATCAATTCACTCATTCAGACTTCACTGATTGTTTCCAGTTCACTGATTCAGACTTCACTGATTGCCTTATGATTTTTGACTTAAAAATCAAGCGCCGCGACGACCTCATTCCCCCGGGCGTCCACCTCAAATACCGGGTCACGTCGAAATACAACAACAACCTTTACGTCCAGGTCATCAACGACGTGGCCACCACCATCGCCGGCGTCACGCGGGAAGGCGTCGGCGCCACCGGCGCGCTCTGCAACATTGCCACTTTCATCTCCGCGCCCAGCACTTATCTTGACAGCGGCACTCAAACCACGCTCCAGACCAACGGCCGCACTTTCGGCGCGAAAATGGCCACCCTCGACTTCGAGGGCGTCAATACGCTCGCCGTCAACGTCACCTCGCAGGCCATCGGCCTGTCCACCGGCACGCTCTCCGGCGCGACGCTCGCCATGTGCCAGGCGCTCTGGCCCGAATTCCAAAACGTGTCGAGCCTGGCCACCTACACCGGCTCCAGCTTCAAAGTCCTTGACGACACGGGCGCGGACATCACTTCGGAGATTGGCAGCAGCGCCGGCCAATACGGCTATTTCCTCCTCGATCCCCACATCCCGACCTGGCTGGCCAACACGATCACCAGCGGCAACCCACTCGCCAAACAAGCCACCATCATCGGTTCTTTCGCCTACACCGAAAACGCTCAAACTCCCGCCGGCGCCCTCACCAAAGGCAGCGTCGCCTTCCACGAAAAACACGCCCGCTGTACTCTTTGCCAGCTTGCCGCCGGCACCTACGCCCAAGCCGCCGCCGCCGAAGTGGTCCCCTACGGCCTGGCCGGCTTCATCTACAATATCGAGAAAGCCCCGCAATACGAGGGCAGCGTCAGCTTGCAAGAAGCCGAAGTCACCGACCTCTGCCCGTTGGGAAACAACCTCAACATCATCAACAGCGCCAATGCGGAATGGACCACAATGGCCGCGTGCATTCAAAACGTCACCTACGACCTGCTCGCCGGGCGCACGACGTTGAACTTCGGGCCGCCCCCGCACCTGGGCGCGCCGGATTTGGCCGAGCAACTCCGCGCCAACCGCGGCCCCAGATGGTACTATCTGATCTGAAATTATGAATAGAAGAATCAGTGAATTGATGAATGGGGCAGTCAGAAGCCCCCTCCCCAATTCATCCATTCACTGATTCAAACTTCACTGATTGTCTTATGTCACCCAACACCGGCCCCGGCCAAAACATCGCAGTTGACACCCCCGCCAACGTCGCCCAGCGCGGCCCCAGCGCCGGCGCCCGCGTTCCCGCCGTCGAAATCTTCCACACCAACCTCGGCGACTCGCTCACCTACTCCAGCGCCTACACCGCCACCAACGCCGCCTTCCCCGGCATCACGCTCGATCTGCGCCCCAGCGGCCAGCCCTTTTACGGCAACGATTCTTCCGATCCCGAAGTCAAAGGCGCTCCCGCCGGCGCCACCATCCACCTCCAGGATGGCGCCGGCGGCACACTCAAAGGCAGCATCACCATTTCCATCGGCATGTTGAACGGCAAAACCCACAAAATCACCCTGCGCGAAATCGATTCCTGCCAGATCGTGGACGGCGTCCTGACCCCCGGCTATCGCCTCATCGTCTGCTCGGAATTCTACACGACAAGCATCGCATGAAGACAATCAGTGAAGTGAGAATCAGTGAACTGAAAACAATCAGTGAAGTGAGAATCAGTGAATTGTTGAATTCAGCATTCATGGCATTCACTCATTCAAACTTCACTAATTTACTTCCGGTTCAAACCTCAACTATTTTGCCCTGATCGTGCCAACTATTCAGAACATCTTTAACCGCTACGTTTACCCCGGCTTCCCCGGCGCCCCCAATCTTTTCCAGACCCGGACCCTCTCTATTGTCCCCTACGGAACTGGCCTGAACAATCCGTCTGACACCTACGCCAAAGAAATCGCATGGGGCAACGCCTTCGACATGTCCACCATCCCCTGGGGCGACACCATCACCGCCACCTTCACCGACACTTCCGGCTCCCCCACGAGCGTCAGCGCCCCCTTCGCCGGCCTCGGCTATTACTCCTGCAACAATTCCTGGTTTTCCCCGGACGGCACAATGGGCATCGTCGATTGGCTCATCACCGGTCCCTGCAACGTCGTCGCCGTCAAAATCCACGCCTACGGCGACTGGAGCGGCGACCCGGACGGCCCCTGCTACGGCGGCGATCCCTGCCCGCAGGCCGGCAACTGCGAGCCTCGCAACGCCAACTGGATCGTCGCAATGGAAGGCTGCTGGGGCACGTTCCCCCTCCATTGCATAGGCAGCGCCTCCGGTCCGTGCCTCCAGCAAATCATCCATCAGCCAATGGACGGCGAAATCATCCAACCCTGCGGCGGCATCTGCAAAGCCGGCATCCTGCGCGGCCTCTGGGTCCCCATGCGCAACGCCGGCGACGGCTCAGACATCTCCGCCTTGCTCGACGACTTCGCCACCACGATGGCCAGCACCATTTGCGGAACCGGCGTCACCGTCATCTTCGACAGCGACTGGGACGACACCGTCCAATGCGCCGTCAGCGGCTCGACGAACAACTACTCCGATCCCCCGTGAGACGCACCCACATCGAGCACCTATTGCAGATCGAATCCGAGCGAAAGCCCGGCTACGTGGAAGCCTGCCTGGCCCGCGGGCGCTGGGCCGGCGGCGGCTGGCTCGAATTCACCGAAGAAGCCCACGCCGCCCTCCGGCGCGAATACGACGGGAGAGTTCAACTCCAATTCCGCCCCTGCTGGCAGGCCGAGCGCGCCCATTCACCCATTCACTGATTCAATCCTCAACTATTTCTTCTTATGCCAGATTTTGAAGTCAAGATAACCACGCCGATGCAGTTGCAGGGCGCGCCACAGTTGGCCGGGCAACCGGGAAAAGACATCGGCAAAACCAACGCCCCGGGCGATGCCACCACGGCCAGCGCCAGAGAAGAAGCCAAGCAGGGCGGCGAGGGCGCCCACGAAGCCCACGCCGCCGTTCAGGCTCGCGGAGGGGCCAGCCCTGGCGTGGGACAAATGGCCCGGTTTTTTGCCGATGGCGTCACCGCGACCCTTGGCGGCGTCATCCTCGTTCTCTCGAAATTCCAGGAGGCGATGAGGGAAACGATGGAGAGCTTGAAGGCGGCGGCCCATGCGCCGGAGGCGGAGTTGAAGAAACTCCCGGGCAATATCAATGTTGAAAGGGAAAAATCGGCGGCACTGGAGAATGTTCGGCGCCAGAAGTTTCGCCGAACCAGCGAGACCGGCACCGCCGCGCCGCAACAGCGAGAGCAGGTCCGCGACACGGACGCGCAACCTGCTTGGGCCAATGCGCCGGGAACCGAGATGGGCATCGACATTGACAGCGCACGGGCCGCCCTGGACGCCGGCCGCCGCCATTTCCAGGGCGGACAAGACAACGCGCAGGAATTGCGCGATTTGATGAACGAGTTCATTGGGTTGGCCGCGGACATTCACGCCTCGGCGGCGCAAAAGCGAGACGTGAGCGATCTGGAGCGACAAGTCGAAGAGCTTCGCCAGCAAGTGGCCAACAACCGGGGCGGGCGGTAGAATGGAGGGGAGATTCCGGTGAACAGTCGCGGCTTGACCGGTTGCGGCGGAAGGTCAAGAGTTTGCGGCGCCGCATGAGCGAAAAGGCCGCGCCACGCCGATTGATTGTCAACGCCGATGATTTTGGGCGGTCGCCATCCATTAACGAGGCGGTGGTTCGCGCGCATCGGGAGGGGATTTTGACCAGCGCCAGTTTGATGGTCAATGAGACGGCCGCCGGCGAGGCGGTCCGGCTGGCGCGGGAAAATCCGAGACTGGGGGTGGGATTGCATTTGGCGCTGGTGTGCGGAAGGGCGGCGTTGCCGCCGGAGCAAATTCCAAATCTGGCCGGGCCGCAAGGGCGCTTTTCGGAGCATCCCGTCGGCGCGGGCTGGCGGTATTTTTTCCGCTCGCAGTGCCGGCAGGAGTTGCGGGCGGAGATGGAGGAGCAGTTCGCGAAATTCCGGGCCGCCGGACTGAAGTTGGACCACGTCAACGGGCATCTGAACATGCATTTGCATCCGGTTGTGCTGCAAATCCTGCTCGAAAACGCGGAGAGGTGGGGGATCGGGGCGATGCGCTTGACGCGCGACCGGTTTTTCCTGAACGCGCGGCTGGCTTCGGGTCAATGGGGCTACCGGGTGAGCCACGCGCTGGTTTTCGGGCTGCTGTCGGGTTGGGCGCGGCCGCGGCTGGCGCGGAAAGGGGTCCGGCACACGGAGGCGGTCTTCGGGCTGTTGCAAAACGGGCGGGTGGACGGGGCGTATGTGGAGAAATTGCTGCGGCGCCTGCCGGGGGGAAATTTGGAGCTTTACTCGCATCCGTCGCTCGACCAATTTAGAAACGAGTTTGATGCCCTGACCAATCCGGCCATCCGGAATCTGGCGCAAGAGTTGGGCATCCAGTTGATCCGCTACCAGGATTTGTAATCATGGCCAAAATATTTCTTATACTTGTCATCGCCGCCATCATCGAATCGGTTGGCGTCGCCTTTCTCGGCGGGGGGCTGAAGGAAATCCAGGGGGCGCGGGAGATCACGGTGAGCGAAATCGCGCGCGTGCTCAGGAGCGGGGCGACCAACGGGAAAATCCTGCTTGGGGTGGGTCTGGAGGCGGTCTTTTTTGGGGCGCTGCTCTACATGCTCAAGGTGCGGGACGTGAGTTTTATTTGGCCGCTGACCTCGCTGGGTTTTATCGTCACGACTTTGGCGGCGGAGTTTATTCTGCGGGAGAAGGTATCGGCGGGGCGCTGGACGGGGGTGGTGCTGATCGCGCTGGGGGCGCTCTTGATCAGTTACAGCGAGCACGCCAAGGAACAGCGGGCGGCGGCGCCGGCGGCCAGTTCAACATCGCTCCGCCCGGAGTAAATCTTCCAGGACGGCGCCGAGCCTGCGCGCGGCGTCAAGGGTCTGATGCTGGAATTGGACGAGTTTGGAGATGCGGCTGGGGCGGCTGAACACGGCCCAGAGGAGCTTGAGATAATTGATGCGGTCCTCGGAGGTCATGAGGGCGTTGAAATCCAGCGGCAGGTCCTGGGCGGCGTCGTCGGAGATGACGCGGATGGTGGTGCTGGGGACCTTGAATTCGCGGCAGATGGTGCGGATGACGGAGGATTCCATTTCGACAGCATCGGCCCCGGTGTCCAGCCAGAGGGCGCGTTTTTCGGCGGCGGTGATGGCGACGCGGCGGTGGCAGTAAAAGCGTGCCGGGACGGCGCCCAGTTCCTCCAGATCGCGGCCGAAACCGGCGTCGAAATCCTCTTCATAGACGACGGTGGCCAGTTTGAGGGCGGGGTTGAGGCCGCCGGCGAACCCGGCGGTGATGACCCGCTCGGGGCGGGCCTTGGCCAGGGCTTCGCGGATATTGTCGGCGGCGTTTCTGCGTCCGATGCCTGTGACCCAGACCTGGATGCCGGCGGCCTCGCGGGAGGGGTCGCGGAAGAACTTCATCTCCTCCTTGACGGCAAAGCAGAGCAGCAGATCGACGGGCGGTTTGGCCAGCCGTCCGACCGGCCCGTATCCTTTGTTATACAGCGCCATAGGCGGGAGTCATTTGATGGAAGCGAGCCGTTCTTTCCAAATCCGATAAAGCTCGACGGTGGCCTGCACGTCGCCCAAACAATAGGTGGCGATCTCGCGCCCCCGGCCTTCGCTCGCCAGGCGGGTGACATCCATGCCGGTGATGCCCTGGCTCTTGGGGGAGGGGATGCCGAAGGCTTTGCAGTAAAAATCCAGGTTAAAGCGGCGCGCCGCGCCATCGCGTCCGCTGATGCCGTAGAAGGTCAATTGTTCGAGCAAATCGCAATGCGGCTCGATTTGGAAGCGGTAACCGAGCCAATCCTTGCGCGAAACGGCGACTTGGAGAATGGCGGAGCGCAAATAGAGAAAGGGCACGTCGAAGGCGCGGCCGTTGAAAGTGACGATGGAGTCGTAATGCAGGGCCACTTCCCAAAACTCGACCAGCAGTTCGCCTTCATCGGCGCAGGGGAGAAATTCCACCGCCGCGGGCCAGTCGCGCTCCGGTTCCGCGTCCTCGGCCAGGAAGAGGACTTTGCCCCGGCCACTATCGGCGTTGAGCATGGCGATGCAGACGACCTGGCCGGTCAGAGGCCAGAGGCTGAATTGGCGGTGGATTTCCTGGCGCCGGGCCAGCCGCGCGGCCGGATCGGGCAAGTTTTCCGCCTCGCGAAAGAGGTATTCCTGCTGGACGGCGTCAAACTGTTCCAGCGGCAAGGCCGCTGTTTCAATGTCGAAGACTAACTTGGCCATTCCGCCCGCAGTTTAACGGGCGCCGCCGGCGATTGCCAGCCCGAATACTTTTGGATTGAATCGGCCGCCGGCGCCAAAGACTATGGCGGGATGAGCGAAGCCACCGTCCCCGCCCTGCCGCCTGCCCCGCCGGCTCCGCAACGGTTGATGTCCCTGGACGCGTTGCGAGGTTTTGACATGTTCTGGATCATCGGGGCGGATTCGCTGGTGGCGGCGCTCCACCGCATGGCGCTGAACGGCGCCGACAACTCCACCGGCCTGTCAGTGACCGGTTTTCTGGCCTACGAGCTGGAGCACGCCGAGTGGGAAGGGTTCCATTTTTACGACCTGATCTTTCCGCTGTTTGTGTTCATGGCCGGTGTTTCAATGGTGTTTTCCCTGGGCAAGATCATCCGGCAGGAAGGCCGCGCCGCGGCCGTCCGGCGCGTGTTGCGGCGGGGAATTCTTCTTTTTCTGGCCGGCTTGTTTTATTCGGGCGGCTTTTCCAACCCGTGGCCGGACATGCGCTTGATGGGGGTGCTGAACCGGATCGCGCTGTGCTACCTGCTGGCGGGGCTGATTTTTTGTTTCTGCAATCTGCGCGCCATGATCGCGCTCAGCGTGACGTTGCTGGCGGCCTATTGGGCGCTGCTGACCTTTGTGCCGATCCGAAACATTCAGTTGGAAAAGCGGGCGCTCCAGGAACTGGCCCGCCAACGCGGCGCGCCGTTCGATCCCAAGGCCCTTTTTTACGGCACGACCGAGCACGTCACCGGCCATTACGGACACGGCTTGAACCTCTCCGACCACCTGGATTTCCAATATCTGCCCGGGCGCAAGTACGACACGTATTTCGACCCGGAGGGCATTCTGAGCACGATGCCGGCGGTGGTGACGTGTTTGCTGGGGGTGTTTGCGGGGCTGCTCTTGCTCGACCCCGGGCGCAACGACCCGCAAAAGGTGATCTGCCTCCTGGCGGGCGGGCTGGCGCTGGCGGCGCTGGGCTGGGCCTGGAGCGCGCAGTTTCCCGTCATTAAGAAAATATGGACCTCCTCCTACGTCCTGGTGGCCGGCGGCTACAGCGCGCTGCTGCTGGGGTTGTTTTACTGGATCGTCGATATGGCCGGCTACCGGCGGTGGTGCCAGCCGTTTGTCTGGATGGGGATGAATTCGATCACCGTTTACCTGACGGCGAACATGCTGGGGGGCTTTCGCGCCTTGGGCCGGCGGCTGGCGGGCGGGGACATTCGGGATTATTTGAACAACCATGCCTGGGGCAGCGGCGACCTGGTGCTTGCGGCGGTAGGGTTGGCGCTGGCCTTTTGGTTCGTGCATTTTCTTTATCGCCGGAAGATTTTCCTGCGCCTCTAAGGGCTGTCCCCCATCCCTCATGGGGTTTTCGCATTCTTTCTCCTTGCGTATGCGGCCAAAACCGTGTTTACTCGGTGGCGACTGCAAGGGAACCTCAAGGGAAGGGTTTCGCAGGGATGGGATGAGTTTGACGGAGCAATTCGGGCCAAAGAACGCAACCAACGGGCCATGGAAAGTTATTCACATGGACAGGGGATGACCAACGTGGCGGGCGAACATGGCCGTAAAAATGATGGAAAGGGACTTATGTCAAAGAGAGAACAATTCCTGGCGTTCGTGTGGGTGGGCGCGCTGGCCCAAGATTTTGGCCGCAAAAGCAATGACACGCCGCTGATCATGCACATTGCCAGCCAGATTCCGCCGGAGCAAATCCCCGACAATGTCATGAACGCGGCCAAGGTCTTCCTGGCCTTCTGCAACGGGATCTGCAAACGGCCGCACCATTGGATGCTGGCGCGCCGCCGCTTTTGAGTTCGTTTTGGGGCCGGTCTCCTTTATCGTGGCGCTATGGTGCGAGTGCGCGTCCATTTTTATGCCTATTGCAAAGACCTGGCCGGGACGGCCGAGGTGACGGAGTCGGTCGCGCCCGGTACCCGCGTGGACGACGTTCTGCCAAAGATTTTTCTCCGTTTCCCAAAGCTGGCGGCGATGCGCGATTCGCTCCTGGTCGCCGTCGGCGTGGATTATCAAGGGGGGGATCATGTCCTCCAGGACGGCGACGAAATCTCCCTGTTTCCCCCCGTGCAAGGCGGTTAGTATTCTTTCCAATACTAGAAAATGCGGCGGCAACTGACCATTTCCGAGGACAGAATTGACGAGCAGGCTTTGTTGCAAGGGCGCGAGATGTCGGCGGGAATGGGCGCGGCCGTCTATTTCCTGGGAGTGGTTCGCGAGGCGGAGCAAGGACGGAAGATTTCCGCCATTGATTACGAGGCCTTTCACAAAATGGCCCTCCATCAATTCCACCTGGTATTCGATCAAGTCGCCAAACAGTGGCCGGTCGAGTCGGTCCGGCTGGTGCATCGGGTCGGGCGGGTGGCGGTGGGCGAGGCGTCGCTCTGGATTGAAGTGGTGGCGCCGCACCGCGAGGAGGCCTTTGCAGCCTGCCAGTTCATCATTTCGGAAATGAAGCGGGTGGTGCCGATCTGGAAATCCGGCGTTGCTTGATCAGAAGGCCCACCCTGCATTCACGCTTGCCCGCACAATGAACAGGCGCGAAAATCTGTTGTCTTGCTTATGGTGAGTCTTTTGGCATGGAAACCGACCGCGAAACGTCCCGCCCGCCGCCTGGCGCGGGCAGGGCTGGCGCTGGCCTGTCTGCTCTTGCCGGCGCTGCCGGCGTGGGCGGCCCCGAAATTTGAAACGTCCCTGGACCGGGACACCATCCGTTTCGGCGAAACGGCCACGTTGTCGATGAACTTCCAAGATTGCTCGCCCGACGGCCAGCCCAGCTTGCCGCCCATTTCGGGCCTCGAATTCGGCGGCACGGGCACCTCCACCCAAGCCATGTTCGATGGCCGCGGCTTCACGCAAACGACCACCTATACGCTGGAATTGCGCCCCACCCGCGCGGGCGATTTCACCATTCCCGCCCTGACCATCAACCTCAAGGGCGCCCGGCTGGCCAGCCGCCCTTTAAAGCTCAAGGTCCTCAAGGCAAGCGCGCCGCAACCCGCGACGGGGAATGAAGCGGCGTTTGTCCGCCTCCTGCCGGCGACCAACACCATTTACCTCGGACAATCCATCCCGGTCGAGGTGCAGTGCTACTTTCAGGACGGCGGGGGCAACTTTCAACTGCCGCAATTGAATGCAAATGGTTTTATTGTTGGCGCCCTCCCCAGGGACCCGCAACAGACGAGGGTCCGGGTCGGAAACGGCATGTATCACCTGCTGATTTTTCGCGTGGCCGCCTCCGCGACCAAAACCGGCAACCTGACTCTCGGTCCCGCCACCTGGGGGTTGGACATGGGCTTCGGCGGGCGCGACTTGTTCGGCCGTTTCATGCAAGCCCAACGCCTCAACGTGAGCAGCGACGCCCCGGAAATCCGCGTCCTGCCCGTTCCGACCACGGGCGCGCCGCCGGATTTCAACGGCGCCATCGGCAGTTTTACCCTGGCGCAATGCGAGGCCGGGCCGACGACGGTGGGAGTGGGCGACCCGATCACGTTGAAAATCCGCATTGCCGGGAGCGGTTCCTTCGGGAGCGTGACGCTGCCCGCCAACGAGCAGGGCTGGCGCGAGTTCAAGACCTACCCGCCGACGAGCAAATTTGAAAGCTCGGACCCGCTGCAAATCGACGGCTCGAAATACTTCGAGCAGGTCATTTCGCCCCTCAACGCCGAGATCAAGGAGATCCCGCCGTTTACATTCAGTTTCTTTGACCCGGCTGCGGGCGCGTTTCGCACGCTGAGCCATCCGGGCATTGCGCTGACCGTCCGCCCGACGGCGGCGACGCCGCAGCCGACGGTGATCGCCTCCGGCGCGCCGCAACCGGACGCGGCGGCGCAGAACCAGGAGATCGTCCACATCAAACCGGAGCCGGGCGCGGCGCGGGCGCCCGGGCCGCCGCTGCTTTTTCAGCCGTTGTTCTTGACGTTGCAGGCGGTGGCGCCGCTGGCGTGGCTGGGCGCGCTGGCCTGGCGGCGGCAGAAGGACAAGCTGGCCAACAACCCGCGGCTGCGCCGGCGCCGCGACGTGGCGCGCCTGGTCAGCGTGGGCCTGGCCGGTTTGCCCCGCCTGGCGGCGGCCAACGACGCCGAAAAATTCTACTCGACTGTCCTGGGGCTGCTGCGCGAGCAATTGGGCGAACGGCTGGACCTTCCCGCGCCCGCCATCACGGAAGCGGTGCTGGAAGAATGCAAGGGGCTTGACGCGCCGGTCGCGCCGCTCTTGCGGGACTTGTTTCACGCCTGCGATCAATTCCGCTACACGCCCGAACACACCGCCCAGGAACTGGCCTCGTTGATTCCAAAAGTCAAAACGGCGCTGGCGGGCCTGCGGAAAATGCCGGACGCGGGCGCGGGCGCCGGCGCGGCCGGGAAATTGTTGCAAAGCGCCGGCTGCCTCCTGCTGCTGCTGGGCGCCGCGGCCGGAGCGCGGGGCGAAAGTGTTTCCGAAACCTTCGCCCAGGCCAACAAACTCTATGAGGAAGGCAAATACAGCCAGGCGACGGCGGGCTACGACGGCCTTTTGCGTGGCGGCCACGTCTCGCCGGCGATCTATTTTAACGCGGGCAACGCGTGGTTCAAAGCCGGCCGGATCGGCCGCGCCATTTACGCCTACCGCCGCGCGGAGGAATTGGCGCCGCGCGACCCGGACATCCGGGCCAACCTGGAAATCGCCCGCAACCAGGCCGGGACCAGTGCCGCCGCCCTGCCGGGCAACCGCTGGACGCGCTGGGTGGGACGGTTCACGCTCAACGAATGGACCGCGGCCGCCTCGGCCAGCGTGGCCCTGTTTTTCCTAGTCTTGACAGCGCGCCGGATTTCGCCCGTTTTCGGCAAATCGGCGGGCGGCTGGACCGTGTTCCTGGCCGCCGCCTCGGTCTGGCTGCTGGCCTGCCTGGCAATGTCGGTCGATCAGCGGTTGCTGGAGAAATCGTCCATTGTGCTGGTGTCCGAGGCGGTCGCGCGGCGCGGCCCGATGGACGAATCGCAAAGCGCGTTCACCGCGCATGACGGCGCGGAACTGATGGTGTTGTCGCGGGACGGCGACTGGCTGCAAGTCAGCGACGCCGCCAAGCGAATCGGCTGGCTCCCGCGGAAAGACGTGGCGCTGATGCCGTGACTTTCGGCCGCGTGAGGCCGGCTATTCCGCGATGAGCGCCTTGCGGATTTCCAGCAACTCTTTGCGCCGCTCCTTGGCCGGTTGCAGCGAACCCAATTTAAAGCTCTTGATGGCATCGACGACGACTTGCGAGATGATAAGGCGGGCATTGGGTTTGTCATCGCTGGGAATGATGAACCACGGAGCCTCCCCGGTGCTGGTGGCGCCCAGGCAGGCTTCGTAGGCCTTCATGTAATGTTTCCACAGCTTGCGCTCCCGCATGTCGTCCATGCTGAACTTCCAGTTTTTTTCCGGCTCGTCGATCCGCTTGAGAAAGCGCCGTTTCTGCTCGTTCTTGGAGATGTGGAGGAAAAACTTGAGGACGCGCGTGCCGTTGCGATGGAGGTGTTTTTCAAAATCGACGATGGATTGGAAGCGGTGTTTCCAGAGGTTCTTGTCGGCCAGCAATTCCTCCGGCAACCCCTCGGCCTGGAGGATTTCGGGGTGGACCCGCACGACCAAAACGGGTTCGTAATAGGAGCGGTTGAAGATGCCGATGCGCCCCCGCTCGGGCAGGCAGCAGGTGGTGCGCCAGAGAAAGTCATGGGCCAGTTCCCGCGCGCTCGGTTGCTTGAAACTGAAAACCTGGCAGCCCTGGGGATTGACGCCCGACATGACATGTTTGATGGCGCTGTCCTTGCCGGCGGCATCCATCGCCTGGAAAATCAGGAGCAAGGCGTAGCCGCCGTGGGCGTAAAGGAGGTCCTGCATGGCACTGAGTTGTTTGACATGCTGGGCGAGGGCCTTGCGGTAATCCTCCTCCGAGTCATAGAAGGGTTTGATCCTGGTCGGCCAATCTTTAAGCCTGACCTTTTTGCGCGGAGGCGCCGCGAAGGCGGTGACATTGATTTTCATTCAGTGATGGTCTCCGGTGAGAAGTTCCCGCTGCCAGTCCATTAATTCTTCTTGATGCGCGTTCCAATCGTGCGCCAGGGCGGTCAAGGTGGCGCGGCTGGCGATCAAGGTGGGGTCCAGGTCCAGCTTGGCCGCGCGGTCGTTGCGCTTTCGTTCCAACTCCAGGAACCGCCGCCGCTCGGCCTCCGTCTGCCGCCGTGAAGCGGAGCGCAGCGGCTGCGGCTGCTCCTCCGGTTTCAACGCCAATCCCTTTTCGATGGCCTCCAGCAACCCGTCCTTGCGCCGGGCGGAGAAGTGGCGCGGCAGCAGGCTGTCAATCGGGCTATGGTCGGTCGCGGCGACGGCGATATCGACCAGCGCCTCGTGGCTGAGGACGAAGTAGGGCGGCCGGTTGCCGCCGATGGCTTCGTGCTCGCGCCAGTGCCAGATCTCGCGCAAGACGGCCAGGGCGTTGCGCGGCAGGGAATGGCACCCCTTGACCCGCCAGACCAAGTCCGGCTCCGGCTGGGTGGGGAGCGCGCAGTCGGCAATCAAGCGGTCGCAGGATTGCTCCAGCCAGGCCAGGCGCTGCTTCTGGCGCAATTGCTCGCGCAAGATGTCCGAAAGCGGCTTGAGGTAGCGGGTGTCATTGCGCGCGTAGGCTTCCATGCGCGGGGTCAGCGGGCGCCTGGCCCAGTCGGCCTTTTGCGATCCTTTCTCCAGGGTCACATTGAGGAACTTCTGCACCAGATTGAACAGCCCGAATTCGCGCTCGCCGAGCAGGCGGCTGGCCAGCATGGTGTCGAAAACGCGATTGGGCACAAAGCCGTGTTTTTTGCGCAACAAGCGCAGATCGTAATCGGCCCCGTGCAGGATCAACGGCTGCTCCTTGAGCACCGGCCAGAGCGGTTGCAGGTCGATCCCCGTCAAGGGATCAATCAACGTGTCCGCATTTGCCAGGCTGATCTGCAGCAGACAAAGTTTTTCCGGGTAAGCGTGCAAGCTGTCGGCTTCGGTATCCATCGCCACCCAGTCCGCCGCCCGGAGCTTCGGCAGAAACGCCGACAGTTTGCCATCCGCATCAATCACGGCCCCACTGTATAAGAAACAGTGCGCGGGAAAAGGGAAAAAATGCGGCAGGTCGTCCAGGGTTCAACCCCCGATGCAGCTCATCGTCCGCTCCGGTTGCACGAATTCGGCCTCGCCGATGTGGTGGCGGGCTTCCTTTTGCCAGACGACGGCGCGCAGAAAATCGGCGATGGCCTGGTCGGACGCGCCGGAGCGCAGCAACCCGCGCAGGTCGTGCTCGACGACGCTGAAGAGGCAGGTGCGGATTTTCCCGTCGGCAGTCAGGCGGAGGCGGTTGCAATGGCCGCAAAAAGGCTCGCTGACCGGGGCGATTATGCCGATTTCCGCGCCGCTGCCAGGCAAGGCCCAGCGTTTGGCGGTTTCGGCGGGGTTGTCGGAAGCGACCGGCTGGAGGGGGAACCGCCGCCGCAGGCGCTGGAGGATTTCGCGGCCCGGCACGACCAGTTCCTTCTGCCAGGCGCGCCCGGAATCCAAGGGCATGAACTCGATGAAGCGGAAGGAAAGATTCTTCTTGA
Organism: Verrucomicrobiota bacterium; assembly: GCA_049510745.1. GTDB lineage: Bacteria > Verrucomicrobiota > Verrucomicrobiia > Limisphaerales > Palsa-1400 > PLGF01. The sequence goes on along the minus strand of JBEKYR010000023.1, from coordinate 37,247 downwards.
TGGCAAATTCGGCCAGGCCCTCGATTTCGTGGTCGTTGAGGCCGCGGATGAGGACGGCGTTGACTTTGACCGGATGCAGGCCGACTTCCCGGGCCAGGTCGATGCTTTGCAGAACGGACTCCAGCCCGTTGCGCCCGGTGATTTTTTTGAAATTGGCCGGATCGAGGGAGTCGAGGCTGAAGCTGACGCGGCGCAGGCCGGCGTCGCGCAGGGCGGCGGCCTTGCGGGGGAAAAGGAAGCCGTTGCTGGTCAGGGCCAGATCGCGCAGGCCGGGGATTCGGGCGAGCCGGGCGACGAGCTTTTCGAGCTGCTGGCGCAGGAGCGGCTCGCCGCCTGTCAAGCGCACTTTGTCGATGCCCAGGCCGGCGGCAAGGGAGACGACGCGGAAAATCTCCTCGAAGGTCAAGATGCCGGCGTGGGGCTGCCACTGGCGGGTGATGCGGGTGGCGGGGGCGAGCGGCTGGCCGAAGCGGTTTTGATAAAAGTTGGCGGCCTCCTCGGTTTCGGGCAGGCAGTAGAGACAGCGGAAGTTGCAGCGGTCGGTGACGCTCACGCGCAAGTCGCGCAAAACGCGCCCGTGGGAGTCGATTAATTTCCCCGAGGTCATGCAAAACTTGTCATTTCGTCATTCGAGCTTGGACATTAGACATATTCCGGATTCGGTCCGCCAGCCGCCCAACCGGCTTTCCACTGCCCTAACATTAAGCGCTGAACCGGCTCTCGGAAACCCTCATTTTGCGGGCGAATTGGTGGGAGGGGAAGTCTGGATTTTCACCGCGCCGTTTTGCCTCAACTCGACGTTGAGGGTGGCGTTGGTGTCGGGAGCCGGGGCGTTGGTGGGATGCTTGATGAGATGTTCGCCGCCCTTTTCCTCGAGGCTCTGATAAATGCCGCGGCGCATCCAGTCCAACTGCCGGGCCATGTCGGCCTCCTGTTTCAACTTGCGGATTTGCAGCCGCAGGGCGGTCAGATCGTGGAATTTCTTCTCCAACTCGGCCTGGCGGGCCTGCAAGCGCTTGAGTTCGGCCAGGAGCAGGGTGCGGTCGCCTTGCGCTTCAGCCAGTTTCTTCTGGGTCGCGGCGATTTGGCTGTCGAGGCTGGTGATGGTGCCGCGCAGCTCGGCGGATTGTTTGTCCAGGTCCACGTTCTGGTCCTGGAGTTCGGCGATCTTCTTGTCCCGTTGCGCCAGGGTGGTGGCGTCGGCCTCGGCTTGGGCTTTGGCTTCAGCCTTGGCTTTTCCCAACTCGGCCTCGACGGCGCGAACATTGGCCTCGCTCAGGGCCAGCTTGTTGGAATCCTCGGCCTTGGTCGCGGCCAGATTGGTTTCCAGGGTCTGGTTGACGGCTTGGGATTCGGCCAGGCTGGCTCGGGTGCTGACCACGGTGTTGGAGAGGACCTTGATGTTGGCGTCGGCCTGTTGCTTTTCCTGGCTGGCCTTGTAATTGACAACAATCAAACCCACAGCCAGGCCCAGGGCGACGGTAATGAGAACAATAATGGGCGCCTTGTCTTTCACAACCGGGAGCATGACGCCAAGAGAGGGGTTTTGGCAAGCCCTCATCTCAGCCTTGATGTCCGGGGCAACCGTGTTTAGATTGTGCGCATGGAAATTCCAGACCAGGCGCCGGTGATGACGTTGCCGAACGTCACCCTGTTTCCGCAGGCCCTGCTGCCGCTGCACATTTTTGAGGCGCGCTACCGGGAAATGCTGGAGGAAGTGCTCCATTCCAACCGCATGTTCATTGTCGCCATGCGCAAGCCGGGCCGTTCGCGCGAAATGCCCTTCAGCGTGGCCGGGCTGGGGCTGGTGCGCGTCTGCGTGGCCAACGCCGACGGCACGTCGCATTTGATTTTGCAGGGCGTCACGCGGGTGGCGTTGACCCAGACCGTGCGGAGCCGGCCTTTCCGGGTCTGCCGCATCCGCGCCCTGGAAACGCCCAACCGGGACAGCGTGACGATTGACGCGTTGCTGGCCAAGGTGCGCGATTTGGTCACCGAACGGATCCAGCAGGAATTGCCGGCGCTGCAGAGCGTCGCCAAAACGGTCTCGGTCAGGGAAATCGTCGCGTGCCTGGAAAGGCTGCACGATCCGGACCGCGTGGCGGACCTGGTTTCGTGGTCGTTGTTGCGCGGGGCGGCGGAGCGGCAAACCATCCTGGAAACCATCGAAGTCGAAGCGCGGCTCAAGCACCTGATCCATTTTTTGATGGCGGAAATCAGCCAGCAACGGAAGAATAAGTTCAAATGAGCAATCCAGATTCTGAGGCCGGAACCGGCGCCGACACCAGCCAGTTGAGGTCGGCCATGTTTGCCAGCTTGGTCCTTCAAAACGCCAACATGGCTCTGATCCTTCTCGGCAAGGCGCCCCATCCGCAAACGGGCCAAACCATCCAGGACCTCGATCACGCCCGATACTTCATCGACCAACTGGAAATGCTCGAAGTCAAAACCAAAGGCAACCTGGACAAACAGGAAGCCGCGCTCTTGAACCAGAGCCTGACCAATTTGCGCCTAGCCTTTGTCGAGGCGGTCGAGCATCCCCTGGCCGCGCCCCAAAGCGGCGCGCCTGCCGGGCCGCCGACCGATGAGCAGGAAACTCCCGTCACCGAACCCTCTCCGGCGGACAAGCCGGGCCAGCCGCCCACGGCCCAGCCGACAGTCGAGTCGCACAAGAAGTTTTCCAAAAAATACTGATCGCGCCCGCGCCGCCCTATGCGCAATCCCATCATCGCCGCCCTGGACGTGCCCACGGCCAAAGCGGCGCTTTCCCTGGCGCGGGAAATCGCGCCCGCGGTGGGCGCGTTCAAAATCGGCAGCGAACTGTTCACGGCGGCCGGCCCGGACATCGTCAAGAAAATCCGCGCCACCGGCGCCGCCGTCTTCCTGGATTTGAAGTTCCACGACATCCCCAATACTGTGGCCAAGGCCGTGGCGGCCGCGGTGCGATTGGACGTGCAAATGCTGACCGTCCACGCCGGCGGCGGGCCGGCCATGCTGCGCGCGGCGGAACGGGCCGCGGTGGAAACCGCCCAGACCCTGGGCCGTCCGGCGCCGTTGGTGCTGGGGGTGACCATCCTCACCAGCATGGACAACCACGAATTGAGCGAGATTGGAATGCCGCCCAACGTGGGGCATCAAGTCGAGCGGCTGGCGCGATTGGCGGCGGAGGCCGGATTGCGCGGACTGGTCTGTTCGCCGCTGGAAATCGCCGATTTGCGCGAAATGATCCCGTCCGAGATGCAACTGGTCACTCCCGGCATTCGCACCGGCGCGGAAGAGGCCGACGACCAGAAGCGGACGCTGACCCCGCGCGAAGCGATGGCGGCCGGGGCCAATTGGCTGGTGATAGGCCGCCCGATCTACGCGGCGCAAAACCCGCTCCAAGCCGCCCGCGCCATCTTGAGTTCGCTGGGGGCATCTTAGGAGGAATGTCTCGCCCGCCCATCGCTTCCGGGCTAGACTGGGGGCGCAATGGCCGTCAGCGCAACAGTCCAACCGCCGCGCGCGATCCCGGAGGAACTCCCCCCTCCGCCGCGCCTTCCCGAATTGCTCGCCCCGGCCGGCGATTGGGAATGCGCCAGGGCCGCCGTCGAAAACGGCGCCGACGCCATTTACTTCGGACTGGACCGCTTCAACGCCCGCATGAGGGCCAACAATTTTACCGAGGCCGATTTGCCCCGGCTCATGGAGTTTCTGCATCGCCGCGGGGTCAAGGGTTATGTGACCTTCAACACCATGGTCTTCGCCGACGAAATGGCGGAGGCCGAGCGGTATCTCCGCTCGTTGATCGCCGGCGGGGTGGACGCCGCCATCGTGCAGGATGTCGGCATTTGCCGGCTGATCCGCCAATTGTCGCCGGATTTTCCCATCCACGCCTCGACGCAAATGACCATCACCAGCGCGGCGGGCGTGGAGTTCGCGCGCCAATTGGGCTGCGGCCTGGTCGTGCTGGCGCGCGAATGTTCCATCAAGGAAATCGAGAAAATCACGCGGGCGGGCGCGCCCGGCGGCTCGCTGCCGTTGGAGGTGTTTATTCACGGCGCCCTGTGCGTCGCGTATTCCGGCCAATGCTTGACAAGCGAGGCGCTCGGCGGCCGTTCCGCCAATCGCGGCGAATGCGCCCAGGCCTGCCGCCTGCCTTACGAGTTGATTTGCGACGGCCAGCCCGTCCCGCTCGGCGACCGCCGCTATCTCTTAAGCCCGCGCGATTTGGCCGGTTTGGAGGTGCTGCCCGATCTCCTCCGCGCCGGCGTCGCCTCCCTCAAAATCGAGGGCCGCCTCAAATCGCCCGAATACGTCGCCAATATCACACAGGTCTATCGCCGCGCCTTGGACGGCGCCGCCGCCCCGCCGCCCACCGAAACCCGCTACCGGCTGGAAATGGCTTTTTCGCGCGGCCTTCATACCGGCTGGTTCGGCGGCACCGACAACCAGCGCCTGGTCCACGCCCGCTTCGGCAAAAAACGCGGGGTCTATCTGGGGGAAGTCCGCCGCGTCGCCGGCGGCGCCGTCTTCCTCCGTTTGCAGGCCCCGCTCAAACCCGGCGACGGCATCGTCTTCGACGCCGGACGACCGGACGAGGACGAGGAGGGCGGACGGGTGTCAAAGTTGTCCGGCGGCGAGGAAACGGAAATCCGGCTTTTCGGGGAAATCCATTTCGAGCGCATTCATCCCGGCGACAAAGTCTGGAAGACGAGCGATCCGGAACTGGACCGCGCCTTGCGCCGGAGTTTTTCCGGCCCGGCGCCGCACTTCCGCCGGCCCCTCGACCTGGAAGTCCACGGCCACGAGGGCGCGCCGTTGACAGTCATCGGACGCGACGAACTGGGGCACGTCGCGCAAATCGAGTCGTCCATGCCCCTGGCCCCCGCGCACAATCAGCCGCTGACCACGGACCGGCTGCGGGAACAACTCGGACGCCTGGGCGGAACGGTATTTGCCCTGGGCCGCCTGGAAAACAAATTGGAAGGCGCCGTCATCCTGCCGATGAGCGAACTCAACCGCCTGCGCCGCGGCCTGGTCAGTCAAATCGAAGAATTGCGCGCCCGGCCGCCGCGCTGGACGCTCGGCCCCGCGCCGCCCCCGCAACCCGCGCCGCCTGCAGCCGCTCCCGGCCCGCCGCGCCTGATCGTCCTGGCCCGCAACCTGGAGCAATTGGAGGCGGCCCTGCCGTTCGATTTGGCCGCGATTTATTGCGAGTTCGAGGACCCGAAAAAATATCGCGAAGCCGTGGCCCGTGTTCGCGCCGCCGGCGCGCGTCCGGAGATTTTCGTCGCCCCCCCGCGCATATTCAAAGCGGGCGAGGAATGGGTGCTTAAGCAGGTGCGCTCCTGCGAGGCCGACGGCTACCTCGTGCGCAACTACGATCACCTCGAATTTTTCGCCGGCTGCCGGCGCATCGGGGATTATTCGCTCAACGTGGCCAACGGGCTGGCGGCCGATTATTTCAAGAACCACGCCGGCCTGGAGCGGCTGACCGCCTCCTACGATTTGAACATCGCGCAACTGGAGAGCCTGCTGCAATCGGCCCCGCCGGCCTGGTTCGAGATCACCCTCCACCAGCATATCCCGATGTTTCACATGGAGCACTGCCTCTTTTGCGCCTTCCTGACCCAGGGGACCGATTACACCAATTGCGGACGCCCCTGTGACAAGCATAATGTGCAAATCCGCGACCGGGTCGGGCAGGACCATCCGTTGAAAGCCGACGCCGGCTGCCGCAACACCGTCTTCAACGCCCGCGCGCAAACCGGGGCCGAGTACGCGGCGCGCCTGATCGCCCTGGGCGCGCGCCATTTCCGGATCGAGTTTGTCAACGAAAGCGCCGCGGAAACCGCGCGCACCATCGCCCAGTACCAGTCCCTGCTCAAAGGCGAACTGACCGGCGCGCAACTCTGGCGGGAGCTAAAGCTGCACCGCCAACTCGGCGTCACCCGCGGGCCGATGGAATCCTTGACACGGGCGAAGCCCGGTTGAACAATGAAAATGCGGAATCGGCCTGACGTTGTGAAATACAGAATGGCCATGCTGGTCGTTGTGGCGCTGTTTTGCTGGAGCGCCGTGCGCCCCCTTTATGCCCAATCCAACTCGTTCACCGTGCTGTATAATTTCACGGCGATAAGCTCTCGTTCTCCCACCTATATTAACAGCGATGGAGTCGATCCGGTGGGAGTGGTTTTATCTGACAACACACTGTATGGAACGACGGGGATGGGCGGCAGTAACGGCGAAGGCACGGTCTTCAGGGTCAACATCGATGGTTCGAGTTTTACGAACCTGCATACTTTCACGTTATCCTCGTTTTCATCTATTTCTTGGCCTGAGCCTTATACCAACAGCGATGGATTCGATCCGCAAGGCGGTGTAATTGTATCAGGCAACACACTGTATGGTACGGCGACGGGAGGCGGCAGCAACGGCGACGGCACGGTCTTCAGGGTCAACACCGATGGTTCGGATTTTACGAATCTGTACAGTTTCACCGCGCTCTATCTTGCTTTTGAAGGATCGACCAATAGCGACGGAGCTTTGCCGTCGGCCGGTTTGATTTTATTGGGCAACACGCTGTATGGGACGACCGGGAATGGCGGCAGTGGGGGCGCTGGCACAGTGTTCAGGGTCAACACCGACGGCTCGGATTTTACGAGCATGAACAGTTTCACTGGCGACAATACCGGAGATGTCATAGTTCTTCCGTCGGGCGGTCTGCTTCTATCAGGGGACACGCTATTTGGGACAACGCCCGGTGCCGGCAACTCGGACTTTTATGGCACGGTCTTCAGGGTCAACACCAACGGCTCGGATTTTACGAACCTTTATAGTTTCACGAACGGCATCGACGGAAGTGATCCTAGTTCCGCTTTGGTTTTATCTGGCAATACATTGTACGGAACGGCGGAGGACGGTGGCGGCGCGGGCAACGGCACGGTGTTCAGCATCAACACAGACGGTTCGGGTTTTACAATCCTTCATAGTTTCTCCGCCGCTTCCGGTTATTATCATCAGTATTCGCTCAACATTGACGGAGCCGGCCCGCGTGGATTGATTTTATCGGGCAACACATTGTACGGGGCGGCGAATGGCGGTGGTAGTGGTGGCTTTGGCACGCTGTTCAGGATGAACACCGATGGTTCAGCGTTTACGCTTCTGTATAGTTTCACAGCGTTGGCCTGGGGCACCTACACCAACAGCGATGGAGCCGGACCGGGCGGATTGGTTTTATCGGGGAACACACTCTATGGAGCGGCGGCGGGAGGCGGTAGTGGGGGAACGGGCACCATTTTTGCCCTGACTTTGCCTGTGCCGTCCTTGGGAATCGCCCAGGCAGTCAATCAAGTGGTGATCTCGTGGCCGGCCTGGGCCGCAAATTACGCATTGCAGACCGCGCCCGACCTTTCCTCTGGAAGCTGGAGCAATCTCACCAGCGGGATTATCACCGACGGGACCAATTATCTCTTCACCAACACACCGGCCAGCCAGACCGCCTTCTTCCGCCTCCAGCAGCAGTAGGGCACGGCATTTCAGCAGCCGGACAGCGTGATCCCCTTGCTTTCCGCGCGGAAGTTTTGCTCCGCCCCGGCCATGACCAAAGTGCGCATGTGTTCGGCTTCGCGGCCTGGGCTTCGTTCGCTCGCGTTCCGGCGGGCGGGGCGAGTTCCAGACCCTGCTCAAATGGACCACTCCACTCTTTGCAAATGGGGTTGGCCTTTGCGCCAGAAGCGCACGCCAGCGGCGCCGACCCGCGCCACGACGCCCAATCGATTGAATTGCGTGTCAAATGCAGGATGCCGCAGAAAACGCCGGATAAATTCAGCCGCTTCATTATCGGCAACGTCCAGCCAAGCCAGTCCGTAGGAAGCATGCACCCAATCCGCGCGGAAGAAATGTTGGTCCAGCGTGAAGAACATTGGCTCCGCCAATTTGCGCAAAACGGGAATCAGATTCTCGTCCTGCGTCCCCGGCGCGGCAATGTCAATGCCGACGGCGCGAAAATGAAGGCGCCATTTACGCAGCAATTGGCGTTGACTGGCGGGAAGGTTTTCGTCGATTACCAGCATGGAAGCCTTGGAACGGTTCGCCCTTTCTGATCAAGTGAGAAAGCGCCATCGTCTCGGCAATGGCGGGACGGGAAACTTGTCCATCCCATTCACCCGCGATTTCATCCCATGTCATCCCCCGCTCAATTTGTTCCAAGACAATCCAAGCCATGATACGCGTCCCTTTGTACGTCGGTTGGCCGTGGCAAATCTTCGGGTCGGCCACGATGTACCGGCCTAATTCGACGCGCTGGGCTTTGCCATTCTCTTTCATTCAACCGGTTAAACATTGCCCTGAATCGAGCAGGATTGCAAGCGGCGGCGCAGCGTCATTCAGACCGGAAGTTGTTTGAGAAGGGGGCGCTCTTGGCGTGGGCAAGCGGCCTGATGGAAACTGTTTCTTCCGCCTCCGGCAGCAGTAAAGCGCGGCAGTTCACCCGCCGGACAGCGTGATCCCCTTGCTTTCCGTGCGGAAGTTTTGCTCCGCCCCGGCCATGACCAAAGTGCGCATGTCCGGGCGCAGTCTGGCGATGGCTTCGTGGCCGTCCAATCCCGCCACCAGCAGCGCCGTCGAAAGGGCGTCGGTTTCCGTGGCCGAGGGGAGTCCGACGGCGGCGAGGACGGAATTGTTGACAGGATGGCCCGTGCGGGGATCGATGACATGCCCGTATTTCCTGCCGCCGGCTTCGAAGCATCTTGCCCAGACCGCCGAGACGGACAAGGCGTTGTCGCGCAGCACGACGGCGGCCTGGAGCTTCGGCCCGTCCGGCGCTTGGGCGATGGCCACCTTCCAGCCTTCGCTGTCGGGCGGGCAGCCGAGGCCATAGACAGTGCTCGTCCCGCCGTGCAGCAGCGCGCTGGTCAGGCCGGCCTCCCGCAAAATGTCCGCGGCGCGGTCGATGGCGCAGCCTTTGCCAATCGCGCCGAGGTCAATCATCACGCCCTCCCGGTCGAAGCGCACGGAAAAATCCGCTTCGTCAAGACTAATATGACGGAAGCCGGTGCGCTGGCGGGCTTGGGCGATCTCGGCGGGGCCGGGCACGCGGCCCGCGCCGTCCATGAATCCCCAGCAGCGCACCAATGGCGCGAGGGCGATGTCAAACGCCCCGCCGGTTTCGCGATGGAGTTGTTGGGCGTGTTGCAGCAGGCGAAAGACCGGCGGGCTGACCCGCACCGGCTGCCGCGCGGCTTGGGCGTTGACGCGGGCGATTTCGCTCGAAGGCCGGTAGAGGCTCAAGCGCGCCTCCAGCCGGTCCACTTCGGCCAGCGCTTCCTCTCCGGCGGCGCGAAGCCGGCCGGCGTTTTCGCCATGCAACACCAATTCAAAGCGCGTCGCCATGGCGTTGCGGGCAAGCGTGACGGTTTCCATTTTAGGAAACAAACCGCGGCTCATGCGCCGGCCCCAGGCCGTGCCGGCGCAGCAATTCGATGAAGCGGGCGATGCCGCGCCGTTCCTCCGCGCCCAGATGATAATGAATGTGCCAGCCCAGATAGTCCTTGCGGAAGGCATAGTCAAATTCCGGCCGGCTGGCGATGATGTCGTCCAGTGTGTCCAGCCCGAAGTTTTTCGCCTCGCGCAGGCGGCGGCGCAGCGGCTCGTTGTCGATGCGGCGCAACGCCCAGACCGCGTAAACAAACGGGAGCCGTGTCAACTCGAACCAGGCCGCGCCCAAATCCCAAATCTCGTGCGGCGGCGCGGCGCGGACGAAGCGCAGCGCCTGATCGCCGATGAGCAGAACGTTCTCCAGCGCGGGGGCCGCGTCGTAGCCGGACAACGGCAGCAGCGCCGGTTTGAGGCCCTGTTCCGCCAATAGGACCTTCAGCAGGTTCAGGCTGGCGAGCGAGGCGGTGTCGCAATAAATTTCCCGCACCTCCTCCAACGGCTGCCGGTGGGCCAGGAAAACGCTTTTGACCTCGCCCAGCGAGGCCACGGCCACGCCGTCCAAAACGTCGTAGCGGTCGCGCAGCAAAACTTCCGTGACGCTGACCAGGGCGGCGTCCAATTCGTCGCACTGCAACCGCCGGGCCAGTTCCGAGGGCGGGGCAAAAAGAATTTGGTCCTCCAGCCCGCGGGTGAGCGGCGCGGCGTTGAGGTAGGGCACGGAGCCGACTCTGAATTGGCCCAGCGAGTTTTCCAGTTGGGATTCCCGTTGCAGCAGGGCCGGGCGGGTTTCGCGGGCGAAGCGGCGGGCCAATTCCTCCGGCGTTTCCGGCGGGGCCAGGCGCAGTTTGGGCATTTCTTCGGGAAGAGACATTGGAACTCAAGCGGAGGCCAGGTTGCGCTCCAGGATTTTGGACACGCTCGAAGGCTCCGGCGCCGGCGGGGCCTGGCCGTCCCAGATTTTCACCGGTCGATAAAACGTGTCGCGCTGCACGGGAATGCGGCCCGCCTCGCGGATGGCCTTGATCATTTCGGATTCGGAGTGGCGTTGCGGCGTTTGGGCGCCCGCCATGTGAAAGATGTGCTCCTCCAGAATGGTCCCGTGCAAATCATCCGCGCCGTAGCTCAACGCCACTTGCGCCAGTTTCAAACTCAATCCCACCCAGTAGGCCGTGATATGGTCGAAGTTGTCCAGGTAAATGCGGCTGACCGCGATGGTGCGCAACGAGTCGAAACCCGTCGGCGCAACCTTCACCGGAATCCCGTTGTTCTCCGGCTGGTAGGGCAGCGGCACAAACCCGGTGAACCCGCGCGTTTCATCCTGCAACCCGCGCAGGAGCCGGAGATGATCGACCCGGTCGGCCTGCGATTCGACGTGGCCGTAGAGCATCGTGCAGGTGCTGCGGCCGCCCAATTGATGCCAGAGGCGGTGAACGTCCAGGTATTCCTCGGCCGACTCTTTGCCTCGGGCGATTTGGGAGCGGATTTCCTTGCGGAAAATTTCCGCGCCGCCGCCGGTCAACGAGTCCAGGCCCGCTTCCCGTAGCGCCAGCAGGGTTTCGCGCACCGGTTTTTTCGCCAGCCACGCCAGATGCAAAATTTCGATGGCCGTGAAGCACTTCAATTGCAGGCGCGCATCCAGAGCCCTCAATGCCCGCAGCATCTCCGTGTAGTAACTGAACGGCAACGAGGGATGCAATCCGCCGACGATGTGCAACTCCGTCACGCCCGCCGCCAGCGCCTCGCGCGCTTTCTGCACGATTTCCTCGACGGTCAACTGCATGCCGTCGGCGTCGCGCTTCTTGCGGGCGAACGCGCAGAACTGGCAGCTCAAGATGCAGTAATTGGAGTAATTGATGTAGCGGTTGAGGATGTAGCTGGCGTGCCGGCCATTTTTGCGCTCGCACACCAGCCGGGCGATGGCCCCCAGGGCGTTGAGGTCCTTGCTCTCGAAGAGCCGCAGCGCGTCCGGCTCGTTGATGCGTTGGCCCGCCGCGACCTTTTCGTAAAGATCGTTCAATTCGCTATGCGCCAGAAGAGCGTTCACCTGATAAACCGCATGAATGGAAACACAATTTCGGTCAGAGTCACAACCAGAAACACCACGCTGATGACGGCATTGAGGCGAAAAAAGGCGTGGTTGATCCAACTCAAACTGCGGCGCCGCGCCAGCCAATGTTCCAGGACCAGGCATCCCAAAATGAACAGCAGGCCCACGTAGTAGGCAAAACGGAATCCCGCCAAAAGCCCGAACGCCGCCAGGATTCCCCACATCAGCAAGTGCGCGATGAACGACGCCGAGAGGGCGTTGCCCACCCCCCACCGCACCACCAGCGAATGCAATCCGCGCCGCCGGTCAAACTCGTAATCCTGCAACGCGTAAATGATGTCAAAACCAATGAGCCAGAACACCACCGCCGCCGCCAGCAGCGACGGCAGGACGGCGCTGTATTGGAAAACGTTCCCCCAACCGTGTTCCGCCGGGAACAGGCGAAAATCCCCCTTGACCGCCAGCCACGCGCCGACCGGCGCCAGGGCCAGGGCCAATCCGAGGAAGACATGCGTGAAATCCGTAAACCGTTTTGTCAGCGAATAAAAGCAGACGACAAAAAGCGCGACCGGCGACAGCCGAAAACAAAGGGGATTGATGAAGTAACTCACAGCGATCAAGCCCGCCCCGCCCGCCAGGCACAACGTCCAGGCGCCCGCCAGCGAAATCCGGCCCTCCGGCAAATGGCGCGACGCGGTGCGGGGATTGTCGCGGTCAAACTGGCGGTCGGCGATGCGATTGAACGCCATCGCGCAAGTCCGGGCGCAGACCATGGCGGCGAGGATGAGCAGGAAAATCCGCCAGCCGGGCCAGCCGTGTTGATCGCGCGCCGCCACTGCCATCGACGCCAGCGCGAAGGGCAAGGCAAAGACCGTATGGGAAAACTTGATGAACCCGGCCCACGTCCGCACTGTGGAAAAAAGCGACGGGCCGCTGTCCATGCGGTTAATGCGCCTTGGCCCGGGCCGGGCCGCGCCCAACGCCGACCACCTGGTTCAAGTCAACAAACCGGAATCCGTCATCGGGCAGGACCACGAAAAACTCACGATTATTCGGCATGAAGAACAGATGGTCCGGCGTGGCAACCGGCAGCGCGCGCCCGTCCGCCAGATGAATTTCAAAGGGCTTGAACGGCGCCGCGTCGCACCGTTCCTTTAGGGTCTTGAGCGTCACCGCGTCAATCTGCCCCCGTCGGCGCCGCCTGTCAATTGGCGCCGCCGGGCGCATCTCAGCAAACTCAGTCGCCATTGGCGACGGAAGTTTTTGGACAATCCCCAGGCCGGGACGCCGCCGCAGCGCGCAGGCGGGCTCGGTCCCTCCCGCCGACATCGCCCCGGCGCAAATCAGGGCGCGGCGACAGGCGCCATTTGGTGAACAGAGTGAGGGCATCGCCATGAATTAAGGCGAATTTAAAATTGAGACTCCCCGCATTGGAGCCGGAATGCGGGGAGTCTAAGTTTGAATTCCCCCTCTGTCGAGAAAAATGTGGAATGGAGAGGCCGACGGGCGTATCCCGGTTTTTGCACCTCCTGCGACCATGTCCGATCCCTGCCAAAAACTGAGAGGCGCGCGCCGCCGACCGCCGCGCAAAACGATTGACAAAACCCGGCAGAGTCCCCCCAATGGAGAAACCTATGGCGAAACCGCCCAAGACCGCCCAACCGGAAGTTTCCATGAGCGCGATGGAGGCCATCTATCATCGACGCTCCGTGCGCGACTATGCGCCGCTGACAATCGACCAAGCTGTCATCCGCACTTTGCTCGATGCCGCCGTCCACGCCCCCACCGCCATGCACGAGGAGCCGTGGTCATTTGCCGTCATTCAGGATCGGACCCTGCTGAACCGGTTGTCGGACAGCGCCAAAGAACGGGTGCGCAACGAGGCGCAAGCTTCCGATTCCCACCATGCAAAACGCGCGCTTGATCTGGTGAACAAACCGGATTTCCATGTGTTTTACAACGCCGCCACGCTGATCGTCATCTACGGCAAATTCCAAGGGCCGTGGGTCGTGGCGGACTGCTGGCTGGCGGCGGAAAACCTGATGCTTGCCGCCCGCGCAAAAGGGCTTGGCACGTGCGTCATCGGCTTTGCGGTTTCGGCGCTGAACACGCCGGAGTGGAAGGCTGAATTAAAAATCCCCGCTGAAATGACGGCCATCGCGCCGATCATTGTGGGCGTGCCCGCAGGCGAGACACCGCCCGTGCCTCGCAAGCAGCCGGAAATTCTTGCCTGGAAATAACGCGGCTCAGCCCATTTCCACCAGGATGTCATGCTCCCCGCCGTCACCCGTCGGACGGAGCAACTGATCCGGGATTTCGACGCCGTCCATCACAACGCGGCGCACGCCCTTCATGACGCCTTGCGGATTGCGCACTTCGATGTGAAATGTTTCACCCCGAAAAACGCGGCGGACTTTGAATCCTTTCCAGTTTGCCGGAATGCAGGGATCAATCAGCAAACCGTCATAGTCGCTGCGAACGCCAAAAATCCATTGCGTGGCGGTGAAATAGGTCCACGCGGCCGTGCCGGTGAGCCAGGAGTTCTTGGCTTCGCCGTGGGTGGGCGCGTCCTTGCCCGCAATCATTTGCGCGAAGACATAAGGCTCGCAGCGGTGCAACTGGCCGATCTTCTCGCGCGCGGACGGATTGATGCGAGTGTAGTAATCGAAGGCGCGGTTCCCGTTGCCCACCATGGTCTCGGCAATGATGATCCACGGGTTGTTGTGGCAGAAAATGCCGGCGTTTTCCTTGTAACCCGGCGGGTACGAGGAGATTTCGCCCAACTCGATGTAATACCTGGTGAAGGCAGGGTGCAAAAGGACCAGGCCGTGCGGGGTGGCCAGATGCTTGTTCACCGATTCGAGCGCAAGCCTGGCCTTGCCGTCCTGCAGGCCGATGCCGGCCATGATGCAGATGCCTTGTGATTCGATGAAAATCTTCCCTTCCTTGCAGACCTTCGAGCCGACGGGCCTGCCAAAATCATCGTAGGCGCGCACGAACCATTTTCCGTCCCAGCCATGCTGGCAGATGACCTTCTCCATCTTGGCGGCTTCAGCCAGATAGCGTTCGGCCTCGTCGTTCAATTGGCGTTTGCGCGCCATCGCGGCCAGTTCCTTGCCCGCCAGCACAAACAGGCCGGCGATGAAAACCGACTCGGCAATTTTGCCCTCCTTGTTGGTGGTGGTCTGGAAGGATTGGCCCGGCGTGTCGGAGAAGCAATTGAGGTTCAGGCAATCGTTCCAGTCGGCGCGGCCAATGAGCGGCAGGCCGTGCGGGCCCAGCCGTTCGAGGGTGTAATTGAAACTGCGGCGCAGGTGTTCGTAGAGCGGCTGCTCCGAGCCGTCTTCGTTCTCGAACGGCGCCGGCTCGTCGAGGATGCTCCAGTCGCCGGTTTCCTTGAGGTACGCGGCCACGCCCAGCGTGAGCCAGTGCGGATCGTCGTTGAACCCGCTGCCGATGTCGTTGTTCCCGCGCTTGGTCAGCGGTTGATACTGATGAAACGCGCCGCCGCTGGCCAGTTGGGTCGCGGCGATGTCCAGGATGCGTTCGCGCGCGCGGGCCGGCACCATCTGGACAAATCCGAGCAGGTCCTGGTTCGAATCGCGGAAGCCCAGCCCCCGTCCAATGCCCGATTCGTAGAACGACGCCGAGCGCGACATGTTGAAGGTGGCCATGCACTGGCAGGCATTCCAGATGTTGACCATCCGATTGGCGTGGAGGTCGGGCGAATCCACCTGATAAACCCCCAGCAACCCGTCCCAATACCGGCGCAGTCCGTCGAAGGCCGCCCTGATGTTTTTGCCGTCCAGATATTTGGCGATGATCGGTTTGACGCTCCGCTTGTTGATCGTCTGGGAAGCCGGCGGGTCGAATTTTTGGTCCACAGGATTCTCGTGGTAGCCGAGGACGAAAATGATTTCCTTCGTTTCGCCGGGCTTCAAATTCACTTTGACGTGGTGGGACCCGTGCGGCGACCAGCCGTGCGCGACGGAATTGAACGATTTGCCCCGCTCCACCGCCGCCGGGTTGTCCCAACTGCGGTAAGCGCCCAGGAACGTGTCCCGTTGGGTGTCGAACCCGGCCAGTTTCTCCGAGCAGGCAAAGAAGGCGAAATGATTGCGCCGCTCGCGATACTCGGTCTTGTGATAGATGACCCCGTCCACAATCTCGACCTGGCCGGTGCTGAAGTTGCGCTGGAAATTGGTCGCGTCGTCCTGCGCGTCCCACAGGCAGAATTCGATGCTGGAAAAAAGGGAAAGCTTCGCCGGACGCTTGCGGCGGTTGGTCACGGAGGATTTCCAGATTTCCAACGTTTCGCCCAGCGGCACGAAGTAGCAGGTTTGCGCCTCGATCTTGCGGCGACTGGACTCGATGATCGTATAGCCCATGCCGTGGCGGCATTCGTACCGGTCGAGCCGGGTGCGGGTGGGCTGCCACGAGGGCGACCAGAATTCGCCCGTTTCATTGTCGCGGAGATAGAGGTAGCGCCCGCCGAAGTCAAAGGGGGCGTTGTTGTAGCGATAGCGCGTCAGGCGCCGCAGGCGGGCGTCCCGATAGAAGGAATAGCCGCCGGCGGTGTTGGAGATCAGTCCGAAATACGCTTCGCAGCCCAGATAATTGATCCAGGGCAGCGGGGTGTCGGGTCGGGTGATGACGTATTCCCGTTTGGCGTCGTCGAAATGTCCATACTTCATAATTGGAGCGAGGAGAATTGGATGGTGGAGCGTAGGGGTCTCGAACCCCTCACCTTCTGAATGCCATTCAGACGCTCTACCAACTGAGCTAACGCCCCATCCAATGAGCGGCCATCTTCGAGCCGCCGGGCCGATTGCGCAAGGGAAAATTCGAAAAATTGTATCGTCCAAGCGACAAAGTGCTGCGCCGTTGCACGAGACGGTCAAACGTTGCGCTTTTTTGGCCCCCGCCCCCACTTCGCTTGGATTTCGAGAGAAGAGGAAAGCGGTGGCCGGTCCTCGCTGCTTGCCTAAACTGCCACCGCACACGCTTCGCAGCTTTGGCCTGCGCGCGTCGCTACAATCGCATTTTCGTCTATTTCAAAACTAACCACAGGATTGCAAACCGGCGCGGCACTGACCGCGCGTGCGCCTGGAATATTTATGCGAAGGGGGTTCGCATTAGCCTGTTTTCCTTTCAACCCGTTGGACAGACAGAAGACTTCCGTCCTATTCCGAAGTTTTTCGTAAACGGATGAATCGGGATGCTTCGCATCGCCCGCGAACAGAACGGCCTTTGCGTCCGGGTTGCGCGAGCAAAGATCGAGATACGTGGCAGCGTGCTTCTGAAGATCAAATGAGTTTCTGGCTCCGTGGTGCGGCACTTTGAGCACACATGCTTTGGCCAGTCTTCGCTTCCGGTAATGATTGGCGGCATTTACCCAATTTGCTTTGAGAGCATCCGCTCCGAGCAACACCACCGCCTGCCCGAATTTCAGCGCGAGAATCGCAGAGAGAGAGTTCGGATCAGGCAGCTTGACACTGGGATCATTAAGTTTCTTGACGTAAGCATTAAAGTAGCTGTTTTGAACGGATTCGTCCGGCCCGATGCAATGGACTTCGACTCCATCGATCAATCTGGGTTGCTGATCGCTACGCAGGAGATGGCGGGAAATTCTTCGATCAATAACAGCGTAAAGCAAATCGAAAAAGAATTCACCCCAGTCTTGATTCATCTGAGCGGCAAATTCTCTGACTGGGCTTGGAAAATTCACCGCCTGTTCCGCACCATAGATAAAGGCAGGCACTTCAAAGATTGTGTGCCAAAATTCCGCGATATTCGGGTGCTCCTGAATCACAGGCACTAAATCAACGCCATGATCAGCATGTGGATGTGTCAAACAAACAAAATGGAGAATTTTGCCCTGAACGATGTCACGAATGTTTGGACGGTGCGAATATTGCGATGGGTGAGCGTCAATCAGGCCCAGTCCTCCTGAGGGAAAGGTCACAACAATCGTGTCGCCTACCCCGGACTCGTAAAAGTCAAGCTTTAGCCTTGCTGAACTCTTGGAAAATGATGTCACGCTTGCGTTTGCGCTCCCCGTCAAATTTTAAAACTTCGATTTCGGCGTCCGAAGCTTTGGCCAACGCCAAAAACCGATACCCGACACACCACGCGCCATCTTCGTCCATATTTTCGATTTCGTCCATCTGGAACGGCTGATTTTGAGCCGTGATGCCGGCCTTCCGCAAGTGTTCGGCAGGGAGATCGTAAAGGATGGTCTGCCCATTATCGACAAACGCAACGCGCGCATTATCTGTTTGCATTTCGACCAGAAATCCCCTCAGTCGGCGCTTGGGATTCACTCGTTGTTTCTTGTCAGTAACCTTACTTGACAGCGAAGACCCGGCGGGTCGGAATTTGAACGAATCAGATCGTGGCGCTGATTGACTGTAAGAAAGAATGACGCGGCTAAAGGCTCGGTCCAATCCAGCGCCCGATGACTCCGAATCCGAGCGCTCTCCAGAAAGTTTATGTTCGTCGGCTGTTCTCATGGCAACGCAAATCTCGTTCGCAGGGCGTCAGTGTAACGGTTCAATTCACGGAAGTGATCCTGTAGTGAAGTCTTCGGTGGGTCAAGTTCAATCAAATCGACTTCCAACATCAGCGCATGATGGAGGAGATCGTCAAAACGGTCCGCCGCCTTATTGAGCCTTTCCACTCGCCTTTTTTGTGACGCGGAAGCTCGAAAGCCCGCAGTATGTCGGTTGAAAGACACCTTCTCAAAAGTGACAGCTTGCACCACAACATGGAGTTCCAAATTCCCTGAAGAAAAATTACAATCAATGCTCTTATAGGCAGGCACCATTCCGACCACTTTGGCCAAATCAGTGTGGATCGTGTCGCCAAGCTTCAAGGTGCTTGCAAGCACGGCCTCAACCTCAGACATCGGCCAGATTGATTTTGAGGCCAATCCGTTCTTGACGATGCCCGTCGGCGTAAAGCACCGATTTGCCAGAGAAGCGAGTCCCGTACAGATTTCCAGAAACGGTTTCCCGGAACTTTCCGGCAGTTCCTGTGCGACAACCAATTCTGAGGTGTCCACCGTTGCCGAAATGCCGTTCTCTGGGATGTCCAGTCTTGCGCCGGTAGGTTTTGCCTCGCTCGGCATGAAGTCCAACTTCTCGGTCGCGGCAAGCATAAATTCCCCGCACCGATCCAAATAGCGCCAGCCACCATTGTACGTTTGCCTGAAATGAAGACTGAGAGTTCGCCAGGCCATCGCTTAAATGCTGTTCATTTCGCGCTCAACTGCGTCAATCTAGCGGCTCCCTGCCAGAATGCAAGCCATTGTCTTGCAGCCCTTGCAAATCTCCGCCGGCATCAAATCCTCTCGGGGCGTCTTGGCCGGAACAAGGGGCACTCCACAGCCCAATCTTTCGGCCTCGCCTGCTCGATCTCCTGGTGAGACGGGGGCTCCTCAGTGCTTGGGCCGCAGCAAAATCGCCTTCTTGGTCGTGCCTTCCACTTCCACGCTGGCCGCCTCGATGCCCGGATCGTCTCTCAATGAATTGTAGATGATCCGCCGGTCAAACGCGCTCATCGGTTCCAGTTCGACGATGTCGCCCCAGCGCCGGACCTTTTCCGCGGCGGCCTGGGCTTTCTGCACCAGCGCCTCGCGCGCTTTGGCGCGATAGCCCCCCACGTCGATCATCACCTTGGGCGTGTTTGGGTCCTGCTGAAAGAGCATCCGGTTGGTCAAGTATTGCAAGTCGGACAGGGTTTGCCCCTGCCGGCCAATGAGGCGGCCGGAGTCGTCGGTCTTGACATCCAGAAGCAGGCCGTCGTCCAGCGGGTGCTCTTCCACGGTGGCTTCAAACCCCAGCAGTTTCAGGAGTTCTTCAAGTATGGCTTTGGGTTGTGCTGGCGTATTCATGCAAAATGTGTGCTTGTTGCCCGCCCATATTACCGCGGCGGCGGACGGGCCGCTACTTCATTTTCTTCACCGCTCCGGGCGCGGGCGCGGTGGCCGGCGGTTCGTTGGTCTTGGTGATTTTGGTCTGCAGAATGCTCAACAGATTCTGCACCGTCCAATAAAGCGTCAGTCCCGCCGACATCCGGTACAAAAGCGCGATGAACA
Organism: Verrucomicrobiota bacterium; assembly: GCA_049510745.1. Taxonomy (GTDB): domain Bacteria; phylum Verrucomicrobiota; class Verrucomicrobiia; order Limisphaerales; family Palsa-1400; genus PLGF01. Next base: position 17,682 of record JBEKYR010000023.1, on the reverse strand, counting down.
TCAGCGGCATGAATTTCATGATCTTTTGCTGAGCGGGGTCCATGCCCGGCGAGGCGGGCATCAATTGCGCCAGCCAGAGTTGGGTCGCGCCCATGATCAAGGGCAGCGGGTTGACGGGGAAACCGGCCAGGTGCGCCACCGTGTCGGGTTGGGAGAGGTCGTAGGCCCACAGGAACGAGACGCCGCGCAGTTCAATGGCGTTGCGCAGCATCCAGTAAAACCCAAAGAACACCGGGATTTGCAGCAGGGTCGGCAGGCAACTGCCCATCGGGTTGATCTTGTGCTCCTTCCAGAACGCCATCGTCTTTTCGTTCTTTTTGACCGGGTCGTCCTTGTATTTGTCCGCGATGGCCTTGAGTTGCGGCTGGAGGGCCTGCATCCGTTTTTGCGATTTGGTGCTGGCGTTGGTCAGCGGCCAGAACACCAGTTTGATGATGACAGTGATGGCGATGATCGTCAGGCCATAACTCAAACCCATGGCGTGGAGGCCGTTCATCCAGAGCAGCAGCAGTTTGGAGAAGAACCCAAACGGCCCGGTGAAATCCATGATCAAGTCCAGGTTGTTGCCCATCTTTTGCCCGATCTGCGCCAGGCGGTTGTACTCCTTGGGCCCGGCGTAAAACGTAAACGCCTCCGTCAACGTCTGGTGCGCCGCCAGCGCCGCCGCCGGATACACCAGCGCCGCCTGATAGCCGTTGGTCAGGGTGGCGCTCATCGCGTTGGACAGCCCGTTCAACTCGGGCGCCGCCACCCAGGTTTTGCGGATGACAATGCGCGGCGCCGGATTCGACGGTATGGCGGCCAGGGCGAAAAACTGGTTGTGAACGGCCGCCCATTGCACGTTGTTGGTTCCCTCCACGTACTCCGCCCGCGGCGTCCCCGGTATGCAGCCCAGCGTCCGGTTGGCGAACCAACCTTCCTTGATGTTTTGGGTTTTGACGCCGTTGTACCAAAAGGTCCCCATCGCCGTCGGGTCATCCAGCGGACCGATCGCCGTGGAAGTGCCGATGACCACCTCGCGGGCCGGCGCCGCCAGCGGCTGCGCGCCGGTGTTCTCGAACGACAGCCGCGCCTTGAAAAGATAATTGCTTCCGATCTCGAATTCCTTCACCACCCGCAGCCCGTTGCTCAACGTCCTCTCCGCCCGCACCGTGGCGCCGCTCAGAGTCAATATGAAATCGTCGTCCGTCTCCAGTCCCTCGCCCGCCACGCTGAGCACCGGCGCCGGCGCGTTCTGATTCAAGGTGGCCGCGCTCGTTTTCGCCGTCCGCGCGGACGGAGGGCTGACCGCCGCCGGGTATTTTGTCAAATCCACCGTTTTCAATCCACCCCCGCGCGAGGTGAAATGCCAGATCAAATCCGCGTTGGAAACGGTCAACGTTTCCTCCGGCCCCGCCGGCGGCCCCTTCCGGGCCGCGGGCGCGGCGGCCGGCGCCGGCGCTTGGGCGGCGGGCATGGCTGTCTCCGCGGGCTGATTGGTCCTGATCGGCTGGACCGTGATCGGCACCGGCTTGGGAGGAAAGAAATGGTCCACCACCGGCGACAACACCAGCAGCATCGCGACGGCCACGGCAAGGATGATGATGGACTTACGATCCATGACAGATTTTCCGCTTCCGCAGTTTTGCCAGGTCCAGTTTCACTTTTATCGGCCCGGCGGGCGGTGGATCGTCGCCCCATTGGCCCCAAGGATGGCACCGGCACAGGCGCCGGACGGCCAGTCCGCCCCCAACGACCGCGCCGTGCCGGGCAATGGCTTGGCGGGCGTATTGCGAACAACTCGGCGTGAAACGGCACCGCCCTGGCGGCCCCATCGCCGCCGCCAGCACCGGCGAAATCACCGCCTGATAGAGGCGAAGGCCGAAAATCAAAACGTGTTGCGGAATGTTCATCGTTCCCCCGCCCCGGTCCGCGCCTGGCTCATCGCCCGCAAAAAATCGCGCTCCACCTCCGCCAGCTTCTTGCCCGTGATCGACGGGCGGGCGACCAGCACCACATCGACCGGCTGCCCAAACTCGTGCTGGTGCAGCCGGAAACTCTCGCGCAGCAACCGCCGGGCGCGGCTGCGCAGGACGGCCCCGCCGATTTTCTTGCTCGTGACCACCCCCAGGCGGCTGGACGCGCCGGGCGCGCGCGGCCGCAGGTTGGCGATGAGGCATCCGCAAACCAGACGCCGCCCCTCCGCCCTGGCCCGCGCAAAATCCCCTGATTCCTTGATGCGGCGCGAGCGGGGAAGCTCGAACCTGACCGAAGGCGTGCCGGCCATGGGGGTCAAACCGGGGTCAGACGTTGGCGCCCGACACGGCGGCGATTGCGCAGAATGGCGCGCCCGCTTTTGGACGCATTGCGGTTTAAAAAGCCGTGCTGCCGTTTGCGCCGGATTTTTGACGGTTGATACTGGCGTTTCATGTCATTGATTCATTGCCGTTGCCATGTTTCTCAGGGTGCAACAACTCCTTCCGCGGCGAATCCGCGATTCGGAGTGTGAGAAGATACCGGCTCGCCCGATGGTGTCAACCGCGCAAATGAGGCTGCCGCTTGCCCAAGAACGTAATGCCTCAGTGGCGGGAAAAAACGGAGCCTGAAAAAATTCTCATTTCGCCGTCCGCACATTTTCCTTGACAAATAGAGAGAATCGACTCCAGCATACCCGCATTGCGGCTTTCAATGCGGGTATGCTCAATTTCGCATTTCCCGCCATCATTGAGGCATTGCCCAAAAACCAAGATTCAGGTTGAAATGTCCTCTTATCCGTGATAGTAGAAAAGACGTTCGGGACAATTTTATGAAATCCAGACGTTTCAATCGCCGCCAATTCCTGCAAACTTCCGCCACCGTCACCGGCGCGCTGCTCGTGAGTCCCGGCGCGCTCACGCCGGGGTGGGCCGCCCCAGCCAAACGCACCGCCGTGGACCAGATGACGCTGGGCAGCACCGGAATCAAGCTCAGCCGCCTCGGCATGGGCACGGGCACCGACAGCGGGCGCCTGCAACGCGACCTGGGGCGCGAAGGGTTCAACAGCCTGGTCAAATATGCTTATGACCAGGGCATCACCTATTTCGATTGCGCGCAGGCTTACACAACTTTCGACTGGCTCGGCGGCGCGATCAAGGGCTTGCCGCGCGAGAAGCTCTTCATCCAATCCAAGATTGGCGGCCAGCCCAAGGACGTGCTCGGCGCCATCGATCATCACCGCAAAGTGTTCGACACCGATTTTGTCGATAGCATGTTGATCCATTGCATGGTCAAGAACGACTGGACCGACCAATGGAAACGCATCATGGACGGCTTCAACGAGGCGAAGGCCAAGGGATGGATTCGCAGCAAGGGCGTCTCCTGCCACAGCCTGCCCGCCTTGCGCGGGGCGACGGCCACGCCGTGGGTCGAAGTCCATCTGGTGCGCGTCAATCCCCAGGGCCGGCACACGGACAACGAGGAGGAATCCATGTGGTCGGCGGAGGGTGACGGAAACAATATTGCCCCGGTGTTGAAACAGATCAAAGCGATGCGGGCCAAAGGCCGCGGCATCATCGGCATGAAGATCATCGGCAACGGCGAGTTCGTCGAGGCCGCCGACCGGGAGAAGTCCATCCGTTTCGCCATGTCGCTGCCGGAACTCGACGCCATAGTGATCGGCTTCAAGAGCCGCGCGGAGATCGACGAAGCCATTCAACGCATGAACCGCGCGTTGGCGGAGGCTTGACGCTCTCGCCGCCCCGGGAATAAGGTGCCCGCATGAGCGCCCGGCTGATCTGTCCTGCGTTTCTGCTTCTGATTTCGTGCTCGCTCCAGGCCAAGCCTCCCCATTTGCAGTTGCTCACAACCGAGGTGCCGCTGGCCGAGATATACAGAGGAACCGTTTATCCGAGCGATGATTTCCGGCATGTTGCTGCTCTCAACCATCAGCAAACCAACGTTGCCGTGTGTGTTGACGCTGAACCAGCGAGGGAATACGACGATGTCGGGTGGGTGGGCTTTTCTCCCGACAGTAAACAGACGGTTTTTTCCGCTGTGCGAAACGGAAAATCGTTCACCGTGGTCAATGGTCACGAAGGGAAGTTTTTTGACGCAATCGCCTATAAAGGCGGGAAGGACTGCCCCTTCGAGTTCAGTCCCGACAGCCGTCGCCTCGCTTACGTTGTCACGGAGGGGGACATCCAAAAGGTGGTGGTCGATGGCCGTGAAGCCGAACAATCCTACGAAAGAATTGAAAATGGATCGCTGAAGTTCAGCCCGGATTCCAAACATCTGGCCTATGCCGGTCGCCGTGGCACATATTCGCATGTCGTGTTTGACGGGGCCGAAGGTCCAGCGTGGGACGCAATCAACCTGGAGCGGAATTCTCCAGACGGTGTTGACCTGCCACCCATGGTCTTCTCCGGCGACAGCAAGCACTTTGCCTACGAGGCCAAACGAGGCGGAGAGTCAGTTATCGTGCTGGACGGAAAAATCCTGGCCCACGGTGAGGTACATGGTTTGGTTTTTAGTCCCAATGGCCGGCGCGTTGCCTGCGTGCAGGATGATGATCGCAACGATCCACTCCATTTTCTGACGCGGGTTGTCGTGGACGGCGTGGCCGGTGAGCCTGTCGAGGGCGAGGTGACGCTCCTCACGTTCTCTCCCAACAGCGAGCGAATCGTTTGTCTCCGCCGCCATATTCAAGCAAGCACGGAAGACCGAACCTACACGATTCTCTCCATTAACGACAAAGAGAACCGTCAGTATCAGGAAATCGCCCCCGAGAGCTTTCAGTTCAGCGCCGATGGCAAACACATGGGCTTTCTGACCGGGGAGAAGAGGAAAAAAAGTCGCCTGCTTGCCTGGCTCAGGGAAAAAATCCCACTGAAACTGCCGGATTCAGACGATGACGATGACGAGCGCACTCGATTTTTCGTCGTCGTCGATGGCAAGTACCGGGTGATTCAGGCGGATGCCCTGGACAACATCGCCTTTAGCGCCGACCTCCGCCGCTGGGGCATCGTGACTGAAACGGATACCAACCAATGCGCAATTGTGGATGGAAAAAGGATCGGTCCCTACGCAACGATCGAGCCGACGAAGGGAGAGAAGGAAATCCGCTGCCGGGTCTTCTTCAGCCCGGACAGTCGTCATTACGCCCTTCAGGCGTCCAACCAGAAGGGGGCGGTCCTTGTGGTGGACGGTGTGGAAAAAGTCATCAATGGGAAGTGGCGTTCAGACTGCAATCTTGTATTTGACACGCCGACTCACCTGCACGGCCTCTTTTCGCGTAGCACGAGCGAAGGCCGCGAGAGAATCTTCCGCCTTGAGGTCGATTTGATAGAATCCAGGTAGTCTTTCTTTCTCCATCTTTTTGCCCGCATCTTTTGCCAACCCCATTGACTTTCCTTGCAAGTGCCAGCCTTCCAAATTCAGATTCAGGGAAAATAGCGGTAAATCTCCCGGCGATGCAGGCAACGCACGAACGTGACCGCTCCCTGCTCGAAAACAAAACCGACGCGATAATCACCGAGCCGAATGCGGAAATATTTCCCCTTTGCCTCAAGACGCTTCAGGTTGGGAATCTCATGGAGAGTTCGAGCGGCTTCGACTTGTTCGATTATTTTCTGGATTCGTCGCAGCAGCCCGGCATCGGTGACCGCCGACAAATCCTTGTCGAAGGACTCGCGAAAGAAGGTATTCACGCCGCGCGTTCGAGGCGCCGGAAGACTTTCTTGCGACTGATCATCGGAGATTTTTCACCGAGTTGAATGGCTCGCATGATGGCCATGTCCTCCAGGCTCTCGCGGAGGGCGTCGCGCAGCAGATCCTGGCGTTCTGCCAAAACTTCGGTCACGGCGGTTTTAAGGAGTCCTTTCAAACGGCGTTCTTCGACGGCGGTCATGCCGGCAATCTACGCAAATAAAGTGTCTGAGTCAACAGGGTGCCAGCCGACAATCCGGTGCAGTTCAACAGTTCCTCAGGCAGAAACAGAACAACGCATCCGACTTCGGCAAAGCGAGTCAAGCCCCGCCAAGCGGACTTCATCCTTCAACCTTCTTCCTTCTTCCTTGTCCCGCTCAAGCCTGTTACACTGATTCCGCGCGATGAGAATTAACCTAGCTTACGGCCAGGGCCATCTGGCGGTCGATCTGCCGGAGGAACGCACCACCGTCATCGAACCCGCCCACCGGCCCGGCTTGCCCGATGAACGCGCCGCCGTCCTCGCCGCCCTCGATCATCCCACCGGCGCCCGCCCGTTGCGCCAATGGATCAAGCCCAATGACCGTATTTGCATCGCCTTCACCGACCTGACCCGCGCCACGCCCAATCACCGCCTCATCCCGTGGCTGCTGGATTATTTGGCCGGCGTGCCGCGCGAGCGCATCACTCTCCTCAACCAACTCGGCACCCATCGCCCCAATACTGCCGCCGAATTGGAGAAGTTGCTCACCCCGGAAGTCGCCCGCAACTACCGCGTGCTCAATCACGAGGCCGAGGACCCCGCCGCGCTCGCGGCCTTCGGCACGATGCGCGACGGCGCGCCCGCCCTCATCAACCGCCACCTCGCCGGGGCCGATGTGCGCATCATCACGGGCTTTATCGAGCCGCATTTTTTTGCCGGGTTCAGCGGCGGCATAAAGGGCATCATTCCCGGCTGCGGCGGGTTGCGCAGCATCATGAGCAATCATGGTTACAAGAACATTGGCGATCCCAATTCCACCTTCGGCGTCACCGCCGGCAACCCGCTCTGGGAGGAATTGCGCGACGTGGCGCTGCGCGTCGGGCCGGCCTTTCTCCTCAACGTCAGCCTCAACGACCAGCGCGACATCACCGGCGTTTTTGCCGGCGACCTGATCGAGGCGCACCGGGCCGGGTGCGAATTCGTGCGCCAATCGGCCATGCAAAAAGTCAAGGCGCCCTTCCAGATCGTCGTCACCACCAACAGCGGCTACCCGCTGGATTTGAACCTTTACCAGGGCGTCAAAGGCATGAGCGCCGGCGCGCGCATTCTGGAGAAAGGCGGCTTGCTCATCCTGGCCTGCGAATGCCGCGAAGGCATCCCGCCCGGCAGTCCGCTGGACAAATTATTGCTCAGCGCGAACAGTCCGGAAGAAATCCTGAGCCTGTTGAGCACGCCGGGATTTGTCCGGCCCGAACAATGGCAGGCGCAAATCCAGGCGCTCATCCAGCGCCAGGCCGAGGTCTTGCTCCACAGCTCGCTGCCCGACGACATCGTGCGCCGGGCCTTTTTGCGGCCCTGCCGGGACATCGGGGCGGCGGTGCGGCAGCGATTGGCCGCATTGGGGCCGCACGCCCGCGCCGCCGTCCTGCCCCAAGGCCCGCTGACCATCCCGTATCTGGCCTGAGGCGGGAAAGAATCGTTTGAATAGTCCGTTGCGCCTGCTATTCTATGGGACAATGCAAATGTCAAAGCGATTCACCTTTTGGCGGCTCTGGACACTGATGTGTCTGGCGGTCTTGCCCCTGCCTGCCCGCAGCCAGACACCGTCGCCGGCTCCGGCCCCGGCGTCCGCCCGGCCCATCCCCAAGCCGCTGGCTCCGCCGCCCCAGCCCGTCGCGTGGCCCAGTTCAACCGTGCCCAATGTGCCCGCCCTGGTTTTTGACGCGGAATCCAAGAAATACGACGCCGCGCCCGGCGAAGCAACTGCCCCCTTCACCTTCAACCTGACCAACGTCTGGACCAATGAAATTATTATTGACCGCGTCCAGGCCTCCTGCGGCTGCACCACCGCCAGCCTTCCGGCCTCCCCGTGGCATCTCGCCCCCGGCGCCAGCGGACAGGTTCACGCCCAGGTCAGGCTGGCGGGCAAAATGGGGTCGATGACCAAGACTCTCACCTTTTATACCTCCGTCGGCGCGCGCGTCGTCAGCCTCACGGTCAAAATCCCGCCTCCGCCGGCGTTGGGCGGCTCGCCCTCCGAGTCCGAGCGCAAAGCGGCGATGGCCAAGGCCCAGGCCGATCCCCAAGCCATCTTCAAGGGCGATTGCGCCGCCTGCCACGCCGCGAAGGGTCAGAACGCCTTCGGCCAGAACCTCTACGCCGCCGACTGCGGCATCTGCCACGAGTCCTCCCATCGGGACAGCGCCGTCCCGGACCTCCACGCCCTCAAGCAGCCGACCGACTTCGACTTCTGGAAGAGCACCATCACCTATGGCAAACCTCACACCATGATGCCCGGTTTCGCGATGGCCCAGGGCGGCCCGTTGAGCGAGGCCCAGATCACCTCGTTGGCCACGTACCTGGACCACGTCATCTCGCACCATCTTTCCCCCTCCATCACCAACGCCGCCTCCGCCCCCATGATCCGCACCGCCATCACCCAATAGGCGCACATCGATTTTTTGACACTCATCGGCGCCGCTGGATGGCAAGCGTCGATCCAGCGGGGAAAATGACTAATGACGAAGCACTAATGACTAAGGAATGTTCAAATGACCCAATGACGAAAAGGTGGTCGGGCATGAGTTTCGTCATTCGTCATTCGTCATTATTTCGTCATTCGAGCTTGGACATTCGTCATTCTTCCTGGGTTTGGGTGCGGGGTCCGCGTTGCTTTTTCAGCTTGGAAACCGCTCCCGGAACGCCTACCGTCATCGCATGGCAGGCGAGCCGAAAAAGAAAAGAAAAGCCCTGATGCTGGGAGTCGGCCTGGATTCCGATGGCCATAAACGGCTGACCACCGGCCCCAATTTCGCCCTCGTCGGCGGCACCCGCGAAACCCACGATGCCATGACCGAGAAAGCCCTCAAGATCAACGAGAAACTCAACGCCAAGGGCAAGCGCCTGGAGGAGATCAGCCGCGAAGAATTCGATGACATCGCCCACTCCGTCGGTTTGGAACGGCGTCCCAAAAAGGAGAAAAACGAATAACGCGCCCGCCCCCCGGCCCGGCCGCGCCTGGCCGGCCCCCTTTGACCTGTGAACCCCCGCGGCACATTAAGTCCCCAAGCCAAAGCCACCGTCCCCACCCACGTGGCCATCATCATGGACGGCAACGGACGCTGGGCCAAGCAGCGCCATTTGCCCCGCGTCGAGGGCCACCGCAACGGCGTCGAATCCGTCCGCGCCGTCGTGCGCGCCGCCGGCGAAGTCGGCGTCAAGTACTTGACACTTTACGCCTTCTCCGTCGAAAACTGGAACCGCCCCAAGGAGGAAGTCGAGACGCTCATGCAATACCTGGCGCGCTTCCTCAAATCTGAAATCGCCGAGTTGAACCGCAACAACGTCCGCCTCGAAGCCATCGGCCAGATTTACCGCCTGCCCGAATTCGTCCAGGAACAACTCCGCAAAAGCAAAGCCGCGCTGGCCCGCAACAGCGGCCTGACCCTGATTCTGGCCCTCAGTTACGGGGGCCGCACCGAGATCATCGAAGCCGCCCGCGCCATCGCGCAAAAAGTCAAGGACGGCCAATTGGAGCCGGCCGAAATCAACGAACAACTCGTCTCCCAGCATCTCTACACCAGCCCGTATCCCGACCCCGACCTACTCATCCGCACCAGCGGAGAGATGCGCATCAGCAATTTCCTGCTCTGGCAAATCTCCTACGCCGAGCTGGTCGTGACCCCGACCCTCTGGCCCGATTTCCGCAAACCCCAGTTTTTCGAAGCCCTGGAAGAATACACCCAGCGCCACCGCCGCTTCGGCCTGGTCTAGATGTGAACCCAATTCACGGTGCTCTGCCATGAGCCTCAATCCTCAACCCGCCCGGCCGGATGATGTTGTTTCTCTCCTTTGTGAGGCTTGCCATGCACCATCCAAAACTGGAGAAGGCGGGCGAGTTCCATTCCTGTCCTTTCGTCACTCGTGCGGCTGCCAGAAAGTTCCTTCGCAGTCGCGGCGAGCGCGGCAAGCCGCTTTGTGATCTGCGCTTGCAATTCCTTGGCAGCCTTTTCTGTTTTCGGCAGCGGCAACGCTCCATGAATACCGTGCTGCGTCAGCAAATACACCGTTTCCGCGTGCGCGCGGCTGGGCAAGGGAACGGGTTGCCCAACGGTCTTGCCTCCCTGAGACTGACGGAAGAAAACCGTGTTCGCGTCCAAGAAATCATTCGCGTCGGGCAGGCTGGCGTGGCCTTCGGGAATGTTCACCGGCAACCCATCGCTAACTTGGAGGGTAATCCATTCCAGGAGCGGTTTCTTGTCTTCATCCGGCAGACTGTCCCACAAATCGGCGGCCAACTCATCAGTGCGGAATTCCCTGCCGTCGCTTTTGCCGCGTTGCTCCTGCTTTTGAACTTCGACGATTCGGATTTGCCGAAAATGCTTTGCCGTTTCGTAATATAACTCGTCGCAAAGCTTCTCACGTTCCACTGCCTCGTTCACGCCGAGCAATTCAAACACCGCCAAGTCAAGCGCGCGACGGTCAGGCATCTTCAATTCACAGGGCAAATCAACCGGCCTTTCCGCCAGCTTTTTGATGCGCGCGGACGAACGACATTCCATGAACGCTCCCTCGACCATCGGTTGCGTGTCGCGCTGCGAAAGGTGATCGAAAGCGTCCTGCAATTTCCTGGCGACAGCTTTGGTGACGTGGCGCGGGTCGGGGATTTCCAGCAGATTCAAATCAATCACCATCATTTCAAAACTCCCTTCCGTGCCAGTGTAGCGCCCGTAAAACGTTTTGAAATAGGCAACCAGTGTGGAATTCGCAATCGCTGCGACAATTTCGGCGAAATCCTCCAACCCATCGACAAGACTAACATCGTAAAGACGGCAATTAGCCGCTAGCTTGCTTTTGTTGAAAACGACAACGTGACGGTATTGCTGGCCCTTGGCCCAAATCAATTGGCCCGGCTTGGTATAGGTCAAATCATACCATGGGTTGCGGTTAGCGCAGGTTGCTCGTTTTGAGACTGTTAAAGCACTGGTTTTTTTGTTGGTTGTGACGCTGTTGGTTTCACCATAACGCAAATACTTCAAAACATAGCTGCCCTTGAGTTCCTCTTTTGCCTTGCTCACCATCAAGACGCGAGATTCCACATCGCCAGCTTCCACTATGGGTCGGTGAATTGTCATCATGCTGTGCAGTTCCGGTTTGAAATATTCAGCTTCCACCGGATGTACTGTGCCGTCACCCGCTTCCATTAATTTCACTTCTCCAGATTCGACTTCCGCCCGTTTACAATGCGTATGCAACGGCGCATCGTTCCACTCCAGTTTTGAATAATCCTCCAAAAACCTTTGCGAAACATCACACGGCATGAAAAAGGCATCGCATCCGCTCTTGACGCCAAAACGAATCGTGGCGATTTCGCCCAGCGGCACGAAGCGGCTGGCGCAACGCTCCATGATTTGAAAATAAAGATTTGGCGCGCGGATATACTTGCCCCATTTGCCGCCGCCGTATTTCACGCCGTAGCCGATGCCGCCTTCATCGTGCAGGATGCCGTTGCCGTTTTCATCATACACGCCGTTGTCGTCGCCGGCCTCGTCATCGCTTCCCGCCAGATTGACGCTGCTGATGCCTTCCGCCAAATCGCGTTGTTTCTGCAATTGAAACAATCGGCCCGCCCGCAAACCGTCGTCCCAGAGGTCCTTTTGCCCTCTTACAACGATTCGGAAACCGTCGCGCGCTTTGTTCTCTTTGCAGCGCAGAATTATTTCGCGGAATTTTTCCGCCGCTTCCTGCCGGGAGTTCTCGTCTTTGCGCTCACCCAGAATTTCGGCAAGGGGAACGTCCAGGCGAACGAACTTTACCCGTTGGGCGTTGCGCTCGGCGGGATCGTCGCACTTTTGCAGAACCACCGCGCAAGTCTTGACGCGGGCATCTTCAAACCACGGCTCGGCGTTGCTTTCCAAAATCGCGTGTATCTTGAAATGGGTGAGAATCCACGCCTGCAAGGCGAAGCCGTATTCGACATCAAGCCAACTAGATGAAACGAGAAAGCCAAACCAGCCGTCTTTGGTTAAAAGATGCGTGGCGGCCGGCCAGAAGTAGCAGTGGAGATCGCTTCGCCCGCTGAGTTCCAAGCCCGGCCAAAGTTCGCCGCACAATTCGAGCAAGTCCTCTTTGGCTTGCATCACCTTTGGTTTGGGTTTGTCGTTGCGCCGGGGGATCAATTCCTGTCGCACGTAAGGCGGATTGCCGACAACGGCGTTGAGCGGCGGGAGAAGAATCGGGACGGTTTTCTTCTCGCCGCGCAAACCTTGCGGCAATTGGCAAAACGGCTGTTTGGCGCGGACTTCAAAGAAATTCCGGCGGGCGATGCGCGGATAGTTTTCCTCGTCGTTAATCTCTCGCGCGGCCAGATTGAGCGTGGACAAATGAGCCGCAAAAAGGGAAATGTCCGCTCCGTAGATTTGGGCAAGCCGGTCCTGATGAGAAACGCCCGGATGTGTCAGGCGTTTATCGCTGTCGAGCCAGGCCTTGCGATGATAAGCGCGCACAAGAAAGCTGCCGGAGCCGCAGGCCGGGTCAAGAACCGTGTCTTCCGCCTTGCGAATGCAAAAGGCATTGATCACATCCACCAGGTCTTCGTTGGTGTAATGCTGGCCGAATTTGTGCCGTTCCTCCGGTTCAATCAGCCGCTTAAAAATGCCACCCAAAATGTCCGTGCGGATTTCTCGGAAGTTAAACGGACGAAGGTTTTCGAGTACGGACCGCCACGCGTCTATCGAATGTTCATGGCCGAATATCAGCGGCCCCGCCCAATCCTTTTCCGCCGGATAAAACAGCGTTTCGTAGTCGCCCGTGGCGTCAACGGCTTTTTGAAACATCTTCTGAAAATGCAGATAGAGTTCGTCGGCGGAACCGGCCTTTGTGGGAACGTGCGGCTCCCTCAATTCGCCAAACTTTGTGCGGACGGATTCGTAAAAGAGCAGGCGGTTGGCAAAAACATAACAGAGCGTGCGCGCGGCGCGGTCAATCAGCATTCGCCACTCTTTGGGGTCGTTGTGCATGACCGCCCAGCCCTGATCGTCCCTCATCCATTCCTGCAAAAATGCGTCGAACTTTCTTCCGTCGGCTGATTTGTCCCACAGAAATTCGGCCGTGAGTTTGACCGGCCAGGAAATATGGCTTTCAAAAGCGCGAATGAAAAACTCGTCGGGCGCCATGCCCCAATCCGGCTTTTTGCCTTCAAGGATGGCCTGCAAGTCGGTAAAAACCTCGCCAAGAAACTCCTGAATCCTCTTTTCCACCTCCGCGCGGGAAACGTCGTCGGGATTGTCAAGATTGAGGCCAAGGTCATAATCCCTGACCCTTCGCTCCATGATCGGCTTCCGCCATTGCTTGGCATCGAAAAGAACGAACTTGTTGACATTCCAGGTGAAAAAGAATTCCGCTCCGAGCTGTGACGCTTTATTGTAGGAGTCCTCAACCAAGTCCGAATTGTAGGCGTTGCGGCCTTCGGGCGTTCCCGGCAGCTTGACTTCCCCGGCTAGAATTACTTCATTGGTTTTTCCGTAAACGCGCAGATCAGAACGCTTCCGTCTGGTTTTTTCGGATTCTTCAATCTCTGTGCGGCTGAATGGCAACGCCGGCGTGCTCTGAAAGATTGCATCCGCCCATTTTGAGACGCGGCTGCAAAAGGTTACTTCGTTCGTGCGATTGTCCCGTTCCGGCATAATGGCCAGCCCGATAGTAGCCCCCTTTTCTTTTCCTGCCACAAAATTTTTGTCCAGCTCAGGGGACGCCCTGCGCTAAATCTTGCCAACGGCGGGGGCGGGGGGTTTAATTCCGACCGTGCTGTACCAACAAACTCTGCGGCAGCCTGCGAGTTTCTCGGGCGCCGGCCTCCATTCCGGCGCCCGCGTCAATATGACTTTCCTCCCGGCGCCCCCCAATTCCGGCCTCCGCTTCCGCCGCGCCGATCTCGAAGGCAAACCGGAGATCGAGGCCAGCGTCGATTTCCTCAGCGCCACCAACCGCTCCACTTCCCTGGCCAAGGGCAACGCCAAAATCCACACCGTCGAGCATGTCCTGGCCGCGCTGGCCGGCCGCGGCATCGACAACGCCGTCGTGGAACTGGACGCCAATGAGCCGCCGATTGCCGACGGCAGCGCGCGCGAGTATGTCAAGATGATTCACGCGGCGGGCGTGGCGCCCCAGGATGAGCCGCGCGAGGTTTTCCGCGTTCAAACGCCCATCCTCTTCGAGAAGGACGAGACGAGCATTTCGGTGTTTCCGCACGACGGCTTCAAAATCACTTGCACGAGCGCCGATGCCAAGGGGCGCTTCACCCAGTTCTTCAGCGTCGAGGTGACGCCGGAGACGTGGGAACGGGAGCTGGCCGACGCCCGCACGTTTTGTTTTTTCGAGGAGATCGAGTATCTCATCAAGAGCGGCCTGATCAAGGGCGGCAGCCTGGAAAACGCCGTCGTGATCCGCGACGACGCCATTCTGACGACGGAGCCGCTGCGCTATCCGGAGGAGTTCGTCCGGCACAAGATTTTGGACATCATCGGCGATTTGGCGCTGGTGGGCTGCCCGATTGCGGCGCACGTCATCGCGGTCAAGCCCAGTCACGCGGCCAATTGCGAGGTGGCGCGCCAGATCACGCAGCAGATGCGCCAGCCGCTCGACGCGGCGCGCAGTTTCGCCCCGCCGCCGCCGCCGCCCGCCGCCAAGCCGGAGGGGGAAGCGGCGCCGTTGCGCGACGGGGATGAACTGGACACGGCGCGGTTGATGAAGATTTTGCCGCATCGCTACCCGTTTTTAATGGTCGATAAAATCATCAAGATCGACGGGGCCAGAATCGTCGGCCTCAAGAATGTGACGGCGAACGAGCCTTATTTTCAGGGGCATTTTCCCAATCACCCGATCATGCCGGGGGTGCTGCAATTGGAGGCCATTGCGCAGGTGGCGGGCTTGATGATGCTGCGGCAGGCGGACAACTTCGGCAAGCTGGCCTATTTCATGTCGGCCGAGAGCGTGCGCTGGCGCAAGCCGGTGCGGCCGGGGGACACGATGATCATCGACGTGGAATTGACCAAGTCGCGGGGCAAAGTCGGCAAGGCCAAGGGCACCTGTCTGGTCAACGGCGAGACGGTGAGCGAGGCGGAAGTGACGTTTATGCTCTTCGATCGAGTTTAAAGTTCAATGTTGTTACGGTTTTTATGATTGCTCCGACGGCGGTGGTTCATCCCAAAGCGCAAATTGGCGCCGGTTGTGTGATCGGGCCGTATTGCGTGATCGGGGAGAATGTCACGCTGGGCAAGGAGTGCCGGCTGCATTCGCACGTGGTCATCGACGGCCACACCACCCTGGGCGATGACAACGAGATTTTTCCCTTCGCCTGCATCGGGTTGAAAACGCAGGATTTGAAATGGAAGGGGGGCGTCACGCGGACGCTCATCGGCAGCCACAATACATTCCGCGAATACGTCACCATCCACAGCGCCACGGGCGAGGGGGAGGTCACGACGGTCGGATCGCACAACCACCTCCTGGCCTATTGCCACATCGCGCATAATGTCACCCTGGGCGATTACATCATCATGTCCAACGTGGCGACGCTGGCCGGGCACATCGTGGTGGAGGACCGGGCGGTCATCGGCGGGCTGGCGGCGGTGCATCAATTTTGCCGGGTCGGGACGATGTCGCTCATCGGCGGCTGCTCGAAAGTGGTGCAGGACGTGCCGCCCTACATGATGGCCGACGGCAACCCGGCCCGCACGCGCGCGCTCAACAAAGTGGGGCTGGAGCGCAACGGCGTTTCGGCGGAAGCGCAAGCCGCCCTCAAGCAGGCCCATCGAATCCTCTTTCGCGGCGGGTTGACCCAGGCGAACGCCCTCGCAAAGATCGAAAGCGAATTGCCGCCCCTGGCCGAGGTCCGGCGCCTGGTGGAATTTGTGCGCGCGAGCGAGAGGGGAATCGCCAAGTAACAGCCCCTTAGCCGCATCCATGCGGACTTCCGGGTGCATTACAGATTCTTGGGTTCCCCTCTTAATCTTGCTCCTAATCTTAATCTCTTCGCCCTCCTGCATTCGGATTAAGAGCAAGATTACGATTACGATTAAGAAAGAAAACGTTTTCAATTCCAGGGCTTGCAATCATGGAATTGAATCCTTAAGCTCCGGTTACGCGCTGCGAGCGCATCTCATTCTTATGATCGCAACACAAATTCGCCAAAAGGACGCTCTTTTTTATTTCGCCGCCTACCCGTCGCAAAAATTGCTCGACTCCGTCCGCTTCATCAGCCGCTATTACGACGAGGAGGGCGGGCAAATCCAACCCGAACAGCTCGAGGAACAGGACGACGTCGCCCAGTTCATCGCCCGGATCGAGCGCAGCGACAAGGCCTTCCAACGCGAGTTGGGCCGGGCCAAGGTGCGCGCCATCCGCAACTTCTACGAAACCGCCATCAGCCAGCCGCCCATTCCCGGCACCGTCCTGCTCTTCACCCCGCAAAAGCTCCGGTTCGAGCCTTGGACGGACGGCTCGGGCGTGGGCCGCTTGCAGGAGCCGGAGGAAAAATTCCTCATCATCGACGGCCAGCACCGCCTGGCCGCGTTGCAGTTCTTCATGCGCACCCATCCCGACGACGCCGGCAACATCGCCGTGCCGTGCGTCATTTTTGACGGCCGGAGCGAGGACTTCGCCACCGAGATGTTCGTCATCATCAACTCGACGACCACCCGCATCAACAAGAGCCACCTGGTCGATCTCTACGAGCGGGTTTCGTGGGCCGAGCCGGACCGCCGTTTTGCGGCGCACATTTCCGAGATGCTTTACAGCCAGTCCGACAGCCCCTTGCGCTACCGCATCAACCGCCTGGGCGGGCGGAGCAAACAGGAGAAGTGGATTTTGCAGGCCGAACTGTTCAACGAGATTCATCGCTGGACCCGCCAGGCCTGGAGCCGGATCGAGAAAGAAGGGGCGGACAAACGCCTGGCCGCCCGTTACTACGCGGTCGCGCGGGATTTCTTCAAAGCGGCGGCGGCCGCCTGGGGCGCGGCCTGGGGTGACCCCGCCTTCATGGTGACCAAGCCGGTCACGCTCAAGGCGATGGTGCGGGTCTGCGCGGACCTTTCCGCGGCCGACACTGAGCCTGAGGAAGGCCGGGTCGAGCGTTGGCGCGGGCGGCTTTCGCCGTGGAACGAGCAGGCGCGCAACTTCCGCAACGAAGGATTCTACGAACGATTCCCGGCCAAGGGCCAGGTCGAGCGCGTGGCGCGGATTCACCGCGAGCTTTGCCGCCTGGCCGGCATCGCGCCGCGGTCCTCGGCCAAGGGAGTGTCCTGATTTGAAATAATTGAGGATGCGGTTTGGAACCTGGGGCGCTCTGCCGGCCGGAAGGTCAACCGTCCGTCCCATCCGTCCTTTTCCTCATCGTAATCGTAATCGTAATCCCCCGTCCTTTCCGTCCCCTTCTTCAGCCCTTTCGGGGTCCATTTTGAAAATTGTTATTTAATAACATATAATCGCTTGACGTCATCCCGTAATATGTGTTATTGGATAACAGCATGACGCTAAAGCGCCAATATGCGGAGCGGGAAATCGGCAACCGGCCGGGGTGCCTCCAACAAAACTCCTCCTCCAAGCCGCCCAGGAGCCGGCCTTGGACCCACCAAAACTGAGTAAAACTGAGTGAAACCAACCACTTTTTTTCTTCGCGCGACACAGGCCGGCGATGACCCCAAATCCTCGTATAGCTTCCCCGACGTTGTTCATCGGCTGAGCAAGGGCGCCCCGGTTTGCCCCTCCGCTCAGACGGTGAACAACGTCGTCGCCGCGCGCCGAAGGCAAATGATGCTTCG
>JBEKYR010000022.1:0-83590 GCA_049510745.1 Verrucomicrobiota bacterium | reverse complement strand
CCCTACCAGATTTCGGGTGGTAGGGACGCGCTGCCGCGCGTCCGGGGCGCAGACGCGTCTTCATGAGCCAGCCGTGAAAACTCATGCTCGGCATGGGGCAAAAAGGCATCGGGCCAATTGGAGCAGTTTTTGGCCCGCTTGCCAATCCCCAATCCTGAGCGACATCCCTGTTTTGTTCACCATGGGGTGAATTTGGCCGCAAAGTGATTTCCGCCGGCGAGACGCCGGCGGCTGCGACCGAGACGGTCGCGCTCCCAATCCAAGACTTGCGGTTCGCGCGGCGCCGTTCTAGTCTAGGCGCCAGGTTTTGGTATGCTGACATCGCACGAATTGTTTGGCTTCATGTCTCCGGCCCTGGCAGTGCGCATCATCGAATTCGCGCACGACAACAACAAGGACCTTTATCGCACCGCACTGGGCGCGGTGGCGGAATCCAGGAAGTTGCGACCGGCGTTCCTGGAGCGCAGCCCGCGCTCGACCCGCCACGCCGGCATGGCGGCGGCGCTGGCCCGGCCCCGGCTGGAGCTGGTTTCCGCCAACCTCGTGCGCGAATGGCTCATGAAGAGCCAAACCGCCATGCTGGGCGACTTCCTGGACGGCCTGGGAATCGCCCACAAAGACGGGGCGGTGGAAGACTTGCCAGCCGGCGTCGAGGACGACAAACTGCGAGCCGCAGTGGACAAGGTTCTGGCCAAGTACCCGGCCGAAGAGGCCGCCGTCTATTTGAATGCCTTTTACACGATGAACGACGTGCGCTGGCCAAACCTGGAAGCGATGCTCAAATCCGAGCCGCGCCTCCAATTCGGCGGGTAGTCTCCCATGGATAAGTTGCTCTTAATTGACGACGAAGTGGACGTGCAGTATTCGTTTCGCCGCATCTTTGACCAGCCGGACATCGAGCTGACCACGGCGGCCAGCGGGGAGGAGGGCTTGAAAATCATTCCGCGCCTGAAACCGGACCTGGTCATCATGGACGTGCGCATGGGCGGCATGAACGGCCTGGAAACCCTGCGCCGACTCCGGCAGCTCGACGCCAAACAAATGGTCATCATGATGACGGCCTACGGCACGACCCAGACGGCCATCGAGGCGATGAAGCTGGGGGCCTACGATTATTTGCTCAAGCCCTTCGACGTGCCGCGCCTGAAACAAATCGTCCTCAACGCCCTCAAAGCCGCCCGGGACATGAAGCAGGTGGTTTCCTACGAGCCGCTGCTCGAATCGGAGGATTACGACGTGGGCATCATCGGGCGGAGCGAGCCGATGCAGGAGGTGTTCAAGATCATCGGCCAACTGGCGGGCAGCAACGCCACCGCCCTCATCACCGGCGAGAGCGGGACCGGCAAGGAACTGGTCGCGCGCGCCATTTATCACCACAGCAAGCGCAACGGCCGGCCGTTTCTGGCCATCAATTGCGCGGCCATCCCGGAGAATCTGCTGGAGAGCGAATTGTTCGGACACGAAAAGGGAGCGTTCACCGGCGCGACCGCGCAACGGATCGGGAAATTCGAGCAATGCGACGGCGGAACGATTTTTCTGGATGAGATCGGCGACATGACGCTTTCGACGCAGGCGAAAATTTTGCGGGTGCTGCAATCCGGCTCGTTCGAGCGGGTGGGCGGCAACCAGCCCATCCAGGTCGATGTGCGGGTCATCGCCGCGACGCACAAGCCGCTGGAGCAAGCGGTGGCGGCGCGGGAATTCCGCGAGGATTTGTTTTACAGGCTCAACGTCGTGCGGATTCAGATTCCGCCCTTGCGCGACCGGCGGACGGACATTCCGCTGTTGATCAATTATTTCCTGAAAAAATTCGGGCAGAAGCAGGGGCGCGCTCCCAAATCGATCGCCGCTCCGGCGGTGGAGTTGCTGGAGCGCTTCCACTGGCCGGGAAACGTGCGCGAATTGGAGAACGTGATGCAGCGGGCCTTGGTCATGGCCAAGGGCGATGTCATCCTGCCCGGCGATCTGCCGCCGCTGATTTCCACCGGACCCGCGCCGGCGGCGGAGAAGGCCGGCGGGCCGGCGCCGTCCCGCGCGCCCGAGCAGGAGCGCCCGGCGGATTTGGCATCCCTCACCCGCACGCTTTTCCAGTGGGCGCGGGAAAATCCCAAGCTCAAAATCCTGCCGGCCGTCGAGCGGGAGTTGATCATCCAGGCGCTTTTGGAAACCAAGGGCAACCAGGTGCGGGCGGCCCAATTGCTGGGCATCACGCGCGCGACCTTGCGCAAGCGCGTGGAAAAATTCCAGATCAAGCAGGAATTGGCCATCCAATAGCCGTTACTGCACCAGGGCGCGATAGTAGCGGGCGCCGGCGGCGGCGCTGCTGTCCGTCCATTGCAATGTCTGGCCGTTGCCGGGCAGGTTGGTCGCCAGCGTCGTCCACCCGCCGAACAGCGAGGGGGCGCTCTGCACGGTGTAATGTTTGTTGACAACAGACGGCCATTGCAGGGTGAAGCTGCCTCCGGCGGGGGCCGAGGCGGGCAGGAATTGAAAAACCGACGTCGCGTCCAGCGGATTGGTCCCGGCGACGTACTCCTGCCAGTTGGAGGCGCCGTCGCCGTCAGGGTCGGCATTGGCGGCGGAAAGCGCGTTGGAGATGGTCCCGAAGTAGAGCAGCCGCCAGGTGTCGGGGATGCCGTCGCGCCAACTGGAGCCGGAGCGGTCGCCGACGGTGATCAAGCCGTCCTGCACGGTGGCGTGAAAGAGGGCCAGGCCGTTGGGCGAGGCGGAGAAGTGATTGAAGTGGACCCGATACGCCGAGTTGGCGGTGGCGTTGGAAGGCAGCGGGATGGACAGGGTGCCGATCACGTTGGTGCCACTGACGCCGGTGACGGTCGAGTCGAGCCAGGCGGCACTGTAATTATTGAGGCCCGTTGATGTGATCGCCCAAGGCGCACCCAGACCGGCCGCCGGCGAAAAACTGACGGCGCCGGCAACGGCAGGCGAGCCGTCCAGCGGCTCGATATCGACGTTGAGCATGAATACTCGCACGGGCAGGGTGTCGGCCGCCAATACACGGATGGGCACCTGCGCCGTCAAGTTTCCGCCGGATTGAACTTGATCGGCCGCGACGGTGATATAACGCGGGCCGTTCAGAGCCATCTTCACCGGCGGCCGGGACGGGGAGGAAGATTTGGCGCTCAATTGCACCGAGTTGGTGTAAACCGCCGGCACCCAGGCCGAGCCGGACCAAATCCTTTGGTAATTGAGAAGGCTCGGGTCCAGGGAGCGGCGAAGGGTGACATAGACATCATCGACGTTGATGACGCCATCGCCCGTGGTGATGGTGTCAATCGTCGAGTCGGTGGCGGTGTAATAGTTGTTGACGGTGCCGTCGGAGGAATCCATGGCGTCATAGAAAGGGTTGTTGGCAAAGCCGCGGGTTCCGGCGTATTCCATGGTTTCAATAACATCATCATTGAGCAAAAAGCCATCGCCGAAATCCCCGATATTATACCAGGTGTATGGGAAGACGTCGCCGACGAGATGGGCGCTGGCCGGCGAATTATTGGAGAGAACGGTAACCAATTTGACGGAGTTCAGGCCCGTGTTGGTGAGCGGGCCGTTGGTGGGAGCCTGGACAAAAACATTGATCGGCGGCCCGCCAATCTGCGGGGCGTAATAGGAACTGGCCGAGGGATAGCGGATTTGAAGGGTATAAGGAGCGCCGGGCGTGGCGCCGGCCGGGACAACAAATGACAAATCTCCGACAACTGCCACTCCCACGGTATCGAGGTCGAAGAGCGTTTGGGCGGCGCCAGAGAATTGAAGAAGTTCCGCGCTGGTGTATAAATTGGACACCGCAGGGGTCACAAGCCAGAAGATCTCCAAGGTGTTAGGCTGGGTGTCGATAACGCCGGCGTTGGTAACGCCATTGATGAACATGCCCGGGGGAATTGGCTTATACGCGTTGGGCACGTTTGGAATCGGTTGCAGCAGGTCGGATGCAAAGTTTGCCGGGGTTAAGGCCGGGGGCGGTGTCGCGCCGTTGTTGGTCACGGTCAAGTCAAGCTGCAATGTGTAAATTTCAAGACTGCCGGCCAGTTCGGTAAACGTGACGGGAGCGTCAAAGAGCAAATTGAGAGCGGTGATGAAGTGGGTGGAAACAGGGCCGCTGGAGAATCCCCAGGTCAACTGGTTCCCCACCACGTTGGAGACCGAGAATTGGTTGCTGACCACCTGGCTGGCGGCCATGCCGGCCGCAAACGCGCGCACTTGGAGGGTGACGTTGCTGGTGATGTCAAGGGACAAGCTTGTTCCGCTGGCCACGCCCGGGCTGCTCCCATCGTTGGTCGGGGCCGAAGCGCCGGTTGTGTAATACAGGCTCGATCCGACCGTGCTGTCGGTCAGGAGAATGCCGGCGGCGTTATCGCCGGTAATGACCGGGTTGGCGGTGATAAACTGGAAACGGGCGCTGGCCACCGCGCTGGCCCGCCGGCCGTTCGCTTCCCCAACGGCATAGATCGTAATGTCGTTGGTGCCGGCGCCAAACACCAGGGCCGAACCGGCAACTTGGCTCGCGGTTGAGCCGTCGCCGGGATAGATCAGCGGCTGCGTGCTGCCCGGTCCCGGCAGGGGGATGGCCGAGCCGGTTTGTCCGTAGCTGACGTACGTCTGCGTGCCTGTCTCGGCGTTGACCACAATGTTCGTGAGATTGTTGAAGGTCGCGCCGGTCGATGGAATGAAGACCGAAGAATAGGCGGGAATCGCAGTGGCCGGATAACTGACATAGCCGATCTGGGGCGTGGAAACCTGCGGTTGAGGCGCATTCGGCTGATACGTGCGCAAGGCATTGGCGCCGCGATCCACCACATAAAAGCCCGAGTCATAGGGGTCCACACTCAACCCGACGGGCGCAACGAATTCGGCGGTCCCAGGCGCCCCATCCACCAAGTGCGCCTGCCCGGCAACGCCGACCACTGTTTGCACGGCGTAACCGACTGATCCGGTGGCATTGGTGAGAAAGAGACTGCGGAGCACGTTGTTGCCGGTGTCGGCGATCAGGAGACTGGGGCCAACCGGGACCCAAAGGAGGCCCGTCGGCCCCGAGAACAGGGCGCTGGACGCCGTGGTGGAATCGTCGAAGCCGCTCACCCCGCTGGTTCCAGCGATGACGGCAACCGCCTGGTTGCTGATCATGCAGATGACGTTGTTGCCGGTATCGGCCACCCAAATGTTGCTGTTGTTGTCCACCGCCACGCCTGTCGGCTCGTTGAATTGATAACCGTTGGTGACGGAAACCGTGGTGACATTGGTGCTGGAATCGATTTTGCGGATGAGATTGTTGCCCTGGTCGGCGACGTAAAAATTGCCCTGGCCATCACTGGCAATGCCCGAGGGATAATTAAAGTTGGCCGTGGCCCCGGGTCCGTCATTCGTCCCGGCCACTCCGGCCACGCCGGCAAAGTGGGACACCGCTCCCGCAAAACTGACGAAGCGAAGCTCCTGGTTGCCCTGATCCACGACGACCAGGCCGCTCGAGACGGCGACGATTCCCAGGGGCTGGTTAAACCGCGCGGCCGACCCCAAGCCGTCGTTTGTTCCGTAGCTGAATTGGCCGGACACGCCGGCGAGGGTCGAGGCCACTCCGCTGCTGGGAATAAACTTGACAATCCGGTTGTCGGAGGCGTCGGTGAGGTAGGCGTTGCCGTTGATGTCAACGGCCACGCTGTTCGGCTCGAACAAATTGGAGGAAACGACGGTGGCGACGAACTGGGCCTGGGCGCCGGCGGCGAGCAGTGTCAGGGCGACAATGCCCAGGAGGCGCCGATGCCCCGCGGACAGTCCGAATGAAGGATAAAGATGCTGGCTCATGGCTGCAGGCGAAGTTGATAGAAGCGGGAGGCGCCGCTGTAGTTGGTTTGAACGAATTGATAGTTGTTGCCATCACCCACATTGGTATTGATGGCCGTCCAATGGGTCCCGCCCAGGACCGGGATGGATTCCAAAACGTAGGTCTTGCCCGGAGCGGTCAGCCAGCCCAAGCCGACTCCGCCGATGCCGTTCGTGTTGATGCCCGCCGTGGTGAATTGGAACCTGGAAAGCGGGTCGGTCGGGTCGGTTCCGGCCAGATACTCCATCCAGTTTGGCATGCCGTCCCCGTCGGCATCGACATTGTCCGCGGCCAGGCTGTTGGTCAGGCTGCCGAAGAAGAAGACCCGCCACTCGTCGGAGCTGATCTGCGGCGGTTGCAGCGCCGCCGAGTTCACCCAGATCCATCCCGGAAAGCTTTCCAACTGGTAGGAAGTCTGCGTATCCGGCGCGCCATCCACTCCGACAAAATGCACCGCATAAGACTGCCCCGCTTGGGCGGCGGACGGAACCCGGAACGTAATGACGCCGAGATAATTCCTGTTTTGCAGGGACTGAGAGAAGGCTCCAGGCGCCCACGCGCACACGATGTCACTGGCGGCCAGCCCCGGCAATTGGATCGGGGTGGGGACGCCGCCCGCGGGCGAGAACGCGATGGCGCCGGGAGCCGGAGCGCCGCCCTCGGCGGAAAGAATGGCGCGGAATTGCAGGCCGGCCAGACTGTAGCCGGGCGAGACCTTCACATAGACCGGAATGGAACAAACCGAGCCGGGCGCCACGTTGGTTTCAGTCTCGGCGCCAATGACGGCCTGCCGGAGCCAGACCAACCCCGGCGGCGTATTGCTCAAAGATTCTTTTGAAATGCCAGGCGTGCCGGAGGACCCGGACTGTGGCGCGGTGAGCGGAATGGGCGTATTGGAGTTGGTCCAGTTCGTCACTTCCTGAAAGATGACGCCATTGTTGGTTCGATAGCGGATGCAATAATTTGGATCCAGACCGAGGGAGCGTCTGAGAATTGTCACCCAATCCAAAAAGGTGATTTGTCCGTCGCCCGCGGGCGGCGGATAGACATCCATGGCGTTGTGGGCGTCGCTAAACACGGGGGGAACGCGGATGAGGGCCGAAGCATAAAGAGCGTTGTTGACGTCGCTATTGTTCAGGATTTGGTCGCCGAATTCCCCGGCATCATATCCCGTGGCGGGCGAACTGTCCCCGGCCAGATAGCGGGGATTGGAGATCGTCAGCGTTTGGTTTGACATGGCCACCAGCGGCACATTTGCCTGGTTGCCGTCCGACGTGCCGGACGGGTTGATAATGGACAGGCTGTACTGGTCGTTAAAGGAATCGGTCTTGGGGATGGGAATCTCCAGCAGCGCCACCACGCCGGCGCCTTGGATGGAAAACCCGGAATTGGTCTGCGTGGCAATGGCCAGGCCCTGGACCTTGCCGGACGTATAAGGAAGGGTCACATAATTCACCGGCGCATTTCCCGGCGCAGGACCGAGCCAGGGAACAAAATCCCCGCTCGTCATCGGCAGCAGGCTCAAGGAGGAGATCATGTTGGTGTTCCCCCCGAGGGGCGCGACTTCAACCCGGAATTGAATGGACTCCAGAACCGCGTTGCTTTGCGCCATGGCCAGGGCGATGGGAAGTATCGCCGTCGCTCCGATGCCCGCCGCATGGCTCTGGGGAAAACCAACCTGGTTGCCGACAAAGTTCGAGATGGTCAGTTGGGTGCTGACCGCTTGGCTGGCGGCAAAACCGGCCGCAAACGCGCGCACCTCGAGGGTGACGTTGGTGGTGATGAGAAGGGACAGGGTTGTTCCGCTGGCCACGCCCGGACTGCTCCCATTGTTGGTCGGCGACGAGCCGTCCGTCGTGTAGTAGAGGGTCGAGCCGATGGTGCTATCGGTCAGGAGAATGGCGGCGGCGTTATCGCCGGTAATGATCGGGTTGGCAGCGATAAACTGGAAACGGGCGCTGGCCACCGCGCTCGGCCGCCGGCCGTTCGCTTCCCCAATGGCATAAATTGTAATGTCGTTGGTGCCGGCGCCAAACACCAGGGCCGAACCGGCAACTTGGCTCGCAGTTGAGCCGTCGCCGGGATAAATCAGCGGCTGCGTGCTGCCCGGCCCCGGCAGGGGGATGGCCGAGCCGGTGGGGCCGTAGCTGACGTACGTCTGCGTGCCTGTCTCGGCGTCGATCACGATGTTTGTCAGATTGTTGAAAGTCGCGCCGGTCGATGGAATGAAGACCGACGTATAGGCGGGATTCGCAGTGGCCGGATAACTGACATAGCCGATCTGGGGCGTGGAAACGGGCGGCTGCGGCGCGCTGGGCTGCAACACCCGCACGGAGTTGTTCCCGAAATCCGCGATGTAAAAGCCGGAATCCACGCTGTCAACGCAAATCCCGACCGGATAACCGAATTTGGCGGCGCCAGGCAGTCCCTCCGCGTTTCCAGGCTGGCCGGGAGTGCCGGCGATGGTCTGGACAGCGTAAAGGGAGTTCGACAAAAAGAGGCTGCGGATGGCGCCGTTGCCCGAATCGCTGATCAAAAGCCTATTATTGACTGTGTCCCAAAGCAAACCGCCCGGGGCGTTGAAGTGCGCGTTGGTCGCCACCGTGGCGTCGTTGGTTCCGGGTTGCCCCGTCGCTCCCGCGATCACCGTGGCAACGCCGTTGCTGACCATGCAAATCACCTCGTTGCCGGCATCGGCGACCCAGAGATTGCTGTTGTTGTCCACCGCCACCGCCGTCGGCCCGTTGAATTGATAACCGCCGGTCGCGACGTTCGTGACATAATTGTTCGTATAAATTTCGCGGATCAGGTTGTTTCCCCAGTCCGCCACGTAGAGGTTGCCCGCGCCGTCGGCCGCGATGCCCACTGGATAACTGAAAGTGGCGCCGGCGCCCGGTCCGTTGCTGGCGCCGACGGATCCCTCCGTTCCGGCCAGGTTGGTGACCGTTCCGGTGAAACTCACCAGCCGAATCAGTTGGTTGTCTTGATCGACCACCACCAGCCCGCCGCGGGCCGCCACGATGCCCAATGGCTGCGAGAATCCGCCGGCCAGGATGCTGGTTGTTCCGGAACCGGGCGAGTACTCGACGATGCGATTGTCGGCGGAATCCGTCACATACAGGTTTCCGGCGGCGTCGGCGGCAACAGAGTCCGGCTGCAGCAGGTTGGTGGAGATGAGGGTGCTGACGAACTGAGCGTGAAGCGGAGTCGCAAACAGGGCCGCAGCCAGAAGGCCCCAAATCGCCTTGGGCTTCGGTTTCTCAATTGGAAATGGAAGTATGTTACTCATGGCTGCAGGCGGATTTGGTAGAAGCGGGCGCTGCCGCTGTAATTGGTGATGAGCAATTGGTAGTAATTGCCATCGCCGCTGTTGGTGTTGACGGCAGTCCAGTTCGTGCCTCCCAAAGCCGGCTGTGATTCCACGACATAAGTCTTGTCCGGCGCGGTCAGCCAATTGAGCGCAACGCCCGGCAGGCCGGCGGCGTTAAAAGCGGCGCTGCTGAATCGCAGGCAGGAAGTGGCGTCGGTCGGATTGGTGCCGGCCAGATATTCCTGCCAGTTGGGCATGCCATCGCCGTCGGCATCGACATTATCAGCCGCCAGGGAATTGGTAAGGCTCCCAAAAAAGGCGAGCTTCCAGTCGTCCGACGTGAGAGAGGGAGTGGGCAGGGCGGCGGACTCAACGCAGGCGGTGGCGGGGAAGCTTTCCAGTTGGTAAGACGTCGTGGCATCGGGCGCGCCGCCCGCGCCAATGAAATGCAAGGAATAGGATTGCCCCCGCGCGGCAGCCGGCGGGACCTGGAAGCTGATGGAGCCGATGTAATTGCTGTTCTCCAACGGCGGCTCGAAAGAACCCAGGGACCAGGCGCAGACAATATCGTTGGAAGACAGGCCGGGAAGCACCGAGGGCGGCGGAATTCCGGGAGCGGCATTAAACTGGACCTGGCCGACCGCCGGCGCGGCGCCATTGGGCGTGACGACGGCGCGGAAATCCATCCCCCAGAGACTGTAGCCCGGCAGAACCCTGGCATAAACAGGAAGGGAACAGGTGTTGCCCGGAATCAACTCAACCGCGTTGCCCGCGCCGATCGAGGCCTGACAGAACCAGACCAAACCCGGCGGCGTGCCGCTCAGAGCCAGCTTTTGGGGCGCTCTGCCCGAAGATTCGTCCGACAGAACCACCGGCGTGCCGCCCGGCGTCCAGACGAAATCATCCGAGTGCGCCAGAGCGCCGTTGGCCCAAAAACGAACCCAATTATTTGTATTCAAGCCCAAGGCGCGATCGAGCGTAATTTGCCAATCCAAATAGACCAGATGCCCCTGGCCGAACTTTGCCAGGTTGTTCGTTTCCGGGAACACATCCATGGCGTTGAACGCATCGCTGTCGGCGTAAGGCTTGCGGATGCCCACCAAGGCATAGAGAATAGTGTTGGCATCGCTGTCGTCCAGCGACCCGTTTCCAAACTCGCCGGCGTTGTAGCCGTTGGCGGGTGAACAGTCGCCCGACATGTAAGCCTTGTCCATAATCATCAACGCCGCCGCCGGATTGGTCGTCATTCCCACCGCGTTGGCGATGCCGTCGGAGGTGCCGGACGGATAGAGCACGCTGAGACTGTAACTGTTGCCGAAAGCCGCGCTCTTGGGAATCGGCACCCGGAGCAAAACCGCCACGGCAAACCCCTGGATGCTCAATCCGGAACCGGGCTCGGTGGCAATGACCAGGCCAAAGGCATTGTTGACCGGATTGGTGTAAGCGAAAGTTTGGTAGGTGACCGGCGCGTTGCCGGGCGCCGGCCCGACCAATGCCACGAAATCACCCGACGTGATCGGCTGCAACGTCACGTTGGAAATCGCCGGCGCGGCCCCGTTCGCGGCGATTTCGGCGCGGAATTGCAGCGACTGCAGCACGCCGTTGCTCTGCATGTCCACCACGATGGGGATGTAGGCCGTCGAGCCGGAGCCGGCGTAGGTCGTCTGCGGGAAACCGATGAGGTTGGTCGTGGGGGCGCTGCCCTGGACGACGGTGCTGGAGTTGCTGCCATTGAAGGCCAGCAGGCGCAGACTGCTCAGGTCATGCTGTGAATTGCACCATTGGAACGCCTCGATGTAGTTGGTTGAATTGGTCGCTATGATCGTCGCTTCCGCGCTGCTGGTCGTCGGCGCGCTGCCATCGGTGGTGTAATAAACCGCCGGCACGCTGCTGGTCACGGAAATCGTCACGCATTCGGGGAAGTAGCCGGCGCCGGGGCCAAAGGTAATCGTGGGCGGCGGAAGTGTCAGCGTCGTGAAGATCAACTGGCTGCCGTAGCTGGTTCCCGCGCTATTGTAAGCCACCACCTGGTAGTAATAAGTTGTTCCCCCCTGTAAATTGGTCACCGGGATCGCCACCGTCACGGTGCTGTTCAGGTTGTTCGTCAGGTTTGTCGCGGCCGTGACGTTGCTGTAGTTGGTGCTCGTGCCCCACTGGAAATCAACCGAGGTCACATCCCCGCCGGGATTGACCGACGCCAGCAACGTCGCGCCCGTCGCCGTGACATTGGTGGCCGGCAGCGTGGCGACCGTCCCCGAAAGGGCGAGTGTGACGAAGGATTGGTCCCCGCCGTTGGTGACGCCGAGACTGTTGGTCGCCACCAATTGGAAATGATAGGTTGTCCCCGGACTGAGCGCCACATTGGTCATGGCCCAGGCGACCGCATTGGCGCCTGTCAAGTTGGCGGACAGGACATTCGTCGGCGAATAGTTCCCGTAACTGGCGTTGGTGCCCCATTCAAAATAATAGCCCGCCGGGTCCCCGCCGGGATTGACCGTCCCGTTCAACGTCGCGTTTGTGGCCGTGATGGCGGAAGCCGCCGTCGTGACGGCCACCGGCAAGGTGGCCGCGGTATTGACCGGCGTCAGCCCGCTGCCGGAGACGGTTCGGATCAAGTTGTAATACAGTTCGGTGACAAACAAGGCGCCGGAAGAGGCGATGAGCACGCTGACGGGCGCGCGGCCCGCTGCGCTGGTCGAGGTGATGCCCGCGGGGCCGTCCACCCACCCGGCGTAAAGGGCATCCGGATAGCAACTACAGCAGGTCGCCGGCCAAACATTGGTGCTGGTTCCGTAAAGAGTGGACGTATTGGTCGAGGCGTCGATGATCCGCAAGCGGTTATTCCCGGTGTCGCAAACGACAATCCGCCCGTCTTGCGATGCCGCCAGGCCGTGCGGGTTCTGAAACTTGGCGTAAGCAGGGGGGCCGTCCACCCACCCCGCCCCGCCCCCGGTGAGCAGAGTCGGGGTCGAGTTGGGGATCGCGGGCACCTCGTAGATCGCATCATTGAGCGTATCGCTGACGGCAAGGTAGCCGTTGGCGCATAAGGTCATCCCGGCCGGCTGCCAGTTGAAACCGTTGACAATATACTGATACGGCGCGCTGGTCACGCCATTGGTCAGCGTAAAACGGATGATGCTCCCATTGGTGAAGGCGACAAAGACGTTGGAGTTGAAATCGACCAACATCGCGGTGGCCGGCGCCGAGACACTGGGAAACTGCGCATAGGCCAACTCGTCGAGGAATTGCCCGGCCACCTGAAACTTCAGAACGGCGCCGTTTTGGGGCAGCAAAACATACAGGTTGCCGCTCGGATCGAGCGCGACCCCGTTGATATTGGTGAGCGCGTGATAGTTGGCCGGCGATCCGAATCCGTAGTGGGCCGTCACACTGCTGCTGCGGTTGCCGGCCTGGCTGATCTGCTCGATGTCGGAATTGTTCCTGTCCGCCAGCCATAAATTGCCCTGCGCGTCCAGCGCGGCGGCGTAAGGCGCGTTGAACTGGGCTTTTTCATAGGTGTTGCCGGCGACAAATCCCGCGGTGGAGCCGCATTCGGTCCGCACCCCGCCGCCGACGGTTTGGACCGACACCTGGGCGCTGGCGCACCAGGCAAAGGCCAGCCAGCCGAGAGCCGCCAGCGCCGCCCCCAAACCGGGCCGCCACCTTTTCCCGCACGCCTGCTCTGTGCGATTGAGTGTCATAAAAACAATCCTGTTTAAGGCTTATACTCCGGAGCGATGCCGTTGTTTTCGGGCTTGGTCCAATCATAGGGCGCTCCCGTGTCCCAAGGCGGCTCGCCGATTCCGGATGGCGACTCCTGTTTCCGTTTGAGAAACTTGCTTTCGGACGGCTGAAAATCCTGGTCCCGGATGATGGTGGGCGTGACGAAGATCAGGATGGTTTGCTTCGAATGGGTTTTGTTGTCGCTGCGGAAAACGTAGCCCACCCCCGGCAGATCGCCCAGGAAGGGCACTTTGGTAAAGTTTTTCGTCGCCACGTCCTGGTCCAACCCGCCCAGGACCAGCGTGTAGCCGCTGGGAACCGACGCCTGGGTCACTATCCTGGTGCGGCTGAAAATGGGCGCGGTATTGTTTTGCCCGTTCAACGTCTGGCTGACTTGCCCCTGTTGCTGCGAAATCTCCGGCCGGACTTCCAACAGGACGTTGGTTGGACCGGCGATTTTCGGCGTCACCGTCAGTTTGACACCGACTTCGTTCAGGATCGTGCCGCCCACCGTCTTATCGTAAACGGGTTCGACCGTGGCCAGACCCTGGGCCGCTCCCGCCGCGGGCGCGCTTTGCGTCTGCTGGAAAATAGGGACGTTGTTGATGACCATCAACTCCGTCGGCGATCCATCCAGGGCGACTCCCCTCGGGGACGCGATCGTCTTGGTGTCGGTGTCGGTGTTCAGGAACGAAAGCACGGCCTGGAGGCCATCGGCGTTGAGAAAGGCGATGGACGGGTTGATGCCGCGGGAAGTATTGGCGGTAAAGCCGCCCCCTGCCGCCGGTGAACCTAGAATGGAGGTGGTAAAAGTGGAGACATTGCTGGAAAGTATGCTCGCAGCCGAACTGCCCGTACCCGTGATCGTCGATCCGCCCGGCGACAGAGTGGTGGAAGCGCCAGCCGTTCCGCTGTTGACCTGGGTGCCCGCAACGGTCGTCCCCGAGGTCAGGCCATTGCCAAAGCTGACGTGTTGGGCGGCCAGCGTTCCGCTCCAATCCACTCCCTTGGCCGAATTGATGTCCTTGCTCGTTTCAAAAATTTTCGCTTCCACCAGGACCTGCCGGGTGGCGGAGTCCAATTTGGCGATGAGCGCCTCGGCTCCGGCCAGTTCCTTCTCCGTGGTGCGCACGATGAGTTGGCGTGTGCGCGAGTCGGCGCTGATCGTGCTGCGGGTGGAAAGGGTGGGCAGGACCAGGGCGATCATGTTGGTGGGATTGGCGTATCTGAGGGCCACCACCGTCACCACCAGCGGCTCCAGCGCGCTGGCGTCCTTGGCCGTGATGCGTCCGATTTTGGTGCGCGCGTCCCACACCATTTGCCAGCCCCAGTTGTCCAGCAAAGCCTGCAAGGCCTGCATGGCCGTGAGCTTGTGCCATTTCTCGGTGACAGTGGGCGGTGTCACGGGGTGGCCATCGGGTCCAACCGCGTTGATGAGCTTGGGATCAAATTGGATATTCAACCCGGCCTGCAGCGCCAGCGTCCGTATCGCGTCCGGCAACGGCACGCCGTCAAAGGCCACCACATCGACCACATCGTCGCCCGCGGGAACGGTGTTGGTCGCGGCGGCTTCCGGCCCGGCCAAGGGTGGCACGGGCGCCGGCGCCGGCTGGGGAGCAGTTTGGCCGAGGGCGGCCAGACAAGGGGCCAGGACCGCCAAAATGACCGCGAAGACGCTTTCCGTTTTCATAATAGCTTCAAGCAATTTCAATAGTTTGATGAGCCGCGTCGGTTCAGACGCGCGTCCGTTATTCCTTTTTCCCCAATTCCAATCGTTTCGGTTGACCTTCCCCTTCCACTTTGATCAAAACATAGTCCTCCCCGATTTCCAGGCACCTCACCCGCACGTGTCCGTCGGGCACGCGCACGGAGGATTCTTCGCCCGTCTCCAGCGTGGCGTTGTTGATCACGGCCAGACGGCGGTTGGCGGAGCCGACAATGCCCTTGAGCACAAGCAGCGCGGCGACCGGCGCCTTGGCCGCGTGATAGTTGGGCGGCGGCGCCGGCTCCCGGCGATGGGAATTGGGGAAAAACGGGTCCCTGCCCTTGGGCGGAAGCAGGTCCTCAAAAACCGAAACATACTCCGAGGCCGTCTCGTTTGTGGCGGCAACAACCGCGTTGGTTTTGGCGGCGCTGACGGCGGCCTTGGCCACGGCGGCCGGCGCGGGCGGCTTTTTGCATCCAACCAGACAGCAAAGCCCAAGCCCCATCGCGGCCAGAACGCGCGCGCACTGCGATATGGTGGAGGCAATTCTCATTTTGTGTCGCTCGCGACCACCGGCGTCACCAAATCAAAGTTGAAGTTGAGCTTTTCCGGCTCGACGCCGGGGCCGGTATTGGCGGCCACGTCCACGTTCTGGACGCGAAAGTAAGGAAAGGTGTTTTCAAGGTCCGCAAAAAAGGCGCCAAACTCATGGTAATAGCCGGTTCCTTTAAGATGAAAGGTGGCCCAGCGGTAGGGGAAAGCCGGAAGGATGCCCAGGTCGCTGATCTCCGGCTGGCTGTAAGCGTAAATGCTGACCCCTTTGCGCGAGAGGATAAACGGATTGATCGTGCTGATGATCCAGGCGTAGGCGTCCCGATCAGGGGCCAGGGTGGCCTCGCGCTTCGCCAGCAGGTCGTTGTGGGCCTGCAGTTTGTCGGAGATTTCCTCTCCCTTGCGCATCACCGTCTCGGCCTTCATCAGTTGATCTTTCTTGTCCGCCACCTTCTTTTGCAGGCCATGGAGCTGGGCCTGTTCCGCCTGCACGGCGAAATACCAGAGCAACGCCATCAGGACAGGAGTCCCGATCAGGATGCCCAGAATCCGATCCCGCTGGGTTTTGCTCAGCTTATTCACCGCGGCGCACCTCCGGGAAATGCGAAACCAGCGCAAACGTGACAAATTGCCTGGACGGGTCCGATGGGTCGGCGGACGGCGGGCTTAAAGTGCCGTCCAAAACAAAGCCGTCGCGGCGTTTGAGGCGTTTGAGAAAATAGTCGCAACTGCCAAGGTTCTCCTTGTATTTGGTGTAGCCCTGTTCATTGGGATTCATATCCCTGGCCTCGATGTGCAGGCTGATCTTTTCCACCACGCCGCCGGGGATGGTCATTCTGCTCGAACCGCTGCCGATGGTGCGCGGATCTTCCTTGGTGTATCTCTGGTCGCCGCTCAAACGGGTAATCTGGATGCCCTCCACCATGCTCTTCTGGAAGGCGTTCAGGAGCGGCGCCCAGAGGAAGCGGTTGGTGGTCAGCCGGTCCAGCGCGGCGAGCTTCTGGTCCACCTGCGCGGTTCTGATCAGGTTGTTGGTCACCGCCGCGTACTTGGCGTTGATCTCCGTGGCTCGCTTGTCAATGCTGGTGAAATCATTTTGGGTGAAATAGATGTCCAGTTGGAGCTTCAGCATCCAGAGCAGGACGACACACACGAAGAAGCCGGCAATCCAAATGGCGCGCTTGACCGGGTCCTTTCGCCGCAACTCCTCCGCCGCTTGCGCCTCGGCCAACAGGTTTATTCTTATGGGCATAAGGATTGAATACGCATTGCCATCGGGCGGTGCGGTGGACAAGACAGCCGGAGAGATGCCGTCAAACGGCCAATCTGTCCCGGCGCCGCGGCTCGCGTGGCGAACGCCGCCCGCCCCATTCGTTGCGGCGAATGGCCCCCTATTTTGGCAAATCGATGTAAAATAGGCAACGGCATGGCTTAACCGGCACAGTTATAGTCAAATCGCTTCGAGGAATGCAAGAACAACTCTCAAGGGAAAATTTCCCCGCCCGAACCGCTCCCCGGCTCTCACGTGTCGGCTTTCGCCGGCTCGCCTTCCTCTTCTTTTTCGTCCGGCGCTTCTTCGTCCTTTTCCCGCGCCTCGGAATCCTCGCTCATTTTCATCGCGCCCACAAACAAGCCGGTGAACAGTCCGCCGCTGGTCAGGGTATTGCGGAAGAACTCCCACGTTGGCGGATGCCCGGGCGTTCCCCAGGTCAAGGCTTGAATCCATCCCGCCAGGGTCTTGGCGTAGTAGGCCGACGCCAGCCAGGACGCCGTGTTGGTCACCAGATAAAAGAGCATCGCGCCCACCAAGCCCCCGCCCACCAGCAGCCACCACGGCCTTCGTCCTCCCACCGACCGCCCCAGGGCGATCAATCCGGCGTAGGCCAGATAATTGGGCGCCAGCTCGACCAAAAGCCGCGTCCAGGAAAAGTCGTGGCTGTGATAGAAAACCGGGGTGATCAGGCAATCGCTCACCGCCACCACCGCCAGCGGCGCGATCCAGCCCAACGCGCCCGGCACATAAAGGCCCGCGCAGAAGACCAGCGCGTAGGCCGCGCTGAAGTTTTGCGGCAACAGTCCGGGCCACCGGCTCAACCAGAACACCACCACCATCAACAGCGGCGGCCACACTGAGTTCCTCTTCATGCCCTCATCATATCGCGCCGATCTCCGTTGACAAGCCTCTGTTCTGCCGCGCGTCCGTGTGATTCAAAGGATCGGTCAAACCAACTCACGGCGAAACTTGCTGCACGGTCACCACCGGGGGGTTGATTTCCAGCACGTTGATGTTGGTCGGCGCGTCCACCCGCAATTCTTCGGTGACCGGTTCCTTGGAATGGAAGTCTCTCAGGTTCAAATAGGCCTTGATGTCCTGCTTGGTGCCCAGCAGGGCCGTCTGTTCACCGACGGCAGTGACCACCACTTCGCTGGGTGTCACTCGAAAAACCCGCGTCTCCCCGATGTTGGTCTGCACCGTCACGGGCACGCGAATATACTCCTGGGCCAGCAGATGATTGATGCTCAGTTGGGTCGGCACGTTGTCATGGCGGATGCCGTCGTGAATGAAGAACCAGATGACCGTCGCCAGCACGACGGAGAACGTCTTGAGCCAGAAATTGTGGAAGATGAGGCTGCGCAACGACATCAGCTTTTAGACTCCGAATTGGCCAGGGCCGGTCCGCTTTTGGGCCGCTCGGCGGCCGGGCGCAACAGGCGCAGCAGGCGATTGGGCTTGTCCGGATTGACCAAGACCGAGGTCAAAAAGGCCCGCAATTGCTCGGCGCTGACTCCCCTCACCAACTGCCCTTTGTAGGCGTGGGATATGGCGCCCGTCTCCTCCGAGACCACCACCACCACCGCGTCGGTCTCCTCCGACAACCCAATGGCCGCCCGATGGCGCGTGCCGAGCGAGGCGGCCAGGTCCTGGCGCTGGGTCAGCGGGAAAATGCAGGCCGCATAAGTGATGCGATCACCCTTGATGATGACTCCCCCGTCGTGGATGGCGTTGTTGGGAAAGAAGATCGTCTCCAGCATTTCCGGCGTCGCCTCGCAATCCACCAGCAGGCCCGATTCGGTCGCTTCCTGCAAACTGATGGTTTGTTCCAGGGCGATGAGCGCGCCGATCCGCACCTCCGAAAGGCGTTCGACCGCCTGGATGATGACCTCGATGTTCTCCCGCTGCTCGTGGCTGGTGGCGAAAATCGGATGCGCGCCCAGTTCCGCCAGGATGCGCCGCAATTCCGGTTGAAAGATGATCAGGACCGAGACGGCGGCAAAAGCCACAAACGAGCGCAGCAACCAACTGAGCACCTCCAACTGCAGCAGCACCGACAGCACCGTCAGGCCAAACACCAGCAGGAGGAACCCATAAACCACCGGCGCTCCCCGCGTGCCGCGCACGAAGTTGAAGCTGTAGTAAATGCCCACCGAAAGAATGGCGATCTCCAGGCCGGGACGCCATCCCTTATCGACGTAATGTAGAATGTTCGGCATTCGTTTGTTGTTGCATCAGGGCTTCTGTCATGCGCACGGCCTGCCGCGTGGCCGCCACATCATGACAGCGAATGATCCGCCCTCCGTTCTCCACTGCCCAACACGCGCAGGCCAGCGACGGCGGGAGGCGCTCCTCAAGCCCGGCGCCCACCACCGCTCCCATAAAGGATTTGCGCGAAGCTCCGAGCAAAAGCGGGCGCCCCCATTTTGTAAAGCGGCCCAATTCCGCAAGCAACCGCAAATTTTCCCCGGGCCGTTTGCCAAATCCAAGCCCCACATCCAGCACCACCTGCTCTGCATTGACACCGCAGTCCCGCAAACGTTTCAAACGATCTTCAAAAAACCGGTCCACCTCCAAAACCACATCGTCATAGCGCGGATTGTCCTGCATCGTCGCCGGCGAGCCTTGCATGTGGACGGCCACGTATGCGGCCCCGCTCTCGGCCGCCAGCCGCCACATTTCATCCCCCTCGCGATTGGCCGCGATGTCGTTGATGATCGACGCTCCGGCGCGCAGCGCCGCGCGCGCCACTGCCGGCTTGACGGTGTCGATGGAAAGCGGAACCGAAACCGCGCCGGCCAGGCCCTCCAACACCGGAATGACCCGGCGCAACTCCTCCGCTTCGCTGACGGGTTCGGCCTTGGGCCGCGACGATTCGCCGCCGATGTCAATTATATCGGCGCCCTCGGCGGCCAGTTGCAGCGCGTGCGCCACCGCCGCCTCGGTGCGGGCGAACCGTCCGCCGTCATAGAAGGAATCCGGCGTGGCGTTGACGATGCCCATGAGAAGGGCCGGGCGGGGAAAGGCAAATTCAAATTGGCGCGCGCGCAAGAGCATGGTTCCAGGCACGGGGGTTTCCCGGCCATCGATTCACTATCGGCGGCCAACACCCCCGCTGTCAACGCGCGAGCGCCGGGTTTTTCGGGGGCGCATCTCAGTTTTTGGACTATCCCCAGGCCGGGAGGCCGCCGCAGCGCGCAGGCGGGATCGGTCCCGCCCGCCGGCATCTCACCGGCGGAAATCAGGGCGCGGCGACAGGCGCCATTGGGTGAACAGAGTGAGGGCATCGCCATGAATTTAGGCGAATTCAGAATTGAGACTCCCCGCATTGAAAGCTGGAATGCGGGGAGTCTAAATTCAAATCTCCCTTCTGTCGAGAAAAATATGGAATCCGGGCGGGCCGACGCGTGTCTCGGTTTTTGGACCTCCTCCGACCATGTCCGATCCCTGCCAAAAACTGAGGTGCGCGCGTTTTCCGGGCGGGAACGTTTTTCATTTTGGCGAACGCAATGTCGTGGTAGCCTCTCGACAATGTTCGCGGAGACCGATGAACCGAAAACCGAGCGCTGGCGCCGCCGCTTGAGCGCCAGACGGAAGCAATGCAGCGCGCGCCGGTTGTTGCCGGGGTGGATGCTGCCCTGCCTGGGCGTGCTGGCGTGGATCGCAGGCAGCGGGTGCTCCATTCACCGTTTCGCCGTCAATCAGTTTTCCGACGCCGTCAGCCAGAGCGGGGCTGTCTTCGCCAGCGACGACGATCCGGACCTGGTGTGCGCGGCGTCGCCCTTCAGTCTCAAGCTCATCGAGAGTCTGCTCAACGACAATCCCCGGCATCGCGGGCTGCTCCTGGCCGCCGCCAGCGGCTTCACCCAGTACGCCTTCGCCTTTGTGCAGGAGGAGGCCGACGAAACGGAGGCGCGCGATCTGGCTGCGGCCGAGGCGCTGCGGACGCGGGCCAGGCGGCTCTACCTGCGGGCGCAACGTTACGGCCTGCGCGGGCTGGAAGTCGGCCACCCGGGATTCTCGGACGCGCTGCTGGCCCATCCCAGGGCCGCCGCGCAATGCGCCGCCAAAAAAGATGTGCCGCTGCTCTACTGGACGGCCTGCGCGTGGGCGGGGGCGATTTCACTTTCCAAAGACAATCCGCACCTGGTCGCCCAAGTCCCCGCCATGGAGGCGCTGATTGACCGGGCGCTGGAGTTGGACGAAAGTTTCGACCACGGCGCCATCCACGGCTTTTTGATCTCCTATGAAATGAGCCGCCAAGGGGCGGCGGGCGATCCCGCGGCGCGGGCGCGATCACACTTCGAGCGGGCGATGGCCCTGTCGGGCGGCACGGATGCCGCGCCGCTGCTGGCCCTGGCGGAATCGGTGGCGGTGCAAAAACAGGATGTCCAGGAATTCGATTCCCTGCTCCAGCAGGCGCTGGCGATCAACCCGGACGCCCATCCTGAAACCCGGCTGCTCAACCTGGTCATGCAGCGCCGGGCGCGCTGGCTTTTGTCCCGGAAATCGGATCTTTTTTTAATTGCGCCATGAGTCATGTTCACCCAGTCAATACTCAATTTCACCAAATGACGCCCATCAGCCAACGCTCGTCCCAATCTCGCGGCGGCCAACGGCGATTGTCGCGGCGCCGGTTCCTTCCCGCGGCGGCGGCCGTGGGACTCGGATTGCTGGCCGGCGCCAAGGCGGCCTTGGCGGCGCCCAAGCCGATCAGAGTGCGCCTGGGCACGCTGGCCCCGAAAGGCTCTTCCTACTACAAGGAACTGGCGGCCATGGGTGAAAAGTGGCGCTTGGCCTCCGACGGCGGCGTGTTGCTGACGATTTATCCGGACGGGACGATGGGCGGGGAGTCGGACATGGTGCAACGCATGAGGCTGGGCCAATTGCAGGCCGGCTTGCTCACCGCCCCGGGACTGGCGGACATCGAGCCGGGCGTGAGCGGCCTCCAACTCATGCCGATGACCTTCCGCACCCTCGAGGAAGTCGATTACATCGTGCAGAAACTCCAGCCCATGCTGGAACAGCGCCTGGAGGCCAAGGGGTTTGTCGCCTTGTTCTGGAGCGACACCGGCTGGGTGCGGTTCTTTTCCAAAGACCCGGTCATCGGGCCGGACGACTTGAGGAAGACCAAGCTGTTCCTGGGGGCCGGCAGCCCCGCCCAAGTGGACCTTTACCGCTCGGTGGGTCTGAACCCGGTGCCGCTGGAAACGGTGGACATTCTGCCCAATTTGCAGACCGGCCTGATCAACGCCGTTCCCCTCCCGCCCAGCTACGCCCTGGCCGGCCAGGTGGACCGGGCCGCGCCCAACATGCTCGATCTGGCGTGGACGGCGCTGGTCGGCGCGCTCGTTATCACCAAGAAAACCTGGGATGCCATTGCCCCGGAAACCCGCGATGCCTTGCGCCAGGCCGCCGTCGAGGCCGGCGCCCACATCAAGGCCGAGGGCCGCCGCGAGAGCGTCGAGTCGGTCGATGCGATGCGCAAACGCGGCTTGATCGTCAACCCCTTGACACCGCAGGCCGAGGCCCAATGGCGGCGCGAAATGGAGGCCGTTTATCTCAAAATCCGCGGACCCATTGTGCCGGCGGACATTTTCGACGAGGTGACGAACCAGTTGGCCCTCTTTCGCGCCGGACAGGCCAAGAAATGAGCGGCGCGCCCAATCCGCCTGCGCCGGCGCCGCTCGGCTGGCGCCGGTGGCTGCGCGTCGGCGAAGACTCGCTCGTCACGCTCGCGCTGGCCGCGCTGGCGGTCTTGCCGCTGCTGGAAATCGTGCTGCGCCGATGGTTCCACAGCGGCATCAGCGGGGCCACGGCCATCCAGCAACATCTCACCCTGGTCATCAGCCTGCTGGGCGGCATGCTGGCCGCCCGCGACCGCCGCCTCCTCTCGCTTTCGACGCTCTCCCAGTTTCTCAAGGGGCGCTGGCAGATTTTTGCGCGCGTTTACAGCAGCGCCGTCGCCGCGGCCATCAGCGTCTTCCTCTGCGTCGCCGCCTCCCAACTGGTGGCCTCGGAGAGGGAGGGCGGCAACCTGATGGCTTATCAGATTCCGATCTGGACGGTGCAGTTGATCATGCCCATCGGCTTCGCCGTCATCGCGCTGCGGTTGCTCTGGAACGCCTCCGGCCAATGGGGCGGCCGGCTGGCCGCGTTATTGTTGACAGCCGCCATTGCCGGGATCGGCCTTCATCCCTTTGTCGGCCCGGAACGGCTGGTCATGCCGGGCCTGATCGGGCTGCTGGCGGCGGTCATCCTGGGGGCGCCGATCTTTGCGCTCCTGGGCGGGGCGGCGCTCATTCTCTTCTGGGGCGGCGGCACGCCCATCGCCTCCCTTTCGCTGACGCATTATTCGATGGTCACCAATCCGACCCTGCCGACGGTGCCGCTCTTCACCCTGGCCGGATATTTTCTGGCGGAAGGCGGAGCGTCCAGACGATTGATCCGGGTCTTTCACGCGCTTTTCGGCCAGCTCCGGGGCGGGCCGGCGATTGTCGCCGTCATCGCCTGCGCCTTCTTCACTTCGTTCACGGGAGCGTCGGGCGTGACGATCCTCGCCTTGGGCGGGCTGCTCATGCCGGTGTTGCTGGGCGCGGGTTACACGGAGCGCTCCGCCCTCGGGCTGGTCACGGGGTCGGGCGGCCTGGGGTTGTTGTTCCCGCCGTCGCTCCCGTTGATTCTTTACGCGGTCGTGGCCAACGCCAACGCCGGCGCGGGCGGGGTGACGATTCAAAGGATGTTCCTGGGCGGGCTGGGGCCGGGATTGCTGCTGGTGACGATGGCCTCATTGATGGGCATCTGGCTGGGCCCAAAAAAGCAGGCCGAGGCCGCGAAGTTCGACGGCGCGGAGGCGGGCCGCGCGATTTGGGCGGCAAAATGGGAGCTGCTGCTGCCGGTCGTGGCGCTGGCGGCGTTGTTCGGCGGATTGGCCACGCCGGTCGAGGCCGCGGCGGTCACGGCTCTTTACGCCTTCGGGGTGGAGACGTTTGTCTATCGCGATTTCAAGCGGGCGGGCGACATTCCGCGCGTCATGGCGGAGGCCGGCCTGCTGGTCGGCGGCGTGCTGCTCATCCTGGGGGTCGCACTGGGCTTCACCAACTACCTGGTGGACGCCCAGGTCCCGGCCCGCGCCGTGGAATGGGTCACGGCCGTTGTCAAGTCTAAATACGCCTTCCTCCTCGCCCTCAACCTTTGCCTCCTGGCCATGGGCTGCGTGATGGACATTTATTCGGCCATCATCGTGGTCGTGCCGCTGATCGTGCCCCTCGCCATGCCTTACGGCGTCGATCCCGTTCACCTGGGCATCATTTTCCTGGCCAACATGGAACTGGGCCTGCTCACCCCGACCGTCGGGATGAACATCTTTCTCTCTTCCTACCGTTTCGGCAAACCGGTCCTGCAAGTTTCGCGGGCCGTCATTCCCATGCAATGCGTGCTGCTCGTCGGCGTGCTGCTTATCACCTACTTGCCCTGGCTCACCACCTTCCTGCCGCACTGGCTGGGGCGGTGAGTTCAGCCCCGACAAATCACCTGCGGCCGTAGGCTCAAGGGTCCGGAAATTCCGGCAGCGCCGGAGTCGCGCCCTCGCGCGAGCAGACATACCGGGCCACCTGATTGGCCCGGCGGTTGATGGCGTCGAGCGGCTTTCCTGCCAGCATACCCATGGCCAGCGCCGCGGTAAACGCATCGCCTGCCCCGACAGTGTCCTTGACCGCGGCGGGTTGGCTGGGATCATCCGCCCATTGGCCCCCGGAATAGAGCACGCTCCCATGCGCCCCGCGGGTCAGGCACACCAGGCGCTGGGCGTGCTGCCGCGCCAGTTGTTCGATTTGCTGGCGCGCATTCCCCCGCAGCCCCAGCAATTCCGCCAACACAGGCAGTTCGGAATCGTTGAATTTCACGACGTTGGCCAGGCGCAATGATGTCTCAATGATGTCCCGCGAAAAATAATGCTGCCGGAGGTTGAGGTCCAGAATCCGCAATGCCCCGGGGCGAACGGCGCCCAGCAGCGCCCGAATCGTCCCCCGCGCCGGCTCCCGGCGCTGCGCCAGCGTGCCGAAGGACACCGCGTCCGCTTCGGCGACGGCGGCGAGAGCGGTTTCTTCCAGCGCCAGCCGGTCCCAGGCGACATCCTCGTGAATGGTGAAGCGCGGCTGGCCATCGGCCGATAGTTCCACGCTGACGGTCCCCGTCGGGGCGGACGGATCGACTTGTATTTCCGCGATGGGCAGGCCGAGAGCTTGCAGCCGTTGCAGGATTTCCGCCCCCGGAGCGTCCAGGCCGACGCGCGAAATGACCCGGCTGCGCGCTCCCAAGGCGCGCGCGTGTAACGCGAAATTGGCGGGCGCGCCACCCAGTTGTTTGCCGGCGGGCAGCAAGTCCCAGAGAATCTCCCCGAGGCCGATGACGTTGAAACTCATTCGCGGACAAGGATGAAGCAGGAAGGAAGAATTAAGAAACTCAAAAACCGCAACGCGCGAGACGCCCCAATCCTGACTGCTTGATTGATGGGAGGCGGCGTGCCAGGATGACGCGCATGAAGAAGCAATCTTCGGACTTGGTGTTCATCGGCATCAACGGATCGGTCGTCGCGCTCAATTGCGCCAGCGGCGCGCAGGCATGGGCGACGGATCTCAAAGGCGTGGGTTTCGTCAATGTCGTCCTGCAAAACGACGCGCTTCTCGCCTCGTGCGACGGCGAAATCTTCTGTCTGGATCCGCTCACGGGCAACGTGCGCTGGCACAACCCCCTCAAGGGCTTTGGCACGGGGTTGGCCACCATCGCGACGGCCTCCAATCCGGGCGGCGGCAACGCGCCTGTCTTGGCCGAGAAACGCCGCCGCGAAGACGAAGAGGCGGCGGCGGCGTCAGCAGGTTGTGCGGCAGTAATGGGCGTGTAACTCGCAAGTCGCCATTCGGGTTAAGCGGGGATGCGCGCTTTGTTGTCTTGTCAGCGGAGGCAGAATGAAGAAAGCTGTGCGCCGAAACCGGGAAACGGCACACTGAACTGCGAATGACCATGAAAACTGTGGCGCTTCGGGAGAAAGACCTGGCGGCGTTGCGGGCGACCTTCCGCCGCTTCCCCGCCGTGCGTGAAGTGCGCCTTTTCGGCTCGCTCGCCACGGGGCAATTCCGCCGCGCCTCGGATGTTGACCTGGCCATTTACGCGCCCCATGCAACCTTCACCGAATGGGCGGACCTGTGTGAGGCCCTGGAAAACGCGCCGATCATCTACGAGCTGGACGTGGTGCGCCCGGAACAGACCATCAGCCAACGCCTCAAGGATAAGATCGAGCACGAAGGAATTGCCATCTATCCAGAGTTAAAGGAATGAGTGTCAGAGAACCAGTGAGGGCGGAAGACATAAAACCGCCGCCTTCACTGATTCACTCATTCAGACTTCAACTGTTTCTTCCCGCCTATTTGGCCGCCGCGTAATTCTTCGCGACCTCGGTCCAGTTGACCACGTTCCAGAAGGCCTTGAGGTAATCGGCCCGCCGGTTCTGATACTTCAAATAATAGGCGTGCTCCCAGACATCGACCCCCAAGATGGGACGGCCTTCGCAGCCGGCGACGGCTTTGCCCATCAACGGCGTGTCCTGGTTGGGCGTCGAGGCGATTTCCAGCTTCCCGTTGTGGACCAGCAGCCAGGCCCAGCCGCTGCCAAAACGGCCCAGACCCGCCGCCTCGATCTTCTCCTTGAAAGCGTCGAAACTGCCGAAAGCCGATGCAATCGCCTCGGCCAGCGGGCCGGTGGGCGCGCCGCCGGCTTTCGGCCCCAGAATTTTCCAAAACAGCGAGTGATTGGCGTGGCCGCCGCCGTTATTGCGCACCGGCCCGCGGATGTCCGCCGGGACCGCATCGAGATGCCCGATGAGTTGCTCGAGCGTTTTCTTTTCCAGGTCGGCTTTGCCGGCCAGGGCCTTGTTGAGGTTGGCCACGTAAGCGCCGTGATGTTTGCCGTGGTGAATTTCCATGGTCAGCGCGTCGATGTAAGGTTCGAGCGCCTCCTTCGGGTAGGGCAGAGCAGGTAGTTCGTATGCCATAATGTGTCTCTTGTTTTCGAATTTGAGTTTCAGTCGTGACGGTTCCGGTCTTGTCAATCGACTCCTCCAACGTAGCAAAGGAACCGGCCAAACACAAGGGGCTGCTTTCCGCCGCATTGACGCGCGGGGCGGCGGCGCGCTATTTTTCCGGCCGGCATGGCAATTTTTTACGATACCCACGCGCATCTTGGCTTTCCGGATTTTGCGGCGGACCTCCCGGCTGCCGTCGAGCGCGCGCAGGCCGCCGGGATTGCCAAAATCATTTGCGTGGGCACCGACCTGCAAGGCAGCGCGCGCGCCATCCGGATTGCGGAGGAGTTTCCCGGCGTTTATGCGGCCGTTGGC
The DNA here is from genome assembly GCA_049510745.1 of Verrucomicrobiota bacterium. Taxonomy (GTDB): domain Bacteria; phylum Verrucomicrobiota; class Verrucomicrobiia; order Limisphaerales; family Palsa-1400; genus PLGF01. Next base: position 56,801 of record JBEKYR010000022.1, on the reverse strand, counting down.
TGGCATCCCACCCACGTGCGGGAAGCGCCGGAGGATGTGCGGCCCGCCTTGCGCGAACTGGCCCGCCATCCCAAAGTCGTGGCCATCGGCGAAACCGGCCTGGATTACCATCGCCGCCGCGATTCTGCGATGACGGAGGCGGACCTCGATGTTTACAAAAAACGCCAGGCGGAAATTTTCCGGCAGCAAATGGAACTGGCGGCCGAGTTGGGGCTTAACTGCATCATCCATCAGCGCGATTCGTTTGCGGACACGCTGGCGGCGCTGACGCCGTTCGCGGGGCGGACGCGCGGCGTGTTCCATTGCTTTTCCGAGAGCGTCGAGTCGATGCGGCGTGTTTTTGCCTTGGGATCGCTGGTCAGTTTCACGGGCATCGTCACGTTCAAGAACGGCGCCAACGTGCGCGAAGCGCTGGCCGCGGCGGCGCCCGGCCAATTCATGTTGGAGACGGACTGCCCGTTTCTGGCGCCGGCGCCCTATCGCGGCAAGCGCTGCGAACCGGCCCATGTCAAGGAAATCGCGGAACTGGCGGCCGGAGTCAAAAACTGTTCGGTGGACGAGTTGAGCGCGATGACCTGCCAGACGGCGCACGAGTTTTTTCCGAAACTGCGCGGCTGACCGGCCGGGGAGGCACGCATGGGAATTTGTGCCTTGACAAGCCCGTCAGGGTGTTGTTGTGTCGTCAAGCGGGCTATGAGTACACACTCATTCCTCATCTGGAGACCGCTGCTGGTTGCGACCATTTGCGGGACCTTAATACAGCCGCTCAGGGGCCAAAACACCTTCGTGGTCACGACGGGAGCGGATGGCGGGACTGGCTCGCTGCGGTCGGCCATCGCCAATGCAAGCGACGGGGATGCCATCACCTTCGCCATTTCCGGCACGATCACCAATCTTGCGGGCGAGTTGCTCATTGGCAATAGCCTGGACATCATCGGCCCTGGTCCGAACAGCCTCGCAGTCAGTGGAAACTACTTGAGCCGCGTGTTCAACATTTCCGGCGGGGCGGTGGTGAGTATTTCCGGCCTGACCATCTTCAATGGGCACGCCGCTGATGGCGCTGAAAGCACGAATTCTGCAACCCCGGGCGGTCCCGGCAACGACGGTGGCGGCATCTATAATTCGGGCACGCTCACCCTGAGCAATTGCGTCGTTACCCAGTGCAGCAGCGGCCGAGGGGGCCTCGGGTACAGCAGCCCGATCCTCCCGTTCGGTGGCCCCGGCAGCAGCGACGGCGGGCCGGGTGGCAACGGCGGAGGAGTTTACAATGCCGGCACGCTGACACTGGACAGTTGCAACTTCATCACTAACAGCAGTGGAAGCGGCGGCGACGGCGGGTCGCCCCGGAGCGGTGGTCTGCCGGGGTCGGCGGGAGGGAGCGGAGGAAATGGCGGTGGAATCTTTGATGCGGGAGTTCTGACAGCCACTGCCTGCACTTTTGGCTTCAACAACGCCGGCGCTGGAGGTGCCGGTGGCCGCGGCGGCTCCGGCGCTGCCAGTTCGCAAGACGGCGGTGGCGGCGGCCGGGGCGGCGACGCAGGTTCCGGCGGCGGCCTGTACGACCAGAGCAGCCCCACTCTCACGTCTTGCACCTTTGCCGGGAATACCGCTGGCCCTGGCGGGTCCGGGGGAGCGGGCGGAAGTGGCTATTCCAGTTTCCAATCCATCTACCCGCCGGGCGCTGGCGGCTCTGGTGGCGATGGTGGAACGGGTGGCAGCGGCGGTGGCATTTGCTGCCTTGGCTTCTTCCAGACAATCGCCTGCACCATCACGACCAATGTGGGCGGAGAAGGAGGCAACGGAGGCCAAGGGGGAACTGCTTTGCCCAACTCCAGAGGTGCCGGTGGAAACGGTGGCAATGGCGGCAACGGGGGCAGCGGTGGAGGCGGCGGTGGCGTCAACAACCAAGGCGGCGGCTCAACCACGTTCCAAAATGTTTTGGCGGCGCAGAACCTCAGCGGTGCCGGAGGACTTCCTGGGAGTGGTGGGGCCGGAGGCCCTGGCACCCCGCGTGGCGCCAACGGCTCGGCAGGCGCCAACGGCCCGGATGGATCAGGCCCTGATCTGCTCGGGGATTTTACTTCCAACGGTCACAACCTCATCGGTCTGGCCGATGGCAACTCTGGCTTCACCGACGGCGTTTTGGGCGACATTGTTGGGTCCGGCACACCGCTCGACGCTCGGCTTGGACCACTTGCCAATAACGGTGGCTTCGCCTTGACATGTGCCCTTCTGGCCGGCAGCCCCGCTCTCGACAGCGGCGATGACACGTTGCTGGACCCGCCGTTGAGCGTCACGACCGACGAGCGTGGCCTGCCACGCAGGTCCGGTTCGCACGTCGATATCGGGGCTTTCGAACTCCAGCGAGCTGCTCTCCCACTTTGCTTCACCTCCATCACCAGAACAACCAACGGCACCATTCAGATGACTCTCACGAACCTGCCTGGCGCGAGCCTCACGTTGCTCGGCGCTGCCAGCCCAGCCCTGCCACTACCCGCGTGGACTGTCCTCGGCTCGTTTCCTGAAATCGCGCCCGGCCAATTCCAGTTTATCGATCTGGCTTGCACCAATCTTTCGCAACGTTTCTACCGCCTGCGCTGTCCCTGAAGCCAAATCAAACTCCGAGCGGCCGCGAGACTGCTATACATTTAAGGCCGGCCGTTGCTCCGGCGCAAAAATTTTTGCAATTTGCGGCGGGCTGCTCCATTCTGTTGGGCATGAGCAAGCCGCTGGCTCTCGTTTATTACTCGAATCTATTGCCGGGCAGCCACTTGGCCAACCGGTTGCAGGACCTGGGTTATCGCGTTCAGTCGCTCAACAGCGTGGCCGCGCTCGCCCCGGCCTGCGAGCGCGAAAAGCCCCTGGTGCTCATTGCGGAATTGTCGCCGCCGGACGAGGTCTGCGCCGCCGTGGCCCAGGTGAAAGCCAATCCCGCCACCCGGCATATTTCGGTGCTGGCCTTTTCCCCGGCGCACGATGAGGCCGTCCAGGCCAAAGCCAGGGAAGCCGGCGTCGGCGTGCTGGCCGGCACCGCCGCCGTGGCCGAACAACTGCCCCAATTGCTGGACCAGATTCTCAACGTCGAGTGACTCCTGTTTTCATCGACCTGCGCCTGGCGCCGGGGGACCTTTGGGCGCGCTTGCGGCCGTAAAGCGCGCTCAGCCCTTGATCTCCAGCCCGGCCAGCAGCCCTTCCAGGCTGTTGAGCGGGGTGTCCTTTTTCGGGGCGGGGTCCAAAAGATGGCGCAGGTAATCAACCGCGTCGGGGATGTTCTTGACAGAGCGCGGCAGGGTGGCGCCGCAGGCGTTGGCGTGGCCGCCGCCCTGCAATTTCTCCGCGATCTTGAGCGCCTCGCCGTTGCGGCTGCGCAAGCTGGCCACGACCGTGTTGTTGGCTTTGCGAAAGAGGGTCAGGAGCACCGGATATTTGGTCGCCTGTTTTTCCAGCAGTTGATGCACAATCAGGTTGGTGTTGCCGACGACCGTATCGACGAAGCCGATGGCGGGAGTGATTTCCACGATATTGTTCCGGCTCCACTCGAAGCCCATCGGGTCTTCGATGCGGCGTTTGACCGCCATCACCTCCAGCAACGGGTGGTCCAGCAACCGTTCCAATTGGCCGCCGATCAGCGCGTGCAAATTCCAAAACTGGTAGGACTTGACCAGGTTCGCGTAATCGTTGGCCAGGATGAAATCCGGGTCGTCCTCCAGGAACAAATCCCCGACGTTATTCAAATGCGCCAGGCGGTCCAGGGCGGGCGAACCGAGGCCGTGTTGCTGGCACAACTCGTAACAGAGCAGCCCGGCCGATTTGCCCAGATCATGGATGAGGAGGGCGCTTTTGGGTTGGGCCTCGGTGGCGTGATGGTCGATCACCACCCACTCCGCCTTATCCAGGCGCGGCTCGAAACTCAGGTCGCAGACCCAGCCCGATTTCTCGCGCGGCTCGCGCAGGCGCCAATTGTTGTAATGGTAGGCCTCCAGCCGGACATCCGTGTCAAAAAGACGTTTGGCCAGGCGTTGCAACAGCAAGCCCGAGACAAACCCATCCAAATCGCTCTCATGGGTCAGGATGACCTCTGGACGCGGCAATACATTCACTCCGCCAAAGTTACCCCGCCCTCCCGCCGCTCGCCAGCAGAAACGGCGAGGGGAAAATTCTCTTTGAACGTTTTTTTCGGAAAATGTCAAAACAGCCATTGGGGCTTGGGAGTTGCGTTTGAACAGTTTGCCTGTTAATCAGTCAGAATTATACATCCGCAGCCCAGCGGCGCGGAGCGGAGAAACAGGAATGATTAAAGTCGAAAACCTGAGCAAGTCTTTTGGCCCGAAAGTGGCCGTCAATCGCGTTTCCTTTACGGTGGAACGGGGCGAAGTGCTTGGATTTCTGGGGCCTAATGGCGCCGGCAAATCCACCTCCATGCGCATGATTACCGGCTTTATCCCCCCTTCCGAGGGCAAGGTCACCGTCGGCGCCTATAACATGATTGACGACCCCATCCCGGCCAAACGCCTCCTCGGCTACCTGCCGGAAAATGCCCCGGCTTACACCGATATGACAGTCGAGGGTTTCCTGGGGTTTATCGCCGAATTGCGCGGGCTGCACGGGGACGCCAAAAAAAGGGCGATTCATCGCGTGGTCGAAATGTGTTTCCTGGAATCGGTTCTCTACCAAAGCGTCGATACCCTTTCCAAGGGCTTCCGGCACCGCACTTGTTTCGCCCAATCGATCATCCACGACCCGGAAGCGCTGGTGATGGACGAACCGACCGACGGCCTGGACCCGAATCAAAAACACGAGGTGCGGGGGTTGATCCGGCGCATGGGCGAGAAGAAGGCGATCATTTTTTCGACCCACATTCTGGAAGAGGTCGAGGCAGTCTGTTCGCGGGCCATTATTATTGACCGCGGCCAGATCGTGGCCAACGGCACGCCGCAACAATTGAAGCAGAAATCCGACGTGGCGGGCGCGGTGCTGCTGGTGGTGCGGGGCGTGGGCGGGGCGCAATTGGTGGACCGGCTCTCCGGGGTGGCCAACGCCCGCCGCGCGGCCATTGTCAAAGAGGAACACGGCAAGGTCTGGGCGCGCGTCTATCCCAAAACCGAAAACCGCAACGGCGAACTGGCCCGCAACGTCCTGGCCGCCGCCGCCGGCTGGCAGGTCGAGGAATTGCACACCGAAGAGGGCCGCCTGGACGAAGTCTTCCGCAGCATCACCCTTCCTGAAACCGCCAAACCAGCCCAGCCATGAATTCCATCAGCAACATCAGAGCCATCACCAAACGCGAGCTGGGCGGGTACTTTTCGTCGCCGGTCGCCTATGTTTTCATCGTCATTTTTCTCCTGCTGGCGGGCTTCTTCACGTTCATGGCGGGCGGCTTTTTTGAACGGGGCCAGGCCAGCCTGGAAAATTCGTTTTTCATCTGGCATCCGTGGCTTTACCTGTTCCTGGTGCCGGCGGCGGGCATGCGCTTGTGGGCGGAGGAACGCCGGACCGGCACCCTGGAGCTGCTGCTGACCCTGCCCATCACCGCCTGGCAAGCCATCGTCGGAAAATTCCTCGCCTCCTGGCTGTTTTTGCTGCTGGCGTTGGCCTTGACCTTTCCGGTGGTGATCACGGTCAATTATCTCGGCTCGCCGGACAACGGCGTCATCCTGGCCTCCTACGTGGGCAGTTTCCTCATGGCCGGGGCTTACCTGGCCATCAGTTGCATGACCTCGGCCATGACGCGCAACCAGGTGGTCAGCTTCATTGTTTCCTTCGTCCTCTGCCTGCTGCTGGTGCTCTGCGGCTTCCCGCCGGTGACAAATTTGTTGACACGCTGGGAATTGCCGTGGCTGGTCAACACCGTGGCGGCCTTCAGCGTCATCACCCATTTCGAGTATTTCGCCAAAGGGGTGCTTGATTCGCGGGACGTGATTTTCTTCCTCAGCGTCATCGGGTTTTCCCTGTTTACCACCGGGGTCATCCTCCGCAGCCACCGCGCGGGGTAACGCCGCGGGAGATCAAGCCATGAAGCAGAAAAATATCGAAACGATCCTCTATTCCACCGCCGGCGTCGCCGTCATGTTTGTCGTCCTGCTCGCCTTTTACGTCGTGACCAGCGCCTGCAAGGGCCGCATCGACTTGACAGCCGAGAAGGCCTTCACGCTCTCGCCGGGGACGAAGAAGATCCTGGGCAAACTCGAGTCCCGCGTCACCCTCCGTTTTTACTGCACGCAGGGCGACACCGCCATGCCGCCCTCGCTGCGCACCTACGCGCAGCACATCGAGGATTTGCTCGCTGAATACCAGCAGGCGGCCAAGGGCAAAATCGTCCTGGAAAAACTCGACCCCAAACCGGATTCCGACGCCGAGGACTCGGCCCGCCTGGACGGGGTGGAAGGGCAGGCGACCTCGCCTTTCGGCGGGGACAAGATTTACATGGGACTGGTCGTGAGCATGCTGGATGAGAAAGTGGCGCTGCCGTGGCTGCCGCCGGACCGGGAGCGGTTGCTCGAATACGACTTGTCGCGCGCCATCGCGCGGGTGGTCAATCCCACCCCCCCGGTCATCGGCCTGATGAGCGAATTGCCGGTCTTTGGCTCGATGCCCAATCCCATGATGCGGCAAATGGGCCAGAACCCGTCCGAACCGTGGGCGTTCGTCAGCGAGTTGAAAAAGGATTTTACTGTCAAGGAGATTCCCATGACCGCGGCCAGGATTGATGACGATGTGCGCGTGTTGCTGGTCGTCCATCCGCGCGACATTTCCGGCAGCGCGCAGTTCGCCATCGACCAATTCGTCTTGCGGGGCGGGAAACTGCTGGCCTTCCTGGACCCGCACGCCTATTTCGATCAAAAACACGATCAAATGGCGCAGGTCCTCGGGGAAAGCTCGGGCCAATCCACCCTCGACAAACTGCTCAAGGCCTGGGGGCTGGAGATGGACGTGAACAAAGTGGCCGCCGACATGACCTTTGCCGGGCACAACCCGCAGAGCGGCGCGGCCATGCCCACCGTGCTGGTGATGGACAGGAACGGCATCAACAACGACGACATTGTCACCAGCCAGATCGACAATCTGGTCCTGCCCTTTGCCGGCGTCTTTACGGGCAAGCCGGCGGACGGTTTGAAGGAGACGGTGCTGGTCCACACTTCCGACGAGTCGCAACTGGTGGAGGGCGTGACCGCGACCATCGCCGCCGAGCAGATCGTCAAGGACTTCAAGCCCTCGCACATCGACTACGCCCTGGCCGTGCGTTTGACAGGAAAATTCAAAACCGCCTTCCCCGACGGCCCGCCCAAGGCCAAGGACGACAAGGAGGAAGCCAAAAACCAGCCCGCCGAACCGCCCTTGAAGGAATCCAAGGCCGACGGCGCGGTCATTTTGGTGGGCGACACCGACCTGCTCAACGACCAGGTGTGCGTGCGGGTGCAGGAGATTTTCGGCTATCGCATGGTGCAGCCCATGAACGGCAATTTGAACCTCGTGCAGAGCTTCGTCGAGCAACTGGCCGGGGACAGCGATCTCATCAGCCTGCGCAGCCGCGCCAGCCTCAACCGCCCGTTCACCCGCCTCAAGAACATGGAGGCGAAAGCCGGCGAGGAATGGAAGGACAGACTCAAGCAGCTTGAGGCCACAAAATCCGAAACCGAACGCAAGATCAGCGAGTTGCAGGCCAGCAAGTCCGGCAAGGAGCAGAAGTTCATTCTCTCGCCGGAGCAACAAAAGGAATTGGAGAACTATCAAAAGGCGGTGGCCGACGTGAACAAGGACCTGAAATCGGTGCGCAAGAGATTGCGCAAGGAAACCGACGCGCTGGAATTCTGGACCAAAGTGGTCAACATCGGCGCCATGCCGGCGCTGGTGGCCGTGACCGGCATCGTCCTGGCCATCGTCAAACGCAAACGCACAGCCGCAAAATGAATCGCAAACAATTGTTCCTGCTTTTGGTGGCCCTGGCCTTTATCGGCGGGGCGTGCCTGCTTCTGCTCCGGCGCAACGAGCAATCCTGGTCCGCGCCCGGCGGCCAGACCGGGAAAAAGTTGTTGCAGAATTTCCAGGTCAACGACGTCGCCGCCATTCATCTCAAGGGCGAGAGCGAACTGACCCTGGCTCGGAAAGCGGAGGGCTGGTGCGTGCTGGAGAAGGGCAATTATCCCGCCAATTTTTCCCAGATCAGCGAACTGCTGCTCAAAATCAGCGATTTGAAAATCGTCCAATCCGAGCCGATTGCCGCCGCGCAGTTGGCCCGCATGCACCTGGCCGAGCCGGGCCGCGGACCCGACTCGGGCGTGCTGGTCGAATTCAAGGACGCCCAAGGCAACGTGCTGCAATCGCTCCTTTTGGGCAAAAAACACGTTCAGAAATCCGAGCGGCCCTCCCCCATGCGCTTTGGCGACGAGGGCTTTCCCGACGGACGGTACGTCATGCTCAAAACCGATCCCCAGGACCTTCTCACCGTCTCGGACCCCCTGAATAATCTGGACCCCAAACCGGCCGAATGGCTGGACAAGGACTTTTTCAAGGTCGAGAAACCCCAGGCCATCGCGTTCGTTTCCACCAACGCGGCCAATTCCTGGAGACTCACCCGCGAGTCCGAGTCCGCCCCCTGGGTTCTGGCCGACCCCAAACCCGGCGAGGTTCTTGACACCAACAAGGTGGCTTCGCTCGCCGGCACCCTGAGCTACCCGAGTTTTGTCGATGTGGCGTCGGACCCGGCCCCGGACAAGACCGGCATGGACAAACCGCTGGCCGTGAGCATCGAGACCTTCGATCATTTCACCTACACGCTCGACATCGGCAATAAAACGCCGGAGAACGATTACCACCTCAAGGTGGGCGTCGCCGGCGCCCTGCCCTCGGAGAGAACGCCGGGCAAGGACGAAAAGCCGGATGACAAGAAGAAACTGGACAAGGAGTTCCAGGAGAAGAACAAGCCCCTGCAAGACAAGCTCAAACGCGAACAGGCTCTGGGCCAGTGGACCTACCTGGTCAATGGCTGGCTGATTGATCCTCTTATTCGCGACCGGGCGCAACTCATGGTCGAGAAGAAGGCGGAGAAGCCGGAAGACTCGAAGGAAGAAAAGAAAGAGCAAGCCGCGCCCCTGGAATTGCTGCCCGACTCCACCAACGCCCCCCCGCAGTAGAACCGGACTCGACCGTCACCGCCGCCGGGACCCGGCGCCGGTCTTGGTTCCTCATCTTAATCCTGCTCCTCTTCCCGGCCAGTCCGCCTGCCAGCGTTGCTCCGCCGCGTCACTTTGCGCTGGCCAAAGCGCGGGTTTGCTCCCAAATTCTCCGCGCAACATGTCATCCGCGCCAGTCATTGCAACGGAGGGCCTTTCCAAAACCTTTGGACGGCAGCGCGCCTTGGACAATGTCACGCTCCAGATTTCCTCCGGCTCCATCGGCTTGCTCGGCCCCAACGGCGCCGGCAAAACCACCTTCATGAAGTGCCTCCTGCAATTGCTGCCGATCACTTCCGGCTCGGCCCGTTTGCTCGGCCGCGAGGTCGGCCGCGAGGGCCGCGAGATTCGCAAACGCGTCGGCTATGCCCCCGAACTCAATTGCCACATCCCCGGCATGGCCGGCTGCGAATACGTCACCTATTGCGCCCAGTTGTCCGGCCTGCCCTTCCAGGCCGCCCGCCAGCGCGCCCATGAAATGCTCGATTTCGTCGGCTTGGGCCAGGAACGCTACCGCAAGGTCGATACTTACTCGACCGGCCTCAAACAGCGGGTCAAGCTGGCGCAGGCCATCGTTCACGATCCCGAACTGGTCTTCTTGGATGAACCGACCAACGGCCTGGACCCGAAAGGCCAGGCGCAAATCCTCGAACTGGTCCGCGGTTTGTGGCGCACTTACGGCATCACGGTCGTTCTCTCCTCCCATTTGCTGCACGATGTCGAGCGCGTGTGCGACCAGATCATCATCATCGCCCGCGGCCGCGTGCTGGTGCATGACTCGCTGGAAAACCTCAAGGCCCGCAAGCGCGGCGCGGCGGAAGTCGTGCTGGCGCGCGGGCATGGCGAATTGCAGGCGGCGTGCGAGCAGCGCAATTGGCTCTGCCAGATGCTCCCCAACGGCCATCTGCGCATCGAGCATCAGGCCGACTCGCTCAATCCTTTGCTCCACGTCCTGCATGATCTGAAATTGCCGCCGCTGGAGATCATCCCCAGCCCCAACGCGCTGGAGGAAACCTTTGTGCAAGCCCTGGAGATTTCTCATGCCGCTGCATGACACCCATTACCAGCATTGGGACGGCGCGCACGTCGGCATCTGGGCGCGCCGCTGGGTCATTGCCCGCAACGGCCTGGCCGCCGCCTTGCAGAACAAAGCCATGCGCAACGTCATCGCCCTCTCTTGGCTGGCGGGTTTGGCCATGGCCGCCCTCCTCTTTCTGGTCGGACAACTGCTGGTGGCCGACAGCATGGTGGTCAAGTGGGTGGCGCAATTGAATCCCGGCCTCCAGTCCTTCGCCCGGATGCTCACGTCGTGGCTGCAAGATCACCCGGAAATCTCCGTCGGCACGACCCAGAACCTTCTCTTCTATTTGTTTTGCGTCTATGCGACGCCGTTGAGCATTTTTGCCCTGGGCATGGCCATGCCGGCGCTGATCACCCGCGATTTGGCCAGCAACGCCATGGTCATTTACGCCTCCAAGGCCGTGACGCGCGGCGATTATCTGCTGGGAAAATTCTGCGTCGCGTTCGGATTGTTGACGCTGACGTGGCTGGGGCCGGTGTGCGGCGCCTGGCTGGTGGGCAATTTGCTGGCGCCGGATTGGCGCTTCTTCTGGCACGCGCGGGTGGCGCTGGCCCACGCCCTCCTTTACGTCCTGAGCAGCATGGTCATCCTCAGCGCGCTGGCCCTGGGGGTGTCCGCCGTTTCCAGCCGGGAAAAATCCACCCCGGCGCTCTGGTTCATGTGGTGGGTGCTGGGCGGGGTCATCCAGCCGATCGCCCTCCAAACCAAACCGTGGCTGCGCCACCTGAGCTTCACTTACGATTTGAAGCAGATCGGCCTGGCCTCCTTCCGGCTTGGCAACGATTTGAAAACGGCGCAGGACAACATCCCCATTTTCGGGGAAATGCTCCGCAACATCCGGCCCGAAACCATGTTCGCCCTGGATCATCCCATGCTGGGCGGCGCGCTGGCCGGGCTGGCGTTGATGCTGCTCCTGGCCGGATGGGTCGTCGTGGAACGTGTTTCACCCGAATGACCCCTCTCATCCAGGCGCACGAATTGAGCCGCTGGTACGGCATCGTCATGGGGCTGAACAACGTCAGCTTCGAGGTCCAGCCGGGCCTGACCGGCTTGGTCGGCCCCAATGGCGCTGGCAAAAGCACCCTCATCCAAATCATTACCGGCCAGCTTCAGCCCAGTTCCGGCGCCCTGACCGTCTTTGGCGGGCGGCCTTGGAACAATCCCCCCTTGCTGCGGCGCATTGGTTATTGCCCGGAAGGCGAGGCCGTGCCCAAGGACCTGCAGCCCAAAGATTGGCTGCGCGGCCTGGCGCTGCTCTCCGGCGTCCCGCCCCGCGAGGCGGCCGCCCGCGCCGAAGCGGTCCTGGACGAGGTGAACTTGCCCCGCGAACATTGGCGCAGGCGCATGGGCCAGTATTCCAAGGGCATGAAACAGCGCGTCAAACTCGCCCAGGGCCTGCTCCACCGGCCCGAACTCCTGGTCCTGGACGAACCGATGAACGGCCTGGACCCGATGGGCCGCCAGGAAGTCGCCCACATCTTGAAGGACCTCGCCTCCGCCGGCGTCAGCATCCTCATCTCCAGCCACATCCTGGCCGAATTGGAATCGCTCTGCAAAAGCATCCTCCTGCTCAATTGGGGCCGCATCCTCGCCTCCGGCAGTCAAAAAGAAATCCGCTCCGACATCCGCAATTGGTCCGAGGAACTGGAGATCGAGTGCGACTCCCCGGAAATGCTCCTCCGCCGTCTCTTCGACGCCGGCGTTTTGGCCGGCTTCGACCTCGACCCGGAGAATGGCCGCCTGCGCATCCGCGTGCGCGACGCCGCCTCGTTCTACGAGCAATGGACCGGCCTGCTCCTGGCCAGCGGCGCCGCCATTTACGGCCTTCGCGGCCGCAGCCGTTCCCTGCAAAACATCTACGATAAGGTCACGGCATGAACCCCGGCCCGCCCTCCCCGCCCTCCCCTCCGCCCCCACCGCCGCTTCCCGGCTTTTTCGCCGTCCTGCGCGGCGTCTGGCTGCTGACGTGGAAGGCGCAGTGGAACTGGCGGCGCCTGGCGGGGCTGGCGGGGGCGATGCTCGTGCTGCCCGCCCTGGTGCTGCTGACGACCGCCTCGCCGACGAGTTGGGCGCGGCGGCAACTGGCCTTTGGCGACGCCGGCGCCCAGGTCACCAGTTTCGGCCGCCGCCTGGCCCGCAAGGGGTTCCCGCTCTCCCCCCAACAAAGGGCGCAGCTCAAAGTCATCCTGGCCGAGGAATACGCGCGGGCCGGGAATTCTTTTCAGGAGCAGCCGGGCGAAAGCGCCGAGTCCAGGACGCAACGCCTCAAAGACCAGATCGACGCCTGCGGCGAACGAATGGTGACCCGCGCGCAACTGATGCTGAACGCCAAGCAGTTGGCCGAGTTCCAGGATTTCGAGAAAAAAAACCGCCCCGCCATCGTCGCCCGCCTCAACGAGCCGGCCCCTTCCTGGGGGCGGACGGCCCCGTTTTATCATTGGCTGGTCGATTTCTACTTTTTCATCATCCTGCCCCTGACCTGCGTGCGCGGGTCCGGCGCGCTCATTCGCGATGAATTGCAGGCCGACACCCTCGGTTTTCTCATCACGCGCCCAGTCAGCCGCGCGCGGCTCCTGCTGGCCAAGTACCTGGCGCAGACGGCCTGGCTGGAAATCCTCCTCCTGTTGGAAACGCTCCTTCTGTTCGCGGTCGGTGAGGCGCGGCAAATTCCCGCATTGGGCGCGCTGCTGCCGCTGCTCTTGGCGGTCCAGTTTCTGGCCATCCCGGCCTGGAGCGCGCTGGGCGTGCTGTTCGGACAAGTCACCAGCCGGTTCATGGCCGCCGCCCTGGTCTATGGCGCGATTGTCGAAATGGGCATCGGCCGCATCCCCACCAATATCAACACCCTCTCCCTCATGCGCCATATCAAGACACTCTTGTCCCACAATGCGGCACTTCAGGGAACTTATGACTGGCAACCCGGCGGCGTGGCGACCGCCATTGCCGCCCTGGTTATCGCCCCGCTTCTCTTTTTTGGAGTCGCAGCCTTGCTCTTTAGTTTAATCGAATACCATCACGCGACCGAAATGCAAAAATAGGCCCACGCCGGACATTCCCGCCCATGCGTTAGTGCCTTGTCTTCAAGCTCATCGGCCAAAGCAACAAAATCACCCCGGTGGCCATAACGGCGACGACCGATGGCGTCACCGGCCCCTGTGCCTGCGGTCCGAAATGCCGGTAGATGAACCCAATCAGCGCCACCAGTCCCACGGCCTGGATCACCCCGGATGCCCCCATTTGATGACTCCTCACTGATATCATGCCATTGAGAGAGCATTAGCCGTGCCGACGTGCGAAAGCGCCTGTTTCCGTCCCTTCCGTCCTTTTCCTCATCGTAATCGTAATCCCCGTCCTTTCCGTCCCCTTCTTCAGCCTTTTCGCGGTCCATTTGTCCGTGCCCGTCCGTGTCCGTCCGTGCCCGTCCGTGTCCGTCCGTGTCCGTCCTATTGGCCCTTTCCGTCCCTTCCGTCCTTTTCCTCATCGTAATCATAATCCCCATCCCTTCCGTTCCCTTTTTCAGCCTATTCGCGGTCCATTCCGCGGTCCATTCGTCCGTGTCCGTCCGTGTCCGTCCGTGTCTGTCCTTTTGGTCCTTTCCGTCCCTTTCTTCAGCCCTTTCGGGGTCCATTTTGAAAATTGTTATTTAGTAACAGATTATCGCTTGACATCACCCCGTAATATGTGTTATCGGATAACACCATGACGCTAAAGCGCCAATATGCGGTGAAGGAAATCGGCAACCGGCCGGGGCCCCTCCAACAACCCCCCCTATGACCATCACCGCAAATCTCCGCAAAAAACTCCTCCCCTACCAGCAAAAATGGGTGGACGACTCCTCTCGCTGGAAATTCGGCCTCATGGCTCGCCAGGTCGGCAAAGACTTCTCCGCAGCCTACGAAGGCATCCTTGATTGCATCCAAGCCGAAGCCTCCCGCAAACCCACCACCTGGCTCATTGCCGCTCCTTCCGAACGACAATCCCTTGAAAGCCTTGAAAAATGGAAGTCCTGGGCCAATACCTTCAATGCCGCCATCCACAACTATCACGAGAACCGCGACGGCGGCCCGGAAGCCCTTCTCCACTCGGCCACTATCACTTTTCCCAAGGGTTCGCGCGTGATCGCCGTCCCCGGCAAGCCCGACACCGTCCGCGGCTACAGCGCCAACGTGCTTCTTTCTGAGTTCGCCTTTTTCGAAAACCCCGACGCCACCTGGCGCGCCATTCTCCCCGCCATCACAAATCCCCTGCGCGGCGGCGTCAAAAAAGTCCGCCTCATCACCACCCCCAACGGCATCGGCAACAAAGCCCACGACCTCTGGATCAAGAACTACAAACGAATTAGTGAAGTGAGAATTAGTGAATCAGTGAATGCCGGGGGAAAACTGACTGCCCCACTCAACAAATCACTAATTCAAACTTCAACTATTTCCCCCATCTGGTCCTGCCATTTCGTCCCCATCCGCGAAGCCGTCCGCAACGGCCTCGATATCCACATTCCAGACCTCAAATCCGCCCTCGACGACCCGGATGGCTGGGATCAGGAGTTCGAATGCCTATTCCTCGACGCCCAAAGCATCCTCCTCCCTTACGACCTCATCGCCCAATGTGAAAGCCTCGATGCCACCGCTTTCTGTCCGCCCGATTTCTGGGAAACATCTGTAAACGCAAATCTCAAGATGGGCATCGATTTCGGCAGAAAACGCAACCTCACCGTCGCCTGGACCACCGCCACTGTGGGCGACGTCGAGCACACCGTCGAAGTTCTTGAACTCTCCAAAACTCCCACCCAAGACCAGGTCGATATTCTCTCCCGCAGAATCAGGCGCGTCCACCGCGTTTGCTTTGATTACACCGGACCTGGCATCGGTCTGGGCGATTACCTCGTCAAGCTTTTCGGCCAATGGAATCCTCCTCAACATAAATTCGGCAAAATTGAACTCCTCTCCTTCACCGCCCCCGTTAAATGCGCCCTCTTCGCCAACCTGCGCGACGCCTTCGCCAAACATAAACTCCGTATCCCCGTCTCCCGCGCCATCCGCGAAGACCTCCACAGCGTTGTCCTTGTCTGCTCCAATTCCGGTTACGTCTCCTATCGGGCCGCCCACACTGACGACGGCCACGCCGACCGCTGCACCGCCCTCGCCCTCGCCTGGCGCGCGGCCACGAACCTTTGCGCCACCGTCTCCGTGGCGGGCATCAATATCAACCCCCACCACGCCCTTTACGGCGACGGCTGGCCGTACCCGCTCGGCATAATCCCCACAGCCGCTCACTTCGAAGAAGAGAGAATGCGCGACCGCCACTACGTCCCCCAAAAACCAAACTCCGATTTTTTGTAACATCTGCCTGCAAAGAAACTTATGTCACGCATAGGTAAAATCGCCCGGCTCCCGCTGGCCATCCGCGAACAAGTCAACACCCGCCTCCAACAAGGCGAACCCTCAAGACCCATTGCCGACTGGCTCAACTCCGATCCCTCAGTCAAAGCCATCCTCGACCAGGACTTTGAAGGCCGCCCCGTTACCGAAGACAACCTCAACGAATGGCGCGCAGGCGGCCACCAGGAATGGAAAGCCGAACGCATGGCTCAGGATATGTTCCACCGCATCAACCAACTTCCCGCCGATAGACTCACGGAACTGCAAGGCGGCTTGATTGACCGCATGGCTACTCTCTTTGCCTCACAGATGCTCGCGCAAATGAAGCGAACCCAGAACGCCATCGCAGACCCCGATCAGCTTGCCAACCTTTGGCGCCAATTCCGCCTCAGCTTCGCCTCCCTTCGCCGCTACCAGTTCGCCACCGTCGCCCTCCATCATCGCCTCCATCACCCAGCCGCAGCCGGCCAGCCCTGCCTTGACCGGCCCCTCACCGACGACGAACAAGACGAATCCATCAACGATCTCCTTGGCGTCGCCGGCTCGGCGGAAGCCAACACCTTCGACCCGGTCAGCCAAACCTGGTCGGGCCCCAACGCCGAAACCATGAACCTGCAACACCGCAAACTCCTCCTCCAAGCCGCAAAAGAAGCCGGCTTTGACCCAGCCAAAACGGAGTAAGACGGACTAAAACGGAGTAAAACGGAGCTAAAATAAAAAGTTTCGGAATTATCCCCTCCACATAAGTAATTTTCAGCTTTACGCCGTGAACTTCACATGTCAATCTTGGGCTTTATGGGTGAAGAAGACAAGCTCTTGGGCAGACCAAGCGCGCCTGATGCTCAGGCAACTTCCGGGCCATCAAGCACCGCACCGCCAGCGCCACCAACAACGCCAGCCCCCACCGCGCCAGCGCCAAATAATTCACCGGAGCCGCAAGGTGAACGAACCACCCCTGGGACTGGCTTGGGGCCATATACGAGAGATTTGCTTTTTGCAGTTATTTCGGCCCTTGTTGCCCAAGGATATGCAATGAGTGGACTGGAATCAAGCATTGTAGGCGCATGTATTTGTTGGGGTGCGGCTCTTTGTTTTGCATCTCATGCTATTTGGATTTGGCTGCGTATAAAACGGGTAAATATCGGCATCCGTATATTTGCCATTATAGCTATATGGGGAAGCATTTCTATGCTTAGTCGGCACGGCATTGCCGGTCAATATCGCAAACAACATTCCCCGCCGCCTATAAGCGCGGGAGAAAAAAAGCTCATGGAAAGAATAGACGTTCAGGATATGCTTATTAGTAATCTTTCCGCGACAGAGCAAGGGATTCGAGACGCAATCGCAAACAATCCGTTGGCTTCGCCAGATTTACGGAACAACGTTATTGATGTTGATAGACGCTTGCAAGACATAAAATCCGAAAGCACGAATTTGAAAACTTGGGAAGAAGGCATGATTGGAAAATATCGAGATAAGCGTGCAACGATCCAGCTCGACCATGACAAACAAATAAGAACATTTCACTTCAACCATCAAGAACATGTCGCTGCTTTTCAATATGCTATCACCGCTTTGAACACAGCAATGGACAATGTCGCAAAATTAAAAATGGATTCACTGGAAGAGAATTATCACGGACTGCCGCTTGTGATTGACTGGGAAACAGAGACAAACATCGCCGTTGAAGAACTTAATCTCCGCACAAATGTTAATTGGAAGTTTAGTGTCATTTTTCACAGCAATTTTAGGAATATGGAAGATGTCTTGACAATAAGTTGCGATGTAGGGTCCGTTGGAGTGGATGGTTCTTCTGGCTGGCAAGACGTTTTCACTCGTATCAATGGGATTGCACCTGAAAAAGTTGGGCCTGGCGACAAGTACAAAAAAGCAATTGATGATGCTGTGACAGCGTTGATCGGCGCTGAACTTAATAGAGATAGAACAATAACCAAATAGTTAAGAGCGTGTCTGCAAACTCCTATGGCCGCAAAGGTTGGTTGCGCCATTCAACCTGCCCAAGTTCCGCCACTACTGTGGCGCGGTCTGCGTTTTCAATTGCGCGGAAAGCGCCGGCGGCCGCAACGTCGTCTGGTCCAGGGTGAATGTGCCTTTCCATCGGATGTCCCGCGAGGAGCTGCCGACCAGGATTTCGAAGTCGCCCTTCTCCGCCAGCCAGCCGCCCTTGTCCGGGTCGTAATAGGCAAAGGCGCTCTCGTCCAACGGAATGGAAACGGCCTGCTTCTCGTTTGGCGCCAGGAAGACCTTGCTGAAGCCTTTGAGTTCCTTGAGGGGGCGGGGCAGTCCCGGATGGAGTTGATGCACATAGACTTGCGCCACCTCGCCGCCGTTGCGGTCCCCGACGTTGGCCATCTCGAATTTCACGCTCACGACGGGGTCTCCCGCCGAGGTGTTCCTGGCCAGCTCGAACTTGGAATACTCAAACCGGGTGTAAGACAAGCCGTGACCGAACGGAAAGAGGGGTTCGACGTTTTTCGTGTCGAAGTAGCGGTATCCAACGAGCAACCCCTCTTCATAGCGCACGGTGCCGTCCTGGCCGGGATAGGCGTGCAGCGCATGGGCGGGCGAGTCGGCCAGATGCCTGGGAAAGGTGCAGGGCAGTTTGCCCGAAGGGGTCACGTCGCCGAAGAGCACCCGCGCGATGGCGTTGCCGCCTTCCATGCCCGAATACCAGCACTGCAAAACCGCCGGCACGCCCGCCAGCCAGGGGTCCATTTCCACCGGCGAACCGGCCACCACGAGCACGATGGTCCTGGGATTGGCTTGGCGGACTTTGTCGATCAGGTCGTCCTGCCCGAAAGGCAGCTTGAGGTCTTTGCGGTCCGTCCCTTCGGTGTCGCAAAAAGGCCCATGCCCCAACCCGGCCACCACGATGACCGCGTCCGCTTGCCGGGCGGCCCGCACCGCTTGCTCGACCAGGCCGGCGTCGGCGTTCTCGCCGTAACCCCGCGCGTAAGTGATGTTGACGCGGCTGCCCGCGCGCTGAAGGATGCCCTGCAAGGGCGTAATTTCATAAAGCGGCTTGATCGCCGAACTCTCGCCGCCATGCGCCTGCAACGCGACCGCGTTCTCGCCGATGACGGCCAGGGACTTGATGGCGGACACATCCAGAGGGAGCGCGCCGCCGTCGTTTTTCAGCAGGACGATGGCTTCCTCGGCGACGCGGCGGGCCACGGCTTGGTGTTCGGGGGTGTTCAGGGAGCCTGGCGGGCCGGGATCAAACATGTGGGCGGCCATCATGACCCTGAGATTGCGCCGCACTTTGTCGTCCAGGCCCGACATCGGGAACTGGCCCTTGCGCAAGCCATCCAGATAAGGGGTTGCCAGGAAAAACCGGTCGAAATTGGTTTGGGTTCCCATTTCGAGGTCCAAACCGTTCAAGACCGCTTCCCGGGTGTCGTGGGTGGCGGCCCAATCGGAGACGACCAGTCCTTGGAAGCCCCACTCGCCTTTGAGGATTTTGTTGAGGAGAAAATCGTTTTGGCAACAGAACTGGCCGCGGAGTTTGTTGTAGGCGCCCATGACGGCCCAGACGCCGGCCTCCTGCACCGCCGCCCGGAAGGCCGGAAGATAAATCTCCCGCAAGGCGCGCTCATCGACCTCGACGTTGATGGTAAAGCGGTCCCATTCCTGGTTGTTGCCGGCAAAATGCTTGGCGCAGGAGGCCACGCCCTGGGATTGGACGCCGCGAATGTAATCCACCGCCATGCGCGCGGTCAGAAACGGGTCCTCGCCCATGTATTCGAAGCTGCGTCCGCACAACGGCGTCCGCTCGATGTTGAGGCCGGGTCCGAGCATGATCTGTTTGCCGCGCTGGCGCGCTTCCTGGCCGATGGCTTCGCCCTCCGCGCGCGCCAGGCCGGGATTCCAGGTTGCGGCCAGCGCAATGCCGGCGGGCATGCAAGTGGAAAAGTCATCGGTGTGCCCGGCCGTTCTCCAAGTATCCGGCCCGATGTCTTCCCGCACTCCGTGAGGGCCGTCGGAAAGCCAGCGGCGGGCGATGCCCAGGCGCGGGATGGGGGCCGTGCCGAAATACGAGTCTCCATGCACGAGCGACACCTTCTCTTCCAGGGTCAGGCGCTGGAGCAAATCCTCCACCCGCGCTTGGCGGGGCTGGCGGGCGTCCAGGTAAAGCGGCTGTTCCGCGGCCGGGAGCAAAGGGGCAGTTGTTATCGACATGAAAGCGGCGAACAAGATGGATTGGTTATTCACAATGGGGGGGTTACTCGAGATGAATGAGGCCGCGTTGCAGGGCGGTGGTGGCGGCCTGGGTGCGGTCGTTGACGCTCAGTTTGGTCAGAATATGGCCCACGTGCAGCTTGACGGTGACCTCGGCAATGAACAAGTCGGCGGCGATTTCCTTGTTGCTCCGGCCCTTGACGATCAAGCGCAACACGTCGATCTCCCGCGCCGTCAGGTCCGGGTGCATCATCCGTTCGGCCAGGCGCGCTCCGACCGCCGGCGAGATGGCCCGCTGGCCCGCATGGACGGCGCGGATAGTGTCGATCAACTCGTTGCGCGCGGCGGTCTTGAGGAGGTAGGTGCGCGCCCCGGCCTGGAGCGAGCGATAAATGTCCTCCTCGCCGTCGTGGGTCGAAAGCATGATGACGGCCGCGCCGGGGAACTCGGTGCAGATGGCCTTGGTCGCCTCCACCCCGCTTATGCCCGGCAGTTTCAAATCCATCAAAACGATGTCCGGCCGGTGCTGGCGGTAGGCGGCCACGGCTTGCTCGCCCGTGGAGGCTTCGGTCGTGACAGCCATGTCGGCTTCGACGTTGATCGAGCCGCTCAAACCCATGCGCACCACGAAATGGTCATCGACCACCATGACGCTGATTTTCTTTTTGGCGTCCGCTGTCATAAAAATTCAGATCGTCCGGCGGCGGGCAAATGCAACTGGCGCTCCGGCCCGGCGGCGGCGGCCACAGCCGCGCCTCTTTCCGCGAACTCGACGATGATTTTGGCGCCCTGGCCGGGCGCGCTGATCATCGTGAAAGAGCCGCCCATCTTTTCCGCCCGTTCGCTCATGTCCAGCAATCCGAAATGGCCGCCATAAACGACCGCGCTGTTGTTGGTGTCGAACCCCACCCCGTCATCCTCCACCCGCAAAGAGACTTTGCCGGGGTCATAAGCCAGGTGGACGGTGATCTGGCTGGCGCGGGCGTGCTTGAGCGCGTTGGCCAGCGCTTCCTGGGCGATGCGCAGCAGGTTGTTCTCCACTTGCGGCGGCAATTTGCGCGGCACGCCGCTGGTCTCCGCCGCAATGGGCACGCACGAACTGGCCGACATCAGTTTGGTGACTTCGCGCAAGGCGGAGTCCAGGTTGCTGTTTTCCAGCAGGTGCGAGCGCAAATCCCAGACCGAGCGGCGCGCTTCAAAGAGGCTGCGCCGGCTCATTTGCCGCGCCAGTTCGAGCATCTGGCGCGCGATGCGCGGGGCGGTGTTGAATTGGTCGGCGACCGTTTCCAGTTGGATGGTGATGGCCACCAGTTCCTGCTCGAGCGTGTCGTGAAATTCGCGCGCGATGCGCGTGCGCTCTTCCAGCACCGCCTCCCGCTGGAGTTTCTGTTGAATGATGGCCGTCTGGTGGCGCACCCGCCGGTTCAGCACAAAAACCCAGGCGAAGCCCGCCAGCAGAATCACCGTCATCACGCCCAGCGTCCAGAGCAGCCGGGAGAGCGTCCACCACGGCGGATTGCGGAGGACCACCACGTCGTTGGAGGAGCGCAGCAACAATTGGAACGATTCGGGGTGGGTTTCAATGGAGGGATTCCAGTTTTCCATGGGCTGCGGCAGGCAAACGCCTGTCAACTCCAATTCACTGCCAATCTGCAAGGCGTTGAAGCGGCGGTCGGTGTTGGCGGTGTCCACCCGGGCGCTCAGAATCAGGTTCTCCGCCTCCAGCACCAGCACCTGCTCGTCACCGCGCAATGCCCGGTTCATCAGCCGGCCCCGCAACCGGACCAGCGCGCCGTCATAATCCTCGGACATCAACTGATTAATCCTCGCGTTGATGGGCGGCGGCGGAGAGCGATGGCCCAGGCGCTGCACCATGGCGTCCTCCAGCACGGGCAAATACTGGCCGACGGTGGGAAACCCGGCCACGACCACCAGATCGCCGGGAAAGAACAGGTTGGTCTGGGGGGTTTTGATCGACAGGCCCTCGCCTTGGTCCTGGATGAACAGCGAGGTCCCTTTCTGCGCCGTCACCACGCCTTGCACTCTGACCCGCCGGCCATAGTAACCTTGCGAGTTGAATTGGAAGAGCCGGGCCAGCGGCACTTCCACCGTCCCGCCCGCCGCCGGCGTTTCCATCGTCAGGTCATCGGAACTGGTCACGCTTAGGAACGGGGCGCGCATTTGGCGGCGGTTATTGAAACTGGTGCGGCAGACGCCGCGCACCCGCACGGTCGCGGCAATGAGCTTCTCCGCGTCGGCCGGATCGAATCGCGTGACCAGCGCGCTCAGCCGCTGGCCATCGGTCAGCAGATCAACCAGCATGTGCCCCCGCACCGAAGGAACAATCGAGCGCACCACTCCACGCAGTTCGACCCATTGGCCGTCCTCGCTGCCGGTGGCCAACTGCTCATAAGTGACGCGGTCAGGGTCGGGCAGCGCCGCCCGGCCCAGAACTTTCACCCGCTCAAGCCGCACCACCGGCACAAAATCTCCCGGCCCGCTGCGGCCCTCGATCTCCACGTCGTCGCCCGCGTTGAGGTTGATTGTCCCCTCGTTCAGCTTGACGTAAATCCCCCCGGTGGCGTCGTGAATAAACATTCCCATGTCATACGATGCCTCGCAAAAAGTCACGACCCCCCGCAGACGCACCGGGTATCGTTTGGCGGCCTGTTCGGGCGTCACTTCCCGAACCTGGCGCACCGAAGTGAGGGTGGGAAGTTCCGCCGTTTGCGCCGCCGCCCTCCTGGCCGCGACGGAAAACACCAGGGTGGGCAGCAGGACAATCCACAGGGAAAAGGGGCTTTTTGCCGGATCAAAATAGCTTGCTTTCACGCTGCCATCGTGCCAGAATATCGCTGAAACATCAATGCGGCGATTGACCTCCAATCGAAATGAGGAGATGACAACCATGGTCGGGAGCAGTCTGAACAAATCGGCGTTTCCGTCAATACGGCACTCCGGTTACTAAAGACCTATACTTTAGTATGATAAGAGGGCGTGACCAATGCGTGCGTGACAATTCCGGCGCGAAAGCCGAGAATCGCGGCATTCCATGAGAATACATGCGTCTTTTGGCTTCGGGTCCGAATCGAAAAGCGCATGGCAAACATCCAAATAAACTCAGCATCGTATAAGAATCGGTCGGAAAAATGCGTTATGAAAACATCCTTTAAAAAATGCTGGTCGCATGCCGCTCTGGCATGTCTGATCTTCACCGCCGGCGCCGGGGCCGCTTACGGCCAGATTATTCACGTTGTCAGCACCTTCGACAGCAGCGCAGACATCAATGCATGGTCGTATGACTTTGGAAATCCAAACGTACCCGGAACCACCATCACTTTTAAGGCCGGTGACGCCCCTGCGGGCGGCCCCTCGACCGGTTGCATGGTGTTAACAAGCTCCTATGGCCCCGGGGGCACAGACGCCAATATTGGAATCACTATTGGCTTGAATGACTTTAACGCCAGCACCTACACCGCCATCGAGATGGACGTCAAAGTCGCCCCCGGTTCGGCTTTGGACCAATACGGCACTGCCTGCTGGTTCCAAGGGGCACTCAAGACAGGTGGCGGCTGGAACTGGCAAGGCAGCCCCGGCTTTAACCTGGCCCCTGTTGCCACCAATAACGGCTGGATGCATGTCATCTGGCCGGCCAGCAGCATGGGAGGCCCCCCTGCGGCCACCAATTGGAATGATATCAAGGCCCTCGACATTGATCCGTATGACAATAATTACACCAACGCCGGGACTCTGATCGTTGAAATTGCCAACGTCAAGTTCACCGCCCCCGCCGCGACATACCCGAACTACGCCCCCGCCACGTTCCAGTTTAACGACTCCTCGAGCGTCGTGGCGATTGAGGGCGCCACCCTGAACGGGATCACTGATTTGTCCAACCCGTGGTATGGCGAGACCAATTACGTGACCTGGAGCACCAACGATTCCAAGGGCAACACCAATTCAGGTTCACTCTATATTTCAGCCCAATTCGCCTCCGGCAACAACGCCCTCGTCTTGGGCATTCCTTTCGACACCAATCTCGCTAATTTCGAAGTCGAAACCAACGCTGCCTTTCTAATCAATGCCGCGCAGTACTCCGCCATTGAGTTGGATGTGCTCTGGGACACCAACAATTCCACCGTGGACATTGACACCTTCAACCTCGAGGGAGACGTCGCCGGGTTTCCCATTGGCGCCTACGAAAACAGTCCCATTCCCAATCCCACCGGCGGCGGCGGTCAGGATGAAATCTGCGGTACCAAGACCACCTACATCCCGGATGCGGCCTCCAACTCATGGCAGCATATCGTTTGTCCGATTACTACTGTTAAGCCTGCCGATGTCCAGATGCTTGGCATATGGTTCAAGAAATGGGTGGGGACACCAAATATCAATGGCACCGTGGCATTTTGGATCGATAACATCACCTTCGATGGAGCCGTCATACCCACGCATCCTAATCAGGCGACCGTGACGCTGGCCAAGCCTGTTCCCGGCTTGCAGTGCAACTTTACCGGAACGGCCGGCAATGCCCAGTATGATCGCGAACAAATCTGCACGCTGGCCTCTGGCTACTCATTCGTGGACGCCACCGGCCCGGTTACCTACAGCGTGACCTATGGCTATACTCCGGGCACAAACTCCAGCTTCGGTGTAATCGCCTTTGATGAAAACGGCACGTCTTATGAACCGGACTGGGCTGACGAGTCAATTTTCAAGATCACCGTCACTCCCACCAATAATGGCACAGCTTCCATCGTCCAGTTGCAGTGCAAAACGAATCAGGCTAACAGCAATGGGGATCTCTACGATTCTCCCACCCAGATAAATGGGGCCACCGTAACCAGTAATGCCTTCCCGGACCCGACGTGGACCAATTACGGGCCGACTGTGGGAACGTGGTCGTTCACCATCTCGGGTAACACCAGCATCCTTTGCGTGGCTCCCAACCACGACTCCGTCACCCTGCCGTTCCCGTTGGGCCTCCAATCGGCTGATGTGGAAGCCAATTTCCCGCCGGGTAACATGTATGTCTATTTCGGCGCGCAAGGCAACGGCGCCGCCAGCGAAGGCACCCGATGGGTCCTCCAGAAAGTCTCCATCTCGGGTGGTGGTGTCACCCCGCTCTCGCAAGACTTTGTGGCCGAGGCCAATACCGGCTCCGCCGCCAATGGCGGCGAAGCAGGCCCCGCCGGCAGCGGGGGGAATGCCATCCCCGGCCAGGGTCAGGCCTGGACTGGGACTCTCAGCGGCGTCCAATGGGACGACACGTCGGATAGCAAAACAGCGAATGGCATCTATCTCATCGGGACCAACACCATGTTCTCCCTGAACTGGACAGCGAATGCTGGAGCCGGTTTGATGGTGCTGACCAACACGACCGCGGGGCCGTCCGGTTGGGGCACGAACGCGACTCTGACCGCTGGCGCGTATCTTGATGCGACTTATTTCTCATCGGAAGTTGACATCACCAACCTGCCAACCAGCGGCAACTTCTTCTTCGAATTGGAGAATCCTTGATTGGTGTGATGCGAGGCGCCGGCCGGCCCGCCGGCCGGCGCCTTTCTTTGGTTGGAAAAAAACACAAATGCGTATGATCTTATCTGCCAATACGCTGGGGGCCGGTTCAGGCCGGCGCCAGCCTTGTCAGGCTGGCGGTTTCACACTCATTGAGTTGCTTGTCGTCATTGCCATCATCGCCATTTTGGCGGCCCTGCTCCTCCCGGCGTTGGCGCTCGCCAAACAGCAGGCGCAGTCATCCCAGTGCATGAGCAACGGCCACCAGCTCATGGTGGGCTGGCGCATGTACGCGGACGATAACAATGACATCCTCGCCCCCAATGATTATCCGTACGAGACCTGTTATGCGACCTTTGCCAGGAAAAACAATGTGAAGAATTGGGTTTGCGGCACGATGGAACAGGCGATTGACTCGACAAATATCGCCGAACTCACGGACCCCGTCGGCACGGCGCTCGCTCATTATGTGACCAGCCCTGGCGTTTACCATTGTCCGGCGGACCAGTACATTGACCCACAATCGCACCAAGTGCATGTGCGGAGCATGTCCATGAACTCCGCCGTTGGGACGACTTGGTACCAATACTATGCCGGCGGAACGCCCGCGCTCGGCGCGCCGGTCCAAGGCGGATGGCTGGACGGCACCAGCTACACCGTCCCTCAGAGCACGTGGTTGACCTATGGCAAAACGTCAGCCTTCACCAAACCAGGCCCGGGCAACACATGGGTGATCATGGACGAAAACCCTTACTCCATCAACGACGCGTCCCTGGCGGTATCGGCGGCCTATTCGGCTTCAACCACCTATATCATTGATTGGCCCTCCGGCAATCATAATCGGGCAGCCGGCATAGCTTTTGCCGACGGCCATTCGATCATTCACAGGTGGCTGGATCCGCGCACCTACACCACCCCGTCAGATTTATTACCCGGCCAAGGCGGCACAGGCGGGACCGCACAGTCCCCGGCTGACAAAGATCTCCTATACCTGGCGCCCCTCACCTCCGCGCATCGCTGAGGGCGCGGGGTGGTTTGCTTTCTGCGGCGGATTGGGTTATAGACTGGAATGAATTTCCGCGTCCTGCTGACAGCGTGCAGCCTGATGCTGCTGCAAAAGGTTGCCGCCCAGGCGCCGCTGCCGATCTATACGGATGAGCTTCTCAATGGTTTTCAGAACTGGAGTTGGGCGCCCAATAATTTCAGCGCCACGTACGCCGGCAGCAATTGCATCAGCGCCAGCGCGACCAACTGGCAGGCGCTCCGGTTCGAACACTCCGACTTCAGCACGGCGCCCTACACAAACCTCAGCTTCTGGATGAACGGCGGCGCCGGCGGCGGCCAGGTGATCCAGGTCTTCGGCGAGCTCGACGGCAACCCGCAGTCCAGTTTTGTTTTGCCGGCCTTTTCGCCAAACAACTGGGCGCAATTCACCGTTCCCTTCTCCGCCCTGGGAATCGTGGACCAGACCAATTGCGATGGCTTCTGGCTGCAACTCACCGATTCCGGTTCGACCAACACCTTCTTCGTCGCCGCCGTCCAATTGAACTTCGTGCCCGCTCCGTCCCCCACGCACATCGGCCTCGACGCCACCAACGCCCTGCGCGTGGCCGATCCTCGCTGGTTCGGCATCAATACCGCCGTTTGGGACGGCGACTTCGACACCGCGGAAACCATTTCCGAACTGAACGAAGCGGGCTTTCAGTTCCTGCGCTTTCCGGGCGGCTCCGAGTCCGACGACTATCATTGGGCGTCCAACACGACGGATTCCAACACCTGGCAATGGGCCACTTCCTTCAGGAGTTTTGCGCAGGTGGCCACCAACATCGGCGCGCGCGTCATCATCACCGCCAATTACGGCAACGGGTCGCCCGCCGAGGCCGCCGCCTGGGTCAGGAACTCGAACGTGACCAACCATTACGGCTTCAAGTACTGGGAAATCGGCAACGAACTCTACGGCACTTGGGAAACCGACAGCAACACCTACCCCCACGATCCCTACACCTACGCCACGCGCGCCCAATCATACATCCAGCAAATGAAAGCCGCCGATCCCACCATCAAGGTCGGCGTCGTCGTCACCACCGGCGAGGACGCCAATGCCAACGGCTACACCAACCATCCCGCCACCAATGCAGCCACCGGCCAGGTCCATTACGGCTGGACTCCTGTCCTGCTGAGCACATTGAAGAAGCTTGGGGTGACGCCGGACTTCGCCATTTACCATTGGTATCCCGAATACACCGATACGGAGAGCGATCCGTTCCTGCTGCAAGGGGCCGGCAATTGGAGCGGCGACGCCGCCGATTTGCGCGGGCAAATCACCGGCTATTTCGGCGCGGGCGGCACGAACATCGAACTGCTCGTCACGGAGAACAACAGCAACGCCGGCAGTCAAGGCAAGCAATCCGTCAGCCTGGTCAACGGCCTCTACTACGCCGAGAGCTGTTGCCAGCTCATGAAGACGGAGTTCAATTCATTCGTCTGGTGGGACCTGCGCAACGGCGTGGACCTTGCCGGCAATATGGACCCGAACCTCTACGGCTGGCGCCAATATGGCGACCTCGGCATAATCAACGGGCTGGGCACGACCCTGTCCAATCGTTACCCGCAGTTTTTCACCGCCAAGCTGATGCAGCACTTTATCCGCGGCGGCGACACCTTCCTCAACGCATCCAGCGACTACGGCCTCCTTTCCGCCTACGCCGCCCGGCGGACCAACGGGTCGCTGACCCTGCTGGTCATCAACAAGGACTCCGCTGCCAGTTTCACCGCGCAAATCGTCTTGACAAACTTCGCGCCCAACGCCGCCGCCACCGTCTATTCCTACGGCATGCCCCAGGACAACGCGGCCGAAACCGGCGTTGGCTCGTGCGACATCGCTCAAACCAGTTTTTCCGTGGCCGGCACGAATTTCACCTGCGTCTTCGCGCCCTATTCGGTCACCGTTTTCGCCTTTGCGCCCGCCGCGCCCGCGTTGTCGGCGCTGCCGATGGCGCCCGGCGCGAGCCAATTCGTCCTGCAACTGCGCGCCCAGCCCGGCGCTCCCTATGTCCTGCAAGTTTCCACCAACCTGACGATCTGGACGCCCGCCGCCACCAACACCCCGTCCGCCACGCTGGTGAGCCTGACCAACGCCGTGTCCGCCGGGACGCCCCGCCAATTCTGGCGCGCCGTCTGGGAGCCGTAAGGAAAACCCTACAAGAGCGTGATCTGCATCTTCTCCTTCTCCAGCCCCTCGGTCAGCCCCTCGATGCGCGCGCGGCGGCGCTCCATGATGTGCTTGTCCACCTGCGGATCGTAGGGCGCCGGATACTTGCCGTTGTAGCAGGCCATGCAAAATGAATCGGCGGGCAGGCCGGTCGCCCGCACCATCCCCGCTTCCGACAAATAGGCCAGGGAATCGGCGCTGAGATAACGGCGGATTTCGTCCACCGTGTGGTTGGCCGCCATCAGTTTGCGGCGGTCGGGAAAATCAATCCCATAGACGCACGGGTTCATGTGCGGCGGACAACTGACCAGCACGTGGACCTCCTTCGCCCCCGCCTCTTTCAAATTGTTGACGCGCGCCTTGCAGGTCGTCCCGCGCACTATCGAATCATCCACCACGATGACGCGCTGGCCCCTGACCAGTTCGGTGATGAGGTTGAGCTTTACCCGCACGTTGAAGTCCCGGATCAACTGCGAGGGCTGCAAAAAGCTCCGGCCCACGTAGTGGTTGCGGACGAAGGCCATTTCGTAGGGGATTCTCGATTCCAGCGAGTAGCCCAGGGCCGCGCAATTGCCGCTGTCGGGCACCGGCACGACCACGTCGGCCTCCAAGGGATGCTCGCGCGCCAGTTCGCGCCCCATTTCCACCCGCACTTTATAGACGTTCCGCCCGGCGATGTTGCTGTCGGGCCGGGCGAAATAGACGTATTCGAAGATGCAGAAGGCGCGGGCGGCGTGGGCGGGAAAGGCCTGCAGGCTGCGCGGGCCTTTTTTGTCAATAATGACTATTTCCCCCGGCTCGATGTCCCGCTCGAATTTGGCCGAAATCAAATCCAGCGCGCAGCTTTCGCTGGACAGGACCCAGCCGTCGCCCACCCGGCCCAGGCAGAGCGGCCGGAAGCCGAAGGGGTCGCGCACGCCGATCAATTCCTGCTCGGTCATGATGGCCAGCGAATAAGCCCCTTCCAGCCGGCGGACGGTTTGCAGGAGGTTGTTCTCGTTGCCATCGACGGCGGGCTGGCAGAGGAGGTGGAGAATGATTTCGCTATCGACGGTGGTGGTAAAAATCGCGCCCTTCTCCTCGAGTTCCTCGCGCAATCTGGCGGCGTTGGTCAGGTTGCCGTTGTGGGCGATGGCGATCTGCCCCCGTTTGCCGTCGCCGGTCAGGGGCTGGGCGTTGCGCAGGTGGGAGGAGCCGGTGGTGGAATAGCGCGTGTGGCCGATGGCCACGTGGCCGACCAGGCCGTGGAGGATTTCGCCGGTGAAAACCTGCGAGACCAGCCCCATGCGCTTGTATTCCCGGAACTGGCGGCCGTCGCAGGAGACGATGCCGGCGCTTTCCTGGCCGCGATGCTGCAAGGCGTAAAGCCCGTAATAGGCCAGTTCCGCGGCATTGGGATGGCCGTAAACGCCGAAAACACCGCAGTAATGTTTTGGATAATGCTGCATCCGATTCAATTCGCGACGGCCAATGAAACTCAGCCGGGCGCGCCGCCGCAAGCTCATTCGCGCGGCACCGTTGCAGGCGCGGCGAAATAAGATTGATTCTTACGGCCCGCTCGCCGACCCTCTCTGGCCGGATCGTGATGGAAAATTTGCCCTGCGAAAACCTCTGATAATAGAATATGAATGACATCGCTCAAGAAAGACTCTCCCCGGCGCTGACCACGCTGCCCTCCGACGATCTCCGCCAGATCATGTGGCGCTTTGCCGACCGTTACGAACTGCACATGCTCGTGCAAGCCGCCCGCGGCGTCGCCCGCGGGCCGGTCGCCAGGCTCGTCGCCAACGGCGGCCGCAACTCGCACGAGTGGACGGCGGCCAAGGCCAGTCTCCTGCCGCACTTCGACGAAAGCGGCATCACCGCCGCGTTCCTCGATCCGGAACAGGGCGGGTTCATCGCCGGGCCAAAGAATCTCGCGCTGGCGCTGATCGCGTTTGAATTATCCTGGGTGGACGCGGGCGCGGCCACCAGCAGTCTGGCGGGCCAGCTCGGCCTGGCCCCGATTCACGAGCGCGGCACGCCGGAGCAACGCGCCAAATATGTGGCCAACGCCGCTCCGCTCAAGCCCGGCGAAAGCCGCCGGCAGGTTCGCGCCGCCTTCGCGCTCACCGAACCCATTCCGTTCGTGGGCGTCGAGACCGGCATGTTGGCCGGCAAAGTGCGCATCGCCGAATGGCAGGAGGGCCGGGAACCGCTCCTGCAAGTCAACAAACGCGGCCGCTTCATCACCAACATGGGTTTTGCCAACGTCGTCACCGCCGCCGTCGAGTCCGACGACCCCAAGCTCAAGGGCAGTTGCATGGTGATTTTGGAAGAAGGCGATCCGGGCACCTGGGATCGCGGCACGCCGACAAAAAAACTCGTTCACCAGCTTTCCTCCACCAACGATCCGGTCTTCAACCTCAAAGTGCCCGCCAGCCGGATCGTCGGCGGCTACACCATTCAGGATGGGGTCATCATCCCGAACTACTCGCACAGCGAAATCATTGAAGCCGTCTTCCGCCGCACCCGCGTGACCGTCGGCTTGATGACTGCGGCCAAACTGCTTTCCGCCGTTGAGCCGGTGATTCTTTATCACCGCCGGCGCTTTCGCGGCGGCCAGGGCGCGCCCGGCACGCCGCGTTACGAACTGGGCATCCAGCAAAAGCAAGACGCCCTTCACCGCCTGGTGGACGTCTGGGCCACGGGCGAGGCCAGCGCGTCGCTGGGCTTCGAGGCGGCGCGATTGTTCGACCAACTCGACCCGCTGGAAAAGGAAAAGGACCGCATCCTTGCCGGGAAAAAACTGGCCGGCCGCGCCGCGTTCAAGGAATTGGCCAAGGCTCAGGAGGAAGCGTTGCAGTTGCTCAACGCGCATAAGCCGGTTGAAAGTCCGCTCGCCGGGTTCGCCCAACTCGATTCGCTCGCCAACGTCCTTTGCCCCGCCTGCAAGCTTTGGAACACCGGCCACGGCGCCAACATGATGCGCGAAGCCGTCAGCCTCATGGGCGGCTACGGCCTGACCGAGGATTGCCCCGGGTTCCTCGGCCAGAAATGGATGGACGCCCAACTGGAAGCCACCTACGAAGGCCCGGAGGCGGTGCAGCGTTTGCAGCTTTCCATCACCATGACCAACGAACTGTTCCTCGCCCAGTTCCGGCAATGGATCACCGAAATGAAACGCATCGCCTCCGATCGCCCCGGCACCGGCGCCTGCGCGCTCGGCACGGCCATGAAACTCTGGCTTTGGACGTTACAACACGTGCAAACGGCCACCGATGCCGGCGGCGCCAAGCTTTACCACAAGACGCGCCAGGGCGTGACCTTCCCGCTGGCCGACGCGCTGTGCTGGTTGCTGGCCGCGCGGCAATTCATCCTCGACGTCATCGAGCTGGAAACCAAGGGCGCGCAAAACCCCGCGCTGGCCGACGGACTCGCCGGCACGGTGGCGTTCTTCACTGACCTTTGCCACGTGCAAACGGCCCGCGCCGCGGGCGAAGTCGGACGCATCTCCGCCGAAATCGTTCACGGCTACAATCGCCACCCCGCGTGGGACGAAGCGAGTTGCCAGGGCTGTTACGGCGCCGAGGAACTCACGGCGCTCGAAGGCATCATTCCCGGCATCGACGGCTCGGCCCGCGCCTATTCCGACGTGGCCGAACCCGGCGAAGCGCATCCGCCCAAAGCCGGCCCGTGCGTGACCTGCGAAGGACTGGAAGGGTTCGTCGCTCTGCGCGCAAAGCTTGACACCTGCCTCACCGGCTGCCGCCTCGCCAAAGACCGCGCCGCCGACTCGCTGACCAAGGTGATGACGCGCGAGGCGCTGGATTATCCGGCGTGAAACGGCATGAAGACAGGGCACACCAATTTGCAGATTGAACCCGTCGAAATTCTAATCCACCTCATTCGCGGCCAGAGAGTCATTCTGGATGCCGATCTGGCACAGGTGTATGGGGTGACGACGAAGCGGCTGAATCAGGCAGTCAAACGAAATCAGGATCGGTTCCCGGTCGACTTTGCATTTCAGCTTACAAATCAAGAGGTGGCAATCTTGAGGTCACAATTTGTGACCTCAAGTCGGCCGCCGGTTCGCCGGGAAACAATGAAACGAAACAAATTCGCAAATGTCGCAGCCAGCACCAGAAACCTCGACCATTGACCGCCCCCGCATCGACGCGGACATCGTTTGCGTCGGATTCGGCCCGGCGACAGCCGGGTTCCTTACCACGCTGTCCAAACAACTCCTCAATGCCGACGGCACGCCCGCTGTCGAAAGCGCCGTCGCGCCTGGCCTGCCGCCGCAGGTGCTTTGCTACGAGCGCGCGGACGACATCGGCTTCGGCGTTTCCGGCGTGGTCACCAAAGCCCGCGCCTTGCGGGCGAGCATCCCGGATATTGACAAGGCCGGCATCCCAATGGCCGCGCCGGTCGGCGAAGAGAAAGTGCTTTACCTGCTCGATCCCGTCGGCGCGAGCCGGCGCCCGGCCATGCTGCGGCTGGCCGACGGCTTCATTCACGCCTGCAAATGGGCGCTGCCATTCGAGCGCGAGGCGTTGAATCTGCCGTGGACGCCCGGCTTCCTCCACAAGCGCGGCGGGATGGTGCTCTCGATGGGACAATTCATGCAATGGGTCGGCGCGCGGGTGCAAAGCACGGGCACGGTTCAAATCTGGCCCGGCACGCCCGTCTCGCAGGCGCTCATCGAAAACAAAAAAGTCGTCGGCGTCCGCCTGCTCGATCAAGGCGTGACCAAACAAGGCGCGCCCGCCGACGGCTTCACGCCGGGCATGGACATCCACGCCGCGCTGACCGTTGTGGGCGACGGCCCGGTCGGCCCGGTCGGCCGGCAATTGGATGACCTTTTCGGTCTGCCGGAAAACCATCACGCGCGCGACTGGGCGGTGGGCATGAAGTTCGTCGTGGATTTGCCGGAGGACACGCCGCTCAAACCGGGCACGGTGCTGCACACCTTCGGCTATCCCGAGCCGGAAATCTTCGGATTCCTCTACGTCCATCCCGACCGCGTCGCTTCCCTCGGCATCTTCGTCCCGTCGTGGTTTGACAGCCCCGTGCGCACGACCTACCGCTACCTTCAGCATTGGATGACGCACCCGTATCTCTGGCATTTTCTCAAGGGCGGCAAACTCCGGTCCTGGGGCGCCAAGACGCTCGGCGAATCCGGCCGCCGCGGCGAACCGCATCTGGCCGGCGACGGCTACGCGCGCATCGGCGAAGGCAGCGGCAGCACCAACGTCCTTACCGGATCGGGCGTGGACGAGGCCTGGGCCAGCGGCGCGCAACTCGCCCACGCCGTGCTCGAATTGCTCAAGGCGAAGAAACCTTTCACGAAGGAAAATCTCGAAGCGACCTACGTGCAACGCCGCCGCGCGAGCTGGGTGGAACAGGAAGCTCGCGCTGCCGAGAAATCGCGCGACGGTTTTCAACGCGGCGTCGTCCCCGGAATGATTGGCATGGCGCTGGCCGGTTTGAGCGGCGGACGGCTCGTCCTGCCCGGCAAACCGCTGCATCCC
Organism: Verrucomicrobiota bacterium; assembly: GCA_049510745.1. Taxonomy (GTDB): domain Bacteria; phylum Verrucomicrobiota; class Verrucomicrobiia; order Limisphaerales; family Palsa-1400; genus PLGF01. The sequence continues at coordinate 22,731 of JBEKYR010000022.1, read as the reverse complement.
TGGGAACGCATTCCCTCGCTCGAAGATTATTTCCGCGGCCGCATCCCGCCCGGCGAAGTGCGGCGGATTCGCGACGACTGTTACGCGCGCGGCGTTTCCGCGCACGCCGCGCTCATGGAACGGGCGGGCTGGCCGGCGATTCCCTACGACGGCCAGTTGCTCGTCTCGCATCAGGACGCATTGCTGATGGGCGGGAAAGTGCAGGCCCCGCACGGTTACGCCGATCACGTCGCGTTTGTTTTTCCGAACCAATGCCAGCAGTGCGGCACCAAGCTGTGCGTTGAGGTCTGTTCCGGCCAGGCCATCACGCCCGGCGAAAACGGCGTGCCGAATTTCGACCGCGAGAAATGCGTTCACTGCGGCGCGTGCCTGTGGAACTGCGCCTCCGCCTCGCCGGAAAATCCCGAACGCATGTCCGTCGCCTTCCGCGCCGGCACGGGGGGATTGCGCTCGGCGGAGAATTGAATCGGAAACGCGCTTGCATCCCAGCCGTAAATGTGGGATTATCCCACCATGACGGTAATCGCCGACAGCAAGAAGCGGGTGGTCATGCCAGGCGCCCGGCCGGGCGATGTGTTTGCATGGGAGGACGAAGGCAACGGCCATTTCCTTTTGGTGCGCCTGAACAAACCGGCTCCGCCGAAGAAAAAAAACCGGGCGGAGGTGCGCAAGGCCATCGCGGCTTCCAAGCTGAAGTTTGACCTGTCGTGGGACGAACTGCGCGAGATGACGCGCGAGCCATGATCCTGTTGGACACCAACGTAATTGTGGATGCCCTCGACAAGAGCCAGCCGCACCACGCGTGGGCGAAAAAGCAGATTGAGGACGCCGTGGTGGCCGAAGGCGGGGGAATCAGTGTGGTGACACTGGCGGAACTGTGCGCCGGAGCGCGCGACCCGGAAGAGGTGGAACCGGAAGTCAAACGCCTGGGAATCACCGTGCATGATGTGCCTGCCGCGGTGGCGGTCATTTGCGGCAAGGCTTATCGCCGCTATGTCACAGCGCGGCGCGGCTCCGGCGGCAGTGCGCCCCCCAAAATGCCGCTGCCGGACTTCTTCATCGGCGCGCAGGCGCAAATCATGGGCTGGAAGCTTGCCACGCGCGACCAGGAGCGGTTCAAAAGATATTTCCCGAAGGTGGCGCTGGTGACCCCGTAAGCACGTCTGTCGCCTTGCGCGCCGGCACGGGCGGATTACATTCAGCCGAAAATTAATGAACATCTCGATCATCCTCGCCCATCCGAATCCCGGAAGTTTCAACCACGCCATCGCCAACACGGCGGCGGAAGCGCTTCGCCAGAACGGCCACGAAGCCGTGCTCCACGATCTATACCAGGAACAATTTCCGCCGCTCTTTTCCGCCGCCGAATTGCAGGCCAACGCGAAGCTCGATCCGGCCATTGTCCGTCATTGCAACGAAATCGCCCAAGCCGGCGGCATCATCATCGTGCATCCGAACTGGTGGGGCATGCCGCCGGCGATTTTGAAGGGGTGGATCGACCGCGTGCTGCGGCCGGAAGTGGCCTACCGGTTTGTCGCCAACGATCAGGGCGAGGGCGTTCCGCTCGGCCTGCTCAAGGCCAAAGCCGCGGTTGTTTTCAACACCGCCAACACGCCGGATGACCGCGAGCGGGAAATCTTTGGCGACCCGTTGCAGACGCTCTGGAAAAAATGCGTCTTCGATTTGTGCGGCGTCAAGAATGTCCGGCGGCGGACGTTCTCCGTGGTGATTACAAGCACGCCGGCACAGCGCGCCGCCTGGTTGCAGGAAGTGCGGGCCATCGTGGCCGGGTGTTTTCCAAACGACTTGAAGTAAGGAAACATTTATGAGCGCCGCATACCAAATCATCGTTTGCGCCGGCATCGTGCCCGATCCGTTGCAGACGCTGGAACCCATAGCGTCGCCGGCCGGCCCGGCGTTGAAAAATGAAATGATGCTGCCCGCCGTCCTCGATCCGTGGGCGGGCCACGCGCTTTACGAGGCGGCGAACCTGGCCAGGAACGCCCCCGGCAGCAAGGTCTGGCTCGTCAGCCTCGGCCCGAAGGCCAAGCTCCAGCAGGTGATGATGACCGTCGCGCAGAAAGTGCCCTTTGAACTCGTGGCACTCGACGGTCCGGCCAGCGGTTTCACCGAGGCGGCTGAAGTCGCCGCCGCTTTGGCTGAGGCCATCCAGACCATTTCCGGCCTCGACAAATCCCGGCTGCTCGTTTTCGGCGGCTGGGAATCCGCCTCGCGCGGCGCGGGCGCGACGATGCAAATGGTCGGCGAACGGCTGGGCATCGTGGATCAGTTTCAAGGCGTGGACGAACTGAAAGTAAACCCGGACGGCTCGCTGGAAATTCTGGAGCGCATCGAAGGCGGCAGGCATCAGGTGTCCAAGTGTGCCGGGCCGCCGGCGTTGCTGGGGTGGGCCACGGGCAATTTGCCCGAGCCGAAAAATAATCCACAGGTCGGGACGGCCAACATGCGCACCGTCATGCCGGCGTTGCAGAAGGCCAAATCGGCGAAACTCACGAGCGAAGGACTGACGTTCGCGAGCGTGACGCTGCCCAAACAGCTTCGCGCCACCAGAATCGTCAAGGACCAATCGCCTGACGACATTGCGAAGGAAATCGTCGAGTGGATCAAGAAATAAAAACGTTGCCGCAAAAAGGCGCAAAAGGCCCAAAAATTATCATGGAAACCATTCTTCTTCTCGCTCACGTCGAAGCCGGCGGCGCGCTCGCCAGGACCGCCCGCGAAGCGTTGCACGCCGCGCGCGCTCTGAACAAAGCCATCGCCGGGTCGAATCTGTTCGTTGGGCTGGCCGGCGAAAGCGTGCAAGCGGCGGCGGATTCCATCGCCGCCTGTCCCGCCACCAAGTATTTCGGCGTGGCGGGCGCGGAATTTGGCCAGTCGCGCTATTGCACGGACGCGGCGGCGGCGGAAGCCCTCTGCCGGGCGGCGCAGGCCACCCTGGTCGTCGCTCCGGCCACTTCACGCTGGAATCGCGTTTTGGCCGGGGTTGCGCAACGGTTAGGCGGACGGGTGGATTCGCATGTGACCGGCATCGGCGACGCCGGCGGGAAGCCTGCGGTCAGCCGCTGGTTCTATCGCCAGCGGATGGAGGCCACGCTGACCAGAACGCAGCGTCCGTGGTTCATGCTCATTGACCCCGGCAGCCAGACGGCGTGCGACTGCGGCGCGGGCGCGGCGGCGGTTGAAATGGTTCCGGTCAACCTGGCCGGGGCCGGCCCGCGCACCACGGTGGTTGGCATCCGCGAGCCGAAGGCCGACGCGCAAACCATCCGTCCCGACGCGCCCCTGCTCTTCGTCACCGGCGCGGGCTGGACGAAGAAACAGGCCGATGGCCGGACGCACGTTCCCGAGGCGGAGAAGTTGATCCTCGATTTTCTCAAGGTCACGCGCGCTTCGCTGGGCAGCAGCAAATCGCTGGTGGATTTGGGCGGCGAAGGGCAGGCGGTGCTGCCGTTCCTCTCCCATCTGAACCAGATCGGCCAGACCGGCGCGACCCCGCGGCACGCCAAAGGTTTGAGCACCTGCTGCCACGGCGAAGAGCCGCATACAGTCGGCTGGCGTTTCATCGGCGAGCGCCGCGCCATCAGCCTCGACCCGAACTGCGGCTGGGCGCGCGGCAAGGCCGACGTGCTTTACGTGGCCGACGCCTTCGCGGTGGTGGCAAAAGCCAACGAACTGCTGGCGGCACATCCATGAGGGAATTGGTTCCCGGCTTCACGACAAGGTGCGCACCGTTTCCACTCTGACAATCAGCCATTGGCCGTTGATTTTGCGCAGGGTGAATTTCATTTCCTGCACGATCATCTGCGGCTCGCCGGCGACTCGCGCCTGGAGGGTTAAATCCGCCACGGCGGATTCCTGGTCCGCGTTCACCATGACGGTGACATCAGGAAAGGCGACGTTCAAAGCCTGCACCGACGCGCGCGCCGCCAGCGCCGCCTGCACAATCTCCTCCCGTCCCGCCAGCCGGTGCTCTTGAACGCCCGGAACGTCGATCTGGACATCGACATTTATCGAGAAGAAATCCCCCAGGCGTTGCGCGGCGGCCAGTTTGGCCAGATTGCCCTCGTGAGGCCCGAAGGAGACGGCGTGGGCGACGCCTTCCAGTTGCTTGCGGATCAGCCGTTCGGGGCTGGGATGCAAAGCCATCCAGGCCCAGACGCCCAGCGCCGCAACGGCGGCCAGCAGAAGCAGGCGCGATCGTTTCACAAAAGCGCCTTGCCCACAATCCGGCCTCGCTCCGCTTTGCCGAAGGTATGTTCTTTTTGTGGCATCGAGCGGTTGTCACCGACCATAAAGTATTCCTCCGGCCCGAGCGTCACTGGAGCCGCGTTCCAATCGCAGGGCCCCTTCTCATAAGGTTCGTCGAGCGGCTGGCCGTTGACGCGCGCGCGGCCGTCAACAAAGGAGATGGCTTCCCCAGGCAGCCCGATGACGCGTTTCAAGAACATGATGTGCGGGGCGGACCATCCGTGCGGGGGCGTCAAACGAATGGCTACCACATCGCCGCGTCTCGGCTCGTGCCAGAGGTACGACAGCCGGTTGACGAAATTGAAGGAATGATCGGCGTAAGTGGGCGCCATGCTGATGCCATCCACCCGCACGGGCAGCAGCACCCACTTGAAAACCACCACGCATACCGCCGCCAAAACGGCGGCGCGGAGGAGGGTTGCTTTTGGATTCCGGCCAATGGCCAGAATCCGAAGCCACGAGCCGGAGCGGCGCGCCTGCCATGTCCCACTCTGCGTTTCTGTCATCCTGCTCCCAATCTCCACGCTTCCCGGCGGGATGGCAAGTTCAGGCCTGGGGTGCCCTTGGCTCCGTCTTTCAGGAATAGGCCGATGCCAGTCAGCGGAGTCCGACTTTCAGCGGATTGAACTGGGCGGCCGCGCGCGGACATGGTAGATTCTCCGCAGAAACATTGCTGCGCATGGAATATTTTTCCGGATATGTCATGCTGGCGGCGGCCTTGATCCGCGCGATCGACAGGGTCTGCCGGATGGCCGCACACAAGTGAGAACCTGAACCTTGAATTCTTTCCTATGAACTTCACTTACTATGGTCATTCCTGTTTTGCGGTCGAGCTGGGCGGACGCGCCTTGCTGTTCGACCCGTTCATCACCCCCAATCCGCTGGCCGCCGGCGTGGATGTCAATTCGGTGCGGGCCGATTATATCCTGGTCTCGCACGGCCACGAAGACCATCTGGCCGACGCGGTGGGCCTGGCCAAACGGACCGGAGCGACGGTCATCTCGAATTATGAGGTGGCGACGTGGCTGGGCAGAAAAGGCGCGGGCAAAATCCATCCGCTCAACCACGGCGGCGCGTGCGGTTTTGATTTCGGACGCGTCCAATACGTCAACGCCATTCACTCCAGCGGTTTGCCCGACGGCTCCTATGGCGGAAATCCGGGCGGCTTTGTGGTGGAGAGCGCGCAGGGCAGTTTCTATTATTCCGGGGACACCGCGCTGACGATGGACATGAAACTGATCGGCGAATCCACCCGCCTGACGTTTGCGGCCTTGTGCATCGGCGGCAATTTCACGATGGACGCGGCGGACGCGGTCAAAGCCGCGAGTTTTATTGACTGCAATGAGATTGTGGGAGTGCATTACGACACGTTTCCGCCCATAAAAATCGATCACGAGGCGGCGCGGCAGAAGTTTCAAGCCGCCGGCAAAAAACTGCATCTCTTGAAAATCGGCGCGACCCGCCAATTCTAAGTTCTCCCGGGTTTTTGGTCAAAACCGTGTCTCGAAGACGGTCAATCCGCTCCAACCGGCCTTTTGGACTCGGAGTCGGCGAACTTCGGCGCGAACGTTGACTCCGATTCTCGCCAGCACCCGATTGCTCGCCGTCAGACAAGAATTGTGGATTGACCGAATTTTATCCCGGACCAAAGATCATGGTGGAGTAAAAACAGAACTTTTTTACGAAACCTATGAAACCCGTTCTTCCTGGCTTTCAACCCTCGATCCTTCACCGGAAGCTGCCTTATGCCCTCGCGCGACGGGTTGCCCTCGCGGCGTCACGGTGGTGTGCTCCCGCCCTGAGTCTGTTGTGGCTGCTTCCGCTGTGGAACAGCCCGGCTTGGGCCGGCAACTACACCTTCACCAACGTCATCGACAACACCGGGCAATTCAACGACTTCGGCGCGGTCGCCATCAATAATGCGGGGGTGGTCGCCTTTCGAGGGAACACGACCTCCGGCGTGGAGGGCATTTACCGCACCGACGGGACCACCATCAGCACGATCCTGGACACCAGCACCGGCGAGTTCTCCTTCTTCGCCGGCAGAGCCAGCCTCGTCAGCCTGCCGGCCATTGACGATGATGGCACTGTCGCGTTCTTCATTTACCACAATTACAACCCCAGTATCCGCACCGGCAGCGGCGGACCCACAGCCGTCATCGCCGAATCGGCGGACACCAACAATCCGTTCTATGTCGCTTGGGACAATCCCTCCATCCGCAACGGCGTGGTTTCCTTCTCCGGAAGGTTGAACGACAGCGGCGGCGACCCGTTCGGCCCGGAAGGCGTCTTCACTGAACCGGCTGCTGGGGGGGCCTACACCACCATCGCGCAGGATGGCGGCAAATTCTTGAGCGGCAGCCCGTTTGGCGGCACCTCCATCAACGCCGGCGGCCAGATTGCCTACTGCGGCTATCTCGCCGACAGCACGTCGGGTATCTTTGTCGGGCCGGACGGCGCCACGAACCTGGCGCAGACCGGCGCCGGGTCGCAGTTCTATTCCCTGGACTCTTTTCCGAAGATCAGCGACAGCGGCGCCGTCGTATTCTGGGCCACCCTCACCAACATGAGTGATGGCGACTTCATGAGCAGCGAGGGCGCCGTGACACAGATCACCGTCGCAGGAGGCGGCGAGGTTGACGACCAGTTCCCCTCCATAAATGCCGCCGGCACGGTGGCTGGCTTCGGCAGCCTTTCCAACGGCCAGTGGGCGGTTCTGGCGGGAACCGGCCCCGTTGTTGACAAGGTGATTGCGGAAGGCGATTCCCTGTTCGGCTCCACGGTTATCAGCTTGGGCGGGCCAGGGAACAACGGCTTGAACAACAGCGGTCAAATCGTCTTCCTGTACTCGCTGGCGAACGGCGTCGAAGGCATCGCCATTGCCACCCCCACAAACGGCCCCCTGGGGGTCTTGCCCGAACTGCAAATCCAGCAGCCCGACCCGCTCCACGTCAGGCTCGCTTGGACAACCAACGCTGCCGGCTTCGGCTTGGAGGCCGCGTCATCGCTGCCGGCTTCGACCTGGAACCCAATCACCAACACCCCCGCGCTGGATGGAGAACAGTTTACCGTCGATCTGGAACTGGGCGGCGCGCCCCAGTTCTTCCGCCTGCGCAGCCAGTGAACCGCCCGCTCCGGTCCAATTATGCCGCTTCAAAATATCCCGCACGGTTTCAAGGCACGCGGAGCGACAGCCCTCGCCATCGGGGGCGAGTAGCAGTATATTGAGCCGTGAACAACCATTCATTGGCCGAGACGCTGGATCGGCACACGACCGTCGGAACGCTTTGGCGGGCCGAAGACGGGCGCGTTCGTTGCGTGGCGTGCGGGCATCGCTGTCTCCTCGCGGCGGGGCGGCGCGGCATCTGCAAAGTCCGCTTCAACGACGGCGGCCAACTGCGCGTGCCGTTCGGTTACGTGGCCGGCGGCTTGGCCAGCGACCCGGTCGAGAAGAAACCGTTTTTCCACGTCCATCCTGGCAGCGACGCCCTGACGTTCGGGATGCTCGGCTGCGATTTTCATTGTCCCTATTGCCAGAACTGGGTCACCAGCCAGGCGCTGCGCGAGGAGGAAGCGGCGTCACCTATCCTCGAATTGACCCCCGAGCAAATCGTAAAGGCCGCGCGAGAGAACGGCGCCCGGCTCGTGGTGTCCAGCTACAACGAACCGCTCATCACGGCGGAATGGGCCGTCGCCGTCTTTCAGGAGGCCGGGCGGGCCGGTCTTGCCTGCGCGTTTGTCTCCAACGGCAACGCCACGTCCGAGGCGCTCGATTTTCTGCGCCCGTGGATTGTCGCCTATAAAATTGATCTCAAGGGGTTCGACGACCGGCGCTATCGCACGCTGGGGGGAACGCTCGAACACGTGACCGAGGGCATTCGCATGGTGTACGCACGCGGCCTGTGGCTGGAAGTGGTGACGTTGGTCGTGCCCGGCTTCAACGACAGTGACGCGGAGTTGCGCGCGATGGCTCAATTCCTCGCCTCGGTCAGCCCCGACATCCCCTGGCACGTCACCGCCTTTCATCCTGACTTCAAGACGACCGCCGCCCCGGCCACGACGGCGCGCCAACTCGTTCGCGCGGCGGAAATTGGCGCGGAGGAAGGGCTGCATTTTGTTTATGCCGGCAACTTGCCCGGCCGCGTCGGCCCGTGGGAAAACACCTTTTGCCCCCAATGCCGCGCGGCGCTCATTGAACGCGCCGGCTATTCGGTGCGGGAGTACCGGATCACCGGCGAGGGCAAATGCCCAAAGTGTCAGACGGCCATTCCCGGCATCTGGCCGGCAGGCGGGGTGGTCGAGGCGAGACGGGGCGAGCTGGTCCGGGATTGGTTCACGCGCCGGCCGAGGCGTGTGCCTTTGAACTAAGTCTGTTCGGTTATGGCCAGAGCATCATCCATCAAGCCGGCGAAAGTGCGGCCGGCGGCAGTCGCGGGCCGGTTCTATCCCGCCGATCCGGCCGAACTGCGCCGCGTGATCGAGAGTTTCCTCAGCCTGGTTCAACCGGACAATGCTGTGGCGCCAAAAGCCATCATCGCGCCGCACGCGGGTTACATATACTCCGGCCCAATCGCGGCGTCGGCCTATGCGCGGTTTGCGTCGGCGCGCCCGGTCATCCAACGGGTGGTCTTGATCGGGCCGTCGCATTTTGTGCCCTTTGAAGGCCTGGCGGCGTCCAGCGCGGAAGCGTTCGCCACACCGATTGGCCTGGTGCCGGTGGACACGGACGCCGTTCGGCAGATTTGCGCATTGCCACAAGTTATTGTTCTGGACGAAGCGCACGCCCGCGAACACGCGCTCGAAGTTCAATTGCCGTTCCTGCAAGTCGTGCTGGGTGATTTCCGAATCGTCCCTCTGGTGGTGAACGAGGCGGGCGACGAGGCGGTGGCCCGGGTCATTGACGCGCTTTGGGGCGGCCCGGAAACCCGCTTTGTCATCAGCTCGGACCTGAGCCATTACCACGCCTACTCCAGTGCGCAGGAGTTGGACTCTGTCACCCGCCGCGCCATCGAGGAACTGCGGCCTCAAGACATCGAGGAAGAACAGGCCTGCGGACGAATCCCCATTCGCGGCCTGCTCCGCGCGGCGCGGCAGCACCACTTGCGCGCGCGGGCGGTTGACCTGCGCAATTCGGGTGACACGGCCGGACCGCGCAGTCAAGTCGTCGGCTATGGCGCCTTTGTCTTTGAGGGAGACCAGCAGGGTTCCGTCAAGTAAAGCATGCGGCCGCGTGGCGCTTGACGCCGCCAATGGTTGGCATTAAAAATTCGGTGTGCAACAAACGCCGGCTGAGGCCAGGCCCGCCCGGCTCAAGACGGAGGTCATTATGCAAACGGTTCTGCCGTCCGAATTCAAACGCATGATGGTGCTCATGCTGGAAGGTGGCCCGCATGTCGTCGAGGAGTTCCACGTCAGCGGCACGGCGCAAACCCGCCACAAACTTCACACCCGCCTTCGTCATCTCAAGACCGGCCACATGATTGACCGCGTTTTCGCCGATAACGAGCGCGTGCCGGTGGTGCAATTGGAAACCCGCCGCATCACCTACAGTTACAGCAAGGGCGGGTTGCACGTCTTTTTGGACGCGGAGACGTTCGATGAACTGGACATCAGCGACGAGCAACTGGGCGAGCGCCGCGGGTTCCTCAAGGAGAACCAGGAATACAAAGCCATGCTGCTCGAAGGCAGCCTGCTCGACATCGTCCTCCCGCCGCAAATTCCGCTCAAGGTCGTGGAGACCGCTCCGCCCGTCCGGGGCGGCTCTGATTCGACCTGGAAGGAAGCCAAGCTGGAAACCGGACTCGAAATCATGGTGCCGTTATTCATCGCCAAAGGTGAAACCATCCGGGTGGACACCGCCGCGAAGAAATACGCCGGCAAGGAATCCGCCTGACTTCGGTCCGTGGGAACCTCGCCGATGACATAATAATTCCCGTCCGGCCCCTTGAAGGCCACGCTTTGGCTTGAATTCCGCGGGGTCCGGCCCGATCTTGCTGGCATGGATTTTGTCACTGTTTACAGGGCGTTCAATCCCGCCGACGCCGAACTGGTGCGCTCCCGCCTGGAGGCCAACGAGTTTTTCGTCAATATGAAAAACGAAAACGCCGCCCTCAGCATGGACGGCTACGCCATGGCCGTCGGCGGCATCCTGGTGCAAGTGCCCGAAGATCAGGCCGCCAGCGCGCGGAAACTGCTCGAATCCTAAGCCCCGCCCTTTTCGTGAACCCTTCTCCCCTTCTGCGCCAACTCAAAAAACGCCTCCCCGCCGGCGAACTCCAACTCCAACCCGCCGTCTTGCGCAAGTATTCCGGCGACAAATGGTCCGCCACCCATCTGCCCGACGCCGTGGCGCTGCCGCGCCGCACCGAGACGGTCCAGCAAATCCTCCGGTTTGCCTCCGCCCATCGCATCCCGGTCACGGCGCGCGGGGCCGGTTACGGCTACGTCGGCGGGTGCGTGCCGCAACGGGGCGGGATTGTGCTCTCGCTGGAACGCATGAACCGGATCAAGGAGATTCACGCGGGTGATTTCGTGGCGGTTGCGGAAGCGGGGGTGATTCTCCAGACGCTGCAGGAGGCGGTGGAACGGCAGGGGTTGTATTATCCGCCGGACCCGGCCAGCCGGGCCGATTGCAGCCTCGGCGGCACGGTGGCGACCAACGCCGGCGGCCCCCGCTGCCTGAAGTACGGGGTGACGCGCGATTACATTCTGGGCCTGCGCGTCGTGCTGGCCGACGGCGAGGCCGTTGCGCTCGGCGGGCGCACGCACAAGAACAAGACAGGGTTCGACTTGACACGTCTGATCGTCGGCTCGGAGGGCCTGCTCGGCGTGGTGACGGAGGTGACGGTCAAACTCATTCCGTTGCCGCCCTTCCGGGCCTTGCTGGTGGCGGGATTCGACTCGATGAAGGCTGCGGCGCGGGCCATTGGCGCGATTTTTCAGCGGGGCTTTTTGCCCTCCGCCCTGGAGGTGGCCGACGAGTTCACTCTGGACGCCGCCCGCCGCCGGACGGGAAGCCGCCGCCTGCACGGCGCCCGCGCCTTAATCATGGTGGAACTGGACGGGCAGGAGAAATCGGTCCGGTTCGAGGCGCGCAGCCTGGAGAGGCTGGTCCGGGGACACGCGCCGGTGTTTGTCGAGCGCGCCCGCGGGCGCGGGCCGTGCGAGAAGCTCTGGGAATTGCGCCGCGAATTTTCCTACGGGTTGCGCGACACCGGGCTGGTCAAATTAAACCAGGACATTGCCGTGCCGCGCAGCCGGCTGGAGGACCTGTTTGCCTTTACCGCGCGCCTGCAAAAGAAGTTCGATCTGCCGGTGGCCTGTTTCGGACACGCCGGCGACGGCAACATCCACGTCAACGTTATGTATGACAAGGAGTGGCCGGGCGTGGCCGGGCGCACGCGCCGGGCGCTGGACGAATTGTTCCGGCAGGTGCTGGCCTGGGACGGAGTGATTACGGGAGAGCATGGCATCGGGCTGGCCAAGAAACGCTGGTGGCCCCTGGCCGCCCCGGCGGCCTTGCGCGCCCTGCACCGGCGGGTAAAGAAAAGCCTGGATCCAAAAGGGATTTTGAATCCAGGCAAATTCGTCTGACGAAAAACCAACTCCGGGCGCGTTGCCGCGGCCGTCGAAAGGGAGAACAAACCCACACCAGGCGCCGGCCTACTGGCGATACCCGCCGGCGCCGCGCCGCTCTCCGCCGCCGCCGCGATACCCGCCGCCACCACCGCCGCCGCCACGATAGCCACCGCCACCGCCGCCGGGGGGACGCTCTTCGCGAGGACGAGCTTCGTTGACCGTGAGGGGACGGCCCTGGAAGTCCTTGGAATTAAACATCTGAATGGCCTTATCCGCATCCTCCTTCGAACCCATTTCGACGAAGGCGAAGCCGCGTGAACGCCCTGTCATGCGGTCTTGCATAATGTTAACGGATACCACCACGCCGGCTTGCGCGAAATGATCCTGCAAGTCGTTTTCCGTCGCGGTGAAGGTGAGGTTACCGACGAATAGTTTTGCTGACATATTACTTTACTGTTTACCCATATTATCTCGAACGGTTCCCGTGAAGGGTTTTTTAACCGAACGTTCCGCTTTGGGATTAAGCTGAATGCCACAACCGTAGGGGAAATCCCGGGGCGACGCAACGAAAAAATTCGGCTCTCAATTTCAGCCTGACTCCGGCCCCAATAAAACAACGAATTCTCCTTTTATTGCCCGGGGGCGCATCGCCTCCAGCAATTGGGCCGGGGCACCCCCCCGGACTTCCTCGAATTTCTTCGTCAATTCGCGCGCAAGTACCGTCCGCCGTGCGGGATACAACTCAGCCAGCTCCTCCAATAACTTCATTATTCGATAGGGAGATTCGTAGAAAACCAGCGTCCCGGGAACCGTCCGCAACCCCTCCAATTGCCGCCGGCGCTGCCCGCTTTTATGTGACAGGAACCCGGCGAAATGAAACTCATCGGTGGGCAATCCGCTGGCCGTCAGGGCCGCCACCAGGGCGCACGGCCCCGGCACCGCTTCCACCCGCAATCCCGCCGCCAGCGCCGCCGCGACCACCCGCGCCCCCGGATCGCTGATCCCCGGACTTCCCGCGTCCGTCACCAAGGCGACCTTTTCCCCGCGCCGCAACCGTTCCAGAATCTCTTCGCTCCGCCGCGCCTCGTTGAACTGGAAGTAGCTCAAGAGCGGCTTGGCGATGCCGAAGTGTTTAAGCAGTCGCCCGGAATGGCGCGTGTCTTCCGCGGCCACCACGTCGCACTCCTTGAGCACCCGCAAGGCGCGCAAGGTTATGTCCTCCAGGTTGCCAATCGGGGTGGCCACCAGGTAGAGCGTCCCCGCCGTCAAGGGCGGCAATGGAGTCTGGTTCGGGTCCATCAACCCCTCCAGCCTCACGCAAGCGCGGGCGAATTTCAAGGGCGCATCCATCCTCTCAAATTCGATCCCTATTTATGTTCTGTGCGCGTCTCGTCGAGTAGTTTGGTCTGAAGAAAGCCCCCGCGCAAATTGGCCACGTCTTCAAAGCCGCGCCCGTGGAGAGCGCACGCGGCCAGATAACCGCGCTGCCCTTTCTGGCAATACGTCACGATCCGCCGGTCGCACGGCAATTCCGCCAAACGGTCGCGCAGTTGGGCCAGAGGGATGTTTACCGCGTTTTTAAGCTTGCCGAATTTCTCCACTTCATCGGCGTCGCGCACGTCCAGCAAGTATTCACCATCGGGTTGCCAAGTCTCCGGCGCAACGGTCGCAAGGTCGCCCCGCGCGATATGGCCGGCCACAAATCCCGCCGTGTTCACAGGATCGTTGGCGGAACCGAACGGAGGAGAATAGGCAAGGTCAAGACTTTCCAGATCGAACACGCTCATTTTCCCGGTGATGGCTGTGGCCAAAACATCCACGCGTTTGTCAATGCCGCTTTCACCCAGGATCTGGGCTCCGAGCAGGCGGCCGGTGCCTTCCTCCGCGACGAGTTTGATCAGCACCGGTTTCGCGCCAGGATAATAGTGCGCGTGACAGGGGTCGCGCGTCAGGCTGGTGAAGAAGGTGAAACCCGCCTTTCTCGCCTGGGCGCTGTTGAGCCCGGTGAATCCGGCGGTCATGTTGAGAACCCTCACGATTGAGGTGCCCAACGCTCCGGGATAGATCAATCGCGCGCCCGCCGCGTTGGCGCCGGCGATGCGTCCCTGGCGGTTGGCCGGGCCGGCCAGCGCGATGCGCGCCCGCGCGCCAGTCAAGGCATGCATCGTCTCCGCCGCGTCGCCCACCGCGTAAATGCTCGGGTCGGACGACTCCAGACGGCCATTGGTCTTGACTCCGCCGGTTTCCCCTATCTCCAAGCCCGCCGCCCGCGCCAATTCCACTTCCGCCTTCACCCCCACGCTCATCAGGATCAAATCTGCCGGCAACCGGCTGCCATCGGCGAACTCCACGCCGCCGGCGGTGAACCGCGCCGCTTCGGCCCCGCTTTTGAAGTCGAAATCGTCGCGCCGGATTTGATTCTGCAAATGAACCGCCATGTCGCGGTCCAGCAACGGCAAAATGTGCGGATTGCGCTCAACAATGGTGACGTGAAGGCCGCGATGGTGAAAGGCCTCCGCCATTTCCAGCCCGATGAATCCGCCGCCGATGACGACCGCATGACGCGGCTGCCGTTCGTTCAGGAAGGCGGCGATGCGGTCCATGTCCGGGATGTCGCGCAGGGTGAAGACATGCGGCAGGTCCGCGCCGGGAATGGGCGGCACGATGGCCTTCGCGCCCTGGCTCAGCACGAGTTTGTCGTAAGGCACGTCGCGCTGCCTGCCATCCGGTTCTTTGACACAGATGGTTTTGGCGGCTCGATTGATCGAAAGAACTTCGTGGTTGACGTGGGCGCGAACACGCGAGCGCTCCCAGAATTTTTCCGGTGTCATGACGATCAATTTGGAGCGGTCGTCAATTTCGCCGGCGATGAAATACGGCAGGCCGCAGTTGGCGAAGGAAATGTAGGGGCCGCGCTCGAAGATCTGGATGTCGGCATTTTCATCAACCCGGCGCGCCTTGGCGGCGGCGGAAGCGCCTCCGGCCACGCCCCCGACAATCACGATGCGGTGAGGATTTTTCATGATTGGGACTCCGCGTTTGCCGCGCAACAAGAACCGCAGCTTCGGGCACGATTCCACGGCATTTTCGCCAGCAGCAGCGCCATGCCGCAGGTGCCCGTGATCCCGGCAAACACCAGACCGCAGCCGGTGACGAGCGGGATACTGGCAAAGAGCGGGTTGACGGCCAGCGCAAGGACCGCACCCGCGGCCGAAATGAGGCCGACGGTGATTTGCACCTGGCGCATCAGCGGCAAAACTTTGCTCCGGCCGCGATCGACCGGCAGCCCCGCGTCCATCCAGCCCTGGGTGCCTCCTTCGACCAGCACGCAGCCGCGAATCCCGGCCCGTTCGAGCCTTTCAATCGCCTGGCGGGCGCGTCCTCCGGACTCGCAGAGCACATAGAGCGGAGTTTCCTCCGCCCCGCGCTCCCGTCGAAAGGCGGCCGGATCAAGGTCGTCGAGGGGAATGAGCTTCGCGCCCGGCACGTGGGCGGCGGCGAACTCGCCCGGGGTGCGGACATCGAGCAGTTGGGCGGGACCGCCCGCCGCCAGGCGGCGCTGGAGTTCGAGCGGTCCAATGGAACTTTTGGCTTGCAAATGGCTCATATTCATTATATGAATATATAACTATATAAGAATATGTCAACCAGAAAAACCAGCCGCTTGCTGTCCGAGGTCCAGTTGGAGGAGGTTGCCCTCCGCTTCCGCCTGCTGGGCGAACCGATGCGCCTGAGGATTTTGCAGGCCGTCTGCCGCAAGCCGCGCACCGTCAACGAGATTGTGGCCGCGGTCGGCGCGACTCAGGCCAATGTTTCCAAGCATCTGCTCCTGCTCGCCGGCGCCGGCATCCTGGCGCGCCAAAAGCAGGGCCAGCATGTCATTTACGGCATGAAAGATCCGTTGGCCCTGAAGCTGTGCGCCTTGGTCCACAAACATCTCGAATAAAAAACGCCTGTAGTTCGCCGCAAACCAATTTTTTGGGTAGCTCCTCTTAATCATTAAGATTAAGAACGAATCAAGAACCGCCACCCAAAAAGTGAAACGCGCCCCCGATCCGCATCGACAAAAAACAGACAAAAGATCGGGCTTGACTGTTTATATTAATGTATTAGACTATTGATACATTAACCGGACGGCCCCGGTTTGGGCGGCCCGACGGTTCAAGTGCGATGCAACTCCGAATCTCAGTGCAGGACGGCACGCCGATCTACCAACAGATCGTCGCTCAGGTCAAGTACCTGGTGGCCGCCGGCCGCTTGAAGCCCGGCGATGATGTCCCCCCGATCCGCCTGCTGGCCGAACAATTGCGGATCAATCCCAACACCGTGGCGCGCGCCTATCTCGAACTCGAACGGGAAGGGATCGTTACCATGCGGCAGGGTTTCGGCACCACGGTGGCCCAGGTGAAGACGCTCCTGCCCCGGCGTGAAAAACTCCGGATTCTGGCCGAACCCGCCGATGTCTTGCTGACCAATGCGCGGCACCTGAACATTGGGTTGGAGGACGTTATCATGCTCCTGCGCGAGCGGGATGCCACCATGCAACCGGAATCATCCAAATGAAATTTCCCTCTCCCTCATCGGCCGAGGCCGTCATCGCCGTCAGCGGTCTGTCGCGTCATTTCGGGCCCAAGGCGGCGCTGGACGATGTGTCGGTCTTCGTCGCCCGCGGCAGCGTGCTGGGGTTGGTGGGCGAAAATGGGGCTGGCAAGACCACCCTGATCAAACATCTGCTCGGCTCCCTCAAAGCCCAGACGGGCAGCGTGCGGGTTTTTGGCCTCGATCCGGTGCTGGACCCCGTGGGCGTGCTGGGCCGGGTGGGTTATTTATCGGAGCAGCGCGACCTGCCCGGCTGGATGCGAGTGGACGAGTTCATGCGCTACACCCAGGCATTTTATCCGGGATGGGATGAACAATACGCCGCGCAGCTTTTGGAACAGTTCCAATTGGACCCGGCACAAAGGATCAAGACCCTGTCGCAAGGGCAGCAGGCAAAGACCGGCTTGCTGACGGCTCTGGCGTATCGGCCGGAGTTGTTGATTCTGGACGAACCCAGTTCCGGTTTGGACCCCGTGGTGCGCCGGGACATTCTGGAGGCGATCATTCGCATCGTGGCCGAGGAGGGGCGAACCGTTCTGTTCTCGTCCCATCTGCTCGACGAAGTCGAACGTGTCGCTGATGACGTCGTCATGCTCCAGCGTGGACGCGTGGTGTTGAACGGACGGACCGAGGAGGTGCGGCGCGGTCATATTCTGGCGGTGCTGGCCTTTGCGGAACCGCCGGCGACGGCGCCGGTTCTGGCCGGGGCGCATGCGGTCGCGGGATACGGCTCCGAATGGCGGGTGTTGTTTGGCGGCTCGCGTCTCGAACTGGAAACGGCTGCCGCCTTGATTGGCGCCCGCGTGGTCGAGGAACGAACGCCCACGCTGGATGAAATCCTGGTGGCGCGAGCCGGTGGAAAGGGAAGTTGATTATGGGTGTGGGCAGACTTGCGTGGCGAACGCCAACCGGCGCGATGCTCTGGGAAATCTGGGGCAGGCACAAAGTGAAATTTTTATGGGACGGAGCCGCGCTGGCGGCAAGCTGGCTCTTTGTCCTCTGGAAAGATCATTGGGCGTCCCCGGCATTGGGGGAAATGTTGGGCTGCGCCGCGTTCTTCTGCTTTCTGGGAGCTTTTGGTCAATCGCTGATTTGCCTGGGCTGCTTCGAGGTTGATCAATGGTCCGTGCAGTTCAGCTTTCCCGGACGGCTCCTGTTAAAACCGGTCGGCACGTCGCGGCTCGTCCTGGTTCCGATGCTCATTGGCGGTGCGGTCATCGTGACCCTCTTTGCGCTCTGGGCCGAATTGGTGTGGCGGCACGTGGTGGGCTTCTCCGCCTCCGATCTGCTTTGGACCGGCGCCGTGTTGCTGTCTTTTTTTTGGTGGATACAGGCTCTTGCCTGGAGTCTGCCGTTGCCGAAGGGCAGAATGCTGGCATTGGTCATAATGGGCATGTTTCATTTTTTCGTCTGGCGCATGCCGCAGATGCGGGCCAATGCCTTGTCCGGTTGGCAGTGGCCCATTCTGGCTGCCTTGCTCGTGTCCGCCGTGCCGGCTGCGTGGATCGGGCTGAAACTGATGCGACAGGGAAGATGGGAAGGCCCATCCCGGATTTCGATGGTCTGGAGCCGCCTGCGCCTGGCAAGGGCGCCGGGGCGGCGCGGGAAATTTGGTTCCGCGTTCGGGGCGCAATTCTGGCTGGAATGGCGCAGGCAGGGATGGCTGCTTCCCGGCATCTCGGGCGGGATGGCATTTTTGATTGCCGGGCTTTTCGAGCTTGCGATTCTCGTGGTCCGCAAAATTTCGGGAGAAACCCCGCAGGGCGGTGATGCCGAAATGGTGATGGTTCTGAGCATGTTTATCCTTCCCCTCTTGATCGTGCCTCTGATGCTTTCCGTGCTGGTGTCTCCCGCGCTGGCAAAGTTCGATCGCCTCCATGCCAGCGCTGAACTGCCGGTTTACGTCGCCGTTCGTCCCATGACCAATGGCGGTTTTGTGATGGCCAAGCTGGCGATGGCTTTGGCGACGAGCGCCCTGACCTGGCTGGTCACAGTGGCCGCTTGTCTCATGCTGGCGCTCATGGGAAAGGGAATCCTGGTTTCAAAGGCCGGATGGGTCACGCCGTATGGGACTGTGGCATTCATGACCGGATGCGTGCCGGTGTTGCTGCTGCTGTTCATTTGGACCTGGACAAATCTGGTGGCTGGGATCGGGGCGGGCTTGACCGGGCGCTCCTGGGTTGGCGTGGCGTCCAGCATCTGGAGGCTGTTTCTCCTTGAGGGGCTGGGCGCGCTGGCGTGGGCCGCCTGGACCAACGTAAATTTCAGGGCGGCACTGCTGCCCTGGCTGCCAGGAATTCTGATTGTGAGTTTGGCGGCGAAGATTGCCGTCTCGACAACCGCTTTTGTTTTGGGGTTGCGTCGGAATGCCATCACGGCCCGCGCGGTCGGTTGGATTGTTGGCGGCTGGCTGGTGTGCGGCCTTTTCGTGGCCGGCTATGCGGGCCATGTTTGTCACACGATCAACAGACCAGACCTGTGGATTTGGACCGCGCTCGGTGGATTCCTCATTCTTCCGCTGGCGGATCTGGCCATCGCCCCGTTGGCGCTGGCCTGGAATCGCCACCGTTGAACCCCAAACAGCCATTTCACACCATACCATGCGATTATTGACCCTCCTCTTATTGTTGACGGCGCGATTCGCCGCCGCGGCTCCAACCACCGAACCGTCGTCGTCGCCGGATTTTCCTCAAAAGGCGGATGACTACCTGAAAACCGAGTTGAACTCGGGGAGGTTTGCCGGCTCGGTGATGGTCGCCCGGTCGAACCAGATTGTGTTCATGAAGGGTTACGGTTTGGCCAACCGCGAACTGGAGGTTGCCAACGCGCCGGACACCAAGTTTCGGCTCGGTTCCATCACCAAGCAGTTCACCGCCTTGTGCATCTTGATTCTCCAGGAACAGGGCAAATTGAGCGTGGAGGACCCCATTTCCAAATTCGTGCCGGACTGTCCGGGCGCCTGGTCGAAAATCAAGGTCCGGCACCTGCTCACCCACACTTCGGGCATTGCCAACTTCACCAGCTTTCCGGACAATGAATCGACGCAGATGCTGGCGTCTCCGCCGGAAAAGACGATAAAGCGTTTTCGCGACAAGCCCCTTGAATTCGAACCGGGCGAGCGGTTCGCTTACAGCAATTCGGGTTATGTTCTGCTGGGTTACATCGTGGAAAAGGCTTCGGGCCAGAGCTACGAGCAATTCGTCCAGCAGTTCGTTTTCAAGCCGCTCGGCATGAAGGACAGCGGTTACGACCATTTCGAGACGATTCTGCCCCATCGAGCCACGGGCTATACGTTGCGGCGTGACGGGGACACCTGGGTCAATTCGGCTTACGTTGATATGAGCATTCCGCATGGAGCCGGGGCGTTGTATTCGACCGTCGAGGATTTCTTCCGCTGGTATCAGTGTTGGCGGGAGCAGAAGCTCGTTTCGGCGGAGTCGTGGAAAGCCATGACCACGCCGGAGAAGAATGATTACGGTTTTGGGATCATTGTTTCCGAGGCAAAACACTCGGAACGCTTTGGCCAGAAGGTGCTCGGGCATGACGGCGGGATCAACGGCTTTGCCACCGCGATGAGATGGCTTCCCTCCGCGGATGTCTTCGTGGCGGCCTTTGCCAATTCGGATTCGGCCGTTGCGGGAGAAGTGGCTAACAATTTGGCGGGCTTGCTTCTGGATAAACCGTTGAGCCGGCCGAAAGAAAAGACCGCGGTCAAGCTGGAAGCCAGCCAACTGGAGCCTTTCGTTGGCCGGTATAGAATGGTGGAGAAGCCGGAGATCATTTGTGCCGTAACGGCGAGCGGGGAGCAACTATTCCTGCAGTCCACCGGGGCGCCCAAGTTCGAAATGCTTGCCGAGTCGGAGACGAACTTCTTCTTGAAAGCGATGCCGGATATCCAAGTGACTTTCTGGAAGGATGCCTCCGGCAAGGTTTCCCACCTGGTCTCCCGTTGGGTGGGGCATGAGAGCGGCGGCCACGAAGGAAAACGGCTCGAGGAAAGCGATCCCGGCGCAAACAGCTCCGCGGCAACTGCAACCGTGTCGGCCGGTGACATTGCCTTGGGCAAGGCGGCGCTGGCCAGCAGCGAGGAGAGCGGACACCCGGCTCAAGACGGCAATGATGGGAAGATGGAGACCCGTTGGTGCGCTTCCAGCGAAGATGTCCCTCAATGGTGGCAAGTGGACCTTGGAGGCACAGCCACCGTCACCAACACACAAATCATTTGGGAGCATAGCGCCCTTTACCAATACAGGATTGAAGTATCGTCGGATCAGACCAATTGGACGGTGGCGGTTGACAAGACCGCCAATGCCACCTCTGCCCAGACAAGTTCCGATGATTTTTCGGCCAAAGGAAGGTATGTGCGGATAGTCATAGGCGGTTTGGAGGAGGGTTCTTGGGCAAGTTTTTATGAGTTTCAGGTCTTTGGTTCGAGCGACGGTAAAAAGTGACTCGACCCCTCTGACGGTGGTAGCATTCATGAGGTTTTTCGTCACCGGTCGCTTTCGCCGATTCCGGGAATTTTGTGGAATTTCAATTTTTGGCCCGATTTGGCCGGATTTACCCGGATTTGGCCGGATTTTTCCGGATTTGTCCGGGTTCTTGAATTCGTTTTCCGGGTTGGATCCGGCATTTTTTGCCGCTTCTTGGGGTCGTTTCGGGTGCTGGCGGCGGATCGGGTCTGCACTTGAACCGGTCCAGGATTGAGTTTTTGCGTCAAGTCTGTCACCTGCCAATGACGGCAAATGTTGCACGTGAGGGCGAACGTCCAAGGTTTGACCGGCTTGATTGGGGAGCCAATGGGACCAATGGGACCAATGCGACGAATGGCTGATGCGATGGGAAAGGTCTGCCATCCACGGGCCGGTGTTGACCGGGCCGCACTCGGCACTTTGCCTGTTGCATGTATAATTCATGCTGGCTCGATTTAAGCACAGGTCTGTCAACGGGAAAAACCTATGGAAGGAAAATTCTTACAAAAAAAGAGGATTTGGCCGCATCCTCCTTCGCTGAAGCTATGGAGGACGGGAGAGCGCAAAGACCACAGAGATAACGACTTGCAACGGACAGAATCCCCCAAAACCGAAAGAGCGCGAAATAAAATGCGATACCTGCCGTCGCCGAGGCTCTGGCGCAGGAGTTCAGAGTTCAAGGCATGGATAAGGTCATAGCTTCAGGCGGAAAAATGCCGAGGGGCCGGACATGATGTTCGTCACGACGATCTGATTGCCAATCACGATGCCGCCGGACACCGGGACCCAACTGGACGGACTCGAAAGGTTGGTCGTCGTTTGGAGAGAGAAACCAACGGCGTTGGTCGTCCAGGAGAGCACCAGCAGATTGCTTTGCGCGTGGAATTGCAACGTCGGAGTCAGTTGCAGGACCGTGATGGTCATGGCGGTGGCGGTATTGGTGGCCTCCCAGACGACCCCCGGTGGGAGGTTCGTGCTGGTGAAACTTCCCGAATACGAGCCGTAGGTGAGTATCTGAAAGGCATTGCCAATGCTTGGAACGAATCCATTGTTAAGCTTCGCGCTCAGGGTCCCGGTCAGCGCCGCGCTCCCGGAGAGAGTGATCGTTCCGAAGGTAGTCAGGCTGCTGATCCCAAAGTTCAGGGCGCCATTGGCCAAATTGTGACTCCCGGCCAAATCCACCGTTCCGCTCTGCGCATCCAGCGTGCCGGTGTTGTTGAAAATGGGTTGGATGGTGCTGACACCGGTGCCGGCGGACTTGCGCACGGTCCCTTCGTTGACAATCACCTCGGTGCCCGCAGCCCAGAGAATTGACACGTCGCCCTGCAGGTCCACCAACGCGCCGGGCAAATTCACCAACTGGCCGCTCCAGAGCTGGAGATTCCCGCTGCGCAACTGCACGGTTCCCGCGTTGGTTGCACGGTTCCCGCGTTGGTCAAGATACCCAAACAGGCATAATTATTCCCATTGTTGCCCGCCAGCGCCAAAACCCCGTTGGTCGCCAGCGTCAACGTGCTTCCGCTGGCAATGGAACCACTGGTCCAAGTCATTCCCCCCATGATAACCCCGCTGGTTCCCCCCAGCGCCGCCCCAGCCAGCACCAGGTTGGACGCGGTCACAGTCCCGTTCACTGTCACCGTGCCGCCGTTCAACAGATTGGTGCCCGCTCCCGTCATCTGGCCTCCGCTGCCGACCGTGTAGCCGTTGCCAAAAGCCAGGGTCGCCCCGGCCTCCGCCGTGAACAAACCCGCGCCGGTTCCAGAAGCAGCGCCGATTAACTGCAGCGTTCCGCTCTGCGCCTCCAGCGTGCCGG